>JAZUIY010000001.1:0-2732 GCA_045642465.1 Acutalibacteraceae bacterium
TGATTCCCAGGCCTACGGGAGCAAAGAAAGCATCTGGTGCTCCGAAAATGAGAAATTGGACACTGCTACGGGAGCAAAAAATATGACCTGCGCTCCCAAAGCTAAGAAAACACCAAGCGCGGGGTCACGGCATAGTGAGCCGGAGAGGCAGTAGCACAGGCATTGCTTAATTCATCCGCCTGGACAACTGAATCTTTTCCATCCCAATACCCAATTCTGCTGATATGCAATTCTATCAAACTATGCCCATACCTACCATTTATACTCAAAAAGTATTACGGTCCATAAACAGATGAGTATGACACAAACAGGCGATTTCTAAAGTTTATCTGAATAGCTGTATATCTTTTTCGAATTTGATTTAAGCCACCAGAAGCGGAAATTCCCATCTATAATGGCGTCTGTTCCGTCCTCATATCCATTTGCCAACGAATCTATGTACAATTCCACAACATCCCGCAAGTCCGACATTTCACCGGTAGAGGAAAAAGTAAGCGTCTTGATCTCAGGAACACTATGGGTTTTCTTTATGGCATAATACAGATGCAGTCTGTTGTCGGTCTGGCTGTGCAAAAGTTTGAATCCGCAGTTGTGAAGAAGAAAATCCCCTGTTTTGGTTTCCATTACCAGCAGCGGTTCACCGTTTTTGCCCAAAAGGACTTTCCCGTCCGGACTCACCGACTGAACGAAAAGGTATGTACATACGCTCGAGTCATCCATATAAAAGACACAGCAATTACCGGATACGGGGTCAAGGGCAGACTGGACGGAAAGACGGCTTCCGACTGCTCCTTTTGGATTCAGGTCGATTTCATTGAAATCAACATCGCCATCCTTGTCGAAATGCTCCATATACAAATGCAGGGAAAAGCCGTCCGAAGCTTTGTACAGCACGAATGCTCCCCCCTTCCCATCAGGACTGATCTGGCCGAAAAGACCTCTGGTGAAAGATTTTTCAGGCATCAGGGTCTGCCGCTTAAGCAGTTTGCCGTCTCCTGAAATTTTAACGACATCACTGTATCCTTTGTACATCGTTCCTTCAATATCAGCATACTGCAAAAGCAGATATAACTCATCATCGTCTCCCACGATCATTTGGGGTCTGGAGACATAAGTCTTTTTCCCAAGGCTTCCGTTTGAATCGAACTTTATCATCCGGGAAATATTCCCCATCCCGTCAACCCTTGCGACCACTATAGAATCAACAGAATTACCAGCCGCAACCCAGGCTCCGCCATTATGATCCGCCGCGACACAACCCTCACAAGGGGGTACCGGGACTTCCTGTTGGTGTTCAAGATCCTGCTTGAAGGTATAGAAAAGAATACCGTTACCATCCTGCCCCCAGGCGCGCTTCCCGTCCGAAGTGATTTTCTGGATATAAGGCAACTGTGCCCCGGTTTTTACGTCTTTTACATTGTAGCAGTCCATTATGCCTCCGTCTGAAGTGATATCAAACACGGTAGTGTTGATATATTGCTCCGACGGAAGTCTTGTAACGTGGACCCAGTCAGCCCATTTCGCTTTCCCGTCCGCATCAAAGCACTGATAACAGCCGGTATATGACTCCTGGGCGGAAATTATTTCACTGTCCCAGGATTCGATGACAGTGGTTTTGGTACGGACATCGGTCTTGCACAACATATCATATACTCTGAATGATGTGGCATATTCGTACAGACGGCTGACAACGGGTTCTGGTTCCTTTTCGGTACCACTGCCGGGAATAGTCTCTATTTTGGTACAGGAAACAAGCACAGCAGTCAGAGAAATTGTAAAAAATATCTTTTTCATCATCTGATTTTTATTTGTGAACCGGGCGGACGGATGCACCTACAATTCGTGCGACTCCATCACCATACCCGACGGTGGTTATGCCGGAAGGATTGAAAGTAAGAGCGTCAGACTGTTTGCTATTGCCCCCGCCGCAATTGGTTGAAGTCCAATAACAGCCCTCATACCCCGGATAAGAGCCGTCAGCATCGCTGAAACCAGCGGCGGGAAAGAAAATCCATTCTTTCTCGTATCCAGGTACTCTGCTGCGTGCCATATAACCCTTGATGCCATCCACACTGCTGAACGTCCAGTCGCAGTTCTTGACGAGTTCCATCAGTTCTTCATAAGTAGGCATCCGCCATCCATTTCCCCATTTCAATGCAGCCACGTCATCTTCAGGCAACAGTTCGGTAAGAAAATCCGGGTTATCATACGCCGGATTACTGCAATATCTTGTGATATGCTCGTCTTTGTCATACCACTTGTAGGTTTCAGTGGAATAACCGTCTTTTGTGCAAACTTCACCCCACGCGAAATAATCGCCATATCCTGATATTTCGGTAGAACCGACATTGACCTTTGCCCATTTGACGGAAAGTCCGAGATCCACGCACTGATACTCAGTTTCAACCTTTTCGCAGCCGCACGACAACAGAGTCATCACTACCAACGACAGAAAAGTAATTTTTCTCATAACTGATAGACTTTCTATAAAACAAACGGTGAAATTATACAATATTTTCAAATCGGACAACACCTGTAACGCCTTCGAAACAATTCAAGACAGAAACAGGATTCAAAAGACGGCGTTAAACAGGTTCTTCGTCACATTCGTTGCAATTTAAGACACAGTAAAAAAAGTAGGGTAAATCATTGAATATCAATGGTTTACCCTTGCATTTTCGACATATTTTTCGTAACTTAATGTGTTGAAATCCAATACGTTAACATGTGCG
>JAZUIY010000002.1:0-103234 GCA_045642465.1 Acutalibacteraceae bacterium
ACTCAGCTCTGACTCGGCTCAGTGCTAGCGCCACTCAGCTCTGACTCGGCTCAGTGCTAGCGCCACTCAACTCTGACTCGGCTCAGTGCTAGCGTCACTCAGTCCAGGCTCAGCTCAGTTCAGTTTCGGCCTGCAGAAAAATCAAAGGCTGTCGGATTCCGGCAGCCTATTTTTTCATGACACTTTCTATAAAGGAGAACCCCATGTTTAACGTACTCTTTGTTTGCTCTCAGAACATGTGCCGCAGCCCATACTGTGATTATGTTTTCAAGAAGATGGTTGCCGAAGACCCATTCCTTTGTGACAAGGTCAGCGTGCAGTCTTCTGCCGTTATGACGCCCGGCACCAGCTTGGATCCGCTCACCGCAGCAGCCATGCGAAAAGAGGGTATAGACGAAGAAACCATCCAGAACCACAAGCCGGGCTACATTTACCGGAAAAAGGACTGGAAACTGTTCAAGGAAGCGGACATCATCATCTGCATGACCCGTTCCCATTACCTCTGGACGCCACTGTTCTTCTGGAAGAAAACGGTACCACTGGCCAAGGCTGCCACCGGCAAATACAAGGCTGTCCCAGACCCATGGCTCCAGCGTGACCCCGACAAATACCAGGCCCGCATGGACATCATCAAAGCCTACCTGGAACAGTACTTGGAAGTACTTCGCCAGCAGCTGTCCTAAAGCAGCTCACTAAAGCAACTGCCCTAAAGCGGCTCACTGATGCAACTGCTCTAAAGCGGTTCACTGATGTAACTGCTCTAATCAACGAAAAACCCCGAAAGCGTATGCTTTCGGGGTCCTTTTTCTTTTTGCTGCATGTCATGCGGGAGTGATTTATAGAAACCTTCTTTGTTCTTGTGCTTTTCTGTTCGGCAGCCGGAATGTTTCTACTGTTGAGACGTAATGGATAAGGATTTATATCCGCTGAGACGTAAATGATATGGATTTATATCCGCTGAGGCGAAATTAGTAAGGATGTATATCCGCTGAGGCGTAATTAATAAGGATTAATATCCGCTTGGGCGTAAAAGTGATTCATTTTTGCTGGAAAGCCCGTTTTTGAATCACTAAAATCAGGATGTTTGAGAGGAAAAAAGGAAAAAGTGATTCATTTTTGCTGGAAAGCCCGTTTTTGAATCACTAAAATCAGATCGGTGAGAGGGAAAAGAAGGTTAAAGTGATTCATTTTTGCTGAAATACTCAATTTTGAATCACTTTTGGCTGTTCGACAGCTGGATAGATATAAAAATAGTGATTCATTTTCTTCGAAAAAGAGGAAAGTGAATCACTTTTTCCATTTTTGGCGAAAAAAGGCCTCAATTTGGTGATTCATTTTTGCAAAAACAGGTGAAAATGAATCACTTGGGAGCAAAAAGGGGTGGAAATGAATCGCTAGGGAGCAAAAACAGGTGGAAATGAATCACTTGGGAGCAAAAAGGGGGACAATTGCATCGCCAGCAGGAAGATAGAAGAAAAGGTAGCGGGAAGGTAGCAGGAAGATAGAAGAAAAGGTGGCGGAAAGGTAGCAGGAAGATAGAAGAAAGGTAGCGGGAAGGTGGCAGGAAGATAGAAGAAAAAGGGGGCCGAAATAATGCAAAGAACGGGGGCTATGGCAAAAAGGGGGACAATTACATCGCCAACAAGAAGATAGAAGAAAGGTAGCGGGAAGGTGGCAGGAAGATAGAAGAAAAGGTGGCGGGAAATTTGCGGGAAAGTGGCGGGCAAAAAGCGGGAAAAGCGGGGCATCAACCACAGTGTTAAGTAAGCCGGCAGGGAACAGGTAAAAACGGCTAAACAGCGGGGTTTTAAATATCTACTTTTTTGGTAGGATTTTCGGGGAAATGTGTTGAATTTAGCACTATATATGTATTATACTAGGTGCATTAAAACCTACTTTCTAGGTGGGAATTAAAATGACGCAGCAAGTTTTGCAAGAAGCAAGCGGCAAACGCGGCAAGTTTTGCAAGAAGCAAGCGGCAAACGCAGCAAGTTTTGCAAGAAGCAAGCGGCAAGCAGTAAGCCGCAAGTGGCATACGGCAAGCTTGCGCAGCAAAAACGAAGTAAACTCAATTTGTAACATAACCCTTTTGGAGGATATAGATTATGGCAGAATTGTTAAAAGTAACTGACCTGCATGTCAATGTAGAAGACAAAGACATTTTGCATGGTGTGGATTTGGTCATCAACCCAGGGGAAACCCATGTGCTGCTGGGACCAAATGGTGCGGGGAAATCCACTTTGGGGAACGCCATTATGGGCAACCCGAATTACAAGGTGGTGTCCGGTGACATTCTCTTTGAAGGAGAAAGCATCGTAGACGAAAGCACCGATGTAAGAGCAAAGAAGGGTCTCTTTATGAGTTTCCAGAATCCATTGGAAGTTCCGGGAATCACCCTTTCCAACTTTGTAAGAAATGCGCTGGAACAGAAGACCGGCGAACGGGTTCGCCTTTGGGACTTTAGAAAAGCCATTAAGAAAAAGATGGCATTGCTGCAGATGGATGAGTCCTATGCCGAACGTGACTTAAACGTTGGCTTCTCCGGCGGGGAAAAGAAGAAGAGTGAGATTCTTCAGCTTTTGATGCTTGACCCGAAGCTGGCCATCCTGGACGAAACCGACTCCGGCTTGGACGTTGACGCTGTTCGCACCGTATCCGAAGGGGTTGCTGAATTCCAGAAGGATGACAGCAAGTCCTTGATCATCATCACCCACAGCACCAGAATTCTGGAAGCACTGAAGGTTGACTTCGCTCACGTGCTGGTAGACGGCAAGATCGTTTACAGCGGAGACGCAAGCCTCATTGATGACATCAACGAGAACGGTTTTGAAAAGTACATTCCGGCTGAAGCTGAATAAGGAATCGCTTTGAAAGAAGAACTTTGGAAGAAGAGTTTGGAAGAAGTTTTGGAAGAAGAACTTTGAAAGAAGAACTTTGGAAGAAGAACTTTGGAAGAAGAACTTTGAAAGAACCAGCTTTGAAAGAAGAAGTTTTGAAAAAAGCAGCTTTTGAAGGAGCGTAAAGGCAAGGCTTTGGGCGATGCAGCCAAAGCAGAACTGGAGAGTACTTACCAGTGAAAAGTAAGGAAGCTTTGCCGGTAAGAGCTGAATTGGAATAAAGCTTTGGAAGAAAAGAGCTTTGCCGGTAAGAGTTGAATTGGAATAAAGCTTTGGAAGAAAAGAACTTTGCCGGTAAGAGCTGAATTGGAATAAAGCTTTGAAAGATAAGAACTTTGCCGGTAAGAGCTGAATTGGAATAAAGCTTTGAAAGAAAAGAGCTTTGCCGGTAAGAGCTGAATTGGAATAAAGCTTTGGAAGAAAAGAGCTTTGCCGGTAAGAGCTGAATTGGAATAAAGCTTTGGAAGAAAAGAGCTTTGCCGGTAAGAGCTGAATTGGAATAAAACTTTGAAAGAAAAGAACTTTGCCGGTAAGAGCTGATTTGGAATAAAGCTTTGAAAGAAAATAGATTTGCCAGTAAGAGGTAAAAGATGAAAGAGAAGACTTATATTGAGGATGTGCCTCGTGACCTCTATGACTTTAAGGATGTTGAGAGGGAAGAGGATTTCTATAAAGTAGATAATGGTCTGACCAAGGACATTGTGGATCAGATTTCCAAGGAGAAGAATGATCCGGAATGGATGCATGAGTTCAGACTGAAGTGTTTGGATATTTACAATAAGACAGAAATGCCGGATTGGGGTCCTAGTACGGACGAGCTGAACATGGATGATATTGTCACCTATGTTAAGCCGAAGACCAATATGACGGCCAAGTGGGAAGACGTGCCGGAGGATATTAAGAATACCTTTGAACGTCTGGGCATTCCGGAAGCGGAGCGCCAGAGTCTGGCCGGCGTGGGTGCGCAGTATGACTCTGAGCTGGTATACCACAACGTCAAGGCCGAAGTGGCCGCCATGGGCGTTGTGTATACAGACTTGGAGAGTGCCATGCACGGGCCATATGCCGACATGATTAAAGACCACTTCATGAAACTGGTTCCGCCGACGGACCATAAGATGGCCGCCTTGCATGGCGCCGTTTGGTCCGGGGGTTCCTTCGTTTACGTTCCGAAGAACGTAACGGTGGAAATCCCGCTGCAGTCCTACTTCAGACTGAATGCACCGGGTGCCGGCCAGTTTGAGCATACGCTGATTATTGTAGACGAAGGCGCAGACCTGCACTTCATTGAAGGCTGCTCCGCACCGAAATACAACATTGCAAACCTGCACGCAGGCTGCGTAGAACTGTTCGTCGGAAAGAACGCCAAGATGCGTTACTCCACCATTGAGAACTGGTCTAAGAACATGTATAACCTGAACACCAAGCGCGTTATTGTGGAAGAAGGCGCACACATGGAATGGGTTTCCGGTTCCTTTGGTTCTCATACATCTTACCTGTATCCAATGACCATTTTGAATGGCGCCAACTCCAGCATGGAGTATACCGGCATTACCTTTGCCGGTGCCGGCCAGGACTTGGATACCGGTATGAAGGTACAGCACAATGCGCCGTACACCACCAGTTCCGTCAACATGCGTTCCATTTCCAAGGACGGCGGCATCAGCACCACCAGAAGTTCTGTGGTAATCAAGAATAAGGCAAAGCACGCAAAGGCTACCGTTTCTTGTACCTCCCTGATGCTGGACGACATTTCCCAGTCCGACACGATTCCGGCAATGGATATCCGCACCGATGACGCCGACATTGGACACGAAGCCAAAATCGGGCGCATTTCCGATGACGCTATTTTCTATCTCATGTCCCGTGGCATTTCCGAAGAGGATGCCCGCGCCATGATTGTATCCGGCTTCGCAGAAAGCATTTCCAAGGAACTGCCTCTGGAATACGCCGTAGAAATGAATAACCTGATCCGCCTGGAAATGAAGGGCTCCATTGGGTAAGAAAGGAAGGAAACTATGACTGCAATGAAAGAATTTGCTGTCAACCAACTGCCGGCTCCAACCTGGCGTTGGCTGAAGGTCAATGACCGCAAGGTATCCTTCCCGGTAGAAGGAGACCCTAGCAGCGTAGAAGAACTGCTGAGCATGGGCAATGTAGTAAACATTGCTGACGCAGACTTCGAACGCATCAATTTTGAAATGAAAAACGGCCAGACTCTGGTAAAGAGACTGGACGTCAAAGTAAGTGAAAACAAGGAATCCATTGTGGTAATGGATTTCCAGAGTGAGAAGGATGCAGAAGGATACCTTGCTGCAGGCCTCAGCGCCACTTTGGAAGCCGGCGCCAATTTGAAATTGGTACAGGTACATCGCCTGGGCGATGGATTCACACTGATTAACGATGTGAAAGCAACCGTTGCCGAGGGCGCCAAGATGGAAGTCATCCACGTGGTATTCTCCGGTAAGGACACCAACATTAACACGGAAATTACCCTTCGCGGGGACAAGAGTGCCGTGGCCATCAACACCGCTTACCTGGTTGAGAAGGACCACATGCTGGATGTGAACTACAACATTCCGCAGTACGGCAAGAAGACCCGTTCCGACATTGACATTAAGGGCGTTCTCCGTGACACCGCCAAGAAGACCCTCCGTGACACCCTGGACTTCAAACGGGGCTGCGCCGGTTCCAGCGGTGACGAAGTGGAAGACGTACTGCTCATGGATGAGAACATTGTCAACAAGAGCATTCCACTGATTCTCTGCACCGAAGAAGACGTAGAGGGGAACCACGGTGCTTCCATTGGACGCATCGGGGAAGACCTGCTCTTCTATCTGGAATCCAGAGGAATGAAGGAAGAAGATATTTATGAAATGATGGCCAAGGCCAGACTGGATGCAGTCATTAAGCTGATTCCAAACGAAGACCTGGTAACCGAACTGCTGAACTTTAACGGTGGTTCCGAGGCCGAGTAAAGTATCTAAAAAGGAAGAATTGAATGTTAGACGTAACTGAAATCAGAAAGGATTTTCCCTTCTTTGACAACCAGGAACTGGCTTACCTGGATAACTCCGCTACCAGCCAGAATCCAAAGTGTGTCATGGATGCAGAATATCAGTTTTATGTAGATTCCAATGCCAACCCGTTCCGTGGCATTTATGAACTCAGCACCAAGGCCACTGATGCCTATGAGGCAGCACGCCATACGGTTGCAGAATTCATCCATTCCCCGGAAGATTGTCAGATTATTTTCACCCGTAACGCTTCGGAGAGTTTGAACCTCCTAGGTTACTCTTTCTGCAGCCTGGTGCTGGAGGCCGGGGATGAAATCCTGGTGGCCACCAGCGAGCATCATTCCAACATGCTGCCATGGCGTGCTGCCGCAGAGCGTGCCGGTGCCACAGTGAAGTATTTGGATATGGACATTACCGGTGAAATTACCCCTGACATGGTGAGAGCAAACCTGACAGACAAGACCAAGATTATGGCCATTGCCCAGGTATCCAATATCTTTGGTAGAGAGAATCCAATTAAGGAGTTTGCTAGTATCTGCCACGAAAACGGCACTTACATTGTATGCGACGGCGCCCAGAGCGTTCCGCATATGCCGGTGGACGTACAGGACTTGGACGTAGACTTCTTGGTGTTCTCCGGCCACAAGATGCTGGCTCCTATGGGCATTGGCGTCCTGTACGGCAAGAAAGACTTGCTGGAGCAGATGCCGCCGTTCATGACCGGCGGAGACATGATCCAATCTGTCTCCAAGGAGAAGATGACTTTGGCACTGCTGCCAAACAAGTTTGAGGCAGGTACCGTGAACGCTTCCGGCGCCGTCGCCTTAGCTGAAGCCATCCGCTACATTCAAAAGCTTGGCTTTGAAAACATTCAGGAACGGGAAAACGCCCTTACAGTAAGACTCATTGAAGGAGCCAAGAAGATTCCTCATGTGAATATTATTGGTTCCGATGACCCGCTGGAACACCATGGCATCATGGCTTTCCAGATTGAGGGGGTTCATCCTCACGACGTGTCGGCCATTTTTGCTGACCAGAACATTGCTGTCCGCGCAGGCCACCATTGTGCACAGCCGTTGCACATTCTGTTGGGCATTCCAAGTACCACCCGTGCCAGCTTGATGTTCTACAACACAGAAGAGGAAGTAGACCGCTTCTTAGATGTACTTTCTCAGATTAGGGGGGCAATGGGATATGCCGATTAACTCTTTTTACAATGAAATCCTGACGGACCATAACATCCATCCGGGTCACAAATACAATTTGGCCGATGCCAACCTGGCACTGGAAGGGGTCAACCCATCCTGCGGGGACGACATCGTACTGCAGCTGAAAATGTCCGACGACGGCATTATTGAAGACGGCTCCTTCAACGGAGACGGCTGTGCCATTTCCCAGGCATCTGTTGACATGATGCTGGACTTAATCATTGGCAAGACCAAGGAAGAAGCCCTGCACTTAGCAGAAATCTTCTTAAAGATGATTAAGGGCGAAATTACCGAAGAGGAAATGGACGAACTGGAAGAAGCATCTTCCCTCCAGGACATTTCCCATATGCCGGCCCGTGTAAAGTGTGCCGTTCTCGGTTGGCACACCCTGGAAGAACTCATCAACAAGGGTGAAGGCGAAGCCGTCACAACAGAATAAGAAAACAAATAAAGAAACAGAGAACAAAACAAAAGAAATAAATAATAAAGAAAGAAATAAAAAAAGCCCGGAGGCAAAAGCCTCCGAGCAAAAGAAACGAAATTTAGATAGCGGCGAATGCGGCTGCCAAACTGCTAAAGAGTTTGCCGAAGAGAAGGAAGACGCCAGGGGCGGCAACCAGGCAAACCACAATGATGATGACAATGAATGCGGCAGAGCAAATAATGCCGGCCTTGTTCAGGGTCATTGCCAAGTTCCAGTTTGGAAGGTCTTTCGGGATTTTCTTTAATTGCTTCTTACCGTAGATACCACAGATGATGGCAATAATATCAAGGATACCGAAGGAACCCAGACCTAAAATGGCGCAGCCTAAGGAAACAATACCCAGGATGAGCCCGGTCTTTAAGAGGGAGTCCCAAGCAGGGTTTTCCATTTGTTTCTGTGGAGCACCACAGTTCGGGCAGTAGGAGACGTTATCCGGAATTTCTTTCTTACAGTTGTTACAGATCATTTTGTAACCCCCATTAGTATTCAAATCCGTCAGAATTCCTTCTGACAACATCAATGTAGGTTTGATACTTAAAAAATAACATAAGCAATAACATTTGTTCAAAAAAACGCATAAAGCAAAAGGAAAAGACATGAAAAATCAGGAAATGTTTGAGGCGCTGGGCATCAGCAAAGCAGTGGTAGACTTTTCGGAGGATGTACTGCAGGGGCTGAAAGAGCGCTTTGAAGAAATAGATGCCATGGCGGAGCTGAACCAGATGAAGGTCATCAAAGCAATGCAGGACAACAAGGTGTCCGCTACTTGCTTTGCCGGCACCACCGGCTATGGTCACGACGACTTAGGCCGTGACACCTTGGAGCAGGTGTACGCCAGTTGCTTCCACACGGAAGCAGCGCTGGTGCGGAGCCAGATTACCTGTGGCACCCACGCTTTGGCCGTTGCCCTCAGCGCCAATTTGCTGCCGGGAGACGAATTGTTGTCTCCGGTTGGGGCACCGTATGACACCTTAGAAGAGGTTATTGGCATTAGAGACTCCATTGGTTCACTAAAAGAATACGGAGTTTCTTATAAACAAGTGAATTTAAACGAAAATGGCAGCTTTAATTATGATATGATTAAAGAGGCTATTACAAATAAAACAAAACTCATTACCATTCAGCGGTCCAAAGGGTACGCCATGCGGCCGACCTTCTCTGTGAAACAGATTGGGGAACTGACCCGGTTCTGCAAAGAATGTAAGCCGGACGTCATTGTCATGGTGGACAACTGCTACGGTGAATTCGTAGAGGACAGGGAACCATCTGACGTTGGGGCTGACTTAATGGTAGGGTCCTTAATTAAGAACCCGGGTGGCGGCCTGGCTCCTATTGGTGGATACATTGTAGGAAGACAGGACCTGATTGACCGCTGCGCCTACCGCCTGAGCGCGCCTGGAATTGGCCAGGATGTAGGTGCAAGTTTAATGGTTAACACCCAGTTCTACCAGGGCTTCTTCTTAAGCCCAACGGTGGTTGCCGGAGCCCTGAAGGGCGCCATCTTTGCAGCCAACGCTTACCAGCGTTTGGGCTTCAAATGCGTACCGAATGCCACCGAAAGCAGACACGACATTATCCAGTCTATTGAGTTGGGTTCCAAGGAAGGCATGCTTGCCTTCTGTGAGGGCATTCAGTCCGCCGCACCGGTTGACAGCTACTTTGCACCGGTACCTTGCCCAATTCCAGGCTACAATGACGAAGTCATTATGGCGGCCGGCGCCTTTGTACAGGGTTCCAGTATTGAACTCTCCGCCGACGGCCCAATCCGTGAACCGTACGCCATCTATTTCCAAGGTGGCTTAACCTACGCCCACGCCAAGCTGGGCATCATGATGTCTTTACAAAAGATGTATGAAAAAGGACTTATAGTATTATGACCCGAGAAAGAAAGAAAACCGAAAAACGGAATCGCTTTCAGATGGACACGAAGCCATTGAACCTGATGTTAGGTTGGGGCTTTGCGGTTGCTGGCATGATTTACGCTTTCCTCCATTCCGGCTATACATCCGTTGGATGGGGTATGGCGTTAGGGTTCTGCGCCGTGGCCTTCATTACCATGGGACTTTTTGACAAGAAGTTCACCACGTATGAAAAGCATTGGTTCCTGATTATTACCGTTACGGCTTCGGTGATTACCGTTCTGTTCCCAGAAGAGAACGTCAACGGCCACCCAGCCATATGGTTTATGTGGCTATACCTGCTAGATACTTACTTAAATATTCTATGCGAGCTGCTCATTGCCAAGCAGAGCAAGTGGAATTTCATTGTGTCACTGGCTGTAGAAGTGACAGAAATTACGCTGTTCTTCTTACTGAGTTACCGCTTTGCTTCCATGGCAGCCACTTTGTTCTTCTGGATCCCAATTGACATCATCAGTTTCTTCGCTTGGAAGGGGCACCCGGATGACGTGAATGAGGACCTGACCGAAGTGCGCAGCCTCACCGGCAAGCAGGAGGTACTGGTGGTTATTGGTATTATCCTGTTTACGGTAGGGGTAGGCTATGGCCTGACTTGCCTGGACTTCGGCTCTGCGGATATTTTCCATGGCAACGAAACCCTGTATACCGTGGTTTGCTACGCTGACGCATGCGTTACCGCAGCAGGTATCTTAAACGGCATCTTTATCCTGTTCCGCTTCAAGGAACAGTGGTATGCCTGGTACTTAAGCACCATTGGGGAAGCCGTTATCAATATTTTGTCCGGCCAGTACGTTCTGTTGGTACTGAAGGTAGGTTACCTGACCAACACCACCTACGGCTTCATTAAGTGGACCAAGTATATTAAAGGGAAGAAAGAACATGAAAATTAGTCTCTTGCAGACCCGGGCCAACGGTGACCCACAAGAGAATATGAGGGTGGCAGAGGAAGCCTTTAAAACGTGCGATTCACCTCTCCTCATCTTCCCGGAGACCTTCCAATCCTTGTATCCATTGGATACGCCAATGGAAACCGTGAAAAAACAAGCAGAGTCCCTGAATGGCAGTTTTGTGTGCCAAATGAGGGAACTGGCAACGAAGTATCATAAAGCCGTCATCTTCGGTATGAGAGAAGAGACGGACGGCCATCCATATAACACGGTGGTTACCATAGACGAAACGGGAGAAATTAAAAACGTCTATCATAAGCACCACCTTTATGACGCCTTTGGTCATAAAGAATCCGACTATGTTACTGCCGGCACCGAACCGAGAGAAGTGTTCCAAATGGGAGGCTTCACCTTTGGGGTGCAGGTATGTTATGAAATCCGTTTCCCGGAAGTGTCCAGAACACTGACGGAAAAGGGAGCGGAAGTCCTGGTAATCCCAACCGCTTGGGTAAAGGGACCAAACAAGATAGAACAGCTCAGAACCTTGGCAAAGGCCAGGGCCATTGAAAATGGCGCCTACGTCTTGGTGGTGAACCAGACAGGGGAAGACACCACCGGTTTCAGCCTTGCGGTAGACCCGCTGGGCAACATCATAAAGGAAGCTGCCGAGGAGCCAACTGTGCTTACCATTGAACTCGAGAAAGAAAAAATAGAAGAAACCAGAAAGGTTACACCATCATGGAATTATGGGACATTTACGACGCAAATAAACAATTGACCGGAAAGACCATGGTCAGAGATGACTGGAACATGGCTCCGGATGAATTTCACCTTACCGTTCAGGGTGCGGTGAAGAATACCGACGGCAGATTCCTGATTACCCAGCGGGACGAGAACAAGCCTTGGGCTGCCGGCCACTGGGAAGTGTCCGGCGGTGGCGTACAGGCAGGGGAAACCTCCAATGAGGCCATTGTCCGGGAAATCAAGGAAGAAACCGGGGTAGACGTAGGCTTTGCCAAGGGCGGCCTGCAGTTTACCTATAAGCGGGTAAACCCACAGGAAAAGGACAACTATTTTGTAGATGTCTACCTGTTTGAAACCCCGGTGAACGAAGCAGAAGTGACCTTACAGGAAGGGGAAACCCAGAACTGGATGCTGGCCACCAAAGAAGAAATCAAATACCTTGGCGAAAAGGGCATCTTCATGCACTATGACTCCATTAAGGATATCTTCGGTATTACCGAGGAAACCAAGGCCAAAGCCCCAAAGGGCGAATATGAAAATCAGGAACGCAAGTCTTCCAATAAGAGCACGCTAATAACCATGCTGATCCTCTTACTGGTATGTGTGGTTCCAATGGTTATTTTGGTAAACACTTCCTGGTTCCAGAATAAGAGCGCAGAAAAGCAGCAGGAATTCCTGGCTACCTCTGTTTCCGAAACCACCGAAACGCAGACCTTAGACGAATTGCTAGAAGGGGTAGTCAATGAATAAGTCTTTAGATGATATTCTTCACGGTTTTTCCAGTGAATTTTTTGTACCGTTTCAGGAAATCATGGCAGCAGAAAAGGATCCAAACTTCCTAGATTTGCTTTCTCTCATGGACCGCTTAGAACAGCTTTCCGATGTCACCGACAACGTACTTTCCTACGTGTCAGACAACCGGGATTACTTCCTGCAGGAAAACTACAAAGCCGGTGTCATTAACAACACCATGAAACTGTTCACCGAATACCGGAAGTTACTGTTTAAAGAATCGAATATTGTAAATCGCCTGCTCAGTGGGGAATACGACGAGTATGCTCAGGATTCGGCAGACCGTGACCATCAAATTGAAGTGCTGTACCAGGCCATGAACGCCTGCAAACTGGCCATGAACAAGGGCAGTGGAAAAGGCAGAATTCTCCTCTTCATTGCTGCCACCATCTTGCTTTTGGCCCTGGTGCTCGGCGTAAAATCCTGCCTCAACCAGCAGCCACAGGATAACCAATCTACCACGTTCCTCACCGAAACCACAACCTCCACGACTACCGAGACAACCACCGAAACAACTACCACTACTACCACGTCTTCCACCGAGTCCCAGTCTGACACCCAGAGCCAGACCGAAAGCACTACACAGGAAAACCCGGAAGGCATGCAGTACGTAGGGGACGTTCCAAACAAAAAATTCCACAAGTCCAATTGCCCTGAACTGAAAGAGGAAGACGAAGGGAACTACGTCCGTTGGAACAATAGACAAGACCTAGTGGATCAGGGCTACGCCCCATGCGGCACCTGTAACCCATAAGGAGGCACCATGGATAAACTAGAATTGTTCTTTATTCAAAAGCAAACCCTAGATATCTTCCTTAACAACGGTGCCATAACCCAAGCCCAATTTGATAAGTCCTACGGCGACCTGAAAGAAAAAATGCAGATTACCGATGAACAAATCAACAATAAAAAAATAAACAAATAATGAAAAAAGAATAAGAAATAAAAATAAAAAATAAAAAGAAAAAACTAGTTACCTTAGGCTAACTCATGGTGTATAATAGGTTCAGTTAACATAGGCTAACTGAAAGGAACATACGTATGAGTACATTTTGGTGGGTAGTTATTATTACCGCAATTGCAGGCATTGGAGGCACCGGGCTGGGTGGCGCTGTAGGCGCCATTTTAGGTCGGGATTCCACCAAAGTCGTCAGTTTACTGCTGGCCTTTGCCGGCGGCATCATGCTGGGCGTTGTCTGCTTTGATTTGCTTCCGGAGGCATTCCGTCCGGAAGGAGCCACAGAGGACATGCCAATTTGGCTGGTCATTGGTGGCGTTGCAGTAGGTTACGTTCTAATCTATGCTTTAAACTACATAATAGATAAGGTTACAAACCCACAGGTTGCTCACATAGACAAAGACCATCCGGCCACAGCAGATGACCTGGATGAACTCATTCACGCAGACCATTTTGACATGCACAAACTCCAGGGTTCCAAGAAGCACGACCTGTTCTTGGCAGGGGTGGTCATGGCATGCGCCATTGCACTGCATAACCTGCCGGAAGGTATGGTCATTGGTGCTTCTTACGCAGGAGACGCCGGCCTCATCATTGCCATTGTCATTGGTCTTCACAACGTTCCGGAGGGCATGTCGGTTTCCGTTCCGCTCATCAGCGGCGGAACCAAACGAGGCAAAGCCATTGCCATCACCGCTCTTTCCGGCGCACCTACCGTCATTGGCGCCATGATTGGCTACGCTGTCGGTTTGGTCAGCCCACTTTGGCTGTCCATTTCCCTTAGCTTCGCAGGCGGCGCCATGATCTACGTTGTTTTCGGCGAACTCCTGCCGGAAGCATTCCTAATGTATAAGTCCAAGGCACCAGGTTTTCTGGCCCTCATCGGCCTCCTGGTGGGCTTGATTTTGGTTAAATTCTAACTGACAAGAACGAGGATATTCACATGAAGGACAAACTCATCATTGTTCTCAGCTGCCTGGTAGCTGTTTTGGCATTGGTCACCGGCATTAGTGTTGGTTCAGATGGCAAAATGAAACTGGACGGGGGAGAAATCAAAAGCGAACTGGTAGACATTGGGGAAATGGCCACCGTGGAATACAACTACACCCACGTTGCAACCCTCTCCAAGCAGAAGTCCATCAAGATTGCCGACGTATTTAAAATTGACCTGCCGGGCTCTTGGGCAAAATCTTCCCTGGTTTACAGCGTAGACGGCTGCATCAAGTTCGGCTACGACTTCTCTCAGATTGATGTAAACCTGGATAATGCCAATAAGGTCATTACCGTCACCCTTCCGGAAGTGAAAGTCATTTCCAACGAATTAGATCAGTCCACCGTTAAAATCCTGGACCAGAAGAACGGCATATTCAAGCTGGTTGGTGCACAAGACATCTTTGACTCCGAACAACAAATCAAGGACGAAGAACTGAAACTCGCCCAAGAAAAAGGCGCCGAAGACTCCGCCCAAACCAACGCCGCCACCATCATCCAAAACACCCTCACCACCACCATGGACCTCGACGGCTACGACATTGTGGTTCAGTAACCAAAACAACAAACAAAAAGACCTGAATCACCGATTCAGGTCTTTTTCAATGCATAATCGGAAAGAATCCGTTATAATACACTTAAGGGAAGGAGGTTATACCGTGGGAAAAACGAAAAAGCTAGTGTTTGCAGCCCTAGCTATCATTTTAGCGGTAACTGTCCTGGTAGTATCCATTATCCAAGGACAGAAATCCAAAGACACTGACCAAGTTATCAGTGACGACTATAAATCAAATACCGGTTTTGTCTACGGCTCCGTTCCGAAATACGCAGGAAAGCCTTACGTAGAAGTGAACGAAAACAAAACCTTCTTTACGAAGCATGACCTAAAGAAAGAGACCTTTGTCAGTTTCAGTGACTTAGACCAGGATGGCCGTGCCGGTGTGGCATTGGCTTGCCTTGACCAAACCAGCATTCCAAAAGCAGGCGAGGCCAAAGGAAACATAGATAACATTTATCCATCTGGTTTAAAGGGGAATAACCATATTTATCAGGGTGACTTCCTCTATGAACGCTGCCACTTAATTGGCTGGCAGCTTTGCAGAGAGTACACCAATCAGAAGAACTTGTTAACCGGAACTGAATACCTGAACGAAGAGGGTATCCAGCCACTGGAAAAGCAGGTGCTCCGTTACATTGAAAAAACAGGAAACCACGTTATGTACCGTGTAACTCCGGTCTTTGTGGATAACGATAAAATTGCCAGAGGCGTGCTCTTAGAAGCCAAGTCCGTAGAGGATAAAGGCAAAGGCTTAGAGTTCTGCTGCTTCTGCTACAACGTGCAGGATGGGGTAGAAATCAACTACACCACCGGGGAAAACAAAGCCACTGAAACAGATAACTCCAAGATTTACCGTATTTCCGGTACCACCAGATTCAGCACTTGTATTGCCATTGCAGATGAACTGCTGGACCACTATGGAGAACAGAAATTCCACAACATCATTGTTGCCAGCAGTAGCAACTTTGCAGATGCACTTTCCGGTGCCTACCTGGCTAAGGTAAAACAGGCACCAATTCTCATTGTAGATACCAATGATGTCTTTAAGTCCTCCGAAAAGCAGATGCGGGAATACATAGAAGAACACCTCTTCGAAGACGGTACCGTATACCTGCTTGGTGGTAAAACCGCCATTTCAGAGGAATTCGAACAGTCTCTTTCTGCCAAGCACATTCAGCGCTTACAAGGTCAAGACCGTATTGAAACCAACCTTGCCGTCCTTAAGGCCGCTGGCGTCAGCCCGAATTCAGACCTTTTGGTAGCAAACGCATATAGCTTTGCAGACGGTCTGTCCGCTGCTGCAGTAGGTGCTCCAATCTTACTGGTAGAAGGGGATAAGTTAACGGACAATCAGAAGGCCTTCTTAAAGGACCTTCAGTTGAAGAAAGCATACATTCTCGGTGGTCTCACCATTACGCCAGACACCATTAAGGACGACGTAAAGCAGTACTGCCAGGAAACCCAGCGTATTGGTGGGGAAGACAGATACGACACTTCCGCACAGATTGCTGATATCTTCTTCCCGAAGGCAGAAACTGTGGTTCTGGCCTCTGGGGAAGACTTCCCGGACGGACTCTGCGGCGGCCCTCTTGCATTGGCAAAGGGAGCTCCATTACTCCTAACCAATAAAGAGAATTGCTACCCGGCCCGCAATTACGCCATGGCCAAGGGCATGAAGAAAGTCACCGTACTTGGCGGTAACATTACCCTGAGTAATGACGTGGCAGAAATGGTACTGGGTCTTCGCAACCCACCGCCAACCACGACCACTACCACCACAACCACCACGACTACGACAACCACCACAACCACCACAACCATTCCATATAACCCAGACATTACCAGGAACACCACCACCTTGAACCCTCCGGACATTACGAAAATAGAGGATACCCTGAAACCAATTTCCGAATTTTCACTTCCGGATAAATACAAACTGGAGAACGGCCTTCCATCCAACTATCAGGCTATTCTCTTAGGCCCGGCCACAGCGTATACCAAGACCGGGAAAAAGTGTTCCACCGGTGTATGGCCGCAGCCTGGCTACGTAGCAGTAGACCCGAATGAAATCCCATACGGATCGGAACTCTACATTGTCTCTGCAGACGGTAACCACGTTTACGGCTACTGCATTGCAGCAGACACCGGCAGCTTCATCTACACCTCCGACACCGTCGTAGACCTCTACATGAACTCCGACACCCAATGCAAGCAATGGGGCCGCCGCGATGTAGTCATCTACGTCCTTCACTGGGGTAAATAACAAGATAACCATAGAAAACGGAGAATATTATGGAAGATAAAATTTTAGAAGAAGTTCAAATAGAAGAAACTCCAGAAGTAGAAGTACCTGATTTTGAAGAAAAAGGGAAAGTACCAAAGGAAGTTATTGAAAATAGAAAAACTGCTTTCATGTGGATTGCCGGTTATACCGCAACCGCTGCAGCAAGTGCGTGGATGCCGGGAAAGGTAACCCATTCTGCTGTACTGAAACCAATTCAGGTTTCCATGCTGGACAAAATTAATAAGACCTATGGCATGGAAGAATCTGCAAAAGTTGCAGTAGGCTCCACCTTGTTGAGACTTGGCCTCATTGAAAAGCTGGGTAGAAAAGCATTCACTTTGCTCAGCACCATTCCTGGACTTCAGGTTATTGGCCTTGCTTTAAATGCTGCCGTTGGTGCACTGGTAACCTTTATCCTTGGTGCATCAACCGCTCTCTTAGATGAACAGATTGTGCTCGGCAGAATTGACTTAAACAACATTGATTTGGACGAGTACATTACCAACATCTTTAATAACTACATTTCCAAGTTTGGTCCAACCTTGGTAGCGGCTCTCAAGACCAAGGATCCAAAGACCATTGCGAAAAACATTGCACCAATCATGGTGGAACTCTTTAAAGGGAAACTGAAAAAGTAATGAAGAATGAAAAGCCAATTGTGGCAATTTGTTATGACTTTGATAAGACCCTGAGCCCGGATGATATGCAGGCCCAGGGTTTTATTCAAGAAAATTATGATGGTGACGTCCAAGAATTCTGGAATGCCTGTGGGAAACTGGCAGAAGAGAATGAAATGGACGGTAACCTTGCATACATGTACATGATGCTTCGTGAGAGCCAGGGAAAACTGCTCTTTAACAAGAAGACCCTCATGGAGTATGGCTCCAGAGTAGAACTCTTCCCGGGCGTCTCAGACTGGTTTAAACGCATCAACCAATTTGGGGAAGAACACGGGGTAGAGGTGGAACACTACATTATTTCCTCCGGCTTAAAGGAAATGATTGAAGGCACCACCATTGCATCCGACTTCACCAAAATCTACGCATCTTCCTTCCTGTATAATGAATATGGTCTAGTAGAGTGGCCAGCCATGGTCATCAACTACACCAACAAGACCCAATTCCTGTTCCGTATTTCCAAAGGCTGCCTAGATGTAAACGATGCTGGAGTAAATGAACTCATCCCTACCTGCAACATGCATGTCCCATTCACCAACATGGTATATTGCGGTGACTCCGACACTGATGTTCCATGCATGCAGCTCATCAACAAATACAACGGTTACTCCGTCGGCATCTACAACCCATACACCAAAGACCGGACCAAGGTAGACAAGATGCTAGAAGACGGAAGAATCAAGTATGCTGTTCCAGGAGACTACACGGAAGGCTCCGAAATAGACACCCTCATCAAAGGCGTCATTGTAAATATTTCACAAAAACAATAAACATTAGCCTTTTTTTCTATTGGTTCGTATAAATAGACGAAAGAAACAAAGGAGGAAAAACTCATGAAAGAATTGAAAAACAAAGAATTAGAACAGGTTAACGGCGGCGAAAGAAGACCAGACAAAGGCGGCGCATATGACCCTAACGTACTGGAAACCGTAGGGGAAGAACTCAACACCCTTACTCCACACGCCAGCGGCGACGACGTTTGCTAACAAACACAAGAAAACAAACCACAAAACAAAAAAACAACAAAAAAAGAAGGACATAACAATGGCAGAACTGAAAGATAAAACCTTAGAACAAGTTAACGCAGGATCCAACTGGATTGATAAACATAAAAAACAGATAGAGGAATGGGAAAGCCATTCTAAATCCCCAACGAAAGAAATCTCTGACCCACTTCTTCCAGGCGCAGATATTCCAGATGAACTTAAAGATAAAATCTTAGAACAAGTAAACGGTGGAGACACATGTACTCCAGCTTACAGAATTGACGATGAACTACTCAGGCGATACATCAATGGTGAAATCACTGAGGAAGAATATCATGAGCTTTCTAATAGAGTGCTATATAACAAATAGGGAGGATACTGATATGCCAGAATTAACAGCAAAAGAATTACAGAAAATTATGGGAGGTACTTTTAATCCTCCAACACCAGGAACAAGCCATCCAACCTACTACATTACAGATGAATGGATGGAGCGTTTCCTTAAAGGAGAAATTACTCCAGAAGAATTCTTTGAGCATTTAAATGAAAAATAATTCATAACAAATAGATGAAAGACAACAAACAAGGAGGCCTAGCAATGGCTGAACTGAAAGATAACGAACTCAACACCATCAACGCTGGCGCTAACAATCCAGATCCAGGACTAAACGGCTTCTGGGATGTAATGAAAAAAATGGGCAAAGGCATCAAAGACGTCGTAAAGCCTGTTGTTAAATCACCAGCCCCACTAGCTGCCAACAAAGACGAGGACTAAAACAAAATATTAAAAATAAAGAACCACTGCATCTTGGCGATGTAGTGGTTCCTTTTTTATAGATAGGCTATTACGTTGATACTACTTTCCTTTAGCTATGTAGAAATGATACAATTCACTTATAATCGATAAGTAATTGTTTAATGGAACAATTATAAATAGAAAATGCTTTATTATTTGGAGGTATATATGTCAGCAACTAATCAGCCGCCTATTAGAACCGGATTGTTAGATTTTTTTAGAAACACTCAGGGCTGTCAATTTGTAATTCCTGTTTATCAAAGAAATTATACTTGGACCTCAGGTAAGGAAGTTAGACAGTATCTTGAAGACATGGAAAACGTATTAAAAGGGGAATATGAAAATCATTTCTTGGGAATAATGATATATCTTGACAAACCTATTGATTATTCAGCAAGGGAATTTTCAGTTATTGATGGTCAACAGAGGCTTACTACGACATTTTTAATTCTATACGCAGTAAGAGAATTGTTTAGAGAAAGTGGCGAAATTGATCAAATACAGAATTTGGAAGGACAATATTTAACTAATCCGTTTTCAACGGCTAAACTGAAATATAAACTGAAACCTTTAGTTTCAGACGATGAAGTATTTCAATATATTGTTGAGAATAAAATTGATTCTATTACCCAAAAAGATTCAAACGTATATAAAAACTATGTTTATATAAAGAATTATTTAGAAAATTTAATTAAGAATAATTACGATTTAAAAAATATTCTTATGGCACTAAATAATCTATATGTAGTCTGTGTTCCTATTTCTGAAAATGACAATGCTCAAAAGATATTTGAAAGTATAAATGCAACAGGTGTGAAACTTACGGCATCTGATTTAATAAGAAATTTCTTGCTTATGGATCTGCCAAGTGATGTGCAGGAAAAATATTTTGAACAGTATTGGAAGCAGATAGAAACGTATGTTTCTAATGATTCTAAAAAATTAGAATTATTTTTCCGCTTTTTCCTTGCAGTAAAAAATCTTACGCTTCCAACTAAAAACGAAGTATACCGTTTATTTGTTGATTGGTATAAGCAAAAAGAAAAAATATTAAACGAAAATGATTCTATTTGTTCTGAAGAAGCGAAAAGAAAGGTCTTTGAAGAATTAGTATTATATGCCGAAGCATATTATGTGATTTATAAAAAAGACTTAAAGGATATAGATATTATCATACAATCTTCATTGAAGGAATATAGACGAATTCTTTCGGATATGCCAGCTCCATTTCTTATGGAATTTTATATAATTTATTGTAATGGCTTAATTTCTGCGAAGACATTTAGTGATTTGGTTCAACTAATTAATATTTATCTTATTCGTAGAAGTCTTTGTGATATGGATACAAGTGGTATCACAAAAATGTTTCCAAGTTTATTGAAAAATGTCCTAAATGATTGCTCGGATGATTACGCACATGTTGAGGATGTTTTGGTTAGAGATCTTGTTGCAAAAAATATTGGAAATGCCATGAACATGCCAAATGACCAACAACTAAGAGATGTTGTGCTTAATATCAACATGTATAATTTGAGACAAACGCTGCGTATAATTTTTGATAAGCTTGAACACGAAAATAACCCTGCTCCAGTAGATTTATCTAGTTGTAGTGTAGAACATCTTATGCCACAAACTCCAACAAATGAATGGCTTAATATTTTAGAAGTTGATATTGATACATATCAGAGAAATGTCCATCGTTTGGGAAATCTAACTCTTGCAGCTAAATCAGATAATAGTTCAATGGGTAACAAGGTATGGGAATATAAAAATGAAATTCTGAAGAATACTAGTCATCTAAAAATAAATGAAAGAATACTTGAAACAGACCAATGGAATATAAAATGCATTGATGACAGAACAGAAGAACTAATCGATTGGATTTGTGAAGCATACCCATATCCAACAATTAAAAACGATATTATTCCTAGAGAGGAAATATTTATAAAGATTAATGAAGTAAATGCTAAAGCATATCTGTCATTAGATGATGGTAGTGTTGAAATAGATGTGGGTTCACGGGTCGCATCTTATGATAATGCAGAAAGCTTTCCGGATGTAGAAGATCTTAGAATGGAATTAATAGAAGATGGCGTGATTTGTGAATTAGAAGGAGTTCTGCAGTTTGTAAAGCCATATACTATGTACCCAAAAATTTCAAACGCTACTGCATTAAGCGCCGCTGCCAGTTTGATTCTCCATGGTAATAAAAATGGTTGGCAATATTGGGAAAACAAAGATGGTGTATATCTAAAAGATCTTCCTGAAATAAGGAAGTTATTTAAAAACTAATAGATGAGCACTAAGACATATTTGTTACTGTAAGGAGCAGGCCAATTCTCCATTTTTTACCCTGATATATTGTTTTTGTTGTTCCATTAGACGTTATCAAGATAAACCAGTAGAACCTGAAAAGGTAGAACAGCTTCTCAGAGCCGCTATGGCAGCTCCGAGCGCCCATAACCAACAGCCATGGGAATTCTGTGTGGTAACAGATAAAGAGGCCATTCAGAAACTCAGCAAGGTTACTCCATACACACAGCCAGCCGGCAGAGCGCCTCTCGTAATAGTTCCTTGCTACACAGCAGAAGGGCTCGTATGCCAGGAGTTCGCTCATATTGATTTGAGCGCATAAGTAGAAAACATACTTGTTGAAGCAACAGCCCAGGGCCTTAGCGCCTGTTGGTTGGGAATTGCTCCACACGAAGACCGTCAAACTATGGTAGAAGAAATCCTTGATGTTCCGAAGAACCTTAGAGTTTTCTGCTTGATTTCAGTAGGATACCCAGACGAAACTAGAGAGCATCAGGACAGATATAATCCAGATAAAGTCCATACCGTATAAAGAAAAGAACCACTCATCTAGGCGATGCGGTGGTTCTTATTATTAGCGATCGTTAGTACCGTAAATGGTACAGCTTATGCCAAGACAATGTGTAATAATGTAAACGGCAAAGATGCTTAATTTGAAAAATGAAAGGGGAAAACTTATGCG
The DNA here is from genome assembly GCA_045642465.1 of Acutalibacteraceae bacterium. Lineage (GTDB taxonomy): Bacteria > Bacillota > Clostridia > Oscillospirales > Acutalibacteraceae > RUG420. Next base: position 22,194 of record JAZUIY010000002.1, read on the forward strand.
TGGAGAATCCGAAAAAAGAGCATTGGATTCTGTGAAGAAAACTATTGAAAATAGTGGAGCATTATGTTTTGGAGATATTGATAATTTGGTTTTTGAAAAAATCTTTTTAGCAAAGCCAAATCCAAATCCAAGTCATTTTCCTGATTTTTTGTTTGAAGGCGGTTTTATAGAACATTTTCAAGTTTCCACATCTAAAAAAACAAGGAAAGGATCAGAACTGATAAAAAACGCGAAAGAAGTAGAATCTAAATTAAAAAAAGAATTTGAGCAAGCAAATAGTGGCCTATTCGTTCCTAAAACGTGTGGATTTCAAGTAAAAGATTGTTCGTACCGAAATTATTGCGATGGGTTTCGTGAAACATGGGATAATCACTTTTCTAAACTGGAAAGGGTGAAGGAACAATTTGACACAAGAATATTTTTAATCGAGCATACGGATAAGTTGTTGCAGGTTTATGATACCGAACACCATCAAATTGGAGAATATAGTTTGGGCTTTGACGAAAAACTACTTTCTTTTATTTTTGAATATAGAACTAATTTGGAATATGTTATCTATTTAAACAATGGGTTAGTTCAAATAATCAATGTAGAAAAAATATCGGATGTTATTGAAAAGATTTCCAATAGATTTGTAATTGAGCCAATGGCTGGAGCAGTTTTCACGGATACCTTATTTGGATACAAAGAATAGGCTGGTAGACTTTTAGGCTTGAAAATATACATAGTCAGCCTATATAGGATAAATACAAATTATGTTATTTAAGGACATGTTTGTAAACATGTCCTTTTCTTTTAGGCATCGTCTGTCCTAAGAACGGTACCGCTTGATTTAGATTGATGGTATAATAAAAGTATCTATAAATATCTTTTGGTAAGCATATAAGGAGTGGGCACTTATGGCACCTGTAATACCAAAATGGAAAATGTCTGAAGAGGATATCAAACTAAACTACATTACTCCTGCACTTGAAAAAGAGTGGAAGGGCTTTATTACCATGGAAACTAGCATCACGGATGGTCAAGTAGATATTCGTGGAAATATGGTATATAGAAAGCCTGCTAAAAAAGCAGACTATGTTCTATATCTGAATGACAATAAACCAATAGCTATTGTTGAAGCAAAAGATAATAATCATTTGGCTAGTTATGGTATGCAACAGGCAAAAACATATGCTCAGATGTTAGACGTGCCTTTTGCCTATAGTTCTAATGGCGATGAGTTTTATGAATATGATTTTCTGACCGGTCAGAATAGACGAATTGATATGGACAACTTCCCTGGACCAGATGAATTGAAATCAAGATTCTTGTCACAAGGTAACGGAGGAAAATCAGTTTCTCAAAAAGAACAGGATATTATCGAACAACCTTACTATTCTGGCCAAGGTGTGTTTGAACCAAGATATTACCAAAGAAACGCTATCAACAGAACAGTTGAAGCCATAGCCCGTGGTCAGAACCGAATTCTCTTAGTTATGGCAACTGGTACGGGTAAAACCTATACCGCATTCCAAATTGTCTACAGACTTTTGAAAAGCGGCATGAAGAAAAAGGTTTTATATCTTGCAGATAGAAACAACTTGGTGGATCAAACTATCACAGGAGATTTCAAACCACTTGAGAAAACAATTCATAAGGTTAACTACGCAAAGGATAATAAAACAACTATTACATCTCATGAAGTGTACTTTGCTCTATATCAACAATTAATTGGTGAGAATGATGAGGCCCACTATGCTGACTTGTTTAGACCAGATTTCTTTGATCTTATTATTGTAGACGAATGCCACCGCGGCAGTGCAAAAGCGGATAGTAACTGGAGAAGAATCTTAGAGTACTTTAGCAACGCTACTCAAATTGGTATGACAGCTACTCCGAAAGAAACTAAATATGCATCTAACATAGATTACTTTGGTGAACCAGTTTTCACCTATAGCTTGAAGCAGGGTATTGAAGACGGCTTCCTGGCTCCTTTTAAAGTCATTAATGTTAAGACAAATATTGGCGAAGGCTGGCGTCCAAAGAAATATCAAAGAGATGCATATGGTGTGGAACTAGAAGACCGAATTTATACCAACAGTGACTTTGATTATAACATCATAATTGAAGACCGTATCAAAGAAGTTGCTGGGGAGATAACTGAATACTTAAAGAGCACAGATAGAATGTCCAAAACCATCGTTTTCTGTGCAAATGAAGATCATGCCGAACGCATGCGCTTAGAACTTGCTAAGCAAAACGCAGATATGTGTAAGATAAATCCGGATTATGTGGTACGGATTACTGGTAGTGATGAATATGGAAAAGGAAAACTTAAATATTTTACTTCCGTAACAGCACAATTTCCTGTCATTGCAACCACATCAAAATTGCTTTCTACCGGAACAGATTGCAAAATGGTAAAACTCATCGTTTTAGACGAAATGATTGGTTCCATGACCGAGTTTAAGCAAATTATCGGGCGTGGAACAAGACTTCGCTATAACGAGGGAAAGACCAATTTCGTAATTATGGATTTCCGCAATGTAACCCGCTTGTTTGCTGATCCAGATTGGGATGGTCCAATTATTATTGATGAAGGTTTTGGTAAAGGAACAAAGCACCCTAAAACAGGTATGGGTCCAATTGCGCCTCCGCAGCCACCAAAGCCGAAACCAGTTGTAAATGTGGAAGGCTGTGATGTGGAAATCATCGGTAAAGAAGTAAAGGTATATGCTTCAGATGGCAAACTGCTTCGCACGGAAAATATCATCGACTATACGAAATCTAATATTCTTGGGAACTATGCAACATTAGATCAATTTATCAACCGTTGGGATAAAGAAGAAAAGAAGCAAGTAATTGTGGATTCCTTTGAGGAATACGGTATTGACCTAGAAAAACTCAAAGAAGAACAAAATATGGGCGATGTAGATGATTTCGATTTCATCTGTCACGTCGCATATGACCAAAAGCCACTAACAAGAAGAGAACGTGCCAATAATGTTAAGAAACGTGATTTTTTGAATAAGTACAAGGGTGTTGCTAGAGAAGTAATAGAAGCACTCTTAGATAAGTACATGAATAGTGGTATTAAGGAAATTGAAAAGACCGAAGTTCTTAGACTGGATCCGTTTACAAAGTACGGAAAACCATCTAAGATTGCACAACTCTTTGGCGGCAAAGACGGCTACGTAAATGCAGTTAAGGAATTGGAAGAAGAAATTTATAGGATAGGATAAATTAAATGAGTAATTTGTCAGGCTTTGTAAAAAGAATAAGAAAGATAATGTGGAATGATTCTGGCCTTAACGGCGATGCTCAACGTATTGAGCAATTGGTATGGATGTTATTCCTCAAGGTTTACGATGCAAAAGAATATGATTGGGAATTTGATGAAGACAATTATGTCTCTATTATTCCCGAAGAATTTCGTTGGAGAAACTGGGCAAAGGATGATGCAAGCGGTAACGCCATGACGGGAGATAAATTGCTTGATTTTGTGAATAATCAGTTGTTCCCGACTCTCAAAGGACTTAATGTAAACGCCCAGACTCCAGTTAAAAAAGCTATTGTTAAAACCACTTTTGAAGATGCCAACAACTATATGAAGGATGGTGTTCTTTTTCGCCAGGTTCTCAATGTAATTGATGAATTAGACCTTGGCGACTATGGGGAAATACATGCTTTTGGTGATATTTATGAATCTATTCTGAAAGAACTTCAGTCTGCAGGCTCTTCAGGTGAGTTCTATACACCTCGTGCCGTAACGGATTTTATGGCACAGATGATTGACCCGCAGATTGGTGAAACCATGGCAGACTTCGCTTGTGGTACCGGTGGATTTATTACAAGCTGGATTAAACAGTTGGAGCCGAAAATAAGTACTACTGATGATCAGGAAGCTTTTAACGAATCTATTTACGGTATAGAAAAGAAGCAGTTCCCGTATATGCTTTGCGTTACCAATATGCTGCTTCATGGTATTGATACACCTAATATTTATCACGACAACTCTTTAGCGAAAGACGTTCTAGATTATACTGATAAAGATAAGTTTGACGTCATCCTTATGAATCCACCATATGGCGGAAGCGAAAAGGCTGATGTTAAGAATCATTTTCCAACTGATATAGCTAGTAGTGAAACTGCTGATTTGTTTATGGCAGTAATTATGTATCGACTTAAGAAAAATGGTCGTGCTGCTGTAATACTTCCTGATGGATTCTTATTTGGCACAGATAATGCAAAAGTAGCATTAAAGAAGAAACTTATAACAGAATTTAACTTGCATACAATTATCCGTATGCCAAGTAGCGTTTTTGCGCCATACACATCAATTACTACAAATATTCTATTCTTTGATAACACTAAGCCTACAGAAGAGACTTGGTTCTATCGTCTTGATATGCCAGAAGGATATAAGCATTTTTCAAAAACAAAGCCAATGAAGTTAGAACACTTTAATCCTGTAATTGAATGGTGGAATAATAGGGTAGAAGAAACAGTAGATGGCTTCGATAAATCAAAGAAGTATTCTGCAAAAGAATTAGAGGATTTGGGATATAATCTTGATCTTTGTGGTTATCCACATGAAGAAGAAATTATCCTTGATCCACTTGATTTGATTAATCAATATCAAGAGGAACGAGCTTCGCTTAATGCTGAAATAGACCATATTCTTGCAGAGATTAAGGAAAAGTTGGGAGGGGCTGAACAATGACCCCATATCAATTAAAACGAGACATTCTATATAGTGCAATCCAAGGGAAAATAACAAAACGTGAATTTAGCGAAGGAACTGGGCTGGAATTACTGAAAATAAATGCCAGCAAACGTCAAACTATACTTTCTGACGAAAAGATTAAAAGTGGAAAGCCTTGTAAAACGATTAACGAAGATGACTATCTCTTTGATATTCCCGAGAATTGGGCTTGGGAAAGATTTGGAAATTTAGTTGTTAATCTCGACAGCAAGCGTAAACCGGTAACAAAAGAAGATCGAAAAACAACTAAAGGTCTCTATGATTATTACGGAGCCACAGGTGCAATAGACAAAGTTGATGAGTATATTTTTGATGGCGAATACTTAATGATTGGAGAAGACGGCGGAAATTTTTTTGTTGACAGAGACAATTCGTTTATTGCAAATGGAAAGTTTTGGGCAAATAATCACGTTCACGTAGTTAAGCCGGTCGTTTGTGACATCCATTACTTAAAAGACTGCTTGGATGCATACAGTTTGCCTAATATGGGGTTAATAAATGGAATTGCTGTTCCAAAACTTAATCAAGAAAACTTGAATTCAATAATGATTCCAGTTCCACCCCTTGCCGAGCAGAAGCGGATCGTTGCCAAAATCGAGGAATTGCTGCCGCTGATTGACCGCTATGAAGAAGCGTGGACGAAGCTTGAAGTGTTTAATAAGCGTTTCCCTGACGATATGCAGAAATCTCTACTGCAAATGGCGATTCAAGGTAAACTTGTTGAACAACGTTTTGAAGAAGGTACGGGAGAAGAACTATTTCAAAGGATTCTAACTGAAAAAGCTCGGCTTATTAAAGAGGGTAAAATTAAAAAAGGAAAGCCTCTACCTGAGATTAGTGATGATGAGAAACCATTTGATATTCCAAAAAACTGGAAATGGGTACGATGGGGTGCTCTGTCAGAGTCTATTCAGTATGGATTCAATGCTCCGGCAAAAGACAAGGGCCGCATAAGAATGGTGCGAATAAGTGATATTCAAAATGGAAATGTTCTTTGGGATACAGTTCCATTCTGTGATATTGCTGAAAATGATATTGAAACATATCTGCTTAGGAAAAATGATATATTATTTGCCCGAACGGGAGGTACTGTTGGAAAGTCGTTTCTTGTAAAAGAAGTTCCTTATGAATCTGTTTATGCCGGATACTTAATCAGAACTCGATATAGTTCACTGCTTTGCCCAGAGTATATGAAGCATTTTATGGAGAGCCAACTGTATTGGGAACAGTTGCGCAACGGCACAATTGCAACCGCTCAGCCAAATTGTAATGGACAAACATTGTCAAAAATGATATTGCCTCTTCCACCAATTGCAGAGCAAAAACGCATAGTATCAAAATTGGAAGAACTTCTGCCGTTGAGTGAAAGGTTGAAATGAGGGATGAACATGTCCGTGTTTGACGATATAGATACAGTAGTAGAATACGCTCATTTTTGGAACTGGGCTCCAGATTGGAATGTAGTAAAAGATATTTATTTGCATTTTCCGGAATCATATGCAGTACTGACACCATTTGCATATTCTTATCTCGAAGAGCTAATTCGTTCAACTACATCAGAGTATGGAATACCGTTTCTTGACCGAGATGGTAAGAAAAATGCTTTCAAGGTTGGAATGGGATTGATAAAACTTGCAAAAGAGGAAAACGCAGACAAACCAGAGTATTTAGCATTGTTGGACAAAACGAAAAAATACTTTCAATATGAATATGAAGAACCAGTGAATGAAAATGGCAGAAACAAAGTTGTTCATGGACATCTTCATCCTCGATTTTGGTCAAAGGATGAGTTTGAACAACTGATTCACGACATCGCAGGATTGTCGCCGTTTGCAGGATTTTAATATTGGGGGGTTGGGTTTTGACAGAAATCGAAAAGGGTTACTTTTTATCGTTGTTTAATCGTAATGGTTATGTGCTTGATTTCAGCACTAATGTTTTTGATTGCTTTACACTGGCGAGCGTTGGGGTTGCCTTATGCGAAAAATATCAATTATCTAAGGGACAGTCCCTTATGGCTTTTTGTGGTGAAGCATCCGCTGAGGATATACATAAATTACTTTTTGATTTATTGGATTACTACGAGGCATTTTGTAAAGATAACTATGGTGAAGATAAATATTTATCTGTATACGAAAAATGTAAGAGTATAAAAGATAGAGAGATTGCCGAAGTTAGAATTGAAATGCCGGCGATTACTTGTGTTAACCGTGAATATATTGTTGATATTTCTGAGCGAGCGATTCGTGACATAGAAAACAATGAATTAGATAGTGCTATTACCAAATCAAGAACGTTGCTGGAAGAAGTCTTTTGTCATGCTGTTGAATCAAAAGGAGAGACGCCATCTGATAGCGGGGATATCGGCAAACTCTATAACCAGGTAAAAACACTATATAATATGCATCAGGACAAAAATATTGATAAACGAATCAATATGCTGCTATCCGGATTGGAAAAAATATTATCTGCAATTACTCAAATGAGAAACGAAAGCAGTGATGCTCACGGCGTTGGAAATCGCCGAATCGATATAAATGAGTATCATGCAAGATTGTTTGTAAATAGCGCAATGACAATGGCTGATTTTATTTTGTCTGTTGAGAAAAACGCTTTACCATAATAACCTGGCATTTAGCTTTTTAAGAAGGACAGTAATTAACATTTGGTATCTTATCGGATTCGAGATTCGACAGTATGTTTTGCCGAATCAAATTGCTCCGTTTGGAATAAACTGCATAATAATTATTGGTGATGTATTTGTTCCATTTTCTTTTTAGAAAGAAGCTCTATTAAGCGTTATGAGGATATTTGAAATATAAAAGGAGGGGTGTTATTGAATAACGCAGATGATAAAACAGAAATTGTTTTAGTTCAATGGCAAACGTGTGTTGAAATGGCAAATTCGGTTAGTCAACGAAGAGATACGATGAACAATATTTTTGTAACATTAAATTTGGCTATTATCGCAACGGTTTCATTCACTTGGGATATGAAATCTATATTTGTTCTATTTGCAGGAATAGTTGTTTCTGTCATATGGGTTTTATTTATTAAAAACTATAAGTTGCTAAATAAAGAGAAATTTAGTGTTATCAACAGTATTGAAAACAAACTTCCCGTTAAGCCTTTTAATGAAGAATGGGAAAAATTAAAAAACAATAAAAAATACAAAGATGCAACTAAATTGGAAAAAACACTTCCAATAATGTTTATTACTATATATGTGATGGCTATTATTGCCATTGCCATTGCTAGATGTTAATAAGGGAGAAACATCATGACTTACAATATATTCATTAGCCACTCATGGGCATATGGGGATGAATACGATAACTTAACAAAATTGCTTAAAGATAAGCCATTTTTTGAGTATCGTGACTATTCTGTTCCAAAGAATGATCCCATTCATAATGCACCAAATACCTACCAACTAAAAGAAGCTATTAAACGACAAATGCAGCCTGCTAGTTGTGTGCTTATCTTGGCAGGAGTTTATTCTACATATAGTAAATGGATAAATATCGAAATAGAGCTTGCAAAAAGCATGAATAAAAAGATAATTGCTATTGAGCCTTGGGGTGCTGAAAAAACTTCAATTATTGTAAAAAATGCTGCAGATGTAATTGTCAAGTGGAATACTGACTCTATTGTCAACGCAATTAGAACTAATTAATATTTCATATTTCATTTCGAAATTTAGTAGAAGAAGACACACGCAAGTTTGTTTCGAATCCTGTGTGGCAGTTTTGTTTTATTGCGGTATTAAGATGCCGCTCAAAACTACTTTTCTTATTATTTTCAAAAAGGACCTCTTTGAGGTCCTTTTGTTTTGATGGTAGCGAATCGCAAGTTGGTTTGGGGGTTGGATGTATGGTAAAATGTTGGGGTAGGTGGTGAGATTATGATACGTGAAGTTATGCATGATCCGGTGTTCTTGGCTCGAAAGAGTGAGGAGGCTACGAAAGCGGATGTCCAGGTGGCTGCGGATTTGTTGGATACGCTGATGGCCAATGCGGATAAATGCGTTGGTATGGGCGCCAATATGATTGGGGAGTTGAAGCGCGTTATTGCTGTGAATGATAACGGCAGATACTTCATTATGTATAACCCGAGTATTATTGACCACGGGCCATCGTTTGTTGCGGAAGAAGGATGTTTGTCTTTGTCCGGTGTGCGTACTTGTACTCGCTTCCGTTCCATCCGAGTAAGGTATCAGGATGCCAAGTTCAGATGGAAGGAGAAAGATTACGCCGGCTGGACAGCGCAAATCATCCAACATGAAATAGACCATTGTAATGGAATTTTGATTTAAAAAGGAGCGTATATGTTAGAGACTGTAATTGATTTACTCAACAAGGTTTTGCCGTATGTGGCAATGCCAGCTGGCCTGCTGTTCCTGCTGTTGGTTATTTTACATGGCGGGAAGGTCATTGGTTGGAAACCATCTTTGAAGATGGTGGGCGCAGGTATTATCATTGCGTATGTTTTGGAAGAAATTGGGGTACATACCGGTATCATTTACGGCCGTTATTACTTCACTTCCATGATGGGTCCAAAGTTGGACGTTATCCCGGTTGCACTGGTTTGCTTATGGGTACTGCTTTTATACATTGCATTTACCATGACGAACCTGATTTTGGACGGCACACCTTACCTCCAGAAATTTAGTGTGGGCAGAATCTTCTTTGGCGCCGTAGTCGGTGCTTTGTTGGTTACCACCTTTGACTTGAACGCTGACCCGTTCGCTGCCGCAAATGGTTGGTGGGTATGGCTGGATGGCGGCCCATATTTTGGCGTGCCAATCCACAACTTTGTTGGTTGGTTCTTTGTTGCTTTTGTTTCCTACTTCGTGCATGGCTTCCAACTGCGCAAGGAAAAGAAGGAAATCAATTTCAACATTGTTTCCGCAACCAATGGCACTCGTGCATTGACCATTGCTCCGGTGCTGATTTACGCAGTTGCAGTGATTGCCTTTATTATTATTAACTTCAATGGCCAGCTTGGCTTGGTTACCGTTTATGTAATGGGCCTGCCTTTGCTGTTCTCCCTGTATAGATGGGTAAATTGGTATAAAGAAGGTTAGTAAATATGTTTGGTGCAAAAATTGATAAAGAATATTGGGTTAAGTTAAATGGGGATAAGCAGAATATCCGAGTTCTGACTAAGAATAAAAAGAACCCGGTAGTTCTGTTCGTACATGGTGGTCCTGGTGTTTGTGATAGACACTGGGTTATGGAATACCAGGCAAAACGTTTTTTGAAGGCTGGTTACACCATGGTGGTTTGGGACCAGAGAGGGTCCGGTAAGTCCTACCGTTCTTCTGTAAAGAAGGATAAGAACCTGTGTGTAGATCTTTATAGAGAAGACTGCCGTGAACTTGTTGAATGGCTTTGTAGGAAGTTCAAGAAGGACAAGATTGTCCTGATTGGCCATTCCTGGGGTACCATTATTGGCGCACCATTCTGTTATAAGTATCCGGAACACATTGCTGCTTACGTTGGCCAGGGCCAGTTTATTGAAGGCGGCGAAAATGAATTGCTGTCTTATGAATACTGCTTAGAAGAAGCACGCAAAGCAGGGGACAAGAAGACCGTGAAAGCATTGGAAGGTCATGCTCCTGTTGGTGGCGTTTATGATGACCACGATGCTATGCTTGCAGAACGTGATGCTCTTACCAAGTACGGCGGGGCAGAGTGGAAGAACAGAGGCGGATTGGTTTCCTCCTTGCTGATTCCATTCCTCAAGTATGAAGGATATTCTTTGAAGGACGCCTACGGCTATATTTCCGGTGCACTTTACCTGACCGATGTCCTGTGGCCGGAAGTTGTCAGTGGCAACTACTTTGAAGAAGTACCGTCTCTTGCAATGCCGGTACTGTTGACCATTGGTCGTCATGACCTGAATACGCCTTATGCCATTGCAGAACGATGGTTCAACGGCTTAGTTGCTCCACGAAAAGAATGGGTATGGTTTGAAGAATCTGCTCACTCTCCAATTAAGGAAGAACCAAAGGCCTGGGGCGAAGCAGTAATTCAGTTCTTAGATAGTTTGAATCTTGAATAAAAAGAAAAGACCTCCCTTTTCGGGAGGCCTTTTTTGTTTTATTTTTATTTATTTGTTTTTATTTGTTTTGTTTGTTATTTGTTTAGAGGACCGTGTTCTGGGTCAATGACTGGAGTTGGATTCCAAGGACGCCACCATTCTGGGTCACCATCTGGTGGTTTGATGGTTCCGCCTTCGTGGATGTCTGGTCTACGAATGGATTCGGCTTTTCCTGCAGCAATTTCTTCTAATTCTTTCTTATTGAGTTCGTTCATGATGTATCTCCTTCCGTTGCTTCTTACATCTTTATATACGAAAGTGGAAAGAAAATGGCTACTTTTTCAGAATGTTGTAGAGAGCAACGGCACCCCAAACCCAGCTGGTGTACATGCCTGGTACGTATGGCTTGTCCGTGTTGTACATTTTGATGCCGGCGGTGTGGGAAACCATTTCAAAGATACCCATGGCGGAGAAGGCCAGGTTAAATGGCTTCTTGTCTTTGGCCCAGGAAATGCCAAACATAACCAGTGGGAGGTCGGTGAGGACGGTGTAGGCCAGGTTGTCGTCTACTTTGCCTTTCAAACCGTTTTTGTTCAGGATGAGGTCAAAGTATCCGCCAGCCCATTTGCTTTCTTCCCAGCAGTGCAGGCAGGAAATGAAGAGCATAATGGCGTTGATTTTCTTGCTGAAAGACATCTTGTCCTTCTTGATGTACACGAGTGCACACACAATGATGGTGAATGCGGTGTAAATTTCAATGTATTTGGTTAGAAGTTTTTTCATGGTCATTCTCCTTACTGTTAGATGCCTTTATTATACTATGTGGATATGTTAGAATAAATGCAGATTTTGGAAAGAGAGATTAGAATCATGAAGAAAATTGTTGCTGCTTTTTTATTGCTGACGTTTGCCCTTGCTCTCGTTGGCTGTGGGGCTGATAATTCCACTTCTGAGGTTAGTACTGTTACTTGTCCTGCTTCATCTACGACGGTTTCTAGCACGACTACTAAGGCTTCTAGTACTACTGCTGTTCGTTCTACCACTGCTGTGTGTGCACATGATTATCAGCCGGTGTATGAAGCGTACCATTTTAGAGGTGGGTGTTGTTATTGCAACGCACTGCTGGAAGGTACGGATGCCAATGTGCTGGTGTGCTACAAGTGCACGGAGTGCGGCAAGACCAAAAACGGCGTTACAGATCCTGACATTGGTGTGGCAACGTTCCGCTGTGAAATGTGCGGAACCGTGTTCTGTGTGGACACCGCCAATGGTGAAATCTGGATGAGCGCAGACGACATTACTACCAACAATATTGCACATGTATTTAGAGGTTAAATGGATTATCATCTGATTCGAAGTAAACGCAAAACCATTAGTGTAGAAGTGGGCCCGAACGGTTTGACTGTTCGGGCTCCATTGCATGCCAGCGTTTCGGATATTGAAGCGTTTCTGCATGCACATTCTTCGTGGATTACTTCTCGGATGGATGCTTATGCTGCTGATTTGGCTGCGTTTGGTTCCGTGGAACCGTTAAGTGAATCTGAGATTTCTTTGCTTAGGACACGTGCTGCTTCCTATATTCCTGCTAGAGTGGCGTATTATGCGGATTTGATGGGTGTTACGTATTCTGAGGTTAGTATCCGGAAGCAGAGAAGCCGGTGGGGTAGCTGTAGTGAGAAGAAGCATTTGAACTTCAATTGCCTACTGATGCTGTGCCCGGTGGAAGTCATTGACTCCGTGGTGGTGCATGAGTTGTGCCACTTGGTGGAGATGAATCATTCAGTTGCTTTTTATAAATTGGTGTATCAATATTGCCCGGATTACGATGCCTGTGACGCGTGGCTGAAGAAGTATGGTAAGTTCGTTATGATGCGTGGTGTTACAAAAGTGCCTTGATTGTACTTTTTTCACCCGAGTATAATATTCCCGTAGAGTTTCGGTTGAAACGAAAGGATGTAAGAATAATGAGTGAAATGGCTAAGCTGGAATTAATCAGCGCTATTGCAATCGTAATCACCTTTGTCCTTGCTATTCTTGCTGCAACTCTTTGCAATCACTTTGACGTGACCTTTGCTCAGAGAGCTGCTGAAGCAGAAGCAGCATTGATTCAGGTATTTGCACCTATTCTTTAAACCAAAACAAAAAGAGAGCCTCCCGTTTGGGAGGCTCTTTTTTGTTTTGGAAAGGGGATTAGAATCGGATGATGAGGTATACGGTAGCGAGGGCTACGGATACGAGCATCATTGGGAAACCAATCTTGAGGAAGTTTACGAAGGTGATTGGGTGACCTTCGCGGCCGGAGATACCGGAAAGAACCACGTTGGCGGAGGCGCCGATGAGGGTGCCGTTACCACCGAGGCATGCGCCCAGGGAAAGGGCCCACCAGAGTTCGGTGCAGTCCATACCAGACTGTTCCATGGTGAGGATAACCGGAATCATGGTAGCTACGAATGGGATATTGTCCAGGATAGAGGAGACAACAGCGGATACCCAAAGGATGAGAATCATGGTGAGGAACATCTGTCCGCCGGTGGCGTTCATGAGCCAGTTGGCAAGAGCAGTAATGATACCTACGGATTCCATACCACCAACTACTACGAACAAGCCTACGAAGAAGAGAATGGTTGGCCATTCTACGCCGGTGATGATCTTTTCCAGATCCTGCTTACCGATGATGAGCATGATGGCTGCAGCGGTGAGGGCTACTACTGCGGATTCAACGCCAATGGAGCCGTGGAATACGAAGCCCAGAACAACGAAGCCAATCATGACGAGAGACTTAATGAAGAGCGGTTTGTCTTTGATTTCAGCCTTTTCGTCCAGCTCTAAGATTTTATCCATCTTGTCTTTGGTGGTCTGAATCTTCTTTGCGTATACAAACTTGAAGATGAGAATGAAGACAGCAAGGATGACAATTACAGGTGGCGTGTCATAGATGATGAAGTCGGCGAAAGAGAGGCCGGCTTTGGAACCAATCATGATGTTTGGCGGGTCACCGATGAGGGTGGCAGTACCACCCACGTTGGAGGCCAAAATCTGGGTCATGAAGAACGGCACCGGATTGATTTCCAAGAGGGCACAAATGGTGAGGGTCATTGGACCAATGAGAAGTACGGTGGTTACGTTATCCAGCAGTGCAGAAAGCACAGCGGTGATAATGATGAAGAACACCATAATCTTCCAAGGGTCACCCTTGGCCAACTTAGCCGCTTTAATGGCTAAGTACTGGAACAGACCCGACTCTTTGACAACCCCAACAAAGGTCATCATACCAATGAGAACACCTAAGGTGTTGAAGTCAATGTATTCGAGAGACTGGTCAAAGTCGATGATGCCAATGAGCAGCAAAATAACGGCACCGGCAATAGATGCAGCAGCACGGTGAACCTTTTCACTGACAATGGCTGCCATTACCAAAACGAAGACGGCAACGGCAATAATTTGTTGAGTTAGTATAGTCATTTCAATCCTCCTACTGAGAGTTGACTAATTCTAACATATTTGAGGTTTTGCCTACAATATTTTTTATGAAAAAAGCACGGTTTGTTACAAACCGTGCTTTTTTGTGTTTATCTTTTTTATTGTTGTTTTGTTTATTTTTTATTACTGAAGCAATGTAATGTTGTGTTCTTTGCAGATTTCCATCATGTCGTCTGGCCAGATGGAGACTTGGACTTCGCCAATGTGGGCCTTTTCTAAGAGCAGGTGGCAGAGACGGGATTGGCCGATGCCGCCGCCGATGGTGAGGGCCATTTTGTTTTCCAGGATGGCTTTGTGGTATGGGAACTGACTGCGGTCTAAAGCGTTGGCTTCGGTTAACTGACTTTGGAGCGATTCAGCATCTACCCGAATACCCATGGAGGACAATTCTTCTGCACAGCCAATGACGTCGTTCCAGAAGAGAATGTCACCGTTTAAGGACCAGTCGTCGTAGTCCGGAGCACGGCCATCATGTTTTTCCCCGGAGCGGAGGAGGCCGCCAATCTGCATGAGGAATACGGTGCCGTATTCTTTGGTAATGGCGTTTTCTCTTTCCTTGGCAGTGAAGTCAGGGTAGAGGTCTTCCAGTTCCTGGGTGGTGATGAACTTTACATTACGTTCTATGGTTTTGGTCAGCTGTGGGTACAGCTTCCGAATTTCATCTTTGGTGTCTGCAATGGCGCCAACAATGGCAGTGACGGTATCTTTCAAGTAGTCCATGGTGCGGTCTTCTTTGGTGATGACCTTTTCCCAGTCCCACTGATCTACGTAGATGGAGTGGAGGGAGTCACAGTCGTCGTCTCTGCGGATGGCGCTCATGTTGGTGTAAATACCGGTGTGAGCAGGGTAGGCGTATCTGGTTAACGCCATACGCTTCCACTTAGCCAAAGACTGCACTACTTCTGCAGTACCTTCCACATTCAACATGGTGAACTCAACCTTGCGTTCTACGCCGTTGAGGTCATCGTTGATGCCGCTGCCCTTTGGAACAAAGAGAGGACAGGTAATTCTGGTCAAGTTCAGTGCATCACTGAGCTTAATCTGGAAGATGTCTCTGGTAATAGCGGTTGCCTTTTGGGTCTCCAGCATAGTGAGGGGAGACTGGTAACCTTCCGGTAAATACAGTTTTCTCATTCTTAAACAACACCTTGTGCTTTCATAGCTTCGGCAACACGTAAGAACCCTGCAATGTTAGCACCGGCACAGTAGTCGCCTTCCATGCCGTATTCTTTTGCAGCTTCACTGCAAGATTCAAAAATGTTTACCATAATGTGTCTAAGTTTAGCATCTACCTTCTCCTTTGTCCAGTTATAACGCAAGGAGTTCTGGGACATTTCCAAGCCGGATACGGCTACGCCGCCGGCGTTAGCAGCCTTGGCCGGAGCAACAATGATTTTCTGCTTTTTCAGATATTCCATAGCGTCCGGAGTGGTAGGCATGTTAGACACTTCAACATAGTATTTGGTTCCGTTGGCTACAATGCGGGTAGCATCTTCAAAGTTGACTTCGTTCTGGGTAGCGCAAGGCATTACTACATCGACCTTTACGCCCCATGGCTTTTCACCAGGATAGAACGGAACACCGAACTTATCTGCATAGTCCTTTACGCAGTCGTGGTTGGAGGCACGCATTTCCAGCATGTAGTCCACCTTTTCTTCGGAGGAACCAATGCCGTCTTCATCATAAATGTAACCGTCTGGGCCGGAGATAGTAACTGCCTTGCCGCCCAATTCGGTAATCTTCTTAACAGCACCCCAGGCAACGTTGCCGAAGCCGGATACGGCAAAGGTCTTGCCTTCAATGTCGTCTCCGTTGGCCTTCATCATTTCATGACAGAAGTAGGTGGCACCGTAACCGGTTGCTTCCGGACGAATTAAGGAACCGCCGTAGGCTTCGCCCTTACCGGTAAGTACGCCGGTGAACTCATTACGTACACGCTTGTACTGACCGAAGAGGTAACCGATTTCTCTGGCGCCAACGCCAATGTCGCCGGCAGGAACGTCGGTATCTGCACCAATGTTCTTAGCCAGTTCCGTCATGAAACTCTGGCAGAAACGCATGACTTCCATGTCGGACTTGCCGCGAGGGTCAAAGTCAGAACCACCTTTACCGCCACCCATAGGAAGGCCGGTGAGGGAGTTCTTAAAGGTCTGTTCAAAACCTAAGAACTTAACAATGGAACCGTTTACAGAAGGGTGGAAGCGAAGACCGCCCTTATATGGACCAATGGCAGAGTTAAACTGAATACGGAAACCACGGTTGACCTGAACCACACCCTGATCATCTACCCAAGGGACACGGAAGATAATCTGACGTTCCGGTTCTACAATGCGGTCAAACACACCGGCTTCTACCAAGTCAGGTCTCTTATTGGCAACTACGTCCAAGGATTCCAAAACTTCGGTAACGGCCTGAATAAACTCAGGTTCGCCGGGGTTTCTTTTCTTTACATCAGCCAAAATGTTGATCAATTTCTGATTTTTCATAAATCATGCGCTCCAATACAAATTAGGGTTAAGGGATAATAAAAAAACGACAAAGGCATAGTTTCCCGGTGGGAACAACGACGCCTTTGTCGTTAACTTGCGTCGAGTATACCATGGTTCTAGACAAAATGCAAGTTTTGTCTGATTCTTTTTTCTATATTTTTATCTGTTTTAGAGGGGCTTGTGCCTTGAAACAGAGCAAGTATTTTTAGTAAAATTTTTACATACGAATACGTATTTTAGGAGAAATGTAACATGGATTTTAAAACCGACGGCTTTATGTACGCGGTTGCTATTCTCATTGTGCTCTTCGTCATTGCCGATTCTCTGTTTTTCCTCATCCGCGCTTGGAAGCGGGGCGTGAAAATCGGCATGGACAAGACCAAGATGAAAAGCATCGTGGTACAGTCAAGCCTTTTCAGCATGCCAGCTGCCATTTCCATTGTCATGACCATTGTGGCACTGTCTGGTGCCATGGGCATTGTTCTTCCATGGATCCGGCTTTCCGTTATCGGCTCCGTATCCTATGAAGTCCCTGCCGCTTTGGCTGCTATGGATGGCATGGGCATCAAAACGGGTCTTGCTGCAGAAATTACGGACCCGAAAGTATTTGTATCCATTGCTTGGGTCATGACCTTTGGTGTTACCATTGGCCTGGGCCTGGTGCCGTTCTGTACCAGGTACATCCAAAACACAGTGTCCACCGTTGCTGCCGGAAACAACTTCGTTTCTAACGTGTTGACCGGTGCGGCCTTCATTGGCCTCATGGTGGCTTTCGTTGCCCGTTCTATTACCGGCGCAGGGGACCCTGCCACCGTTGCTGACGGTGCAGGCATCATGTCCATTTCGGCCTTGATCATTTCCTGCGGCACCATGTTTGTCCTTTCCAAGGTCAACAACAAGGTACAGAACCGCTGGCTAGACGCCCTGGCCATGCCGCTTTCCATGCTGGCAGCCATGATTGGCGTTGTCATTCTGGGCCAGATTCTTCCGGAATCCCTGGCTACACTGGAATGGAGGTACTAATATGGCAAAGAATCCTAAGAAATCTGCCGTTGTTGTAGACGAATTCGGCGTAGAACGGATTACCGGCATTGAAAAAGCATATAACGACAAAACTCATTTTTATGGCCGCATTTGGGCCATCCTGGCCATCATCGTCTTCATGGCCATTCCATTCTCCATGTCTCTTCACTACGGAGAGTGGCCGGTAGGCAGCGCCTTTGCAGGGGCCGCTGTCCTCATTATCTTTACCACCATTGGCGGTATCGGGGAGAACCTCATGTATACCACCTTAATGGGACCAACCGCTTCTTATGTTGCCTTCTTAACCGGTAACATCTCCAACCTGAAGTTCCCATGCACCATTGCTGCATTGGATACCGCAGATGTAGACGTTCATTCGGACGAAGGGGAAGTGGCCGCTACCATTGCAGTATGCGTGTCTTCCATTGTCACGGTGGTTACCATTGCACTGTTCTGTGCAGTGCTGTCTCCGCTCATTCCAATCATTACGGATCCGACCAGCCTGTTTTATCCTGCTTTCCAGCAGGTCGTGCCGGCACTGTTCGGTGCCATCTTGGTTCCTTATTGCATCAAGAACCCAAGGCTCTGGCAAATTCCGCTGATTGTCATGGCGGTTCTTTACTGGCTCATTCCGAGCCTCACTGCCACCTATGGCATGATTATTTCCATCATCCTTGCTTTACTCCTGGCCTTTGTCTTCTACAGACTGGGTTGGTTGGAAGATAAACCGGAAAAGAAAAAGGTTCCTGTAGATTTGGCGGCAGCTTCTGCCGACATCCAGGAAGACCAAACAGATATTAACCCGTAAGAAAGGGGAACCACCATGGATCTTGTTTATGAAGTTTCCAAACTCGTTCTCAAAGGCTTCGGTGCTCTCTGTGGACCGGGAGACCAAAAACGCCTGGCAGGACAAGTTTACCCTTGCATGCAGGAATACACCGACATTCCTTACATTGATGACGGTGACAAACTACATCTATTAGATGTATACGTGCCAAATGGCGTATCGGCTACAGACAAATTGCCGGTTATCATTGACTTCCACGGCGGCGGATGGTCCTACGGTGACAAAGACCTCATCAAGAACCATTGCCTTCATCTGTGTGAAAAGGGCTTCGTGGTATTCAATTGCTCTTACCGCTTGGCACCGGACTACAAAATTGATGACCAAATGCAGGACTGCATGGCTGCTATGAACTTCATCAAGACACAGCTGGGCAACTATCCGTGTGACGCGAATCGCATCTACCTGGTAGGGGACTCCGCCGGTGGACAGCTGGCTTCCCACACCGCAGCCGCCAACCTGTCTGATGACATCTGCAAGGCCTACGGTATGGAACGCGCCGGCCTGAACGTAAAAGGCGTCTGCCTGATTTCTCCGGCCGCTTACCTGCAGTTCGGTTTCCCATTTGACTACTACCTTGCTGCCGCCTTCAAAGACGGCTTCAAACAGGCTCCATACTACAAGTACCTGAATTTAGATGCCTGCCTGGATGCGGTGGAAAATTACCCGCCAACCATTGTCTTTTCTTCCCTCATGGACGTCATTGCCAACGTGCAGTCCGTCCAGGCGTACAAAGACTTGCAGGCCCGCGGCATAGAGTCCAAACTGGACTTCCAGCTTCATCCGAAACTCATGCATGAATACACCATCATGGACCCGGACGAACGCCACGGCGCAAGAGCCCTGAATCTGATTTCTGACTGGTTTAACCAGCACAAATAATTATTATTTTTCTGGAGAAATGACTTATGACAGCTACCCTAATTTGCTACGTAATTGTTTACCTCGGTTCCCTAATTGCCTACTTCTTTTCGGAAACCAGCGGTAACTTCGCCCGCAGATGTGTCAACAAAATCATTATGGCCGGCATGTTCCTGGCCATTGGCTTTGGCGGCCTCATTGAAAACGGCATGATTCCAACCGCACTGGGCATTACCCTTGCCATCGGCCTACTTTTCGCCGCTATTGGCGATGCAGCCCTTCTCTGGTCCTTTACCCTCGGCGGTATCAGCTTCGGGATTGGCAATGTCACCTTGTTCATTGCTTACCTGCAGTACCTGAGCTTTATGGGCGTATCCTTTAGCCAGTACTGGTGGTTCTTAATCATCTACGTTATCTTCTGCGCCACATGGCTCATTCTCATGAAGACCGGCTGGATTGATTTTGATAAGTACGGCATCAAGATGGTTCTCTATTTGTTCAGCGTCATGCTCCACGGAACCCTGTCCATTGCCGGCTGTTTCTGCCTGCAGGATCCGCGTTCTCTGCTGATGTTCATCGGTTCCATCTTCTTCATGATTTCCGACTGGTTCATCAGCCTGCATAAGTTCAAATATAAGGAGAGCAAACTGGTACACCGCTGCAACAGCGGAACCTACTTCTTCGGCATGCTCCTCATTGCCTTGGGTTTCCAGTTGTTCTAAGCAGAATGACTAGAAAAATTTAACAATTTATGCTAAAATGTAACTGTTCGTGAAACAAGTTGTTCTACGGGCAGTTACTTTTATTTTGAGGGGGAGAGCGTATGTATGAATTTAATTCGTATGTTATGTACGGGGACAACGGTGTTTGCCAAATTGCAGACATCCGCAAAGAGAAGTTTGCCGGACCAATGCAGGACTATTACATCCTGAAGCCCGTTAACAATGACGCCTCCACCTTTTACGTACCGGTAGCCAATGAAACCCTGGTTGCCAAAATGCGCCCGGTACTGGAAAAAGAAGAAATTATTGAGCTGCTTCACTCTCTGGCCCATGAAGAAATGGAATGGGAAGAAAACAACCGTGCCAGAAATGACCTTTACAAAGATGTCTTTGAGAAAGGGGATACCAAGGAACTGTTGCTCCTCATTGGCTCTCTGTACCAGCACAAGGAAGAACGGCAGGAATCCGGTAAGAAGCTTTGGACGGTAGATGAAGCTGCCATGAAACACGCAGAAGGCATTGTCTTTGATGAAATTGCCGTGGCCTTTGACCTAAAGTCAGAAGAGGTTCCGGACTTCATTACCAAAACCATTGCCGAAGGAAAATAAGCATAAAAAATAGGTCCCATACAGCGGTTGCTGTTTGGGACCTTTTCTTTTTTCTCTTATTCCGGCTTCGGGCCGCCCATGAGCTTTTCAAAGCCTGTGGCATCAATCTTTTCGTTTTCCAACAGGTAAGCAGCCAAGGCTTCTACCTGATCCATATGGGCCTTTAAGAGGCTCTCAGCCTTATTGTAGGCATCCTGCAATGCCTTACCGGTTTCCTCGTCAATGAGGATGGCAGTCTGTTCGGAATAGTTCTTGGTACCGAAGTAAGCTTCCTCATCAGACTGTACTAAGGACATTGGGCCTAATTTATCATTCATACCGTACTTGGTAATCATGTCTCTGGCCAAAGCGGTAGCCCGTTCAATGTCGTTGGAAGCACCGGTGCTGATGTCACCCATGGTGAGGGCTTCTGCCACACGTCCACCCAGGAGGGAGACCAGTTCGTCTAGCATTTCTGCCCGGGACATGTAAATTTTGTCTTCCTGTGGCTGGAACATGGTGTAACCACCGGCAGAGCCTCTCGGAATAATGGAGACTTCATTGACCGGGTCCAAGTTGGACAGGTAGTAGGTGGTGACGGCATGGCCGGCTTCGTGATACGCCGTCAGCTTCTTTTCCTTGTCGCTGATTTTATGAGAGCGTCTTTCGGCACCCATCATAACCTTAACGGCGGATTCCTTCAGTTCGTCATTGCCAATGGCTTCCTTGTTTCTCTTGGCGGCTAACAGGGCAGCCTCATTTAAGAGGTTTTCCAAATCTGCGCCGGAGAACCCGGAAGTGGACTTGGCAATGTCATCCAAAGAGACTTCGTCTGCCAATGGCTTGCCCTTGGCATGTACCTTCAAAATGGCCTTGCGGCCTTCAATATCAGGGTATCCAACCACAATACGGCGGTCAAAACGGCCTGGACGCAGCAGGGCAGGGTCCAGCACGTCCGGACGGTTGGTTGCACCAATCATAATAATGCCCACGTCGGAGGCGAAGCCGTCCATTTCAACCAGCAACTGGTTTAAAGTGGCTTCACGTTCTTCGTTGGAGTTAATGCTGCTGGCGGAACGCTTCTTGGCAATGGCATCAATTTCATCTATGAACACGATGCACGGTGCCTTTTCTTTTGCGTTCTCGAACAAGTCACGAACACGGGCGGCACCTACGCCGACAAACATTTCTACAAATTCAGAACCGGAAATGGAGAAGAACGGTACGTTGGCTTCTCCGGCGGTGGCTCTGGCCAGCAAGGTCTTACCGGTACCAGGAGGGCCAATTAACAGCACGCCCTTTGGTACACGGGCACCTAACTTGGTGAATTTTTCGGTATCCTTCAGGAACTCAATGATTTCCTTCAGTTCTTCTTTTTCTTCTTCTGCACCGGCAACATCGTCAAAGGTGTTTTCCCGTTCGGTTTCCAAGGTGAAGGAGGACTTGGTCATAGCGTCCTTCTGATCCTGTGGGCCGCCACCCGGCAGCAGGGTAATCTGTGGGGTGGATTTCAAGGTGGCTACCAGCAATCCGTTAAACAGATAGAGCAGGAGGCAGACCAGGCCTGCACCTGCATAGAAATAACTTGGAATACCACGGGTATATTCCATTTTGACTTTGTCGTCCGGGTTGGCATCGTTGATGCTCTTTACCAGGTCGTGAATGTCTTTAAAGAACAGCTTGGCGTCCGGAACCAAAGCGCCTTCCGGCACATTGGAACCTTTCCGAAGAAAGCGGACTTCTCTACTGGACAGGTCAAAGTGATAGGAACTGATTTCATTGTTCTTAAAGAGTTCCAGTAATTCAGAATATGGCATTTTTCCCAAAGCGTAATGGTCTAACAGCTTTAATGCAACCAAGGCAGCGGCGCAGCTTTCACCCAACAGGGCGGAAGTCTTTGCCAGCTTGGAAAGCTGTTCCACATCCTTTGGTTCTGGTTTTTTCTTCATGGTTTTCCTCCTCGGAAAAAGTCTGCTAATACACTACCTTTATTTTTGGACAAAATCAAGTTTTCATATATAATAGTCAAGTATTCAATCTGTAGGAGGATTTTATATTCATGGAAGAAAAGAAATTAGATTCTTTGGAAGAAGCAGTGGAAGCTGCAAAAGAACAAGTTGATGAAATGGAAGGTTTCACCGTAGGCTTAGCTCTTTTAGACGCTGTTCCTGTTTTGTTCTTCTCGTTCACCGGTATTATTATTGGACTTGCTGCATCTAGCCCAATCATTCTTATTGGTGCAGTCCTTTGCGTCCTTGGCGGACTTTGCAAAGTCATTTGGAAACTGCTTCTGGGTCTTGGAAAAGGAAACTTCCAGGCCCTGAACAAGGCGTTCATTCCATTTATGGGTGTTGGCTTCTTAGTATACGTTGGCGGCATTGTCTACGCTTTCGTAAAGGGTGCTTTGAATGCCAAAACCATTGCTAAGAAAATGGCCAAGTTCCCAAGCAACATTCTTCTTGCCATTGGTGCCGGCCTTATGGGTGCCATGGGCAAAGTAAAGAATGCCCAGTCCAGAGACGACTTCAATAAAGATGCCAAGAAGAACTGGCTGGCTGAATGTGTCAACGGCTCTGCGCAGCTCTGCATTTTCCTTGCAGTGCTCTTTGCCAAGAAGGCAAAGGTAGAGGAATAAGCTTAATCGCCTAGAAAAAGACAAAAAAGAAATCCCGATTTACCTTGCGGTAAACCGGGATTTTTTCTATTAAAGAACTTCCTGTTCAAACTCTAAACCTTCGCCGAACTGCTGTACTTTCTTTTCCTGACGCTTGAACTGACGTCTGCGTCTGCCAAGGAAGAATGCCATGGCCAGGGAAGAAACGCCGCTGACAATGAGCAGGATGGCAATTGGTAACATGAAGGCTGCGGAAATTGGGTTGGATACGTTGGAACCGATGCAGGTATAGGAAATTAATTTTACGCTCATGCCCAAGATGGAAAGCACTAAGAAGCGGACAAAATCAAATTCCATGAAGCCGTATAACTGGCTGATTGGGTTAATTGGAACCGACGGTACCAAACGAAGGGCAAAGAGGAGAACCGGGTTGCCTTTGGTGGCGCCTACCATGTCACCGGAGACGATTTTCTCAATGAGAGGAATCTTCTTCATGATGGTGTGAATGGAGTTGCTCGGACGGCTCTTACCCCAGAAATATTTAATGGCAAAAATACCTGCCAAACCAACAATGTTTACAATGAGGGCTACCGGGAACGGTAAGCAAACCCCGGCCAAAATGCAGGTCACGTTGACCGGTACGAAGGAAACAAAGGATTTGGTGGCAAACAGTACCAAGAGACACAGGATGATTAACAGCGGGTTGTTAAAGTCCTGAATGCGGTCTTCTAACTGTTCCATAAACTGACGGAAGCGGTTATAAAGGTTTAGGGCTTTGGTAATACCCAGCTCATCGGAAAGCTGCACCATTTTTTCCTTGGCATCTTCCGCAACAGAAGTGTCATCTTCTTCTGCGACTTTTGCCTCTTCAGCAGCTTTTTCTGCTTGCGCCTGGTCTATTTTTTCCTGGGCCTCATCTGGTAAGGCTTCTTCTGCAGTTTCTTCTGCATTGGCGGTGAGGGAGTAGGTGAAGTTTTCGGTTAACTGTCGGAATTTCTGCAACTGTTCCGAGTTGTTGAAGGATAACAGTGCAATTCCTAAGATGAGCAAAATCAAACCAATGATGGTCAGCAGTCTGCTTGACTCTGAATTCTTGCCATCTTTCACAGAAAAACCCCCTTTCACCCCATTATTTTGCATTTTAACTATTTCATTTTAGACCTTCTTATTTTAAAAATCAATATATAGTGGAAAAAGGGGAGAGGAAATGTAAGATTGGCACCATATGGCCGAAATTTGGGCAAATGCCCATGTCAAAAATCCGGCCGGAAGTTTGGGCGTTTGTTACATTGCTTTAGCTCAGTAAAGCATTCATAATAATATGGTATCTATTTGTGGAAAACAAAATAGGGAGGGAATAACATGATGACCAAACGTGGTAAGTTACTCTGTGAGTTTATTTACTACCTGACCAACATCAGTCCGGAACACGTAAAGTCCGCTATTCGTCCTTGCTCGGGCCTGAACGTTTTGAAGTTCAAAACCCCGAACCGTGACTTAAAGGAAATAGACGGCAAGACCAAGAACGGCACCGTATACGAAATTTACGAGCCGAAGGTAGGTCCACATCCGGACAACTGTATTATTTATTTCCATGGCGGTGCTTACATCGGCAAACAGAGCTGGGTATACCGTTATCAGTCCCGCTACTTCTGCAAGGCCGCTGACGGCGCCAGAGTAGTTATGCTGGACTATGACGTAGCTCCAAAAGCACAGTATCCGACTCAGTTAAATCAGGCACTGGACCTTTGGGAAGAAGTAACCGAAGTCATGGGTTATGACCCAGCCAACATTATGGTTGGCGGTGACTCCGCCGGCGCGCATTTGACCTTGACTCTGCTCTTAAAGCTCAGAGACATGGGCAAGAAGCTTCCGCGTGCAGCCTTTGGTATGTCCCCATGGGGTGACATGACCGCTTCCGGCCCGAGTTACTACGAGAACTACGACAAAGACGCCATGTTCGGCCGTAAGCACGGCACCATGAATGCGGAAAAGCAGGCCATGCTCATGGACTTTGACGTCTATGCCTTCTGCCTTGGCAAAGACAGAACGGATCCGTACATTTCTCCGCTCTTCGGTGACTACCACAACTTCCCGCCAATGCACTTTACCATTGGCGGCCACGAAATGCTCCGTTCTGACGGCGAAGGCATTGCCAAGAAAATCAATGACGCCGGCGGAAAGGCCACCGTCTTTATTGGCGAAGGCATGTTCCATGACTTCTGCCTGTTCCACGGTATCTGCCCGGAATCTACTGCCGGATTTAAGTCTGTCATAGACTTCATTAACGAGCAGTTTAATTATTACGGATATACGTATCCTACTAAGGAATACATTATTAGCTAAATAGGAGGAGACACACTATGAGTAAACGTGGAGATTTAGTAAGCTGGTTCCTTTATACCTTCTCTAACATCAACCCGGTTAGAAACGAATCAGCCATCAAACCTTGCCAGGGATTAGACGTTCTTTTCTGGCATACTCCAAACAGAGAATTCAAATATCACATTGCAAAGACCAAGAACGGTACCACTTATGAAGTGTACGAACCGAAGAAGGGCGCTCACAAAGAGAACTGCATCTATTACCTTCACGGCGGCGCTTACATTGGAAAGAACATGTGGGTATACCGTTATCAGTCCCGTTACTTCAGCAACGCTGCTGACGGCGCAACGGTAGTATACGTAGACTATGACGTAGCTCCTGGCGCTAAGTATCCAACGCAGCTGAACCAGGCTCTGGATGTACTGGATGAAATCAATAATGTTCTTGGCTTCAAGACCGAAAACTGTGTCTTCGGCGGCGACTCTGCCGGCGGTAACCTGACACTGGCTTTGCTCTTAAAGCTTCGTGACGAAGGAAAGCCATTGCCTCGCGGTATCTTTACGTTCTCCGCATGGGCTGACATGCTGGCTTCCGGTGACTCCTACGAATACAACTATCAGAAGGACCCACTCTTCGGCGACAAGAAGGGCGAATTCACTCCTGACATGCGTGAAAAGTTCATGGACTACGACGTATTTAGCTGGTGCCTTGGCTCCGACCGTGCAGATCCTTACGTGTCTCCTGTATACGGTGACTACAAAGACTGCCCACCTGCATTCATGGCAGTAGGCGAAGGGGAAATGCTCCGTTCCGATACCGACACCATTGCTGAAAACATGCGCTCTCATGGCATTGACGTAGAAGTTGACTACGGTAAGAACATGTGGCATGCCTATCCAATTTATCATGGTATTGCTCCAGAAGCTTCCGACACCTTTGCTAAGTGCATTGCCTTCATCAACAAGTGCTTCGACTACTATGGATACACCTATCCACATAAGGAATACATTCTTTCCTGATGAAGTAAAACCCAAAAAAATAAACCCACCGAAAATTCGGTGGGCTTTCTTTTTTATGCCTTAAACGATTTCGTTGGTAGCAATGATGTCAGCACCGGTACCAAGAACGTTTTCAATGATAACGTCCCCAATATGAACCGGAGCAGCAATAGAAGCGTTGTTGACTTCCTTCATGATGTCAAAGAGCATTTCCTTTGGAACATCCTGGGAGGTCTTGCAAGGTACGACGTAAGCAATACCGCCGGTAACCTTAGCAGTGGTGGTGAGGTTTCTCATTGGATGAGTTACTTCGTCACGAGCATACTTGTCACCGTTTTTGCAGGTAGCACCTTCTACGCTAACAACTTCTTTGTTGTCATCTAAGGTAACTTTAATTGCGCAGCCACGAGGACATGCAATACAAATCAGATCTCTAGTAGTCATGTTTATGCCTCCTCAATAGATACGACAATTTCGTCGCCTGCGTTCATCTGAGCCAAATCTTCCGGCTTAATGAATACATTTTCCATTTCGCCAGGAGCCAGCTTCAGTTTCTTACGGTTCCAGAGTTCCTTGCCGTTGCAAGTAACAACGACGCGCTTATCCTTATATACATTTGCAACACGGAAGTAGATCTTAACCTGTTCCGGATTGTTCTTGTTGATGCGCTGTGGAACAGTGTAACGAACACCGTTGATACCCTTGCAGGTAACATATTCCGGTTCTGCGGTACCCTTGATGTATTCTGCAGCACCCTGACCGGCGATTTGAGATTCCTGGGTAACGAAGTCAACCAGGTCATGTACCTGAAGTACGTTACCGCAAGCGAATACGCCCTTCTGAGAGGTTTCGCGCATTTCGTTTACAACAGGGCCTCTGGTGATTGGGTCCATTTCCAGACCAATCTGGTTGGAAAGTTCGTTTTCCGGAATCAGACCTACGGAGAGGAGAACGGTGTCACATTCAATGTAACGTTCGGTGCCAGGGATTGGCAGCATGTGGTCATCTACGTCAGCAATGGTAACGCCTTCTACACGGTCCTTACCATGTACCTGAATTACGGTACAGGAGAGGTAAAGAGGAATGTCGAAGTCTTCCAGACACTGAACGATGTTTCTCTGAAGACCGCCGGAGTATGGCATAACTTCACAAACACATTCAACCTTAGCGCCTTCCAAAGTCATACGGCGGGCCATGATAAGACCGATGTCACCGGAACCGAGGATAACGCATTTATGACCCGGCATATAGCCGTCAATGTTTACGAATTTCTGTGCGGCACCTGCGGCCATAACGCCTGCAGGACGGGAACCGGCAATGTCAAGAGCACCACGAGGGCGTTCACGGCAGCCCATAGCAAGGACAATGGCCTTAGCGTTGATGCACATGAGGCCTTCTTCCTTGGAAGAGCAGATTACCTGGTTGTCCTTGGTCAGGTTCAGAACCATGGTGTCAGTCTTAACGACGATTTTGGTTTCGTTAACCAGCTTTACAAAACGGTCAGCATATTCAGGACCGGACATCATTTCGCCAAAGTAGGTGGCGCCGAAACCGGAGTGAATGCACTGTTCCAAAATACCACCCATACGTTCTGCACGTTCCAGGATGATGATGTTTTCTTCTGGGATGCCATTGTCCTTAGCGGCAAGAGCAGCTGCCATACCGGCAGGGCCGCCTCCGACTACGACAAGGTCATAATTTAAAATGTTGTTCATCTTACTTCGTCCTTTCGTAAATGATGTCGGAATTGCCACCAAACTTCTTGATTTCAGAAATAGGCATGTTCAATTCTTTAGAGATAATTTCCATTACCTTGGAACCACAGAAACCGCCCTGGCAACGACCCATGCCTGCACGGGTACGTCTCTTTACGCCGTCAACGTCAATGGCGCCTGCAGGAGCAAGAACTGCGTCACGGATTTCACCTTCGGTGATGGTTTCGCAACGGCAGATGATGCGGGCATAGGCAGGATCCTTAGCAATGAGAGCTTCCTGTTCTTCCAGAGAAAGGTTGCGGAAGAAGACAGGAGCCTTACGGGATGGATTCCAGTCAGCTTTCTTGTCCTGTGCACCAAGTACGTCAAGAACAATGTTCTCAATGTATTCAGCAATGGCAGGGGAGGAAGCAAGACCAGGAGATTCAATACCGATGGCATTGATGAAGTGGTCATTCTTAGCGGTCTTTTCAATGATGAAGTCGTGAACGTCAAGGTGAGCACGAAGACCTGCGAAAGAAGTAATCTGGTCACGGGCAGTTGCTGCAGGAATGGACTTCTGCGCAATTGCATAAGTTTCGCGAAGAGCACCAACGCGAACGGAAAGATCATCCTTGTCTTCCATATCTACAGAGGTAGGACCAACGAGGATGTTGTGGTGTGTAGTTGGGGATACCAAAATACCTTTACCCATTTTGGAAGGGCACTGGAAAATAGTATGAGTGCAAAGACCAGCGCAGTTACGGTCCAGAAGACCATATTCACCAAGTCTTGGAATAATCTTGTACTTGGAGTAAGAGTCATCAAACATGCAGGCAATCTTGTCAGCATAGAGGCCGGCAACATTGATTACCATTTTGGCTTCAATGGTCTTACCACACTTGCAAGCAAGGCTGAAGACGTCATCTGCCAATTTGATGTCAGCAACTTCAAAGTTTCTTACGAATTCAACGCCGTTGCCTACTGCACATTCAGCAGCTGCAATAGCCAGTTCGTAAGGGCTTACAATACCAGCGGATTTTGCCCACAGAGCACCAACAGCTTCCGGACCAATGTTTGGTTCCAGTTCTTCTAACTTGGCTCTGTCAATGATTTCCAGGTACTGAGCATCAATACCATTGGCAATACCACGGTCATAGAGTTCCTTAATGGTAGCCATTTCTTCTTCAGAGAAAGCTACAACCAAAGAACCATTCTTTTCATAAGGAACAGAAAGAGTAGTACAAACCTCTTCCATCATCTGGCAGCCCTTTACATTGAGCTTTGCCATGAGTGTTCCAGTCTGAGCGTCAAATCCCGCATGCACAATACCACTGTTTGCTTTGGTGGTTCCCATAGCAACGTCAGCGGCTTTCTCAACCAGTACAGTCTTCAGATTGTACTTGGAGAGTGCGCGAGCTACCTGCGTCCCAACGACGCCGGCGCCGATAATAGCAATATCGTATACCATTATCAAGTTCTCCTTCCTAACATCATGTTTTTGAAAACACTTTTTGATGTTTGGCGATGGGTAAATCGCCTATTACATACGGTATAGAGTATACAACTTTTTCTTTCGTTAGAATAGTAACAATTTGCCCTTTTTGGAAACTTTGGGAATATTGACAAAACAGGTCCGAATGCTACAATAAAATTGCATTAATTAACGGCGTTGTTCGCTATTTTAAGCCATTTTAGGAGGAAATTGAAATGAATATTGAATCTGCTTTGTTGAGCTTTGTATTCAACATTGACAACTGGGCAAAAGGCCCAATCATCAACACCATTCAGAAGAAGTATCCTGATCTTAAAAAGGAACTTGACGTGGTTTACTCCGACAAGTGCCCTGCTTGTAAGGCTGACATCTTCTACATGGACAAAAAACCTGCTACAAAGAGACCTTGCCTCGTAAACATTCATGGCGGCGGACTGATCATTGGTGACAAGAGCAACTCCACCAACTACTGCTACCAGATTGCCGGCGAATCCGACACTATTGTTGTAAACATCAACTACGGTATGCCTGAAAAAGATATTCCTGCTATGTTCGAAAAGGTAGACCCAAAAGCTTCTCACGATGCTTCCTACATTTTCCCACTGCAGATCCGCACTCACTTTGATGCTCTCAAATGGGTAGCTGACCACGCTGACGAATATGCTATTGATATGGATAACGTATTTGTATCCGGTGACTCCGCCGGTTCTGAAATGACCGGTATGGTTGCTGCTTGCTTCTCTTCCAAGGAATATGCTGACGCTCTGGGCGTAGAAATGGTTGACTTCGTTCCGAAGGGCTTCATCATGAACTGTGGCCTTTACAACATGAACATCTACAAGTACATCCCAATCGGCCGTGTTATGATGGCTAAGTTCATGGGCGACAAGGCTCCTCATAAGCTTGACATGTGGAAGTACCACAACCCAATTCCATTCATTGACGGTTCCATTAAGAACGCTCTCGTTGTGAAGGGCCGCATTGACGTTATGACCATCTTCCAGTCCGACTGGATGGTGAAGAGACTGAAGGAAGTTGGCGTTCCAACTACCTTCTACATTGGTAAGAATATTCCAAACAGCTTCCATGACTTCCTTCTGCTTGCTCCGACCAAGGAAGCAAAGAAGGCACTGAAGTTTACCAGAGAATGGATTGCTGACTGCGCTGCTAAATAAAATATTTCATTTGGGGGATTTTAATTATGAACGTTGAAAATGCTATCCTTAGCTTTATCTTCAATATCTGCAACTGGGCTTTCTTCCCGGTTTATAACACCATTCAGAAAGACTATCCTGACATGAACAATGAAAAGGATATCGTCTTCTCTGACCGCGCTCCTTGCTGCAAGCTGGATGTTCATTTCTTGGAAAAGAAGCCAGCTGCAAAGCGTCCTTGCCTGATTAACATTCACGGCGGCGGACTCATCATTGGGGACAAGAAGAACTCCACCAACTACTGTTATCAGGTAGCAGGGGAATCTGACACTGTTGTTTTCAACATCAACTACCCACTGCCAAGCAAGGAAATTCCTGCTATGTTCGAAAACGTAGACCCTGTAGCTTCTCACAACGAAGACTGGGTATTCCCAATGGCTATTCAGTCCCACTTTGATGCTTTCCGTTGGGTAGAAGCTCATGCTGACGAATACGGCATTGACTTGGACAACGTATTCATTTCCGGTGACTCTGCCGGTTCCGAAATGACCGCTATGGTAATGGCTTGCTTCTGCAACGAAGAATATGCCGGTGCCCTTGGCGTTGAAAAGCCAAACTTTGTTCCAAAGGGCTACATCATGAACTGCGGTCTTTACAACATGAACGTTTATAAGTACATTCCGGTTGGCCGTGTAATGTGGGTTAAGTTCATGGGCGACAAGGCTCCTCATAAGAACCCAATGTGGAAATACCACAACCCAATGCCATATCTGAACGGTGACATCAAGAATGCCATGGTTGTCAAGGGCATGACCGACGTTCTTACCATCTTCCAGTCTGACTGGATGGTTAAGAGACTGAAGGAAGTTGGCGTTCCTACCACTTACTACATTGGTAAGAACCCACTGAACTCTTTCCATGACTTCATTTTGAACGCTCCTTCTAAGGACGGTAAAAAGGCTGTTGCCGCTACCAGAAAGTTCATTGCAGAATGCGTTGCCAAATAAGCTATATTTACGGCAAGTTTAACAAAAAAAAGGCGCTCCATTTGGAGCGCCTTTTTTTTGCAGTTGTAGTATAATTGTTAAGTACATAATTGCTTTTGCACATTGTTGTTTTGGAAAGAAAAGGAGAAATGAAAAAATGCTCAAACTCAAAGATTTCATTTTTGCATTTTGCTACAAAATCAGAGGCCTTCTCTATTTCATGGTAATTGTCCTTTGGATCATCGGCGCTTTGGCCGCTGCCTATGGCTTCCCATGGATTATTGTAGGTATTTTGGCAATGCATATCTGTGAATTCCCAATTGGTCTTGCAGTTGGTAAAAAGGCTTATGAAAAGCTGCCTTACATCTTGGTAATGCACTTTACCTTCGGCTTCACTTGGTGGATTCCACTGTCCCATGCAACCAAATTGCTGGAAGATATGTAAGGAGGGAATAAACATGCTTGCTTTTATTGCTTGGTTTTTATGCCTGGTTCTTTGGACTTTAGGCGTACTCTGGACAATTTTTAAGAAGAGCCCGGTTATTGTATATTTCCTGTTCTTCTTGCATCTGTTTGAATTGTTGGTAGTTGGTTTCAAGACCGGTGTGAAGTTTGGTTATTCCAAACTGGAAACCGTTATCAACTGCATCTTCTATGGCTTCACTTGGTGGCTGCCTCTGAAGAAGCAGATCAAAAAGGAAACCTTCACCGATAAGGATTTCGTAAGAACTCCTAACGACGTGTTTATTCAGGACTAAGGAGGGGAATAACTATGGGAATCAATTATGAAAAGAATGCAGTAGTTATTACCGAGGCTCCTCAGCTGAACTATTTCCACAACTATGTTTCTCTGCCATATGACTATGGTAAGGATTCTTATGAAGCACGTGCCGACGTTAAGGCAATTAAGGCTACCGTAAAGAAGTCCCTGGATGACCTGGATGCTGCCACCGGTTGGAAAGCACAGTTCAAGGGCAAAAAGGTTTTAATTAAGCCAAATCTGGTATTCGCAACTCCTAAGACCGGATACCGTTTTGATTACGATATTCCACAGACCACTGACCCTCGTGTATTCGACGCTGTTATGGAAGTGCTGGATGGCATTTGTTCCGACATCGTCATTGGCGAAGGCTCCGGTCTGGTTACCTGGATGTACTGCAAAGTAACCGGTTATGACCGTATCGCCAAGAAATACGGCTGCAAGCTGGTCTTCTTTGAAGAAGAATCCACCGAACGCTTCTTCTGCCCGAAGGCAGAATGTGGCCAGGAAGTATACGTTCCAAAAATCATTGGCGAAGTGGTTCGCGGCGAACGTCTCTATGTTTCCTGCCCGAAGACCAAGTGCAACATTTACACCGGTGTAACCCTGGGCTTCAAGAACGCCATGGGTACCTTCTCTTGCAACCAGCGTGCTAGAAACCACACCTGGCAGATTGATAAGAAACTCACCGACCTGCTCTATTTGTTCAAGCCGGACCTGACCGTTATTGACGGTATTATCGGCGGCGAAGGTAACACTCCGGGCCCTAACGTTCCGGTTATTATGGACCGTATTATCTGCGGTACCAACGCGGTAGAAGTTGACCGTGTTACCACCGAACTCATGGGCTTTGACCCAACCAAGAACAAGCTTCTCATTGAAGCTGACGCTCGCGGATTCAACGACCCGAACGTAGAAGTAATTGGTGAAAAACGCGTTGTTCCGTTCCGTCCTGCAGAACCAACTCTGCTGTCTGAACGCTTTAAGAAACTTTGGCCAAACGTAGACCTCTATGTAGGCCACACCAACGACAGAGCTCCAAAGCTGGAAAAACTTTCCGGCAACTCTCTGGACTTTGTTCGTGAAATGGAAGCTACCTGTGCCGGCGGCTGCATTGCTTCTCTGGGTACCACCTTTGAAGTTATGTACGCTTCCTACACCTACTTCCTCAACAAGAACCGTAAGCTGAAGGTTATTGTTGGCCCTGGCGCTGAAAAAGACGGCAAGCGTTATTGGGTAGGTGCTGACGGAAAAGCTTATACTTTGGACGAATTGAAGGCCATTAAAATGCCTTGCCTGGTTTGCGGCGAATGCTCCGCTCCGGCTAAGGATTTGGCTTCTCTTTGGGGCTTCCTGTGGATCCGCGGCTGTGGTGAAGTATTCAACCTGGCTGCCCGTACCGCAGTTGCCATGATGCCGGACCTTCCTGGTCAGGCTGACATGCACACCTTGCCACTGCTGGGCATCGGTGCTGTACGTAAGTACCTTGTTAAGGTTGCTAAGGCTGCCATGGGTGCACCTACTGAAATGCACTTTGACGCCTATAACGACGGTCTTTACACCATTCCGGAATATGCCGAAAAGAACCTGGATTGTGACTGGGTAGAAGCTCCGCTTCCACCGCTTGACATGAAGGGCAGAATTAAGGCTATGCTGGATGTAAGACTGATTGCGAACTTCTTGTTCTAAAAAACTGTTAGGAGATTTGTTTTATGGCTAAATTAAAAGATTTTTTGATTACCACCATTGGTAAGATGGAAAAACTGCTTTACGTTATGGTCATCATTCTTTGGACCGTAGGTACCATCCTTACCATTACCACCGGTATGCCATGGATCCAGATTGCTATTATTGCAATGCATATCTGCGAATTCCCAATTGGCTGGACCGTTGGTAAGAAGGCCGGTTTCTCTGTGCCTTACATTCTCGTAATGCACTTCACCTTCGGCTTCACCTGGTGGGTACCGGTTCTTTACAAAAAGAGCTTAGGCGAATAATCAAAATACACAAAAATAAGACGTGGGCGTCACCGTTCTTGGTGGCGCCCATTTCTTGTTTTAAATGTATATAAATGCTATAATATTACGACTATTGCTTAGAATTAGGAGGTGCCTATGAGAATCCTTGGAATTGACCCAGGTTACGCCATCATCGGATGGGGTGTTCTGGACTTTGAATCAGGCAAATGCAAGGTAGTGGACTACGGTGCAATTACCACGCCGGCCGGCATGGATTTCCCGAAGCGCCTCAGCATTATTTACGACATGGCTTTTGAAATTATGGAGAAGTACCAGCCGGAAGTCATGTCCATAGAAAAGTTGTTCTTCACCAACAACAAAACCACGGGTATTGACGTGGCGCAAGCCAGAGGCTGTGTGGTGTTGGCTGCTGAGCAGCACGACATGGAAATCCATGAATACACACCAATGCAGGTGAAGCAGGCCGTGGTCGGGTACGGCAAAGCCGACAAGAAGCAGGTCATGGAAATGACCCGCATGATTTTAGGGCTCAAGGAAGTGCCGAAGCCGGACGACACGGCAGACGCCTTGGCCATGGCAATTTGTCACGGCCACGTAAACGGTTCCAAGATGGGACCCATGGACCCGGGAAAACAGAAAAAACTCCGTATTCGAAACGGAATTTAATGGGCAAATAAATTTTTGGGAGAGAAGTTATGTTTTATAGCTTAACAGGAACCATCGTCAATGTAGATGCCAACAGCATTGCCATTGACTGCAACGGCATTGCATTCCTTTGTCAAGTCAGCATGAATACGCTGAAGCATGTAGACGGGGAAGGCATGCAGGCAACCCTCTACACCTACCTGAATGTGAAGCAGGATGGGGTAGACCTTTTTGGATTCCACAGCAAGGAAGAACTGGAGACCTTTAAACTGTTGACCTCTGTCAGCGGGGTAGGTCCAAAAGCAGCCCTTGCCATTTTGTCCGTATTGGAACCGTCCCAGTTGGCCATTGCCGTGGCCAGTTCTGACACCAAAGCCATTCAGCAGGCACAGGGCGTAGGCAAGAAGGTTGCCGACCGCGTAGTGCTGGAACTGAAAGACAAGGTTGCCAAGGGCCTGGGTTCCGGAAACTTATCCACAGACTACAAAGCAGCCGCCACTTCCACTGCCGGAAATTCCGACATGGCCACTGCCATTGCCGCATTGGTACAAATGGGTTACAGCCAGTCCGAAGCCAGCATTGCCGTAGGCCAGGTAGATCCATCCCTGCCGGCCTCCAAAATGGTAACCGCCGCTTTGAAACACTTAATGTAAGAGGTGAGAATTCTTGTTTACTGATGATATGGATTTTGAAAGCCGTCTGGTAACACCGGAATTCTCCGGAGACGACGAAAACTACGAATATTCCTTGCGTCCCCGCACCATGAATGACTACATTGGTCAGGAGAAGGTAAAGGAAAATCTGAAAATTTATATTGACGCTGCCAAGCGCAGAGGGGAATCCTTAGACCACGTTTTGCTCTATGGCCCTCCGGGTCTTGGGAAAACCACCTTGGCCGGCATCATTGCCGCCGAAATGGGCGTCAACATCCGCGTCACTTCCGGTCCTGCCATTGAAAAGCAGGGAGACTTGGCCGCACTGCTGACCAACCTGGAAGACGGAGACGTGCTCTTCATTGACGAAATTCACCGCCTGTCCCGCCAGGTAGAAGAAATTCTTTACCCGGCCATGGAAGACGGCGCCATTGACCTGATTATCGGCAAAGGCCCAAGCGCACAATCCTTGCGGATTGACCTGCCGAAGTTCACTTTGGTTGGTGCTACCACCAGAGCAGGTCAATTGTCTGCACCACTCAGGGACCGCTTTGGTATGATTCTCCGGTTGGAAATGTACACACCGGAACAGCTGGCTGCCATTGTCCAACGCAGTGCCGACATCCTCGGCATTGGCATGGACAGCACCGGCGCCTTGGAAATTGCCACCCGTTCCCGCGGTACCCCACGTATTGCCAACCGGCTCTTAAAGCGGGCCCGTGACTTTGCCGAAGTAGTGGGCAATGGCATCATTGACAAAGACACCGCTAACTTAGCATTATCCCGCATGGAAATTGACCCACTGGGTTTGGACAACATTGACCGGACCTTGCTGACTTCCATGATAAAATTCTATAACGGTGGCCCAGTGGGCTTAGAAACCATTGCCGCCGCCATTGGGGAAGAAGCCGTTACCATTGAGGACGTTTACGAACCTTACCTGATGCAGATTGGCTTCTTAAGCCGTACGCCACGCGGCCGTATGGTAACGCCGGCAGGTTACAAACACCTGGGCATCCCTTATCCGGGCAGTGAAGCACCGGAACAGTTAAAGATGAAGTAATGAAGGAGTAAATCATGAGAAGTACCGAATTCTGGGAGGACTATGAACTTCTGGATTCTTCCGACGGAGAGCGTTTGGAACGCTGGGGCAACATTACCTTAATCCGTCCGGATCCCCAGGTCATTTGGAAAACCCCGAAAAAACATCCGGGCTGGCGCAACGCAGATGCCCGTTACCTTCGCTCTGACAAGGGTGGCGGCAACTGGGACGTCTATAAGAAGTTCCCAGAGGAATGGACCATCGAGTACCGTGACCTGACCTTCAAAATTAAACCAATGGGCTTCAAGCACGTAGGCCTCTTCCCGGAACAGGCTGTAAACTGGGACTATTTCCGCAAAGTCATCCGTGACTCCGGCAGAGACGACGTAAAAGTGCTGAACTTGTTTGCCTATACCGGCGGCGCTACCGTTGCTGCACTGAAGGAAGGCGCCTCCGTATGCCACGTTGATGCCTCCAAGGGCATGGTGGCCTACGCCAAGGAAAACGCCGCACTGTCCGGCGTTGCCGACAAGCCGGTGCGCTGGCTGGTAGATGACTGCCTCAAATTTGTGCAGCGGGAAATCCGCCGGGGCAACAAATACGACATCATCATCATGGACCCGCCAAGTTACGGCAGAGGCCCGGGGGGAGAGGTTTGGAAGTTAGAAGAAAAAGTCTTCGAACTGGTAGAAACCTGCACTAAGGTACTCTCAGACGATCCTCTGTTGTTCTTAATCAACTCTTACACCACCGGACTTTCTCCGTCGGTTATGAGTTATATTCTCGGCAGCTTAATTGTGCCGGAACACGGTGGCTTCGTACACTGTGATGAAATTGGTCTGAAGACCACCCAGACCGGCATGTGCCTGCCATGCGGTGCCTCCGCCTTCTGGGAAACCGACAAGAAGTTAACTAGGAGACTATAAATGGAAGAATTAATAAAATTCCAAAATGTCTATTTCACCTATGACTATGAAGAGGAAGGGGAAGCCCAGGCTTCCGCTCCGAAATTGGCCATCAACGGTGTGGACCTGACCCTTTACAAAGGAGAATACATTGCGGTCTTAGGACACAATGGTTCCGGTAAGTCCACCTTGGCCAAACTCTGTAACGGCATCTTGGTGCCGGACAAAGGGGACGTCATCTCCTACGGTATCAATACCAAGGACGAGGACAAACTCATGGAACTGCGCCAGCACATTGGCATGGTGTTCCAAAATCCGGATAACCAAATTGTTGCCACCGTCGTAGAAGAAGACGTGGCCTTTGGCCCGGAAAACTTAGGTGTGCCACCGGAAGAAATCCGCAGCCGGGTAGAGAAATGCCTGGCCGCCGTTGGCATGACCAAGTATGCAAAGCATGAACCACACAAATTGTCCGGCGGACAAAAGCAGCGTGTGGCCATTGCCGGCATTTTGGCCATGAACCCGGAATGCATCATTCTGGACGAATCCACCGCCATGCTGGACCCACGGGGCCGCAAAGAGGTTATGGAAACCGTCCGCAAAATGCATGACGAACTGGGTCTCACCGTTATCTTTATTACCCACTTCATGGAAGAGGCTGCCACCGCCGGCCGTGTCATTGTCATGGAATCCGGCAAGGTCATTTCCGATGGCACCCCATATGAAGTCTTCAAAGAAATTGACAAAATCCGCAGCGTGGGACTGGATGTTCCGCAGTCTACGGAATTTGCTGAACTGCTTTCCGCAGAGGGTATCCCAATGCCGGAAGATATTTTAACCACAGATGAATGCGTTGACGCCATTGTGAACGCCTTGAAGGAGAACTAAGCTTTCATGTCCACCATATTGAAAACCGAAAACTTAACATACCGGTATGGCGAAGGAACTCCTTTTGAAAAGGTGGCCATTCACGACGTGAATCTGGACATTGAAGAGGGGGAACTGGTGGCTATTATTGGTCACACCGGTTCCGGGAAATCCACTTTAATCCAGCACTTCAACGGCCTGTTGAAGCCGACGGAAGGCACCGTACTGGTAGACGGTCAGAATATCTGGGAAAGCAAAAAGACCTTAAGAGACAGCCGTTTTGCAGTAGGCCTTTGCTTCCAGTATCCGGAATACCAATTGTTTGAGGAAACCTGTTACAAAGATATTGCCTTCGGACCGAAGAATATGAAACTGTCCGAAGAGGAAATAGACCGACGTGTCAAAGAGGCTGCCGGATTCTTCGGCATTTCCGACGACATGTTAAATAAGTCCCCACTGGACCTGTCCGGCGGGGAAAAGAGAAGGGTAGCCATTGCCGGGGTTATGGCAATGGAACCGAAAATTCTTATTTTGGATGAACCGACCGCAGGTCTGGACCCAAAGGGCCGAGACCAAATCCTGAAGCTCATCCGGGACTACCGAGACAAAACCGGCAGCACCGTGCTCATTGTTTCCCACTCCATGGAAGACGTGGCCAAAATTGCTACCAAGGTTTTGGTTATGAACGACGCCACCGTAGAATTCTACGGCACCGTTCACGACTGTTATAAGCGGGCAGAGCGTCTGGTAGAAATTGGCCTGGACGTACCGCAGATTACCAAGATTTTCCTTGGCTTAAAAGAAAAAGGTGTGGATTGCCGCACCGACATTTACACCGTGCCTTTCGGCGTAGAGGAACTGAAACGCCTCTTCGGAAAGGAGGGTGCAAATGGTTAAGAATATTACCATTGGCCAGTATTTCCCTGGGAATTCCTTCTTACACAAAATGGATCCCCGCATGAAACTGGTGCTGACCCTCATCTTTATTGTCTGCATCTTCATCTGCAAAAACTTCTGGTCCTTGGCCCTCATGGTTTTGGCACTGGCCATTATGGTTCTCTGTTCCAAAATCCCAATCAGCACCATTTTCAAGGGCATCCGTCCGATTGTTATTATCATTGTGCTGACGGCCCTCATTAACGTGTTCTACGTAGACAAGGGCACCACATGGGTGGACTGGCGCTTCATTCACATCAGCTCCGGCGGTGTGTTTACCGCCATCTTCATGGTAGTACGCATTATGTGTCTCATTGTGGCCAGTTCCTTGTTGACGTACACTACATCGCCAACCTTAATTACCGACGGCATTGAACGGCTGCTGAGCCCGCTGAAGTTTATGCGGGGCAGCGTTCACACCGTGGCCATGATGATGACCATTGCCCTTCGGTTTATTCCGACCCTCATTGATGAGTTTGACAAGATTACCAGTGCCCAGAAGGCAAGAGGGGCCGACCTGGAAACCGGTACCCTGGTAGAACGGGCCAAGGCCTTAATACCGGTTATTATTCCTTTGTTTATTACTTCCTTCCGCAGAGCGTATGATTTGGCCTTTGCCATGGAATGCCGCTGCTACCACGGATACGAAGGACGTACCCGCATGAAGGAAATGCATTTGGAGCGGAGAGACTATGTAGCACTTCTGTTCCAGGTACTCATTCTGGCAGGCATTATCCTGCTGAATTTCTTCTTTAATCACGTTATTTAAGAAAGGTGGATTGGTTCATGAGAAACATTCTTCTAACCATAAAGTTCCTCGGAACCAATTATCATGGCTGGCAGGTCCAGGAGAACGCCAAGTCCGTTCAGGAAGAACTGCAGGATGCCGTGGAAGCCATCTTTGGCAGCCGGGAAGCTATTTCCGGCTGTTCCCGTACGGACAGCGGGGTACATGCCAACAGGTACTGCTGCACCCTTCGTACGGAACGTGACATAGACTGTTTCCGCCTCATGGGAGCCCTCAATGCCAAACTGCCGGAAGACATTGGCGTTGTGGCTGCCAAAGACGTACCGGAGGACTTCCATCCTCGGTACAGTGCCACCGGAAAGCAGTATATTTATCAGATTTACAACGGTCCGGGCAAGGACCCGTTCCTGGCCGACCGGGCCTATGAATACCACCCGCGGATTGACGTGGACCTGCTGAATGAGCAGGCCAAGGACTTCGTTGGCACCCACGACTTTACGTCCTTCTGTGCCAACAAAGTGCCGGTGAACGACAACATCCGCACGGTGCGCCATGCCTCCGTTACCAAAGAGGGGGACATGGTAACCTTTACCGTGGAAGCCGACGGCTTCCTCTACAACATGGTCCGCATTATGGTGGGCACCTTGCTCTTCATTAACGAAGGCAAGCGGCCGGCCGGCTCCATTCCGGATCTGCTGGCAGCCCGGGACCGTAACGCAGCCGGTGCCACGGCACCTGCCTGCGGCCTTTATTTAAACCAAGTCTTTTACGAAGGGAGTGACAAAGGATGAGCAACGCACCAAAGAAGAAAAGCAATCAGCCTGCACTGGTGCAGGCCGTGCAAAATGCGTTTCAGGACTTCAACTTGAAAGAATTCCTCATGAACTTTGACTGGAATAAAATCAAAGCTTTTTGGAAACGCCATAAGCCATCCCAAAAAGCCACTCGTATACTTTCTTTGATTTTAGTGCTGGTCATGCTGTTGCTGATTGCCTTGTCCAGTTTCCACATTGCTTCCTTGTCTTCCATGAGAGACAGCCTGAACAATGCAGCCAAATCCGCTGCACCGGGCGGCGGGTTCCCGTATCAGGTCAACTCCGCTTCTGTGGAAAAAATCGGGGTATTGTCCGGAGACATCTTCTTACTGAAGGATACGGAAACCGTATCCCTTTCCAATTCCGCAAAGGAAACCTGTAAGAAGCCGCATTCCTACGCTAACCCGGCCATGTCTATTAACGGACATAAGGCCTTGGTCTACAACCGTGGGGAACGCCGGTACCGCATTGAAACCCGTACCGACATTGTCTACGAAGGCCAAACCGACGAAGGGGAAGACATTATTACTGCTTGCATTGGCAAGAAGGGAAACATTGCTTTGGCAACCCTGAGCCCGAAGGCAACCTCCCGCTTGACCGTTATCAACAGTTCCTATAAGAAGACAGAATTCATTTGGAACTGTGCTGAACATACCATTACTTCCGTGTCCCTTTCGGAAAACGGAAAGTATGTTGCCTGTTCCGTGATTGGCGCCAAAGACGGCAAGAGCTACTCCAAAGTATTCGTCTTTGACTTTGCCTATGAAGATCCGGTTTGTACCTTTGAATATCCGGGCACTGCTATTATCAGTGTAAACTTCACCAGCAACTCCAACTTAGTAGCCGTTGGAGACAACAAGATTTCCTTCATTCGAAATCTGAAGAAAAACAATGAAACCGACTTTGAAACCAGTGTGGTTTCCGGTCTCTGTTATACCCCGGGTGGGGAAACTGTCGTGGTACTTGCAGAATACGGTAGTATGAACTGCCAGTCTTTGCGCTGTTACAACGCTGCCGGCAGAACATCCTTTGAACGCAAGTACACCGAACAGATTAAATCTGTAACCGCTTCTGACTCCCGCATTACCGTACTTTGCAATACTCATGTAGACAGTTACGGTTTGGGCGGTCACCGTTACAGACGCCATCCGGCCAAATCCAATTCCATCAGTGCCTTCCGCTGCAACGGAAAGACCTACCTCTATGAAAACGGTAATATTTCCAAAGCCCACGGACATTACAAGGCACCGAAGGTAGAAAAACCGGAGGAAAATACCAAATGATCGTTGATATTGCACTGCTGATTTTCTTGGCGGTAGTCATTATCCAGTCTTACCACCGCGGTGCATTAAGCGCTCTTTCGGGCGTGATCACCTTTGCCCTTGCCAGCTTCGTAACCGTTCGTTACGTGGAAGTGGTTTCCAAATTTCTCTATGACAAGTTCCTTCGGGGTATCTTTGTAGAGAACATTAAGAAAAACATTTTCAATGGCTCGGTTTACCACGAAGGGGGTAAGTGGAGAGACTTCTTTTTGGAAGCTTCGAAGTTCCAATCCAAAGCTTCCGACGTAGCGGAATACATTGTGGACCACTACTTGCAGGATGTTATTTTGCAAGTGACAGGTATGGTTTTAACTTTACTTTTGTTTTGGGCCTTATCCTTTGTGTTGCGCCGATTATTACGACTCGTAACCCGTACATTGCACCATACGCCGGTGCTGGGCAGCATTGACCAGACCGTGGGTGGAATTATGGGTGTGCTGGAAGGCATCCTCTGTGTTGCCGTTCTGGCTTATGCACTGTCCTTCCTAAAGGATTCCGGGTGGGATGGTGTGCCTGCATCGCTCATGCAGCAAATGCAAGATTCTTACTTCATAACATTTGCCTCCCATGACCTTGCACCCTTTATCAAAAGTTTGTTATAAGGAGAATTCACTATGAGTAATTTAAGTGAACAAGCAAAAAAACTGTCTGACGGCGCTTTGACCATTCCAAACCTGCTGTCTGCTATCCGTATTGTGCTGGTCCCTGTTATCCTGGCACTGTTCTTAAACGGAAAATGCGTGGCTGCCATTATCATCTTTGCCATTTCCGGTCTTACCGACCTCTTTGATGGTAAAATTGCCCGCAAATTCAACCAGGTTTCCGAATTGGGCAAAATCTTAGACCCGATTGCTGACAAACTGACCCAGATGGCCTTAGCCGCTGCATTCTTCTTTGCATACCACGGCTCCGACGACAAGCTGCTTCACGCATTTAGCTGGGTATTCTGGTTCTATGTAGCCAAGGAACTGACCATGCTTGTTTGCGGCTTCATCCTCATCAGCATGAACATTACCCCAAGTGCTGCCATCATTTATGGTAAGGTTGCCACCATGGCTTACTACATTGTTATGGGCCTGCTTCTGGTTTGCGCTCCAATCATCAGCTTGACCGCATCCCTGGGCGTTTGGACCATGCCATCTATTTTGGTAGTTATCTTAGTTTCTATCTCGGTTGTACTCACCTTGATTGCTTTCATTTCTTACATTCCGGGCTCTGTAGCTCAGTACAAAGAAAAGAAGGCCAGCAAATAACGAAGGAGTAACCTTTTATGAAACAAGTGCTTTGCACAAGATGTAAGCAGAATCCGGCTGTGGTTTTTGTCTCCCGTGTGGACGACAAGAACGCAGAACCAATTGGATACTGCATTAAGTGTGCCGCAGAAATGAATATTGGCCCGGTAAAACAGCTTATGGACAAACTGGGCCTGAAAGATTCTGATTTGGACACCATTTCGGAACAGATGAATAACGTCATGGGCTTTAACCCGGACGAAGACTTTGAAGAAGGCGGCGTGCCGACCATGATGTCCCTAGAACAGCTTCTGGGGAACATTGGCAACATGGGTGACATCTCCGACATGGGAGACCTGTCTTCTATGATGAACGCCATGATGGGCGGCATGGGCGAAGATATGGAAGACATTGACGTAGACACCGGTGAAGAAGATGGCAACGGACCTCGCATCCGCCGCCACCGGAAGCACGGCACCAAAGGTCAGGAAAAGCGCCGCAAATTCTTGGGCCTCTATGCCGCTGATTTAACACAGAAGGCAAGAGAGGGAAAGATGGATCGCATCATCGGCCGTGACCGTGAAATTGAACGTTCCATCCAAATTCTTTGCCGCCGTTCCAAGAACAACCCTTGCCTCATTGGGGAACCGGGTGTTGGTAAAACTGCCATTGCCGAAGGTCTTGCACTGCGCATTGCCGAGGGCGATGTACCGGCGAAACTTCGTGACAAGGAAATCCACCTTTTGGACTTGACTGCAC
Organism: Acutalibacteraceae bacterium; assembly: GCA_045642465.1. Classification (GTDB taxonomy): domain Bacteria; phylum Bacillota; class Clostridia; order Oscillospirales; family Acutalibacteraceae; genus RUG420. The sequence continues at coordinate 66,921 of JAZUIY010000002.1, forward strand.
TGGTGGCCGGAACCCAGTTCCGCGGCCAGTTTGAAAGCCGTATCAAGGGCCTCATTCAGGAAGTCAAAGACGAAGGTAACATCATTCTGTTCATTGACGAAGTCCATAATCTGGTTGGTACCGGAGACGCCGAAGGTACCATGAATGCCGCCAACATTTTGAAGCCGGCATTGTCCCGGGGCGAAATCCAGGTCATTGGTGCTACCACCTTTACCGAATACCGCAAACACATTGAGAAGGACGCCGCACTGGAACGCCGTTTCCAGCCGGTAAAAGTAGAAGAACCTTCCATTGAAGACACTGTTCAAATACTCATAGGAATCAAAGAATATTACGAAAACTTCCACCGTGTTCAGATGACCGACAACCTGGTACGCCAGGCCGTCGTGCTCTCCGAACGGTATATTACCGACCGCTTCTTGCCAGACAAGGCCATTGACCTTTTGGATGAAGCTTGTACCACTGCCAACCTTCGTAACAAGGCCATTTCCGAACTGGAAGTTGCTGAAAAGAAGTTGGATGCCTTAAAGGCAGATCTTTCCGAACTGGAAGCCGAAACCGAGAAGCCGGACTACGAAGCCCAGGCCAAGGTAAAGGCCGAAATTTCTGCACTGGAAGCCACATTGCCTGGGCTCCGGGAAGCAGCCAAGGACAACCAGGTTCTGGAAGAAGACCTTGGTAAAGTTATCCAGCTGTGGACCGGCGTGCCTGCTTCCAAGGTCATTGAATCTGACCTGCGGAAACTGGCCAATCTGGAAGAGGCCTTGGCGGAACACGTCAAGGGCCAGCCAGAGGCCATCAAAGCAGTGGCCAATGCGGTGAAACGCAGCCGCATTCAGATCAATGCCCGCCGTCGTCCGGCCTCCTTCATCTTTGTAGGACCTACCGGGGTAGGGAAGACCGAACTGGTAAAGCAGCTGTCTGCACAGCTCTTTGATACACCGGAAACCTTAATCCGTCTGGATATGTCTGAATTCATGGAAAAATTCAGCGTTTCCAGAATCATTGGATCGCCTCCAGGTTATGTAGGTTATGATGAAGCCGGTCAGCTTACCGAAAAGGTAAGACGGAAACCATATTCTGTCATCCTGTTTGACGAAATTGAAAAGGCTCATCCGGATGTTATGAACATCCTGCTCCAAATTTTGGATGAAGGCCGAATCAATGACGCACAAGGGAGAACCGTTAACTTTGAAAACACGGTTATTGTTATGACCTCCAACGCAGGTTCCTCCGTGAAGGAAAGCAGTGTAGGCTTCAACAAGAACGAAGCCACCGCCTCCAAGGAACATGCCATGAAGGCCCTCCGTGAATTCCTTCGTCCGGAATTCATCGGCCGTGTAGATGAAGTAGTTTGCTTCAGAGACTTAGACGACGAAAACTACGAAGACATTGCCCGGCTTATGCTGTCCGAATTGGAACAGCCTTTGCTGGACAAGGGAATTAAGCTCACTTACGACAATTCCATTCCGGCAGCCCTGCGGGAACGCATGGATAGCACGGTTCGTGGTGCCCGTGACCTGCGCAACGTCATCCGCCGCAATATTGAAGACAAAATTGCGGATTTAATCATTGCTGCAGACGGCGAAAATCCGAAGGAAATTCACGTGTCTCTGGATGGGGAAAACATTGCTGTAAAAGCCCTGTAATAACCCGTCTTTTTCCGTTGACAAGCGGCGGTGGCTATGATAAAATAACCACCGTCGCTGAAGATACGCGGGTGTAGTTCAACGGTAGAATTCCAGCCTTCCAAGCTGGCTACGTGGGTTCGATTCCCATCACCCGCTCCACAGTATTTTCAGTCACCATTATCTATGCGCTAGTAGCTCAGCTGGATAGAGCAACTGCCTTCTAAGCAGTGGGTCAGGGGTTCGAGTCCCTTCTGGCGCGCCATAATATGGTGGGTATAGCTTAGTTGGTTAAAGCGCCAGTTTGTGGCACTGGAGACCGTCGGTTCGAATCCGACTATCCACCCCATTTATAAAGGTGGCTTAAATAAGCCACCTTTTTTTAAAACTTCATATTTAGGGGTGTAGCCAAGTGGTTAAGGCAACGGACTTTGACTCCGTCACCGTGCGTTCAAATCGCGCCATCCCTGCCATGCCGTCCGAAGGAATCTTCGGGCGGTTTTTTTCTGTCTTTTTCCTGTGTCTTTCGTTGTTCTGATACCTTTAATATGGTAAAATAAAATGAATATTTTAGAAAAGTTTCAAAGCTGCTTTTGAAAGGAGTAAAACCTATGGATCTCGTTTCTATGCTAGAGAGCTTAACCGCTCCTGTGGGCGTATCCGGAAGCGAACGTCTTGCTGCAGATGTGGCCATTGACCAGCTGCGCAGCCTGACGGATTTGGTTACCAAGGATGCCCGGGGGACGGTTATTGGAACCCTCAACGGAATTGGCCCAAAAGTATTGTTGGATGCCCATCTGGATCAGGTTGGTTTTATTGTTACCGAACTCTGTGAAGGTGGCTTCTTAAAATTTGATAAATGCGGCGGCACAGACCCTCGTATTATGTCCGGCTTAGAAGTTGTGGTTTTGGGAAAGGCCCGTGTTTACGGTGTCATTACTTCCATTCCGCCACACCTGTCTGATGCTAAGGACGAAGGAAAAGCCAAGAAGGCCACCGAACTGGCCATTGATACCGGCCTTACCAAAGAAGAATGTGAAAAGCTCATCAACAAGGGTGACCGCGTTGTTATGAAAGGCGGCTTAAAAAAGCTACTTGGCAATGAAGTAACTTCTCCGGCACTGGACGACCGAGCCGGTATGGCAGTGCACCTTCGGGTGCTGCAATTGGTGCAGGAGGCCGTGGCCGCCGGCGCACCGAAGCCAAACCTGACGGTACAGTTTTCTGTACAGGAAGAGGTTGGCGGAAAGGCAGCCGCCACAGCCGCTTACGGCAGCGGAGCAGACATGGCCATTGCCGTGGATGTGAGCTTTGCCGAAACCCCGGGCTGTGAAAAACCGGATTGCGGCACCATCGGCGCAGGCCCTATGGTAGGTGTGGCTCCTGTTCTGGACTACAACATGACCGAAGCCATGAAGGCCATTGCCCTGGAAAAGAACATTCCTTACCAAATTGAAGTAATGACCAGAAGAACCGGAACCCATGCAGACGAAATTGCCATTACCAAAAACGGCATTCCAACGGCACTGGTTTCCATTCCTCTGAAATATATGCACACCCCGGTTGAAGTGGTAAACACCGAAGACTTGGAACAGTGCGCACAGCTCATTGCAGCATTTATTTTGGCCCTTAGCCAGCATGCAGAAGGAGGTAAGAACTAATGGAAGAAAACGTTAGAATCCTCTGTGAACTGGACGGCGTTTCCGGTAGAGAAGATAAAGTCCGTGACTACATCATCTCCGAACTGCCGGGAGACGTTGCTTATCAGGTAGATAAACTGGGCAACCTGATTTGCCACAAAGAAGGCACCAAGGGCATGGGTAAGAACAAACTGATGCTTTGTGCCCACATGGATGAAGTAGGCCTTATTGTGACCTACATTACCGACGAAGGCCTTTTGAAGGTAGACGAAATCGGCGGTATTGACCCGGCAGTCCTCATCGGCAGACCGGTGAAGTTGGAAGGGGGCGCCACCGGCGTCATCGGCCTGAAACACGTTCACCTCTGCACCGAAGAAGAACGGGAACAGATTCCGAAACTGAAAGAACTTTACGTAGACATTGGCGCACACTCCAAGAAGGAAGCCGAATATGAAGTTTTCCCGGGAGACTATGCTGTCTTTGACTCCCAGTTCCAGGAATTCGGTACAGACAACAATAAGTGGAAGGGCAAAGCTTTGGACGACCGTGTCGGCTGTGCCATTCTCTTAGACCTGCTGAATTCCGAAGTAGACTACGACGTAGACGTAGTCTTCACCGTACAGGAAGAAGTCGGTGCCCGCGGTGCCGGCGCAGCTGCCTTCACGGTGAACCCGGACATCTGCGTGGTACTGGAAACCACCACCGCCGGTGACATTGAAGGCGTCACCGGAGAAAAGCGGGCATGCGCTTTGGGTCAGGGCCCTGTGGTTCCGTTCATGGACCGTGGTACCGTTTATGACACCGAGCTTTTCCGCATGACCATGAAGAAGGCAGAGGAACTGGAACTGAAGGCCCAGACCAAAACCGTCATTGCCGGCGGCAACGACGCCTCTTCCGTTCAGGCATCCGGCACCGGCACCAGAGTCATTGCCATGGCAGTGCCAACCCGTTACTTGCATTCTCCGTCCTGCGTTATGGACGCTGAGGACGTACATGCAACCAACAAGCTGCTGAAGGCCTGCCTGCCATTCTACGCTGAACTGTAATGGTTACTTTAATTGAAAACCCAACGCCGGAACTGCTCTTAGAACTGCAGCAGTTTTGCAGCGCTTCTTGCCTGGGAGTGAAGGCCTTTGGCCCGCTGCTTTCCTACGGCACTTCCTATTCCTTTGTTTCCGCCTGGGAACAAAAGAATGAAGCGGGGGAGCGCACGGCGTTTTTATCCAAAGACTATGGCACTGTGGTGGCCTATTTAGCCTCTAACGCCTCAGAAGACGACTTAGAAGAACTGAAAGCGTTTCTCTCCGTCATTGGCTACAGTGTCTTAATTTCCTCCCCAGAGGTCACAGAAACGGAACCTGCCGGTTTCCTGATGAAACTGGAACAGGGGAAGGACTGTATTGCCCAAGGGACCAAGGAACCGGTTACCTTTGTTACCGACGAACACCTGAAGGAATTCTACGGCTTACTGGCCCAGAACAATCCAGGGTATTTCGCCGAAGACTTTGACGCCTGGCTGGTGGACTTTTCCCACCGCATCCGTCACGGAACCGCCTCTTCCTTGCTGCTCCAAGTGGGGACAGACTTTTGCTCCAGCGCAGCGGCTCTCAGCATTACGGAGCCGGCAGTGTTCCTGGGGGCAATCTCAACTAATATAAACTGCAGGGGAAAGCATTACGCATATAGCGTACTTTCCCATCTGGCACAACAATATTCGCATAAGACGGTGTATCTCATGTGTAAACCTGAAAAGCAGGCCTTTTATGAAAAGGCCGGCATGCACACAGTGGGGACTTATGCGGAACGCAAAGGAGAAATGTATCATGCTTAATTCACAATGGAAAGCCATCAAAAGTGGTACCGACATTCGCGGCGTTGCTGCAGAAGGTGTTGTAGGGGAAGACATACAGCTTACCGACGAAGTGGCAAAAGCCATCGGTTACGCTTTCCCGGTTTGGCTGAAGAAACAACAGCCAAATAAGGAATCCTTTACCATTGCCTTAGGCCACGACTCCAGAATCTCTGCCGAACGACTGAAGGCAGCTCTTCTGGATCCACTGCTGGAAAGCGGCTTGAACGTGAAGGACTGTGGTCTTGCCACCACACCATCCATGTTCATGACCACCGTTGATTTTGATTGCGATGCAGCCATTGAAATCACCGCCAGCCACCATCCGTTTAACCGCAACGGCTTCAAGTTCTTTACCAAGCGCGGCGGCATTAACGGTGACGAAGTAGAAGAAATCCTGCAGTTGGCTCAGGACGGCGCCAAGGTAGAGGCTGCCGAAAAGGGCTCCTATGCAGAATATGATTACATGAACATTTACGCTGCTAACTTGCGTGACAAAATCTGCAAGGGCGTAAACGCTGACGACTATAACCGTCCACTCCGCGGCTTCCACATTGTGGTAGATGCCGGTAACGGTGTTGGCGGATTCTATGCCACTAAGGTTCTGGAACCGCTTGGCGCCGACGTATCCGGCAGCCAGTTCTTAGATCCGGACGGCATGTTCCCGAACCACATTCCAAACCCGGAAAATCCGGATGCTATGGCTGCCATCTCTAAGGCAGTGGTAGAAAATAACGCTGACTTTGGCGTTATCTTCGACACCGACGTAGACCGCGCCGCTTGTGTTGCCGGAGACGGTAAGGAAATCAACCGTAACGCCCTCATTGCATTGGCTTCCTGCATTGCTTTGGAAGGCAACGAAGGCGGCACCATTGTAACGGACTCCGTTACCTCTTCCGGCCTGAAAATCTTCATTGAAGAAAAGCTGGGCGGAAAACATCACCGCTTCAAGAGAGGCTACCGTAACGTCATTGACGAATGCTACCGCCTCAACATGGAAGAAATGATCAACTCTCCACTTGCTATTGAGACCTCCGGTCACGCAGCCATGAGAGAAAACTACTACCTGGATGACGGTGCTTACCTCATTACCAAAATCATCATTAAGGCTGCTGCACTCCGCAAGGACGGCATGACCTTAGATGACTTGATTGCTGACCTGGCCGAACCGGCAGAAGAAAAGGAATACCGTATTAAGATTTTGGATCCTGACTTCCGTCCTTACGGCGAAAAGGTCATTGCTGACTTGGAAGCATTCATTGAAGCCAATGATGCTTATGTTCCGGCCGATGATAACAGAGAAGGCTTCCGCGCTACCAAGACCGCTGTAGACGGCTGGTTCCTGCTCCGCCTTTCTGTTCATGACCCAATCCTTCCATTCAACCTGGAATCCAACACCGAAGGCGGTGTGGAAAACATCCTGGCTGACCTGAAGGACTTCCTTCAGAAATACGACAAACTGGATTGCAGCTGCTTCCAGTAAATTATTACTTGGCCCTTTGATTTGAGGAGAATCAAAATGGAATTACAAGAATTGCTTACGAAAGTGGCATCCGGTGAAGTTTCCACCGAAGATGCTTACGAACAGTTGAAGACACTGCCTTACGAAAATGTAGGGAACTATGCCTGCCTTGATCACCACCGGAAAATCCGCACCGGATTTCCGGAAGTGGTGTTCTGCCAGAGCAAAGTTCCGGAGCAGTGCGCCGAAATCTTCCAGCACCTCTACGAACACAACGGTTTGGTTCTGGGCACCAGAGCTTCCGCTGAGCACTATGCTGCCGTAAAGGCAGTGCTGCCGGAAGCTGTGTACCACGAACAGGCCCGTTGTATCACCGTAGGGGAGCCAAAGGAACTGGTAGGCAACGTGGCAGTTTGTACCGCCGGCACCACCGACATTCCGGTGGCCGAAGAAGCAGCCATTACGGCTACTATGTGCGGTGCCAACGTCCAGCGCTACTATGACGTAGGCGTGTCCGGCATTCACCGACTGCTGGACCGCGTTGACGCCATCCGCCAGGCCAATTGCGTCATTGCAATTGCCGGCATGGAAGGCGCCCTGGCCTCCGTCATCGGTGGCTTGGTGGACGCCCCTGTGGTTGCCGTTCCAACCTCCATTGGCTACGGTGCCAATTTCGGCGGCATCTCTGCTCTGCTGGCCATGTTAAACTCCTGCGCCGCAGGCACCAGCGTGGTCAATATTGACAACGGCTTTGGCGCCGGTTACATGGCCGCCAAAATCAACCAGTCCAGTGTAGGGGGAAACAAATAAACATGAAAACCTTATACTTCGATTGTTCCAGTGGCATAGCCGGAGACATGACCGTGGCAGCTCTCTTAGATTTAGGGGCTGACCGTCAGGGCTTCGAAGACCTGATTTCCGCCATGGACTTGGGCTGTCACTTACACTTTGCCGATGTAGACCGGGGTGGCTTACACGCCGTAGACTTTGACGTGGAACTGCCACACGGCCATAAACATGCTCATGAAATGACCAAGGAAGACTTGGCAAACCAGGCAGATCATGACGACCATCATGACCACCACGAGCACCACCATCATCCTCATACCCGTAACCTGGCTGACGTTACCGCCATTATTGAAGCTTCCGGTTTAAACGAAACCGCAAAAGCCAATGCGCTGAAGGTATTCCGCATTGTAGCCGAAGCCGAAAGTAAGGTACACGAAAAGCCAATTGACGAAGTACACTTCCACGAAGTTGGGGCCATAGATTCCATTGTAGATATCTGCGGCGTAGCATACTGCCTAGACAACCTTGGAATTGAACGGGTTATTGCATCGCCTCTGGCAGATGGCACCGGCACCATTCTCTGTGCCCATGGAGAACTGCCTGTTCCGGTTCCTGCTACCAAGGCCATTACCGAGTCCCACAACATTCCGGTCAACATTACCGACAATGTAGGGGAAATGGTCACTCCGACCGGTGCAGCCATTATTGCAGCCTTTGCTGAAGAGTTCACTACTGTTCCAGAGGAACAAGTGGCTAAGGTGGGCTGTGGCGCCGGAAAACGGGCTTTCAAAACTGCCAACGTTCTTAAGGCAGAACTGCTGAAATAGGAAAGGAGCGCTTTCTATGCCAAATCAAGACGAAGTTATTTTGCTTCAAACCAATTTGGATGACTGTACCGGCGAAATCATGGGATATACCATGGATTTACTCTTAGATGCCGGTGCGCTGGACGTGTCTTATGCTCCTATTTTCATGAAGAAGAACCGCCCGGGCTATGAACTCACCGTTATGTGTAAGCCGGACAGGGAAGAGGACCTTATTAAAATCATCTTCCGGGAAACTTCCGCCATTGGTATGCGCCGTACCGTAAGCCAGCGCATTATTATGGACCGGGAAGAAACCTCCGTGCAGACAGCCTACGGGGAAGTCAAAGCCAAGAAGGCAAGTTACGAGGATGTGGAAAAAGTATCCATTGAATTCGAAGATGCCAAGCGCCTGGCAAAGGAACAAAACGTTCCGCTGAAAGACATTTTGAAGTAATAAGAAACGAAAAAGCACCAAATGCTTCTTGCATTTGGTGCTTTATGTTGTCCTAACAACTCATGTGTGCTAAAATGATTCCACTTTAATCTAAGGGAGATCAATATGAATATTTGGAAAAAGACAGTATCCCTCATCATGGTACTGTCCATGATGCTTGCCATTGCGGTTATTCCAAGTTCCGCAGCAGGCACTCAAAAAGGCAGCATGTATCCAACGGTTTTCGTCCACGGCATGATGGGCTGGGGCGAAGGCGACGACGGCCTTGCAAACGCAGTAGATTACTGGGGCCTTGCCTCCGGCAGCATGGTAAATTACCTGTCCCGCAAAGGCTACAACGTAGTAGAAGCCGCTGTGGGCCCACTTTGTTCCAACTGGGACCGTGCTTGTGAACTCTATGCACAGCTCACCGGTACCCGTGTTGACTACGGCGCTTACCACGCCAAAAAGTATGGCCATGAACGCTACGGTGAAGATTACACCGGAAAGAGCATTCTTGGAAACTACAAGTGGAACGGCACCAACAAACTGAACATGGTTGGTCATAGCATGGGTGGTCCTACCATCCGTTTCCTGGCAGACTTTTTGAAGGACGGGGACGCCCAGGAAGTATCCTACGCCAAGAGCAACGGGCTTTCTGTTTCTCCACTCTTCACCGGTGGGAAAGGTGACCGTATTTTCTCCATTACCTGTATTGCATCCCCATTGAACGGCACCACTTACAAGGAAGCTTTGCCAATCAACTACAACGGCTCCATTCAGATTTATGCTCTTTGGGCAAAATATCTCTTCTCCAACAACCTGCTTAACAAGGTTTTGGACTTTAACTTAGACCACTTCGGTATTGGCCAGCAGCCGAACGAATTGTTCGCTCAGGCCTTCCTTCGTGTCTTAGGTCATACCGACTTCTTGCAGCACAACGACAACTGCATCAACGACATGGGTGTAGATAGAAACTGTGCCTTGAACAAGAAGCTGGACCAGTCTTCCAACATTTTCTACTTCTCTTATCCAATGACCTGCGTAGACAAGGTTGGCGGCGCTTGGATTCCGGATGTTACCGCATTCCCACTGCTTCAGGCCTACGCTTTGAAGATGGCTTACTTCACCGGAACCACAGAAGGTTACTATGAAGACGGCTACGGTTCCTACTATAAGAAAGTTGCCGTCAAGAAACAGACACTGGGTCCGGAATGGCAGGAGAACGACGGATTTACCAACGTCTATGGCGATGCAGTTCCATTCCACCTGAACGCAGCTGGTTCCAGAGTCTTTGACCGCAGCATCAACGCCACTATGGCTCAGCGAAACTTTAAGCCTGGTTACTGGTATGTATTGCCGGCACAGAAGTTTGACCACTTCGGTGCTGTAGGTGGATTATTCACCGAAAACACATCTCAGGTGCAGCAGTTCTATCTTGGCATCATGCAGAGAATCTATGCTTGCACAAAATAAATAGATAAAAAAAGACCTCCGACTTCGGTCGGAGGTTTTCTTTTTTATTCACCATCCAGCAGATAGACGCCGGAGGAGAGAACAACGACTTCGTTTTCTCCAATGCGAAGATAGCGAAGGACGCCTTCTTCAAATTTTTTGTAATCTGTTGCATCAAAGTTGCTGAGACTGATTTTCTTGATGTTTTGAGAGGCTTTACAGCAAACGTATAAGTCATCTTCAAAACGAACCACAGACATTGGTCTGCCTAAGGCAGAGGTGTCTACGCCGCCGATGCGGAAGTCAACCCGCTGTAAGTCCTTGGAATAACGGACAATGGCGTTTTGATCCGGTACGGCACACCAGATGTAATCTCCATCCGGTGCACAGGAACGAAGTGCACAGTCATGATACAGTAAGTCTCCGGTCCAAATGAGGGTACCGTTGACATCGAAAATGCCCATTTCGCCGGTTGGAAAAACCAAGTTTTCAAAAGTGGCCGGGCTTTCACAGGTGGCACAGGAAATATAGTCTTGTACCTGCTCTACAATTTGCTCGTAGGCCGGGCCAAATTTACAGGCACAGAAGAAGTCTTTTTTCACCCGCTGAACCATAAATGTATTCAGATTATAAAATTTGAAAGAAATTTTTAACTTTCCGTTCTCATCCTTGCCGTCGGTGTCTACGACAACAAAACCGTCAGGATGAGCCACAATGTCTAACGGCATGTGGTCTAAAATTTGTTTCATTTCAAATTAGCTCCTCTAACTATTAATCTGCATTGTATACCTGATAACAAAGGGTCATTAAGGAGTCGTTCAGATGAACGTTTTCCACAGAAACCATAGGATACTTTTCCTGAATGTTGAAGTGGGAGAAGTTCCAGAAGCCTTTGACGCCACAATCTACCAGGGTATCTACAACTGCTTCAGAAGCAACGGTAGGGATGCAGAGGATAGCCATTTCTACTTCATTTTCTTTGCAGAAAGCTTCCAGGTTTTCGGAAGACTGAACGGTGACGCCATTGATGACTTCGCCGATGAGGGATTCATCTTTATCAAAAATACCAATAAGGTCAAAACCGTGGGAGAGGAAGTCAACCTGGTTGGCCATTACGTGACCCAGGTTGCCTGCGCCTACCAAAACAGCTTTAAAGCCGTGGTCCAGGCCTAAGATTTTTCCGATTTCTTCGTGCAGGCTTTCAATGTTGTAGCCGTAGCCCTGCTGGCCGAAGCCGCCAAAGCAGTTTAAGTCCTGACGAATTTGAGAAGCAGAAAGGCCCATGCGTTCTGCCAGCTCGCGGCTGGAAATACGAACGATGCCTTGTTCCTGTAATGTGCCTAAGAAACGATAATAACGGGGTAAACGCTTAATAACTGAGATGGATACATATTTTGAACTCATGTATGATTCTCCTTTACTTTGAAAGAGCTTTTACGGTTTCCATTACGTAGTTTCCGAATTCCTGACAGGTGGCACCGTCAGTGTTGCCGGTTACTACAACTTTCTTTTCAGTTTCAGTGCAAATGGTCATGGCTTTTGCGAAGAGGTCTGCTTTTTCTACCAAGCCGATATGACGGAGCATCATTTCGGTAGCCTTGAAGAGGGAAGACGGGTTGGCGTAATCCTGGATGCCTTCTTCAATCATTCTTGGTGCAGAACCGTGGATGGCTTCAAACATGGCGTATTTGTCGCCTACGTTGGAAGAACCTGCGGTACCAACGCCGCCCTGAATCTGAGCAGCTTCGTCGGTGATGATGTCCCCATAAAGGTTCGGGAGAACGAATACCTGATATCCGGTACGGAATTCAGGGTTAATGAGGTTGGCAGTCATGATGTCGATGTAGTAATCGTCTGCGGTAATGCCAGGGTATTCCTTGGCAATTTCGTGGCAGATTTCAGAAAACTTACCATCGGTTTTCTTCATGATGTTTGCCTTGGTGACAATGTTAACGCTGGTTTTGCCGTTGGCTTTTGCATAATCAAAAGCAGCACGGGCAATACGTTCGGTACCCGGGTTGGTGGTTACTTTGAAGTCAAAGGCCAGTTTGCCCGGAATTTCTACGCCCTTGGAACCCAGTACGTATTCGCCTTCGGTGTTTTCACGGAAGAACATCCAGTCAATGCCCAGTTCCGGTACACATACCGGACGGCAGTTGGCAAAGAGGTCCAATTCTCTACGAAGACATACGTTGGCGGATTCCATGGTGCCGCCCTTAGGGGTGGTGGTAGGGCCCTTTAAGAGCACGTCACACTTTTTGATTTCGGCAAGGACGTCAGCCGGTACGGCTTCGCCCTTTTCCAAGCGGTTTTCAATGGTCAAACCTTCAATGGTTTTCAGTACGATTTTTCCGGAAGCAATTTCGTCAGCAATGAGGAAATTAAGAACGCGTTCAGCTTCCTTGGTGAGGATAGGGCCAATGCCGTCCCCGCCGATTAAACCGATGATGATCTGTTCTTTGGTGGAAAAGTCGGTCTTTTCGTTGTTTTCTGCCATTTTGTCAGCACGGGCAATCTGTTCTTCCAACAGTGCACGGAACTGTTCTACAGCAGCATTGATATTCTCGTTCATTTATGTTCGTCCTTTATTGATTATAAGCTATTTTTCTTGGTGTACTGTAACAGGTCGCCGGCCTTCAAAATGTCCTTCTGACGTTGGGTGAAGACAGCTACCAGCGGAATTTCGGTACCCTTGGTTTCATTTACCAAAATGATTTCACCGGCATCGAGACCACTGAATACGTTTTGGAGTTTCAGTACATCGCCCTGGTCAATGGTGTCATAGTCGTCAGGGTTCTTAAAGGTGAGCGGCATAATACCTGCGTTGATGAGGTTTGCTGCGTGAATACGGGCAAAGCTCTTGGTAATAACAGCCTTAATACCCAAGTACAGTGGAACCAGTGCGGCGTGTTCACGGGAGGAACCTTGGCCGTAGTTCACACCACCAATGATGAAGCCCTTGCCTTCGGCCTTGCAGTTTTCAGCAAAGTGTTCGTCACACTGACGGAAGCAGAACTGAGACAGCTTCGGAATGTTGGAACGGTATGGGAGAATCTTGGCGCCGGCCGGCATGATGTGGTCGGTGGTGATGTTGTCTCCCACCTTGAGGATGGCCTTGGCTTCAATTTCGTCGGTGAGGACGTTGGAGTCTGGGAATGGCTTAATATTTGGACCGTAAAGAACTTCTACATCCTTGGCATCTTCCGGTGCGGCAGGAAGTTCAATGCAGTTGTCGTTTACCAGGAAGGTTTCCGGCAGGGTGATGGTTGGGGCTTCGCCCAGGTCACGCGGGTCGGTGAGGTAACCGGTGAGGGCAGAGGCTGCGGCAACTTCCGGAGATACCAGATAAATGCCGGCGTCAGCAGTACCGGAACGGCCTTCAAAGTTACGGTTGAAGGTACGAAGGGAAATACCAGCGGAGTTTGGAGACTGACCCATGCCAATGCAAGGACCGCAAGCGGATTCCAGAATACGGGCACCTGCGTCAATGATGTCGGCAAGAGAACCGTTCTGAGCCATCATGGTGAGAACCTGCTTGGAACCCGGAGCAATGGAGAGGCTGACATTTTCAGCAACCTTCTTACCCTTCAGAATGGCAGCTACTTTCATCATGTCGGAGAGGGAAGAGTTGGTGCAGGAACCGATGGATACCTGGTCCACTTTGATCTGACCAATTTCCTTCACGGTCTTGACGTTATCCGGCATGTGCGGCATGGCAGCCATTGGTTCCAACTTGGAAAGGTCAATGTCAATGACTTCGTCGTAAACGGCATCTTCGTCGGACTTTAATTCAATCCAGTCTTCTTCACGGCCCTGGGCCTTGAGGAATGCTCTGGTAATTTCATCGGATGGGAAGATGGAAGTGGTAGCACCCAGTTCTGCACCCATGTTGGTAATAGTAGCTCTTTCCGGAACGGAGAGGGTAGCTACGCCAGGACCGGCGTATTCTACAATTTTACCAACGCCGCCTTTGACGGAGAGAATGCGGAGTACTTCCAAAATAACGTCTTTGGCTGCAACCCATGGCTGAAGCTGACCGGTGAGGTTAACCTTCAGCATTTTTGGATAGGTGATGAAGTATTCACCGCCACCCATGGCTACGGCTACGTCCAATCCGCCTGCACCCATGGCCAGCATACCAATGCCGCCACCGGTAGGGGTGTGGGAGTCAGAGCCGATGAGGGTCTTGCCCGGTACGCCAAAGCGTTCCAAGTTGACCTGATGGCAAATGCCGTTGCCCGGACGGGAATAATAAACCCCGCGCTTTTTACATACGCTCTGAATGAAGCGATGGTCGTCGGCGTTTTCAAAGCCGGCCTGCAGGGTGTTGTGGTCAATATAAGCAACAGAGAGTTCTGTCTTTACGCGGTCAATGCCCATGGCTTCCAATTCCAAATAGGCCATGGTGCCGGTAGCGTCCTGTGTCAAGGTGCGGTCAATACGAATTCCGATTTCGGAACCTTTTACCATTTCACCTGTCACAAGGTGTTCTTTGATGATTTTTTCAGCAATGGTATAACCCAAAGAATTCATCCTCCTACGAGTCTAAAAATCAGACTTATTCATTTTTTTAACAAAGTTCATTATATTATATGTATATAGAGCCGTCAAGAAAATAACAATCAAAATTTTACTGCAAAAAAATCGGCTCAAAAATCATACAAATTGGGGATTATCCACCAAATGACAACAAGATGTTGTTATTTTGACTTGCTTTTGGTATACTAATAACCGTATATGTAGAAGTATGTCAAAGGAGATTTCTATGGAATATTTAAAGGCCGTCATCCTGGGCGTGGTTCAGGGTGCTACGGAATTTCTTCCCATTTCCAGCAGCGGACATTTGTCTCTGTTTCAGCACTTTATGGGATTGAGCGGTGAGGGCTCTCTGATGCTCTCCGTGTTTTTACACATTGGTACTCTGGTGGCTGTCCTTGCCGTGTACTGGAGAACCTTCCTCAAATTACTGAAAGAAATGGGCCTCTTTTTAAAGGACCTGTTTACGTTAAAACTGTTCAAGACAGAAACAACCCATGACAGACATATGCTGTATATGTACGTCATTTCTTGTGTCCCTCTGCTTCTTTTGATTGCACCAGTGGGCGGAGGTTATCAAGTCAAAGACTATGTGGAAGCATTTACACAGGATTCCGACATCCTCTTAGAAGGGGTCTGCTTCTTAATTACTGCCATTTTGTTGTTCACCGGTGTAGCCAGAAGCCGTAAAAACCAGAACCCGAAAGCACGGGTAGGCGCTGGGGCCGCCATTTGGGTAGGTATTGCGCAGTTTTTTGCAGCCTGCCTTCCGGGTATCTCCCGTTCCGGTTCCACCATTTCCACCGGTATGCTTTGTGGGGTAGATAAGGACCACATGGTGGAATATTCCTTCGTGTTGGGAACCCCAGCCGTAATGGCTGCCAGTTTACTGGAAATCAAGGATGCTATGGATGTGGGTTTTGATACCCTCAGTTACGGTCCATTGGCCGCTGGTATTATCACTGCCACTGTGGTTGGTATTGCTGCCATCAAACTGCTTCAGTGGCTGGTGAATAAAGATAAATTCCAATTCTTTGCATATTACTGTCTTATCCTTGCAGCATTTACCATTGTGGTCGCTACGTATGAATATCTGACCGGCTCTTTGCTGCAGTTCTAATATCTTTTTTGAGGTGAAACCCATGGCTACTTCCCAGCAGGGAAAAAAGAAGAGTACCGCCAAAAGCGGTACTGCAAAAAAGAAAACCACAGCTTCTAAATCCAACGGAAAGAAGACCACTGCTGCTCAAAAGCAGCAACAACAGAGTCAGAAGCAAATCTGGGCAATTGCACTCTTTGCACTTGCTCTTATCTGGTTCTGCCTTGCCTTCATTCCGGGTGCCAGCGTATGGGCTACCATCCGTGGCTTCCTGTTTGGCGTGCTTGGATTTAGTAACTACATTATGCCATTTATCCTGGCCTATGTTGCGGTCATGACTTCTCTCAACAGAGAGTTCTCCACCGTGCGTGTCCAGGTTGTTGAGGCCTGCCTGTTTGTACTGTTACTCTGTTCTGCCATCTTCATTGGCTTCCACAACGGGGACATCATCAACACCTACACGGAAGACATTGTAGAAGCTTATCAAACAGATGCCGTGTCCAGAAGCGGCGGCGTATTTGGCGCCGTTATCGGCGGCGCGCTGTTGGCTTTGACCGGTACCAAGGCTCCGGCCATGATTATTATTGTGGTACTCA
Source organism: Acutalibacteraceae bacterium (assembly GCA_045642465.1). GTDB lineage: Bacteria > Bacillota > Clostridia > Oscillospirales > Acutalibacteraceae > RUG420. The sequence continues at coordinate 83,214 of JAZUIY010000002.1, forward strand.
TCTTGGCACTGCTCATGATCATGTCCGGTACTACCTTAACCAGTCTTGCCGAGAACATGGCAAAGCCGGTAAAGAAAGCCTCCGAAGATACCAAAGAGCACTTTGAAGAACGTGCCCGTATGAACGAAGAACGCCAGGCTATGCGTGCCCAGCAGAGGGCACAGGCCAGAAATAATCAGGCCAAAGCCGGGAATACTGCCGGTTGGAATCCAGATGTAGATCTGGGTCCGGAATACAGTACCGGAGCCGAAGTGGAAGAAAAGCCAAAGCGGGGGAGAAAGAAAGCCGCCGCTGCTGCCGGTATGGCAGCTGCAACCGCAGCCGGTGCAGCCACTGCTGCTTCCGCTGCCGCAGCTACTCCAAAAGAAGAACCTGCACCACCAATTCAGATTGATGACCTGGTGAAGAAGGCTACCAAGAAGCAACCGGAAATTAACGAAGAAGACGTTGCCAAAGCCGAAAAGGAATTGGAACAGGCATCTGTAGTTGCAGAAGAAGATACTTCCGGATACCGTCTGCCTCCAATTGACTGCTTGAAGCCGCCAAAAATCAGTCTGGGCGGGGACTCTTCTGCAGAACTGAAAAACAACGCCGAAAAGCTGGTTGAAGTACTGCGCAGTTTCGGTGTAGAAACCAAAATTGTAGACATTGCCTGCGGACCATCTGTAACCCGTTACGAATTACAGCCGGCCGTTGGTGTTAAGATTTCTAAAATTACCGGACTTGCCGATGATATTGCCTTGAACCTGGCTGCCACCGGCATCCGTATTGAAGCTCCAATTCCGGGCAAAGCTGCCGTCGGTATTGAGGTTCCAAATAAATCCAGAGACTCCGTTACCCTCCGTGAAATTATTGATTCCACTATTTACAAAAAGGGTACCCAGAAGAGCCTTTTGAATGTTGCTCTTGGTAAGGATATTTCCGGTAACACCTGCGTTACGGACCTTGCTAAAATGCCGCACTTGCTCATTGCCGGTACCACCGGTTCCGGTAAATCTGTCTGCCTCAACGCCATGATTTTGTCCATTCTCTATAACGCAAAGCCGGACGAAGTCAAACTGGTTATGATTGACCCGAAGAAGGTTGAATTCTCTGTTTATAACGGCATCCCACACCTGCTGGTTCCGGTGGTCTCCGAACCGAGCAAAGCTGCCGGCTCTCTTGCCTGGGCAGTGAAGGAAATGCTGAAGCGTTATAAGACCTTCTCTGAAAATAATGTCCGTGACATCAAGGGCTACAACGAATTGGCCGCTATGGACGAAGAAAAGCCAAAGATGCCGCACATTGTCATCTTCATTGACGAGTTGGCCGACTTGATGATGGCAACGCCAAAGGAAGTAGAAGACTCCATTTGCCGTCTGGCTCAGATGGCCCGTGCTGCCGGTATGCACTTGGTGATTGCAACCCAGCGCCCATCTGTAGACGTTATTACCGGCCTCATCAAGGCCAACATTCCAAGCCGTCTGTCTCTGTCCGTTTCTTCTGCCGTTGACTCCCGTACCATTTTGGATATGGCCGGCGCAGAAAAACTGTTGGGTAACGGTGACATGCTCTTTAACCCAATCGGCAACTCCAAGCCAACCCGTATTCAGGGCTGCTTCACTTCCGACAGTGAAGTAGAGGATGTAGTCAATTACATCAAGAAGCAGAGTGCCGCTAAATACTCTGAAGAAGTTATCAGTGAAATTGAATCTGCTGCTCAGGCCGCAGAGGCTGCCAACAATAAGGGCTCCGGTGGCGGAATTGACGCTCCGTCCGGCGGTTCTGATGATGGCGATGTACTTCTCAAAGATGCCATTCAAGTTGTCATTGAAGCAGGGCAGGCCAGTACCACACTGATTCAGCGGAAACTGAAGGTAGGTTACGCCCGCGCAGCCCGCATTGTGGACGAACTGGAAGAACGGGGCGTAGTCGGTCCGTTTGAAGGTTCTAAGCCAAGAAAAGTATTGATGACCAAAAACCAGTGGCTGGAAATGACAGCAATGTCCGGTGACGAAGACGACGGCACCGCAGCAGCCATTGATATGGGAATTGACGAGGAATAAGTATGGCTTTTTTACCAATCAATGCCGCTGATATGGCGGAGCGAGGCTGGGACACCGTAGACTTCGTCTATGTGTCCGGTGATGCCTATGTGGATCACCCTAGTTTCGGTCCGTCTATCATTACCCGCGTGCTGGAGCACGAAGGGTTTAAAGTGGCGTTTCTTGCACAGCCAAAATGGAATAATATAAGTGACTTTACGCGGTTCGGTGAACCGCGTTTAGGCTTTTTAGTGAGCTCTGGCAACATTGACTCCATGGTGGCCCATTACACTGCAGGCAAGCGTCTCAGACACGATGACGCCTATACTGCCGGCGGTGTTCATGGAAAGCGGCCGGACAGGGCAGTGGACGTATACTGTCACCTAATCCGTGAGGCTTACCCAAATACCACCATTATCATTGGGGGCTTGGAAGCCTCTCTCAGACGCTTTGCTCACTACGATTACTGGGAGGACGCCATCCGTCCTAGTATCCTGGTAACCTCTGGTGCAGACCTGCTGTCCTTCGGTATGGGGGAACATTCCATTACGGAAATTGCACATCGCCTAGACAAGGGGGAAAAGGCAGCAGACATTCGCAATGTACGGGGTACCTGCTACCTTTGTGACGTCAGAGAAACCCCATTGACCGGCGCCGAATGCCCGTCTCTTACGAACGTCATGAACAGCAAAAAAGAGTACGCTATTTCCTGCCGCATCCAACAGGATGAACAGGATCACGTCCGTGGAAAACTTATCAAGCAGCGCCACGGCAAGCAGATGCTGGTGCAGAATCCGCCTGCCATTCCACTGGACCGGCAGGAATTGGACGACTTATACACTTTACCGTTTGAACGCACCTGGCATCCTTGCTATGACGCCCTTGGCGGCGTGCCGGGCCTGGAAGAAGTGAAGTTTTCCATTACCCACAACCGGGGCTGTTTCGGCGCCTGCAACTTCTGCGCCATTCAGCTTCATCAAGGTCGCTTTGTCAGTTCTAGAAGCAAGGAATCCATTCTGTCGGAAGCCCTGCTCATGACCGAAGACCCGGAATTCAAAGGATATATTCACGACGTTGGCGGCCCCACTGCCAACTTTAATCAGCCGTCCTGTCAGAAGCAGCTGACGGCAGGCATGTGCAAGGGGAAGAAGTGCCTGGCACCAACGCCTTGTCCAAACTTAGATGCCACTCATGAAGAATATGTGGACATTTTAAGAGACCTGCGGAAACTGCCTGGCATTAAGAAGGTCTTCATCCGTTCCGGTATCCGGTATGACTACCTGTTACAGGACCCGGACGACACCTTCTTCAAGGAACTGGTAAAATACCACGTCAGCGGTCAGCTGAAAGTGGCTCCGGAACATTGTTCCGCTGCGGTTTTGGACTACATGGGCAAACCCCATATTGAGGATTACATTGCCTTCTCCAAAAAGTACTTCCAGCTCAGCGGACAGGCAGGGAAGGAACAGTATTTGGTTCCTTACCTGATGTCTTCCCATCCTGGCTCCACCTTAGACGATGCAGTGGAACTGGCTGAATTCTTAAAGAGCAAAAACATCCGTCCGGAACAGGTGCAGGATTTTTACCCGACCCCGGGTACCATTTCCACCTGCATGTTCTACACGGAATTAGATCCATATACCTTGCAGCCGCTTTACGTTGCCAAGTCCGCCAAGGACAAAGCCCGTCAGCGTGCACTGCTTCAGTACTATGACCCGAAAAAGGCCGACTTGGTCCGGGAAGCACTGGTGTGTGCCCGCCGCACGGACTTAATCGGCAACGGCCCGAAGTGCCTCGTCAAAGAGGACCCAATGCGCCGCCGCCCACAGCAGTCCCGCGCTGGGCAATCCGGTGGCCGGTCCGGTAACCAGAAGGGCAGAACCGGCGGTCGCAATCAGCCTGTTTCTCATCAGCAAACAGACCAGCGAAACTTCGGCCGCGGTAAGAAAAAGCGGTAAAGCCTACCGCTGAAACCAAGTTGCTTTTCAAATCACCAAAACCCGTATTACAGTGTCCTTGGTGATTCCAATGCAACCCATACGCAAACCCAAAAAGCAAGCGCTTTTCGCCATTGGAATCGCGCTTGCTTTTCTTTTTTCTGCCCTTTTTACCTACGGCCCGGCCTATGACACCCGCATTCCTTCCTGGGACCGCGTCTACGCCTTTTTCGGCTTAAACAACTACAGTTCGGTTTATCAGGATTACCCCTTTGTGGCCACGTTCCTGGACGTGGGGCAGGGGGACTGTACTCTGTTTCATACAGCGGACACCACCATAGTCATAGACACGGGTTCCGACGGAAATGCCACCCGCATCTTAAGTGAATTGGAATCCATGGGCACCTCGGAAATAGACTTGCTGGTGGCAACCCATCCCCACGAAGACCACGTGGGGTCCATGGTGGAACTCATGGATACTCTGCCAGTAGACCAATTCCTGGTCCATGGCCCAAGGGAACTCTATGGACAGGAGTTTTATTATGGGGAACTTATGGCAGCGGCAGCACGTTGGAACATTCCCATAACTTATGGCCAGGCTGGTCAATCGCTAACAGTGGGTTCGTTTACCATTGAAATCCTAGGCCCGGTAACTTATTTTCCGGAAGATCAAAACAACAACTCATTGGTGCTCCTCATCACTTATGAAGACAAACGCTTTCTTCTTGCGGGAGACGCAGAAGAAGAGGAGGAGAACACCATCCTCATGACACAGCCAAATTTGAAAGCAGATGTGCTCAAGGTAGGACACCACGGTAGCAGTAGTTCTACATCGCCAAGATGGCTAGGCAGCTGTGCTCCAAGTTTGGCGGTTATTAGCTGTGGAAAGGACAATTACTACGGTCATCCCCACGGGGTTACCCTGGACCGGCTGAACGGGGCAAATTGTCAAGTTTTCCGAACGGATGAACAGGGGACAGTTTACCTGGTGCTAGATGGGAAAAATCCTTATATTTATGCGAAAAACGCTTGATTTCTAACAGGCCTCTTGATATAATGTCAGAGCAAATCGCACGTAGGGTGTTGGCAGCGTTCCTGCTCCGCCTACTAAAAAGTGGCGGTGTTACGCGCTTTATAGCCTTACGGAGGTTAAAATTAAGGAGGACAATAAAATGTCAGTAGTATCTATGAAACAGTTACTCGAAGCTGGTGTACACTTTGGTCACCAGACTAGAAGATGGAACCCTAAGATGGCTGAATACATCTTCACCGAAAGAAACGGCATCTACATCATTGACTTGCAGAAGACCGTTAAGAAGTTGGAAGAAGCCTACAACGTAGTTAGAGAAATCTCCGCTAACGGCGGCACTGTTCTCTTCGTTGGTACCAAGAAGCAGGCTCAGGATTCCGTGAAAGAAGAAGCTATCCGCGCTGGTATGCCTTTCGTAAACGCTCGTTGGCTCGGCGGTATGCTCACTAACTTCAAGACCATCAAGAACCGCATTAAGAGACTGGAACAGCTCCGCGCAATGCAGGAAGATGGCACCTTTGATCTTCTTCCTAAGAAGGAAGTTGCTAAACTCGAACTTGAAATTGAAAAGCTCGAAAAGTTCCTCGGTGGTATCACCGAAATGAAGGGTCAGCCAGACGCTATGTTCATTGTTGACCCACGCAAGGAAAGAATTGCTGTTGCTGAAGCTAAGAAGCTTGGCATTCCAATCATTGCAATTGTTGACACCAACTGTGACCCAGATGAAATCGACTATGTAATCCCTGGTAACGACGACGCAATCCGTGCTGTACGCCTCATTGCCGGTGCAATGGCTGACGCTATCATCGAAGGCCGTCAGGGTGAACAGAACACCGAAGCTGAAGCTGAAGCAGACGCTGAAGAAGCAGCTGAATAATCTGTCAATCAATATCAGGAGGAAAGAATCATGGCATTTACCGCAAAAGACGTTAAAGAACTCCGTGAAAAGACCGGCGTTGGTATGATGAAGTGCAAAGAAGCACTCGTTGCTGCTGACGGCGACATGGAAAAAGCAGTTGAAATCCTGAGAGAACAGGGTGTTGCTGTTTCTGCTAAGAAAGCAAGCCGTGCAGCTGCTGAAGGCGCTGTACTTGCATACACCGATGAAGCTAAGAACGTTTCCGTTCTTATTGAAGTAAACGCTGAAACCGACTTCGTTGGTAAGAACGAAAAGTTCCAGAACTTCGTACTGGACGTTGCTAAGACTGTTGCAGAAGAAAATCCTGCAGACGTTGAAGCTTTGGAAGCAATGAACCTCTTCGGTTCTGACCGTTCCGTAAAAGATAACCTTCAGGACCTTATCCTTTCCATCGGCGAAAACATGAAGATCCGCCGTTTCGAAAGAGTAGAAGGTTTTGCTACTTCTTACATCCACATGGGCGGCGCTGTAGGCGTACTTGTTGAAATCGACACCGACGCTGACACCTTCGCTAAGGCAGAAGTTAAGGACATGGGCAAAAACGTAGCAATGCAGATTGCTGCTATGAAGCCGGAATACCTTGCAAGCGCAGACATCTCTGCTGAAGAACTTGATAAGATGCACAACATTATCGTTGAAAGTTCCCTCAACACTCCGGATTCTCTTCCAAAGCCAATCCTTACCAGCCTCATCAACGAAGCTATTGAAAAGAAGCTTTGGTCTGACGCTGATATCGCAGCTTATGAAGAACAGAAGAACAACAAGTTCCTCTTCAACTTCCTTTCCGAAGAAGCTCCTGCAAAGTTGGCTGAACTGGCTGTTGCTAACAAGGCTTCCATCCTGGAAAACAAAATCTTCTCCGGTGCTGTTGATGGCCGTATGAAGAAGCAGCTCAAGGAAATCTGCCTTCTCGAACAGGAATTCGTTCGTGCAGACCTCTTCAAGGGTGACGTTAAGGGCTATGTTGCTGACGTTGCTAAGAAGGCCGGCGCAAACGTTGCTATTAAGTCTTTCATCTGCTACGTAAAGGGCGAAGGCCTTGAAAAGAAGCAGGACGACTTTGCTGCTGAAATTGCCAGCATGGTTAAGTAATTTAGGCTTTTAAAATTTGAATGGGCTTACCAATTTGGTAGGCCCATTTTCTTTTGCTTTTCGTGGCTTTTTTGCCTTCTTTGTGGTAAACTATTTATTTGTAATATTCCGCAGTTTCGTCTTACTGCTAAAAGTAAGGGGGTTCAGCTTTTCATGGCAACTGAATCATCTCGAAAGACCCAGGCTTCCCGTTCTTCTTCTAAGAAGAAACCAGCCAAAAAAACATCTGCTCCTAAGCGGAACAATACGAAGAAAAAGCCGGTTAAGAAACAGGCCAAAAAGGGCGGCAGTTCTAACAAGTTTGTCAGCTTCTTGAAGGTACTTGGACTTGGCATTGTGCTTTGTCTCGTATTTGTACTCGTTTATGTTGTGGCCTTTGTTCACAGTGGACCGGCCATTAACTTGGAAGACTACAAATCCAACCAGGCGCAAACCAGTATAATCTTTGCCAAGGAAAAAGAAGGCTCAGATAAGTGGGTAGAAGTAGGTTCCCTCCACGGGGAACAGAACCGTGTTTGGATTGAATATGATCAAATGCCAGAAACCGTTCGGAACGCATTTGTATGTCTGGAAGACAAGCGTTTCTATAAACACAACGGTGTAGACTGGCTTCGTACCATTAAGGCAGCTGCCACATTGGGCCGCTCCGGTGGTGGTTCTACCTTAACCCAGCAGTTAATTAAGAACCTGACCGAAGAAAACCAGGTTACGGTTTCCCGTAAGGTAAAAGAAATTCTCTATGCACTGAACATGGAGAAGAACTATAAGAAAGCAGACATCTTGGAAGCATACCTGAACACCATTCCACTGGGTTCCGGCTGCTACGGAGTGGAAACTGCTGCACAGAAATACTATGGCAAAGACTTAAGCCAGTTGAATGCTGCAGAAGCTGCTGTTTTGGCCTCTATTACCAAAGCGCCTACCAAGTACAATCCACTGCTGTATCCTGAAAACAACAAGTCCCGTCAGGAACTGTGCCTCAAAGCCATGTATGATGCACACAAACTGAAGAAGGCTGAATATCAGGAAGCGCTGGAATATCATCTGGTATTTACCAACTCTCCGGACTACGTTAAGACCGGTGACGAAGGCTCTGCTTCTAACAACACCGACGACATCAACAGCTACTACGCTGACTACGTAATTGACTCCATCATTGCTGACTTGATGGATCAGTACAATTACACCAAATCCGAAGCCACCCAGAGAGTTTATAGCGGCGGTCTTCGTATTTATTCCTGCCAGATTAAATCCGTTCAGCAAGCTGCGGAATACGTTATGGAAAACCGTGTTGGCTTCCCAAGTGAATCCGGCAGAACCGAAGACGGTGCCAACGGTACCGAAAAGAAGGTTCAGGCTGCCTGCACCATTATGGACTATCAGGGTAACATTGTTGCCATGGTAGGCGGTGCCGGTCCAAAGACCATTAACCGTGGTCTCAACCGTTCTGTTGATATTACCCGTTCTCCGGGTTCCTCCATTAAGCCGTTGTCCGTATATACTCCGGCCATGGAAAAAGAACAGATTTACTATTCCACCGGCGTTTTGAACTGTGCCCTGACTATTAACGGGGAACAGTGGCCACAGAACTTTAACGGTTCCTATGGCCACCCGGGTGCAAAAGTTACCGTTGAATATGCTGTTGCAGAATCCCTGAATACTTGTGCTGCTCAGGTTTGCTACAAGATGGGTACCGGTAACAGTTTGAAATCCTTAACCGACACCTTCCATATTTCCACCATGGTTACGGAAGGAAAATATACCGACAACAACATTTCCTCCATGGCAGTAGGTGGTATGACCTACGGCGTTAACACCTTGGAAATGTGTGCAGCATACGCCACCTTCGGTAACCAGGGTCAGTATTATGCCCCTCGCTGTTACACCAAAGTAACCGACTTCACCGGTGAAAAGGTTATTCTGGAAAAGGAAAGCAAGCCGGAACAGGCAGTATCCCCAGGTGTAGCCGGTTCCATGAACCACGTTATGCAGAAGACCGTTGACTACGGTACCGGTGTTGGCTACGGTGTTGAAAAGTTCACCACTTACATGAAGACCGGTACCACATCCGACACCAAGGATAAATGGGCCTGCGGTGGTACGCCATATTACTGCTGTGCCGTTTGGTATGGTTATGATGAACAGGAAGAAATCAAGAACGTTGGTAATTCCAACCCAGCCGGTCGAGTTTGGGGCAATATCATGAACCGTGCCCATAAGGGTCTTGGTGAAAAAGACTTTGAATACAGTGGAGACTGTGTTGCCAAGAAGTACTGCACCAAGAGTGGTCTTCTTGCCGGACCGAATTGCCCAACCGCAACCGGTTACTATGACAAGAACAAACTCCCTGAAACTTGTGACGGAACCCATTCCAACGCCATTCACAACAAGCAGTATGAACCGGGTGAAAACATTGACCCGAACGCCGGATCTTCTAAGAAGTCCACAGATGGCTCTGATGTACCGGAAGTAACGGAAGCAACCGAACCTTCTAAAATTACAGAAGTTTCCAGAAGCCTTCCTTCCATAGATGAACCAGAAGTATCCGACGCCGGAGAATAACAAATGAAAATGGGCGGTACCATGAGTTCATGGCACCGCTCTGTTTTGTAAAGAAAGGAGACCCTATGGTAATTCTTGCCGTTGACTACGGTGACGCCCGCACCGGCATTGCCGTCTGTGATAAAGGGGAACTGTTAGCTTCTCCCGTTACCGTTATCAAAGAATCCTATGCCCCAAAACTGGCGGCTAAGGTAGATGAACTTGCCAAAGAAAAGAAGGCAGAAGAAATTGTAGTAGGGTATCCCCTCAATATGAATGGTACCCGCGGCCCTCGGGCAGAAAAGTGCGCAGCATTTGCAAAACTGTTGGAAGAAGAATACGGGTACACTACAGTCCTGCGGGACGAACGCCTTACTACGGTAGAGGCACATAAAGCCCTCAATGTGACCAATACCAGAGGCAAAGCCAGAAAGGAAACGGTAGATGCAGTTGCTGCCGTTCTCATTTTGGAAGACTATTTGAATTTCAGAAAAAGAAACTAAAGAGGAGCAGAATTCCTACATGGAAAACCAAGCGTTTTTAACACTTAGAAAACAAATCATTGAATCAGAATTCAGCCGCATGAACGATATGCAGCAAAAGGCCGTTTTTCACGTAAACGGTCCACTTCTGATTTTGGCCGGTGCCGGTTCCGGGAAAACCACCGTACTGGTAAACCGCATTGCCAATATTGTGAAATACGGTGACGGACATAATTCCACAGATACTTTCCGCCCGGTAACGGACGCAGACATTGCTATGCTGCAGGACTATGCAGATGGGAAAATAGAACTGAATTTTGACATTGCCGAATTGTTGGCTGTGAACCCTGCTAAGCCTTGGGAAATTCTGGCAATTACTTTCACCAACAAAGCAGCAAACGAGCTGAAAGACCGTCTCAACGCCTTTTTAGGGGACAGCGGACAGGACATCTGGGCAGGTACCTTCCATTCCATTTGTTCTAAGATTCTCCGCCGCTTTGGAGACCGAATCGGCTACACCTCTCATTTCACCATTTATGACACCGATGACTCCAAGCGTGTTATGAAGGAATGCCAGCGGCTCCTGGGAATTGATGACAAAATCATGTCCCACAAGGAAATCCTCAAGGCCATCAGTAAGGCCAAGGACAGCCTCATTGGGGTGAAGGAATACGAAGCTTCTGCCGGTCAGGACATCCGCTTAAAGAAGTATGCAGAAGCCTATAAAATGTACCAGCAGCTGCTGAAAAATGCAGATGCCATGGACTTTGACGACATGATCTTCAACACCGTCCGCTTGCTGGAACAGGATGCGGAAGTGCGTGACTATTATCAGCACAAATTCAAGTACGTTCATGTAGATGAATATCAGGACACCAACAACGCCCAGTACAAACTGGTCAGCCTCCTTGCCGGCGGATACAATAACATCTGCGTGGTGGGGGATGACGACCAAAGTATTTACCGGTTCCGTGGTGCCACCATTGAAAACATCATGAACTTTGAACATCAATATAAGAACGCCACCCTTATTCGTTTGGAACAGAATTACCGCTCCACCGGCCACATTTTGAATGCGGCCAACGCGGTCATCAAGAACAACGAAGAGCGGAAGGGAAAGAACCTGTGGACCAATGCAGGAGACGGGGAAAAACTGGTTTCCTTTACGGCCGAAACCGAGGGCGATGAAGCTATGTACATCGCCGATGAAATTTCCCTTAACGTAGCCAAAGGACGCATGTTCGGAGACCACGCCATCCTGTACCGTACCAACGCCCAGTCCAACGCAATTGAACGTGCTTTCGTTCGGATGGGTATTCCGTACCGTGTTATCGGTGGCAAGCGCTTCTACGAACGAAAAGAAATTCGGGACGCTCTTGCTTACCTGTGCGTTATCAATAATCCGGCAGACAATGTGAAGCTCCGCCGTATTATCAACGAACCAAAGCGGGGTATTGGTGACACCACTGTCAACAACGCCGCTGACATTGCTGCAGGCCTTGGACTAAGCCTTTATGAAGTGCTGAAGGACGCAGCAAGTTTTGATAAAATTGCCCGTTCTGCCGGGAAGTTGAACCAGTTCACCACCATGATGGACGAACTGCGTCTCCGCTCGGAAGAACTGCCAATGTACGACTTCTTTGATGAATTGATGGACCGTTCGGGTTACCTTCAGTCTTTAGCCTTAGACAAGGACACTTACGAAGACCGTCTGGCCAACTTGCAGGAATTGAAGTCCAACATGAAGCGCTACTTGGAAGAAAACGAAGAGGGAGACCTGTCCAGCTTCTTAGAAGAAGTTTCTCTTCTTTCTGACATTGACGCCTACAATGACCAGAGTGACGTAGTAGTTATGATGACCTTGCACTCGGCCAAGGGCTTGGAATTTCCGGTGGTCTTCATTGCCGGTATGGAAGAAGGAATCTTCCCGGGCCGTCAATCCATGTATGATAAATCCGAAGTGGAAGAAGAACGCCGCCTAGCTTACGTAGGCATTACCCGTGCCAGAGAAAAGCTGTATTTGACCAATGCCGCCACCCGTATGCTTTACGGATCCACCACCAGAAATCCGGCCTCCCGATTTCTGGCAGAAATTCCGCAGGAATACATTGCTGACCCGCCGGAAACCCCATCCATTTACGCTGCCTACTCCATGAAGAAACCAAAAGGGGAAAGCTTCCTGGGCTTTGGCGGCTATGGCAGCACCTCTTATGGCGGCTCCAGTTATGGTGTGTCCGAACGGGCCTATTCCTCCGGCCGTGCCTTTGCGGGAGACAGTAGCAGTAAAGACTTTGCTAGCTCCCACAAAATCGGCGCCAAGACTCAAAAACCTGCCGCTAAGCCAACCGGAGAAACCTATCAAATGGGTGACACTGTTCACCACAAGGCTTTCGGCACCGGTGTTATTTTGAATGTTACTCCAATGGGCAATGACAGCCTGCTGGAAATTGCCTTTGACAAGGCCGGCACCAAGAAGGTTATGGCAAACTTCGCCAAGCTCACCAAAGAGTAATGCGCCGCGCATGCAAGCAGGCCATTGCAGCTGGCACAGGCCTTTGCAACTTGCAACGGCAATGCCATCAGCGCGTCGGCCAAAGCAACAAGCAAAAAAATAAGAGCATCCTCGTCCGAGGATGCTCTTTTGTTTACCGCTTTTTGGCGTTTTTCGCATTTTTGTATTTGGCATCATAAGCGCTGACTTGTTGCTTTTTGACTTGCTTTTTGCTTGGCGCTTTGGTGCTTGCCCGGCTTTGCTTTGGCGCCTTGGCGGAGCCTTTGCCACCGGACTTGCTGCCGGCCCGTTCGTTCCGGGTATCCTTGGCATAGTTCATCAACTTTTTGGCTGAGAACTGGTTGCCGGTAACACCGGTAATGACCTGGGTCTGAACAGTGGTGCTTGCTTGAACCTTACGGTCCGTTGCACTCTTACTGTCAGAGAAGTCTTCGTTGAATTCGGACCGAACCCCAATGAGCCGGAAGTTGGTTTCCTGCATAGCATTGTAGTTACTTCGGTAAGCACTGAATACTAAACCGAGACCAATGTAAAGACAGAGGGTAGAGGAACCACCTGCAGAGAAGAACGGCAGGGTAATACCAATAACCGGTCCAATACGGAGTACCATTGCCAAATTGATGAGTACCTGCCAGGCAATCATAAAGGCAATGCCGTAGTTGATGTACTGGGTATAATTCTCAATGCTGTTTTTCGCATTGTGGATAATACGGAATATAATCAGGTTCAAAATCAGCAGTGCAAGCAGACAGCCGAACAAACCAAATTCTTCACCTACAACGGTGAAAATCATATCATTTTCCGATTCCGGAACAGCACCGGCCTGAGTATAAGGTCCTTTTAAATAACCGTGACCGGTTAACCCGCCACCGGAAAGGGCAGCCAAACCAAGGTTCTGCTGCAGTGCGGTATCTGGGAAGTTTTCCGGATGGACAATGGCCTGGAAACGGGCTCTTTGGAATTCGCCCATCTTCATCCACAGCAGTGGAACTGCTGCAATGGCAAGGGCTGCGCCGGCAACCATATACTTCCAATTCAGGCCGGCTACAAACATCATGCTGACAGCAATGAGTAAAAATACGAGGGCAGATCCTGCATCGCCCGAAATAACGACCAGACCAACAGGAATCATGGCGTGTAACAATAAGAGAACCACATTCTTAATAGAGTTCAGTTCATTCTGAACGGTATGAAGATGTACAGAAAAGGTAATAATAAAGCAGACTTTAACCAATTCGGATGGCTGGAAGTACATAATCCCTAAGTTAATCCAGGTTTTGGCATCGGAACGGGCTTCCGGACCTACACCGAATAGGAGTACCACAATCATCAGTCCGATGCCCACGGCCGCGAACACAGGCCATAGTTTGCAGATAATATCCGTATCTACAAAAGATATGAGCATTGCCATAATGAGACCCAAAACAATGGCCAGCACCATGGTACGAACATCTCGAGGAATGGATTGGTTTTCTTCCAACGTGTGCATGGTTGCACTATATACCATGAACGTTCCGAAGGTGGATGCCAACACACAAAGGGCCAGCAACAGTTTGTCTGTGCTCTTAATGAAATGACTTATGTAATCTAAGACTTTATTCACAAGAGTTCCTCCTTCTGAAATAATGTAAACTAGTATGAATTATTATAGTAAAGCAAGGGGCCTTTTTCAATTTCTTTTCCGTTGAATTCCTGTCGAAACATGATAAAATATCTTCAGTATTTTGCAAAATTCAAAGGAAAGGAAGCGGTTTCATGGCTCAGTTTTTCACTCACAGTCCGGAAGAAACGGAAGCGCTGGCAGCCAAACTGGCACCTCAGCTTAAGCCGGGGACGGTGGTAGCCTACTATGGCGGCCTGGGCATGGGCAAAACCGCTTTTACCCGTGGCCTCGCTACAGGCCTCCGCAATCCTTCAGACGTATGCAGTCCTACGTTTGCGTTGGTCAATGACTACGGCGGCAATCCACCTCTGGTCCATTTTGACATGTACCGCATCAGCACCTGGGACGACTTATACTCCACCGGATTTTTTGACTACTTAGATATGGGAGCCATTCTTGCTGTAGAATGGTCCGAAAACATAGAAAACGCCCTTCCGGAGAATGCCATCCGCATTACCATCCAGAAAGGGGAAGCAGACACAGACCGCATCATTACCATTGTAGGAGAGAACCTAAATGAAGATTTTAGCAATTGATTGTACCGCCGTAGCCGCCAGCGTGGCCATTGTAGAAGACGGCAAAGTCATCAGTTCTTCCTATACCAATGTAGGCTTGACTCATAGCCAAACCTTGGTTCCAATGGTAAGTAGTGTACTGGGCTTTGCTAACATGGACTTAAAAGACATAGACTATTTCGGCATCAACGCCGGACCGGGTTCCTTTACCGGGGTCCGCATTGGCGTTGCCGCCTTAAAAGGCCTCACTGAATTTCGGGAAGATAACTGCTTTGGTGTATCCACTCTGGAATCTATGGCCTATAACCTTTTGGGCCTGGAAGACTGCATCGCCGTATGCGCAATGGATGCCAGATGCAACCAGATTTACACTGCCAGTTTTGATTTGACAGGGGGAACGGTGACCCGTCTTTCCGAAGATGAAGCCATTCTGATTCCAGACCTGGAAGACCGCCTGAAAACCTATGAAAAGCCAGTGGTTTTTGTTGGTGATGGCGCTTTATTATGTTATAATTATTATTTGGATAAAATAAGCAATGCTAGCTTGGCTCCGGCCCATGTTCAGTACCAGAATGCCACCTCGGTTGCACTCCTCGTGGAAGCAAACTTGAAGGCTGGCGTCAAACCGGTTTCATCAG
This sequence comes from Acutalibacteraceae bacterium, assembly GCA_045642465.1. Lineage (GTDB taxonomy): Bacteria > Bacillota > Clostridia > Oscillospirales > Acutalibacteraceae > RUG420. The sequence goes on from JAZUIY010000002.1 coordinate 98,567, forward strand.
CATCTTTAATGCCGGTTTATCTGCGTGCACCGCAGGCAGAACGGGAACTGAAAAAGAAGCAGGCATTGACCTAAGGGAGGAAATTAAAATGATCGCAATTGGTTGTGACCACGGTGGATTCGAACTGAAACAGGTTCTGATTGACCATCTCAAAGAAAAAGGCTACGAAGTAAAAGATTTCGGCTGCTACAACACAGACTCTGTAGACTATCCGACCATTGTTGAACCGGTATGTGCTTCCATTACCGGCGGCGAATGTGAATTGGGTATCCTGGTTTGTGGTACCGGCATTGGTATGTCCATTGCTGCTAACAAGTGCAAGGGCATCCGCGCAGCTGCTGTATCCGAAACCTTCTCCGCTCGTCTTACCAGAATGCACAATAACTCCAACGTTATTTGCCTCGGCGGCCGCGTCATTGGCCCTGGTATTGCTTGCGATATTGTAGATCAGTTCTTAGAAGCAGAATACGAAGGTGGCCGTCACCAGCGTCGTGTAGACATGGTAATGGCTCTCGAAAATAAATAAGGAGTCTTCCTCATGAGCACTGTAACAATTACAAACCACCCATTAATTCAGCACAAACTTTCCATTTTGAGAAGAACTGAAACCGGTACCAACGAATTCCGTCAGCTGGTTTCCGAAATTGCAATGCTGGAAGCATACGAAGCAACTCGTGACCTTCCACTTCGTCCGATTGAAATCACCACTCCAATCGGACCTTGCGTTGCCCATGAAATTGATGGTCGTAAAATGGCAATCGTTCCAATTCTCCGTGCCGGCCTTGGCATGGTGGACGGCTTGCTGACCTTAATTCCATCTGCAAAAGTAGGTCATATTGGTATGTACCGTGACCCGGAAACGTTGAACCCGGTTCCGTACTACTGCAAACTTCCTTCTGACATTGAAGAAAGAGACGTTATTGTTTGTGACCCGATGCTTGCTACCGGTGGTTCTGCAATTGATGCCATCAACCAGATTAAGCAGCAGAATCCAAAGAGCATCAAGTTCGTTGGTTTGGTAGCTGCCCCGGAAGGCATTCAGGCGCTCCAGAAGGCCCATCCAGACGTTGACATCATCATGGCAGTACTGGATGAAAAGCTGAATGAAAACGGCTACATCGTTCCTGGCTTGGGCGATGCAGGGGACCGTATCTTCGGCACCAAATAATAAAACACAGCATAAAAAAGACCGCTCTTTCGAGCGGTCCTTTTTTGTTATCCTTTGTAGGATTAATATCCGAAGTAGTCAGCCAGCCACTGAGCAAGGGTGTTGGTGTACTGTTTATCAACACTAGAGTCAGCTGCCAAGGTGTGATCGGAATTAGCAAATTCGAAGTAAGCGAAGTTTTCGTTACCGGCTTTTTCGAATGCTTCTCTCAAGGTCTGTGCGTTTGCTGGCGGAACTGTAAGATCTTTCATACCGTAGCACATAATGGTTGGTACGGTATTTTCGTTAACGTAATATGCAGGGGAGATTTCATTGATAGCTTGCTGACCTTTTTCCATGCTCATGCCAGGAAGATAGGCGAGTTCATTCATAGCAAGACAAGCTGCGTTTGGATTCCCGGAAAGGAGAGCAACCAAACCGCCTACATAAATGTTGTTATAAATAGGAGTTAAGTTAATCCAAGCAGATGGAGACATGTCGGACGGACCGGAACGGTCTACCAAGAAGGTCAATGGAATGGCTGGGGTGTACTTTCCGTTATAAGCATAAAGCATTGCTTCATGTGCGCCGGCAGAGTCACCGCTGAGAGCCATACGGTCTACATTGAGGCCCTGTTCCTTGAACCAATTGTTCAAATAAGAAACAGCCTTATCAATGTCCTGACAAATGGTATCTGCATTCAAGCCCTGACTAGCAATTTCATTGAAAATGCGGATGTAATAACTGTCATCCAGCAGGTTAACACCTCCACCGCCAAGCAGGGATTTTAAATCGTAATTCGGCATACGATAGTTGATGGATGCGGTAATATAACCTTTCTTTGCGTAATTCTGTGCGTATACAGTCATGTTATCCTTGTCACCGGAAACCCATGCACCGCCATGTACGTACACAATAACGCCGTTATAATCACGACCAGCGGCGTTAGATGGTACATAAATGTCCATGGTCTGTTGTGCTTCAGTGCCGTAGGAGATGTTCTTGAAGCTTTCAACCGTGATGTCTGGGTTTGCGCCGCCACCGCCGGTGCCGATACCGAAGATAGCGAGAATAGAATAAATGAGTGCAATTATCTTGGATATTAAACTACTCATAGGGGAACTCCTTTCAATTCATGATAAAATCCGATAATTACTCTAAACCTGATTGTAAATACAGAACATTTAAAAAATCTTAATTAATTAAAAACAATGTATGAATTAAGCAGACAAATTAGACAAACTTTTGTGTGTGTATTAATGCAGACTGCTATACACTTACAAAAAAAGAAAACCGCCCTAAGGCGTAAGCCTTAAGACGGTTTCCTACTTTATGGAAGATCAAGGATCATGAATTATCGGTCAATTGGATATACCAGTTTCTTCGGATCCAGTACACGGTCCATTTCTTCGTCGGTCATGAGACCTTCTTCACGGAGATAGTCTCTAGCGGTTTTATCGGATTTCACAATCTTCTTTGCAATTTCTGCAGCCTTCTGATAACCAATTTCTGGGCAGAGGGCAGTAACCATACCGGCGGACTTTTCAATGTTGTAGCGGCATACTTCTTTGTTGGCAACGGTGTCGTGAACACAGTTGTCAGCAAGGGTAGTAGCAGCGTTACCAAGGGTTTCAATGGATTCGAACAGTTTGTAGAACAGAACCGGTTCAAATGCGTTGAGTTCCAACTGGCCGCCTTCAGCAGCCATGGTGATGGTGGTGTCGTTACCGATGATGTTAAATGCAACCTGAGAAACTACTTCAGGAATAACAGGGTTAACTTTACCAGGCATGATGGAGGAACCGTTCTGCTTTGCAGGAAGAGCAATTTCTCCGAGACCGTCTTTTGGACCGGAGTTCATGAGACGAAGGTCATTGGAAATCTTGGAAAGGGTAACAGCACAAGCCTTTAATGCACCGGATACAGCAACATAGGAGTCCAAGTTCTGGGTGCCGTCAATCAAGTCGTCAGCCATAACCAAGTTTTCGCCGGTTACTTCGTTCAAGCAGCGGATAATATTGTCATGGTAGGTCTGAGATGCGTTAATGCAGGTACCAACAGCGGTAGCGGACATGTTAACAACGCGAAGTTCATCAGATACACATTCGATTCTCTTAATACAACGTTCCAAAGTGGAAGCGAAAGCACCGAAGGATTCACCCAAGGAAACAGGAACAGCGTCTTCCAGCTGGGTACGGCCCATCTTGTAAACGTCTTTCCATTCTTCTGCCTTTGCTTTGAATTCGTCAAGCAGGTGGTAAAGCTTTGGAAGACATTCGTTCAAAAGCTTCAGAGCAGCAAGTTTACCGGAGGTAGGGTAAACGTCGTTGGTGGACTGGCCCATGTTAACGTGGTCGTTTGGATGAACGTAAGAATAGTCACCCAATTCACCGCCCATGATTTCGATAGCCTTGTTAGCTACTACTTCATTGGCATTCATGTTAGCAGAGGTACCGGCACCGCCCTGGATTGGGTCGGTTACAAACTGGTCATAGAGGTTGCCTTCCAGAATAAAGTCACAAGCTTTGATGATAGCTTCGTACTGAGCATCCTTAAGGTCACCATTAATGTGGTTTGCCATGGCAGCAGCTTTCTTGATTTCTACCAAGGATTTGGTCATAGCAGGATGAGCTGGACGACCGGTAATTGGGAAGTTCAGCGTAGCACGATAAGTCTGAACGCCATAGTAGGCTTCAGCAGGAATGGCAAGTTCGCCAACGGAGTCACGATCAATACGAGTATTCATTGCATTAACCTCCTTCTCCTAGATTATTTATGTAAAAATTAATGCACAAGTTTAAGTGGGTGTAAGTCATGACTCACACCAACACAAAAAATAACACTTTTAATGTATTAGGGAACACCTGTGAGCGAACATTCACACTTGTGCAAAAACTTCGTCAGAATGGTCAAAGAAACCTTTCCAATACCTAGCACTTTTACCATGACAACTACCTTGTTTTGTCTAATAATTTGACGACTGTACAAGATGGGCGATTTGGCCTTTTCGGGGCATAAAAAAGGACCAACCCGAAGGTTAGTCTAAAAATAGAAAAAGACTAACCATTTGGTTAGTCTTTCTTGGTGCCGGTGACCGGGGTCGAACCGGTACGGTGTCGCCACCACCAGATTTTGAGTCTGGCACGTCTGCCAATTCCATCACACCGGCAAGTGCTTTCATATTATATGATAGGGACATTAAAAAATCAACAGGATTTTTGACCTTGGAAGAGTATACATAAATATATATAGTGGTGCAGTATTTTTGTGTACACAAAACGAAAATCTTGCACAAGAAAAAATAGGGTATTTTCGAGTAAAATTTCTGTTGACTTTGGTACCTGCGATTGATAATATATAAGGGCGCTCGCAAGGGCGTAAAGTACCTTGAAAATTGAACAATGACGAACTTATGAACCCTGAAATTTCTATTTGAAGTTTCAAACAGTACTAAATTCCAGACAAGGAATATGACAGAAATCTGTCAGCATTAAGTAATGAGCTAAAAAAGCTTTTACTAA
>JAZUIY010000003.1:0-3315 GCA_045642465.1 Acutalibacteraceae bacterium
AAAAAAATCCCTAGAAAGTGAATTCTAGGGATGGTTAGGTTTCTAACTTGCGTTTTCGACCAAGAAAAGGACAAGCGATGAGACTTAACCGAGACATAAGATACCAAATTAGCGCACTGTTGGCTGCCGGACATCAACAAAAAGTCATAGCAAAACTAATCGGAATTTCCGAAGGTGGACTCAGCAAGGAGATTTCCAGAAACGGAGGTCGTAAAAAGTACGATCCGGACAAGGCTGACAAGAGGGCCGTAAAGCTCCAGCACAAAGCGCACATTCACTATGAGTATAGCGATGAAGTTTGGGCGGAAACTGAAGCCCTGATAAAGGAGGACTTGTCACCGGAGCAAGTTGTTGGACGCAGGGGGTTGGAGGGTAAGAAAACTCCAAGCGTTCCAACGATATACCGCCATATCAAAGGCAGAGACGAATTCAAGCCACACCTTAGGCATGGGGACAAGAAATATCGAGAGCGGGGTCCTGCAAAGGATGGAAGAGGCTCCATTACGGGACAGGTGCCCATAGACCTGCGTCCGGCGATAGTCGACGAGAAAAGTCGCTTCGGCGATTTTGAAATAGACTTGATCAACGGAGCTCATCATAAGGGAAACCTGCTCACCGCCAACGACAGAATGTCCATGCTTTGCATCCTGGAGCCTCTACCGACAAAGGATGCAACCGCCCTGGCAGATACTCTGATAGCGGCCTTTTCGCCCTACAAGAGGCTGCTACACACGGTCACTTCCGACAACGGAAAGGAGTTCGCCGATCATGTTCGGATAGCCCAAAAGTTGGATGTCGGTTATTACTTTGCACACCCTTACCACTCGTGGGAACGAGGTGCAAACGAAAATATGAACGGTCTGATTCGCCAGTACCTGCCAAAGGGAACCTCGTTTGAGGACCTGACGAGAGATGAGGTCAAGTGGATTGAGTGGAAATTGAACAATCGGCCGAGAAAACGACTTGGATTTCTCACCCCATTAGAGTATATTTCTAGGCAAGTTAAACAAATTTACTTGGCGACTTAAATTCGCCTAATATATAAAAAAGAGCGCATAAAAAAAGACCCAGGCATTTCATTCGCCGAGGTCTTTTTACTTAATGGTTTACACTCCAATTTCATTAGGTCCAGAAAGCACAATCATAATCACCATTAGCTAAATCGCAATGAGTTCCATAGACTCCAGAATTCAAGCCCTTCACAGGGATTGCGATTCTTTCATTATTTTCGTTAATGATCAGAGCTGCGCCGGAAAGATAATTGGGCCAATGTTTAAACACATCCATATTCCAATACCCGCTCTCCGGATATTCATAGGCTCTAAGATTAATCTCACGATTTGTTACGGAAATTAAGAAAGGAGCCAAGAACTGGTCGTGAGAAATCACCATAGTCACCTTATGGATACTGCTGTACATAAAGTGTTTGTCTATAAGTTCCTTAACTTTATCATCTACGTTGTAGAAATCGTCACGACACGCAGTGGTATCATAGGCAAACTTTGTATATTGGGCCCAACTTTTTACACCGGCGCAATTGCCTTTATTACTGTCATATCTTCCACTGTAGGTATCTTTCTGGAACCAAGCTTCTTTAAAATCGTTACTAAATAGATAGTGTACATTATTCGAATTTCTTATTGAATTCCATTCCAGAATATGCTCGCCCTTACCGTTGGATAGATAGATGTTGGTATTTATGGTACGATAAACATTGGTACTCATGTAGAAGAATTCCTGGTTTGTTTTAGCAGCAATTTTTCCACCTAGCCATTCAGCCTGCTTACGACCATTTTCATTTAAATCACCAGTATCTCCGTGGGCATCCTTGTCTCGTTCAGCATGGCGAATAACGAATACAACCTTTTCATTAGGAAGTACGCAATCAAAAACGTTTTCCAGAGGAACAAATTCATCCTTCGTCGCACGTAAAGTCTTGCAAGCATCAGAAAGTTCTACAACGCTGGAGCTAGAGGATTCGCTGGAGCTGGAAGCGACGCTGGAACTGGACGGAATATAATCCTGACCATCCTTTCCGGGTTCGCCCTGAGGACCTTGTTCACCCTGCGGGCCCTGAATGCCCTGTTCGCCTTGTTCACCCTTATCGCCCTTGTCACCCTTTTCTCCATCCCAAACGATTACGGGAGTAGAGCCTTCGCCACAGGTAATGGCTACGCCGGTTCTTCCGTTTTCTCCGGTATAAGGAGCGGCGGTGCAACTAGTGCCTGCAACACCCTGGTCGCCCTTATCGCCTTGGTCGCCCTTATCGCCCTGGTCGCCCTTATCACCCTTGTCGCCATCATAGAGGACAACAGGATCATTGGAACCACAGACGATTGATACACCGGACTTACCTAAGGCATCGTTTTCAAATCGAGTTGCGAGGCAACTAACACCGGCATCACCCTTGTCGCCATCCACACCGTTGCGGAGTTCACCGACCTTCGTTTCACCGCAGTAAACATCATAGCCGTCGATTTCGGTACTGGGCTGAACGTAGCAAGATGTTCCGTCCTTGCCGTCCTTACCATCGGCGCCAGCAGCACCGTTCTGGCCATCCTTACCATCAACACCATCCTTGCCGTCTTCGCCATTCTTACCATTGGTCAGTACACCAACCTTTGTTTCGCCGCAGAAAATGTCGAAACCGTCAACAGTTGAACTTGCTTCAATACGACAGGAGGTTCCATCTTTTCCGTCCTTACCATCAGCACCAGCGGCACCATTCTGACCATCCTTGCCATTTTCGCCGTCCTTACCGTCAAGGCCGCTCCAGATGGTGGTTGCTTCAGCGTCACCGCACTTGATGCTTACGCCGGTTCTACCGGTTTTTGCGTCCGTTACGGCGGTATTGGTACAGCTTACGCCATCCTTGCCGTCAACACCATCCTTACCATCGGCGCCATCCTTACCGTCGGCACCGTTCTTCAAGGTACCCACAAGTTCATCGGCGCAGTAAACATCAAAGCCGTTGATTGCGGCATTTTCAACTACGTAGCAAGAAGAGCCATCCTTACCATCGGCGCCATCCTTACCATCGGTGCCGTTCCAAATGTACTGAGATTCACCATTTGCACATTGAATGAGATAGCCCGTTTTGCCAGTTTCTGCATCCGTTGCGGAAGTTGCAGTACAACCTACCCCATCCTTACCGTCAACACCATCTTTGCCGTTAACGCCGTCTTTGCCATCGACACCATCCTTGCCGTTAGCACCATCTTTACCGTCAACGCCATCTTTACCATCGGTGCCGTTCCAAATGTACTGAGGTTCACCATTTGCACATTGAATGAGATAGAAGTCGGATCGTAGCCA
>JAZUIY010000004.1:0-5289 GCA_045642465.1 Acutalibacteraceae bacterium
TCCCAGTCCAATGTCGGAAAGTCAGCCATTGTTGACACCTACCAGACCTTTCTCCAGTACGATCCGTCATAGGCGTAAAGGATAGACTCGCCAACGGCGACAATAATAACGCCGCCATTAGAAGAGTGTTCACTGTTATAATTAAACTCGACAGGGTGACCGCACATATTGCGAACCATTACAATGTCGCCTTTCAGCGGATTCGCCTTCAGAATTTGAGATCTGATAATCGCACTAGGACCTTTCAAGTCTGCCTCGGTACTGGCATCGACGAACGGAAGCTGGATAAAGCTCTCGGAATGAGCGCGTGTAAAGGAGCCAATAGTAGCATCGAGGAGGCCACTAACGTGCATGTCCTCGGTAACCGACAAATCGTTCTGAATTGTAGTTGGTAGACGACAGATAAAATTGCCTTCACTGCCTGTTTTTTGAGGCTGCACGCTAAACTTGCCGTCAGCCGCTTTCAAAAGTCCGGAGAAATCACCATAGGAAGCCTTGACACCGTTTGTTGACACTTGGCCAGGCTCAATCTTGGTATAGTCGTCGCTTTTACCTTTGTCGTCAACGAAGCCGATGAAACCCTTGGCGAGTAGGTTTTCAATTGCGGTGATGGACCCGTCAACCACCAGGGAGTCGGTGATATTGGCACAATTGTTCCACTTGAGTGAGAAACCGCCAAATTCGGTAGAAAGGATGCTTATTTCGCCGGTTGTGGCGTCAATTTCAATCTTGTAGTTGGTTCCATTGAGAGAAATCTTACCCCCCGAAATAGATGCAGTTTGTCCAGAGCGATTGACAAAAGTCATATCGCCTTCATGACTCTTCGAAAGCAAAGCTTGTTCAAACAAAATCGCCATAGCAGCTACAATTTGAGCGTCATCTGCATCAGACAAAGCAATTTCGGCAGACTCAACAATTTTACAAAGCTCTCTCTGTACGGTATTAAACCACTTGGCGTTCAGGCGGGTAGCCTTGATGCTAGCCGCCGCATTACCATCAACGAATTCATTGCCAACCGCAGTATCTGTATCAATCTTATGCATAATCTTTCCCTTTACTTATACAGGTAAATGAATTTGACGTGAGCTAGCTTGTCAAAGTCGATTGCGCTTTCAAAATTTTCGTTCCACCAAAACGACAGGTAATCATCGCAAGCCGAATTACAGTCAAAGAAAGTCTGCTCGATTTCGCTATCATGAATTTCAATCATGACGTACATATAGGCGTCTTCGCCAAGATCTTTGACCCAATTCGGGAAACGGTCGGGCTGTTTCCAGTATTCAACGACTTCGGCATTCAAGCCAAACAGATCAATGATGTTCTGGAAATGAGGAACAGTGCTTCCGCTTCTGGCTCTCGCAATGCGATAGATTTCAGCCTTCGCCTTTTTCTTGTCTACATCGTCTTTAAATTCAAGACCTTTTCTGGGCAAGCCCAATTCGTCATTCCAGGCGGCAACCGCCTTGGTACAAGCCGGAGAGGAATTCACGAGCAAATCGGCAAGGGAATCCCAAACATTGCTTATTCCAGCCGCTACGGACTCCAGCAGTTTCTGCCAATTCGTTTTTTCGGAATCAACGCTAGTCCACTTGAAATTCCAGATGAAGCCACGCGGCAAAAGTCCCTTGAGCATCTGGGCAAACTTGGCAATATCTTCTTTCTTCGAAGTCTCTTTATCACCGCGAGAAGGGAAACGATTGACCGGCATCAAGTCCCTGGAAAGAACAATCATCGGAATCTCTAGGGATTCGTCACCCAAGCTGACAGAAACCGTATAAGTTCCTTCTGCAGGAACAGAGAACACAATCCTGGAATCCTCAACTTCAATTAAGTTCCTTGTGCTGCATTCACCATCTTTAACGACTTCCACAGCGCATTGAGACGTAAAGCCAACTCCCCAAAGAGTGGCTTCACAGCCTTCAAACGCAATAATCTTGTCTACCGTAACTATCATTATTCACCACTAGACAAATTGATTTGAGATTCACCAATACCAAACCCAACAACTTCTGCAATAGAGTTGGAATAGTCCACGGGATTTTCAGGAACGTCCAAATTCAATTCAAAGACATTCACAGACCGGGCCTCTCCACCCACATATTTCTGTACAGATCCGATAGAGAATTTTTCAGCGCTAGAATTTGCCAGCACATAGACACGCACATCATCGAAACCTATTCGGCTGTCGGGCCCATACTGTTGCAATACGGACCTCAAGGCATTTCGAACGGATTCCTGGACAGCATCGTTAAACGGGGCTACGGTAGCGTTAATCAAGAACTTGACTGGGGTCACGGAAATCACGCGAACATCAGCAGTTACCACACGGCGTTCAGGAGAGTTGACGTATGCGCAAACTTCTTCTACCTGGCCATCATCAAGTCTTGCAGAAGAATCGTTTGCAAAATTTGCGCAGGCAACAACAACGGAATTTATTCTCGGATAATTCGGCTTTATGAAAGCCTTGGTTACAAAATTAAACCGTTCAGCCCACTGTTTGTAATCGTTGGCAGAGCCTCCCTGCGGAGGATTCTGGACCCTGTTCAAAAGGCGTGCGCGGTATTCTTCAGCGGTTTCGCCCCAATATTCCACCTGACCATTAACAACAACTTCGAAGAATTTACCGCCAACAATACCAGGAGCTACAACAACAACTTCGTCATCAACTTTATCTGGAGTCGAGTCTCTAAACTGAAGCTTTGTATCTGCAGCAAGGTTCCAGGCGTTTCCGGCAACAGAAGCCACGACACGAACTTTGCCTTCATTAGCAACATCAGATTCGCTGATAGAGTAATATTCGCTGCCGGTCAACGGATCAACGAAATAGGTTCCGGCCGGAATCTTTACGGAGTCACTGGAGCTAACAGTCAGTTTGACATAGCCTGTAGCATAAACAGGAGGCTTGTGCGGAATGGCATATTCTACACCAAAACCATCCAGGGCATCAATATCGCAAGTCTTCACAAAACGATTGCGCCACACCTTTTTCTGCATAAGAACAAGCATGTAAAGGGCGGCACCAATGACACGAGCAATGACCTTCAAGACAGCCTTGCGAAGCACAGGATTTTTGCCGTCATAAAAGTTCGCGGCCAGTTGCTGTTCAACATACAGCACAAGTTCAGACAGACTCTTAAATTCCACGGGTAGCCTCCCAATTCAGTTCGTAGGCAAAACTGGATTCACCGCCATCGGGCTTAGAAATAACAACGTCAATTACAACGAAACCATCTTTGAAACGTGCGGAGCAATTCACAGATTTTGCAATACCGTCATCAATCATCCATTGCAGCGCTTCTTCGGATTTCTTTTCAACATCACGAAGAGTTCGCTCATCACCCTTAGAAGGCAACGATTCATAAAGATGGCCGCCAAGCGTACCTTCCGAATCCAGGGCGTCACCCCACCAACCACCACGAGCTGGTTTCAGGTTAGACACAACATTGTCCAACGAGCTTTCCCTGGCAAAAGAACCGAGAGAAAGCAGCACGGCGTTTTCAAGGCCGTCAGTGGTCAAAAGGTCCGTCGAATCAAAATCCAGATCGCAGGAACCATCTTCAAGAAGTTTCAAACGCAAATCGCTCACACTGCGAAATTACAATGTGAGCGAAAGAATTAAAGATTTTTTGACCATCTTTTTTACGTCGGCGTTGGAGTAGGAGTTGGCGGAGTCGTAGGACCAACTGCAGAGCCGTGAGTATGCTGAGAAAGATTAACTCTGGGACCAAGAACCATGGCAGACACCTCTTGGTCAGCTTCTACACTACCATGGACAACCAGGTCATTTTTGCAAATAATTTTATTCTCCGGATTGCACTTCATCACAATGTCACCATCGGCGTTCAAAAGAATCGTCTGTCCAAAAGGAGAATGCACAAGCACTTCGCCAGGCTTAAGTTCATACGACATTTCGGAGCCATCCCCATGGGTCGCAATCACGACACCATTGTCACGGGAACCACCCACAAAAAGAGCAATGCCCGAAACGTCGCCTTTTGGCCTTGAACTAAAACCGTATTGCTGGACAAATTCAACATCACGGCGTTTTTCACCGGCAACAAGTTCAATATCCGTTTCAAGATCATGCGAATTGTACTTGGTAGCAATTACTACGCAACGCCCAATCATCAGGCGCATTCGATTGAAAATCGGCTCCAGAAGGTGATCAAAATTCATCCCTTAACCACCTTCTTGATAGAGTCCCACGGGCTTTTGGCAACAGTCTTCTTTTTCTTCGTTTCAGGCTGCGGCAAATAAACGTCCGGAGAAACCAGAACCAGGTCCGTGGTTTCGCCACCGTCTCCCCAACCGTATTCCACAGAAGAAACCAGCAAGTCCACAGGTTCTTCCACGCACAAATCCGGAGCAGAGAACGAACACATTATTCCGGGAGCCCAGACGCCACCTTCGTGAGACCAGCCGTGAACAGAACACCTGAACCCCATAGATTTTGCCTTGCGAATGGTATATTCCCAATCGGCTCTCGCTTCCACGCTTTCTTTCTGGGTGGCGTTAGAATCCACAATCAACAGCGGGCGGTAACGACCAACATCATTATCAGTCTTTACAGCCTTGACCTTGCTCTTTGCTTTTCCGGATCCATAGACGTAGTAAGCGGAATAACGGTCGTTAATGGAGAAATCCACCGACGCACTCATAAGGTTCACACCCTGCTTCAATTCAGGGCCCCTGGAGCACGCAGAAGGCTTCAGCAAATAAATCTGGCCAAGCCCATTGGAGCACGGAACAATTCCGCGTTCCTTGCAAAGCTTTGTCATGGTCTCCAGAGCCTTTACGCCAGGATCCACAGAGAACTTCTTGAGCGGCTTACCCACATCAACGCCCATTTCGTTCTTGAAGAAAAGACCGAAGCGGCCGCAAATGTCGGAAATAATCTGGTCCAGAGTCTTGTTCTGCCATTCCATAGGATTATCGACGCAGCAATCGGCAATGTCGCAACTGATTTCGCTTCCGGAAACAGAGAACGTATGGGAGCCAGCAGAAAACGAAGTGGAAAATTTTTCCACATAGCCCTTAATGACGGTAGTTCCATCGACCGCAATTTCCACGGAGTCGCCAGGGAACAACTTGACCACATTCCCAATCGGGTCGCGGGCAACCAGGTTCAGCGAAAAAGATGCTGCAATGTGGTCCAGGGAACGGCTGATCTTTGCGCCGGTCCAGTACGAAAACTTTCTGCCATTAGCAAAGACTTCAATCATTTGGAAAGCACCTTCAAGGATTCACGGTTGATTACCATCGGGTCAAAGATTCCGTTGCGCTCGATGA
>JAZUIY010000005.1:0-36204 GCA_045642465.1 Acutalibacteraceae bacterium
TAGGACCAAGAAGCCCAAAGATTTCACCCTCCTTAATTTCAAGTGTCAGGCCATCAACTACTGGTTTATTATCATATTTCTTAATAAGTCCTTCTAACTTAACTACTGTATTCATAACTGAATCTCCTTAACGTGTTTTACTTTTACGATTCTATAACTTGGAATTCAATTACAAATCTGCCTTTTGACATATTTTGAACATGACTTTAGTCATATCCTTCACAAAAAGAGAACCCTCAAGTCACGAAAGTGACCTGAGGGAACATGTCAGAAAGGTTTATGCTAAAACCTTAGGGTAGTCGGGTTGTAACAACTAAATTAGCATAAGAGGTTATTTCTTATCGGCTGTCATATTTTTAAAGGAATACCTAATCACTCCTTTGGGACACACATCAGCACATGCACCACACTGAATACATTCAGAACACTTACCATTCATATTCTTTGTAACCATCTCATCTACAGCAAGTCCCATTGGACAGGCTTTGCTGCATTTCTTACAGGAAATACATTTTGACCTATCAGCCTGCATATGGAGCTGCGGAAGATGCAAAATCTGGCCAATCTTGGAACCAATTACCATAAATGGTGCCATCCAGCAAATATAATGACACGCCGCTCTTTTTCCATGAAATAACGCTGGAGCAACAAGCAGAAGAATCACTCCGTAATAAATAATATAATTGTATATCTCTGATACAGAAATTCCATGGTCTGTCATATAAAAGAAATCAATGGTTACATCATTTTTTCCGAGAACAAAAGTGATTACTATTGCTGCTATCCAGATTACCCAGATCACATACTTAATATTATTGCGCCAACCCTGTTTTGCCGGTCTGTCATTCGCCATAGCTGCACATTCCTGCAATCCGCCTGCCGGACACAGATAACCGCACCATGCTCTGCCCAGAAATATGGATGCAAGAAACATCGTACAAAACACAATAAAACTACCGTTCATGATATGTTCTGATGCAGCCTGAATAATCAGATATGGTGAAAAATACCATATTGTAACTGGGAATAACAAAAATGAAATTAACAGCAGTGCTCTGCGGATTTTCTGTCTTTTCATTATATCAATCCGTCCCTTCTACAAGAAGTTTTTTTGCATCCTGACACCAACGCAGATATCCTTCATAGGTTTCAATACCAAATGACACCGTCAGATAAAAAAAGAGGTGATCTCTTTGGTCTAATACATGTGAAAGATTATTCTTATATACCTGTAACACTGCAAGATCTCTTGAAATCTCCTTTTCAAACTCTTCTATTGTTGCAATAGACATCTCATTGTCAGTTGCTCCCCCGAAAAAAACTTTAAGAAGCATTTCATATTTCAGATCGTTTACGGATTTAGAATCTGACAGCCATATCCTAAGCTTTTCTCTGCCTGCATCCGTAATTTCATAATAAATCCTCTCTCTGCCTGATTCGTTCTTAACATTCTCTGCCTTTTGTATCAAGCCAGATTCTTCTAAGGAAGCTAAAGCCGGATATATGCTTCCAAAACTCCCTTTCCAGAAAAAGCGAATTCCTCCGTCAATCTGTTTTTTGATATCATATCCTGTTAATGGATTGTGAGATAACAGGCCTAAGATAACCATATCTATTTTTCTATCCTTTGCCACTTAGATGCCCTCCATGAATTCATCCAGTTTTTCATGATTATTGCTAAACGCCTCGTTTGATTTATCTGCAAGCGCGACACTCCTTCTCATATTTTTAAGTTTTTTCGCCAGGTTGGAAATACACTTCTCATTATCTCCACCGCCACTAAAAGTAAATACTGCAACAACTTTATCTGCTATATCAGCATATTTCAAAAGAGAATTGATTGGTGAAGCAGCCTTTCCGGCCCAGATAGGCGTTCCGATGATTATTTCATCATATACATCAATATTTTCTGGTACCCCTTTAATTTTGGGTGTCATGCCAAAAGTTGACTGCATTCCACCTATCAACATTTGTTTCCCCATTTTATCAGGCATTGGTTTGGTCGGTTCAATTCTATATAAGTCCAAATTTAACTTTTGAGACATATACTCTGCTGCTTCTTTTGTATTGTCACTTAATGAATAATATATAATCGCTCTCTTCATGACATCTCCTTTATATATCAATTTGATATATCGTTTTGATACATCGTAGCATGCATATTTTAATTAGTCAAGTGGACTGCGGCGAAAAATGTATAGTCGGATATAATTCCATCAGCATCTGGAAAGGAATTGTAAATGGCTAGAAGAAACGAAAAGTACACTCCGGAAATGAGAGAACAGACCGCAGCATATATCTTGGAATCCGAAAAATCAGCAACAAAGACAGCAAAAGAGAAAGAAAAGGAAGCAGAGCTGGAAACCCAGAGAAAGAAGCTGGCAGAAGCCCAAGAGGATATAGAAATATTAAATAAGTCCCTGCACATCTTTATGCAACCCCGCGAATGAAGTACGAAGCGATCAAGAAGTACCGCAAGGAATATCCCGTGATAAAGATGTGCAAGGTCCTAGAGTTGTATCCGCCCAACTACTACAAATGCGATCCTGAGAAATGGTACCGGGGAAGGATTGATATTCCATAGTGACAGAGGAAGCCAATACGCGAGTAAAGGCTTTCAGGAGATGTTAAGGATCCACGGGATTAACGGGAGCATGAGCAGGCCGGGATGCCCATATGACAACTCCTGTGTAGAGAGTTTCTTTGCAACGCTGAAAAAAGAACAGATTTACAAGAGAAAGTACGATACAATGGAAGAGGTACAGCGAGATGTATTTGAATATATAGAACTGTTCTATAACAGAAAACGTATGCATTCACACCTCGGCTATATGAGTCCGGTTGAATACAGATTGAAGCAGATGGAGTTATCCGCTTGAAAATACTATGTTAAGAGATGCCGATGAATAGAAAAATGACTATACATTTTTCACCGCAGTCCAGAATTAAAGTTCTGAGAGGTGGTTATTATGAACATTTACAAAATGAGTTGCGATGTAGATTATTACGAAAGAGTATTTAATGCGAGAAAACAGAATATTTACGCATATAAATCAAATATCCCCGAAATAAGCAAAAAAGCAGGAAGAGACTGTTCACATCTAGATTTCTCACCTGGCTTGAATGAACTACTGGAAGATGTCGTCTTTTTCTGCGAAACTGATAACTCCCTGCAATCATACAACTATTTGAATAATGTACATGGGTGGCCAATAGTCCACGAACGAGTTAAAGATCTATTGACGGAAGAACATATTCGAGGTGTTCTATTTTTCCCTCTCCGAATTATACATGACAAGTCAGGATTACCAGAACACGGATTCTATCTGCTATACACATCGAATTTCATCGAAGCATATGATATGGAAAGAAGCATGTACAAATACCTTGAGAAATATAACGCGTATATGTTCTTCCCAATGAAAACGGTTTTTGTAGAATCTGAATGCTCCCAATATGATATATTTAGATGTGTTAAAGATCCAGTTCCTTTGTATGTGAGTCAACGCTTCTACGAGATTATTAAATCAGCTGGATATGAAGGTTTTAGTTTTCATAAAGTTCAATAGGAAGCCGTATTCCTTCCGAACCCATGCGATTATCTCTTCATAAGTAGCACCAACCTTGAAACCGGACATATCCATTTCCTCGAGATTGAACTCGACGCGAACATGTTTTGTCGATATGTTTTCCTTGGAAAGCAAGACAACCGTCTCGACAGTAGTATCGTTGATTAACCAAATTTAACTTCCCCATTCGCTCCAAGATACGTATCTTATACCATTTATCTCGCAAGATACATCCCCTAAATAGAAAACACTCCCCTGCACACTGTCTGTTCTTAATCCGACATATGTCCTTACACTAGTTGATAATTTCTTTTCCACATCTGATTTACTTTTGACCTCTATTGCAAAATTTTTCTTCCAATCAGTAATAATATCTACCTCAAACCCATTCTTATCTCTATAATAAGTCAGATTTGCTTTTTTTGCGTCATTGTATCTTTTTTTCAGCAATTCGGATACAGCAGCAGTTTCTACAACGGCACCTTTATGGTCATCAAGTAATAATTCTTCTTTTGACTCTAGTCGTAGCAAATAGCACATCAATCCGGAATCAACAAAATACAATTTAGGAGTTTTTACAACAGTTCTTCCAAGATTATTACTGTCCGGTTCAAGGAAATGTATAATATAAGATGCCTCGAGAATTGAACACCAATTTTTTATTGTTACAGCAGAAACCCCAATATCTCTGGATATACTATCATAATTTACCATCTGCCCACTATACAGTGCACACACTTGAATAAATTTTCGGAATGCACTCACATTATCAGCATTTATCTGATCCTTAACATCCAAGTCTAAATATGTGTCTATATAATTTTCAAACCAATCATCCAAATAAAAATGCTTATCCTTATCATGCAATGGTGGATAAAATCCTTTAAAGAAAATATCATAAGGTTCATCTGGCAATAATCCGGCTTCTTTAAGTTCTTGCATCGAAAATGGAAGTAATTTTACCAAACCAACTCTGCCTGCAAGACTATCAGTTATATTTTGCTTTAATCTAAACTGACTTGAGCCTGTAAGAATATACTTTCCCGGAGTGTAAGCGCTTTTATCAATTATAAGTTTTATAGCGTCAAATATTTCAGGAACCTTTTGTGCTTCGTCAATAATAACTCCATCTGGAAATGCTTTCAAAAAATCACTCGGATTTGACTTTGCAAGTTCTCTTAAATTCTTATCATCAAAAGAAATATATTTTTTATCTGGAAATGCATATTTTGTAAGTGTAGATTTCCCGCTCTGTCTTGGCCCTGTAATGGCAACAACCGGGAATTGCTCTGCAAGTCTCATAAGTGCAGCATATGCTTTTCTCTCTATCATATAATAACTCCTCCTAACATTTCAGGATATCTCAAATTATAAAATAAGGATATTCCAAAGTCAACATATAGGATATTCCAAAGTATTGAGTTAGGATATCTCAAAGTGCAAGATTAGGGTTTTCTAAAATCAAATCACTTCAACTCATCTATAATCGAACTCAAGCTTTCATAATCAACAAAATCAACAACCTGATTATATGTCTCGATCATTGCACGAACTTCTGCATTCTTCTTTTCCTCCGGAAGATTCTTAGCCTTTCTTACAAGAAGTCCCATCATAGTTTTGTGTTTAAAATTCAGTTTCGTGTAATCAATTGCACCGCGCAAATGTAAAACAGTCGCTTGCTCATATGGTAATTTTCTTTTACCACCCCAACTTGAAGTCGCAAATTGCGACTTTAAACGTTCAGGAATTTCACTCTCATCTAACTGGAACCTAAAATCCTCTGGAAATCTTCTAATATTACGTTTGACTTGTTCATTTAATCGCTTGACCTCATATCCTTAAAGATTCGCCAAATCCGAATCTAACATCACCTGTTGTCCACGAATCGTATACACTTTATTTTTGATATCTTCAGCAGATGAAGTCATTTGAATTTCTTCTTGCATCCATTATTCCTTTCTCTTAACCATTATCCGCATCTTCTCTTAATTTGTCATGCGGGAACACGTTTCAGAGTAGGTTAAGACAAAAAGACCGGCATTTCTGCCGGCCTCGTTGGTAGATTATATTCTGGATATAACACGCCAACTTCAGCCCGACAAACTCGAAGTTATCTTTCAATAATAAATCGAGCTATGCACATTTCAACCATTTCATTTTGCATAATTCATTCATTTTATTTTGCACTTTTCATCGATGCTTTCCCATCACATCTATATCAGCACCACCAACTCGCCTTTTTACCGCCAATAGCACTGCACACAGGGCTTCCGAAAATGTCAGCACTGCACACTCGCCAATGAATTCTGTGCTTTTTCTTCGGAATCCGGACATGAAAAAGGGCTTCTCTGTGACCCTGGCAGAACTCCGGAATCGCTGAAAAGCCCGCAAAATCAAAGGATTATCGCTATTCTATTAACTGTGTTTCGACAGGAGTACCACGCACTCCACATGTGCCGTGCGTGGGAACATGTCTACCGGGGTAATGTGGATGGTTTGGTAGCCGAGGGCTTGGAAGCGGGCGCAGTCACGGGCGAGGGTGGCTGGGTCACAGGACACGTAGACAATACGGTCCGGGGACATGGAAGCTACGGTGGAGACCAGGGTCTCATCCATGCCCTTGCGCGGTGGGTCAATGAGGATGACATCCGGCTGGATGTTGTCCTTTTTCAATTTGTCTGCCACTTTGGCTGCGTCCCCGCAGAAGAACTCGGCGTTGGTAATGTGGTTGTTCTCTGCGTTTTTCTTAGCATCCTCAATGGCTTCCGGAATAATTTCCACGCCAATGAGTTTGGCCACTTTGTCTGCCATGGTGAGGCCAATGGTGCCGGTACCGCAGTAGAGGTCCAACAGGAATTCTTTGCCGGTGAGGCCGGCTTCTTCTTGGGCCTTTTGGTATAACACTTCACACTGGGCGGTGTTCACCTGGTAGAAGGAGAGCGGGGAGATGCGGAATGTTTTGTTTAATAAGGTATCTTCAATGTACCCGTCTCCGTAAAGGACTTTATTTTCTAAGCCAAGGATGACATTGGTGTCCTTGGTGTTGTAATTTAGTACGAAGGTTTTGAAGTTTGGATTTGCCTTGAGATCTTCTACAAGGTCTAAAGCAAGTTTGTCTGCCTTGCGGTCGTTTACCACGAGGGCCACCATGAGTTCTTTGCTGTGGTAGCCTTGGCGAAGGTAGATGTGACGAAGGGTACCTTCTCGGGTGAGTTCGTCATATGGGGTAATGTTGGTGCGGCTCATCCAGTTTTGGATGAGGTCTAGGATGCCCTTAAATTCTTCCGGCTGCAGAAGACAGTCGGTGCAAGGCACAATGCGGTGGGAATTAAAAGCGTAGAAACCAATGGCATCTTTGCCTACCGGGAACTGGGCCTTGTTGCGGTAGTGGAGCTGGGCTGCACTGCCGATGATTGGGCTAATTGGTGTGTCTATATGGGCAATGCGGCGGAAGGCATCTTCTACCCGCTGCTGCTTATACTGTAATTCGGCATCATAACGGATGTGGCGGTAACAACAGCCACCGCACTGGTTGGAAACGGGGCAATCTGATGCTACGCGGTCTGGCGATGCGGTAATTACCTCCATGACTTTGCCTACGGCATAATTCTTCTTTGCTTTAATAATATGGCAGGCAATTTCATCGCCCACAGCGGTGTTGGAAACGAAGACTGCCTGGCCGTCATAATGGCCCACGCCGGTACCTTCTGTGGACATGCCATCTATTTTCAATTGGATGTCATCATTCTTTTTTAACATAAATATGGGTGCTCCTTCGTGGGTTCTTACAATAGACTTTTTAGGCCATTTCGACTAAAATAAAATGCACCGAAATTATACCATGAAACAAACAGGGAAGGAAGTGACGCACATGGGCTACAAACTGAATCCGGATGTCTGGAATTCGGTCTTTGCCATTCCAACCAGCATAGCTGACGAACATCTGCGTCGCGTGAACGGACAGCAGTTGAAAGTCCTCATTTACCTGTTCCGTTTCAATGGTAACGTGCTGAGCCCGGCAGACATTGGCGGCGCTTTGGGTATGTCCGAAGCCGACGTAAAGGATGCCGTGCAGTACTGGCTGGAAGCCGGTTACGTCTATGAAGACGGTTCCGCTCCAACTGCAGTGAAGACGGTTTCTCCAAAAGCAGAAGCACCGCTGGTGGAAGTGCCGGATGTGTTGCCAACCTATGACCAGGTGGCAGCCCGGACCTTAGAATCCCCGGAAATCCGTGGCCTCTTCAATGAAGTGCAAGCCCGTTTGGCCAAAACCATTGGGTATGACAGCCAGTCCCGTCTCTTAATGATGATTGACTCCTATGGCCTTCCGCCGGAAGTCATTCTCACCATTGTGGAATATGCAGTGAAGCACGGAAAACCATCCCTTTCCTACATTTGCAAAGTGGGAAAGAACTGGGCTGAAAACGGAATAGACACGCTAGAAGCAGCCGTGGAACGCTTAAACGTTTTGGAACAGCAGGAAACCATGTGGAAACAGTTCGTTTCCCAGTTCCAGACCACCGAGCCTCCAAAGGCTACGGAAAAGCGTGTGGCATTCTTACGCAAATGGCGCGGAGAATGGAAACAAAGCAACGAACTCATTTACTATGCCTATGAAGAAATGATCAACAACATAGACAAGGTAAATTTCAAATACTTAGATAAGATTTTGGAAAACTGGAATGCCCAGGGTCTGAAAACCCCGCAGGCTGTTTTGCAAAATAGTGGGGCCCCGAAAAAACCGGCAACCCCGGCAGAACCAAAGGAAACTTCCTATGATTCTGATGCCTACAAACAAAAGGCAAGAGGCCCGATTGAATACAAAAGGAGGGATTCCTAATGGCCAACACATTTGAACAGGCAAAAGAAGTCATCAAGGCGCGCCGGTTCCAGGCAGAAAAAGACGCCGAAAAGCGCCGCTTGGATTTGGAAACCATCTCTCCGGAATTAAAGCAGTTGAACGCAGATATTGCCGGTGCAGGGCTTCGGGCAATGAAGGCCATTGGCATGGGCGAAGATGCAAAAACTTATATAGATCAGCTGGCACAGGAAAACCTGAAAGCCCAGCAGCGCCGAAAAGAACTGTTGAAAGAAATGGGCTTGCAGGAAGACACCCTGGATGTCCGTTATTTCTGCCCGAAATGTCAGGACACCGGCGTGGTAAACGGCCACTACTGTGACTGCTTCCGCGCACTGGTAAAACAGTTCCAGTTTGATGGCTTAAACAGCATGGCACCAGCCAAAGAGTCCACCTTTGACAACTTTGATTTGGACTTTTACAAGGGAATTGTGGAACCGGACGGCACAGATGCCTACGCCCACATGACTAAGGTCTATACCTACTGTCGCAGTTGGGCAGAGGACTTTGACCGTCAGTCTCCAAGTATCCTGCTGTATGGCCGTACCGGTCTTGGAAAGACCCACCTTTCCTTGGCCATTGCCAACGAAGTCATCAGCAAGGGCTACAACGTGGTTTATGGCCCAGCTTATAACTTGCTGAACAAGTTAAACAAAGAACAGTTTAACCGCTTAAATAGCAACGAATCTCCATCTGACATGATGGAAACCTGTGACCTGCTTATCATTGACGACTTAGGCGCAGAATTTGCTACCCAGTTTACGGTAGCAGCCATTTATAACCTGATTAACACCCGCATTTTGGCCGGGCTGCCAACCATCATCAGCACCAACCTAATGTATGATGAAATTGGCGAAAAATACTCCGAACGGGTTTATTCCCGTATCATTGGCAGTTTCACTCCACTGGAGTTTTTGGGCCATGACGTTCGGCAGTTAAAATCGTAAAGCTTAGACTTTTATTTTGTTCCAACGGAAAAACAGAAAACACTTATGGCCTGTTGGAATACTGTTTCAACAGGCCTTTTTCCGTTAGAAAGGATTTACATGGATATTATTCAGAAGATGACAGAGGAGTTTTCCCTCCAGCGTTGGCAGGTAGAGAACACGGTTGCTCTCATTGACGAAGGCAACACCATTCCCTTCATTGCCCGTTACCGTAAAGAAGCCCATGGTACCTTAGATGACCAGGTGCTCCGTGAACTGAACGACCGGTTGGACTACTTACGGAACTTAGATAAGCGACGTGAGGAAATCATCAAGTCCATTACGGACCAGGAAAAGATGACCGACGAACTGAACGCCGCCATTCTTGCCGCAGAAACTTTGGCTGCTTTGGAAGATCTGTATCGCCCATATAAGCAGAAGAGAAGAACAAGAGCCACCGTGGCAAAGGAAAAGGGCTTGGAACCGCTGGCCACCCAGATTTGGGAACGAAAAGTGACTGGTTCTCTTTCCGACTTGGCAATACAGTTTGTTGACCCGGAAAAAGAAGTTCTTACCCCGGAAGACGCATTACAGGGTGCTTCCGATATTATTGCAGAACAGATTTCTGACGATGCAGACCTCCGTGGCCGTCTCCGCAACCTGTTCGTTAAGTGGGCCACTTTGGATGCCAAGGCCGCCAAAGAAGAAGACAGTGTCTATGCTCAGTATTATGACTTTTCCGAGCGGGTAGAAAAGATTGCCGGCCACCGTGTGCTGGCAGTTGACCGCGGGGAAAAGGAAGGCTTCTTAAAAGTTTCCGTTGGCTTTGACAAAGAGAAGGCCATGACCTGCATTGACCGTACGTTGGTGCACAACAACGGTTCTGAAGTGGACAATTTCATTACCGCTGCAGGGGAAGATGCGTATGACCGTTTGATCTTTCCGTCTGTAGAGCGGGAAATCCGTTCCATGATGACGGAAGAAGCCTGCACCAACGCCATTAAGGTGTTTGCCCAAAACTTGCGCCCACTTCTGATGGCGCCGCCGGTAAAGAACAAGGTAGTTCTTGCGTTAGACCCGGGCTACCGCATGGGTTGTAAGGTGGCCGTAGTAGATGGCACCGGTGCAGTATTAGATACCACCGTTATTTATGTCACTCAGGGCGACTACAAATATAAGCTGGCAAAAGAGGAAATCAAGAAACTCATTGTGAAGCACAAGGTAGACGTGCTGTCCATTGGGAACGGTACCGCTTCTAAGGAAACGGAAATCTTTGCCGTGGAAGTCATTGGGGAAGTAAAACGTGCCGCAGGTATGGATGTGTCCTACATGGTGGTATCCGAAGCAGGAGCTTCCGTTTACTCCGCCTCCAAACTGGCAGCGGAAGAATTCCCACAGTTTGATGTTAACTTGCGTTCCGCAGTTTCCATTGGCCGTCGTCTGCAGGACCCTTTGGCCGAACTGGTAAAAATTGACCCGAAGGCCATTGGCGTTGGTCAGTATCAGCACGACATGCCGCAGAAGCAGTTGGCTGCAGCCCTGGACGGGGTAGTAGAAGACTGCGTAAACTCTGTCGGTGCTGACCTGAACACCGCGTCGCCTTCGCTGCTGTCTCACATTGCCGGCATTAACGGCACCATTGCCAAAAACATTGTGGCCTACCGTGAAGAGAACGGTGCCTTTACCGGCCGTGCTCAGCTGAAGAAGGTTCCAAAACTGGGGCCAAAGGCCTACGAGCAGTGCGCCGGCTTCCTCCGGGTGGCCGAGTCCAAGAATGTGTTGGACAACACCGGCGTCCACCCGGAATCCTATGACATTGCCAAAAACCTCTTAACCCTCTGCGGTTACGAATTGGCAGACGTGAAGAAGGGTGACCTGTCCGAACTCCACGCCCGCATTGAAAAGTACGGTTATGCCGACTTGGCAAAGCGCTTGGAGACCGGTGTTCCTACCCTCAAGGATATTGAGAAGGAACTCTTGAAACCGGGCCGTGACCCTCGTGACGAACTGCCGCCACCACTTCTTCGCTCTGACGTTATGGACATGAAGGACTTGAAACCGGACATGGAACTGAAGGGTACGGTTCGAAACGTAGTAGACTTCGGTGCCTTCGTTGACATTGGGGTTCACGAAGATGGTCTGGTACACATCAGCCAGATTTCCGATAAATTTATTAAGCATCCATCCGAAGCCTTGTCCGTAGGGGACATTGTCACCGTAAAGGTATTGGATGTGGATTTGAAAAAAGGACGAATTGCCTTGACTATGAAAGGCGTGAAACAAGGATAATTTTTTATCTAAGGAGGAATGTGTAAATGGATTATCTTGAAAAAGAAATGAGTCTTACCGGCATGACTCAGGAACAGTTGGAACAGATTGGTCTCACCAGTCCAAGCCTGAAAGAAGTTTGGATGTGCTTTATTGCAAAGTACGTTACTGACACGACCAAGCATCCATCCGGCTTGCCAAAGATTTTTGGGAACCTCTGTGGTTTCTTCTGTGGGGGCTTTGATCAGAAGAAAGACTGGTTTGACATCAAGAGAAAGACTAGAAAAGTAAAACTGGAAAATGGCAGAAAGCTGCATGCAACCTACTGCACCTGCCCAGACAAATATAAGAAGGACGACGGAAAAACCCGTCTGGTTATCTTCTCTCACGGATACAACTCCGTATCTACGTTCATGCTCCATTACTATGCTGCCTACATGGAACAGGGCTTCGACTGCGTATACTATGATCAGCGCGGTCACGGGGAAGCCAAGAAAGACTATGCTTGCTCCATGGGCTATTGGGAAGCCGACGACTTGGTAGACATTGCTGCATACTACCGCAAAAAGTTTGGTAGAGATGCCATTATTGGGGTACACGGGGAATCTATGGGTTCCGGTACCGGAGCGTTTGCACTGCATCGCCTTGACACCATTACCGACTTTACCGTTTTGGACTGCGGTTACTCCACCATGGATGAAATGGCCAAGTGGATTGAGCACCTGCTCTTTATGTTCCCGAAACAGCCAATGCACGACCTGGTTGATCTTTTGTCCGCAGTAGACGGCAAAAAGTATTCCGACGTAGACGGCCTCGGTGAAGTGGCAAAGACCCGCCAGAATTACCCGGTTCTCTTCGTTCACGGCAGCATTGACTTCTTTGTAGCAACCCATTTCTCCAAGGATATGGCCGCTGCCAAGAAGGGAAAGTCTGACCTGAAGATTTACCCGTTTGCGTTCCACGCTATGTCTCAGATGATTTATCCGAAGCAGTATAAAATGATGATTAAAGAATGGCTGCAGGTAAACCACGTAGACTAATTTCATAAAAAAAGACCCGCTTATGGAGCGGGTCTTTTTGTTTGGTTATTTCTTGATTTGTAACGGCTTATTATTTGTCAATGCTTGGAAGGTTATTGATGCGGCGGAGGATTTCATAGAAGAAAATACCGTAGTCGGCTTTGCTTTCGCCGTTGCCGCAGTAAGACATGTGGTCCTTAATTTCCATTGGCATGTCGTACCAGATACCTGGTTTTACGTCTTCATCGGTGGTAAATGGAGCCCACTTCTTAAGGCGTGGAGCGCGGCCGGACATTACGTTAACCAGACCGTCGTTTTCTTTCCATTCTTCCCCAACTTCTGCATGGGTAGCATCTGCAGGGTTACCGTTGTATCTACCAACAATAACAGCCAGCGGCTTCATGAGGGCAATCATATCTTTAACCGGAGTGTAATTACCTTTGGCGTTCTTCTTGGTGCGGGTGGCATAGTAAGCGAAGTAGTAAATATTGTCTTCCGGATTCCAGTTCTTGGAACGTTCTCTGAATTTATCAATATAGAGGTCGTTGAGAACGCAGTCATCGGATTCCCAATATTTTACTACCTTGTCCCAGTGCAGCTTTGGAATAAAGCTGCGTTCGCCCGGCTTAGCACCGAGGCCATGCTGATACATCTGTGGGTCATAAATGTTGCAGAATGGCATGCCGCCGTAAACGTCAAGAATGGCAATGACAGCCTTACCAATGGTAGGGGCAGCCTTTTCAATGGCGTATAAGAAGGAAATACCGTCATTGGCACCTGCAAGGGTGGTGCAGGAGTGAATCCAGTTGGCATGTCCGCCTTTGAAGAAGTCAGACAGTTCTTCTTCCGGCGTACCGTCAATTTCTTCCTGACAGCCGTTGACCATCATGTTAACGAAGAAGCGAACGGTTGGGCCACCGAAGGAGTGGCCAAGGCAGTTGATCTTTTTGATTTTGCCTTCTTCATCTAACTGACCCCATTCTGGGTACATGCCTTCATAGGTGATACCGTAACGTTCATGGCCGTACTTTTCAGAGTGAACCTTACCGTAGTCAACACGGCCGCCAACAATTTGAGCATAAGCTTCGCATGCACGGTCCCACATGGAAGTGAAACCACTCATGGATGGGGTATAGAAGCCAATGTCGTATTCGCCGAAGAGCTTCTTGATGTTGGTGGAGAACATTCCAAAGTAAGGAACATACTTACACATTAAGTCGTTTTCGCCGAACCCGGCAAAACCGTGGAATGTCACGAATGGGTATTTGTTTTTCATCTGTAATTCCATAAAGTAAATTCTCCTTTTCTCGTTCTGATTAGATAAGGGAATTTTAGCAAGGGTAACTTGGATTAGTCTTAAGTTTCCTATACGAGAAGGCCAAATTAATACCGAGTATGAAAAAAGCCCCGGCCGGTTCGGCCGAGGCTTGTCTTTCTTTTGTTATCTGATGTTACCTACTGTTCTTGGGAACAGGATAACGTCACGGATGTTTTCAATGCCGGTGCAGTACATAACCATACGTTCAAAACCGAGACCGAAACCGGAGTGCGGTACGGAACCGTAACGGCGCAGGTCAAGGTAGTCTGCATAGGCATCCAGATCCATGTTGCGGACCTTCATGGCTTCTACCAACTTGTCATAGTCTGCTTCACGTTCGGAGCAGCCGATGATTTCCCCAACGCCCGGAACCAGAAGGTCCGTAGCGGCAACGGTCTTGCCGTCTGGGTTCTGCTTCATGTAGAAGGACTTGATGTCTTTCGGATAGTTGGTAACGAAGACAGGCTTGTTGTAAACCTGTTCGGTAATATAGCGTTCGTGTTCGGTACCTAAGTCCATACCCCATTCCACCGGAATCTTGAATTCCACGTCAGCCTTCTTCAGAAGTTCAATGGCATCGGTGTAATCCAAAATAACGAAGTCGGAGTTGAGCACGCCGTTCAGTTTGTCTTTGAGGCCTGGAGCAATGCGCTTGTCAAAGAATTCCATTTCCTGTGGGCAGCGTTCCAAAACAGCCTTGATTAAGAACTTAATCATTTCTTCGGCAATTTCAATGATGTCCGGCAGTTCAGCAAAAGCAACTTCCGGTTCTACGTGCCAGAATTCGGCAACGTGGCGCTGGGTGTTGGATTTTTCTGCACGGAAGGATGGACCGAAGGTGTAAATACGGCCGAGGGCAGTGGCAGCCATTTCGCCTTCCAGCTGAGCGGAAACGGAGAGACCGGCCTTCTTGCCGAAGAAGTCATCTGCGTAGTAGTCTTCTTTGGTTTCGTATTTTCCTTCTTCATCATAACCAATGGTGGTTACCTGGAACATTTCCCCTGCGCCTTCGCAGTCGGAACCGGTAATCAGTGGGCCATTGATGTATACGTAACCGTTGCTCTGGAAATATTCATGTACGGCAGCAGCCAGAACAGAGCGAACACGGAATACAGCGTTAAAGGTATTGGTACGAACACGAAGGTGAGGCATGGTGCGAAGGTATTCTAAAGTGTGACGCTTTTTCTGCAGTGGGTATTCCGGAGGGCAAGTGCCGAGAATATCAATGTTCTTGGCATTGATTTCTACGCCGCCTTCCTTGTTCACAGCAGACGGAACAACGGTACCGGTAACGCATACAGCTGCGCCCAGTTTCATGGCTTCGGAAAGAGAAGCTGCATCGTTGAAGATTTCTTTGTCAATGACAACCTGAATGTGCTTGAAGCAAGTGCCGTCGTTGAGTTCCATGAAGGCCATGGTCTTGGAGTCACGGCTGGTGCGAACCCAACCACAGACGGTGACTTCCTGTTGGATGTAGGAAGCGTCTGCAAGGACGTCTTTAATGTCAATGTGTTTCATAGAAAAAACCTCCGCGTGTTCGTAAATACGCTAAAAATTATTACAAAGTATGTTACCACAATTCCATTCTATTTGAAAGCAAAAGATGAATATAATATAATTGCTAAGAATTCTAGAAAAAGGAGGTTGCAGTATGAGCAAAGGTAAGGCCCTGATTGCCATGAGTGGCGGCGTGGACTCCAGCGTATCAGCCCTGCTGATGAAGGACGCCGGTTACGACTGCATTGGCGTAACCATGAAGTTGCACGAACAGTGCAATTCATCGGATGTAGACGACGCCAAAGCCTGCGCGGAGCGCTTGGGTATGCCATTTGGCGTGGTGGACTTTCAAGACCGCTTCCAGGAATGCGTCATGGATCCGTTTGTCCGTGCTTATGAAAACGGCATTACCCCGAATCCATGTGTGGACTGCAACCGCAATTTGAAATTTGAGGCACTTTTCCGCTACGCAGAAGCGGAGCAGTGTGACCTCATTGTAACCGGCCACTACGCCCAGGTGGCATACGACGAGACCTCCGGGAGATACGTCTTGAAAAAGGGCCTGGACGAAAGCAAGGACCAGAGTTATGTTTTATATTCTCTGACCCAGGAACAACTTGCTCATATTCAACTGCCCCTTGGCGGTATGACCAAGCAGGCTGCCCGTGACATGGCCGAGAAACATCAGCTGGGAAACGCCCATAAAGCAGAGAGCCAGGATATTTGTTTCGTGCCTGACGGCAAATTCTACGACTTCATTGAATCTTACGTAGGCCACGCCTATCCGGAAGGCAACTTCGTGGATTTGGAAGGCAACGTGTTAGGAAAGCACAAAGGCATTATCCGTTACACCGTTGGCCAGAGAAAGGGCCTTGGTTTGGCTTTGCCGGCTCCTATGTATGTCTGCAAAGTAGACGTGGAAAACAACGAAGTGGTTCTTTGCTCTAACGAGGAACTCTTCAGCAGAAAACTAAAAGCCAATGGGCTGAACTTAATCAGCGTGGCCAAAATAGAGAACCCGATGGAAGTGATGGCAAAGGTGCGGTATAAGCACATTGCGGCGCCGGCTGTGGTAACACAGCTGGACGACGACACCATTGAAGTGGTGTTCAAAGATCCGCAGAGAGCCATTACCAAGGGACAGGCTGTCGTCCTCTTTGACGGAGATACCGTTGTAGGAGGCGCCACCATTACCGAAACGGAATTAGACTAGGAGGGAAAACATGACTGCAAAAGAAAAATACCAGCGGTTACTGGACCTTCTCCGTGGATATGGTACCGTGGCAGTAGCCTTCTCCGGCGGCGTAGACTCCACCTTGCTTTTGGCAGCAGCCAAAGAAGCCGTAGGGGATAAGTGTATTGCCCTGACTGCGGTTTCCGAAGTGAATCCCAAGTGGGAAACGGCAGAAGCAGACCAGTTCTGCTTAGCCAACGGTATCCGGCAAATCAAAGTGGTTACCGGAGAACTGATGTTAGAGGAATTTGCCTCTAACCCACCGGACCGCTGTTATATCTGTAAAAAGGAAATCTTCGGTGCGCTGCAAAAGTATGCAGACAGAGAGGGTGCCGTCTTAGTAGAAGGATCCAACATGGATGACCTGGGAGATTACCGTCCCGGCCTGAAAGCCATTGCGGAATTAGACGTAAAAAGCCCTCTGAGAGATGCCGAATTATATAAAGCAGAAATCAGGGAACTGTCTGAAGAAATGAACCTGCCAACCTGGTCTAAGCCAAGCTTTGCCTGTCTGGCTTCCCGGATTCCTTATGGAGAACGGATTACGGCGGAAAAGCTGAATCGCATAGATCTGGCAGAAGAATATTTGAAGAACAACCATTTTTCGGTGTTCCGTGTCCGCTGCCTCAACGACGGTGTCACCGCCAAAATTGAAGTGGATCCGGCAGACATTCCGGTGCTGAAATCCAAACTGCTGTACTTAACGCCGTACTACAAATCCCTGGGCTTCCAAGAAGTCTTGGTAGACGAAAACGGCTATAAAATGGGGGCTCTCAACGAAGCCCTAAAGGAGAAATGATATGAAGAAAATTGCAAGTTTTGCCATTGACCACGATAGATTGAAAAAGGGCATCTACGTTTCCCGCGTTGACGGCGATGTCGTAACTTACGACATCCGCATGAAGGAACCAAACAAGGGAGACTACGTTTCCAACGGTGGCCTTCACACCTTCGAGCATCTGTTTGCTACCTATGTCCGCAACACCAAGTTTGCCGACAGCATTATCTACGTTGGCCCAATGGGCTGCCGCACCGGCTTTTATTTCTTAACCCGTAACGACATCAGCAAGGAAGACATTATTGCCCTGCTTCAGGAATGCTTCGCCTTCATCCGCGACTTTGAAGGAGATATCCCGGGCGCCAAACGTCAGGAATGCGGAAACTACTTAGAACACTCCCTTCCGGACGCCAAAGTGGTGGCCATTGACATGCTGGAAGTCCTGGACGGTTACACCCCGGAACAAATGGAATACACCGCTTACATTGGCGATGAACTTGGTATCTAAACAAAATAAAAAAGCCCCCGATTCGGGGGCTTTTCTTTTTTTACTTATTTCTTGAAGAGAGTACCAATGAGGCCACGGCCAAGGGTTGCACCCAAGTTACCGCCAATCTTCTTGCCGGTAGAACCGCCAATGGCAGAACCAAGGGCCTGTCCTACTTCACGGCCAACGGTGGAAGCAACAGAAGAACCGGCATTCTTCACCAGTCTCTGGCGGTCTTTTGCCTTTTGTTCTTCTTCTTTTGCAGCTTCCTTGGCGGCCTTTTCAGCAGCCTTTTGGGCTTCCTGTTCTGCTTTGGCTTCTGCAGCTGCCTTTGCCTTTGCCTCAGCAAGGATTTGCTTTTCAGCGGCCTTCAAAGCATCTTGTTCCGCCTTCTGCTGGGCCTTTGCTTCTGCAAGGGCAGCCTTTTCGGCAGCCTTGGCTTCTGCAGCGGCCTGCTTTTCTGCTTCGGCAGCAGCCTTCTCGGCTTCCTTCTGACGAAGGGCTTCGGCTGCGGCAGCTTCTTTGGCTTCCTGTTCTTCTACGCCTCTGCGGAGCAGCAGTTCGTATGCGGATTCAGGGTCTACAGAATTGGCATATTTGCCATAGAGGAGAGAGGACTTAATGCAGTTGTCTCTGCTCATGTCATCAATGGTATCCATTAAGCACTTCGGAGGAAGTACGCTGGATTTTTCGGCTACGTTTGGAATACCCTTTTCGTCCAGGGTGGAGATAACGGCTTCGCCGGTACCCAGGGCAAGGATGGTTTCAAAGGTGTCGAAATCCGGATTTTCACGGAAGGATTCTGCAGCAGCTTTTACGGCTTTCTGTTCTGCAGGAGTGTAAGCACGAAGACCGTGCTGTACCTTGTTGCCCAACTGAGCAAGTACGTTGTCCGGAATGTCTCTTGGGTTCTGGGTGCAGAAGTAAACGCCGACACCCTTGGAACGGATGAGTTTTACCAGCTGTTCAATCTTGTCCAGCAAGGTCTTGGAAATATCATTGAAGAGGAGATGTGCTTCATCAAAGAAGAAGACCATTTTTGGCTTGTCTAAGTCTCCTACTTCCGGAAGGGTTTCAAAGAGTTCGGAGAGCATCCACAGTAAGAATGCGGAATACAGTCTGCCGTTATTAATGAGAGAAGAACTATCCAGAACATTGATCATACCGCGGCCGGCATCCTGGGTCAGCCAGTCGGCAATGTTCAGTGCCGGTTCTCCAAAGAAGACGTCAGCACCTTCGGATTCCAAAGCAACAATGGCGCGGGTAATAACGCCCAAAGAAGCAGAGGAGATTTTACCGTATTCAGCGGCATATTCGTTTGCGTGGTCACCTACAAAGTTGAGCATGGACTTTAAGTCCTTGGTGTCAATGAGAAGCAGGTTTGCGTCATCTGCAATTTTGAATACCACAGAAAGGATGTCAGACTGCAAGTCATTTAATCCTAAAACGCGAGCCAGCAGGGTAGGACCCATTTCAGAAATGGTGGTACGGAGCTGGATGCCTTTCTGTCCATAAATATCCCAAAGGGTAACAGGGCTGCCTTCGTATTGGAAGCCATACTGTGCTAGACCGAACTTGGCGATGCGGCTCTGCATGTTTTCACTGTCTACGCCCGGTTTCATCATGCCGGCGATGTCTCCCTTAACATCGGCCATGAATACCGGAACGCCCATTGCGGAGAAGGATTCGGCCATAACCTTTAAAGTAACGGTTTTACCGGTACCGGTGGCGCCGGCTACCAAACCGTGGCGGTTGGCCATGCTAGGCAGGAGAAAAACAGGTTCTCCCTTGTCGTTGTTTGCTAACCAGATTTTGTTGTCTCTGATCATAGTAGTTCCTCTCTTTCCGTAGATTAAAGTACCCCTATATTTTACCAAAAAACTGCGCCTTCGAAAAGGCGCAGTCTGTTTTTAAAAGATGTAATTCATGAGAATGATACCGGCACCCAAAATGGTAAGGAACAAACCGGTAATCCGATTGAGCTTAATGGGTTCTGCCTTGTTGGCAAATTTGGCTGCCAAACGGGCAAAGATAAGGGTGAAGATGATGCACAAAATGGTCAACGTCCAATCCGGCTGACCGCCAATGGCAAAGTGGGAAGCCGCTCCGGTAAAGGCGGTGAACGTCATAATAAAGGTGCTGGTGCCCACGGCGGTTTTTAGGTCATAGCCTAACAGACTGGTGAGGGCAATTAACAGCATCATGCCACCGCCGGCGCCTACGAAACCGCAGACGAAGCCAATGGCAATGCCGGTCAGGATGGACTGAAAGACCCGCTTTTTGGCATCTTTACTTTCCGAACTTTCCTTGGTGTTGGTAACCGGACGGATTAAGAATTTCAGTCCCACCAGTAAGGTGAAGGAACAGGACAAACCGCCCAAAGCCACGTTTGGCACATAGGATGCCACCTTAGAAGCAATGACGGTAACAATGAGCACGGTAATCATCATGATGATACCGTTTTTGATATCTATATTTTTGTGTTTCCCGTAGGTGTAAGCCGCCGCGGCAGAGGCCAATACGTCACTGGCCAGCGCAATGCCGATGGCTTCATATGCGGGAACCTTTAAAAAGGCAATGAGCATGGGGCTGACAACCGCTGCAGCACTGAGCCCCGCAAGGCCGGTTCCCAAGCCGGCGCCGATGCCTGCAATGAGGCACACGATAAGTTCCAAAATCATGGTTCCATTCTCCTTTTTTGTTCACAAAAATTATAGCATAGGATATACTATAATGTGGTGTAATTTGAGCATTTGTTTTTTAGGAGGAAGGCACCATGGATTTGAAACGATTTGCGGAGCAAAAAATGCAGACCGTCATGGATAAAGTCATGCATTCCGGACTGTCTCAGGACAGTTCCCTTGCCCTTGGAAACCGTGAAATCATGAACGGTATGCCGGAACTGATTCGTCAGGCCGGTGCCGAAGGCTGCGTTCTTTTGGAAAACAATGGGGTGCTCCCGCTGCAAAAAGACGAAGCAGTTGCTGTGTTCGGCAGATGCCAGTACGACTGGTTCTGTGTAGGATACGGCAGTGGCGGAGACATTCATCCACCTTACAAAGTAAACCTCATTGATGGCTTCAAAGCCGCCGGCGTGAAGTATGATCTTGGCCTGGCAAAAATCTATGAAGATTGGATAGATGCTCACCCGGCCAGAGATGGCTTTTGGGGTCACTGGCCGATGTCTCACGACGAAATGCCGGTGGACAAGGCAACCCTTCGTGCCGTTGCTTCCCGTTGTGACACCGCAGTGGTGGTACTTGGCCGCGCTGCCGGAGAAGACCGGGAAAACACCCTGACCCAGGGCAGTTACTACCTGACCAAAGAGGAAGAAACCTTGCTGGCCGGTACTTCTGAACTGTTCCGCAACGTGGTTGTGGTATTAAACATTGGCAATATTATAGATTTCTCCTGGGTGGAAAAATACCGCCCAGCTGGTCTGCTGATTGCTTGGCAAGGCGGCATGGAATCCGGTAACGCAGTGACCGACGTGCTGTATGGCACCGTTTCTCCTTGTGGCCGTTTGACAGACAGCATTGCCAAATCCTATGAGGCATATCCAACTGCTCAAAACTTTGGAGGCAAAGAAGAAACCAAATACCAGGAAGGTATTTTCCTAGGATACCGTTACTTTGAAAAGGACCATGAAGAGGACCTGCTTTACCCATTTGCCTACGGTCTCTCTTATACCAATTTTGACGTTACCCCAATGGGGATGGCCTATAACGAAAAGACCAATAAAATTACGGTACAAGTCCGTGTCACCAATACCGGCAACTGCCCGGGCAAAGAAGTGGTGACCCTTTGGTGTGCCGTACCGGAAGGCCGGCTGAGCCAGCCTGCCCGTGTGCTGGTAGGGTTTGCAAAAACCGAAACCCTGCAGCCATCCGAACGGCAGGTTTTGCTGGTTTCCGCCAACCTGGATTACATGACCGCTTACGATGAACTAAAGCATGCCTATGTCTATGAAGAAGGCGAATACAAGTTCATCATTAACAATACCTATTACAGTTCTATCTACATGCGGGAAAACCAAGTGCAGCATCAGTGCAAAGAAGCTGCTGTGCCGGATGTAGACTTAAAGCAGCGGATTTTACATCAGCTGCCGGAAAGCATTACCCCTATGGAATTTGGCTACACCTTTAAGGATGTAGTAAGTGGCAGAGCCCAAATGAAACAGTTTGTGGCACAGCTTTCCAAAGAGGAATTAGAGGCGCTGACCCGGGGCCACGGCTTTATGGATAGCCCACTTGGCACTGCCGGAAACGCCGGCGTCATTGGGGGCATTTTGCCTTCCTTGCAGGAAAAAGGCGTCCCTGCCGTCACCTTGACCGACGGCCCTTCCGGCATCCGCTTAAACCGCTACAGTTCCCTGCTGCCAATTGGCACCTGCCTGGCCAGCACCTGGAACCTAGATCTGGTAACCGATTTATATGAAACCTTAGCAGAGGAAATGAAGCTGGCCGGCTCTAACGTGCTGTTGGCACCGGGCATGAACCTCCATAGAAACCCTCTGTGTGGACGCAACTTTGAATACTTCTCCGAAGACCCGCTGCTGTCCGGCTTTATGGGTGCTGCTGTGGTCCGTGGCCTCCAGCGTCATGGCGTCAGCGCCTGTCCAAAGCACTTCTGCTGTAACAATCAGGAAACCAACCGTGCCAACAACAACTCGGTGGTTTCAGAGCGGGCTTTGAGAGAACTGTATTTACGGAACTTTGAAATCTGTGTAAAAGAAGGTCAGCCTTGGTGCATTATGACCTCTTACAATAAAATCAACGGAATCTGGGGTCATTACAACTACGACACCGTTACCACCATTCTCCGAAAGGAATGGGGGTATGATGGCTTGGTCATCACCGACTGGTGGATGAAGAAAGCTGTGAGCCCGGAATTCCCAAAACTGCAGGACAATGCGTACCGTGTCCGTGCCGGCGTAGATGTGCTTATGCCGGGAGACATGAATCGCCTTGCCAAGTCCTATAAGGCAGATAAGACACTGCTGGAAAGCTTGGACAAGAAAAACGGCATTACCTTAGGAGAAATCCAGCTGGCCGCAATGCACACATTAGAATTCTTGCAGAAATTATCCTAAGCGAAGAATTAAGGAGCAACAAAACAATGGAGTTTTCCGGAAAACACGTTTTGGTTGTCGGACTTGCCCGCAGCGGCATGGCAGCCATCAAATTACTGACCAAATTGGGTGCAAAAATTACCGTATCCGAAAGTAAGGCCAGAGAAGATATGAAAGAACTTCCTGAATTGGAAGCCATGGGCGTTACCATTGTAGGTCAGGAATTAGACGTATTCCAAAAACCATATGACCTCTGTGTCAAAAACCCGGGGGTCCCGTACCGAAGTGACAAAATGTTGGCCTTGGAAGCCCAGAACATTCCGGTTATTACCGAAATTGAACTAGCATTCCAGGTAGCAAAGCCACAGCATTACATTGCCATTACCGGTTCCAACGGTAAGACCACCACATCCACTCTTGTTTACGACATTTTTGAAAAAGCCTTCGGGGACAAAGTACACCTCTGTGGTAACATCGGTATTCCACTTTGTGAAATTATCATGAAGGAAGGCTTGCTGGAACAGGAAGGGCATTATATTGTTTTGGAAATCTCCAATTTCCAGTTGGTGAACATTGACCGGTTCCGTCCGGACGTAGCCACCATTTTGAACTTGTCTCCGGACCATATTGACTTCATGGGAAGTCTGGAAAACTACTATAAATCTAAGACGGAAGTTTACCGCAACATGAAGGGAAACGACCTCTTTGTTTACAACGCAGAAGATGCCACCTTGCTGGAATACCTGGAAAAATATCCGGTTCCATGCACCAAAAAGGGATTCACCCTTTTTGACCCAACTTCTTATGCCTACGCAGACGACGAATTCGTCTATGTAGGAGGGGAAGCCGTATTAAAGAGAGAAGACATTTTCGTAGTCGGCAACCACAACTTAGCCAATGTCATTACCGCTTGTGCAATGGCAAAGGCTTGTAACATTTCCAATGAAGACATTGCAGAAGCCGTTCGTGCATTCCGTGGGGTTGAGCACCGCATTGAATTCGTTCGGGAACGAAACGGCGTAAAATACTACAATGACTCCAAGGGCACCAACACAGATGCCACCATTACCGCACTGAAGGCCTTCCCAAAAGACGTTATCCTGCTCATGGGCGGTTATGAAAAAGGCCTGGCCATGGATGACGTGAAAGCCAACATGGGCTGCGTAAAAAAGGCCATTGGTTTTGGGGCCTGCGGTAAGCGCCTCATTGACGACACCGTAGGAAAAGACGGCGTTGTAGTAGACACTTTGGTAGACGCACTGGAAGAAGCACTGAAGTATGCTCAGCCTGGAGATGTCGTCCTTCTCTCACCAACCACCAGCTCCTTTGACCAGTACACCTGCTTTGAAGAACGTGGGGATCATTTTAAGAAATTGGTAAATGCTCTCTCCTGAGCATGCTCAGTTTCACATTACATAAAGGAAGGTTCCATTTATGAGTAAAGACAGTTACATTGGCGTGTTTGACTCCGGTATCGGCGGTCTTTCCGTGGTAAAGAGTCTCATGGATTTAATGCCCAATGAAAACATCATCTACTTTGGTGACACTGCCCGGGTTCCATACGGTACCCGTTCCAAAGCGCAGATCATCAAATACGTTTATGATGATGTAGCTTTCCTGCGCCAATTTGACTTAAAAGCCATTGTCATTGCCTGCAACACGGCTGACTCTGTTGCCAGAGCAAGGGTAGAAAAAGTTTATAAAGATTTGCCATTCTACGGCGTGGTAGAACCGGCGTCTGCTTTGGCAGCCCGCACCACCAAAGGAACCATCGGTGTCATTGCTACCAATGCCACCATTAAGAGCAAGGCATATGAAACCGCCATTGCCCGTTATAATCCAGTAGCAACGGTTATTCCGAAGGCCTGTCCGCTTTTGGTACCGCTGGTAGAAAACGGTAGAATCTCCAAAGAGGATATCGTTGTAGTATCTGTCTTGAAAGAATACCTGGATCCAATGGTAGCTCAGGGAATGGACACCCTGATTCTGGGCTGTACCCATTACCCATTGCTGCAGCCAATCATTGAAGAACTGTATCCGGAACTGAATATAGTTAGCTCCAGTCATGCTGCTGCTGAAAACGTCATGCTCAACTTGAAAGAAGACAACATGATGAGCAATGTGGAAGGCTACATCCACAAATATTATGTATCGGATGAGCCGGATAACTTTGAAGCCAATGCTCGTCTCTTCTTAGGCGCCTCCTTTGACGGCACGGTTGAGCAGGTTGACGTGGAAAGAAGATTCAAACTTACTCCGAAACTCAAATAATGAGCACGCGATTTGAGCACGTGAGCAGAGAAAAATAAAAAGCCAGTCCATTGGACTGGCTTTTTATTTTCTATGATGCATTTTCTGTGCTTGGGCTTTGTTGTACCGCAATTTCACGCGAGTTTCACGCGGAATGTGAGTGTCGGCGAGTTCTGCGTGAAAAAAGCGGGCTAAAGCCGAAGGAAGAGGCACGGATTTCACGCGAGTTTCACGCGGAATGCAGGTGTCGGCGAGTTCTGCGTGAAAAAGCGGGCTTAAGCTGGTAAAAAGAGGAGTTAAAGCCGGCAAAAGAAGTGCAAATTTCACGCAAGATATGGGAATCTTTGCATTTCACGTGAAGTGGGCATATCAGAGGAGGGAGGAACTGAATCGCCATTCCAGTTTGGAACGGATGTCGGAGGGATTGAACCAAAGGTTGTCAGATTCAAAGGAGCAGAGAAAACGGTCTCCCATGAAAAATCCTGCCTGCTCGTAAGTTGCAATTTTTCGGAGGGCTTTTGTGGCATACTCGCTGTTGCTCATTAGGCCAAAGTGTTCGTAGTACACTTCTACTTTTTGATTGATGTCTAAAATAGTGAAATCGGGATAAAAAGTGGTGCGCCCTATGGTTAGCGGCTTTTCGTATTTGTAAGGCAGCCCAAGCTGGATTAGGATGTTGGAAATAATATATTCCGATTTAGAACGCATGGATTGACCGTTTTGGTTTACGTATTCGCTCTGCTCTTCTTCGAAAGGGAGCCCGGTATACGGTTCGGAAAACCAGCGCTTAGCGAATTCATTTGCTGGAAGATAATTCGTTTGAATAAAAGGCTTTAGTGCATCCGGAATCTTTTCGAATGCGGACTCTAAAGATGGCGGCTCTATAGGGAATCGCTTTTCCAAATATCTTTGGTTTTGAATGGCAATTTTTAGGAGCTGCTGGTTGTATCGCTTTTGGGCAAGACTAGTAATGAGTTCGGTGTTCTCGGGAGAAAGGTATTGTCGCGTGCCAACGGAGGAGACGTGATAATAGTAGTTCCTTTGGCTTCCTTGGTGCGTATGTATTGTCCCTTCCGGGGCGATATAGATGTCATCTTTCAATTGCTTAATGAGCGTTTCTAATTCAGCAATTTGTAATGTGCCAATGGAAGAATTGGTATCTTGAGGGTTAAGGCTTTTCTTGCTGTCAAAATAAAAAGTGGCCATTTTGGACCTCCTAAAATAGAATTTCCCAAATAGCCACCACGACTATATGATAATAAATTTAGATTTTAACGTCCAGCATATTGTCGGCTGAGAGCGGGCGTGCACCGGATTCAATACTCTTGATGACTTCCGTAATGCTCTTGTTGGTTGGGGTTGGAACGCCAAGTTCAGTTCCTTTCCTTGCCAGATATCCGTTCATGATATCAATTTCTGTTGGTGCTTTGGCCCGGAGAGATTGAAGGGTAGATGGAATTACATTTCCGGATCCGCCCACTTTCCAAGCAAGCCGGATGAAGTTGCCCCAGAAGGCATCCCAAAGAACGCCGTCACGGGAACCGATGAACTGGAACTTTGGCATGATGTTGAATCTTGCTACATCAATGTTCATGGCTTTGGCCACAGCACATCCTTCGCGGATAATATTCATAACCACCTGACGGGCCTTCTTGGTTTCCAACATGGAACCGACTGTGGTGTCAGTAACACTGGCAATGGCGTTGATGCAGGAGTTGAAGATGAGCTTGGCGAAGAGGTTACCTACCACATCTTCTTTGATTTCGGTTTTAATAACGGTATTCAAAACCTTCTGCAGTTCATCCAAAGCAGCAGGGTGATATCCATTTGGCATGCCAATCAGGAACTGAGAAATGGCGGTGACATCTACTTTGTTTACGGCTAGGCGGGTGGCGCTGAGGCTAATCATAACCCCAACGGTGCGCTTTTCACCGACCACGTCAGAGAGCAAATCCATGCACAGGCCGTTTTGCAGAGAAACCACCAAAGCATCTTCTGTAAGGTAAGGAAGCAGGGCCTTGGCCATGGGCTGCAACTGCTGATACTTGGTGGCAATGAGGGCAATGTCATATTGTCCTTCTAAGTCATCTACAGAGGGAACAGCGTTGAGTTTTACGCAGCGGTCTCCATAAAGACCGGTTAAAAAGTAGCCGTCTTTCTTGATGAGCGATGCAGCTTCATCGCCATGAACAACGACGTCCACGTCATATCCATTTTCCTGCAACATGGCAGCTACTGTGCCGCCGATACTACCGGCACCTACCAGTACAATACGCATGGCGGGCCTCCTTAGTTGTCAATGAACTTGCAGGCAGCCAGTGCGGCAACGGCGCCGTCTGCTGCTGCGGTGGTAACCTGACGGATGGCCTTGGAACGGCAGTCTCCGGCAACAAAAATGCCAGGGGTTTTGGTAACGCAGGTTTCATCTGCATCCACATAACCGTAGTCGTTCAAATCAGCGTACTTGGCGAAGGGTTCGTTTTGTGGAATGAGACCAACTGCAAGGAACAGGCCGTCCAAAGCATATTCTGCTTCGGCACCGTCTGCCTGGGCTTTGGTCTTTACGCCGTTCAATTCCCGGTCTCCAAGATATTCGGATACCAGGGTGCCAAGATGCACTTCTACATTGTCCTTGGCCAGTAACTGGTCTTGCAGTTTCTGTTCTCCGGTGAGGTAAGGCAAATCCTGGAACACGATGACTTTTGCAGCCAGTTCAGAAAGCAGCAGGGCTTCCTGCAGGGCGGAGTTCCCGCCGCCAACTACGCCGACAACCTTGTTTTTGTAGAAGGCGCCGTCGCATACAGCGCAGAAGGAGATACCATTTCCAATGAAATCTTCTTCCTTCGGCAGGTGTAAGCCTCTATGCTTGCAGCCAGTGGCAATGATAACTGCCTTGGCTTCGTATTCGCCATATTCGGTGGCCACCACTTTGGTGTCACCGTCCCGGATTTCCATCACTTCAGCTGCTTCGAATTCTGCGCCCTGGGCCAGCACCTGATCTACCATCTTGTCGGCGAATTCATTGCCGGAAAGGCATTCGAAGCCCGGAATATTTTCAACCTTTGGGGACAGGGTGATCTGTCCGCCAAATGCCCCTTTTTCAATAACCAGAACGGACTTGTTGGCCCTTCCGGCATAAAGGGCGGCAGTCAGCCCCGCAGGGCCGCTGCCGATAATAATTAAGTCATACATTTGTTAATTACACCCTTTTTCCTGATTACAGGTTCAGCATCTTCTTGATTTCAGAAACGCCGGTATACTTGGTGATTTCGCCGTTTTCAACCACAGCAAGGGTTGGGGCCTGACGGATACCGAATGCTTCAGCCATTTCAGGATTGTCGTTGGCAAGAATGGTTTCATAAACAAAACCTTCCTTATCCAAAGTGGCCTTTGCAATCTTGCAGTTCGGGCAAGTTGCGGTGGTGAAGAGGAATGCACCGTTCTTAAGTGTGCTGGATTCTTCTTCAGCCGGAGCAGCAGCTTCGGTCTTAGCAACCGGGCCGTGGGTCAGCTTGGAATTGCCAATGTCATAGGTCTTTCTGTCTTTGAATTCCTGAGACTTACCATCGTTCCAGTTCTGAACCGGTCTGTAGTAACCGGTGATTCTGGAATAAACTTCGGTGGTAGCGCCACAGTCAGGGCAGGTATAAACTTCACCGGCAATGTAGCCGTGGTTCTTACATACGGAGTAGGTCGGGGACATGGTGTAGTAAGGAAGTCTATAGTTTTCAGCAATCTTTCTAACCAGAGCAGCGGTGGACTGCCAGTCAGGAAGTTTTTCACCTAAGAAGGCATGGAATACCGTACCGGAGGTGTAAAGAGTCTGCAGGTTATCCTGGATATCCAGTGCAGTGAAGATGTCTTCGGTAAAGCCTACCGGAAGGTGAGAAGAGTTGGTGTAGTAAGGAGCGTCGCCCTTTTCCTTGGCAGCAGTAATGATGTCAGGGAAGCGCTTCAAGTCGTGCTTAGCAAGGCGGTAAGAAGTGGATTCTGCTGGGGTTGCTTCCAAGTTGTAAAGGTCGCCGTATTCTTCCTGATAGTCAGAAAGACGTTCTCTCATGTGGTTGAGAACCTTTTCGGTGAAGTCCTGAGCTTCCTTGGTGGTCAGGTCCTTCTGGATCCAGTTAGCGTTGAGGCAAGCTTCGTTCATACCAACCAAACCGATGGTGGAGAAGTGGTTGTTGAAGGTGCCGAGGTAACGCTTGGTGTATGGATACAAGCCGTTGTCAAGCAGCTTAGTAATAACGGTACGCTTTACCTTGAGGGAACGAGCTGCAATATCCATGAGCTTGTCCAAACGAGCGAAGAAGTCTTCTTCGTCCTTAGCAAGGTAACCGATACGAGGCATGTTAATGGTAACAACGCCGACGGAACCGGTGGATTCACCACTGCCGAAGAAACCACCGGACTTTTTGCGGAGTTCACGAAGGTCCAGACGGAGACGGCAGCACATGGAACGAACGTCGGATGGTTCCATGTCGGAGTTGATGTAGTTTGAGAAGTAAGGAGTACCATACTTAGCGGTCATTTCGAAGAGCAGCTTGTTGTTTTCGGTTTCAGACCAGTCAAAGTTCTTGGTAATGGAGTAAGTAGGAATTGGATACTGGAAGCCACGGCCGTTGGCGTCGCCTTCAATCATGATTTCAATAAATGCCTTATTGATCATGTCCATTTCTGCTTTACAGTCTTTATATTTGAAGTCCATTTCCTTGCCGCCAACAATGGCGTTGAGTTCAGCAAGGTCAGCAGGAACAACCCAGTCCAAAGTAATGTTGGTGAATGGAGACTGGGTACCCCATCTAGATGGAGTGTTTACGCCATAGATGAAGGACTGGATGCACTGCTTTACTTCTTTATAGTCAAGGTTGTCTACCTTGACGAACGGAGCAAGGTAGGTGTCGAAGGAAGAGAATGCCTGAGCGCCGGCCCATTCGTTCTGCATGATACCGAGGAAGTTAACCATCTGGTTGCAGAGGGTGGAAAGGTGGGAAGCCGGAGCGGAGGTGATTTTTCCAGGTACGCCGCCGAGACCTTCCTGAATTAACTGCTTAAGGGACCAACCTGCGCAGTAACCGGTCAGCATGGAAAGGTCATGAATGTGAATATCAGCGTTGCGATGTGCGTTGCCAATTTCATCATCATAAACTTCAGACAGCCAGTAGTTTGCGGTGATGGCACCGGAGTTGGAAAGGATCAAACCACCTACGGAGTAAGTAACGGTGGAATTTTCTTTTACACGCCAGTCGTTGATCTGAAGATAGTCATCAATGGTCTTGCGGTAGTCCAGCATGGAAGTGCTGAGGTTACGGAGTTTTTCTCTCTGCTTTCTGTAGAGAATGTATGCCTTGGCAACATCGTCGTAACCGCCGCGGATCAATACGGATTCTACGGAGTCCTGGATGTCTTCTACGGCAATGGCACCGTCTTTGATTTTTGGTTCAAAATCAGCGGTAACCTTCAAAGCAAGGAAGTCAATGGTATCTGGGTGATACTGACGTTCGCAAGCTTCAAATGCCAGGGTAATGGCATCTTTGATTTTGGTGAGGGTAAAGTCTACGACTTTGCCGTCTCGTTTTAAAACGCTATACATAATTTTCCCCTTCTCATAGATGTGTAGTTCATAACATATTACAGTATACCAAAGATTTTGTGCTATCACAAGGAGCAAAACACAATATCTTGTGTTTTTATCATTTCCAGCACAAAAGTGGAGAAAATAAGTGCAGAAATGGTCAAAATCCATAAAAAATAGCCGGTTTTCACCGGCTTTCGAGGGTGGGCGCCCCACTTTTCCCACATTATTTGGTACAAATTGCAAAAAAGAAACCCAAGATATAGTGGTTGGTCACCACAGTAACTTGGGGTTCAATCGGGTTAATCTATACCACGGATGGAAACGGAAGGAAGATACGCTCCCGCAGCCTCTGCCATGGCCTTTAAGGTGTCTTTTCCGGC
Source organism: Acutalibacteraceae bacterium (assembly GCA_045642465.1). Taxonomy (GTDB): domain Bacteria; phylum Bacillota; class Clostridia; order Oscillospirales; family Acutalibacteraceae; genus RUG420. Next base: position 31,231 of record JAZUIY010000005.1, read on the forward strand.
TTCATGGAGTTCTTCGGCGTTGCCAATTAAGTTGCCACTGTCGGTAAAGTTCTGTAAGAAGTACCTTGGACAGCCTTGAATCCATTGGGCAATCTTTTCAATGTCTTCCACGGTATGGAATTCCTTCACCACGGTGGTGCGGAATTCATAGTCCACATGGTTTTCCTTTAAATAAGCAACGGTTTCTTCCACCGGTGCCAAATCAAAGTTTGGAATTCCTACGGTTTCCGCATATTTTTCCTTACAGTTTTTAATGTCTATGGCCACATAATCTACCAGGCCTTCTTCTACCAGTTCCTTTAACATGGCAGGGAAGCAGCCATTGGTATCCAGTTTTACCAAAAGCCCAATGTCCTTACATTTCTGAATAAAGGACTTCATGTCCTGCTGCAACAGTGGCTCTCCGCCGGTAACGCAAATGCCGTCTAGCATATTTTTCCGCTGTTCTAGGTAGGTAAGGATTTCCGATTCATCAAATGCGTCTTCCGGGTGAAGATCTGTTACCAGCAATGCATTGTGGCAAAACGGGCAGCGCAGGTTGCAGCCACCGGTAAATGCAGTACATGCCACTTTCCCAGGGAAGTCCAGCATGGTCATCTTTTGAAAACCGTGGAATTTCATGAAGTCACCTCGTGTGAATGATAAAGATATTATAGCAGATTATCACTTGTGTCTAAATAAGCACCTTATTATAATAGTCAAGAAATCTTTTTACGAGGCGAAATCAAATGAGACTGGTTTACGACAATGTACTGGAAGCCATCGGTGCTACACCAATGATTAAACTGAAAAATATGGTGGACCCGGATATGGCTGAAGTATTGGTAAAATATGAAGGCTTAAATGTAGGCGGTTCCATTAAAACCAGAACCGCATGCACCATGATTGAAGCCGCCGAAAAGGAAGGCAAGCTGGGCCCGGATTCCATTATTGTGGAACCAACGTCCGGGAACCAGGGCATAGGCCTTGCCTTGGTAGGTGCCGTACGCGGATACAAAACCGTCATCATCATGCCGGACTCCGTGTCGGAAGAACGCCGAAAACTCTGCCGCCATTACGGCGCAGAAGTGATTCTGATCCACGACGACGGAGACATTGGGGCCTGCATAGACGAGTGCCTCCAAACTGCGCTGAAAATGCAGCGGGAAGACCCACGGGTCTTCGTGCCACAGCAGTTTGAAAACCCAAACAATATCCGTGCACAGAAGTATCACACCGCCTTGGAAATCATGGAACAGGTTGCAGGCCCAATTGACGGGTTCTGCTCCGGCATCGGCACCGGCGGCACCATCACCGGTGTAGGGGAAGTCCTAAAAAAGAACTTCCCGGACGTGCTCATTTGGGCAGTGGAACCGGAAAACGCAGCCATCTTGGCCGGCGGTAACATAGGCACCCATATTCAGATGGGCATTGGGGACGGCTTAATCCCTGCCATCTTAAACACCAACATTTACGATGACATTTACATTGTTACCGACAAAGAAGCGTTACAGACCGCAAGAGATTTGGCCAAGAAAGAAGGCCTTATGTGCGGCATCTCTTCCGGCACCAATGTAGCAGCTGCCTTGAACATGGCCAAAAAGTTAGGTCCTGGCAAAACCGTAGTAACCGTTTTACCAGACACCGCAGAACGCTACTTTTCCACACCGCTCTTTGACGGCGAATAAAAAGAAAAAGACATCCTTCCGGATGTCTTTTTTATTTTCTTTCCATTGTCATCAAGCCCGCAGAGGGGAAATGGTTAGTTGTTGTTATCCGGCTCTTCTTTGTGGATGATCTCCACTTTTGCGTGTTGAATCTTCGCACCGGAGTTATTGCTTTTCTTTACGACGGTGTTCTTTTCCCAGTAAACGCGGCCAGGTGCAATTCCGGCAACGACCTTTCCAACCTCTTCTTCAGACAGTTCGGCCAGCTTCTTGTTCAGGGCTTCTACTTCATTTTTCAGAGCGTGCAGTTCTTCTTTTGTTTTCATCATAAAGCTTTCCTTTCTATTGATATTTGGTGGTTTCAACTATGTATACGGAAAACTTTAAAAAAGGACTATTAAAACGCGTACTGAAAGCCAATGCGGTCCGAATCCGCCTCACCCATATTTTGCAAATAAAAAACACGCCTATTTAGGCGTCTTTTCTTGGTGGGAGAGGGTGGACCCGAGCTCCGCTCGGGGAGTTCGCTTAGCAAGCTAAGCCGTCGTACTGAAAGCCAATGCGGTCCGAATCCGCCTCACCCATATTTTGCAAATAAAAAAGACGCCTATTTAGGCGTCTTTTCTTGGTGGGAGAGGGTGGATTCGAACCACCGAAGTCACTGACAACAGATTTACAGTCTGCCCCCTTTGGCCACTCGGGAACTCTCCCATATACCGGCGAAACATGCTTTTCAGGTTTTCACCGGCTTTGGAGCTGGTGAACGGACTTGAACCCCTGACCTGCTGATTACAAATCAGCTGCTCTACCAACTGAGCTACACCAGCATGTTGCGCTCAATTAATATATCATAAGGAAGGGGTAGGGTCAAGGACTTTTTGGGAAAGAAAAAGGAAAAAATAAATAATCGCAATCCCTTACTCGTTATTGAGAAAAGAAAAGCCGTATTGTATACTAATATTCCCAAAAGGAAGGAGGAAGCGCCATGCGTAAGAAGCAAAAAACCACTGGTTTGAAGTTTCAGACCGTTCGAGATGAAAAGCGGAGCCGGTCCAGAAAAATCTGGCTGATTTTTGTTCTCGTTGTTTTGCTCATTGCCTCCGGGTCTCTCTTTATATATTTAAATAGTATAGGTTTCTTCGATGAGGACTTGGCAGAAACCCAGGCCACCAACATGAAGAAGGAAGTTACCGTAATGGTGTCCAGCGCCGACAGCAAAGGCGAGCTCGTCTATGTCAGCTGGGTCACTTTGAACACCAAGAATTACTCCTTTGATATCACCGCTGTATCGCCTAACGCACCGTATGCCCAAGGTACTTTGAAAACCGTTTATAAGGGCGATGAAGCCACTGCTCTTCAGTTGAAGTCAGCACTGGAAAAAACGTATCAGGTGCAGTTTGATAGATACATCATGCTGCCGGAGTCCGCTTATCCAAAGCTGCTGAATAAGCTGGGCCGGTACGAAACCTATTTGCCAAAACCAATTGAATACCGATGCGACAAATACGATTTAAACCTGCTGGAAGGCAACCGCATTCTTCCGGGGTACCAGTTCTTTGATTATCTTTACTATCTGGAAGACCACGACAGCAACATTGAAGCCCAGGCTAGACTCATGGCCCAATACCTTCAGCAGATTTTGACACCGAAAAATGCAGAGGATGCTCAGGCACTGTTTGAATCCCTTTGTAATTACTGGATTACGGACATTACCGCCGCTGACTTTGCAAACTATACACCGTTCTTTACCGCTTGTGGGGATAAAGAAACCGTTAATATTTCTGTGAGGGCAAGATGAGCAAACGAAACCCAAAACAGCATAAAGCCACAGGCGCAATTGCACTTCTCAAAGCAATTGCGCTTTGTTTCGTTGTGCTGGCTGCGGCATACCTGCTTCCACTGGATGAAATCAACGCCTATTTCGATGCAAAAGTTGCCGGTGAGGACATCTACATTTCCAAGGAAGATGAAGCCTTCCATTATTATTACCGCCAGCTAAGCGAAAAAGAAAAGAAAGCATACCTTTATATATACTCTCAAATTGAGGAGTTCCCGGAATACATCCGCACGCCGGTTATGACCGACGAGGAATTGGACCATGTATTCCAGGCCTTGCTTTATGACAATCCGGAATTCTACTTCTTAGATGTGACTTGTAATTGTGAAACCGTAGAGTCCTTGCTGGGGCCGGCGGCTTACAAGTTCATTCCGCTCTACCGCTGTGACAAGGCACAGTATGAATCTATGCAGGCACAGGTGGAACAGGCAGCAGATGCCATTTTGGCCGGCATGCCAAGCGGTACCGACTACGAGAAGGAACTCTATATTCACGACACCTTAATTGAACTTTGTGACTACGGTTCTCAGGACTATGAGGCTGACCCGACCGTGCTGACCATCTATGGTGCACTGGTAAGACATCAGCCAATCTGTGAAGGCTACGCCAGGGCTGCCCAGTATCTGTTAGAGAAGGCAGGCATTCCATCTTATCTGGTCATTGGCCGTGCCCACAGCAGTTCTTTAGACGGAAACACCCGAGAAGAAACCCACATGTGGAATGTGGTAACCATAGACGGACTCAACTACAACTTGGATTTAACCTGGGATGACTTGACCAATATCAAGAATCAGGAAACCATTTCCAAAGACCCGTCCCATATGTACTTCAATTTGAGTACCGATGAAATCCGTGCAACCCATAACGCAGCCAACCCCGCAGACATTGCCTCCTGCACCAATACCTTGGCTTCCTATTACAAGCAGAACGCCTTGTACTTTGAAAGCTATGGCACGGTTACAGAGCGGGAAATGATCCGCGCCATGGCGCGGGCAATGGAGGCCGGACGTAATAGCGTGGAATTCAAGTTCTCCGCTTCTGACGTTATGGATGCTGCCAAAGGTGCTTTGCTGGACAGCCAGCAGATCTACGACCTGCTGGAGGCAGCAAACCAAATGGTAGCACCGGAAGACCGGGTCTCCAGCACCACCGTCCGGTATGCATTAGACCCGTCATTCCACGTCATGGCATTCTACTTTTCTAAGTAAATCCACGCGGAACGCCCGGCCGTGTATCAACTTTCTAAAAAAGTAGAAAGTTTGTTGTTGACAGGGGCTTTCCGTAGTGATAATATATCTCTTGCGCACTGCGAAGGCGCAAACTCAGAAAACCGCGTAAATATGCGGTTTGAAGTACCTTGAAAATTGAACAATGACGAACTTATGAACCCTGAAATTTCTATTTGAAGTTTCAAACAGTACTAAATTCCAGACAAGGAATATGACAGAAATCTGTCAGCATTAAGTAATGAGCTAAAAAAGCTTTTACTAA
>JAZUIY010000006.1:0-27732 GCA_045642465.1 Acutalibacteraceae bacterium
GGTAAAAATGAATCACTTTTGCCAATGCTCATAGCGAATACAAGTTGTGAAAGTGATTCAAAAAGCATGAAAAAGGTAAAAATGAATCACTTTTGCCAATGCTCACAGCAAATGCAGGCTGTAAAAGTGATTCAAAGAGCACCAAATAAGGGGAAAGTGAATCACTTTTGCCATTTTCTTTGCAAAACCAAGCTGAAAAGGTGATTCAAAAGTTCCCATTTAGAGCCAAAATGAATCACTTTCCTCAAAATGAATCACTTTCCTCAAAGTGGATCATTTTTTTCAAAATGGATCACTTTTTTCAAAACAAAAAGCCTCCGAGTTAATCGGGGGCTTCTTCCTTGAGTAATTATTTGTTCAGGGGTGAATGAATAGAGGTTATGCTAATTCGGTTACTGCGCCATGCGGACGGCGGTTTCCAGGGCAATCTTCATCATGTCGGTGAAGGTGGTCTGGCGCTCTTCAGCGGAGAGGCCGATGCCTTTGGCTGGAATGTCGGAAATGGTGCAGATGGCCAGAGCGCGTTTGCCGGCATGAGCCGCATTCAGGTAGAGGGCGGCAGCTTCCATTTCTACTGCCAGCACGTCTTTCATGGTGAGCCAGGTCTGTTCTCCATCGTCGTCTCTGTAGAAGACGTCGGAGGAGAAGAGGGCGCCTACTTTAAGAGGATTGCCCAGTTCCTCTGCCACATCTACTGCGGTGCGCAGCAGGGTAAAGTCGGCAGATGGGGCATAGGTGCCTGGCAGGTTAAAGGAAGCGGCGTAGTTGGAGTTGGTGCAGGCGGTCTGGCCGGCAACAATATCTCCAATTTCCAGGTTCTCTGCAAGACCACCGGCAGAGCCGATGCGGATGATATTGTCTACGTCGTAGAAGTTGAATAATTCATAGGAGTAAATGCCAATGGATGGCATACCCATGCCGGAAGCCATGACACTAACCGGGGTGCCTTTATAGGTGCCGGTGTAACCCTGAATGCCGCGAACGTTGTTGACCAGTTTGGCGTCATCCAAGAAGGTTTCTGCAATGAACTTGGCACGAAGTGGGTCCCCAGGCATGAGGACAGTTTTGGCGAAGTCGCCTTTTTCGGCAGAGTTATGAGGTGTGGCCATGATGATTCTCCTTTTTATGATGGTTTCGTGAGCAGGTGAGTTCACGAGTAGGTAAGTTCGTGAGCAGGTGAGTTCACGAGTAGGTGGCCTCGTGAGTAGATGAGTTCACGAGCAGGTGAGTTCACGAGTAGGTAAGTTCACAAGGTGGTGAGTTCGCCAGTTGGTGAGTTCACGAGTAGATGTGTTCACGAGTTGGTGGTTTCGTGAGTAGGTGAGTTCGCGAGTTGGTGAGTTCGCGAGTTGGTGAGTTCACGAGTAGATGAGTTCGCGAGTAGGTGGCCTCGTGAGTAGATGAGTTCACGAGCAGGTGAGTTCACGAGTAGGTGCGTTTACGAGTTGGTGAGTTTACGAGTTGGTGGTTTCGTGAGCAGGTGAGTTCACGAGTAGATGAGTTCACGAGTAGGTGGTTTCTTGAGTAGGTGGCCTCGTGAGTAGATGAGTTCACGAGCAGGTGCGTTTACGAGTTGGTGAGTTCGCGAGTTGGTGAGTTCACGAGTAGATGAGTTCGCGAGGGGTGGGTTAAAGCAGGCTTTCTGCTTTGACAATTTTTACAATGCGGCTGGTGCCGAGACGGTCGGCGCCCAGGTTTAGGAAGGCTTCTGCGTCGGCAATGGAAGAGATGCCGCCGGCTGCCTTGATTTTGGTTCCGTTTTCCACGTTGTCGGCAAAGATTTTGACCCCTTCTAAGGTGGCACCGGCAGTGGAGAATCCGGTGGAAGTTTTAATGAAGTCTGCCTTGGAAGCAGAGACAATTTTGGTGATCTTCTGAATTTCGTCATCGGTGAGAAGACAGGTTTCTACAATGACCTTTAAGAGCTTGCCGTTGCAGGCGTCTTTAATCTGGTTGATTTCATCCAGCAGTTCGTCGTACTTGCCTTCCTTAAGCCATCCGATGTTAATGACCATGTCAATTTCGTCGGCGCCATTCTTGACGGCGTCAGCGGTTTCGAAGACCTTTACGGCAGTGGTGTTATAGCCATTCGGGAAGCCGATAACGGTGCAAACCGGAACCTTTCCATCCAGATAGTCGGCGCACTGACCAACAAAACTTGGCGGTACGCAGACAGAGGCGGTGCCATACTTGATGGCATCGTCACAGATGACTTTCATTTCTTCCCAAGTGGCGGCCTGACCCAGGAGGGTGTGGTCCACTTTGCTGAGTATTTCTTTGATATCCATAGGAAACCTCTCTTTTTGCTTTGCGATGCAGTTTTTCAAAAGATATTTATAAAGCTTTTTTCAAACGACATTTTTTACGTTTTTTTCAAAAGACATTTTACGCTAATCGCCAATAAAAATACAACTTATTGCTATAAAAAAATGCCTTATTATGGTAAAATAATTTCTGTATAAATTCTAGTTACGGGAGGGCTTTTTATGGCCGGACAGTATTCTGTTGCTCTTAGCAAAATCATTGAAGCGGAAGACTATACCCCAATCTATCTTCCAAAGAATCCGGAAGAAATTATGATTACTACGCCAGAAGTGAATCGCCCGGGTTTGATTCTTGCCAGATTTGACCGGAACTTTACACCGGAACGAATTGAACTGGTGGGTAATTCTGAATATATGTTCCTCAGAGACATTCCTGATGAATTGAAACACGAAGATATTGAACGGTTCCTGGCTGCAAAGCCGGCTGCTGTTGTGTTCTCCTTTATGGTAGAAGAGGACATTATTGAGATCTTCAAGCATTACGCTGAAATCTACGAAGTTCCACTGTTGCAGGCAACGACTCATACATCTACTGCATCTGCAGCTTTGGTTGAATACTTAAACGTAGAATTGGCCGAACGTGTGACCCGTCACGGGGTACTGGTAGAAGTATCCGGTGAAGGCATCCTCATTACCGGGGACTCCGGCGTAGGTAAATCTGAAAACGTAGTAGAACTCATTAAGCGTGGCCACCGTCTGGTAGCCGATGACGCCGTTGAAATCCGTAAGGTTTCTTCTAAGCGCCTGCTGGGTTCCGCTCCGGATAACATCCGTCACTTCATTGAACTCCGCGGTGTCGGCATTGTAGATGCCCGCCGTCTGTTCGGTATGGGTGCTGTAAAGTCTACCTCCAAAATTGATTTGGTAGTAGAACTGGAAACCTGGGATGAAAACAAGGTTTACGAACGCATGGGTATTGCGGAAGAAACCACCGATATCTTAGGGGTTGAAGTTCCTAAGATCACCGTTCCGGTATCTCCGGGACGTAACTTGGCCGTCATTGTAGAAGTGGCTGCCGTCAATAACCGTCTGAAGAAAATGGGCCATAACTCTGCCAGAGAACTGCTCCAGAGTCTTGGTATGGAAGACGACGAAATGATGCCAAAGAAGCCGGTTATTATGGACCCTTGGCACGAACAGTATTAATCTAAGGAACGAATATTTTTTGAGGAAACCAAATGTATCTAGTTGGAATTGACCTCGGCGGCACCAATGTGGCTGTCGGCGTGGTAAATGAAGATAACAAAATTGTGGGCACTGCCAGCTTGGCAACCAATAGCCCGAGACCGGCAGAGGAGGTGGCCGACACCATGGCAGAAGCCGTAAGGCTGGCCGTGGAGGACGCAGGCATTTCCTTAGACCAGGTCTCCGGTATTGGCGTTGGCATACCGGGCAGTGTCAGTGAAGAGGGCATCATTCTGTTTGCGCCAAATATGGGCTTCCAGAATGTGCCGATGAAGGCGCTGCTGGAAGCACGCCTTGGTAAGCCAACCTGCCTTGGGAATGATGCCAACTGTGCCGCACTGGGCGAACAGAAAGCCGGCTGCGGAAACGGCGTTCCCAACTTCATTGCCGTTACCTTGGGTACCGGCGTTGGGGGCGGCATCATCTTAAATGGCCAACTGCTCACCGGCATCAACGGTGCCGCAGGGGAAATTGGCCATATGGTAGTAGAACCGGACGGCATTCCATGTCAGTGCGGCAGAAAGGGCTGCTTTGAAAAGTATGCCTCTGCCACCGGTCTCATTGCCCAGACCAAGGAAGCGTTAAAGAAAGATACGTCGAAAACCAGCCTCATGTGGCAGGTTTTGAAGGATGGAGACCCAGAGAACGCCAACGGCATCACCTCCTTCAAAGCAGCCAGACAAGGGGACCCGCTGGCCCTGGAAGTAGTGGACAACTACATTGCTTACCTGGCAACCGGGGTTACCAATCTCATTAACATTTTCCAGCCGAATATGGTTTGCATTGGCGGCGGCATCAGCAAGGAAGGGGACTTCCTGCTGGACCCACTGAGAGAAAAAGTAGCCGCAGAACGCTACACCCGCGGAGGCGGGATGCAGACCGAAATTGTGGCTGCAACTTTAGGTAATGACGCCGGCATCATCGGCGCCGCATTACTGGCAACACTCTAAAGGAGAAACCTATGTACGAAACCATTCTCGGCGTAGCAGAGCAGTACGGTATGAGAACCGAAGCTCCTGCTGACATGAGTAAATATACCAGCTTCAAAGTGGGCGGCCCGGCAGACCTGTTGGTTGCTCCAAACAGTACGGACGCCCTTTCCGACCTTCTCAAGGCCTGCAAGAAGGATGGCGTAAAGCCAATCGTTCTTGGCAGGGGCACCAATGTTTTGGTGCCGGATGAAGGTCTCCACAGCGTCATCATCCTCATGGGAGAAGACTTCTCCAAGGTGGAGTACTGTGGCAACAACATGTTCCGTGCCCAGGCCGGCGCCTCTTTGACCAAACTGTGCCGGTTCGCTTTGGAATACGGCTACACCGGACTGGAATTTGCCTATGGCATTCCAGGATCCATTGGCGGCGCCATCTTCATGAATGCCGGCGCGTTTGGCGGCGAAATGAAAGATGTTGTCATGGTGGTCAACCACATGAACCTAGACGGGGAGAAGGGCTCCTTCCAAGGGAAAGACCAGTTGGGCTTTGACTACCGTCACTCCAACTACATGGGCTCTGACCTCATTGTGACTTCCGTGCTCTTCTATTTGGAAAAGGGCAACCCGGATGCCATCAAGATGAAGATGGACAACATCTTGGAACGCCGCAAATCCAAGCAGCCGCTGGAATATCCTTCTGCCGGCAGCACCTTTAAGCGGCCGGAAGGCTACTTTGCCGGTGCCCTCATTGAAGAGTGCAACTTGAAGGGCTGCCAAATTGGCGGCGCCCAAGTCAGTGAAAAACATGCAGGCTTTGTCATCAACAAGGGTGACGCCACCTGCAAAGATATTCTGGACTTAATTGCCCACATTCAAAAAACCGTATTAGACGAAAAAGGCGTACAGCTCCAGCCGGAGGTACGCGTTCTGTAAGGAGTTCCCATGGAATTTGTCATTGTCACCGGCCGCTCCGGTGCAGGAAAATCCAAGACCGTGGAAGTCTTGGAAGATATTGGCTTTGTCTGCATAGACAACATGCCGCCGGCCTTGCTGCCCTCCTTTGGTCAGCTCTTTTTAAAGTCCGAACAGGACTTTAGGGCAGCGGTTTGCATTGACGTCCGTGCCGGCAAAGAATTTACTTCTTTGACCGCCGCCCGGGAGGAACTCACCGCCATGGGCGTGGATCACAAGGTGCTCTTTTTAGACTGTGACGAAGAAACTTTGCTGCTCCGCTTCAAGGAAACCCGCCGCCGCCATCCGCTGATGAAGGCCGGGCAGACCATCAACGAAGCCCTTCAGCGGGAAAACGACCTGCTGCAGCCACTGCGTGACAACGCAGATTATATTATTGACACCACCCAAATGAAACCGGCCCAGCTGAAGCAGCGGGTGGCCGCTATCTTTGATGGAAATGTGCAGGAAACCCTGCAGGTGACCTGCATGTCCTTCGGGTTCAAATACGGCATTCCGGCAGATGCTGACTTGGTTTACGACGTCCGCTGTCTGCCAAACCCATTCTATATTCCGGAACTGAAGTCCCACACCGGACTGGACAAAGACGTTTTTGACTACGTCATGTCCTATGACAGTTCCCAGCAATTCCTAAAGAAAATGGAAGACCTCATAGATTTCTCTCTGCCAATGTATGCGGCAGAAGGGAAGAGCAGTTTGACCATCTGCTTTGGCTGTACCGGCGGCAAACACCGCTCCGTTACCTTTGCCGAAGCTATGACCAGCCACTTAAAAGAAAAGGGCGTCCATGTGAACGCCATTCATAGAGATATCATCAAATAACAGAAAGTAAGAGGAGTTCGCCGTGTCTTTTTCCACCCAGGTAAAAGAAGAATTATTGCATAGACAAGACGTCTTTGGCGCTAAGCCAAAGGCCTGTTGTCATCATGCAGAATTATACGGACTCATGCTTTGTAACCGGGACTTTTCCAAGTCGGAAATGAGCATCAAAACCGAAAACTCCGACATTGCGGAAAAGTATGCCAGAGGCATAGAGGAAATCACCGGCAACATGCCTGCCATTTCCTGCTCCTCTGCAGGAAAGTACCGGGTTCAGGTCACTTCCTTAGAAGACCGGAAAATTGTTCTAGCTGCCTTTGGGCATAGCGGTAATGAAGTGACGCAAAGACTGAATCGCGCAAACCTAGAATATGACTGCTGTAACGCTGCCGTATTAAGAGGCGCTTTCCTTTCCTGCGGCACCATTACAGACCCGGAAAAGGACTACCACTTGGAATTCATCCTGTCCCACAAAGTCCTCTGTAATGACTTCATGAAGCTGTTCTCCGAACTGGATCTGCAGCCGAAATACGTGCTCCGGAACGGGGCCCACGTCATTTACTTCAAGGACTCCGAAAGCGTGGAAGACCTGCTGACCTTAATGGGGGCCACCGAATCCACCCTGGAACTGATGGGCACCAAAATGTACAAGGACATGCGCAACCAGGTGAATCGCCGCATGAACTTTGAAAACGCCAATTCCTCCCGTTCCTTTGACGCTGCTTACAAGCAGATGGAAGCCATCCGCTACATTGAAGAGCAGAAGGGGCTTCAATACTTGCCAAACGACCTGCGGGAACTGGCCATTCTCCGGAAGGAAAATCCGGACTACACCTTAAACGACTTGGCGGACAACCTGAAGACACCAATTTCCAAATCCGGGGTCAACCACCGCTTGAAGCGCATTTTGGAAACGGCGGAGGATCTTCGGCTGGCAGAAAAGAAAGCCGCAGCTAAAGAGAAAAAGTAAGCGCAAAAAGTAAACGCGAAACCAGATAAAGGAGGTGCCGCTCATGGCTTTTATCCACTTACATGTTCATAGTGAATACAGCTTGCTGGACGGCGCCTGCCGTATTCAACCATTACTTGACCGAGCCTTAGCACTCGGTCAAACTTCTTTGGCCATTACCGACCACGGTGTCATGTACGGCGCCATGGACTTTTATAAGGCAGCCAAGGCCGCCGGCATTAAGCCAATTCTGGGCTGTGAGGTCTATGTGGCCTCCGGCAGTCATTTGGATAAGACCGGGGTAGAGGCCAGAGAGCGTCACCACTTGGTGCTGCTCTGTGAAAACGAAGAAGGGTACCGCAACCTTTCGAAACTGGTTTCCCTTGGCTTTACCGAAGGCTTCTATATGAAGCCACGGGTAGACAAGGAACTGTTACGAAAGTATTCCGGAGGCCTCATTGCCCTCAGTGCCTGCCTTGCCGGCGCCGTCAATTCTCGCCTGGTGGCAGGGGACTACGAAGGGGCCAAAGAGGAAGCCTTGGAATATAGGGACATTTTCGGAAAAGACAACTTCTTCTTGGAAGTACAAAACCACGGCATTCCGGAGGAACTGCAGATTTTGCCACAGATTATTAAATTGGGGCAGGACTGTGACATTCCGCTGGTAGCCACCAATGACGTCCACTATTTACAGCAGGAGGACGCCACCGTTCAGAAAATCCTGGTCTGCATTCAGACCAATCACACCATAGATGAAGATACCGGTCTGGACTTCCGCACGGAAGAATTTTATTTGAAGAGTGAACAGGAAATGACTGACCTGTTCCATGCCATTCCGGAAGCTATTGAGAATACCGCAAAAATTGCAGACCGCTGCAATGTGGAAATTGAGTTTGGTGTTACCAAACTGCCACACTTTGAAGTGCCGGAGGGCTACACCCACGCAGGCTACCTGCGCCACTTGGCCGAGAAGGGCATGCAGAAGCGGTATGGCAAAAACGGCCAATCCATTCCACAGGAATACATTGACCGCTTGAACTATGAACTGTCCGTCGTAGATACCATGGGGTATACCGACTATTACCTCATTGTCTATGACTTTGTCCGCTTCGCCAAATCCGCCGGCATTCCGGTGGGCCCGGGCCGAGGCTCCGGGGCAGGCAGTATTGCAGCTTACTGCGTGGGCATTACAGACATAGACCCAATGCAGTATGACCTGCTCTTTGAACGCTTCTTAAACCCAGAACGAGTTTCCATGCCGGACTTTGATATTGACTTCTGCTACGAACGCAGAGGGGAAGTCATAGATTACGTAACGGAGAAATACGGGGCCGACCATGTGGCCCAGATTGTCACCTTCGGTACGTTAAAAGCCAGGGCCGCAATTAAGGACGTAGGACGGGTCCTGGGAATCAGCTACGGCAAGGTAGACCAAGTCACCAAGCGGATTCCATGGCAGTTATCGGGAGACTTGAAAAAGGCAGTCACCGGCAATAAGGAATTACAGAAACTGTATGCAGAAGACCATGAGGTAAAACTCCTGGTAGATACTGCACTGAAAATAGAGGGCATGCCACGGCATACGTCCACCCATGCGGCCGGCGTGGTTATTACCGCCAACCCAGTGGACACCTATGTGCCGTTGGCCAAGAAGGACGAGTCCGTTGTAACCCAGTACACCATGACCACTTTGGAAGAACTGGGCCTTTTGAAAATGGACTTTTTGGGCCTCCGCACCCTTACCGTTATTGAAGATGCGGAACACTTAATCCAAAAGACCCACCCAGACTTTAAGGTAGCCAACATTGATTACACTGACCCTGCCACTTTTGCTATGTTCGGCAGAGGGGACACCGAAGGGGTGTTCCAATTTGAAAATGGCGGCCTCAGAAATATCATGATGCAGTTTAAGCCAACCCAACTGGAAGACTTAATTGCACTGACTTCTCTGTACCGGCCGGGTCCAATGGATTCCATTCCGACTTATTTAAAAAACCGACTTCATCCAAATCAAATTACTTATAAAACCCCTGAACTGGAAAGCATCCTGGACGTAACCTACGGATGCATTGTGTACCAGGAACAGGTCATGCAGATCTGTCAGAAACTGGCAGGCTACTCCTTCGGCCACGCCGACATTGTGCGCCGGGCTATGGCCAAGAAAAAGCACCATGTCATGGAAGAGGAGCGGGCCAAGTTTGTAGCAGGCTGCGTGGAAAATGGCATTCAGCAAAGCGCTGCCGAGTCCATTTTTGACGACATGGCATCCTTCGCATCCTACGCCTTTAACAAGTCCCACGCTGCCGCTTATGCCACCCTTGCGTTCCGCACAGCCTACCTGAAGTGTCATTATCCTGCCGAGTTCATGGCCGCTCAAATTACCAGCGTGCTGGACATGACCGATAAAGTGGTGGAATACGTGGCCGAGTGCAAGAACAAGGGCATAGACATTCTGGCACCGAATGTGAACGAAGGGTTTGCCGACTTCACTATCAAAGACGGCAACATTATGTTTGGCCTGGCTGCGGTAAAAGGCCTGGGAAGACATTTCATTGGCGATTTAGTCCGTGAACGGGACTTAAACGGTCCTTTCACTTCTTATTACGGCTTCCTGAAGCGAATGCAGGGGAAGAACTTTAACCGTAAGGCCATAGAGTCTCTCATTAAGTGCGGGGCTTTGGACCTGTTCGGCCTGAACCGCCGGCAGATGATGACCATGCTGCCGGAAATCCTTGCCGAACTGGAATCCGACCGCCGCCGCAATGTAGAGGGCCAGCTAGGTCTTTTTGACTTGGACGGGATGTCGGCAACGGGGGAACCGGGCGTGCCGGTTCCGGATCTGCCGGAATTCCATCAGGTAGATCTTTTGGCCTTTGAGAAGGAGACCACCGGTCTCTATCTCTCCGGCCACCCAATGCAGGACTACGCCGCATTGGCCAAGACCTACAGCACCGCCAAAGTCGCCGACCTGCTGGCTGCTACCGAAGACCCCACCTCCAAGTACCACGACAACGATGTCGTGCACCTTGTCGGTATGGTCACCGGTATCAAAGTGCGCCTCACCAGGGCCAGCGCCACCATGGCCACGGCCACGGTGGAAGACCTGACCGGCGCCATGGACCTAACCATCTTCCCGAAGACCTATCAGGAATGTAGTCCGGTCTTAAAAGAGGGGAGCATTGTCTATGTTCACGCCCGTCTGTCGGTAGAAGATGAAGAAAAGCCAAAACTGTTGGCTATGAAAATAGAAGACAAACCAAATGTTAGTACGCCTATTCCTAACAAGGGAACTAGCCCGTTGCGGAGTACTAATGTGAATAGTGCACAAAATAATGCTCCGGCACCAAAAAGTGGGCCGAAGCATAAGACTTATGGACTATTTCTTCGTATAAACACAGTGGACGATTCTCGACTTCCGGAAGTGGAAAACCTGCTGGAGATTTTCTCCGAAGGACCAAACCCGGTTTATTACTACTATAAAGACACCGAGAAATATGCCTTGCAAAAGAAATTTGGCAATATTCAAATGTCGGAAGGTCTCTTACAGGAACTGAAACGAATCCTGGGGGACGAAAACGTATTTTTCCGTAAAGATTAAACAAATTCGAGAATTCGTTACGTTGACAAGGCTTGAAGCCTTGTGCAATAATCAGTATTTGGAATGAATCACGACTCACATTGGAGGAGATTACATGAAAACTATCGGTGTTTTAACATCCGGCGGTGACGCACCGGGCATGAACGCTGCCATCCGTGCAGTAGTTCGTACCGGCGTTCAGAACGACATGCGTGTACTGGGTATCTATAACGGCTGGGAAGGCCTGATGACCGGCGACGTAGAAGAAATGACCCTGCGTTCCGTATCCAATATTATCCAGCGCGGTGGTACCGTGCTCCGTACCGCTCGTTCCGAAGAATTCAGAACCGAACGGGGACAGATGAAAGCTGCAGAAATGTGCCGCAGACTTGGCATTGAAGGCGTTGTCGTTATTGGCGGTGACGGTTCCTTCCGCGGTGCTCAGGACCTTGCCCGTCAGGGCGTTCCTGTTGTTGGTATCCCTGGTACCATTGACAACGACATTTCCTGCACCGAATTCACCATTGGCTTTGATACTGCAGTCAACACCGTAATGGAAATGGTTGACCGCGTTAGAGACACCACGGAATCTCACTCCCGCTGCTCCGTTATTGAAGTAATGGGTAGATCTGCCGGCTACATTGCTTTGGATGCCGGTATTGCCGTAGGCGCCACTTCCATCTTGCTGCCGGAATTCGAATATGACTTTGAAGTAGACGTTATTGAACGGATGCGTCAGACCATTTCCACCGGTAAGCAGCACTTCATTATTATTGTTGCAGAAGGCTGCGGAGACGCCAAGGAAATGGCACAGCGTATTCAGGATGCTACCGGTATTGAATCCCGTGCAACCATCCTGGGTCACGTTCAGCGTGGTGGTACTCCAACCGTACGAGACAGAATGCTGGCTTCCCAGTTGGGGAACTATGCTGTTCATCTTCTGCGCGATGGAGCGGAAACCGCTTCTCGTGTAGTAGCTATCAAAGACGGGGAAATTGTAGACTACGACATTGAAGAAGGTCTCATGCTTTCCAAGACCATTGACCTTGCCACTTACCGAATGGCACATGAAATCTCCATCTAAACTGATTTTTAAAAGAAAATAGATAGAAAAATGGGGCTCTTCCAATGCGGAGGAGCCCCAACACTTTTATGGTACAACCAAATCGCCCCGAAAAGCAATGCTTTTGTAGAAATTTCCTAGAAAAACGCACAAATGTGGAAAATTACTGGAATTTTGCATAAGTTGCTTGAAAACTCCGAACAATGTGTTATAGTGAAGACAGAAAGAACAAGACACAAGTCAAAGCAACATCAAGAAAGCCAAAACGGCGAAAGAAAGGAATGTGAGTCCGATGGGCGAAAAAGAGGTAGTGTATTCCTAAACCTTAAAGTTTCATATGCAGAACTAAGAAAAGTTAGCAAAAGAAAATCGCCTAGTTCAGAGGACCGAAACTTTAAGGGGAACGGAACATCTTAAAGTTTCATATAGATTCCAAAATAAAAAGAAAGCGGTGAGTCCGAAAGCTCCCTGAAATTTCCGTAAAAACCCAGTGAAAACAAATTATAAAGTGCAACCTACTTGAAGGGTAAAAAAGAAAAAGAAAAATATAATTTTGTTGAACTGAAAAAAGTAATCTAACGAAACAAATCTTAATTTAAGATCAATATAAAAATATAGAAAGACAATGAGCTAAAGCGAAAATAGCAAAACAAAATAACAAACAATCAAAATAATCTAAGGATAAAAAATAAAAAGTAAAGGAATGAGTCCAAAGGAAATTTCAACCTAAACTCAGAGTAAATTAGCAAAGGGTGAGTCCCAAGTATCATTTAGTATCAAACTAAAGTAAGCTAATCAACCAAATTTAGACAAAAGGTACGGACCAATGTTCTAATTAATGAAACGAAAAGGTTACCACATGGTGGTAACCTTTTTTGTTGGTTTTTGTGCCATTCTACGAAATTTAAAAAGCCGGCTGAAATGCTTGAGAAAGTACCTTTTCTTGGGGTACAATAGTGCCACACTTTCAATATATAGCGGAATTGGAAGCTATTCGCGATTTCCTCCCAGTTCCGCAGGAAAGTAAATTAAATTTTAGGAGGACATGGCGAATATGGCAGAAGCTATTGAATTTACCGGCGTTGACTGTTGGGAAGGGTTCCACTTTGGGAACTGGACGGTTTCCATTGATGTAAACGACTTCATCCAGAGAAATGTAACCCCGTACGATGGTGACGAGAGTTTCCTGGAAGGCCCAACGGATGCAACAAAGAAATTGTGGGACAAAGTGCTGGATCTGTTTGAACAGGAAAGACAGAACGGCGGCGTTTTGGATATGGATACCAAAATTGTATCCACCATTACTTCTCACGATGCCGGTTACATTGACAAGGATTTAGAACAGATTGTTGGTTTACAGACTGACAAACCACTGAAACGTTCCTTGCAGCCATTTGGTGGTATCCGTATGGCAATGGATGCTTGCGAAACCAACGGCTACGCTGTTGACCCGGAAATCATTGACGTTTTCCACCGTTACCGCAAGACCCATAACCAGGGCGTTTTTGATATGTATACACCGGAAATGCGTGCAGCACGTCATGCACACATCATTACCGGCTTGCCGGATGCTTACGGCCGTGGCCGTATCATCGGGGACTACCGTCGAGTAGCACTTTATGGTGTGGATAACCTCATCATGAAGAAGAAGGACGAGCAGAAGCATTCCATGACCCGTATGACCGTGGAAAACATGCAGATCCGTGAAGAACTCACGGAACAGATGCGTGCTTTGGAAGAACTCCGTGGCCTGGGTAACCTTTATGGTTATGACCTTTCCAGACCGGCTAAGACTGCCAAAGAAGCAGTACAGTGGCTCTACTTCGGTTACCTGGCTGCCGTAAAGCAGCAGAACGGTGCCGCAATGTCTTTGGGTAGAACTTCTACCTTCTTAGACATCTACATTCAGAGAGACCTGGAAAAAGGCATTCTCACCGAAGCCGAAGCTCAGGAACTCATTGACCAGTTCGTTATGAAGCTGCGTATGGTGAAGTTCGCCAGAACCCCGGCTTACAATCAGATTTTTGCCGGTGACCCAACTTGGGTAACCGAATCCATTGGTGGTATTTCCGTAAACGGTCAGCACTTGGTTACCAAGAACTCCTACCGTTTCCTCAATACCCTCTATAACTTAGGTCCGGCTCCGGAACCAAACATGACGGTTCTCTGGTCCTCCAGACTGCCGGAAAACTGGAAGCGTTTCTGCGCAAAGACCTCCATTGAAACCTCTTCCATTCAGTATGAAAACGACGACATCATGCGTGGTACTCACGGTGATGACTACGCCATTGCCTGCTGCGTATCCTCCATGAAGGTGGGCAAGGAAATGCAGTTCTTCGGCGCTCGTGCCAACCTTGCAAAATGTCTTCTCTACGCCATCAACGGCGGTGTGGATGAAATCCTTGGTACCCAGGTTGGTCCAAAGTTCCGTCCGGTAGAAGGGGACTACTTAGATTACGAAGATGTAATGGACAAGTTCGAAGCCATGATGGACTGGCTGGCAGAACTGTACGTTAACACCCTGAACATCATTCACTATTCTCATGACAAATATAACTACGAATCCCTGCAGATGGCCCTCCACGACAGAGACGTAAAGCGTTACTTCGCTACCGGTATTGCCGGTCTCTCCGTTGTAGCTGACTCCCTCAGCGCCATTAAGTACGCTAAGGTTAAGTGCATCCGCAATGACAAGGGAATTGTAGTGGACTACGAAGTGGAAGGGGACTTCCCGAAATACGGTAACAACGACGACCGTGTAGATGAAATTGCCACCTACATTGTAAAGGCATTCATGCACAAAATCCGTCAGCACCACACCTATCGGAATTCCTTCCCAACCATGTCCATTCTTACCATTACGTCCAACGTAACCTATGGTAAGAATACCGGTAATACGCCGGATGGCAGAAAACAGGGCGTGCCGCTTGCACCTGGTGCAAACCCAATGTCCGGCCGTGATACCCACGGTGCTGCCAGCTCTTTGACATCCGTTTCCAAACTGCCGTTTAACTACGCGCAGGATGGTATTTCCAATACCTTCTCCATTATCCCGAATGCCCTGGGCAAGGATGAAGTGTTCCTGGGAGACCTGGACCTTGACCTTGGCCTGGATCAGGGATGCTGTGAAGAAACAGTAATGTAATTTTGGGAGGAAATAATCATGGTAAACGAACAGCAAATTGACAACTTGGTAGGACTTTTAGATGGTTACACCGAAAAGGGCGGCCATCACCTGAACGTAAATGTTCTCAACAGAGAAACTTTACTGGATGCACAGGCTCATCCGGAAAAGTACCCGCAGTTGACCATCCGTGTTTCCGGCTATGCAGTAAACTTTGTAAAGCTGACAAAGGAACAGCAGGATGACGTTATCTCCCGTACCTTCCACGAGGCACTGTAAGTCTTGACCGGATACATACACTCAACCGAATCCTTTGGTACAGTAGATGGACCGGGGATTCGGTTTGTTGTTTTCTTTAGCGGCTGTCCAATGAGATGCATTTACTGCCATAACCCGGACACATGGGAGATACGTTCGGGCACCCAAATGACAGTAGAGGAAATCCTGGACCAATACGAAGGGGTTAAGGAATTCATGAAAAACGGGGGCATTACTGCCACCGGCGGGGAACCGCTGATGCAGCTGCCGTTCCTCATTGAACTCTTTACTGCTTGTAAAGAAAGAGGCATCCACACCTGTCTGGATACCAGCGGGGTGGCATTCTTGCCGACCAATATGGAACGCATGAAACAGTTTGATGCTTTAATGGAAGTAACGGACCTGGTCATGCTGGACATCAAACACATTAATAACATGGACCACTGGGCCATTACCGGGCAGCCAAACAACAATATTTTGGCTTTCCTTGATTATCTTTCTCAGAAAAACAAGGACACCTGGATTCGCCATGTGGTAGTTCCAAACCTGACCCTGAAAGAATCAGATTTATATGCGCTGGGAAAGGGTATCGGGAAATACAAAAACATCAAGGCCCTGGATGTACTGCCGTACCACACCATGGGGGAAGCCAAGTACGAAAAGATGGGCATGCGTTATGCCCTGAAAGGCGTGCCGGCTGCCACTAAGGAAGAAGCCAAGTGGGCACGGGAAATTATTTTAAAGGGCATGCGGGAAACCCGCTTGCAAGAGGGGTAAGACCGTTTTACAATAGGTAGCAAATGCGAAAAAGGGGGGTACCGAAATGCAGGTCATGAGACACATTATTGTTCCACTGATTGCTGCATTTATCTGGGGTACTGCCTTTGTGGCTCAAGAAGTAGGTGCCCGCTACTATGACGCCTTTGCCTTTAACATGATTCGAAATTGGATGGCATTCGTTTTCTTACTCCTTGTTGCCATAATCTATGATTACGCTGTCATGAGGAAACAGAAAAAGAATGGCACCTATCAAAAACTTAGCAAAGAAGAATATGGGAAGAAACGGAAAGAAGCCTTGGTAGGCGGATTCTGGTGCGGCGTTCCGCTGGCTGTAGCAGCTTGCATGCAACAGCAGGGCATTGCCATGTCGGGAGCCGGCAAAGCGGGTTTCTTAACCGCCCTTTACGTGGTGCTGATTCCGTTGTTTGGCCTGGTCATCAAACAATATGCACCACGGATTGTGTGGCTGGCCGCGGTCATTGCAGTGGCAGGGCTATACTTCCTCTGCCTGGACCCGTCCGTTTCCATGCGCATTGCCGGCGGGGACTGGTTCCTTCTGGGCTGTGCCGCCATTTTCAGTATTCAGATTTTGCTCATCAACCATTACGGACAGTTCGTCAACGGCATAAAACTTTCCTGTCTTCAGTTCCTGGTTGCCGCCATCATTATGACCGTGGCAACGGCACTGTTCTCGGAAGATGTGAATTTTGCCTACTTAATCCAAAGCAAAGAAATGGTCATTGCCATTTTGTATGCCGGCGTTATGTCAAGCGGGGTGGCTTACACCTTGCAAATCATTGCCCAAAAGGGCAGCAATCCAACGGTGGTTTCCCTCATTATGAGTTTGGAATCCGTATTTGCTACGGTGGCCTCCGCAATTTTGTTACATGAAATATTAACAGGAAGAGAATACCTCGGCTGTGTGCTGATGTTCGTGGCTGTTATTCTCTCTCAAATTCCAACGGGAAAATTAACCCACAAGTCTAAGCAAAAAGAAGGGACTCTAGAATGAAACGTATTTTGACAGTGCAGGATATTTCCTGCGTAGGGAAGTGCTCCTTAACCGTAGCTCTGCCTATTATTTCCGCTGCAGGGGTTGAAGCTGCTGTGCTTCCAACCGCAGTGCTGTCTAACCACACCGCATTTAAAGGCTTCACATTCCGTGACCTCACCGATGACATTGATGGCATCTCAAATCAGTGGAAAGTAGAAAACATTACTTTTGATGCAATTTACACCGGTTACCTGGGCTCTCAAAGACAGATTGAACTGGTAGAAAAACTCTTTGCAGATTATCATCAGGAAGATTCCTTCTATCTGGTTGACCCGGCAATGGCCGACAACGGTTCCCTTTATCCGGGCTTTACCGAAGAGTTTGCCAAGACCATGGCAGGCCTTTGCGGAAAAGCAGACTTGGTGGTTCCAAACATTACCGAAGCATCCATTATGCTGGACATGGAATATATTCCAAACGGTTATGACCGTTCCTATATTGAAGAAATGCTGAAGGGCCTTTGTGCACTGGGCTGTAAGGAAGCAGCACTGACCGGCATTTCCTTCGAAGAAGGTAAGCTGGGCACCATGGCTTATAACAGCGAAACCGGCGAATTCTTTGAATACTACAATGAACGCAAAAATGTGGCATTCCACGGCACCGGAGACGTCTTTGCTTCCGCACTGCTGGGCGCCAAGATGAACGGCCTCTCCACCGGAGATGCACTGAAGGTAGCCGTTGACTACACCTTGGCCTGCATTGAAGAAACCATGAAGGACGAAAAGGCCAATTGGTACGGCGTAAACTTCGAAGCAGCCATTCCAACCTACTTAAAACTGTTAAACAAATAAATTCAATTAAACAAATTGTTTGAATTGTACGGGAAAACCTATTATTCAAGAGAAAAAGTGCACGAAATTCCGTGCACTTTTTTTATATCCTGTAAAGGGGACAAAGATTGATTTTAGGCAGGTAAAAACCGTATAATTAAATGTGAATTAGCGGTGCGATTGTGTGATTTCGCACAGCAAATCAAATTTTTTCTGAATAGGAGAGATTATTAATGAAACTTGATGCACTCATTAATGACCGCGAAAAAGCCGCTCAGTGGATGATCGACGACATCACCAAGGTTTGTACTACTCTTCCAAAGAGAGACCCTGGTTCTGAAGGCGAACTCGCAGTATCCGAATACTTCAAGGATCTTTGCCTCAACGAATATGGTTGTGACGAAGCTTATGTTGAAGAATTCGAAGAACACCCACAGTCCTTCATGGGCTGGATCTGGATTACCATGGCCCTTGAATTCATCGGCATGGTTCTCATCATGATCGGCGTTAAGAACGCTATGCCTGGTCTTGGCATTATCGCTCTTATCCTCATGGTATTTGGTCTTGTTATCTGCCTGCTTCAGTTCGGTATGTATGTAAAGTTTGTAGATAAACTTTACCCAGCAAAGACTGGTCATAACATCTGGGCTTCCAAGAAGCCTACCGGCGAAATCAAGCAGCGCGTATACTTCAACGGTCATACTGACGCAGTTTGGGAATGGCCTGTAAACTACGCTCTCGGCGGTGTTGGCTTCGAAGGCCACATCATCATCACCGTTATCGGCGTATTCTATTATTGGGCAGTTGCAATCATGAACCTTGCCGGCGTAGATCCTGATCTGTGCTGGAAGATGGGTCTTTGGGGCCTTCTGTTCTTGCCGTTCTGGATTGGCATGAACTTCATCTGGTCCTGGTGGGATCCTAAGGGCGACAAGAGACACATTGTAGACGGCGCTAACGACAACCTTTCCGGTTGCTACATGGGCCTTGCAATCCTCAAGGAACTCAAGGAAAAGGGCATTGAACTCGAAAACACCGAAGTTGGTGTTATCCTTACCGGTTCTGAAGAAGCTGGTCTTCGTGGTGCAAAAGCATGGTGCGACGCTCACAAGGACGACCCTAAGTTCAACGACGGTATCCCAACCTACATCTATGGCTACGATACCATCCACGATCCAAAGTACTTACTTGCTAACTACAGAGACCTGAACGGTACTGTAAAGACCGACGTTCCTCTGAACGACCTCTTCATGCAGTCTTGTGAAGAAACCGGCGTATTCGTAAAGAAGGGCATGGTTCCTCCACTTGGCGGCGCTACCGACGGTGCTGCATTTGCTCAGGCTGGTTTCCGCGCTGGCGACGTTACCGGTTTGAACCATAAGTTGGAAGACTACTATCACACCAGAAGAGATACCTATGACAACCTTGACCTCAAGGGTCTGGCTGACTGCTATGCTGCTTCTGTTAAGTGCCTTGAACACATCGAAAACGGCGAATTCAAAGGCTAATTACACAGTACTTCTGTGACACTGGCGTCACTACTTTACGTGGTGACGCCATTTCTTTTTATTTTTAGTTGAAAGGACTTGAACGTTATGCTTGCAAAAGAAAGCGTTGCTAACTTCGAAGAACAGTTAGAAAAATATGCTGCCTATGTGGAAGAACAGATCCGTACCGTAATCGGTACTGTTGGACCTCGTGAATCCGGTGAAGACAGCGAACACAAAGCACAGGACTACGTTATGGAACACATGACCGGTACTGCTGACACCGTAGTAAAAGAAGGCTTTAAACTCCATCCAAAAGCATTCATGGGTTGGGTTCTTATTGACGGTATCTGCATGCTGCTTGCTGCCGTTCTGTTACTCTTAAAGTTCTTTGGCGTATTTGGCACTTGGGCAGCAATTGTTGCTCTGGTACTTACCGTTATTTCCGTTGTATGTATTGTTGGCGAATTCCTGTTCTATAAGGAAATGCTGGACCCACTCTTCCCGGAAAGAGACGCATACAACGTTATCTGCACCCGTAAAGCAAAGGGTGAAACCAAGAAGAGAATCATCTTCTCCGGTCACATTGACTCCGCATACGAATGGCGTTACACCTACCTCGGTGGTGGTAAGTGCCTGACTACCGTTATTGTAATTGGTATTGTATGTCTGGTTGCTGACCTGGTTATCGGCATTCTCATGCTTGCCATCCCTGGCATCCGTGAAATCACCGCTCTGAAGATCATTTCTCTCTTCTTCTTAATTCTCACCATTCCAGAAATGGTTCTCATCATCAACTTCGTAAACTGGGGCCTTGTAGTTCCTGGTGCAAACGACAACCTGACCGGCGTATTCGGTTCCATGGCTGTTATGCAGTATCTGGTTGACAACGACATCCGTTTCGAAAACACCGAAGTTGTTTCCATTTCCATGGCTTGTGAAGAAGCAGGCCTCCGTGGTGCTAAGGCATTCGCAAAGGCTCACGCTAAGGAATTCGCTGATTCCGGCGTAGAAACTATCTGCATCTGCACTGACACCCTTCGCGACTTTGACGACATGGGCATCTACAACAAGGATATGTCCGGTACCGTTAAGCTTGACGCTAAGACCGCTGCTCTTGCCAAGAAGGCATCCCAGAACGCAGGTCTTGACCTTCCATACGCAAACGTATTCTTCGGTTCTTCCGACGCTGCTGCCATTGTTCAGGGCGGTATGAAGGCTTGCTGCCTTGCTGCTATGGACCCAACTCCGGCACGTTACTATCACACTCGTCTTGACACCGAAGATAACCTGGATCCGAAGACCATCAAGGCTGGTATCAGCACTCTTCTGGAAGCTCTTTACCTCTTCGATTCTGAAGGATTAGATTTTGCTGAATAATTCACGAAAGCTGCGTAACAATGGCTAAAGTTCGAAGTTCCAATATAGAGGTGCTCCGCATCTTCTGTATTCTCATTATTATTCTGAACCACTTGTCCTTACACGGTGGATTGGTATTTGACTACCCAATGCAGCCCAATGCAGTGGCAAACATGTTCATGCATTTCGGGGGAAAACTGGGGGTAGACACCTTTATCATCATTAGTGGTTACTTCCTGTCCACTGCAGACCGGTTCCGTTGGGACAGACTGGTGAAAGTGTTTGCAGAAGCCACGTTTTATGGCTTATGCTTTGGCATTTTCGGGGTCTTCATGAATGATTACAACTTTTATCAAGTATGGAGAATTACCTGGAATGTACCGTATGCCCAGTGGTATTTCATTACCGACTACATTGTCATGTTCTGTTTAAGCCCGTTCATGAACAAATTCATGAAGGCTTCCAGCATCAAGGAACATTTGGGCACCCTCATTGCCATGACAGTCATGTTTGTTCTCTTCCCAACCTTTGGCGATGCAGACTTTGACTCAACTTCCCTAATCTTCTTCTTATATTTATACTTGCTGGGTGGCTTTATCCGCAGGGTAGAGGAGAAGATTCCGGGCACCAGTAAACAGTGGATGTTGACCTTAGTAGGTGGCATCTTGTTCATCTGGCTGGTGGAATACCTTATGTTGGTACTCTTTGCAGTTACTGAGGAACCGTATTTCTATCAGCATTCTCAGACCATCCGCCAAATGCAGAGCGTGGTCATTGTCTTCTTGTCCATTGCTGCATTCTTAGGTTTCAAGCGCTGGAACTTACCGAACTATAAGTGGATTAACACCTTAGCATCTACAAGTTTGGGCGTATACATGTTACACGACAACTACAGTACCCGTCCGTGGATGTGGAATAACTTATTCCACATTCCAGACTGGTCTGATTCCCCGGCGTTGGTACCATACGCA
Source organism: Acutalibacteraceae bacterium (assembly GCA_045642465.1). Lineage (GTDB taxonomy): Bacteria > Bacillota > Clostridia > Oscillospirales > Acutalibacteraceae > RUG420. The sequence continues at coordinate 21,624 of JAZUIY010000006.1, forward strand.
TTGTTTGTTATGGTGGCCATTTTCGCTATGGGATGTGCCATAGACCTACTTCGCCAGTATGGACTGGAAAAGCCGTTTATGAAGGCCTTAGAGAAGCCTCTGGCCAGGTGGGAAACATGGTTTAATCAGAAAACCCAAGCGTTGGCAGATAAACTTTCTTAAACTTTATGGAGGAAAATTTTATGGATTTATCTAACCTGGAAAATGGCATCAAGGATGCAGTTGAAAACGTAATTGCTGAAAAGGGCGACGACCTCATTGATGCTTTGGCAAAAGAAATCAAAGAAAAGGCTCCTGATAACATCGACAGCCTGGTAGATGCTGCCGCTAAGACAGCAAAACAGCAGTGCAACAAGGCCAACATTGACAAGGTTCTTGACGCTGCAGAAGCTGCTTTGAAAAAGTAAGACGCCCACGCGCGGCGCTTACATTAGCAAAAGAAAAGACCGAATCCATTTGGATTCGGTCTTTTTTGTTTTGCAAATAACCTTGCTTGCCTTAGCTGTTTTGCTTAACTTTGCGGCAGCATTATTTGTCAGCCTGCTTGGAGTACTTGAGAACGTAAACAACACGTTCCAGGACGCCGCCCAGGAGGCCAACGGTGGTGGCATCGGAAATGAGGCCGGCAAAGAGATGAGCGCGGCATTCCTTTTCCAGAACCAGTTCTACGGCCTTGGCGTCATATTCGTTGGAGGCGGTGCAAAGTGCGCCCTGGCCTTTAACGAAGATGGCGTTCTTGCCGTCGGCTGCCTTACCAATGATAAGAGCCTGTTTGCGGTAAGAGTCGTCAGTCCAGTCACAGTTCTCTACGGAGAAGCCGGCAATCTGAACGAAGTCGTCAAAGTAAAGTGGTTCAGAGATACCTTCCTTGGAAACAGCTACTGCTTCCGGAGCGGTGTAATGGGAAACAAACTTTACGTCAGAATTCTTATAGATTTCAGCGTGAATGGCAGCGCAGCGCGGTACAATGCCGGCCTTTCCGTTGCCATACTGGGTGCATTCATAGGTGGCACCGTCCTTCATGGTGAGGGTGAAGGAGCCGTCTTCGTTCTTCTTGGAAGAACCTAAGTCCTGAAGCGCAATGTCTTTGTTGGCTGCTGGTACGCAGCGGTTGGTGAAGGTGGCAGCCAGGTCTTCGTAAGAAGCCCCGCCGTTCTTCTTAACCACGTCGGCAATGCAGGCTTCACAAGCACGTTCCAAAGCGTCGGCAATGGCAAATGCATTGTCGTAGTCGGAGCCCATGCAAACGGCACCGTGGTGCTTCATGAGAACGGCGTTGCAGTCAGCGTTTTCCTTGACTGCTGCTGCCACGTTGTTCCGAAGTTTCTTGGTAGAGGAGATACCGTATTCTGCAATTGGAATCCGTGGGCCAATAACGGCGGCGTATTCCGGTGCTACGGTTTCAATATCAAAGCCGCGGATACTGAGAACAGAAGCGGCGGTCTGGTGGGTGTGGATAACGAAATCTACGTCCGGACGAAGTGCATATGCATCTGCGTGAACGCCTTTTTCGGAGGAAGGTTTGGTGTCACCTTCATATTCACAGTCTGCAATGTTCACTACCACAATTTTTTCCGGAGTCAGGTCTTCGTACGGGATACCGGATGGGGTAATAACAAACTGTGTGTCGGAAATACGGGCAGAAACGTTGCCCCAAGTGCGGGCGATGAGGCCCTTTTCCATGAGTTCGAAGCCGGCTTTGATGACCAAAGCTTTTGCTTCGTTAAGTTCGTAAGCCATAATGTGCTCCTTTCATAAAAGAAAAGGGGGAAGAAAACCTTCCCCCGAAAGATATCTTATTTCTTTTTCTTTTCAGGAAGTTTGCCGCAGTTGTCGAATACCTTGTCGAAACGGGAAATAACGTCGTCGATCATGTCTTCGGTGTATGCAGCGGAGGTGTACATACGGCAGCCTGCAAGAGTTACGAGGCCTTCTGCCATGTATGCTGCACCCATGTGTTCCATTTCGGTCTGACGAACAGCAGTTTCATCCAGAACGGAAGGAACGGTCCAGAGCTTCTTCCAGTCAACTTCATGCTGCATGGTAGCAACAGTGTGAAGGTGACATACAGAACCGAGGTTGTAGGTGATGAATGGAAGGTTATGAGCGTCAATGCTCTTCTGGAGGCCTGCAACAAGACGGTCACCCATCTGACCAGCAACCTGGCAAGCATTTCTCTTTTCGATTTCGCAAAGGGTGGTGTAACCAGCAACGCAGGAAATAGGAGTTGCTGCCATGGTACCGCCGCACATTGCCTTCTTAACTTTCTTTCCGGAGGAGTCAAGGCCTGCACCGAGGTGAGCCATAACGTCCTTGTGACCGCCGACACCGCCGGCACCTGGATAACCACCGGCAACGATCTTACCGAAGATGGTAAGGTCAGGGTCTACACCGTAGTAGCCCTGTGCACCGGCAAGACCGATACGGAAGCCGGAAACAACTTCGTCGCAGATGAGGAGTGCGCCGTACTTGTGGCAGAGGGTTTCAACGCCCTTAACGAATTCTCTGGATACCGGACGAGTACCGGATTCAGGACCGATTGGTTCAATGTAAACAGCAGCAGTACCGCCGTTGAACTTGTTGAGCCAGAGCTTTCTTTCAAGGTCTTCCAGGTCTCCTGGGAAGAATGCGTTGGTGTGCTTGAATACAAACATAGGAACACCGTGGGACTGGGTGTTGAGAGTACCAGGTACACGCATGCACCATGCCAACTGGTCAGACCAGCCATGGTAAGCGCCGCCCATCTTGATGATGTTCTTATTACCGGTAGCAAGGCGGGCGATACGAGCTGCGCACATGCAAGCTTCAGTACCGGAACCAAGCATACGGAACTTGTCTACAGAAGGAACACATTCAGCAATCTTGTTTGCCAGCTTGTATTCGTATTCGTGGAACAAACCGGTGGATGGGCCACAGGTGTCAAGGAGATCCTTGACAGCTTCTCTTACAACTGGGTCATTGGAACCAAGGATGGTTGGACCGCCGGCCTGAAGAAGGTCGTAGTATTCGTTGCCGTCAATGTCGTAAAGTTTTGCGCCTTCAGCCTTGGTGAAAACCAGAGGATGAGGGTAGTTGAATGCAAGGTTATGCTGAACGCCACCAGGGATTCTGTCCTTAGCAATGTCAATCATTTCCTTGGATTTTACACACTTCTTGCCATAGTATTCATCTTCGTACTTTGCAAGCGCTTCTGGTGTAACGGAATAAATTGGTGCCCATTTGAGTTCGTTAAGCTGTTCATTGAGCTTATCGGTATCTGGGTAGTTACTGATTGCAAATCTGGTATCCATAGTTTCCTCCATTTGGAATAGATTTAATACGTCAAGAATTATAGCACTATTACTTTATTAAAAAAAGAAACATCGTATAGAAAATGTATAAATAACGCGGATTTTCACATTTGTTATTTGCCCTTAGAACATTGCATGTTTTGGCCAAAAAACGTATAATAAACTATAACATGGCGATTTATGTGTTGCTAATATCTTGGAGGTTGCCCCTATGCCAGAAGTGCATCATAAGCCAGCGTTTGATAACGCTGAACCGTACCGCAGAAAAGCTGTACTGGAAACCGGAATTGACGAGTTTTCCACTTACGGCTTTGAAAATGCCAACATCAATGTTATTGCTAAGAAGGCAGGCATGTCTGTTGGTTTAATGTACAAATACTTTGAAACCAAGGAAGATTTGTTCATTACTTGCATGGAAGAAACCCTGAAGGTTTTGGACAGTTCTTTTGATGAAATTTTGGGTTCCAAGGCAGCTCCTTTGGAGATGTTGGAACAGTTAATCCGCCTTGTTCAGCGGACTTCCAGAGAAAACGAGAAGTTCTTGAAACTCTACAACGAAATTACCAAGCTGTCATCTTCCAATGCAGCAGATTACTACGCCAAGCGTATTGAATCCGTTTCTGCCAAGGTATACCAGGAAGTACTGGTACCGGCAAGAGAAGCCGGCCTGGTCCGTCAGGATGCAGACCTTGACCTCTTTGCCTTCTTCTTCGACAACATCTTGACTACGTTACAGTTCTCCTACAGCTGTGACTACTACAAGAACCGTATGAAGATTTTCTGTGGGGACGAAATTGAATCTCAGGATGAAAGAGTTGTTCAGGAATTAATGAAGTTCCTTCGTTCTGCTTTTGGCGTATCGGAAGCAGAGTTGGAATCCCTGAAGTAACCAAATCGCATATAAAAGAAATGATAATTTAAGGAGTGTACAAAATGGGTAAGTACGTTATTGCTTATGACATTGGTACCACCGGTGTTAAAACTTGTCTCTTTGAAATTGACAAGACCATTGTTTTGAAGGCTGCATCTTCTCACGGCTATGGTCTCTACATGGTAGAGAACGGCGGTGCAGAACAGGATTTTGACGAATGGTGGGAAGCTATGGCTGACACCACGAAGGATATCTTTGCCAGCAAAGAAGTAAAAAAATTGGGCATTCAGCCGGCTGACATTGAAGGTATCTCTTTCTGCTCTCAGATGCAGGGCTTGGTTGCTCTGGATAACGAGGGTAATGTACTTCGTAGACCAATGTCTTACATGGACCAGCGTGCTAAGGAAGAAATTAAGAAGGGCATTGCCAACGGCATTCAGATTGCCGGCGCCAATGTCTTTAAACTGCTCCCATATTTGTACCTGACCGGTGCGGTTTCCTGCTCTGTTAAGGACCCAATCTGGAAGTATAAATGGATTGAAAATCACGAACCGGAAGTGTTCGCTAAGCTCTATAAAATTGTTGACGTTAAGGAATCTATCATTGCAAAGATGACCGGCAAAATCATCATGACGCCGGACTCCGCTTTTGGTCAGCTGCTGTATGATACCCGTAAGGGTCACGAAGGCTGGTCCAAGACCGTTTGCAAGTTGGTAGACGTAAACCCGGACCACCTGGCTGACATTGTTCAGTCCACCGACGTTGTTGGCGGACTCACTGCAGAAGCAGCTGCTGACCTTGGCCTGGTAGAAGGTATTCCTGTATTTGGCGGCGGCGGGGACGCATCCCTCATCGGCGTAGGCGCAGGTGCCGTTCTTCCTGGTGATACCCACATCTATTCCGGTACTTCCGGCTGGGTATCCACCGTTGTGGAAAAGCAGTGCGTTGACACCGGCGCAATGATTGCCGCTATTGTTGGCGCTGAATATGGTAAATTCAACTACTTTGCTGAGCACGAAACCTCCGGTAAGTGCCTTGAATGGTGTAAAGAACATTTGGCAAAGGACGAAGTTGGTATTTACCTGAAGAAGCAGGATGTTACTGAATCCGACGACAACTTTGAAGCAGCTTACACCAGCCTTTATGACTACATGTCTAAGGTTATTAATGAAGTACCTGCCGGTGCCAACGGCGTAATCTTTACCCCGTGGCTTCACGGCAACCGCTGCCCGTTCGAAGACCCGAACGCCGCCGGTATGTTCTTTAACCTCAGCATTGACACCGGAAAGGCTGACTTCTTCCGCGCTGTTATTGAAGGCGTTTGCTTCCAGAACCGCTGGATGTATGAACAGCAGGCAAAGAAGGTAGAAGTTTCCGACACCGTACGCTTCGTTGGCGGCGGCGCATTGTCTGACGTCACCTGCCAGATCTTGGCCGACGTTCTTCAGAAGAAGGTGGAAACCGTTGCTTCTCCACAGAACGTAGGCGCAGTTGGTGCCGCAGCCATCATCGGCGTTGGCATCGGTGCCATTGACAACCTGTCCAAGGTTAAGGACTTCATCCCTGCCGAAAAGACCTTCTATCCAAACCCGGAAAACAAGGACGTTTACGACAAGCAGTTCGAAGTCTTCAAGACCATGTACAAGAACAACAAGAAGGCTTTTGCCGCTCTCAACGGCTAAGTTGACTTCGAATCCAGTTTCATGCTAGTGCCACTCCATTCTGACTCGGCTCAATGCTAGCGCCACTCAGCTCTGACTCGGCTCAGTGCTAGCGCCACTCAGCTCTGACTCGGCTCAGTGCTAGCGTCACTCAGCTCTGACTCGGCTCAGTGCTAGCGTCACTCAGCTCTGACTCGGCTCAGTGCTAGCGTCACTCAGCTCTGACTCGGCTCAGTGCTAGCGTCACTCAGTCCAGGCTCAGCTCAGTGCTAGCGTCACTCACCTCT
>JAZUIY010000007.1:0-1792 GCA_045642465.1 Acutalibacteraceae bacterium
TGTAAACAACGATGATAGATAAGAGTCAAAGAGGAAAAGATAGTCAAGCAGAAGCAAGACTGTCAAACCCCGCAAGGTAAAACTTGCAAATGTGGAAAATTAAAAAGGTTTTTCCGAAAGGTAAAAAACTTCAATTTGAAACGAGAAAACTCAGAGTCTTATGTAATTCTTAGAAAAGAACCGCTAATCGAAAGATTAGAGCGAGAGGTTAAGCTAACAAGAGCGTAGGGAGAATGACTTGGCATCAGGAGCCGAAGAAGGACGTGACAAGCTGCGATAAGCTGCGGTTAGGAGCAAATATCCATTGACCCGCAGATTTCCGAATGGGGGAACCCACTTAGGCAATACCTAAGTACCATATACTGAATCCATAGGTATATGGAGGGAACCCGCTGAACTGAAACATCTAAGTAGGCGGAGGAAGAGAAAGAAACATCGATTTCCTAAGTAGCGGCGAGCGAACGGGAAAAAGGCCAAACCGAGAGTAGCAATATTTTCGGGGTTGAGGACTGAGTACGCTATTAAATTGGTTAGCAGAACTGTCTGGGAAGGCAGGCCATAGTAGGTAAGAGCCCTGTAAGTAAAAATCAATTTAAAGTATCAGTATCCAGAGTACCACCGGACACGAGGAACCCGGTGGGAAGCCGGGGGGACCACCCCCCAAGCCTAAATACTACCTGATGACCGATAGAGAATAGTACAGTGATGGAAAGTTGAAAAGAACCCCGGGAGGGGAGTGAAATAGAACCTGAAACCCTATGTTTACAAGCTGATAAAGCACTATATATGTGCGATATCGTACTTTTTGTAGAACGGTCCAGCGAGTGTATGTAACAAGCGAGGTTAAGATATTAAGTATTGAAGCCGAAGGGAAACCGAGTGTTAATAGCGCGTGCAGTTTGTTGTATACGACCCGAAACCGGGTGACCTACCCATGGTCAGGCTGAAGTGGAAGTAAAATTCCATGGAGGGCCGAACCCACTCCTGTTGAAAAAGTAGGGGATGAACTGTGGGTAGCGGAGAAATTCCAATCGAACTCGGATATAGCTGGTTCTCATCGAAATAGCTTTAGGGCTAGCCTCGGATTAGTTTAGCGGAGGTAAAGCACTGAATGGGCTAGGGGGCTTCACGGCCTACCGAACCCTATCAAACTAAGAATGCCGCATAAATGATGTCCGGGAGTCAGACTATGTGAGATAAGTTTCATAGTCAAAAGGGAAAGAGCCCAGACCTACAGCTAAGGTCCCAAAATGGATTTAAGTGGAAAAGGATGTGCAGTTGCGTAGACAACTAGGACGTTGGCTTAGAAGCAGCCACTCATTCAAAGAGTGCGTAATAGCTCACTAGTCGAGTGGTTGTGCGCCGAAAATGTAACGGGGCTAAAATTCATACCGAAGCTTAGGATGTGTTGAACATGGTAGATGAGCGTTGTGTAAGCCGACGAAGCCATACCGAAAGGAGTGGTGGAGGTATCACAAGTGAGAATGCCGGAATGAGTAGCGAGAATTATGTGAGAATCATAATGGTCGAAAATCTGAGGTTTCCTGGGGAAGGTTCGTCCTCCCAGGGTAAGCCGGGAGCTAAGACGAGGCCGCAAGGCGTAGCCGATGCACATACGGTTGAAATTCCGTAGCCGCCAAAAGATTTAAATCAGATGACACTTTGAGATAACCGAACCCGGGCGTTGGTTGACCCGGGCGTAAGGGACCGAACATAAGTAGGGAAGTCGACGATGCTTGGTGGCGAGAAAAGGCGAAGTGAGGTGCCCGTACCGCAAACCGACACAGGTAGA
>JAZUIY010000008.1:0-1723 GCA_045642465.1 Acutalibacteraceae bacterium
CCATCGCATAAATCCCCGGCTCCCTCTCATCCACCTGTCCCAAAGCCACCACCGAACTTAACACAAAACCCATCATCGCCGCAGCGATAAAACAAATTTTCCTCATAAAAAAAAGTATTAGAATAATAATTATTAATATCCAACTCCCCACCATCCTCACCCTCCTCACCACAAAAATACGCATCCTCTCCCTAACAACCAAATCTCACCCACACCCATCCCTCACCCAACGCCCCCGCAACCTTCGGGAAACGCCCGAAGGTTAATACACTTTCGCCACCAAACCCTCGCAACTTTCGGGAAATGCCCGAAGGTTAACGCACTTTCGCCACCATACCCTCGCAACCTTCTACCAAACAGCGGCCCAACGGTGTAAACCAATCGGGGCAGCCCGGACGGGTGGCGGTCAGCGTAGGCCTGGGCTTCAAATAGCCCGGGCCGGTATGCTGGCCGCCATTCCGGCGGACGACTGTCCGCCGGAACTGGCCCCTAAACATCAAAACAAAAGCAGACACCTGATTGGGGGCAGATATCAGCGGCCAGAAAAAGGAGGACAAAAATCAAATGACCAACATTGTATAACAATAGAAATTTTTCTATCTTTACAAACGTAGTGCGCACCCCGTCCCAGACCACGGCAGCAGGAAATGAACAGAAGGCTTGTCCTGAAAATCAAGAAAGAAATGGGGTTGTAATCCAAAATCCAGAACAATTATGACAAAAGTAATCATCGTTTTCACGCGAGCCAAAGACGGAACATACACAGCATATTGCAATGATTTCCCAGCACTGTTCGGCATGGGAGACACACCGGAAATGGCAAAGAATGAACTGGTCGAAACCCTGCGTATCACGAAGGAAGAAATCGGGAAAGAGGCCGCAGCCGTTTACCCGGCATGGCTCGACAAGCAATATGAATTCGTCACCAAATGGGATGTCCAGGCCATGCTGGAATACTATTCCGGAATTATCACCCCTTCAGCCCTAAGCCGCATATCCGGAATCCACCAAAAACAACTATGGTCTTACCGGCACGGCCTATCCAAGCCACGCAAAGAGCAAGTGGAACGGATCGAGTCGGCCCTCCACAAACTCGGCAACGAACTGATTAACACTACCTTCTAACCACACAGAAGGTTACCAGCCGAAAATACAGAAAAGAATTCCCCGGAAAAAGTAAAGAAAATTAAGCAGAGTGCCGCGAAACACACATTTTTGATACAAAAATTTTCATTTTTGACAAAAAATTCATAACTTTGAATGTCATACGAAAAGTAACGGAAAAGATCCGTGAAACGGATGATAACCATCACCGGAGGCTGCTCCTGGATAGGAGGAGCACCGGGCGGAAACTGAAAATCCGCACGATGATTTCACCTCTCCCAAATAGTGTTCAGGCAGCTCGAAGATTTGCGGGTTCAGACACACTAAATTTAGGGGAGGAGGGGGAGATGTGCCCCGCTACCGCAGGAAAACCACTGAAACTAACCAAAAACCTGAAAAACTTGAACTTTCTGTACAAGAAAACCGAACTACCGGATATACAACCATACACGCCAGACATAAAATGGTACGCCGCAAAAGTGTTCCTGAACCGCTCCAAATCGGTCTCAGAAACCCTTCAGAAAAACGGCATCGAAATATACCGACAGGAAGTAATCCCGTCACTGATCTTCCTCCACTGCGACGAGGAGACCATCATCAGAGTGAATGACACCTTCCG
>JAZUIY010000009.1:0-2655 GCA_045642465.1 Acutalibacteraceae bacterium
GAAGGTATTGATTGCAGCACAAGGATAAAGCGCTTCGTGCGCAAGTTTGTCACCGTACCTGCAAAATGGACACGCTCAGCAAGGACGGATGTGCTCACGCTATACACCAAACGGCAAATCTACCTCAGCCTCTGTTGCTGAAACCGAATTCAAAACATATCCGGAACGGTAGCGGTCTGCACAAGACCGCAGATTGCACGTGCAACACACTTTAAAAAGTGCCCAAAAATGGACTGATAAAGCTATCAGCACACCCAATCCTGCGATCTGGTTCAGAACTGACAGCAAAAATCAACACGTCTGACCAAAACAATACCCATCAGACACGTTCATTCTGCCATTATCAAACTTTCTTGCGGAATTGAGGCTTATATAAAGACTACAAGCCCGAAGTCACACTCAGCAGCCATTCCGGGGGCGGTTATTTCCTGTTCGAATACATTCGCACCGCTCCTGCAATCAATCCCTTGATTCACAGATTTGTATTCATTGACAGCGTTTACGGCTATCTGGAAGAGGTACACCACGCCAAGCTGGCAGATTGGCTTAAGGACAAAAAGCACTATCTGTGCGTAATCTCCTACGAAGATGCCACGGTCATATACGAAGGCAAGCCTCTGGTTTCAAAGGAAGGCGGCACCTGGGGACGCAGCCACGCTATGGTACGGGACCTTTCTAAGGATTTCTGGTTCCGCTTGAAAGACGACGGGTTGTGGGAGGTCTATCGGGCCCTCGGCAAACGGGTAACCTTCAAACTTCTGAAGAATCCCGAAGGCACCATCTGGCACACTGTCTTGGTAGAAAGAAACGGCTTTATAGACTCCTGCTGGTCCGGTACCCGTTTGGAGGGAAAAGGGTACGAATTCTGGGGCGACAGAGCCTATTCCCAATACATCCGCAGTTCCTCATTAGGGAGCGGCAACTGATGCCGTGTCATTGTTAGAAAAATCAGTGTTAACTTTTTAAAAAGGAATTGACCCTGGTAGATTTGCCGGTAGTATTCCTCGAGCGTATCATTCAGGAGGGAAGGTCGGAGTCGGGCTCGACGTGCAAAGAAATCTGGGTTTTCTGCCCAAACTTTTCCCGCAGCTTCGACTCTGCGATTTCGGTCAGCCGATGGGCAACGGCAACACTCATTGCAGCATTGACCACAATATGGGTGGCAATAATTATGTCGGGCCCATTCTTTCTGGTCTTTAGTTCGTGAACGTTTTCCACTCCGTCCACCGAACAGATTATTCGCTCTATCTCCTCTTCGGTTTCATCGGGAAGAGACCCTTCGGTAAGTTCATCCAAGGCCGGAACAACCATCTTAACGGCAACCGCCAGAATGAAAATGCTTATTATACAGCCTACTATTGGGTCCAAAACGGCCCACTTGCCTCCGAGCAGCATTGCTCCTCCTATTCCCAAAGCCGAGCCTATCGAAGAAAGGGCGTCGGAACGATGATGCCAGGCATTTGAAATCATTGCCGGACTGTTTACCTTTTTCCCGGTAACCGACGTCCACCAGTACAGAGCTTCCTTAACCGCAATGGACACGACTGCAGCCCACAGGGCAATGCTGTCGGGAGATGGCAATTCGCCGCCGTCAAGAACCAGACGAATTTTCCCGATTCCGCCAACCATAAGCCTCACACCCACGAAAAAAAGCAGAATGGCTACAGCAACCGTAGCCAGAGTCTCAAACTTTCCGTGCCCGAAATCGTGCCCCTTGTCCTGGCCTTTCGAAGACACGCGCACCATTACCAGAACAATGGCGTCGCTCACAAGGTCGGAAAACGAGTGCACCGCATCGGCAACCATTGCCGAGCTTCTTCCCAGCAACCCGGCCGCAAGTTTCAGCGCGGCCAGCGCAAGATTCACAAGTGCACCCCACGCAGTAACCCTTGCTATGGTTTTTTCCCTATTCATCTGCCGGCAATTCTATTGTTTCCTTAATTCCGCAACATTTTTCGTAAAAGATTGTCAAACGGCCTGATAAACAAAGGCTTACCAGGCCTTGACAATGTCAGAAATTTCACCTCACTTAGTGATTGCAATACAAAATAAGGTTGTTATCACTGACATGGCAAAATTACAGACAAAATCTGACAATATCAACCCCTACGGATGCTGACATATTTTCAATCAATGACAAATATCCATCATAATGCTCAACATTCTCAGACAAACCATGATGAGTATCGTTAACCGGGATAATGTTTATTCGAGGATTATGAGCCACCCATTCCTTCTCGTTCGCGATTCTGTATGGAGACTCTTTCTCTGCACTGATAAGAATAACTTTACCATGGTAGTCCGGGACAGAAAGCCGTTCCCGTTTAGAGAAGAATTCAGTTTGCAATTCATAGTAATATGCCTCCAGTTCATTCTTAAACGCTTGTTGTTGCTGATGCTTGTATAGCTTTACATCGGTTAAGACAGTATCTCCCATGAATACTATCGGTTTTTGCCCTGTATGTATATACCACCTTAATGCCAGATGATATGCCAGTTCGCCTCCGTAGGAGAAACCCATGATGCACGAAATATCGCAACGAATGTCACGCATCATCTGATTCAGATGTCTTGAGACAATATCTTCGTGTGAGAGTTCTTCAATATCAGCCCATACATTGAATATCGGCTGAAGAAGATAGATATTGTACTTTT
>JAZUIY010000010.1:0-2033 GCA_045642465.1 Acutalibacteraceae bacterium
CAAGGGTTGGAACGACTGCTGGCTGGACTTCTTCGACATGCTGTCTGAGGGCGTCATGATGCCTCTGGGCGGTCTGCTGATGACCCTGATGCTGGGCTACGAGACCGGTACCGATCTGGTCAAGGAAGAGTGCGAGGTCACCCCGAATCACAAGTTCAAGATTCAGGGCTACTTCAAGGTCTGCTGCAAGGTCATCACCCCGCTGGCCATGCTGCTGATCCTCTATGGTCAGGTCATGTCCTTCTTCGGCTAAGTCGAAAAGACACGAAGATAATCTTACAAGGGAAAAAGACCCGCCGCATTTGCGGTGGGTCTTTTCTTTTCCAAATTGGCAAGTCTTTTTCCGAATTTTTCCAAAAATTTCCCCATATTTCCGGAAAAGGAAAAAATTCAGCGGATCAGGGTAATGGCATGGGGCAGGTTTTCAATTTCAACCTGGGGGCAGCTTGGCGCATATTCGCCGTCCAGCGACCAGGGAATATTGTCCTCTGTGGTCAGCCGAATATGGCTCACATGGCGGAAAATGACCCCCGGCATATCGTACTTCATTTTCAGCAGACCGGTAATCAAATTCTGTAAATCTATTGGATTTTTCGGCATTTTCAGCAGTAAAAGTTCAAATTTTCCATCGTCCATCTGCACCTTTTGCGGGTCTAATTTGACCAATCCGCCCAGGGAAGTGGAGTTGCAGACAGCACCGAAAATAAATTTTCCTTCAAAAATTTCACCGTCCGCCTCAACTTTTGCCCGATAAGGCCGCAAAGTATCTAAATCTGTAATCCCCTCCAGAATATAGGCCAAATGTCCCAGCGCATTTTTTGCCGCCTGCGGTGCCGAATACGAGGCTTTTGTAAAGGCTCCGAAGGATGCCACATAGGCAAAAAAGCGTGTATTGAAGCGGCCTACGTCCAAATGAGTGGCCCGCCCGCTGGCAATGGCGGCGGCTGCCATAGAGGGGTTGGAACTGAGTTTGAGACTGGTGGCAAAGTCATTGGTACTGCCATTGGGCAGATATCCGATAGACGGTCGGTTTTCCAAGGTCATAAGCCCGCTGATCACTTCGTTTAGTGTCCCGTCGCCGCCGGCGCAAACTACCAAATCATAGTCGTTGCCGCATTCTGCCGCCGCTTGATAAGCGTCACCTCCTGCGGTCGTAATAAACAGCCGAACCAGGTAACCGGCCTGTGAAAAGCGTGCTACCGCATCAAAAAGCGGCGCAGTAGATTTAGTCTTACCGGCTTTGAGATTGACAATGAACAATAAGTTTTTCATGATTTGCCACCTTGACTGCAATAAACTCTACCTATTTAACGTATCCTAACTATAGCACAAAGCGCGAGCTATGGCAATATTGCGAAAATGGGCTTGCAAAACAGAAAAATATTTCGTATGATACCATTATAAAGGAAAAATACGATAGAAAAGAGGGTGTGGCCATGAAAGAAAAGAACCGATATTGGAAATGGGGCTTGACTGCGTTTCTGACGATTATTGCCGCCCTTATTTTCTATGATACGTTTTATAAGGCCGGTATGGGCGGCACGCTGCAGCAGCTCTGGAAAAAGCTGACCGGCATCTTAGCTCCGATTTTGTACGGCGCCGCTATGGCATACCTGCTCAATCCTATTGTCAAATGGTTTGAAAAGATCATCTGCAAGCTGTGGAATAAGAACAAGAAGCTGCGCGAAAAAAAACTCAAACGCAGCTCCACCTGGCTTCGTGCGGCCTCCATCTTGCTGACCTGGGCGCTGATTCTCCTTGCCATCTATCTGATGATGGATATGCTGATCCCCCAACTGGTTGACAGTATCACCCTGCTGGCGAAGAATGCCCGGGCCTATTACTATAAGGCGTACCGTTGGGCGGACGACTGGCTGACCAGTCACCCGGAAATCGGTTCCTGGGCAAATGATAAGCTGAAAGATTATTATACCAATGCGGTAGGGATTTTGACGGATAAAGTGCTTCCCTGGGCGACTGGTGTAGCCAACAATCTGGGCGGTGGTATCTGGAATGGTATCTGGAGCGTGGTA
>JAZUIY010000011.1:0-1620 GCA_045642465.1 Acutalibacteraceae bacterium
CTGCGGTTATTTCCGGGTATTTCTGAAACAATGTGAAACTTGCAGATAACTCTTAAGCAGGTTTGCTCAGCGCTAAGATGCATTGTTGTTAAATGAGTTTTTTTGCTCATTTTCCGTAAACGGTAAACCACAGGTACGGGAAAAAAAAGCCGCCGGAAAAGCGACGGCAAGAAGACTATTTGGATTTAAGAGGTTTACCACAAGCGGCTTGAACATTGGGAGACCAGGGCAGCAAGTCCTCGATGAAACTGAGATTTGTGTCATCCATATGCTGGGGGATTTCCTCCAGTAATAGTTTGAAATAGCTATAAACTTTCAGATTGTTTGCCTTTGCTGTTTCCACGATACTATACATAACGGCACTGGCATCAGCGCCGGATGGCGTGTCGATCAGTTTCCATGTTTTACGGAAGACGGTAAAAGGGCGGATGGCTCTTTCCGTTGCAGAATTATCTATGGGAATTTCACCATCTTCCAGGAACAACCGGAGATACTTTTCATTGTTTATGCAATAGCTGAAGCCTTCCCAGGTCTTATCCTTTTTTCCGGTGTCAAACTGATGCTCTTTTGCCCATGCAAAGAACGCATCAACCCTACGTTTAACCGTGGTCTGACGCCTCTTCTGTCTTTCAACCGGAGAAAGATTCTTAAATTTTTCATCAGCATTGTAGATTCCCGCAATCTTCTCCAGGGCTCTGTAGGCCAGCGTGTCCTGAACCCCTTGTGCTGCCTTACCGTACGCTTTAACGGCATCAGAAAACCGTCGTCTGGCATGCGCCCAGCAACAGCAGACATTTATGTTTTCATTCAGCCTGTCCACGCTGCGGTAGCCGCCATACGCATCACATTCAAGATAACCCTTGAAAGAGTTCAGGAAATTCAGCGCATTTGAAGCGGCTCTTCCGGATGCATAGTTGAACAGGACAATCGGCTTCTCTTTATTGTATTCGCCGGTTCGGTAAACCCACATCTCGGATTTGCTGGTCGCAGGTTTTCCATCCTTGCTGACATAAACCGGAGTTTCATCAGCCTGAACCACATGTTCCTGCTGAAGAAGCTCATGCAGCCGGTCATAAAGCAGAACGAGATATCTCTCACTGCATTTAATGACCCAGTTTGCCATGTCCTGCCTTGAAAGATTTACACCATTGGATTCCAGTTCCTTTTCAATGCGGTAAAGCGGCATTGCATTGGTGTATTTCCCGTTCAGGATACCTGCTACTACAGACGCCGTTGCCAGACTGTTATTAAGAAGCTCTGCCGGATGCTTCGCCTTAACGATCTTATCCGAGTTCTTTCCCGCATATACCGCTATATGGTGCTCTGCCACCCAGTACTTCGCCGGTTCAACCTCCAGCTTGGAATAAACCTGATCCGGAAGTTTTTTCCACCCGTTTTCACCGAATTCGGCAATCAGTTCCTCTTCAGAAAGCTCGTGCAATATTTCAACCTTCGGCAGTGCACTCAGATCTGTCTCCCGTTTTCCTCTTGTCTTTTTTCGGCTGTATGTTATTTCTTCCGTTTCAGGCTCAGCAGCAGGCTCTTCATCATCGTATTCCGTTCTGTCGGAAACAACCTCAAACTCATTGAAGATGCATATCTGATCCGGATTTATGGCAG
>JAZUIY010000012.1:0-1917 GCA_045642465.1 Acutalibacteraceae bacterium
TCAGACTGTCGAAAAAGTCCAGTTATTGCTGGGCTTTTTCCATTTTTTGTGGTATAATTGTAATGGGTGATGCAAGATGCTGGAAAAAGGAAAAATGGAACGAGGGGTATTTGAAATTGTTGACACCGAGAGCTTGGTGCCAGCTGGACATTTGCTGCGAAAAATTGATGCAGCGGTTGATTTTAATAAGATTTATGAGATGGTCGAACCTTTGTACTGCTGTGACAATGGCAGACCCAGTGTGGATCCGGTTGTTCTGTTCAAAATGGTTCTCATTCAGCACTTGTATGGTCTGGCATCCCTTCGTCGCACTGCGGATGAAGTATCGTTAAACGTAGCCTATCGCTGGTTTTTAGGCTATCGCTTGCAGGAAGAGACGCCTCATTTTTCCACAATCAGCTATAATTTCCGGCACCGCTTTACTACGGAAACAGTTGACCAGATTTTTAATTGGATTCTGTGTGAAATGGTAGATGCCGGTTATGTAGCTCCGGGTGTGGTTTTTGTGGATGGAACGCATATTAAGGCGAATGCCAATCTCAAAAAGACGGTCAAAATGGAAGTTCCGGTTGAAGCAAAGCGGTATGCAAAAGAACTCCTGGAAGAAGTCAACCAAGACCGAGAGGCACACGGTAAGAAACCTTTTGATAATGACAGCAACGATGATAATAGCAACGAGCCGCCGGAAACAACCAAGAAAAAGCGAGATAATACGTCCAAGAAGAAATTGAAGCGACGCAAGAAAGAAGAAAAGAAGAAAACTGTGACGAAAAGCACCACAGATCCTGACTGCGGCTTGTTTGTTAAAGGCGATCACAAGAAGCAGATGGCATATGAAGCTCATACCGCCTGCGATGTCCACGGTGTAGTTCTGGCAGTGGAAGTAACTCCCGGCAATGTTCATGACAGTGTAGCCTTTGACGATGTATATAAGGAAATAGTTGAGAAGTTCCCTGAGGTTCGTACCTTCGTAGCTGACAGTGCATACAAGACTCCCCATATCTGCAAAATGATATTCTCCGCTAACAGAGTTTTATCCACAGCCTACAAGCGTCCCATGACCATGAAAGGCGGGCACGAATGGTGGAAGTATGTCTATGACGAGTTTTACGATTGTATTATTTGTCCTGAGTACCAACCTCTGGAATACAGCACCACAAACCGTGATGGCTACCGAGAGTACAAAAGTGATCCCAAAGTATGTGCCAACTGTCCTACCCGACATCTTTGCACCAAGAGCAAAGACTTTGTAAAGACCGTTACTCGGCACATCTGGAAGGATTACGAAGAATTGGCCGAGGATGCACGACACACTCCGATTTACAAACGGATGTACAAAGCAAGAAAAGAAACCATTGAACGTGTCTTTGCAGATGCAAAGGAGAATCACGGAATGCGATATACTCGATACACAGGCTTGGCTCAGGTTACAAACTGGGTGAAGCTTAAATTTGCTGCCATGAACTTGAAAAAGTTTGCGAAATGGACTTGGCGGGATACCCACCACCTCCATTTCACTTGGATTATTTCATTATTTTCCCCCCAATATGCTGAAAACCCCAGCCTTGCTTGATGCTCGGCTGGGGTTTCTCGACACTCTGTGAGCCCTCCCGGCGGGAGGGCTCTTTAGCGTGTGATTAAGGCTTATGATCCAGTTTGCAAGCCCTAATTATCGAAGCGATTTCTTTTTTAAGACAGCAGCCATCCCATTAGCGGGGACATCAGAATCATGACCAAGGAAAATGTCAGTGAGGATGCCGAAATCAGCGTGGCTCGCTGTGCAGAGGGGAACCGTTCATTCAGTAGTGCATCGGTTCGTACCTGCAGCATATCGTCAAAAAGATTGCCAACAAAGCCGCCGACGATCATTACCAGGGGCAATGCTTGAAGTCGGATCGTAGCCAAGTCGTCCTGGGA
>JAZUIY010000013.1:0-16799 GCA_045642465.1 Acutalibacteraceae bacterium
CTACGAGAACGCCCTGAAGTCTTTCGGGATTCTCTCCGAAGATGGAACGATGGTTCACGAAGGTAACATTCGGGCTGCGTTGAACGAAGCCTTCTCCAATATGCCGAGCGTCACCTGGATGGGCTTTACCTTTACCGCCGATGATGCGGCAAAGCTGATGTCTCGCCTGGGAGGTTAACATGGATAAGCTGCTCGACAAGATGCATGACCATTGCGTGAAGGCTCTGGAGGAAATCGAAATGTGCGTGGATAAACATGGCGGTTTCAGTTCCTCTAGGCAAATCGACGATATGAAGGACTTGCTCCAGAGTATCCGCGAGATGCACCAGATTCAGGCAATGCCTAAAAAGACCGTTGTCTAGATCCTTGGGGTTGGACAACACTAAGCCGGAGGGGAGTGATTCCTTCCGGCTTTTTGCGTGTTGGTGTTTCGCCACGGCCTTTGGCGTTTAGGGTTAAAAGTCTGGTGTGGTGGCTCCCTGGCGGCCTGCAGCTTGCCTTTGCTCGTTGTTTGTGACATTTTGTGTCTTGGCGGGCGGTTCTTTAACCTCAATTATTTAACCGTCAAAACACGCTAGAAACCGCCTAAAATAAGTATTTACGGCAAAGTTTTAACTTTAAATTTTACTAATGAGTTTTGAATTTTAACTTTAACTTTTAACTTGTAAAAATGTTAAAAGAGTGATGGGGGAGGGGTGCCGCGTGGCGTGACCTGGACCGATGGTTTGCCGTTGTCCTGGATGATGGGCACCCCTGCGGGGTAGGCCCCCGGGTGTCAAAAGGGTTGCTACTGCTTGCAGCTCCGATGGGGTGAGTCCGACGCGCCGCGTCCGCCGTTTGTGTGGATTTTTCATTTGGGTTAAGGGGTGGGGATGGTGGTGGATGGTGCCTGGCATTGGGTGGACCGCCGCATCCAGTTCGGCGCCCAAGATGGCCTCAGCTGGACCGATTCCGGCCATAGAAATACCCTGTCAGGGGAACCCAGCACAGAAAATATTGACAAAACTCAGCTGAAAGACGATAAAAGAATGAAACAGAGCTAAACGGAAGCAAACAGAAACAAACTGAACTAAATTGAACGAAACTGAACGAAAATGAACAATATTGAACGTTATTGAACGCTGTTTAACGGTATAAAATGGTACAGAATAGCATATAACCGTTTGCTAAACCGAAATCAATTAGGTATTTTCTTAGTAAATTTGGCAACAAAACCAAGTGGAGGACACAACCATGGATACTGAAGTATAACTATGCTTAATGTTTTTAAAAACATTTTTGGAGTGATTGCTGGAGCCTCTTCGATTATAGCGCTTGCTATAATACCATTTAAGTCAACATATGCTTTGATTGCTGTGTTGATTTTTTATTGTATTTCTATTACTCTTCTGATGGTCGCTATTTATAGAGCTATCTGTAAATCGTTGTCTTCAGTTCACAAAAATAAGTTTGTTAGAATTGCGTCTTTCTGTACGTTTACCTGTGATGATGGTAAAAATGCAAAGTTTGAAACGATGCGACTAATTCAATCTAAAGTACCTTTTCTTGATAGCATTGATCACAAATTTAAGTGGATGGGCAAAGGTTCGCCAAAGGTTAGAGTAAACGGAGTTGATGTATCGTCTTCGTTTAAACCAAATGGTAAAAATGGTGAATTTGACTCGATTAAAGTTAAGTTTGACAAGGTTGTCTCTTACAATGAAAGCGCTTCTTTCAAGGTTGATTTTGAGAGTCAGTATTCTGAGGTAAATCCTAGAATACGATGTAAGATAGATGAACCAACGAAAGTTCTACAGTTTAGAGTTCTTCTCGGTTTTAAGAAGGGTTCTCAAAAACCGGCTAGAATTTATAGACGATTAATTAGTTCTGAAACAGACTCTGATATTGAAGAATGTGGTGTTGTTGATTTTGATAGCGCTCACAAGGTTTTCTTTCATGTAATAGAAAATCCTCAGATAGGATATTTCTACACAATGGAATGGGAAAAATAATTTTCAGCCGGGTTTCTCCCGGCTTTTCTTTTGCTCCGAAAATAACATGGTTCAATTTTAACCAAAGATTTTTTTTAATGGGTAAAATGTGGGTATGTTCTACAAACATTCCCAGCATAGTTACCCGGATTCCGACCTGATTAACGCATCGGCGTTCAGCAGGATTGTCAAAATTTCAAATGCCGCTGTCACCAAGGCAAAGCAGAGTGGGCGCCTTGATACCTTCGAGAACTCCGAAGGCAAGGAATGTTTCCACCGTATCAGGAGCCCGCAGCAGTATTGGGCGACCCGTGACCGTCGCCATGTGACTACCCCGACGCAGGGGCAAAAGCAGGCTGGATTTGACAACATGACGGCCCAGGCCGTGGCCCACAATCCAAATTACGATGTTCCTACTCCGGGCTTCGGCGTTCCGATTCCTGGCGTAACCGATGTGGATGATCCGCTGGACTTTGGTTCGGCTGCTGCCGAGCGCGCGGACCTTGCTACATCCAAGGCACAAAAGGAATACCAGAACGCCCGCCTTGCAAAGCTCAAGGCTGACGAAATGGAAGGCCGCCTGGTTCCCAAGCAGCAGGCCGCAATCATTGCCTACCAGATTGGCGCGAACATTCAGGACAAGGTCATGACCATTTACTCTTACCTTGCTCCGGAAATCGTCGGCTACTTCAAGGACCTAATGACAAGGGCCGAAATTCCAAACGAAAAGATCATCGAAATTACAGGCGATGCCGACCATTATGTGGGTGAAAAAATCCGCAAGGCTTGCCTGAATGCCCTGAAGGATTTGACCGAAAAGACGGAGGAAAATTTCCTCGATGGTTGATGCAAGCGTCAGCATGTCGCCTACACTCCAGGCGAATATCAACCATGTGGCTGAGAACATCTTGGCCGGTCTTCGACCGCCTCCTGACATGACCATCAGCCAGTGGGCTGAAAAGAACCGTATTCTCGCGGGAACTGCGTCAAGCGAACCAGGTAGATGGCGAAACGAAAGAACGCCTTACCTGGTGGAAATTATGGACGAACTCTCGCCGCAAAGCCCCGCCACGGATGTGGTGTTCATGAAGGGCTCCCAGATCGGCGGAACCGAAGTCCTAATCAATACGGCGCTCTATTACATCAAGCATTGTCCGTCGCCAATCGGTCAATTCCAGACCACGGAACAGACTGCCAAGAGATTCTTGAAGCAGCGTATCAACCCGGCTATTGCAGCCATGGGCATGAGCGACCTGTTCTATGGCGACGAAATGTACATCAAGGAATTTCCTGGAGGTGTGCTGACAACAGGCTGGAGCAACAGTCCGTCAAACTTCCGTTCGGCACCTTTCCGGATTTTCCTTGGAGACGAAGTTTCTGAATGGCCAAAGGACTGTGGCGGTCAGGGCGACCCTTGCGAGCTCGGGCGTCGAAGAACCACCAACTTTCCGCGGCGCAAACTTTTCTGGAATTCCACGCCTGGCACCGAAGGCGACTGCCGCATTACCGAAATGTTCTACCAGGGCGACCAGAGGCATTACCAGGTGCCGTGCCCCCATTGTGGCGAACTCCATAAATGGGAATGGGCGAACGTCGTTTGGGACTGCGATTCCGAAGGACGGAACCTGCCGCAGACCGTGCGCATGAAGTGCCCTCATTGTGGCGAGGAATACGGTGAACACCACAAAACGGAACTAATGAATTTGGGCCAGTGGGTCAAGGAAAATCCGGATGGAGAATTCCCCAGCTTCCACATTAACGCCCTGTATTCTCCGCTTGGCTGGTACTCCTGGGAAAAGGCTGTTATCGACTTCTTGAACGCCAAGGGTGACGTGAACAAGATGAAGTCGTTCGTCAACAATGTGCTTGGCGAAGCGTGGAGCCTTGAAGACGGCAAGGTTATAGATCCGAACGGCCTAATGACCCGCTGCGAAGATTACGAAGCCGAAGTTCCAGAAGGTGCCGTTGTCCTTACCGCTGGCGTTGACGTTCAGGATGACCGCTTGGAAGTGGAAGTTGTCGGCTGGGGCAAGGGCCTTGAAAACTGGGGCATTACAAACAAGGTTCTTGTGGGGAACCCGGCTGAGCCTGCTGTTTGGGAGGCTTTGGATTCTGTACTGATGGCTCCCTATGGGAACGTGTTTGACGAAAATCTTTATGTTGCGGCAACCCTTATAGACTCAGGTGGCCACCATACCGCCGATGTTTACAACTACACAGCGAAAAGGGAACGGCGAAACGTTTATGCCTGCGTCGGTAAGAGCGGCCTTGCAAGGCCCCTTGTGACGCGCCCGCAGCGAACAAAAAAGAGTGCGCTGCATAACGCTACCCTTGTGACCGTTGGCGTGGATATTGCCAAGGACCAGTTCTACGATTGGCTCTCCATTGAACAGGCTGGCCCCGGATTCTGCCATTTCCCAAACAAGCCCGAGGAATACAACAAGGAATTCTTTGCCCAGCTGACTGCCGAAAAACGCTACAAGAAATGGGTGAGGGGTAGCCAGGTGTGGGGTTACAAGAAAATACGCCCGCGAAACGAAGCCCTGGATAAGCGAAACTATGCTAGGGGCGCCCTGCAGTTGACGGGCATTGACGTTGACAAGTTTGCTGCTGCCGGCAAGAAATTCCTCCGGAACGTGAGCGCAGGACCCGTCCGCAGGAAAAAACAAATACGAGAAATTTCGGGAGGAATGAAACTATGAGTTCTGTTACGGTATCTTTGGACAAGTTGGGCAAGGCTCTTGAAAACCAAATCAAGAAGGACATGAAGCAGGTGAGGTTTGCAGCCTTTAAGGCGGTGAACGAAGTCGCCTTCAAGAAAGTAAAGCCTGGCCTTGCCACGGAATTCAAGAAGTCCTTTACGGTGCGCAATACGAAATTGCCGCAACGCGTCCAGATCAAGAAGGGCACCCGCGAAAATCCCGTTGCAGAAGTTTCTTTCCCGCATGATTGGATGTACATCAACACGAAGGGTGGCGACAAGAAACCTGAAAAATCCAGGGTGCTTATGGTTCCCATCAAAGACGGTGGCCTTAAGGACTTCCGACTTTCCAGTGGCAGGATCAAGCGTGGAATGACTGCCGGCGCGTTGCTTAAATATGCCGATGCCCACCCCAAAAAGCCCAAGGCCCATGTGGCCACGCCCCACGCCTTCAAGAACATCAAAAACA
This sequence comes from Acutalibacteraceae bacterium, assembly GCA_045642465.1. GTDB lineage: Bacteria > Bacillota > Clostridia > Oscillospirales > Acutalibacteraceae > RUG420. Next base: position 5,141 of record JAZUIY010000013.1, read on the forward strand.
AGAAGGGGCAGGATATTATTGCCATTCGCGACAAGTCAAACCGTAAGCAAATGAAGTGGCTCTACGTTGGAGTTCCTGTTGCCAAGGTGATGAAACGCTGGGACTTTGAAGAAATCGTCCGGAAAATCGCATCGAAGGAACTTCCCCTGGAATTCGATAAGCAGCTGAAGCACGCTATAGCCACTGCCAAATAGTCTGTCAATACCCAAAATGACCGTCTTTAAAAAAGATGGTCAAAAAATTGTATTTGCCGATGTGGATGGGCTATCTTACCATGCAGAATGGCAAGTACCCCGCTTTATCCCGTAGAACTTTGCCGCCGAATGGTGGATGAATACACTTCTGCGCTCTCTGCAGTGCTGAAGTCTCAGTCCTATTCCATTGGCGGTCGCTCCATGACTAAAGCGAATCTTGCTGAAATTGAGAATGGTTTGGATAAATGGTCTAAACGTTTGGAAGCTGCAGAACGCGGCTCCAGCAATGGTAGGCCAAGAATTAGGAGCATTATTCCGCATGGCTAACGAAATTGTACGACTTTCGAATCGTGGCCTTGCCTGGAAGGGTGCTTCTACTGTTACTGATGCCCTTAAGGCATTTCAGGTGAGCCGTGGTTCCGCTGATTACGATCTTTCTGCAGATCGTCAGCTTATCGGGTACCGTGCTCGTGCCCTTTATCAGAACTCCAGTTTTGCTGGGGCCTTGATTAATTCCATTGATACGAATGTTATTGGCACAGGATTAAAGTGCCGCCCTTCAATTCCCTGGGAGCAAATGGGAATGTCAAGGGAACAGGCTTTGGAATGGGAAAGAAATGTCCAGGTCCTTTTTGGTCTTTGGGCTGGCTCCAAGAAATGTGATGCCGAAAACAAGTGCGATTTTCACGAATTGCAAGATCTTGCGTTGAAGACCCAGTACATTACTGGAGACTGCTTTGCGCTTGCGCAGTATAAATCCGAAGGCAACGCCTTTGGACTGCGATTGAAGTTGATGGAAGGTGACCGAGTTCAGAATCCGTTTGGAATCATGGAAAGCGAACGTTTGAGCCAGGGCGTTGAAGTTGATTCTGTTGGTTCTCCTGTAGCCTATCACTTTACTCGTAGGCCACCGTACAATTTGGATACTTTCACGAGTGCGGTTGAAACGGTTCGTATTCCTGCATTTGACGCTTTTGGAAATGTGAATGTAATTCACTGCTTTAGCGTTGATCGCACTGACCAGCGTCGCGGAATTAGCGCATTGGCTCCGATTATTAGCCAAATCAAGCAGCAGGAACGCTATCAAGATGCGGAATTGCTTGCTGCTGTAGTGAGCGCGATGTTTACCGTATTCTTGGAATCAAATGATCCGGATGATGCCGGTGGTTTTGATGTTGGAAATGTTCCGGAAGAACAGCGTGTGTCTGATGATGTTGGTCCGAGTGCGCCCATTGAAATGGCTCCGGGTGCTATTGTGGAATTGCCTAATGGTTACAAGGCTAACCCAGCTAACCCAAACAGGCCGAATGTAAACTATAAGCCGTTTGTAGACTCCATTTTCTGTGAATGCGCCGCTCGTCTTGGGATTTCTTTTGAGGTCGTGCTGAAACAGTTCAATTCCAGCTACAATGCCGTTCGTGCAGCGTTGCTTGAATCCAAGAAGACATTCAACCGTATTAAGCACAACTTTGTCAGCGACTTTTGCCAACCAGTTTACGAAAAGTGGTTGACCAATGCCATCTTGATTGGTGATGTGAAGGCTCCTGGTTTTGATAATCCGTTGAAACGAGCCATGTGGTCTCGCTGCGATTGGGTTGGTGATGCGGCCTTCTTGCTTGACCCGACCAAGGAAACTCAGGCAATCAAGATGCAGGTGGATGAACAGTTTATGAGCCGTTCTGCTGCTGTTGCCGCAATTACCGGCGGTGAATATGACCGTGTTGCTCACGAGCTTTCCGAAGAAAAGAAACTCCGTGAAAGTCTTGGCCTTGCTGAGCCTGGTGCAGTGAATAAGAGTGAAAGTGTGAGCGTGGCGACCGTTGAAGATGGTGATAAAAAGGAAAACGAAAATGGCGAAAAGTAAGAAGAAAATCGAAAAGAAGATGAATGCGTTTTTCGCTACCCGCTTTGCCATGCGTAAGGATGAAGCCGAAAAACTTGCGTCCGTGAATTTTGATTGGGAGTTCAAGGAAAACGGTGAACCTGAATGCCCGAACGTCATTGACCGTCGCGAAGGCGGCGTGGCTGTAATTCATGTTGATGGTGTTCTTTCTTACCGTACCGATTTGTGGACTGCCTGGTTCGGGATGGATACCTACAATTCCATCGAAGCTGCTTTTGACGAAGTGATGAGCGACCGCAAGGTTAAGGCTGTTGTGTTTGACATCAATAGCCCTGGTGGCGAAGTTTCTGGCTGTGCTGACCTTGCAGAAAAGATTTTTAATGCACGCGGTCAAAAGCCTATTGTCGCCCGTACTGGCGGCTTGATGTGCTCTGCAGCATATTGGATTGGCTCCGCTTGCGACAAAGTGTTTACCGCTTCCAACGGAACTCTAGGTTCCATCGGTGTTCTTTGTTCTTACAACAAGAATGAAGAATCCAATTTCGATGTAGTTGTTTCTGACTTGAGTCCAGATAAGTCTCCGACTCCAGATACTGACGAAGGTCTTGCTCTTATTAAGCAGGAACTGAACGATCTTGCAGAAGTGTTTATTGTCGCTGTTGCAAAGCACCGCAACACTACTGCCATTGATGTGACCAACAATTACGGTAAGGGTGGCGTATTCATTGGTCAGAAGGCTGTTGACGCTAACTTGGCCGATGGCGTTGCTAGCCTTGACGAAATTTGCGAAGCCCTTGCCCAGGGCGTTGATCCGATTGAATTTACAAATAACAAAAAAAGAGGTAGCTCTATGGCTGAACAGAATAATGCGGCTCCTACCGCAGAAGAAATTGCCAAGAATGCTGTCGCTGCATACAAGCAGAGTGTTTCCGATGTGAAGGCCTTATTTGAAGCCTGTCACATTGCAGAAGACGCTACTGCGTTTGTGGACAGCGGTAAGACTCTTGCCGATGCTAAGGAATTTGCATTTACCAAAATGCAGGAAAATGTTTGCGCAATGGAAAAGGCCAATGCCGAAACCGTTGCTGCAAAGGATGCTGAGATCGCCCAGCTCAAGGCTGACTTGGATGCTGCCAAGTCTGCAAAGCCTGGTGCTGAACTTTCCGAAGCGCAAAAGCTTGCAATCCAGAAGGGTCTCGAAGCCGAAGCCGCTGCCGCAAACAGCGTTGAAGGCGGTTCCGTTGCCCAGGATGGTTTCAAGAAGATGATGAAGGCTGCATTCAGCAAGGGTGCAGAATCCTTCAAGGCAAAGTAACCAACAACAATCAGGTACAAAATGGCAAACACTGTTACCAATTTTGATTTGCTCGACCCGAAGGAACTGACCGCAGCCCTCATCGAGAATCTCCCTAGCGGTCGTTTCCTTTCCACCCGTTTCTTCGGTGAAGAAGTTCACGGCACCCAGACTATCGCAGTCGATATCCTGAAGGGCACCCGCAAGATTGCTCCGTATGTCGCTCGCGGTGCTGCCGCCACTGCTTCTGCTCGCGGTGAATACATTACCAAGTTCTTCGAAACATTCAACATCAGCCTCAAGCGTGCTACTGACGCTGTGGCTATGTTCAAGCGTAACGAAGGTGAACAGGTGATTTATGTGGGTGGTCCGTCCAGCCCCGCCGAACGTGCTGCTTATCTTCTCGGTCGTGACCAGCGCGAACTTGCCGAACAGGTTCAGCGTACCATCGAAAAGTATGCCGCAGACGCCCTCATCAACGGTAAGATTCAGCTTAAGAATGCTACCGGTGGTAACGTTGGCGAAGAAATTGATTTCGGCTTCAAGGATTCCCACAACATCTATTCTGCAAGCACCGATTTCGTTACCAAGGTTGAAGATGGTTCTAGCATTATCAATGCTGACTCTGGCCTTGTGGCTACCGACCTTGTGATGGGTAAGGCTTTCGGTCGTGCTTTCCGCGCTGATACCAAGGTCCAGAAGCTTCTCGACATCCGTAACTATGTCGGCGGCAATCTCGCTGCAGACCTGAAGATTTCCAACGGCGCCCGTTTCCTCGGTTACTTCGGTAACATCCGCATTTGGGCTTACGACGAAATCTACGATACCGCAGACGGTCGTGCTCCGATTATTCCGGATAACAAGGCCTTGCTCCTTTCCGACCAGATGCGTGCAACTATCCACTACGGCCTCATCAACGATGTGCAGGGTGGCAAGTTCGCTTCCAAGATGTTCTCCAAGACCTTCGAAATCGATGATCCGTCCGAACAGGTTCTTGTCGTGAAGTCTGCACCGCTCCCGGTTGTGGAACAGGCTGATGGCTACGCCGTTCTTGACCTCAACGCCAAGGCTGGTGACTAACAATGTCTTTCAAGGATGACCTCATGACAGATCTTGCCGAGACGTTCTTTAACGAGAATGAATTCGGCGAAATCGTCACCTTGACTCGCGGGAAAGAATCCTTCGAGATCAAGGGGCTGTATGACAGCCCTGAGGTTCCTTCCGAAAGCGTTGGTGATGTTGGCGCGATTGCCCATGTTCACCGTCTGTTTGTGCGAGTTTCCGACCTTCCAGAAAGCAAGCCCCGCAAGAATGACGTGTTTACGTTGGGCTCGACGCCGTTTCACTCTTCTGTGAAACTTAGCGCTATTGATTTTGTGAGTGAAAAAGACGGGGTCGTGGTCTATCGACTCAAGGAAACGAAATGAGCGAAAGAACTTTAACCTGCATTAAAGACTTTAGGCATGCCGTCGTGCAGACTCTTATTGATTCTGATATCGAAGGCATCGGCTCAAACGTTTCTGCTTCCAGGCTGATGAAAATCTGGCCCGAAGAAGAGTCCTATGTGATAGTCAATATTCCAAATGTGAGTTTTGACGACAAGGCCACGAACCCTCGTTTTTATTATGCCAAGGCCGATTTGAATATCGATGTTTATGCCAGGTCCTTTATGAATGGTGAAGATAACCTGGATGGCGTTGATTCCGATTCCGACCTGAATGATTTTTTGGATAATGCTGCCAACGCCATTGTTGCTGCAATTGACCCGTGCAAGAGCTGGAAAGGCCCTTACGAAGGTCTTGTGAGCAAGTGCGTTCTCAGAAGTTACGCCAACAATCTTTCTGACCCAGAAAGAACTGAAACGGACCGCGGGTCTGCCAGGATTTCTTTTGAAGTTTCGTTTACGATTCACGTTGACAAGACGGCTCCAACGAGAGATTGGTTGCGCGCAAAAAATTCTGTTGCTGCAGATGGTGGCGAAGCATTGAATTTCGAAACAAAGCTGAGGCCTGAATCGTGAGAAAATTTTTAAAGCCTACCGGCGCTCCTGTTTACCTTCCGGATAAAGACCGCATGATCTTGGCCGAAGGTGAATCCGTCGAAGTGACCGGCTACATTGAACGCCTTATTGCAAGCGGTGACCTTGCCGTTGCCGAAAAGCCTGCAAAGAAGGCTCCTCAAAAGATTGAACCCGAAATTGAACAAGAACAGGAGTCTGAAGAATGAGTATCTCTTTTTCTGAAATTCCCGCCGATAATCTTGTGCCGATTTTTGCTACGGAGTTCGATGGTTCGAACGCCACAAAGTCTGGTGCAATGCCTTGGAAGAACCTGATTATCGGTCAGCCGCTCAGTTCCAAGATGAGCTCTAACGGTACTCTTACCCGCATTACCAGCGACGAACAGGCCGATGCTACTTTCGGTTACGGTTCCCAGCTGGCTTTGATGATCAAGGCGTTCCGTAAGAATACCAAGAACAGTGAACTCTGGGCTTTGCCCATTGCTGACGGAAATGCTGCAAAGGCTCAAGGAACTTTGACCTTCTCCGTTGCGGGCGAAGAAGAAGTGCCGAAGATGAAGGTTTCCGGTGCGGTACGCCTGATGATTGCTGGCCAGGCTTGTGCCGTGAATGTCAACATCGACGATTCTGCCGCCGACATTGCAAAGGGCTGTTCTGACGCTATCAACGCCAAGGAAAATCTTCCCGTGACTGCGACCGTTTCCGGTGCGGTTGTCACCATCAAGGCTAAGAATGGCGGCTCCAATGGTAACGGCATCGATATCCGCTGGAACCATAACCAGGGCGAATTCCTCCCTGAAGGCCTGTCCATTGTCAAGGTTGACATGGCAAACGGCGGTGCAGACCCGTCTTACGCAGATGCGTTGGTCAAGGCTACCTGCGAAGGTACCTGGTTCAATACCATCGTGATTGGCTCCGATGAACCCGACAATGTGAACTACATCAAGGAAATGCTTGATGAACGCTGGAAGGCTACCGTCCAGCAGACCGGTGTTCTGTTCTTCTCCCTGAATGCTGGTCAAACTTCTGACAAAAAGCCCCGTATCCCGGAACTGACCGACTTCATTGGTCGTGGTGAAGTTACCGACTCCAAGGCTATCGTCCTTGCAGCTCTCCCGAAGTCTCCGACTACCGGTTACGAAAAGGCTTCTGCGCTTCTTGGCTGCGTGGCTCCCAAGGCTCTCAACGATCCTGCACGTCCTCTCTCCAACTGGGGTGTTGCCGGTGTTGTTGCTCCCAAGCCCGAAGACCGCGAAGGCATGGAAGGCAACAACGCCTTGCTCAAGGCTGGTTGCGCCCTGATGGTGTCTTCTGACGATGGTTCCGTGTACACCAAGCGTATCGTGACCACCTACAAGAAGAACGCTGCAGGTGCCAAGGATACCGCCTACATGCAGCTCGAAACCGTGATGACGCTCAGCTACCTGCGCTGGGATTGGAACAATTATCTGGCTGTCAAGTACCCGAACGCAAAGCTTGCCGATGATGGCAACAAGTTTGGCGCCGGTCAGGTGGTTATGACTCCGGAACTCGGCAAGGCAGAACTCTTGAGCCGTTACCAGTTGTGGATGGAAAAGGGCCTGGTGCAGAACTACGAAGACTTCGCTGCAAATCTCGTGGTAGCTCTTGACCCGGATGATCCGTATGCAATGCAGTTCCTCATTCCGGCTCATCTCATTAAACAATTCTTCGTTGGCAAGTCCAAGATGCAGTTTGACTAAGGAGGTCGAAGATGGCAGATTTTGATGATGTTGGTGGCGTGTTCGAACTCAAGGTGAACGGCGTCCTTTATAACCTGAAGGGCCAGCCCACCATTGAACTTGGCGGACCTACCCGCGAACCTGTTATGGGTCCCGATGGTCGCCTGCACGGTTACAAGGTTGTCGGTAATAATCCCGGAAAGATTTCTGGAACCATTACCGATACCAATAGCCTTGACCTGGTGGAACTCCAGCAGCTCAAGGATGCGACCGTCACCGTGAAGAAGCCCAACGGCAAGACCGTCGTTCTGGACCACGCCTGCTTCAGCATTGTAGCAAGCGAAAGTGGCGAAGAAGGCGAAGTTTCCTTTGAATTCCAGGGCCCTCCGGCTAAGGAACAGAAGTAAACCTGACGCCTTGTTGGGTAGCCGATACCTGGCAAGCGCCCCGCTAAGGCGGGGCAAATCTCCGCGCGTCGTTGGTGCCATTTGCAAGAGGCTTGAGGATTGCGATTGCATTTGGATCAGGTTCGAATCCTGGGCGCGGCTTATTTCAACAATCCATAAAAGGAGTAAAAATATGGACTATACGCTGATTGTTCCCGTTCAGAAGGTGGACGGCGAAAAGATTGAAACCGTAACCGTCAAGGAATCCTTTACAGGCCGAGACGTGAAGGCTATCGGTAACGCCGGTGGGGAAGGCTCCGCCATGATTGCCCTGGTGGTTGCTGCCACTGGCCTGAGCGGAAATACCGTGCTTAACATGGATGCCCGAGACGTTCGCGAAATTGGAGCCCTCGCAAAGCCTTTTTTAGCCGGTGGCGAGGCTTAGGCTTCGACGACGGATTTGCGGTCCTTGCGGGCGTTTTCCATTGGCCCTACGACCAGATTATGGACCTGGATGCAGAAGGGTTTGACTTCAGCGTTAAACAGGCCCTGAAGTACCTCAAATGGAAAAATCCAAAGACCGCCAAGTGATTATCTTCATGAGGGGAACGAATTAAGCCGGGGAGAAATCCTCCGGCTTTCTACGTTTGAACTCTTTCCGTCTTGGAAATAGTTCAACTTGGAATATACTTCATTTGTAGTTTTACCAAAATTTTTACTAGAATGTAAATTTTTGTCATTGGAAAGATGTATATTATGGACATGAGAAACGGGAAAAAGACATGTGTTCGCAAAATGACCTCCAGGGAAATCCTTCTTGGACTGATTATTCCGTTCATTCTTTTCTGGGGTGGAATCTTGACTCCGGTTGTAACGGATTCTTTGCTGGTGTGGATTTTCTGCCTTGTTCCGTTTTATGGATTTGTTGTTATTTCTGACAATGTTTTGAGAGGCACAGTCGATAGAAGCACTTTTGTTGGATCTATTTTTATGGGACTAATGTCTTCTGTTCTGCTTGCTGTTATGCTTTTTGTAGCTCCTTCAGAGAATGAAGTGTACAGAACTATATGCAGAATGGGTGTTTTGAATGTAATTCCTTCGTTTTTATTCATGTTGTTTGGAGGAATTGATAATATTAAAGGTTTTGGTTTTTTCCCGATTTTTATAAATGGGAACGGTTGAATAAAAGATGGTCAACTTTTAATGTTTATGAGTGGCCGTAACCTATAATTTAGGTTATGGCCACAAATATTTTTGCCCAACTGGGTTTCAGCTTTAACAAATCGTCTGTAACAAGTGTTGTTCAGTCAACGAATATTATTAAGGATTCCATTATCAATTTGGGTCCTGTTTTTGCGAATTTGCAAGATCAAATAGATGACATGACTCATGTATCTAAATGGGTTGGTCTAGGGACTGCAGCATCAAACGTTTTTGGTGGTATAAAAGCTATTGCGAGCTCCGTTGCTGGCGATATTAAGAAAATTTATGGCTTTGTAGATGACTATGCTCAAAAGGGTGATAAAGTTGCAAAAACTTCGCGTCTTGTCGGCTTGTCTGTAAAAGATTACCAGGCCTTGTCTTCGGCTGCTATGGATTCAGGAATGTCTATAGCAGACATGGACTCTGCTTTGAAAAAATTTAATGTTAATCTCGGAAAAGCCCGCGATGGAGACAAAAAATTACTTCAATCTTTTAGTGTATCGCTGTTTGGAGAAGACGCTGATTCTGAACGGTTAAAAGGTCTTAAAAATAATAGAGAAGTTTTGATTGCGCTTGCGTCGAGTTTCTCTAAATTGCAATCTAGTGAACAAAAGGCTTTAGTTTCATCTGAACTTTTTGGAAAGTCGGGTCTTCAAATGAGCGAAATTCTTTCCCAAGGTGGAGAGAGTTTGGAAAAATTCTTGAATGCCTATGACAAAGGCTTTTCTGAAGAAGGGGCTTCGAATGCGGAAGCGTTTACTCATGAATTTCAAAAAATGCATGAGGAATTTGAACAGATAAAAATGTCTGTTGCAATGGATTTGTTCCCGGTGTTTAAGGACCTGTTTACCGCTGTTTCCGATATGCTTCACGGTGGTAGTGGCGATGGATTGAAAAAACAATTTAAAGAATTGGGTGAATCTGTTGGAACGTTTGTAAAAGACCTGCTTCCGAGAATCCCAAAAATATTGGATGCCGCAATAAAGATTGTTGATGTTATGAGTCCTGAACTTATTGTGTCATTAGGATTGCTTTTGAAAATGGTTCCGGCGATAACCCAAATTGTTACAGGTGTTGTAGCCTTGAAGCCATTTTTTTCCATTGCAACAAGTTTTTTAAGTGGTGTTATTGGAATGACTGGTGGCGCTTTAGCTGCGGCTGTCGGTGGTGTTCTTATCCTATTTGTTGAAATCGCGTCCATTGTCAAGCAATTCTATGACAATTGGGATATGTGGTGCAGCTTTGTGAATAACGAGCTGACGGATGCCGTTAATGATTTCTTTGCTGGTATTTGGAATGGTATCAAAAGGGCGGGATCCTTTTTGTATGAATTGTTCATTGATCCGTTCGTGAAATTCTTTAGCGTGCTTCCTGCCATTGCTTCACAGGCGTGGGACGGGTTCAAGAGTGGTATTGCCCAGATTGGTTCGTTCATTTACGATACGTTCTTTGGTGCAATTTCTAGTGCCATTAATGGGGCTAAAGGATTGCTCAAGAGCCTTCCTCTTGTCGGTGGTCTTTTTGATGACGGCGGTCCAAATGGAGGCTCCGCTTCTCCGGCCGCTCCCTCCCAGATCGCCACTGCAGTTCAGCAGTCCTATTCCGTAACCACCAACCGTTTCGCGGTGGACTTCAACAATGTTCCGCGTGGCGCTAATATTACGCCGCCGCCACAGGGCGATTTTGAATGGTCTCGCAGTTACACCCTTGGAGCAACAGTATAATGGGAACTTTCCGCTATGAATATGCAGACTCTCTGGAGAAAGTAACTATCCAGACTGTCGCCGGTGAAATTGAGTGTGTGGGTGCATCTTACAACGGCGTTCCGTTCCTTGTTGAAGAAGTTACATCGAATGGTGGCCGAAACATTGTAAGCGCCGCGTTGCCGTTTACCAACCAGCACGTCAATGAGGACACGGGCAAGATTCTTCGTCAGTTCCCGATGAAGTTCTATCTGGTCGGTTCCGATGTAAACAAAAAACTTGCTGACCTGGAAGAAGCCTTCAATACCGAAGGTGCCTTTGAGCTGGTTCATCCGTACTACGGCAAATTCAAGGTCCGCTGCGGTCCTTATACAGTCACCTATACCACTGCCGTCCAGGAATATGTCACCGGTGAAGTGACTTTTATTCCGGAAGTGGATCCGAAAAAATCCGCTCGCTCTGTTGTTGATCTGAAGGGTCAGGCCGCAATGAAGGCCCAAAAGGCTCTTGTGGATTCCAGCTCCAGCTTCAAGCAGAATTTCAACATTCTGCAGAAGGCGAGGAACACCATCAATTCTGTGTCTAGTGCAGTCAGCTCCGCCCTGGATGCTGTTGAGTCCGCTCGCCAGACCATGCGTGATGTTTCCGGATTTGTCAATGAGATTTCCCGCATCCGTTCTAACATCGGTTTGCTGTTGCAGACTCCCGGGGATTTTGCCGCAAGGTTCCAGGACTTGTTCACGATGACCAAGGAAACGTTTGGGCTTGGTGGCGGGTTCGTGGATTACGTCAATGAGTCTCTTGTCTTGATGGACTCCGTGGAATTTGACGGTGGGTCCATGGTTGCTGATTCTTTGTCTGACATGATTCGCCGCATGGCGTTGATGTCTGCTGCAGCCATGGCCACAAAGAGCGTTGTAGAGTGTAGTTTCTCCAGTTCCCAGGAATTGGATGATGTTCATGACCGCTTTGCTGCAGCTTTCGAACGTGCGCGAAACAAGGTGGATTCCGTTGACGATTACATGGCTCTTGCCGATATGGAATCGACGGCGCTCAAGTACATTCGCGAAGAAGTTTCCAAGTTGCCTGTGATTGTGGATTTGCCGTTGCTTGCGTCCCGCGATGCCATTACCGTCTGCTATGATTGCTACGGTAACCTTGACAAGCTGGAAGAAATCATCGAGCGCAACGGAATCTTTGACCCGATGGTAATCAACCGTGAATCCTTGAAGGTGCTTTCCAAATGATTGAAGTCTTTGCTAATGGCAGAAAGTTTTCGTACTGGACCGGCGCAAAGATCAGCCGTTCCCTGGACCA
>JAZUIY010000014.1:0-2688 GCA_045642465.1 Acutalibacteraceae bacterium
GATCCGCGGAAAGGGAGAGGATATACCGGTATACAGGATCAAAATAAGTTTGATAGATCTGTTCAAACAAATCATTCATTTCCTGATTCTCCCTCCTTTCACTATATTGGACGCACACGGAATGCAAATCTTACAAAAAAACATTCTCAAAAATATTCTAGTTATTTGACAAAGTAAATTGGAGTCTCAACTCCAGTTTACTCTGGCAAATCTCAAGGTCCAATTTAATCTGGCAAAAGGCGTACCTCCATGTTCGGGAAGAAGGGGGGTGCCTCCCGCGGCAGGGGGAAGGATGGAACGTCCTTCCCCCGAGAGCGGTCTACTCCGCCTGGAACAAAACACCTTTGCAGTTAGCGCAATTTGGGTTAGCATGTGTTTGCTGTGTCTCGGGTTAGGAGGTACCGAGTATGAGTAAGAACAAACACCTGACATTGTCAGAACGGCAGACCATTGAAGATATGCTATACAACAAACGCAGCTTTTCGGATATTGCCAGATCTATTGGGAAAAGCTTAAGTACTGTAACAAACGAAGTAAAGGGTCATATTATTTACAAACGCATAGGTACCGTGACCGCCAACTACAATAATTGTAAGAAAAGGTTCGGCTGTAAGAAAGCCTGTATCTGTCATCCTTGCAATTCCGCCAGAAAGTACGCTTTTTGTCGGAGGTGCAGTATGTGTAATCGTTTCTGTCCGGATTATGAACCGGATATCTGTCAAAAGCACCTCAAAGTCCCTTATGTCTGCAATGGTTGTGGCAGGAGACCGGAATGCGTTCTTGAAAAACGGTTATACAAAGCAGAAGTAGCAAACAAAGAATACAGGCAGAGGCTTTCGGAAGCAAGGGCTGGAATGAGTTATTCAGAGGAAGACCTGGAACTGATTGACAGTATCGTTTCTCCGCTGATCCGCAACGGACAGTCCCCGCACCATGTCTGTATAGCTAACCGTGATTCACTGATGGTAAGCGAAAGAACCATCTACAGGCTAATCGATCTGAAGCAGATCTCTGCCAGGAATTTGGACCTTCCACGGAAGGTTCGTTTCAAGCCCCGCAAGAAAAAACTTGTTTTCAAAGTGGACAAGGCTTGCCGGCAAGGCCGTGATTATTTGGCTTACCAGGATTTTTACAGTCGGCATCCTGAACTTCCGCTTGTAGAGCTGGACTCTGTAGAAGGTAAAAAAGGCGGTAAGGTTTTGCTGACGATTCATTTCGTACAATGTGAAATGATGTTGGCTTTCCTTCGTGATTGCAACGATTCCCGTTCGGTAACGAATATATTCAATACCCTTTATGAATTACTGGGCAGAGAGATCTTTTGCCGGATCTTTGGTGTATGTCTGGCTGACAACGGCAGTGAATTCACTAATCCTAAAGCTATTGAGTTTGACTCAAACGGTGAACAAAGAACTTATATGTTCTACTGTGATCCGTCTGCCCCCTACGAGAAAGGAGCGGCAGAAAACAACCATGAGTTTATCCGGCGCTTTATTCCTAAAGGCGTTGATATCGGTCTTTATTCTCAGGCAGACATTAACCTTATGATGGACCATATCAATTCGTACAGCAGGGACAAGATTGGTAACAGATCTCCTTACGAAGTCTTCCGTTTTTTCTTCGGTGATGAGGCCTTGAACCGCTTGGGATGCACCACCATCCCACCGCAGAAGGTTGTTCTCAACAAATCGATTTTTAACAGGAGGACTGTACAATGATCTACAAAAAAGGGTCTGTGGATTATGAAATCAATCTCGCTTCCATGCATGAAATGGAGGAGTTGATACCCATGACTGTCTCCGAACGCAACGACCTACACAAGTGGGTCTGGGGCGGCCATGATGTCGATTCCAATCCTTGGGATTACTGTGAAGAAGACGGCTCTCCCATGAATTACCTCAAGGCCAAACGCGTTATATTCGGCGCTTCTCACGGCCTTTGGGATGATTGGGAATTCGCGTCCTATTGGCTCCGGGATTCGGAAAGCAAACACCTTTTTCCTAATTAACATTTGATGTCGCGATACCCGGGACACAGCACCTGACAACCTTTTTTGCAGGGGTCGAATTTACTTTGGCAAACTTCCAAACTTGATTCTGACCTCTTGTTTGCTGTACCTTTCTTTCCCTGCTGCGGCCTTAGTATACCCCTTTGGTATGCTTTTTTCTACTTTTTCACTCCATTTCCGGATCTCATCCGCTTGATTTTTCGCTTTTTCTCCAGTTTAATCTGGCAAACTCCAACTTACCTTGGCAAGTGACCCCGGTGCGAGAAATCTGCCCGAAATCTTCACAGACTTCTCAATGTTCAATTTCTGGCGGGCAAAATACAATAATCCTGTACCAATCAGAAAGGAAGTGATTCCCTTGGCCTGATCAGTTGGCGTACTGCCCTGGAACGAGTTTGGCCGCTGCCATCCCTTTAATGGATGGATGTTCGAACGCAGATACGCCAGAAATATTTTACCTCATACAGCTGAAAGGAGAAACTCTAAAAATGAAGAAACTTCTGGCGATTACTCTGCTTATTGGGATGGTGTGTGCTATGTCCGTTGCTTCTGCTGGCGAATCATATTGGACAGTTGGTTATCCGGATCTCTTTTTACGGTCTACGCCTTCAACAGAATACCCTTATCTTGAACGGATGCCTTACGGATCTGAAGTGATTATGATTTCTGATGGCGCTGAC
>JAZUIY010000015.1:0-755014 GCA_045642465.1 Acutalibacteraceae bacterium
TGAGGAGACAGATATAGAAGGTTTTGTCAGGAAACTCGACATGCTTTATCCTGAAACAGAGTATGTAAATAAACTGATGACTCACAGTTGGGGACAGACTGTTGTAAGGTTTTACGATCTGGATGGAAATCTGATCGAGGTAGGAACACCGGTGTAATAAACGAGGAGAAAGCAATATAAATTCCTGTTTTGGTTCAGCGAAATATTCCCTTGCACCCTAATGCACATTTTGTGAGGCGGAATATTGTCTTGTACGATCGGGTATCAGTTTGTAGGGGCGGAATATTGTCTGGCTCGACAAGGCATTAGACTTCCGAACTCACGGCACGTAGAAACCGTCGCCCTGTTGACAAAAACATCTTAGCTCTTCCCCAAGAGCAGGAAAGGGCAGATGCTAAAACAATTCCCCGCATCTGCTGATTTTTGGAAATAAAAAGCGAAACTAGCCTATTTGCTTCTTTATTCGTATAAATAGCTGTAGAAACAACATTGAAAAAGAGGTGTTTACATTATGTTAAAAGATAAAAAAGCTATTATGAAGGCAGAAGAACTGAAGAAGGTCGTTGGCGGTGGAGACACCGAGACTTATAACTATCATTTCACCTATGGCGATTGGGTAAATGTCCAGGCAGATGGCTCTTCTTATTGGACCATTATGGAAGATGTAAAAACCAACGATAAAAACTATAGAGTTCACTGCGTTATTGAAAGCCGTGGAGGCTGTCCAACCCCAATGATGGAAGAAAGAACTCATTATGCATGTTGCTGTGACATCATGTCCTACTATTATCAGTTTGGTGGTCTTGTTAGATAATGCAAAATCTTTTAAAATAATAGTGTCCGGATTCGTTCGGACACTATTTTTTATTTTTTAGGAGAGTGCTTTTTGATTAAGTACAACACACTGGAGAATGTCGCATAACCGGGAGGTTTGCTGACAATCAAACAAACCTCCCGCAGGAATGCAGCCGCGTTGACAGTTTTCAGGAGGTAAAACAATGAATAAAAACAACATTGCTTTTCGTTTAGAAAAGCCCTCAGATTATAGAGAAGTGGAAACCCTTGTCAGAGAGAGTTTCTGGAACGTTTATAGACCAGGCTGTCTAGAACATTACGTTTTAAATCAGCTCAGGGACAATGAAGACTTTGTACCGGAACTGGACATTGTAATGGAAAAAGATGGCAAAGTAATTGGCCAGAACATCTTTGTTAGAGCCACTATTCAGGCTGATGATGGGAGACAAATTCCTATTATGACCATGGGGCCTATCTGCATTGCCCCAGAGTGCAAAAGACAAGGATACGGAAAACTACTTCTGGATTATTCTTTGGAACAGGCGGCAAAGCTAGGATGCCATGTAGTCTGCTTCGAGGGAGACATTAACTTCTACGGCAAAAGCGGATTTGATTATGCTTCCAAATTTGGCATAAGGTACCACGGTTTGCCGGAAGGTGAAGATGCATCCTTCTTTCTGTGCAAAGAACTGACTCCAAATTATCTAGATGGGGTTACCGGGGTTTATGCCACTCCGGAAGCCTATTTCGTAGATGAACAGGACGCAGAAGCGTTTGATGCTTCGTTCCCTTATAAGGAGAAGTTGAAACTTCCGGGACAGATTTTCTAAACGAAAATAAAGCTTCGGCAAGAAAGCAGCAGAACCGAATTAGGTTCTGCTGCTTTTTTACTTTTTCCTGTTTGTATCATATATAAAGTGACTTATTTTTGAGTGCATAAACAATATTTTGAAGATCCATGGACTTACAAGTATAATGGTAAGTAATACTACTCCGTCATTGAAATTGACGGTGAATGGTATCTCTTTTATCATGATTGTGAACTTTCCGGTGGCGTTACACATGAACGCTGCGTGAAGTATACCAAACTGAATATAGATGAAAACGGTAACATTGAAACCATTCATCCATATGACGAATCCAAATGAGCAAAGAAGTGACCAATGTGTTGTATTTGTCTAAGGAAGATATCCAAAAAGCAATAACCATGGCAGATGCCATTGAAGCCGTCAAACAGGCCTATTCCCTTTCGGAAAAAGGTCAAATTGACACGCCGCTCCGGACGGTTATTCCTACGGCAGACGGATCTCTTCTGTTTATGCCAGCCTATGCTGCAGAATTAGGGCTGGCTGTTCTGAAAAATGTAAATGTCATTCCCGGAAATGCAGAAAAGAATCTGCCAACCACTCCGGCAGAAATTCTTCTCATTGATGCCACAACCGGGTTGACTCTAGCCATGCTAGACGGAACTTATGTAACTGCATTACGAACCGGTGCATCCAGTGGTGCTGCATTTGATGTTCTTGCTAAAAAGCAATGCTTTAAGGGCGCAGTAATTGGAACCGGTGGCCAAGCCGAATGTCAATTAGATGCCATGCTGGCTGCAAGAGACCTAAAAGAAGTCAGTGTCTTTAGCCGAAATGCAGAAAAACGTACCGCATTTGCAAAGCAGATGCAGGAAAAATATGCCGACAGTGGCGTATCTATTTCCGCAGCTTCGGATGTCAATTCCTGCGTAAAAGACGCAGACCTGATTATTTTAACTACCACTTCTGACAAACCTGTTTTTGATGGTTCCTTCGTCAAGGCCGGTGCCACGGTAAGTTGTATTGGCAATTATGAGCCCGACAAGCATGAAACAGATCCCGCATTGTTGGTACGTGCAGATAAGATCTTCTGTGATTCTTATGATGCTGTTCTCAGCGAAGCCGGAGACCTTTTAATTCCAATGAAACAGGGTCTCATTTCTAAAGATAAAATTTCCGGTGGACTTGGGAAAGTCATTAATGGCGACTTAACCGGTCGGGAAACCGATGAAGAAATTATTGTTTTCAAGTCGGTTGGCATTGCTGCGCAAGATTTGACCACAGCAAGCTGCATTTACAACAAAATAAAATAAGTTTCTGTTGGGGGATAAGAAAATGAGGGAAAGATATATGAATTGGAGAGCCATGGTGGCTCTTTTACTCGTAGTATGCATGTGTTTGGGAGGAGCCGGCTGTTCGGTTGTTAACGGCAACCGCTCCAAGTTAACAGAACTTGCAAAGTACGTTTTTGAAGTGGAAGAATACACGGAACTAAATTATGATGCCGCAAATGCATTTTTTGCCAAATCCAACGACAACTGGGGTGGCGGATGTTCCGCTGTTACCAAGATGGTGGATGGTCACAGACTGGTAGGCAGAAACATGGACCTGGATATTTCCCATAAGTGCGCCTACATTGTCCGCACCAACGCCGGAAAATATAAGACCTTTGGTTTGGCATATACCTACAGGGACTACTCCCCGGATTATGAAGACGTAAAATCTGACGGTATCTCTGATACGTTCTACAACCTTCTTCCGTTTATATGCGACGACATCATGAATGACGCCGGTTTACACGTAGAAGTAAACATGCGTCACGCCGAATATTGGCCAAATGGCGAAGACAAGTTTGCCTGTAAGGGAACCAACCCTGATTCCGATCAACGAGTATACAATTTCGAATTATCTCGATACATTGCCGAAAACTGTGCAACTATAGCTGAAGCAAAAGAATATGTTTCTACATTAAATGTATACTCTCAAAATCATTACTGGAATTATTGTTTCCTGATTAGCGACTCCCTTGGTAACTCCAGTTTGCTAGAATTCTCCGCCAACCACGTCTATTGGCTGGACGAAGAAAAGTTAGATACCTTTGACTGGCTGAAACCTTATCATATGAACGCTCTTGCACAAACCAATTTCTACTTGAGCGAATTGGCCTGGCTTTCCCAGGATATCAAGTCAGGCGAAGGTAGATTTGATACCCTTCAAGCAGGCATTGGTTCTGTAGCAAGCAGAAGCGACATGTATGATCTCATGCGTAAAATTCAATATTCTAGTTTCTATCTGGATTATGACGAATGTAAAAACAATCACTTCGACCCAAGAAGCGAAAACATTGGTGAGTTTTCTTGGGGCACTTATGACGTCATCATGAATCCTGAACTGGAAGTATACGCTAGAAAATATCTCAACGAATACACTTCTGAAATTCGTGCTTTGTCCCGTAAGGAAAAGCAAGATAGAAATGAATACTGGGAGTCTTCCTTTACGGAAGTGGCAGACGTTACCACACAACAAATTTTTGTTCGCATGTTTGAAAACGAAGATCTTCTCTTCGTCGTGGACTTTAATGGCACCACAAAAGTGAACAGCATTGCTGATTGGAAGTAAAACAAAGCACAAAGGAGAAAACATATGAAAATTGCTATTGTAAATGGTAGTCCAAGAAAGGGTAATACCGTAACGGCCATTCAAGCCTTTGTTTCCGGCGCCAGCGCAGATCATGATATTGAAATCATCAATGCCGACGCACTGAACATTGTTCCTTGCAAAGGCTGTGACGCTTGCGGTTGTACCAAAGGCTGTGTAGCCAAGGACGACACCAATGAGACCGTAGATAAATTGGTGGCAGCAGATATGATCCTGTTTGCTACCCCGGTATACTGGTGGGGCATGACCGCCCAATTGAAGCTTGTCATTGATAAGTGCTACTGCAAAGGCGCCTATCTGAAAGACAAAAAAGTCTTCATTATTGCCGTTGGCGGCTCCGGCACAGATAACCTCCAGTACACCCTCATTAAGCAGCAGTTTGAATGCATTGCAAAATATCTCTCCTGGGACATTTTGTTCTACAAGCCATATAGCGCTTCCGACAGAGATGATCTTGCAAAAGATACCGCTGCCATATTTGAATTGAAGTCTTTAGGCAGCACACTATAATGTTAAAAAGCCTCCCTTTTGGGAGGCTTTTCTTATTTCAGAGAAATGGCTTTGGATACAAATTCGGCAGTTCCTTCTCCACCGGCAGCATCTATGTTCTTTTTAAATTCTGGGTCAGCTACATACATCTGTCCTAGACCCTTTAAGATTTGATCTGTGCAGGTATAGTAATGGTCCGTAATATATTGTTGCAGTTTCTCTACCTGATTCTGGGCTTCCGCACTATCCGGAGCACCTTCTTTCAGGGTTCCAAATTCTACAAAAATTTGCATAAAGTCAACAGACATTGCCTGAGCCTCTATAGCGCTCTGATCTTTGCTGCGTTCTTCATATTCTTTATATGCCTCGGTACTACCCCATTGTTCTTTGGCGCGAGCGGCGTAGTCAGCTAATTTGTCCTTTCTGAAAACAGAAAAATTCATTTGGGTTCCTCCTAGTTTTTGAATTCCCTCTGCAAAGGAAAGCAAGTTTTCCATGTGCTCTACCTTTAACTTCAACAGTTCTATCTGTTGCTGCAAGGCCTGGTCTTTGTTGTATCCTGGGCTATACAGCATTTCCTTGATGTCTTCCAAAGAAAACTCCAGTTCCCGGTACAGTAGAATCTGTTGCAGTGTTTCCAGACATTCCTCATCATAAAGCCGGTAACCGGCTTCGGAATACGCCATTGGTTTTAGGAGCCCAATATTGTCATAGTACTGCAAGGTGCGTACGCTAACCCCTGTCAGTTTACTGACTTCTTTCACGGTTTTCATGCTTTCACCTCCATTGGTAATTCTAATGTAAACTATAACGTAACGTCATAGTCAAGGACAAATAGAAAAGCCTCCCTTTTGGGAGGCTTCTTTTTATAAAACCATAAATAACGTGCCTGCAGCTATGAGTGCACAGCCTACAATGGACTTCCAGGTGAACTGTTCTCCGAGGAAAATGACAGCTAAGATGATGGTGATTACCACACTCAGTTTGTCAATTGGGACAACCTTGGAAACGTCTCCCATCTGGATGGCCTTGTAGTAGCAAAGCCAGGACAGGCCGGTGGCAAGACCGGAAAGAATGAGAAAAATCCAACTCTTCTTTTCAATGTCTACAATGCCTCCTTGGGTTCCGGTAATGAATACCATGCCCCAGGCCAAGGCAACTACCACTACGGTACGGATGGCAGTGGCTAAGTTAGAGTCCACACCTTCTATGCCGACTTTCGCCAAGATAGAGGTCAGGGCTGCAAAGACAGCAGACCCAACTGCAAATAAAGCCCACATAGGCACCCTTCTTTCTTAGTTCACGTGTTCTACAAAGTCTTTGATTAATTGTTCTCTGACACCCTCATCATAATTCTTGGTCTGGAAAGATGCAACGTACTGAAGTGGTGTCTCGAGGAAGGCATTCATCTTTTGGAATACCTTGTCATATGGGATATCTGACATATGAGTCAGGACAGCGTACGTTTCTGCCGGCAGATCCTTGCCGTATTCCATAAAGAAAGCATGGGCAATGCTGCTCCAGGTTTCTGCCCAAATAGGGGTGGCAACAATTACCTTGTCATAGTCGGACAGAGGAAGCCTTGTTTCCGGCTTTTGTACCTTTGGTGGGTTCTTTTTAAAGGCATCTACGCAGGCACCTAAGTAGCCCAATACCCCGCTGCGGTCTTTGCCGTCGGTTACTTCTACCAGTTCTGCGTCCAGTCTCCCTGCAATATCTTTCATAATGGCTTTGGTCAACTGGGTTCGGGTACAATACAAACATAAGATTTTCATAGAAAATCCTCCTTTTCAATCTGCTTTCATTTTATTCCCTTTTTGCTAAAATGAAAAGGAAAGGCGGTGACCTCATGGTTTCCCTTAGTAGTTTATTTCAAATTCTAGACATTGCAGATTCACTGGATGCCGTTTACTGGATTGACGGCGGCTGGGCGTTAGACGCCATGGCCGGGCGGCAACAGAGGGATCATAATGATTTAGACATCGACTTTGAGCGGAGGGCCATGACGGCTGTACTAGCCGCCTACCAGTCTGCCGGGTTTCAGGTGAAAAGGGACCGGTTGCCGGTTCGCATTGAGTTGGAGCATCCAACGTTAGGCGAACTGGACATTCATCCCTTTGAACTGCTGCCCGATGGGCAAGTCCGGCAGACCAGACCGAACGGGAACGAACTGGTGTTTGATCCGCTGTGGACTGAAAATACCGTATTAGAAGGCAGAACCATACCGAGAGTGTCCACCGTCGGAAAACAGATTTATATGGCTGAACTTGCAAAGGAGGAGTCCCATGGAAAATAAGATTCAGACCTTACATGAGTATATAGAAGAATCCGAACGTATTGTGTTCTTCGGCGGTGCCGGCGTATCCACCGAAAGTGGCGTACCGGATTTCCGCAGTAAGGACGGCCTCTACAATCAGCATGACGTTCACTTTGAACAGTTCTCTCCGGAATACCTTCTCAGCCACTCCTGCTTAATGGACAACACCGAAGTATTCTTTGAGTTTTACCGGCAAAAAATGGATGCCCGTCATGTAGAGCCTAACTATGCTCACAAGTACTTAGCTGAGCTAGAGCAGCGCGGAAAACTAAGTGCTGTTGTCACCCAGAACATTGACGGCCTTCACCAAAAGGCCGGCAGCAAAACCGTTTATGAAATTCACGGCACCACCAACCGCAACTACTGCATGAGTTGCGGCAAAGCCTATGATGCCGATTACATTTACAACAGCACGGATGCCATCCCTCGCTGCACCTGCGGCGGCATTGTCCGCTGTGACGTCACCCTCTATGAGGAATGTCTGCCGGATGCCGCTGTGGAAGGCGCCTGCCGCGCCATCTCCGAGGCAGACCTGCTCATCATCGGGGGCACCTCCCTGCGGGTTTACCCTGCCGCCTCTTATATCCGCTACTTTAGCGGAAAGCATTTGGTGGTCATTAACCGGGAACCGCTGGACATTAAAGTGGACTTGGAAATCAACGACTCCATTGGAGAAGTCTTTAAACAGGTAAAAGCATTAGAAGCATAACGAAAAGAAAAAGCCCTGAGCATCCCGCTCAGGGCTCTTTTTAATATTTCTGATTCAGCACCAAATAGGAAACCCAATAAATGGCTAGCTCTGCGCAAAGGCAAATGCTGAGTACCTGTCCCAGTACAGCCTGCTCGGTAATCCAGAATACCAGGGAAGCAACCGCCAAGCCCAATACCATAATGTATCCGGTAATGGCCCAAGCTCGTTCCCGAAGCTGTTTGTTCCGTTCGTCGTTGGCAGCAATGTCTATTTGCTGTTTGTAGTCTTCATTGGTCTGGTACTTAATATTCCGAACCAGTTGTAAAACGCCAACAGCAATGAGGCCGCCGCCTAAGCCGGCCCAAACGGTGTCCGAAATCTTTTCCATAATGGAAAGCACCAAAAGAACAATACCAATAATGATGTAGCCTCCTCTCTCAAAATGTCAAGGGAACTTTACATCAATATTTTTGAACGAATGACTTTCCAGTTTTTATTAGCCCTTCCCTGCCGTTCTTCCGTATTTCTTTGTGTAAAACAAATTCACACTAAAGGAGTGACTCAAATGAAAAAGTTATTTGCAATGATGATGGCCCTTCTCATGGCCGTATCCCTTATGTGCTCTGCATCCGCACTGAGCCTCAACGACGTTCAGAAGAAAGTTGACGGCATCCTGTATGCAGACGTAATCAAGAATCTGAAAAAAGGTCAGGGCTACGCATTTGTACCGGTTGCAGACAAAGGCTTTGACGCACTGATTGTTGCCGACAACGTAAAGGCAAACAAGGCTGGCGTTGCTACTGCTAAGAAGGCTACCATTTACTGCGTTTGCAGCAAGGGTAACGTAAAGAACTATGGCAAGATTGTCAGCGACACCAACTTGGCTGTTTCCCAGAAAAAATACCTCATTACCACCTGTGGTACTGAAATTGTTAAGGACACCGTTGGTATTTACACCGGTTCCATGATGACCTATGAAGCAGCTTCCCGCTTCACCGAAAAGGGCAAGACCATTTACTACTATTCCAACTATGCCGAAAAGTACACCGACAAAGTGTCCACTGACGGCACTCACTATAAAGAACTTCAGAAGGAACTGAAGAATGCCGATGTCATCCACTTCAACGTTGTAAAATAACCTATCTGAAATGACCTTGCATAGAAAAAGAGCTCTGATTTCCAGAGCTCTTTTCTTATTTTGTTACAAATCATTACGCCAATTATTTCAATCTTTACAGTTGATTACAATGCCCCAAAAGTCCTGTCCTTAACTCCTCATTACCCGTATCATGAGTTATGAAATTTACCCTCAAAGGAGTCCTAGAAATGAAAAAACTGTTTGCCCTCATCATGGCCCTTCTCATGGCCGTATCCCTTATGTGTTCCGCTTCCGCACTGAGCTGTAAAGATGCTCAGAAGAAAGTGGACGAAGCCCTCTATGCAGAAATCATTGAGAGTTTAGACCCAGGCCAAGGTTATGCATTCATCCCTGTTACCGACAATGGCATTGATGCCCTGCTGGTTCCGGGAACCCTGACCAAGCAGAAAGATGGCACGGTTACCGGCAACGGCCGTGGATACCTGTACTGCATTGACCGCCTCGGAAGAGTTCAGTGGGTTAGCAGACTTTATACGGACACCCCATATGCCACCGGCAACGGCAGATTCCTCTACACCACCTTCATGACCGATAACAAGAATATTGACTGGGTGGAAAAGAACCACGTTATTGTTGGTGTTGGCGAATACAATAAGCTCCTAATTGAAAGTGCCCGCGTAGATCCTTTAACAGAGGGAACCATCCGGTATTCTTACCACTCCGTATGTGATGAAAGCTTGTTGGGTGCAGACGACAAAGACGGCAAACAATTAAAGCGAATGATTAAAGAATATAAAGCCGCAACCCCTGTAAACTTTACCATTGTAAAGTAAGCAGTTTTTTAAAAAAGGAAGCCGATTTGGCTTCCTTTCTTTTTTACTAGCCATTTTCTTTTTTTCTCCGTATTAACTACCGACATTATTTGATTAAAGAGGAAAACCATGAAAAAAATAGTTTCTCTCCTGTGCGCGCTGTTAATGGCAATTTCCTGCGTGTGCTCCGCTTCTGCCAAGACACTGAGCCATGAGGAAATGGTATCCGCCATGAACCAGCAGTTTTATTCCGACATTATTGAGGACTTACAGCCGGGCCAAGCTTACGCCTTTGCCTCCATTACCGGCGGCCACTTTGATGCGCTGATTGTTACCGACAAAGCCAACATAGCCAAGGACGGTACCGTCACCGCCAACGAAGGCACCATTTATTGCACCGACTTATCGGGCCGAGTGCAGTGGTATGGAAGAGCGTATAGCGATGCACCTCTGACTGTAGGACAAAAGCACGTCCTATTTACCCTGCTGAAAACAGAAATCACCACCGAAATTACCAAGTGTAAAATTGATATTTTCTCCGGTGACTTCATCACCATGGAATGCGCTTCCAAAATGCAGGACGCTTCCAAGAAGACACAGTATTATTACTTCTGCCCAGAAAAGCAGAATATAAATGAACTGTCTTCTGACAGCCGTCCTTATGACCGATTGGCCAAGGAATACAAGGATTCCACCCCAATTGAGTTCACCCTAGTGAAGTAGCGCATTGTTCAGGGTTTTTTAACAAATAATTAGTAGCCATCTCTTTGCTTTTGTCCGTATACAAGAATGTAAGAAAGATAAAAAGTGTAAGAGGTAATGTATGAAAAAAATTTTTGGAGCATTCATTGCTCTCCTTCTCACGGTGACCGTGATGTGCTCCGCATCTGCATGCGGTTGCACGCTTTCCAAAACACAACAAAATGAAACGCTATATGAAGATGTTATCAACAGTCTTAAATCGGGCCAAGCTTATGCTTTTGCAAGTATTGCCGGTGACGAGTACGACGCCTTGATTGTAGCCGATGAGGTTTACGACAACGGTGATGGAACCAGGATTGCAACAAGCGCTACCCTTTATGGTGTAGATGCAGACGGCAATCTGATGCAGTACGGGAAAGTATTTAGTGAGGGTCCGACATATCCACTTTCCGTTTATGAAGACACCTACCTCCTTTCCGGAAGTAAAGAACGCGTCAGCAAAGTCTTTATAGACATTCAAAATGGTGCCATGTGTACCAAAGAGGATGCCAGTGCACACATTGGCGATGACGGTAAAGTTCATTACTTCTACTTCTCCCTAGATGAAGAATTTGAAGGTGAAGTTCAAGATGATTCCCATCTGGTGCAGCTGTTCAAAGAGTACGGAACCGCTACTCCTATCAACTTCACCGTAATCCGATAATTCCCTTTTCCTCCCAACCAATAACATCATTTGATAACATCTTTTCATATAAAGAAGAGCAGACCGCGTGGCCTGCTCTTTCTATTTTTATGGAGTTTTTGAATTAGAAGGCAGGATCTACATCGCCCTGTAAGTATGGGTGGTCCAGGTAGATGTTGCCGAATTCCGTGGTGGAACAACCGTAGTCGGTGTAAGCGTTTTTATGGGTCTGAGTCCAAGTGCCGTCCGGATGAATCAGGATGACTACTGCGCCCCGCTGGGTGCCGGATTTGTCCAGGCCGTCATAGGCAATGTTGTCCTCGGAGTTGCCGTAGGAAAGCAGCACGCCTTTGTAGGTTACGACTGCGTTATTGGTGTGGTCGTGGCCAACGAAAACGCCTTCCAGAAGGCCTAATCCGTCTGGACCTAAGGTTTCAAAGAATTTATCCTGCTGCGCAGCGGTGCCTTCCTTTGCCCATCCACCATAGGCAACTCGGGTCTGCCATTTTTCGTTAAAGGAATCTCCCCAAACACCGGAGACATATTTGCTGTCTTTGGTGTCTTTCCAGTTGTTTTGTCTCAGTTCCTGATAAGCGGTATCAAACTCGCCAAGTGGAATATGCTGGAAGGAAAGTACTTTTGGATTGCCCAGCTTGCTCAGGCTGTCTTTTGCCCAGGCAACCTGTGCATCGTGAATCACGTCATAGTCTTGGCCTAAAGAAGCCAACGGGCTCTGGTTCGGGTAGGAGTTGGAGTCCATTAAAAGCAGGGCTTTCCGGATGCTGCCGTCTTTGTTTTTCAACACAACCATCTGGTTGGTTACGGATGGCATGTCGTTGTCGGTATCGGTAAAGTCTTGCTGCAGGAAGCAATAGTGGCCGCCCTTTTTCATGTAGAGTTCTGCCAAGGATTGTCTTCCGGTGTAGCCAATACTTTCGGTGTCATGGTTTCCGAATACAGTGGTGTAATAAACACCGGCCTGTTCAAAGAGACACATAATGTCCTTGGCAGCCATGCCGTTATTCAGGGTTCCGCCACCATGTATTACCGGATATGGCACTGCATAGGTGTTGTCCCCGGTTAAAATAACGAAGTCCGGTTTTTCTTTCTGCATCATGGTCATGACTTCAGTAACGGCTTTCCGGTCTTTCTGAACCGTAAACAAACCACCGCCAACATGGATGTCCGTAATAACCATGACCTTCATGTCTTTGTCGGATGTGAAAGTATAGTAGCCGGTATCCTTGTCCAAGGTCGGTTCTATACGGGATACCCCCGTGTAATCCACTGCATCTAAGGATTTTATGTAGGTTCTCAAGTTATGTGAAGCAATGACATTTCCCAAAAACAGAACGCCGTAAAGGATGGCCAAAGCCAATACAATGTAGAGCAAGATAAACCACTTGCTGCGCTTTTTTGTTTTTGCCAAAAAAAGCACCTCCTAAAGTCGTTGTCCTTCCAATTCAGTATATCATGAATCGCATTTTTCTAGTATAATAGTAAGGTAAATGATTCTTATTAAAGGGTGATTTTATGAAAAAGGCAACCGCACTATTTCTTCTGTTGGTTTTGGTGTTTAGTTTGGTTCTTTCCGGCTGCAAAAAGATTGAATATCCAAACGACATTGACAAGAAACTTTACGAAGAAACCGTAAAAAATCTGAAAGAGGGTCAGGCCTTTGCCTTTGCCTCTGTTGGCGGACAGTATGATGTCCTGCTGGTAGCCGATGAAACCTTCGGCATTGACGGAGACAAACAAGGTGCCAAAGAGGCCACGCTTTATTGTGTGGACTCCGGAACCCACATTATGGACTACGGAAAAGTCATTTCCAAAAGTGACAACTACCCAATTGCCGTCTTTGGCAAGTACCTAATGTTTGGAGACTCTTCCGAAATTAGCAAAATTTATGTAGATGTCCAAAACGGAGCCATTATGACCTATGAGAATGCTGCGGTTACGTATGACCTCTACGGCTCCCCTTCCTACAGTTATTTCTCTTTGGAAGAACACATTGACGGCAGTGCGCCGGACGACAGTTACATGAAGAGCCTGCAGGAAGACTACACCCATGCAGAACCATTGGCATTTACTTTAGTGGAATAAGGAACTCATATGAACTATAAAAGATTTGAAAACGACATTGTCCTTCGCTTAGATCCGGACGAAGACATTAACCAGTGCCTTCTGGACTTGGCGGAGAAAGAAAATATTACTGCCGGCAGCATTACCGGCATCGGCGCTACGGACGACTTCACCGTAGGCGTTTGGGACATGGCCAAAGGAGACTATGACCTAGTCCACTATGCAGGAAAAGGCAATTATGAAATTACCTCTCTGGTAGGCAACTTCAGCATGATGAACGGGGAACGCTATGTCCACGTTCACATTACCGCTGCCGGTCATGAACCGGGTATTGTTGGCGGTCATCTGCTGAAGGCCCGCATTTCCCTTACCGCTGAAATCAACATTCATGTGGTAAACGGCGTAGTAGACCGTAAGCGCAATGAAGAAATTGGAATTAACCAAATCCTGTAAGGAGCGTTTATTGTGGCTGTCACATTAAAACCAATTGAGAAAAAGGACTTCCCTCTTTGGGAAAAGCTTTATGCAGAAGCCTTCCCAAAAATGGAACGCATTCCGTATAAAATCCTTCGGCGGAAGGCCGTGAAGGGCGTAGCAGAATGTCTCGGCATTTATGACGGAGACACCTTCGTCGGATTCTTCTACAGCATGGTGCAGGAAAGCTTTAGCTACCTGGTTTACTTTGCTGTCCGTTCCGACATCCGAGGCAAAGGTTACGGCACCCAGGCTCTGACCGCTTATAAAGAATTGCACAAGGATGAAATCATCTTCTTGGCATTAGAGCCGGAAGACGAACAGGCCCCCAATGCCGAGCAGAGAAAACGCCGTCACGACTTTTATGAGCGCAACGGCTTAAAAGACATGTCCCGGGTCATTAAAGAAGGTCCTGTGGTTTATGAAACCATGAGCACCGGCAAATATATAGAACCAAGAATCTATTCTGACATGATGAATCATTTGGTTGGTAGAATCTACCGCCTCATCATACCAATGGAATTAAGATAAGCTAATAATAAAGGAGTTTCACACATGGGCGGATTTTTTGGCGTAGCATCCGAAGAAAGTTGTATCTTTGATTTATTCTTTGGTACAGACTATCACTCACATCTGGGCACCAGACGTGCCGGTATGGCAACCTATGGACCGGACGGGTTCTCAAAGTCTCTGAAGAACATTGAAAACACCCCGTTCCGTACCCGTTTTGAAGATAGTCTTTCCAAGTTAACCGGTAATATGGGCATCGGTTGTATTTCCGACTTTGAGGCACAGCCTATTTTGGTTCGTTCTCACCACGGTTCCTTTGCCATTACCACCGTATCCAAAATCAACAACTCAGAAGAGTTGGTAGAGAGCATCATCAAAGACGGTACCCACTTCTTTGAAATGAGCAACGGGGACATTAACTCCACCGAATTGGTGGCAGCCCTCATTAACCAGAAGGACAACCTGATTGACGGTATTCAGTATGCACTGGATTCCATTGACGGGTCCCTCTCCATGCTGATCCTCACCCCAAAAGGCATTTATGCTGCCCGTGACAAAATGGGCCGAACTCCTGTTATTTTAGGGAAAAAAGAAGGCGCCATCTGTGCCTGCTTTGAAAGCTACTCCTTTAACAACTTAGGCTACCAGACCTATAAAGAACTGGGTCCTGGTGAAGTGGTTGTATTTGACGCCAAAGAAGCCAAAACTTTGGTTGCCCCTGGAAAGGACAAGAAAATCTGTACCTTCCTTTGGGTTTACTACGGTTACCCGACCGCCTCTTATGAAGGGGTAAACGTAGAAGCCATGCGTTACAAGTGTGGCGAACTCCTTGCTAAAAGAGATAAATTAGACGGGATTGTAGACGTGGACACCGTAGCCGGCGTTCCGGACTCCGGTATTGCCCATGCCGTCGGTTACGCCAACGCTTCCGGCATTCCATTCTCCCGTCCATTCATTAAGTACACTCCGACCTGGCCTCGCTCCTTTATGCCAGTGTTCCAGGAACAGCGGAACTTAGTAGCCCGCATGAAGCTGCTGCCGGTAAAGGAACTCATTGAAGACAAGAAGATGCTCCTCATTGACGACTCCATTGTCCGTGGTACCCAGCTTCGGGAAACCGCCGAATACTTATATGAAAGCGGTGCAAAGGAAGTACATGTACGTCCTGCCTGCCCGCCAATTGTTTATAACTGTAAGTACTTAAACTTCTCCCGCAACCCATCTGAAATGACACTGGAATCCAGAAAGATCATCAATCAGTTGGAAGGCCGGGAAGTAACCGACGCAGAAACCTTAGATAAGTACACCGACCCAACTACCCAGGAATATGCCAACATGTTGGAAGGCATTCGTCAGGACATGGGCTTCACCACCCTGCGCTACCACCGGTTGGACGACCTCTTAGAATCCGTCGGTTTGGATAAGTCCCAGCTCTGCACTTACTGCTGGAACGGAAAAGAATAAGCAAAAAAATAAACCCCTTGCAACTGCAAGGAGTTTATTTATTACATGTTACATAGTTGCGCATCCGGAAATGCTCATAATAATAATGATAACCACCAGGAACAGGTGAATACCGAAAATAACCGGAACGCCGTAAACGAATTTTTCTTTTTTGGTTTTGTGGTGGTAGTAACGCATGCCTAAGTAGGCACCGAGGCAACCGCCAATCCAGCAACAGGCAAGCAATACCCATTCCGGAACGCGGGACAAGTGCTTTCTTGCACGTTTCTTATCAAAGCCAAAGAGCCAAAAGGTAAAGACGTTGATAAGAATCAGGTAGAAAATAAATTTCATTTAGAAATAACCTCCTGAGGTTTCGGTCTAACGAACATTAAACAGAATACCACAGCAAGCAATCCACATGCAACCAAAGAAGCATAGGTACCGAAAAAGTTTGTGCAAACTGCACCCAAAAAGGCACCCAAAACAAAAATGGAAATGTAGGCCAAATACTTCCCGCCTACCCGGGCGCTTTCCGGATCCTGTCCCAGGTATCCCTTTAATAAATGAACGGACGCATTCCGCAGATTCCCGGTACACATCGTGGTGACTATGTTGTGACCCTTGGTGTCTCGGAAACTTTCTACCTGGAGGCTGCAGGTAACCGCAATGAGGATGGCCACAAGGCCGTTATAACGGAATTCATCCGGAATGAAGGATACGGCAGCCACCGCCAGGAGTTCTGTCAGCACAATGTACTGCCGCCAATGGAGCTTTCCGTCAAAACGTTTGCGGACCCGCACTACGTTGGAAAGCACAATGCCAATGGCGTAAGCCAAAATTGGCAGGCAGGTCAAGCCGGCCTGACGGAAGTCAAAGCGGGCAAGGGAAATGCCCAGCAGTACAATGTTGCCGGTTTGGGCGTTGGCAAAAACGCCACCCCGGCAAAGGAAAGTGTAGGCATCTAAAAACCCACCGGACATAGCCAGAAAGAAGGCCACTGTTAAGGACTCAGACATCTGATTAGGCTTTGTTAGTTTCATGCTGTCTACTCCTTTCAAAAGTCACCCAAGTGTAACACAGCAAACCTTTTTAAAACAAGAATATTATCTTAAACTTTTTACGAATATTTAAAAAACCATAAAGGAGAAACCCATGGCTCAGAATGCACCTTGCCCGCTCCAAAAAAAGTGCGGCGGCTGCCAGCTGCAGCACCTGACCTATCAGGAGCAACTACAATTTAAAATGCAGCGTGAGCAGTATTATCTTAGCCGCTTTGGCAAGATAGAGCCTATTCTCGGTATGAAGAACCCAACTCATTACCGGAATAAGGTGCAAGCCGCATTCTCCTATGACTATAAACACCGAAAACTGGTGTCCGGCGTTTACCAGTCCAACTCCCACAGAGTGGTTCCGGTAAACGACTGCCTCATTGAGGACAAAATAGCAGACAAAATTATTGTAGATATCCGCAAGCTCATGCAGGGCTTTAAGTTTACCGCTTATAACGAAGACACCGGCAAAGGCTTCATCCGCCACATTTTGGTAAAGCGCAGTTTCAGCACCGGTCAAATTATGGTGGTCATTGTCTCCGGCACCCCTATCTTCCCTGCCCGGAACAATTTTATGAAAGCCCTTTTAAAAGAGCATCCGGAAATTACCACCGTTATTCACAACGTGAACCCATACCGCACCAACCTGGTTCTGGGAAAGCAGGAAAAGGTGCTCTATGGCAAAGGATATATTGAAGACGAACTCTTAGGCTGTACCTTCCGGATTTCCGCCAAGAGTTTTTACCAGATCAATCCGGTCCAGACAGAAGTGCTGTACCAAACCGCCATTGACTATGCAGGCCTCACCGGAAAAGAGACCTTCTTTGACGCCTATTGCGGTACCGGCACCATAGGTCTCATTGCAGCCACCAAAGGGGCTGGCAAGGTCATTGGGGTAGAACTAAACAAAGACGCCGTCAAGGACGCCATAGCCAACGCTAAGCGCAACCAAATTGAAAATGCCAAATTCTACGGCGGAGATGCCACCCGTTTCATTACGGAAATGGCCGATGCCAAAGAAAAGGTAGATGTTATTATGATGGACCCGCCTCGTGCTGGTTCCACCGAAGCCTTTTTAGATGCCTGTGTCAAAATGGCCCCTCCTACCATTGTCTACGTTTCCTGTAACCCGGAAACCCTTTCCAGGGACTTAAAGTACATCACCAAAAAAGGCTACAAAGTCAAAAAGATTCAACCGGTAGATATGTTCCCATATACGGAGCACATTGAAACCGTGGTGCAATTAAAGAGAAAATAAAAGAAGGCGCATTTTATGAAACGTATCATGAAACCAAAGCAAGTCTTTAACCATGTTTTAGACCTGGGTACCTATGACAACTTGGCTTATAACGAGGTTTTCCAGTTCTTTGAATCCATCAATCAGGGTTGGGGCGGCTGTTCTGCCATTGCCAAGACCCTGCCAAACGGAGACACCGTTGTAGGACGCAACATGGACTTGAATATTTCCAACAAGCCGGCTTTTATTGTCCGCACCAACGTAGAAGGTCACCTGAAAACCGTAGGGCTTTCTTACTTTTATACCATCCTGCCAGACTATAAGGACGTGCTGGAAAACGGCTTAGACGAAAATCTTTATAACCTGATTCCGTTCCTCTGCACCGACGTGCTGAACGAAGCAGGTCTCTACATTGAAACCAACATGCGTACCGGGGAATGCTGGCCAAACGGCGTCAGCAAGTTTGCCTGCTACGGTACTAATCCGGATTCCGACCGTCATGTCCGTGTCAGCATTTTGCCGCGTCTTCTCGGAGAAGAATGCAAAACCGTAGACGAGGCGCTGGCCTACGTCAAAACCCTGAACCTTTATACCGAAGAGGGCAAGCCAACCGCTTGGAACTTCTGTTTCCTCTTAGCCGACGCCACCGGCAAGTACGGTATTTTGGAAGTAGCCGACGACAAAGTCATTTGGCACAACATGCAGCCATGCCAAACCAACTTCTACTTAGACGAAACCTTGGCAAAGAAGGAAGACTACAAAGCCGGTGTTGGCCGTTATGAACTTCTCATGACCAACATTGACTCCGTAAAGACCCAGGCTGACATGTACGACCTCATCCGTAAGGTCAGCTACTATCAAATCTACACCCCTCACTGCCCATTTGATCAGCGCAGTGAATTTGTGGGTTCCCTGCCTCATTACACCACTGCTTATTTGCTGGACGAAGCAAATCGCCCGGAAATTGAGGCTTACATGAAAGAAACCGGATTAAAAGTCACCTCCAAGGACCGGCAGACCCAGCAGGACATCAACAAATACTGGGAATCCGCTTTCACCGAATTGGCAAACTGTCAGAAGAAGACCTTGTTTGTCCGCTTCTTTGAAGACGAAGAACGGACCCTGACCTTGGGATTTGACGACTAAAAAAGACAAAACAAAAGCCCTGATGAACTTCATCAGGGCTCTTTTTAATATTCCGTAAATCTCTTTGCGCCACGGGTGGTAATCCAGCGGTTCAGCAAGATGCAGATAACCACAAGCACTACCGTAGCAAGGACAAAGTAAACGTTGATACTCAGCAGGTTCCGCAGTGGAACAAACGGTGCGATGAGTAAAATGCCGCCAAAGTAACTGGCAAACCAGCTGTAAAGTACGTTGGCGCTTTGCTTAATGGGTTGTACTTCAGAGGTCCACTGGAAGTTAGGACGTAACACGCCAATGATTAAGCCAATGGCTCCGGTAAACCAGCAAAACAGCACTAAGAACAGGGTTAGTAACAGGCTGGTAAGCAGCGGCAAGCGAATGGCAATGCAAAGCAAAACGGAAGTCACCAGCGCGGCAATACCGTTTAACACCACGTGGACGTTTTCCTTGGCCAGCAATACGGATGCCGGAGAAACCGGAAGGCTTTTCACAAGCCACAGGTTTTTCCCTTCCAGGGAAACGGACGGTGTGGAAATGGCATTTATGCCAAGGATCAAAACCAGAGAGGATACCACGGCCAACGGCAGCAACTGCGCCATGTCCGGTACCGCCTCCGAGAGAGGGTTTAGTACTTGGTTTATATCATTTCTCTTGATGATGGCCAAAACGCCTAAAATCGGCATCAGGAACAAACCGAGGCCGCAATTCAGCAAATAGGTCGGCAAACCGAAGAACCGTTTTAGTTCCCGGAGGAACAAGGCTTTAGACGGCGTATGGAAGGATTCCTTGCCCGCCTTATAGGTAGCTTTTTTGGCACCTAATTTGGTGGTAGTTAATTTGAGGAACGTCCGGTCCAGAATGAAGAACCCCAGTGCAGACAGCGCCAAAATCAAACCGGAAACCAGCAGCATGGCACTTCCTGACCCAAGGGCAGCTAGGCCCAGTTCATAAAACAAGAAGGCCTTGCCCTGTATGGTGGCCGCAAAACTTTCCGCATTGGCCAGCATGGCCTCTGTTGCATTGTCAAAGTTGAAGGAAGAGACAAAGCGGAAATACAGAGCCAGGAAAACCAAGGATACAATGGTAACGAGCACATTTTTCCGGCGGACTTTGCTAACAATATACGCCACTATCCAACCAAGAAGGCAAGTGAGGATAGTAACCAGTAACGCAATAATTACCGTTAACAGCAGCTGGAAACATACTGCCACAGCGCCGCCTTTCCCTTGAATCCAGGCTGGAAGGATAGCTGCAAGCCAAACTACCGCACTATAAAGACCACTCATGCAAAAGACCGGCAGCAAGCGGGCAATCAGCAAGGTCTTGGTGGGAATTGGCATGGCCAGCAAAAGGTCATTGTCTTTGGACTGGTACAGCATGTTGTAAGTAGTAAACACGCTGCCAAACACGCCCATGGTAATGGAAAAAATCCCGCCAAAAGCATAATAAATCCAAGCAAAATCCGTGTTGAGCAGTGGGACGAAGGCCCAAAACATGGTGAAGAACATGGCCGCCAGCACGAGGAATACAATGATTAGGGCCACGGTGTTTCCCACATCATGCTTTTTCTTTTTGGTCTGGGAACCCCGGAAGATTTCTAAAAATTGCTTTTTCAGTAAGGGCTTTAACATGGCTTATTCCTCCAGTTCCAAGAACACAGATTCCAAGCTTTCGTCTCCCTTAACCTCATCCATGGTTCCAGATTTCATAAGCGTTCCGTTTTTAATGATGGCCACCTTGTGGCACAGTTTTTCTGCCACTTCCAACACGTGGGTGGAGAAGAAGATGGCCCCGCCGTTTTGGCATACTTCCGCCATCATTTCCTTCAAGGTATAAGCGGCCTTCGGGTCTAAGCCCACAAACGGCTCGTCCATAATAATCAGTTTCGGGGTGTGAATCCAGGCTGCCACAATGGCCAGTTTCTGCTTCATCCCGTGGGAATAAGCGGAAATCAGCTGGGCCAAATCATCGGTGAGTTCAAAGAGCCCTGCATAGTGGGCGATTCGCTCTTCCCGCTCTTTCTGAGATACCCCATAAATATCAGCTACAAAATTCAGATATTGAATGCCTGTCATGTAATCATATAGGTCTGGGTTATCTGGAATATATGCCATGATTTTCTTACAAGCAATTGGGTCCTCTTTGATGGATTCCCCATCTATGAGAATGTCCCCGGAATCAAACTGCAATATACCTACCACGCTTTTCAAGGTGGTGGTTTTCCCTGCCCCGTTGTGTCCAATAAAACCGTAGATTTCTCCCGGCTGAATGTGAAGGGTCAGGTTGTCTACTGCCTTCTGGTCCCCAAATGTTTTGGTTAATTGATTAATCTTTAGCACGTTTTGTCCTTTCTGAGCCAATTAGTTTATGTCCAATTCAATTGGTTCATCTATTGTTTCAGATATGTACTTCCCGTCTTTTTTGCGCTGTTTTACGCATTCGGTCAACAGGTATTCAATTTGTCCATTTACAGAACGGAAGTCATCTTCTGCCCAAGCTGCAATGGCGTCATAGAGCTTTGCATTTAGGCGAAGCGGGACTTGTTTTTTCTCTGCCACGGGACATACCTCTCTTCCGATTAATACAGTGAGCCGGAGTTAACTACCGGCTGTGCGTCTTTGTTGCCACAAAGAACTACCAACAGGTTGGATACCATGGCGGCCTTGCGTTCTTCGTCCAGATCCACAATGCCATTTTGTGCCAGTCTATCCAAGGCCATTTCTACCATGCCGACGGAGGACTCAACAATGAGTTTTCTGGCGTCTACAATGGCGGAAGCCTGCTGTCTCTGGAGCATGGCGGCTGCAATTTCCGGAGCATAAGCCAGGTAGGTAAAGCGTACGTCTACAATTTCCAAACCGGCTTCTGCTACCCGTTCTTGCAGCTCTTCTTTAATGCGTCCAACTACCACTTCGGTAGACCCGCGGAGGCTTCCGTCATCGGCAAGGCCGTCTCCGGTAGTGTCAATGTTTGGCACTACGTCGTATGGATAGATTTTTACAATGTTACGAACTGCTGCATCGCTCTGCAAAGAAAGATATTCTTTGTAGTTGTCTACGGTGAACACTGCTTTGGCGGTATCCACAACACGCCACATAACGGCAATTCCAACCTCAACCGGGTTACCCAAAGCGTCGTTTATTTTCTGTTTGGAGTTGTTGAGGGTCATGATTTTCAGAGAGATTTTGTTGGTCTTCTTGCCGGCAACCATGGCTGCGGCGGCTGCAGAAGCATCCGGGTCACCCACGTCCCCGCTCTGGCCAAGCTTGGTGGTGGCAGCCGGGTTGGTGGTGGTGCAAAGCGGATTTACGAAGTAGTAACCTTCGCCTTTAATGGAGCCGACATACTTACCGAAGAGGGTAAGAACCAGGGCTTCCTGTGGTTTCAGCACTTTCAGGCCGTTGAAGCAAATGCAGGCAATGGTGAGCACAATTGCGGAAATAGCGGTCAGAACCATCATGCCTTTGATTGGGAAATAAACCAATCCGGCAGTACAAGCGGCGCAGACGAGAATCAGCACGCCAAGCATCAAAAGGCCTATCTTTTTCGTGGTATAAATTTTTTCGGTCATAGTGAGACCTCCTTTGGAGTAATATGTTAGTGATATCATTTTGATATCATTCCTTGCAACTCCACTATAATCAACAAATGAGAAACTGTCAATAAAAAAGCCTCCCAAAAGGGAGGCTAACAGTCAAAGAATTTTACTTGGTCATGGATTCCATTTCCTGAGCAATACCAATGAACTGATCTTCAGCCATTCTGCCCTGGTCTTCTACCATGAATACATACTGGCCGCCGTTGCCGTCGAACCATCTGTAGAGTTTCCAACCGTCAGCGGAAACATACTTGGTGTCCTTGGAAACCTTGGAATAAGCGGTACCTTCGGAAGTCTTAATACCGGAAATATCACCGGTGGACTTCGCGTATCTCCAGCAGTAGGAATAGCCGTTCAAATGGAAGTTGTATTCCGCAATATTACCGGAAGTGGTGCAATATTCGCTCGTAACACCCATTACGCCCGGGTGGCACATTTTGCAGCCGAACTTTTTGTTCAGGTCATCTACGGTCATAGCCTTCTTTGTGGTCGGCTGAGGAGCCGGCTTAGTAGTTGCCTTGGTGGTCGTCTTTGTGGACGGCTTCGTGGTTGTCTGGGTTGTTGTCTGAGCAGCTTCCTGTACCTGGGTTTCATACTGAATGCCATTCGGGTTTGCTGCTTCTTCTGCAGTCTTCTTACCACATGCGGCAAAGCTCATGGCCATCATAAACAGGGCTAAAACAAGTGCTACGTATTTCTTCATCATTTTCCTTCCACCTTTCAAGTCGTGTGTTTTGTCTTACATCTTATTATACGAACAACTTTGGGAAAGGGACAATAATTCTCAGAATTTCAGGGTTATTTTATGAAATATGCTATAATGAGAACCATATGGAGAAAAAGAAATGGAGGTGCCGCAAATGAGCAACAAGAAAACCTTTCTAATTCTGCTGGCCATTGTAACCGCCGCCGCCATCATTTGTGGCGTTGGCTTCAACTTCTACAGCCGGTCCAAGTATTCTCCGTTCCGGGAACCGGAAACCAGAGTTTCCACCAAGTTGGAAACCACAACCCAGTCCACCACCAAACCGGGGAAATGTGCCCACGGGCATGAATATACGGCCGGTGCCACATGCGGATGCAAAATCTGCATGAAAGAAGGGGTTATAGATAAGAACTGTCAACTAGAAGCCCTCTATAAAAAGGTCACCATTACCTGTCCGCTCTGTGGCAAGAACCAAACCTTTGCCAACACCATTGCGGAAGGGCAGCAATGTAAGAAGTGTCACACCATTTATCCAAACCAGGACAAAGACCGCATGGTGAACTGCAAGTGTAAAAGCTGCAGTGCACAGCTGCAAATCTGTTATAACAGCACCGGTCTAAAGAACGTAAACGTGAAAATCAACGGCACCCTTTATGCTGCAGAAGAAGCCTATAAGTTGACCAAGTCCTGCAGACCGGTAGACTATAAGGGAACCACCTACTTCTACTATGCCGACGACTACGTTACTTACAGTAAAATCTGTACCTGTGGAAAAGACTTAGGCATTTCCAAAGCCTATGTGCTCTACACCTTCAACGGAGACCGCATGACCAAGGTCAGCGGAGACACCGGACTTCCATACTATGCCGGCAGCAACCGGTTCTACACCAGAAACGGCAAAGTGGAAACCATGTACCGGGCAGACGGATCCCTGCTAAAACAAGTGGATCACACCGACTGCCAGCAGGAGACCTCCTCCACCACCTACTACGTCATAGAATATGATGACGGCGAAGAGCCGGAATACTCCTGGCTTCCATAAAAAGCAAAAACCCCGAGCAAACGCTCGGGGTTTTCTCTTTCACAAATAAAGTTAGAAAGGTTTGTAGCCTCTTAGTCAGCCTGAGACTGTTCTACAGCAACAATCTGCTGCTGAGATGGTTCGGATGGATACTTCGGAGCGGTTTTACCCGGTTTAGCAGAGCCACCACAAGCGGTGAAACCTACTACGGTCATTGCCATAGCCATCATAAGGGCTACCATTTTCTGAATTTTCATTGTTTTTTACCTCATTTTCTCTTTTTAAAAGAATTTTGTTTTTGCAACATTGCTTTATTGCAGTATTGCACTAAAGTATACGAATCAAAAATTGACAGGGTTATAAAAAGAAAGAAACCCGAGATTAAATCTCAAATTCCTTTCCTTTAGAAACGAAGTTTATTTACTTTGTAGAGGCTTCCAGTTCCTGTGCAATATTGCAGAACTGTTCGTCGTCCATCTGGCCCTTATCTTCAATAATGAGAACATACTGACCACCGTTGGTGTCATACCATCTGTACAGCTTGTGACCATCTACGCAAACGTATTTGATATCGGAAGCAGCATGAGCATAAGCAGTACCGTTCTTGGTGTAAACACCGGAAATGTCATCCATGGTCTTGGAATATCTCCAGGTACAAGGATAACCACCGGCAATGAAGTTATATTCTGCAATCTTGCCGTTGATGGAAACGAAGTTTTCATCGGAAACACCCATAACGCCCGGGTGACGGAAGTTTGCACCGAAGGTTTCATTCAGGTTTTCCAGAGAAGGAAGCTTCTTGTTTGGATTTGGCATAGCAGTCTGGGTGTTGGACTTGTTTTCAGCCTTCTTTGGTTCCTGCTTCTTCTGCTGAGTTTTCTGCTGAGTCTTCTTCTGCTGAGACTTCTGCTGGGTCTTCTTCTGCTGGGTCTTCTTCTGTTCAGCCTTCTTCTTTTCAGCAGCCTTCTTTTCGGCGGCTTTCTTTTCGGCGGCTTTCTTTTCATCAGCCTTCTTCTTTTCGTAGGCTTTCTTTTCGTTGGCCTTCTTCTGTTCAGCTGCTTTTTCTGCAGCCTTCTTGGCCTGTTCGTAAGACTGAGACTGATTGCTATAGTTGTAAGATGGAGCCTGATTCATCTTATTCTTTGCATTGTCTAACGTGGTTTCAGCATTAATGCCTACCCCGTTTACCTGCTGGGATTCGGAGTCATAGGATTTTCCGCAAGCAGCAAAGCTGATTACCATCATGGCAAGTGCCATGGCAAAAGCAATTAATTTCTGGATCTTTTTCATTTTTTCAACCTCTTTTCGTTGGTAAAGTATTTCTTACACCCCTGTATACGCAACAAAAAAAGGGATGGCTACAAAAAAGTTAGCCTAAAAATGATGAAAGATCAAAATGTTCGAAATCCGGAATGAAGCTTTCTGCAGCGGATTCCATTTCCTGAGTATAGGCCTGGGTAATGCCCAACTCTACGGCAAAGTCAACGAGTTCATCATATTCTTCCTCTGTGACTTTCCGGCAAAGTTCCGGATAAGGGCCTACATGAGGAAGTGGTGTATATTGGCACATTAGGCACATGTAAATGCGGTCTCCATAGGTTTCCCACAAGTACTTTACCACCCGTTTGGAGTCCCGGACATTGCCCGGCAAAAGCAAATGGCGGACAATGACGCCTCTCGTTATGCTTCCTGGCTCAGAAACGCCGTTTTGGAGCTCCGTAAAGCCAACTTCCCCTACCTGACGCACCATTTCTGCAATGGCCTCTGAGGCCACGTGGAAGTAATCCGGTGCAAAGGAGTATTTTTCGGAGAGCCGTGGGTCCCGGTATTTTAAGTCCGGTAAATAGACATCCACCAAACCGTCCAACATGGACAGCGTGGAAACAGATTCATAGGAAGACGTGTTATAGACAATCGGCAAAGTCAACCCATGAGACTTTGCCTGCTCTAAGGCTGAGACCACCTGCGGGACAAAATGGGACGGGGTCACCAAATTGATATTGTTGGCACCCATGTCCTGCAGCCGCAGGAAAATAGAAGCCAGGTCGGATTCCGACACTGGAGTTCCGTTGGTGCCATCTGCAATATTGAAGTTCTGGCAGTAGACACAGCCTAGGTTGCAGCCGGTGAAGAACACCGTACCGGAGCCGCGGGTTCCGGAAATACACGGTTCTTCCCACATATGCAAAGAGGCTCTTGCCACACGCACCGTAGCATCGGAGTGACAACGGCCCACTTGTCCCGCATCCCGGTCTACGCCGCAGGCCCTTGGACACAAATTACACCGGCTCATGGCAAAGCCTCCTTTCTAAAGTCATGATATTAGGGAAAAGCCTCCCAAACGGGAGGCTTATTTTATGCTTCAATAGCGTCCTTAATGGTGGCAAAGGCAGCGTCAATCCGTTCGTCCTGAACGTATTCCACTTTGCCCTGGTCTACCAGTTCGGTAACGGCAGGATCCAAAGGAAGGGTAGCTAATACAGGAACGCCCAATTCAGCAGCAATGGCTTCTGCCTTGCTTTCGCCGAAAACGGAAATCTTCTTACCGCAGTCCGGGCACTGAATGTAGGACATGTTTTCCACTACGCCGAGAATTGGCACGTGGAGCATTTGGGCCATGTTGTAGGCTTTCTTTACAATCATCTGTACCAAGTCCTGTGGGGTGGATACCACTACAATGCCTTTTACCGGAAGAGACTGGTAAATGGACAGTGGCACGTCACCGGTTCCCGGAGGCATGTCTACGAACATGTAATCTACATGGCCCCAGTCTACATCTTTCCAGAACTGTTCCAAAACACCGCCCAGAACCGGGCCACGCCATACAACAGGCTGTTCCTTGTCTTCTAAGAGCAGGTTCATGGAAACGACCTTTACGCCCAAAGTGGAAACGGCCGGTTCAATTCCAACGCCTTCAATGGCTTCTAAAAGCCCGGTCATACCGAATGCGTTTGGAATGGATGGACCGGTTAAGTCCGCGTCCATAATGGCGGTGTCTTTTCCTGCTTTGGCAGAAGCGCAAGCCAACATGGAAGTGACTAAGGATTTCCCTACGCCGCCTTTCCCGCTGGCAACGGCAATGACGTTTTCTACAGTACTAAATTGGTTGTTTTCCCAGAGGAAGTCTTTCTTTTCTTCAGGGGTTAATTCCGGCATATATCTTTCTCCTTTAAGGTTATTCTCGAAGGGTTTTAAAAAAGTCCTTCAGCATGGTAGCACATTCTTCCTCTAAAACGCCACCCTCAATTTCGGGTTTGTGGTTATAAGGAAGGGCAGCTAAATTGACAATGCTGCCAAAGGAACCGGCTTTCAAGTCCGGTGCGCCATAGTAAACGTGTTTTATCCGCGCGTTGATAATGGCCCCGGCACACATTGGGCATGGCTCCAGTGTGACATACAAGTCACACTCCCATAAACGCCATCCGCCAAGCCGCTTGCAGGCGTCGTCAATGGCCAACACTTCTGCGTGGGACAAGGCATTCTTATCCCCTTCCCGCCGATTGTGTCCGCGGCCTACAATTTCATCACCGCGCACCACCACGGCCCCAATTGGGACCTCGCCTTCGGCGGCAGCCAAAGCGGCTTCCGCCATGGCCTCCCGCATAAACTCTGTAGCCGACATGCGTTATCCTCCCGTGTGGATACTCTTAACCAAATCCACAACGAATACATATAAAGTAAGTAACATTGGGATGGAAGCCACACAGTAGAACCAAGCCTGTCTTCTAAAGGTAGCCTGGTCTTTCTTGTCGTCTCCACCCGGTTTAAATAAATGCAAGTCTTCTCTGCCCTTGTACCACTTTAGGAACCAGTAGATGGCCAAAAGGCTCAAGCCCACGCCAAAGGTGTCTATGAAAATCAGCGCGGTGAAAGTGGTTTCCGGAGGGCACATTTCCCCCAACAAGGTCAGAACAACAGCATAGGTGTTGTTGACAATATGAATGAAAATACTGGTCCACAAGCTCTTGGTATGAACTACCATGGTACCCATAACTACGCCCAAAAGGAAGGCAAATGGCATCTGGGTCATGTTGCCATGCATGCAGGCAAATAACAAAGAGCTGACGCCAATGGCGAACGCATCGCCGTAGCGGCGCAGGGAATGCAGTACAACGCCTCGGAAAGCAATTTCTTCAGCAAAGGCAGGTACAATGACTGCCGTTAGTACAATGAGAATGTATCCTGACAAAGTAGACGGCATTGGTATTTCGGAGTTGTCAATGGACACGCCGAACTTCCCAAGGCCGTTGGTAAACCAAGAAGTTAATATGTTGCCGGCAACCAAGGCCAAGAAGCCCAAACCAATGGAAAAGGCAACCAGGAACTTGTCCGTTGGCTGCGTCATTGGAAGTAGCTGTTCCCGCTTTTGCACTTTCTTTACCACTAGGCCGGCAAGCAAAAACGGCAGGCACAGTACCAAAACGGAGTAGAGCATTTGGATGCAGCACCATACGTTGTACGTATACTCCACTACGCCGCTGGTGGCCCATGCACTGGCGTACTGGCCGTAATAAATACCGCCATAGTAAAACACCAAACAGGCAATGCCTAAGATGCCACT
The DNA here is from genome assembly GCA_045642465.1 of Acutalibacteraceae bacterium. Lineage (GTDB taxonomy): Bacteria > Bacillota > Clostridia > Oscillospirales > Acutalibacteraceae > RUG420. The sequence goes on from JAZUIY010000015.1 coordinate 28,882, forward strand.
GACCAGCAGGATTTCTTTCTTGGTGGCTTTATTCATTTGTGGATCATGCAATTCAATGGTTGCTTCTTTCATCTGCATGGTTCCACCGCCTTTCTTCTATCAAAACAACGCGACCATTATACCATGCAAATAAAAAAGAAAAAAGCCACCGGGCACAGGCTCGGTGGCTTAAAAGTAAATCTTAGACTCTAGCTACGCCAGACTTTCTAGCTGCTTCAGCAACGGCTTCAGCAACAGCGTCTTTTACGCGTGGGTCGAATGCTGCAGGGATAATGTAATCCGGGTTCAGTTCTTCGTCGGAAATCAGGTTTGCAAGAGCGTAAGCAGCAGCAACCTTCATTTCGTCATTGATGTCAGAAGCACGGGTATCGAAGGTACCACGGAAGATACCAGGGAATGCCAATACATTATTTACCTGGTTCGGGAAGTCGGAACGGCCGGTTGCTACAACGGCAGCGCCGGCAGCCTTAGCTTCGTCAGGGAAAATTTCCGGAGTTGGGTTAGCGCAGGCAAAGATGATAGGATCCTTGGCCATGGACTGAACCATTTCAGGAGTAACGGTACCAGGAGCGGATACGCCGATGAATACGTCAGCGCCCTTAATAACTTCTTCCAAAGTACCCTTTTCCATTGCCTTATTGGTAATTTCAGCCATTTCAGCCTTAATTGGATTCAGGTTGTCACGGCCCTTGTAAATAGCGCCCTGGCGGTCGGTCATAATAACCTTTTCCAAGCCCATGGACATGAGAAGCTTAATGATTGCAATACCGGCAGCGCCTGCGCCGGAGGTAACAATCTTAACGTCCTTTAAGTCCTTACCAACAATCTTAAGAGCGTTGATGAGACCGGCAAGGGTAATAACTGCGGTACCATGCTGGTCATCGTGGAAAATTGGAATGTCACAGCGTTCCTTCAACTTCTTTTCAATTTCAAAGCAGCGAGGAGCAGCAATGTCTTCCAGGTTGATGCCGCCAAAGGATCCGGCAAGCAGAGCAACGGTATTTACAATGTCGTCCACGTCCTTAGAACGAACGCAAAGAGGAACAGCGTCAACGTCACCAAAGGACTTAAAGAGAACACACTTACCTTCCATAACCGGCATACCAGCTTCCGGGCCAATGTCGCCAAGGCCAAGAACGGCGGTACCGTCAGTTACAACGGCTACGGTGTTCCAACGACGGGTAAGGTCATAGGATTTGTTAATATCCTTCTGGATTTCCAGGCAAGGTTCTGCAACACCCGGAGTATAAGCAAGGGAAAGAGCTTCTTTGCTATCCACAGAAGCGCGGCACAAAGTTTCCAACTTGCCCTTCCATTCATAGTGGAGTTTGAGGGACTCTTTTGCGTAATCCATATAATACGGGTCTCCTTAAATAATTATTCTTCCCAAGGGAAGGTGTACTGAGTCAGACCAAGGTGGTCACGAACTTCAATGAGTTCCTTCTGTACCGGTTCGGTGATTGGAACGCCCTTGTCTTTTCTGTAAAGCCATACGTCCCATTCTTTTTCGTTTGCGGTATAGATTCTATCCTGGCCAGGAGCTTTCTTGGAAGCACGAACGCTGCGGATAATATCTCCGGCTTTCTTTCTGGCAAGTTCTTCACCAAGGAAGTGATCAGTATCAATAGCAATGAAGAAGTGGCCAAGGTGATATGGACGAATGTTTCCGTTTTCGTCTTTACCGTCAAGGTCCTTGCCGTACCAGCCGTCCTGGAGGATGGAGGAAAGCATTTCAATAACCATCGCATAGCCGTAGCCCTTGTATCCGCCAAGAGCTTCGCCAATACCACCGAGGGTGGTAAGAGCAGCAGTGCCGCCACGGATAGCCTTCAGAGCTACACCTGCGTCGCCTTCAACAGCTTCACCGTCAAGACCAATTACGGTACCTGGGTGAACATCTTCCTTAATACGTTCATAGTATTCAATCTTACCGTTCTGGGTAATGGAAGTAGCGCAGTCAATAACGAAGTCGAAGTCTTCGTCGGTTGGGATACCAACAGTCAGTGGGTTGGTACCGAACATGCCTTCTACGCCAAAGGTAGGAGCAACGGATGGACGAGCGTTGGTACCGGTAATACCAATGCAGCCCTGCTTTGCAGCCTGGGAAGCGTAGTAACCAGCAATACCATAGTGGCAGGAATTACGAACAGCAACCATGCCGAGACCGTATTTCTTAGCCTTATCAATTGCCATCTGCATGGACTTGTAACCAATTACCTGGCCCATACCGTGGTGACCGTCAACAACGGCGGTACATTCGGTTTCTTTGATAATTTCAAAGTCAGTTACAGGCTGCTGAATGCCAGCAACAATACGGTCAATGTAAATTGGCTTAAATCGGTTGCAGCCGTGGGATTCAATACCGCGCTTGTCAGATTCCAAGAGTACGTCAGTGCAGATTTCTGCGTCTTCACGAGGTACGCCATAACCTACAAAAGCATCCGTAATAAATGGGATTAATGTCTCCCAAGGACAGAAAACTCTAGCCATAATTAAGTTCTCCTTTTCTTCTTTTTATAACAGATAGATTTTAACGCCCAAGCGCATTACTTTCAAGCGTTTGGGCGTTTTCTTTTTGCTTTTTACTTGTTATTTATTTCACCGCTTTGCACGTGGGGCTCAATGAAAAAGTTTCGGCTGAATTCCCACATGTCCGAGGATCCTTCTCCTGTCCGTGCGTTGCGATTCAGTATCTGCGAAAGATTGATATCATGCTCCTCCCAGCTGACGCCGTTGGTGGCATGATTCAGCATGGCAGGCTGTATGTTGTCACATGCGTGAGCGAACTTTGCCTCCGGCGTTTCGTAGGCTTCAAACTCGTCCCACAAACCACGGAGCCATTCCCCCTGGTCCGGTGGCAGCATGGCCACCAGCCGTTCGGCAGCTTCCGCTTCCCTTGCCGCCTGAGAGGCTTTGCCCTCTTCGTCATATGCGTAGGTGTCACCGGCATAAATTTCTACCAGGTCGTGACACAAAACCAAACTGAGGGTACGGAGTTTATCTATTTCTTCGTTGGCATATTCACTCATGAATAAGGTGAATATGGCCATGTGCCAAGCATGCTCTGCATCGTTTTCCTTGCGGGAATTGTCGGAGATAGGAGTCTGGCGAGTCACCATTTTCTCCTTATCCATTTCCAGCAGGAAAGCGAATTGCTGCTGCATGCGGGATAGTTTTTCACGGTCCATACTTAACCTCCGAACATCTGGCCCAAGGTTGGCAGAATGTTATATGCGGCATCCCCCACCACGGAGAAGAATACAACGCGAGGGCCTAGACCCACCAGGGATGCGGACAGGTACTTAAAGAAGTTGGTCTTCTTACTGCCGTAGAACAGAGAGGTCAGTACAATTGGGGCGGCAATCAGGCGGAGGATACAGATAATGGCCCACTCCGACTTGGTTTCGTCCCCAATGATTTTCTTCATTTTCTCGTTCTTGTCCAGCATATCTCGAACGTAGTCTCCGCCGAGGAATAAGCCCATTAAGTAAGTGGCGGCCAACTCAATGGCCAAACCAATAAAGTTAATAATAATGGCCGGCACTGCCGGATACGCCAAGCCAACGGATACATACAGTACCGATGATGGAATAACCAGCACAAAGCCCTTTGCCAAATACAATCCGAAGATAATCAGGACAGCAACCCATGGGTTCGGAGCGGAGTTAATCATGGCTCGAATATCTAAGTTTTTCAGGGAGTCATAGTTTACCAAAACGGCAATAATCATGGCCAAAACAGCCAACCATTTCAGTAGGTCTTTCCAATGGTCATGTAACCAAGGTTTCACCTTTTCCACTAGGTGTCCTCCTCTCAAAATAAACTGCAATCATTATACCCTACTAATACAAAAATGTATAATCAACTTGGTAATTCGTTACCAAACTGTAATGTAGAAAAGGAGGTAAAAATATGGCACTCATTAGTGTAAACATTTCCCTTTTGCCGGGGCACGTCCCCAAGCACGAGAGGGGCAGTCCGGACAGCACAACGGACATCACATTTCGCAACTATTGCCAAGACTACATTGAAACACGAAAGCAGCTAGGTTACCTGAAAGAAAGCACCTACCTCAGGTACAAAGACCTTGCAAAGCGAGCGTATCAAAGTTTTGGCGACGTATTGCTGAGAGATCTTTCCGTCTCTCACTTGGATGATTTTTATAGGATTTTAACTTTGCCCGGCGCAAATAAGCGGACCAACGAATCCCTGTCTCCGGTAACCATCATGGATTACCACAGACTCATCTCTTTGGTCTTAAAGGATGCAGAAGCCAAGGGCTACATCCCCGCCAACATTGCCGACAAAGCCACCATTCCAAAGCAGCACAAACCGACCGCAAATTACTATCAACCGGAGGATGTAAAACAAATTCTAGCTGCAGCGAATTTGGAACCCATTAGAAGGAAAGCACTCATTTATACTTTTCTCCTCACCGGCGCCCGCCGCGGAGAAGTATTAGCTCTTCACTGGGAAGATATTGACTTTAGCAATGAAGTAATACACATCCGCAAAAACCTAATGTGTGACTCCACCAATGGTATTTATCTAACCACACCTAAAAACGAGTCTTCTGTGCGAGACATTCCCTTATGCGCAGAACTCACTGCCGTTTTGCAAGAGCTAAAAGAGAGTACCCCTTCTAGAGGTTTCGTCTTCACTACCAAAAACGATAAACCTTTAAATCCAAGTGGTATTTCTCATTTCATGCACGACTTTGGTGAACGGTACAATCTCCCGCCGATTAACCCACATGCCTTTCGCCACACCTTCGCTTCCCTCCTCATTACGGAGGGCGTAGACATTACCACCGTATCTAAACTCCTGGGCCACGCCCAAATCAGCACAACCCAAAATGTCTATGCGCATGTCATTGAGTCAAAACGGAAACAATCCGGCTCCGTTATTTCAAAAATCTACTTCAACAACATAGATTTCACCTAAACGGAACCTACATATCTCAGCAAACCTCACAGCAAAAGACCTAAGCATACCATTTCTTTTTCTGTATCTTCACAAAATGATACAAACTATGAAAAAAGATGGCCCCTGCATTTGCTTTAGCAGAGGCTTGTGAAGATATAGAAGAAGGTGAGGTTAATATGTCAAAAAGTAAGAAAATCTTAGTTGCTCTTGTATCTTTCACATTGACCTTCTCCTTTGTATTAGCGTTGGTTTTAGTTCCAATGAAAGCAAAGCCAAAGGCAGGTGCAGCTACACAGGCTTTAGTTGATGACGCAACTACTTACGTTACCGGATTAACCACAAACAAATCCGCCAACCTCGTAGATGCCAACACTGACACCTACCGTTTAGATCTTACTGCCAGAGCCGATTCTGAAACCTTGACTCCGGCAAAGACTGACTTCGAAATTGTAGTAGACACGTCTTCTCCAATGGATGAAGTCCTCTATACGAGAAATATTACCAACTTACAGAATGGCGTAAAATTCTCTAAGCATGCTATGAAGGGTTCCAACCACATTGACATGCGTGACTATGATAACCCGTCCAACAGCTTAAATGGCGGTATCATGGAAAAGATTATTGAAACCCTCAGTTCCAGTGACTATCAAGGTTTAAAATTCGTTGAAGATCCATCTGTTCCAAACGTTTACGTTTATTTGGCTCAGACCTCAAAAGCGTATACTTCAGGATCGGGGCTTTCAACAAAAGAAAACAATGAATTCTCGTATACGTTCACTGATTCTGATGGTAACGTATATGAAAGTACGGCAGATACCAGTTCTGCAGCCTCTGCAAAAGTGTTTACCCCGTATACGGTTTCGTGGAGTTCACTCAATGTTGCTTTCATTGCAATCAAGAGTAACTGGAATACACCGAATTCCATGCGTTTCTTACTTAAAACGCGTGTAACAGACGGCGCCCCGGAAGAGGTTTATGTAGACAACTGGTATGAAGTTAGCGCTCATAACGGCGACGACAGCAGCACGTTATATGACAACTCTGTGTTAGCAAGTTATGCGCTGGACAACTCTAGAAAGTTGTATATTATGGATGACCAGGGAGTTCAGCATAGGATTTTCATAAGTGCCAAAATGGATAATGCCACTTACAACGCAACGCTCAGCGAAACCGATGTGAACCGTGTTACGGACGTTATTTACACCATTTATGAAAATGATGATCCAAACGGTAGGGTTCTTTATCAAACTCATCAAGGTAACATGGTTTACGGCTCCTTACACGGTGTTTTCCAAGGGTTCCGCGAACTGAAACAAAATCCGGACGGCACTTATCAGGTAGATCCAACTACAGGTGAATTTGTTGTAGACCACTCTAAATCCATTGAACATACCACGCTTTACATTGATGGTCAGCAGAAGGTAACCAAACTGATTGCTGCCAGAGAAGCATTGGAAGATTTGGTTATTTCTATTCACCAGGAAGCTGCTGAAAACGGGGTTGAACAGCGTGTAGGCCTTGTTTCTTATAAAAATGTTTCCAGAGTAGGTATTTCTACCCCTAAAGCTACCGTTGAAGTTGACTTACCGGATGGTAACCTTCAGCGTGAAGACTCTTTGGGCAACATGATTTATGAAATTTATAAGTTAAATACTTCCGAGAAGGTTGAAGAACGACCAGACGAGGGTCTTGACAAAGCTTATAGTGAATTTAAAGATCACAGTTCCGGTAGAAAAACAGTATGTTTGGCTGTTATAGGCGGATATCCAAGACGAGCAACCACGACCTTTAATGATGGATACAGTACCGATTCCGCCGACCTTGCCATTGAATCTTCTTACAAAATGAAAACTCAATTAGGCACGAAGGTTTATTCTTTCGGTTTGTTTACCTATGCAAATGTAGATCAGTTGTACGGCGACAAAGACTACCACTTTGACTGGACCGGGTCCGGTAAAAACAATGTGGCATGTACCGGCCGTGTAGGTAGCGTCTGGGGCGCTACGTTCCTGTCTAACATTACGCAGAACACCACCATTTCTCCGCATAACGCAGCTGCGAATAACAGATTCTTAAACTATCTGTCTTCCAACAGCCCGGACGCACAAGAAGCTGGTATAGACGCGGCATCGTCCATTAACATTTTGAGAAAAGGCTTCAAGATTCACAAGAATTGGACCTGCTCAAACGAGGGCTATTATTTTGCCGTATCTGACAGAACCTACAACGGCATGAATGATGACGGTACTGTTAACGACACTGTTCTTACTCAGGAAGAATTAAGAGCAAACTTGCTGACAGCTATGCAGTCTATTAAAGATGCTTTTCGTGTACCTGCTACTAAGTTAACGGAATCCTGCTATATCTACGATGGTGTATCTAAGTATTTCGACTTTGCAGACCCTGAAAACGTAGACGTTCATGTTTACGAAAATGGTACCGATAAAACCGGTGAATATACGGTTGTATATGGTGACATAGAAGACTATGCAGACGACAACCGCAAGTTAGTTGTAATTGATACAGACAATAACATTGTTGCCGTTAAGGGTTACAACTACTCTGCTCACGTTGGAGAGGCCTTGAAAGTCTCCTTCAATGTAAAGCGTCATGAAGGCTTCATTGCCGGTACCAACGTACCAACCAACACCATCAATGCCGGTGTATACGACGGCGACGGCCTTTTGGAAGGCGACTTCCCAAGACCGGCTGTTGACCTTGCTACCAAGTACCACAGCGGTTCTGTAAGTGACCAAAGTATTTATACCGGTCACGAAGCAAACCTGGCAGACTTCATTAATCCATCTTCTGTAGATGGCTTCAACAACCAATTTGTAAATCTGAGTTACGTCATTAAGGATGGCAGCAATACCATTGGTACTTATACCATTCCTGCAGGCGAAACTTACGGTGAATGGTCTGGCGTAAATGCATCCGATGATACCGCATTTGCCAACGCCATTTACCCTCAGATGTGGGAATCCAAGGGATACACAGTTGTATGTACCGTTACTCCACTTGACAATTCCCTTGGTACCGTAACCGAGACCAGTAACCCGAAGGTATATGTATTCTCTCCGGCATTCCAGGTAGTAGATGGTCACACCAGCTACAACGCCCAAGAAGATATTACCCCAGAAGTTGCTTGGGAATTGGATAATGCAGGCAAGATTTTGGCCGGAAGCAATACACCGGCTGCACCGGAAGATTTGGCTCCGAACATCACTTACACCATTCATTCTGATACCAAGGATGCAGATGTAACAGATCAGGATGCTCACACTTTCACTTCCGATGAAACCTTTAGCATTGGCAATGTAGCAGAAGACGATTATTCCTTCAACTATACCAACCATCATTGGGACATCCTTATGGAAGACACCTATGATGACAATGGTAACGTTACCGGTCAGACACAGGTTAAAGATGAAGATGGTAATCCTGTATACGGCTGGATTGACACCGAAAAGACCGTAGAAAGAACCTGCGGTTCTCTCCCGGATGAAGCCTACACGGTTTACAACGGCACGAGAGAAAGCCAGATTAATGAATTCACCTGGGATCTGAGTAAGTACGCATTAGACATTACGAAGATTTTCTCCGGCGATTACATGAATGCAGATGCAGTGGAAGATGTTACTTTCACTGTCACTGGCAACCTGCCATCTGGCGAAACTTCTCAGGTCGTTAACATTTCCAAGGAAGACTTCACCGACAAACACAATGGTACATTTGAGGCAACAGCAGATGCAGTTCAGTTGTACTGTGGCGTCGAATACAACGTAGCTGAAACTTGGGAAGGCGGTATGCCGCTGGCCCAGGAAGGCGGCCCACTCTATGAAATCACCTACGCCGCCAAAGAAGGCTCCGAAGGAAGCGTCACCGCAAGTACGGATGGCCTGACCATCAACTGTGCCGAAGGTACTAACGTTGGTGTCATCATCACCAACAAGAACATGGATACCCCAGGACCAATCACTGGCATTGGCGATGTAGCTCATTCCAATCCAACTACCATTAAGATCATTGCAATTGCAGCAATGTTCCTGGTAATCATTGGTTCCGCAGCAGGTTACAAGTTCTTCATCAAACAAAGAAGTGAATAAGCTTCTATGAAAAGACGGAAAGACCGAGTGCCTCCTCACTCGGTCTTTCTTATTTCAAAACGAAACAAGAAAAAAGCAGGCAGTGAAATCACTGCCTGCTTTCGCGTTTCCCCTAGAAGAGTGTATTAAACTTCTCTCCTACGCTTGAAGAACCGAAGTCCAACATAAGATGCTCCCAAGAGAACTCCAACGCCAGAGATTGCAATAATCTTTGCTGCCGTCGGATTTGACTTGGCACCATCATTTAATCCTGTAACTGGGCCGCCTGCTGCAGACCACATATACTGATTGTTGACTACCAAGCCAACAGAAGCACCGTCTGCCAAGTCGGCACCGGATACAACAGCATAATTTGTGCCATCAGCCTGAGTTACTTTACCTTCAGAACCTTCTGCCGGAGCATAACTTACAACATACTTCTGACCTTCAGCGGAAGAAGGCATACCACCTTCGCCCCAATCCTCTTCTACGTTGTAATCCTGTCCACAGTAGAGTTGAATAGCATTTTCCTTTTCTGCTTTATACGGATAACTATTGTTAAAGTCATTAGCAGAAATAGTTATAGTTTCAGACGGTTTGCCAGAAGGAAGCGTACCAGTAATAGTAAAGCTTACATCTTCAACAACATCCTTGGCCATGTAATCACCGGTAAACTGTTTACTCAAGTCTAAGGTGTACTTGTTCATGGTCCAAGTATATTCATCCAGATTCGTATCCGGCTGATCCCGAGTAGTATTTACTACAGTATAAGCGGTATTTGGAATACTACCGAGCGTTCGATTTACTTTTCTAGTTGTTTCATTCCAGCCATAAACAAGGTTGCCTTCCTCATCTTTTACTTCTTGTTGGCCACTAATATGATCCTTATCATCGTAGAGATCCTCCAGGAGAACACCCCAGGTGTAAATGGTGTAATAGAAAGAGTAATCCTCCAAGGCCACATTGGTAATTTCAAAACTTTCGTCTCCAAGGAAGGTGTGCTCCGTAACATCTGTTACTTCTTCATTCTTCAACTTGGAGCGGATGGCGTAAGTAAGAGTTGGCTCTTCGCCATCTGGTAATACAATTTCTTTGCCATCGGCCAGAACCTGACCGGCACTGTCTAGTGCCCATGCAACTTCCTCTACAGAAACGTCTCCGGTTGCCCCATAATTGGTTTTATCGTCTTTAACCTTAAATTCTGGAGCAAAAACGTAAACGTTTGGATTGGAAGTTCCGTTAATAGTGGTTACGTTGCTAGTAGCTTGTGCCGGTGTAACTGTGCAATCTACGGTATAACCGGTAGAAGCCCACATCTGTGGGTAAATTTTGTTTGCAAAAGCGTCTTCGTTATCCGCGTTTACGCCAGACCATTCGCCAAAGGTGTCGCCCGGTTTAATGGTGTAAGTACCAATGGTAGAACCGTCTTTCTTGATGGTATAAGTCAGGGTTACAAATTCATTGTTAACACCATCTATTTTCTGCGGATTGATGAACGCTGCTAAATTAGCTTCGTGACCTGCATATATGCTTTGGTCGGTAACGTTTTCATCATATTTTAGTGGCAAATCAACACGTGGATAAGGGAAGTCACCTTCCAAAAGGTGGTCTTTATCATAAATGCCTGCAGATTTCAGGTTGGTAGGTACATTTGCACCGCCAATAAAATCGGCCTTGCGTTTTGCATTAAAGGATACCTTCAAGGTTTTGTTGACGTTGTTGGAGTAGTCATAACCGGTGACGGTTACGTCACCTTTGTCTTTGTCAACAATAACCCGAACTTGATTGGTGATATCTACACCGTCTTCGTACACACGAACGTCATTTGCTTCTCCATCCATGACAAAATACCTGGAAAGAGAGTCTTCCAACGTAGTATTTGCATCTAAAACGGTACTTGGAACTCGAAAGTCGTCTTTCAGTTTTGTCATTGCCGTTCTTAACCGGCCTCGAATTTCATCAGGTGTAAGAGCGGTTTCGTCAATATTACCCTCGTCGTCCATCCCTCGGTAATCTACGTCAGATACGGAAAGATAGTAACCATCATTATTCCATGAATAGTTACTGGAAATCTTAAATCCAAGATATCCCAGTGCCTTAATAGCAGTTAAGCCCAAGCCATTTGCATCTGGACTGTTGGAAGACAGATAGTTCAAGAATCTATTAGTTGCTGCCGCGTTGAAAGGAGAAATTGCTTCAGTATCATCACTAAACCAGCCCTTCAAATCGGTGTCTTGTGTCCACGTAGAGGACATGGTAGCACCCCAAGAGTCGCCTATACGGCCATTACATACTACATTGTTTTTGCCGGAACCGTTCCAGTCAAAATGGTAGTATTTTTCACCGTATAACTGGTCTTCGTTGGCATAGCGGAAGAGACCAAAAGCGTATACTCTCGTTCCTAAATTTTGCTTCATTCTATTTGAAGACTCTATAGCATATTTGGCTGCAGTAGTACTATAACCATTATTGTAAGTGGTAGTGGTTTGTCTTGGATAGCTACCAATAACAGCTAAACAAACGGTTTTTCTGCCGGCGCTATGGTCTACAAATTCACTATATGCTTTATCAATGCCCTCGTCTGGTCTTTCTTCGAATCGAGATCCTGGGTCTAAGGCATACAATTGTTCAATAAAACCAGCTAAAGACCCTTCTTCTCGAAGATTCCCATCAGGTAAATCCACTTGAACTTTTGCTTTTGCAGTAGTATATGATAAATCGCCAACACCAAATTGCTTCGTGTTTTGATAAGAGATTAAGCCGACACGTTGGTCTACGCTGTTTTCGTAAGCTTCTTGATGAATAGAAATGGCTAAATCTTCCAGAGCCTCTTTTGCGGCTACCATTTTTGTTACATTTTCGCCTTTACCATCTTTGTAATATAGCGTGGTATGCTCAATGGAGTGCTCGTGGTCAATAACGTAGTCCCCGTTTGCATCTGTAACATAGTTTCCATTGGAATCTTTTACATAGTTATAAAAACCTTGGAAAACGCCGTAGTTTACGCCCCAAATATCATTGCCTTCGTGGGTAGAATAAATGATATTGCCATCAGCTCTTCCGTTATCGGTGATGTACAACTTACAGTCTACATAACGGTCACCGTTGGCGCTTGTTGTAGCGGTTGCAAACACCTGATGCCACTCATTATTGTCGTCAACAATCCACAGGCCGCCATTGGTATTTGCCTTCTCGAAAAGTGTTTGCATAATTGCTAATGAGGAACCGTCAGGTCTGTAGTAAATATCGGAAACATTATAACTGGCCTGCGCATTAGCGGTTACTTTCTTCTTCAAAGTGAACTTCATTGTTCCCGGTTTATTATTTTTGACATGGCGTGCATAATTGGCAATCAACGTATCAGAAATATTATAAGATTGGCTTATATATACATTACCAAAGGAGTCGGTAAAGGTATATGAATAAGTGCACTTATGACTACCTATGTAGCTGTCTTCTGAAAAATTCTGAGCCAAATATACGTAATGGTTCGGAGCATTTGGATCTAAAATATAACTGTTATTTTCGTAAGGGGAACTAGATAGCACGTCACCAGCTTCTTTAAAGATCCAGCCCAAGAGATCATTGTTCGTTGCGTTGTCCGGGTTGTTCGAATCGTACATTTCATGGTGTGTTGGAGAACTTTCTTTCTTAAACGTACCATGGTTTTGCAAACTGACTTCATCTCTATGGTATAGTACATCGGCCATAGGAGAGCATGTGTCTACAACAATTTCGAAATCAGTTTCGCTCGGTGTCATACGAGCAGCGGTTGCTTTTGCGGTAAGGTCAATTCTATAGGTATCAGAATTGGCGTCTATTAAAGAGGCGGATTTGCTAGTTTGCAAACCGGTGACATAAGTAGTTGGATCATCAGTAAGAGCCTGCGTAGAAGCGCCAGCTTCCGGCTTCATTTTCATTGGTACCAATACCAATGCTAAAACAAAGGAGAAAGTTAAAACAAAAGATACTAATGCAATTGTAATTTTCTTAGCCTTTGTCATTTAACTTCACCTCTTTCTATATCTTCACAAGCCTCCACGGTTTCCCGTGGGGGCGATTTTTCATAGTTTGTATCATCCTATGAATTGGCAGCTCCTTAATCTAGTTTATTAGGTTAAGAGAGCTGCCCATCCGAGGATTTTCAATTTCTTCTTCTGCAATTACTGTTCTTTTAGCAATTGCATGAACTCTTCTGCTACTAAGTATAAACCAACTGGTTCTGTGAGGATAGAGAAAAGAGAATATTTATTCATCTTCTAAACATTTTCCTCACGTTCTCTACGTCTAAGCAGAAGGATAATAATCATACCAATGAATCCAAGTCCCAGTACACAGGACCAAAGCAAAACCTGATTTTCATCTCCGGTGTTTACCGTGGATTTCGTGGTGGCCGTAACGTTGGTCGAATTGGAAGATTTGCCAGGGGTTACGCTGGAACCAGAATTATTATTGTTATTCTTATTATCGTTGTTAATATCTGGTTTAGTAGGGTTATCAGATGGTTCTTCATTAGTGCCTGTTATTGCATATTCACACTTAACACCATTCACATCGTCTTCCGAAGTTATTAGCAACTTCAAATCCGGATCTGTGCAAGTATATGGAATAACAATCAGGCTGTTGTCTGCACCCGCTTTCACAAAGAAACCGAAGTCATAAACCTTTGCTTCCAGGTTATTGGAACCGTCTTCTCGTAGCTGATATAGCTTGTAATCATAAGTTCCAGGTTCCGTAAAGCTTAAGGTAAACGATTTGTCTGTATTACCAATCAGTAGAACTGTATCGCCATCCGGTAATACATCATTGTCTCCTTGTGGGACAAGCTTATAGGTGTAGGACTGGGCATCAACGATGCCGTGTATTGTTTGGGAAACGACAATACTGGCTTGAACAGCTTGCGCTGCGTTGGCGCCCACCGCAAAAGCGGTCATGCAAATCATTACTAGAGCAGTTATTACAGAGAGCGCTTTGTTAAGCAGTCTCATCTGTACTCTCCTCTTCTTCGTCCAAAGTCTTCTGTTTCCGCCAGTAGCGGTCTGTCACAAGACGTTCAATTAAATAAATAAGTAAGATAATGAGCAGTAATCCAAGAATCCAAACAAACTTTGGTAGGCTCTCGAGCCAGCTCTTGAAGCTACTCTGGTCAATGCCTGTTCCGGTATTCGCCACTTTTTCTTCTTCTTGGTAAGGGTTGTCAAACGTACTGTCAACAATCTTTCCTATCAGAATGAATCTTCCGTTGGTAATATCAGCGGAGCAAGTACTCATTACTACTATGTGGTCATTTGTTGTAAGACCCAGGTCACGGTAGTGTTTTGCGTGCTCTTTAATGTAGTTCAAGTAGTCTTGCTTTAACTGTTCTGTTCCAACGCCCGGGCGATACAGTGTTGTATCATAGGCATCGACTTCCATATATGCGGCAATTTCTAATCCGTGGTTTTTGCCACTAAAGAAGATGTCGCCATATTGATGTGAATCAAAATACGATTTGTCTCCAAACTTATCAATGTCGCCAAACATTACTGAGTGTTCCATATGGTGTCCAAAGATAATCGTATTAAAATCTGAGAAGTCTCTTTTGTTCCTCCAGTCCAGGAATAAGGATCCGGAGGCTTTTGTTTGTTTCTTTACGTCAGTTGAAATATATTCATCATTACTCTTTTCTGATTTAATCAGCGGATAATCAATTCCTGTTCCGTATACCGTAAGCCATCCAAGTACATCTGGATTGATTGCTACCAGCTCATCAAACGTTTCTGTGTGATGCTCCGTAGGCTTATACATGATGTACTCTTCTTTGCTTGCTGATTCATATACGTTGTTGGAATCGTACCAGGCATAGCCTGCAATAATGATCAACCAGACCAATAAAACGAGTAACAAAAAGTCTATAAACCGGCTAAGTGACCGCACGACCCTCTTACCGGCCATTTCAGTTTTCGAAATAGTGGATAAGTCTTTCATGGCCGCTCGGTCACCCATTTCTTTTTCCGAAGCAAGCGGCTCAGCTCGAAGGCCTCGCCGCTCACCCGATTTTTATTTATCTGTTAACCCCTAATTTAACAAATCTTAAGAATTAACATTTTGTTTAGTAATTAATATTAATTAACTATATTAATCTCTGACCAATTGTCATTTTAACATGTAATTAACTAACTGTTAATTATTCGTTTTCCTGACGACGGCGTACTACGTATGCAGTCATGCCACCAGCAGCAACTACTGCGAGGATGATGTACGGAGCATTGTTGATCAGGATACCAGTTGGAGTAACGTCTTCATTGGTATTCTTATTGGTAAATGCAGCGCTATTTACACCATCTGCTACCAGAACCTCAGCCTTAGTATTGATGCCCTTTCTCTCTGCATTATATGCAACTGCTTCAGCTTCAACATTCTGGCCCCATTCGGTTACAGCAAGAGATGCAGCGTAATCGGCAAAAGCAGCATCTGCTTCCAAATTTTCAGTAAGAGTACAAACCGTACCAATCGGTGCGTTATATACAGCTACCTTGTCGTTATGAGCAAGAGCAATACTTGCATAATTTCCAGTAACATCGGTCCATACTTTTTCAGAAGCATCATATACATAAACTTTAACTGCATTCTTCATTGCATCAGTAGCACCAATGGCACCGGCAAAATCAATGTCAAGAGCAAATGGGAATGCGTGTTCCAAATCGCCATATTCTCCAGTAACGGTCTTAGTACCTACGAAAGAAGCATAAGATTCGTCTACGCCTTCAGTTGTCGGGTCATCCGTAATGTCTTCTGGACCATCAGGAACTTCGTCGGTGTAAGCAGTCTTGGTGTAGGTGTTTTCAAACAGAACACCAGAAGCAGCTGCGTCGGTATTTTCAACTGTAGTACCTTCGTTATATTCTTCCGGTTCGCCTGGGTCACCAGCGTCAACTTTTTCATTAGTTGCTTTATCTTCTACTGCAATTCTTTCAACAGTAAAGCCTCCATCATCGGCATTTTTTACCCAAACCATAAGTTCATAGGTGTTCTTATCATAAGTCATGCCTGCAGTTTCAGCATCATTTTCAGTAACTTCATACTTATAGACACCTGCTGCGTTCCAGTCAGCATCACTAAGATCATAAGATGTGGTTTTAATGATATAACCATCGGCATCGGTATCTTCTTCTCCGTTCATTGTAACGGTCAAAGGAGCAATCTTAGGAGCATTTGTGGTCTTTTCTGTAAAGTTAAAGGTAAAGTTTTCAGGCGCTGCTAAACCCTGTGCAATGTTCAACTGTTTGGAAACATAGATTTCTGTTCCTTCTGTTTCTACTGGGTCAGCTGCGAATGCGGATACGCCCATGGTTGCCATGAGGGCTGTTGCACAAGCTACGGATGTGATTTTAGTGAATACGTTGGATTTCATTTAGGGGTCCTCCTTAAAAAATGTAGGGTTAGAAGTTTCTTCGACGAGCTATTGTCATAATCTCGCCTAGGGTGTCTGATGCTTTCACAGCTCCGAATATTCTGGAGTCGGTGGCGTTTTCACGGTTGTCACCGAGTAAGAAGATTTCACCGGATTTTAGGGTAATCGGGAAATCTACGCCTCCTTCATAAGGGAGTGTTACTTGCGTTTTGTCGGGTTCTACTTGGCGGTTGCCATTGATGTAAAGTCCGTCTCCTTTGATATCTACTGTGTCGCCTTCCTTAGCAACCACTCTAAGCACATGCACTTTATCTTTGTACTTGATGGCTACCAGGTCGGTAGCTACATACCGTTTATCTAACCGGTAGTAGATTACTACATCGCCATCCCGAACGTAGGGGTCCATGGATAAGTTGTTGTAGCGGGTGATACCAAAGAGAAACGTGAAGAGTAACACGATCATTAGGAGAATTGATAGAATCTTAATTAATAAGTGAAACAAGTCTTCCCAAACGCTGGGTACCTGTTTCTTCTTTTGTTCTCCCATTGGCGGTTCCTCCTTTTCCGAGTTCATCTTTACGATCTTGGTGGTGTTTCCTCCATGTTGAATCCTTCTTTCTTTTTGTAGGGGTCTTTGCTGTGTGTAGGGTTTGTAGGATTTTCCTTCAGCCGCTTAGGGGATGCAGCGAAAGGAGAATTCAGATTGGGTTGCCTCATTTCGTGAGGTCTTCTCTGTGACTTCATAGTACCCGAGGCAAGGGTGAATGTACACAAAAAAGGTGTACTTTTCACATAGTTTCTTATCTTTTATTTACAACAGGAACCACAGGCGCTGTTTTGTTGTGCAATTTGACCATAGAAAACGGTTTTCAGTTGTCCAACCGTCACATTTGGCCTGAACATCTTTTCAAGCTACTTTTTTAGCTTGCACAAATGTGCACTTTTTTCATATGCGTAAAAACCACGTAGTTATGCGGTTTTTGTGTATTTTACTACATGTAAATATTTACATGTAGGGACTTACAGAGGGGTGTTTTTAGGCTCAAAAGTGCTCTTTTTTGTCCTGTTTTGGCTTCGTCAAAATAACCAACATGTTATGTAGTACATGTCATGTTTGACACGTTTTTACGTGAAAAGCCCCACCTTTTTACCAGGTGGGGCTCTTTTTGAGGTTGTTTTCTATTGTTTCCCGGATTGCAAGGGTGTTTTTTACTCTGCAATATGCTCCAAACCGATGGAAAGGATGTCTTTTACGTGGTCATCTGCTAAAGAATAGTAGATTTCTTTGCCATCTCGGCGCCCTTTTACCAGCTTTGAGGTCCGAAGCGTGGATAATTGATGGGAAATTGCAGACTGTGTCATGTCCAAATGGTCTGCAAGATCGGATACATTCTCCTCTTTTTCCAGTAATTCATATAATATCTTGATCCGGGTAGAGTCAGAAAAGACCTTAAACAGATCCGCAAGGTCTGCTAATTCTTCTTCCTGCATATCTTTAATATCCATAGTTCCCTCCTATATGTTCTTTACAAAGAGGCAGCGTATTGCATTTAGGATGCAAAGGATTAATACGCCAACGTCTCCAAAGATTGCCAGCCACATGGATGCAGCTCCCAAAAAACCAATAGATGCAACTACCAAACACAGTACTTTTACTACAATGGCAAAGGTTATATTGGTATATACAATGCGCATGCACTTCTTGGCAATGCGGATTGCCTTGGCAATGTTCTTTGGGTTGTCGTCCATGAGGACAATGTCGGCAGCCTCTATGGCGGCGTCTGAGCCCAGGGCGCCCATGGCAATGCCAAGGTCGGCGCGGGCCAGAACCGGCGCGTCGTTGATTCCATCTCCCACGAAGGCAAGCTTGTTGCCTTCTTTTAAGAGGGATTCAACCTGATCCACCTTGTCTGCCGGCAACAGGTCCGAATGGACCTCGTCTATTTGCAGTTCGTTTGCTACCTGAGTGGCTACCTTGTTTCGGTCTCCCGTCAGCATAACTGTCTTTAGGATACCGGCTTCCTTGATGGCTTTGATTGCCTCTTTTGCGGTAGGCTTGATTTCATCTGCAATGGTAATGAAACCGGCGTATTGGCCGTCTAGTTCAACATAGATGATGGTTCCGGCCTCATCCGCTTCTTTTGCGTCTGGAATTAGTTTGGTGTTACCTACCTTTACCTGGTGGCCATCCACGGTTGCTACTATTCCGTGTCCAGCAACTTCCTCTGTATCTGTAACCCGCTCCCTTTGTGGCTCTTCTTTCTTTTCTTCCTTATATGCTTCCCTCAATGCTTTTGCAATTGGATGGCTGGAAGAAAGTTCTGCATGGGCAGCGTAGTAAAGAATATCTTGGTCTGTTTCTTTATGGATATTGGTTACGGCAAAGTTTCCTTTGGTAACGGTACCGGTTTTATCAAAAGCTACGGTTTTAATTTTAGAAAGGGTTTCCATGTAGTTGGAACCCTTAATAAGGATGCCGGCATTGGATGCGCCACCGATTCCTCCGAAGAAGGAAAGCGGCACGCTAACCACAATGGCACACGGGCAACTTACTACCAAGCAGGTCAATGCCCTGTAAATCCAGTCGGATACATTTGCAGGGTTTCCTACTATTACATTATATATAGGAGGAATGACCGCCAATGCCAATGCAAGTCCGCAGACAATTGGCGTATATACCTTAGCAAACTTGGTAATGAAGTTTTCGGATTTGGATTTTCTGCTGGAAGCGTTCTCTACCAAATCTAAAATCTTGCTGGCGGTGGATTCCCCAAAGAGTTTGGTAGTCTTGATTTTGATTGGTCTGGTTTCATTAATGGAACCGGAAATTATGGCGTCTCCCTGCTTTACGGTTCTAGGAAGACTTTCTCCGGTCAATGCACTGGTGTTAATGCTAGAGGTCCCTTCTAGGATTTCTCCATCAATTGGAACTTTCTCCCCTGGATTTACAACAATTATGGTCCCAATTGACAGCTCATTAGGATCTACTTGAATCAGGGCTCCGTCTTTTTCTATGTTGGCATAGTCTGGACGGATATCCATGAGTTCGGCAATGTTCTTTCTGGATTTCCCTACGGCGTAACTTTCAAAGAGTTCTCCCAACTGGTAGAAAATCATGACGGCAACGCCTTCGGTATATTCCCCTAGGGCTATGGCACCAATGGTGGCAATGGCCATTAAGAACTTCTCGTCCATTACCCGGCCTTGAATGATTCCCTTCCCCGCTTTTTTCAAAACATCATACCCAATGGTAAAGTATGGAACCAAGTACGCAATTAACGTTATTGGGTTAAAGATAATATTCGTATGTTCTAAGACAGCAATGATGACCGTCAGCACGATTGCCACTGCTGATCTAATTGCTAATTTTTTCTGTTTGCGGGTCATGGAATTCACCTGCCTTTTTCTGCGCCTTTATATAGTATTTATATATACATTATATATAGGGGATTTTTAAAACTTGATTTCGATGTCATCGTCTACCTTTTTGCGGCAGAGTTTCAGGGCGTTTTTCAGGAGCTTTGCTTCATCTGCGCCCTCTTCAAAATCTATGGTGACTTTTTGCAGCATGTAGTTTACCTGGGCATCATTGATTCCGGTAATGTTCTTTAAAACGCCTTCCATCTTTACACCGCAAGCTGCGCAGTCTACATAGATTTCATATTGTTTTTTCATGGAGATTCCTCCTTGTTGAATAATTGAACAGTTGCTCATATGTTCTATCTTCAGTATATGCCCTTCCTTTTCCCATTGCAATAGAAAAAGCTCATCTACTTTTGTAGATGAGCTTTCTTTGGCGTCCCAGAGAGGAATCGAACCCCCGGCCTTCCCCTTAGGAGGGGGACGCTCTATCCTACTGAGCTACTGAGACACAACGGGATTATTATAAACCATTTAGGGTAAAAAACAAGCCACCCGGGTTGGGTGGCTTGTTTTGAGTTTTCTTTATTTGCCTTTGTTTATCTATTTGATTTCTTTTTGTCTGGCCTTTTATTTGAGGTCAAATACGTTGGCTGGAATCTTGCCGTTTTCACCGAGGCAGATCATAGCAACGTAGTTGCCCTTGGTCTGGATGGTAGCGTTCTTGGCCCAGATTTCTGCGCCGTCGTCTACGTTAGGGTCTACTACGGAGCCCTTGTCAATGCGGGCCTGGAAAATGTCTACTACCTTGTCTACGTCTTCGAAGTTGGTTACTTCAACGAGGCAAACTTCGGTAGGACCGCCGGTAGCATAGGACATGTAGAGAACTTCCTGTTCCAGATCAATGTTATTAAGACCGGTGTAGAACCCGTCAATGCAAGTCTGATCCGTTTCGTGATACAGGTCGATTGTTTCTGTCTGGGCCTTCATCAAGCTATCATAGACTTTGTTCAAGTCTTTGCTTGCTTCTCCGCATGCTGCGAAAGAAAGTAACATTACAAGGGCGAGAATTACAGGAATAATACGTTTCATGTGTCGGGTTCCTCCAATCATTTATTTAGTACAAAAATCCATAAGTACCTGGGCTAATTCGCCACGGGTAATTACTACGTCACTAGGGGTTACAACATCCTTGGTTCCGCCTAATGCCTTTAGGGCATCGGCTACATCCTTGAATGTCATTGGGTCTTCCTTACCATAGGTGTCATCAGAACGTGCCGGAACGACGTCATGGGCAGCGCCCCAAAGGATAGCGCCAATTACGAAGTCACTGGTATCCTTCTTGGTTACGTCAGAATAAACTTCGTCGTCGTCACCGGTGGCAGGACTGCCTGCTACACGATACATAACACAAGCCAATTGGTAACGGGTTACTTGCTGTTCCGGATAGAACTTGCCATCTTGGCCACTCAGGAAACCATGTGCACGGCAAAAGACAATTGCCTTGTAGCATTTGTCGGTGGTTTTCACGTCAGCGAATTCAGAAACTTCTGCCTTCGGGTTGGTTTCTTCCTTCGTCTGTTTCTGGGTACATGCTGCAAAGCTCAGCAGCATTGCGATTGCGAGAACAATGGGAACGAAGCGTTTCATAAATAAGCCCTCCTAAGACTCTTTTGCTGCCTTATCTGGTGCAATAGTCCATGAGTACAGCAGCCATTTCTCCTCGAGTAATTGTTTTATTGCTCGGCGTAATAACATTATTTACTCCGCCGTTTGCTTCAATTGCATTGGCTACATCTGCCTGGGTTGCTGCCCGTACAGAAGTGGCATCTACGCCGGAAACCGCTTTTCCGGTTAAGCGATGCATAATGGTTGCCAACTGGGCCTGCGTCAATACCTGGTTCGGCATGAACTGGGTTTTATTGCCCATCATGAGACCGTGATCATAGCACCAACAGATGGCTTTGAAATTTTTGTCCGAAGTTTTCACATCTGTATACGGAATAATCTTTCTCATGGCTAATTGATTTTCCATATAATCTGCAGGAAGAACCTTCATGTAACCGTATACAAAGTCTAAGAAGTGGTTAGATACAATATTTAACAGGTTGGTAATGAGGGTTGCGGTTTCATCCGGATATGCCTGTGCCAGGCCTACAATGAATTCCACAATGCCAGGAATCATGGCATTTACCTGGTCTGCATCATATTCTGCAGCTCCCAGCTTCTTCATGGCGTTCATGGCAGCTACTTCTAAACGGTATCCTAAGAATCCGTTGTTGCCATTATAGGCATCAAAGAAGATTGCGTTCGCATTCTCGGTAACTTCTGCTGCAAACAAGGTCAGGAAGTCACTGAAGGAGTCTCCGCCAAAGATATAGAAGAGAGAACCAAGCAATTCATACAGAGTCGGCTGAACGTCCTTTACAAAGCCGGCACGTCCACCAACATACTTGGTCAGTTTCGGCATGAAGTCTTCAATGAACTGATACTGGTTATAGGAATTGCCCTGTGCTCTGGTAATGATGTTATTTACGGTTCCATTTGGCGTAACAGTAACTACCCAGAACTTACCGCCAAAGATGGTTGGGATTAACGCATCGGTCAGGCTGAAGTCCATTTTTTCCATGGCGTAGTTTTTGGCCTGGGTTGCATAGGCTGCAGCGCCTTCATCGCCCGCCATAGGGAGGTAACAGTCAATGCCGTAACGTCCGAAGCCCATCTGCTTTGGTACAACGTAAGTTACAATGTCACCACGGTTAATGATGTTGAAAATATTGTTGTAAATACCCTTGTAGGATACGTTTAATTTGGATTGTTCCACGCCCTGAGGAACTTCATACGGATAGAAATAAACGTCGTCTAAGGAGCAGATAACGCCATTTCCAAGGCCCTTACCGTTATAGATGTCACGGTCAATGGCACCGGCTACCATATTTGCTGTAATGCCCCCACGGCTGTGGCCGGCACCCCAGATTTTTACCTTACCGGTAATGTGATTTTTCTTAATGTAATCCTTTAAGAAGTTATAAGCAATGGTGGATGCGTTCTTAAAGCCCTGATGGTCTCCGCTGGCACCAACGTTCATGTCGGATGCCCATTCATTTTCATAGGAGCAGCCACGGAATGCCATGGCAATCAGGGTGTACTTCTGTCCATTTACTTTAATGGCCTTGGAAGCGCATGCTACACCAAAGGTTTCTCTGTTTGGCTTGGTAACCCAGTCTTCATTGCTCTGGATATTCTTAAAGCCAATGCCCTTGAAGAAGTCGGTTACGTTGTTCATACGGTCAGCGTAAGCTTGATCTTCATAGTCTGGCAGATACTGCAGGTAAGCAGAAGCTACGGCCAGGTCATTATTGTAATCATAAGAGGACCCTTTAAAGTAGTCATCTGTGTAGGTGTAGTCAACATACCCACGGTTCATTTCAATTTTGCCGGTGTACACCTTATTGGTGCCATTTGCGGCAAAGGCAGCTGTGCCGGTGGTTACCATTAAAACAATAGCCAACAGCAAGCTCAGTACTTTTTTCATTTCCTATTCCTCCCTAGGATTTTTGTCCCTTCTATTTTACACGTTTGCGTATGGTTTTGAAACAGAGAACAGGGAGACAAAACAAGTGAATTGCCAAAGTCAATTTTCCACTTTATAATGAAATTGGTAAGAAAATCCAGAGGGGGATTTATAATGAATGAATATGAAGTAATTATTGAAGTTATTGATCCATGTGTAGGTAGAGAACGTTCCACCAGTGAAATGATTGAAGTTGCTGCTGAATCTCCGGAAGCTTATGTAAAAGCCAACGGAAAGTTCCCAATTACCGACATTGTAACTCAGGACGACGGCACCGTTGTTGTACACACTGCTGACGGCCTTGGCAATATGGCAAACTATACCTTCAATAAAATCTAATTGCCGGCACCGTTTGCGGCAATTCGGAAATAAAAAGAAGCCCTGCGTTTTGCGGGGCTTCTTTTTATTTCATTTTCTTGTTTTCTCTTGTTTTCTTTTGTCTTTTCTTCTTGTTTTAATTAGTAGATAAGACCAATCCAGCCGTTGGCAATAACCTTAAGAACGCCGGAAATAACAGTTGGCAAGTTGCCTACCCAATTCAAGAAATCGGATACGATAAACATTTCTATATCCCTCCCAAATGTTTCTATTTACATTTTATTCATTTTTGGCTTACAGGTCAATGTTTTCTTAAAAGGAAAACAGCCTAACCATGCGGTTAGGCTGTTCCCTTTGTAAGCATTAATTAATAATTACACTGTAAGACTAGTAGAAACGTTTACACGAAGAAAAAAGGTTTTGTTTAGGCGAAGGTCAATTGCTTGACCTTCGCGATTAAACTAAATTAAAAAGCTTACGAAATAGTTAAGATTTAACTAAAATTAGTTTCTCTTAGCGATAACAAAAGCAGCGCCGGAAACAGCAGAGATAGCAACTACAGCAGCGAAAGCAGCGTCGCCAGTGTTAGCGGTTTCTTCAGCGATAGGATCGGTTTCTTCTACGTCTTCACCAGTAGCGGTAGCAGTGTCAGTGCCAGTGCCAGTGCCAGTAGCGGTAGCGGTAGCAGTGCCAGTAGCAGTGTTCAGGATGTTACCAAGGTCAAGAGCAGATGCGGAGATAGCCATGGTGAATACAAGGCTAAGAGCAAGAACAAGTCCAAGAACTTTTTTCATGAGTATCATTTCCTTTCATAAGAGTGATTTTCGTGTAAGATACTCGTTTCCAGTTGCTTACTCCTTTAATTATATTATTTTTGTCACATTTGTCAATGAATCGTTTGTTTTTTGTAACAATTAACCCCCACAGGATTTTCCTGTGGGGGTTTTTGTGAGCAATTACCAAATATAGGTTATTTTACAGCGGTAACCACACCATTTGCTACTGTGTAGGTCTTGCTGCTGGACTTAACATTGCCGGAGAAAGAGGTATCAACAATACCATTCTTTACGTAATAGGACTGAGAAGCGCCCTTTACAATTCCGGTATAAGAAGTCTGTACTGCGCCGCTCTTAACGTAGTACTTTGTACCATTGCTGGTAACAATTCCGGAGTATCCGGACTGTACTTCACCGTTCTTTACATAGTAGGTAGTGGAGCTAGCCTTTACCATACCAGTGTAAGAAGACTGAAGTTTGCTGTTTACAACATAGTACTTCTTGTTGTTTACGGTAACAATACCGGTAGTTTTGAGATCTACGGTACCATTCTTAACGTAGTAAACACCCTTATCAGATTCACCGAAACCAGTGTAGGAAGTTTGAATCTTGTTGTTTACACGGTAAGCCCAAACGCCGTCAACCTTAGTCAGAGGTTTGTAGTTCGGGTTAGAAGTAGTAGTGGAAGTCTGGGTGCTAGTCTTAGCACGGTTGCCTTCCGGGAGAACAGCAAGGATACGGTTGGTCATGTCAATATGACCCTGAGCTGTTGGATGCGGGTTGTAGGTAATGTTCAATGCACCATTGCTAGTATTCAAAGCAGATGCCAAGCTGTTGGTAATCAGTTCAACGCCCTGCATTTCTGCATAATAAGCGTCGTCGTGCTGAGAAGCCATCAACTGCTTATAACCATTCATCAGGTCATAAACCGGCTGGAGGAGAAGCCCAAGAACCGGGAAGTCCTGCCAGGTGGCAAAGGAATTGTAACTGCTCAGATGTACCAAAGTAACATCTGGGTTCAATTCGTAAATACGGTTCACAATGGCTGTGTAGTTTACATAGAAACCAGCAACCAAGTCATACAAGCACTGGGTAAGGTAATTTGCGAATTCTGGGATGGTTACCAAGTGAACCAGTGCACCCATACCTTCGGAAAGTACGTTACCAACGGTACCGTATGTTTCAAGGGTTTCGGCAATAGCCTTGGTAACATCGGTTGCACCCTTACCCGTGTCTCTCCAGATGAGAGTCAGAGCGGAAAGAGGAAGCCAAGTATCATTCAGGCCAATGTCTAAGGTAATCAGGTCTGCCTTTTGAACTGCAGTCTGATAATCGGAACGCCAGGTCTTCAAGTTTTCATAGTTATAACCTGCGTTTACACTTGCGTCAGCTAATTCACCAACGTATTTCTTTGTAATTACGTCGCCTGCATAAGAGTCATCCAGCATGAAGTGGAGTTCTTGTGTACGGAAGCCAGGAGCGGCCAATGGAACGAAAGTTCCGCCGTATGCAGGAGTAGCCTGGACAGCTTTGGAAAGAAGGTTCGGGTAAGAACCAGCAATGTTCTTTCTTGGAACTACGTATTCCCCATAGGCGTTGTATTCAGGCCTGGAGAAACCGGCGGCGATACTGTCACCTAAGGATACATAGTACTTATACTGTCTTACGGTAGAGGCGGTAGCGGCGTTTGCAGCTACGCTAGCTACAGAAAAAAGCATTACAAGAGCCAGAATGGCGGATAAAGCTCTTTTTAAATTCTTTTTCATAAATAGAACCTCAATAGTTTTAGTTATTTGGCGCGAGTATTTGTTACCACACCATTTTCAACGGTGTAAACATATTTACTGGTAGAAACGCTACCGTTATAAGAGGTATCTACTACGCCGTTCTTAACATAGTAAGAGGTGGCAGAAGAAGCTTTTACAACGCCAGTATAATCTGTTTGAACTGTGCCGTTTTTAATGTAGTATTTTGTGCCATTGTCGGCAATCAGTCCGGTGTAGTTCATTTGAGCAATACCGTCCTTAACATAGTAAGTTGCCTTGGCAGTCTTAACAACACCAGTGTATTCGTCCTGGAACTTGCTGTTCTTAACATAATACTTGGTGCCATTCAGATTTACGATGCCGTTGGTCTTAAGGTCAACAACACCGTCTTTTACATAGTAAATACCGTTTTCAGATTCACCGAGGCCGGTGTAAGATCTGTTGATTTTACCATTGTTGCGAACAGCCCATACACCGTTTTCCTTGGTAACTTCTGGGTATGAGCTTGCCTTAAAATTTGCGGAACGAGGTCCGGTAGGCAATACTGCAAGTACCTGGTTTTCAATATACTTGTGACCAGCTGCAGTTGGATGTGGGTTATAACCGGAGGCATCCAAAGAGATGTTGCTTGGAAGAGGCAGAGTCAGGTGCTGACCGATAACCTCAGTGTCCTTAACATCAGCATAGTAGTAGTTCGGATATTTATCGGCAAGGCCTGCCTTCATGCCGTTCATTGGAACATAGCATGCAATCTGAGGAATCAGATAGATTGGCAGTTCCCAATCCTTGAAGGAATTGTAGCAGCCAATGGAAACTACGGTTACATCAGGATTTACTCTGTAGATGTAGTCAACGATTGCTGCATAGTTGTTGTAGAAGTCAAGCCAGAACTTGCGAACACCATCAATCAGAAGGTTTACAAGGCCAGGAACCTGAAGAATCTTGGAGAGACCGAGACCGGCTGCATCCATGATTGCTTCCATAGAACCATAAAGGTCAAAAGCGTTTTCAAGTACTTCAGAAACATCAGAGCCGCCAATACCATAGGTAATTTCAAGAACAGCTGCAACTACTGCGAACCAGGTGTCGTTCATACCGAAGTCCAAAGTAATGAGGTCAGCTGCCTTAACGGCCTTGTTGTAGTATGGTCTCCAAGAAGTAATCTTCTTGTAGTCATAACCGCCCATGGAAAGTTCTTCAATAGCTGGAGATCTGGTTACCCAGTCAGCGCTGAAGGATGGGTCAATTAAGTAACGGATTTCAGAGGATCTGAGGCCCGGAGTTGCATATGGGTACATTTTAGTAGCCTGTACGTCATTTGCAAGAAGGTCTGCATAGGAACCTTTGATTCTGGTCTGGCAAGAAAGAACGCCACCGTTGTCGATGAGCAGCTTGCCGTGTTTAGCGTCTACTCTACGGTTGTAGTCTTTCAGGCCGAAACCGGCAGAAATAGAGTCGCCCAACTGAAGATAGGTCTTATACTGCTTTACGGTGTTAGCGGTTGCTGCACTGGCAAATACAGTTGCAACAGAAAGTAACATGGTAAGGGCAAGCACAAGAGACAAAAATCTTTTAGCTGTCTTTTTCATTTTTCTAACTCCTTAGATTTATTTCCGTTGTCAGTAGGTGGACAGGGCTAGACCCCCACCATCAGAGATAACAAAGACATTTTAGTCGGCATAACAGCCCTTTGTCAAGCAAACGGAGGCCCTTCCTTTGGACGTTTATAAAGGGTTGTTCGATATACCTTTTATATATAGGGGCCCGATTCTCCGATTTTTTTCGGCGTTTTGGGTAATGCTTGTGAATAATAACTATATAAACTTGTTAGGAATTCACGAAATAACCAAAAATTTATGAATAAAGTAAAAACAAATTTGATTTTTCGTAATATTTATGCTACGATACCCCCTGTTAAATGAAAAAAGCGACTTTGAGTATGTATGTAGGTGTTAGTCGCAGTAACATTTTTTCATATTTTCTTATACTTAATTGGAGAAAGGACATCGTTCAATGAATAAGACTATTAACCTTATTGACGAAGAAAATCAGCAACTCGCTTTGTATCGTCTTGAACAGTATGAAGATTTGTTCATGGATACCCCAGAAAAGCCATCTGCTAGAATTTATCAGACCAAGCGTGGTAAGAAAGCCATTGCCGGTCTTCAGATGATTGAAAAAGATTACGACATTTCCTGGTATCAGGCTGTTAAAAACCGTTGGTTAAAGCGCATGGATAAGGAATTCCTTTTCTACCGTGCAAACAGCATTACCGCTGAACAGGCTTTTGCTTATGCTGACAAGCTGGCTGAAGCTTTTGCATACATCGGCATTCAGAAGGGTGACGAAATTCCTTGCTGCCTTTCCAACATTCCAGAAATGGTTTACGTACTTCTTGCTGCCAACAAGCTTGGTGCAAAAGTAAACCTGTTTGCAGCTCACTACGATCCTGCTTACATTGACATCATCCTGAACGATGCTTCCAACAAGCTCTTCATTGCTTCCGATGACGTTTATGGTGAAATCAAGGATGCCGTTGCAAAACACGACTACCTTTACAAACTGGTTGTATCTCTTGCAGATTCTCTTCCAGAAGATCCAACCAAGTGTGATGAATACGAACCAAAATGTGATCGTTTCTATCACTACGAAAACAAAGCTAAGGCTTTTGCCGCTGAAGATGTTAACCTCATGACTTGGGGCCAGTTCCTTGAACTTGGCAACTACTTCAAGGGCACTATTGTTGACGACAACAACCTTAACACCGAATTCTTAATTACCTACACTTCCGGTTCCACCAAGATTGGTTTCCCGAAGCGTATGATTCACTGCAACCGCTCTCCAATCGTTATCGGTGTATTCCATGACCCAGCCCTTTGCGGCAACCCAGCCGTTATTGGTCTCCGTACCATGGCTCACATCCACACCGACTCCAACACCAACATCATCACTTCCATTTCCGACGCATTCTTCCAGAACTGGTCCGTTGGTCTGGAACCTGAATATGCTCCAGAAACCTTCCTGGATCTCTTAATGGTAGATAAGCCAAACGTAGTTACCGCTACTTCCACCTTCTTTGCTGTTGCTGCTAAGCAGTACCTCATGGAAGGTCAGTGGAACGACCGTAAGTTTGACTTCCTTCTTTCCCCACTCTGCGTAGGTGAAGGTTGCTGCCTCGGTCAGGAAAGATTCATCAACGCTTGGCTCAAGAAGTCCAAGGCTGGTTCCGGCGTTAACCTTGCCGGCCCAATCCACTTCCCATACATCACCATCGGCATCGGCGGTGGCGACACCGAACACGGCGGTATCTACTATACTCTTTGGAAGGGTCTCTATCAGGGCCTCAACAAATTCAAGCTCAAGGGCGAACAGTATGGTATGGAACCAGTTCCTTATGTTCAGGTTGCTGTTCTTAAGCAGAATGACAACGGCGAATATGAAGAATGTGACTACGGTGAAGAAGGCGTAATTGTTGCTAACTCTTACACCAACATGAAGAAGTACAAGGAATTCCACAAGGTTATTGACAAGGTTATCACCGACAACAAGGGTCGTGACTGGCTCTCCTGTGACGTATTCGGCTACATTGACAAGATGGGCAACGTTCACATGAAGGACCGTAAGGATGCTCTTGTAACCATGGAAAACGGCAAGAAGATTTATCCGTTCCGTCTTGCTGACATTGCTCAGGAAGATATCGACAACGTATTCTTCGCTCTGGTTACCACTGCTGAAGTTGACGGAAAGACCATGTTCGTAATGAACTATGAAATTTCCCCACTTGCTAAGAAGGACGAACTTACCGTTCTCAACGACATGGCAAAGAGAATCAACAAGGCATATCCTGACTTGTCCGACAGAATTGTATACCGTCTTTACAACGACGAATACCTGTTCCCAATTACCGGCTCCGGTAAGAGAAACATTGTTGAAGTTGCTAAGAGCGGTGCAGCTCACACCTTCAAGCTGGTTAACGGCAAGAAAGTAAAGCTTTAATCTTCAATTAAAAAACCACCGACATTTGTCGGTGGTTTTCTTTTTTTGTTTTCTTTAAAACTTTAATGGAACCAGGTTTTCCCCCTTTTGCTGATATAGGGTGGCCTTGCTTACGTCTCCTGCAGTATAGAGTCCATTGGATTTATGTTTTACTATTTGGCAGCCTACATAGACCATATTGCCCATGCAGTAAATGCCGGTTCCATCTTGATCTGCATATTCAATGACACCAATTACCACATTGTTCTCTTTGATGTAATTGAAATACCAGTCATTGATTTTTTCTTCTGTGCAGTATTTGGAGTCCACTTTTGCATAAGCGCAAGTGGAAACCACAGTGGCTTTGTCGTTCCCATATATTTCGTGAATGCTAGCGTGGTTGTAAAGATGTTCCGGTGCCTGGCCTCCACAGCCCGCTGCGCCAAGGAACAGTACCAGTGCCATAATGACAATAAATATTCTTCGCTTCATTTCATGCCCTCCTGTGAGAGTTAATTGTAGCACAAACCCGTCTCCTATAATATAATGGAAAGCAGTATTAGGCAACCTGCCCTTTGGAGGAACCATGAATTTATCTGACATTTCTCAAATTGAAGCCCTGTTAAAACGCCACGGCTTTCACTTTTCCAAGTCTCTTGGTCAAAACTTTCTCATAGACCCTGAGGTGTGCCCGGCTATGGCCGAGGCTGCCTTACCAAGCGCCGATTATGGCGCATTGGAAATTGGCCCGGGCATTGGGGTGCTGACCGTTGAACTGGCGCAGCGGGCTAAGAAAGTGGTTTCCATTGAATTGGATGATAGCCTCTTCCCTATTTTAGATGAGACCTTAGCGGAATATGACAATATTAAGGTAATCCACGGAGATGCTTTAAAGTTAGACCTGCACCAGCTCCTTGCCGAAGAATTCGGTGACATGCCAGTAGTTATTTGTGCTAACCTTCCGTATTACATTACCTCTCCTATTATTACCACCCTGCTCAGTTCCAAACTGCCGGTGGAAAACATTACGGTTATGGTTCAGGCAGAAGCGGCAGAGCGTCTGTGTGCCGATATGGGCACCCGTGAGGCCGGAGCCATTACCGCAGCCATTCAGTTCTATGCCGAAGCAGAACGGCTCTTTACCGTACCGAAGGAAAGCTTTGTGCCTGCGCCAAAGGTTACCAGCGAAGTCATTCGCCTCACCCTCCGTCCGGAACCCTTTGCTGCTCTGGACAACGAGAAAGCCTTCTTCAATATGGTTAAGGCAGGCTTCACTCAGCGCCGCAAAACCATTATGAATTCCCTTTCCGGTGCCCTTGGTATTTCCAAGGATTCCCTCCGAACCCTGCTGGCTACCGTAGACGTTCCGGAAAACGCAAGAATTGAACAGTTGACCTTAGAACAGTTACTTCGGATTTTTGAGGAATCCAAAAAGCAATAAAAAAGACCGCACACTGTGCGGTCTTTTCTTTTAGCTTAAAATAACAGGTCCGTTGCCCAGGGTTTCGGTTGGGTTCGGCTCGGTTTTGCCTTCGTCTAACCAGGCTTCAATCATCTGGAAGAGGACTTCAATGGAGCGGTATACCAGCTGGAGAGGAGTGTCTCCTTCAAAGGCAGGTACTTTTGCTTCATTGGCGGTCTTTCCGTCTGAAATACAAACGTAAACGTGGTAGTTCTTTTTGCCTTCGTCATTGCTCTTTGCATAGACTTTGGAAAGAACCACACCTAAGTTACTTTCGGTTTTATCAAAGGTGGTCTTAGCCAACTGAATGGCGTAATCTTCTGCACTAAGTGCACCCTTTTCCAAGG
This sequence comes from Acutalibacteraceae bacterium, assembly GCA_045642465.1. GTDB lineage: Bacteria > Bacillota > Clostridia > Oscillospirales > Acutalibacteraceae > RUG420. Next base: position 60,864 of record JAZUIY010000015.1, read on the forward strand.
TGTGCGGGCTGAGAAGAACCACATCCTGCATGTCAACAACAGCAGCAACATTCTTTAAGAAGTCTACGGTTTTGGTGTTGGCAATGGCTACGGTCTTGCCGGCAATCTTCAGCTTGTTTACCACGTTGGTAACAAAGCCTTCGTTGATTGGCAATCCGCTGGTTAATGGGGAAATAACCGGAGTTTCTTCTGCCAGTTCTTCCGGTTCTTCCTTCTTTTTGAAGATAGGGCTAACCTTCTTCTGTTCTTCCTGTTGGTTTTCCAAGAACACACTGATATTCATGTGGTCCCGGAGGTAAGGCAAAACGCTATCCTGCATGAGGAAATTCATGCGGGTATCATCCAGTGGAAGGACTACCATAATCTGCTTATTGGACTTTACAGCGAACCCGCTGGAAATGGCATCTTCGGAAAGAAGAGCATCTGCATCGCTCGGCAAGGTGGCCAATTCGGTCATGACATCCGGCAGCATGTCTGGGAAGGTCTGCTGTAACAGTTTGTTCAGCGGCTTGCTGACACGCATCTTCAAGTTGAAGGCAGCGGCCAGGTACTTTTTGAATGCCGGGAACAAATCCGGATCAACAGTCAAAACCACTACGTCAGAATAATCCAGTGCTTCTCCAAGGGCATCCATAAACTTGGCTTCGGTGTCGTAATTCTGGAAGGATTTTACTTCTTCCGGACTGCCAAGGGAACGTTTGAATGCAGCAACAATGATATTCTGGGCTGCTGTCATTTCCTGGGTTAATTCTACGCCCAGGTTCAGTAAGCTAAGTTTCATCTAGTACGGTCTCCTTATTTGTTATACCAACGTGCAGCGCCTTCATATGGGTTACGGATTACCTTAATGTTGTAGTAGGCCTGTGGGTAACGAGGGTTCGGGTTCACTTTGGCCTTAGAGGTATCCATGGTCAATTTTTCACCGTCACGAACCATACGGCCGACTACAACCAAACGGGCTTCGTCGAAGTCGTAGGTGCAGGTGGAAAGGGTAATGAGTTTGTCACCCTTCTTAATATCTACACCCGTCTTATAAAGTGCTCTTTGGTCTAAGTTCTCTACAAAGGATTCAAACGCTTCATCGCTCACAAAGTTACTGGTTGCATAGTTGAAGCAGTAGCCGTTGTCTCCGGAAGCCTTACCGTTGGAAATAAATACGGCATATACCTTGAACTTATAGTTGGCATACAGGGTGCTGTATTCAATAATTGGATTTTCTTTAAAGCCGTCAATGGACTTATATTCCTTCAGTGGTGTGAACATCTGGTCATCTCGGCGCATGGAATGTGCGTAGATGGTGGTGTTCTGATCCAGCGGCTCAATGTGGTTATGTTCATCCAGGAACGGTGCGCCATAGGCACTATAAGCCTGGTTGAAGTTGTGGCGAAGATAAAGGGTGCCATTTCTCATAACCGGATAGTCAATGCCTAGGCCCTTAATGCGAATCCAGCCGGCAAGGTCCTGGTTCTGTGCATACAGAGAAGCAAATTTCACCTGCATGCCTTCTGGGAAGGTAACATCCGGATACTTATTCTTAATGTCATCCCAAGCAGCCTTGGAACTGGCCATCATTTCTTCTGCATAGGTGTCGTCCAGGCTTTCGTTGTCGGTACGTTCCTTTAACATGTACCCAAAGACGGCAATACAGCCAATTAAAACCAAACCGGAAACCAGCAAGACAAACTTCCGAACCAGTTCATAGACGGAGTCCCCTTTTCTTGGGAGAACGCCCTTCTTCTGTTTCTTCTTATTTTTCTTGTTCTTCTGGTTTTTGCCGTCCTTTTGGCTTTGGTTGGCTTTTTGGCTTTTCTCTTTCTTTGGCTTTTCCTTTTTTGCAGAAATTGGTGCCTGTTCTTCAAAGTCATCTAAGGTTTCTTCTAAGAACTGCTCTTCTTCCACCGGGGCTGTTTTTGGCGCTTCCTTTTCCGGTTCTTCTGCTACAGGGAGCGCCTTAGATTTTGGGTATTCCGGTGCCTTCTTGACAGTGCCGGATTCAAAGGAATCCAAAATGGAGTCTACGTAGCTCCAATATTTGTCATCTTTCTTTGCGGTTTCTTCTGCCGGTGCAGCCGGCTGTTCCTCCAGAGCCAAAGGATCTGCATCTTTGTTCATGGCTTGGAACATGTTCTGCATGGCATCCATATAATTGATATCGTCTTTGTTTGCTTTGGACAAGGTCATTGCCCTCCTTTAACTGATGAGTAAGGTAAGTGGGGTATCAGCTAGATGATTCATAACCGGAGCCATAATAGCGGCAACTTCGCGGCTAAAATGTCCTCCGTTGACAATCAACATAATGCAACAGGCCAAAATAACAATGGCACAAATCCAAATGAGGCCTTTGCGGATAATAACGGAGAATTTGTCTCCTACCATTGGGAAAATGGACTCAAAGAAACTTGGCGCAGAGGTGTTTTGAATAACCGGTTCGTCGTAATAGGTTTCCTCGTATTCGTCAAAGCTGTCTGCTTCTTCGGTTTCCTCAATGTAAGGGGCAATGCTGTCCTCACCGTGAGGTATGAGTTCTTCTTCCTCTGGTTCCGGAATGTCCTCTACCACAGATACGTTCTTAATGTGAACTTTCTTCTTGGCTTTGGCCTTATCCTTCCACTTGGACAGTAATTTTTTCGGCTTTACAGGAATATCTTCTTCCTGTTCGTCTTCGCCCCATTCCAGTTCCTTCGGATCAATGTGAACTTCAAAATGAGCCTTTTCTTCTACCGGTTCCTCTTCCGGTTCATCCTTTTTCAGATATTGTTCCGGGCCGGCGAAGATGGCTTCTTCAATGGCCTTTTTCAGAGAAACATCATAAAAGGAGAAGATACCGTCTTCCCCAGTTTTTTCTACCACAGGTTTTTCCTGTTTCGGTTCATCCTGTTTCGGTTCATCCTGAATTGGTTCTTCCTGAATTGGTTCTTCCTGAATTGATTCTTCTATTGGTTTTTCCTGGGTTGGCTTTTCTGTTTGTTCTACCTGGAGTAGCTCTTCTGTTGGCTCTTCCCGGAGTGGTTCTATGGTTGGTGTTTCGGTTGCTTCATCCATTGGAGGTTCGGCTGGGGTGGTTGGCTCCTCTGGGGCTTTGGCCTTCGGTTTCATTTCAGGCAATGGGCCAGGGCTGAGTTCCGCAAGGATTTTGTCAATGTCTTCTGTTTGGAGTAATTCCAAGAAAGCTTTGTCATCCATTGTCAGTGACCTCCTTTAAAAGTAAGTTCAGGGCGGCGGCTACGGCTGCGTGCCGGTTGGCCTCCCGTTGGTTATGGGTGCCGGTGAGTAAGTGGGTTAGTTTGTCTTCGGTTGCTGTGGCCAGGGCGATATAGATGTCCCCTTCCGGGTGAGTTCCATCCGGACCGGGACCGGCTACACCGGTGATGCCGATGCCATAGTCTGCACCGGCTATTTGCCGGATGCTTCTTGCCATGGCTTTGGCCACTTCGGCGCTCACCACACCAAAGGTGTCTATGGTTTCCGGCGCCACGTGTAAGCAATTGATTTTGATTTCATTGGCATAGGTTACCATGCCGCAGGAGAAGACCGTTGAGGCTCCCGGTACGTCGGTGATAGACGCCGCCAAAAGGCCTCCGGTGCAAGACTCCGCTACGGCTACGGTTTTGCCTGCTGCTTTCAGTGCTTCCACTGTTTTCACATTCAAGGGAGTCCCTCCTTTTTTGCGCAAAGTATTATACCATATATATGGGCTTTTTGTTAAGATTCTCGTTCAATCTGAACCAGTTTAGCGCCTTTTACGGCTCTGGCTACCAGTTCCTCTACGTTTAGGGCTGCTTCTGCCTCTTCAATGTCCTGCATTTTCGGGCGGAGACGAGGGTGTTTTGGGGTAAACACGGTGCAGCAGTCTTCGTATGGCTGAATGCTGGTTTCAAAGGTGCCGATGTTTCTGGAAATGGTGACGATTTCGTTCTTGTCCATGCCAATGACCGGACGGAAAATTGGCAGGCCGGCAACGGCATCTGTGCACCGGAGGGCATTTAAGGTCTGGCTGGCTACCTGACCTAAGGATTCCCCGGTAATAAGGGCACCGCAGTCTTGCTGACGGGCAATCTTTTCCGCACAGCGCATCATCATGCGGCGCATGATAATGGTGAACAGGTCTTCCGGACAGTCGTCCTTAATGCGTTCCTGAATTTCGGTAAACGGAACCACGAACAGGTTCATGCGGCCGGCGTATCTGGCCACCTCCCCCATGAGCTCGTGGACCTTCTGTTCGGCACGGGCGCTGGTGTATGGCGGGCTGGCGAAGTGAATGCCGGTGAGAACCAAGCCGCGTTTTGCCATCATGTAAGCAGCAACCGGGCTGTCAATGCCGCCGGAAATAAGGATGGCGGCTTTGCCTGCGGTGCCTACCGGCATGCCGCCGGCGCCCTTAATCTGGTTGCCGTGAATGAAGGCATATTTTTCTCTGACTTCTACATAAACCACCATGTCCGGGTTGTGCACGTCAACCTTCAGGTGGGGATTGTTCTTCAGTAAGTAACCGCCCACTTCTCGGGAAATTTCCGGAGACTTCAGTGGGAAGTTTTTGTCCGACCGTTTGGATTCTACCTTGAATGTCTTAATTTGACTTAAATCCTCTTTCAGGTAGGTGCCTGCGCATTTGACAATGGTCTGCATGTCCTTTGGAACGGCGGCAGCACGGGAGTAACCGGCAATGCCGAAGACTCTGGACACAATGTCACTGGCGGCATCCATATCCACATATTCGTCCTGCGGTTCCACGGTAATGGTGGACTGGCAGACAGAAACGCTAAAGTCCCCCAGTGGGCTCAGACGGCGTTTCAAGTTTTTCATCAAACAGTCTTCAAAGGTGCGGCGATTTAGCCCTTTCAGCGCCAATTCGCCATTCTTAATTAAAATAATTTCTTTCATGGTGCGCTCCTTTTTCTTTCGTAACGGGTTGCGCTCGTTACGTCTGGTGCAGGGGTCTCCTGCTGATTTAGCTTCGCTTTCTCAGGGTTTCTTTGGCTTCTTTCAAGCAGGCGAAGAGGTAGTCTACCTCTTCTTCTGTGTTGAAGCGGGAGAAACTGATGCGGATAGCGGAGTCAATGGTGTTTGGATCCAGGTTCATGGCCGTCAGCACCGGGCTGCGGTGACCCTTGGAACAGGCGGAACCGGTGGACACGTAAATGTCCCGCTCCGACAAAAAGTTTCTCAGTACTTCTGACGGAATGCCATCTAAGGAAATATTGAGAATATATGGCAAAGCATCTGCGCCGGAATTAAAGGTGACTCCGTCTAAAGCGCTCAGCTTTTCCGTAAGCTTGTCTCTCAGTGCTTTTACCTGAGCGGTATTTCCCAGCACGTTACCCATGTTTTCCACTGCGGCGGCAAAGCCCACAATGGCAGGCATGGCTTGGGTTCCGGAACGGACATTGTCTTCCTGGCCGCCACCCAAAATGTACGGCACTAAGCGAATACCCTTCCTTACGTACAGTGCACCGATGCCCTTCGGGCCGTGCACTTTATGAGAACTTACCGAAATGAGGTCAACACCCAGCTCTTTTGCGGTACAAGGCAATTTCCCAAAGGCCTGTACACAGTCACAGTGAATGTAGGCCGGGGCACCGGCACGGGTCACTGCTGCGCGGGCCGCTTTGATTGGCTGGATGCTGCCCACTTCGTTGTTTACATACATCATGCTTACCAGGATGGTGTCCTTGGTAACGGCAGCATACAGGTCTTCTTCCCGTACGCGGCCCTGTTCATCCACCGGCAGACGAACCACTTCGAAGCCCTGTTCTTCCAGGCGCTTCATAGGTTCTTCTACGCTTGGATGCTCCAAGCAGGTAGTGACAATGCGGTTGCCCCGGCGCTTCAGCGCCATTACACTGCCAAAGATAGCCAAGTTGTTACTCTCGGTGCCTCCGGCGGTGAAAAATACCTCAGCCGGAGATGCACCCAGTGCCTTGGCCAATGTCTTTCTGGCATTGTCCAGTAATGCACCGGCTTGGTCTCCCACCTTGTGAAGGGAGGACGGATTTCCGTAATAGTCCGTCAGCACAGGTACCATGGCATCTACCACTTCCTGTAATGGCTTGGTGGTAGCGCTATTGTCAAAATAACATTCCAAAAGAATGCCTCCTTTTATCCTTTGTAAGCAGCTTCTGCTTTTGCAATCAGGGAATGAATCATATCGCCCGCATCCGGAGCCTTAAAGATGGTGGAACCGGATACAATAACGTTGGCGCCGTTTTCAGCGGAATCCACTACGGTTTCTTCGTTGATACCGCCGTCAACCTGAATGAGCATATCCGTCAGGCCACGCTTGTTGGCTTCGTCACGGATGGCGCGAACCTTTGGCATGCAATCATACATGAAGGACTGGCCGCCAAAGCCCGGTTCTACGGTCATAACCAGAACCATGTCTACCAGGTCTAAGTATTTGAATGCCTCTTCGGCAGGGGTCTTCGGTTTAATTGCAATGGCCGGCTTTGCACCTGCGGCACGGATGGCCTTAATGGTTTCTTCTACGTCAGAATCAGCTTCTACGTGGAAGGTGATGACATCAGCACCGGCTTTTGCAAACGGTTCTACATAGTCCAGTGGATCCGTAATCATCAGATGAACGTCTGCAACGCCCTGCTGATGTTTCTTCAATGCACGGACAATTTCTACCCCTATGGTCAGGTTTGGAACGAAGTGGCCGTCCATTACGTCATAGTGAATCCACTGTGCGCCGCCGGCTTCCATACGTTCTACTTCTGCACCCATTTTTGCATAGTCACAAGATAAAACAGATGGTGAAATAATAATCATTAATATCCCCTCCTAAAATAACGGGAGTAGTATACCATAAAATATGGATAAAAACTTATTAATTCCCTTTATTTATGCATTTTTCTATGCTAATATATTGAACAATACTTTTTAAGGAGGCGCCTCATGAATATTGCGGTAATGGGTTATGGTACGGTCGGCTCCGGCGTGGTTGAAATTGTAGACAACAAGCATGCTGATATTCAGGCCAGACATTCCAAGGAAGACTTAAAGGTGACCCACATTTTGGACCTGCGTGACTTCCCGGGAGACCCACATGAAGACATCCTAACCAAAGACTTTAACGACATCTTATCCGATGACGAAGTGGAAATTGTAGTAGAAGCCATGGGCGGCGTAAACCCTGCTTTTGACTTCACTGCCAAGTGCCTTGCTGCCGGCAAGCACGTAGTTACCTCCAACAAGGAATTGGTAGCTACCAAGGGCTTAGAACTCCTTGCTTTGGCAGAAGAACACAACGTAAACTACCTGTTTGAAGCTTCTGTAGGCGGCGGTATTCCAATTCTCCGTCCCCTTTCCGTTTGCCTTGCTGCCAACGGCATTGAAAGCATCAACGGTATTTTGAACGGTACCACCAACTTCATCTTGACCAAGATGATCCGTGAAAATATGACCTTCGAAGACGTGCTGAAAATTGCCCAGGCCAATGGCTACGCCGAAGCAGATCCAACTGCTGACGTAGAAGGCATTGACGCCTGCCGTAAAATCAGTATCCTAGCTTCCCTTGGCTTTGGCTCTTATGTCAATCCAAAGGACATCCAGACCGAAGGGATTACCCATATCATGCTGGAAGACGTAGCTTATGCCAACAACGCTGACTACGTTATTAAGCTCATTGCCACTGCCGAAAAACTGGCAGACGGCCGCATTAACATTCTGGTTAGTCCGGCTCTGGTAAAGAAGACCAGCCTGCTCTCCTCCATTGATGACGTATTCAACGGCATCTTGGTACAGGGCGACTGCGTTGGACCTGCCCTCTTCTACGGCCGCGGTGCCGGCAAACTGCCAACCGCATCCGCCTGTGTTGCTGACGTTATTGACTGCGCCAACCACAAGGATGAACGCCGCATGATTGGCTGGGGTCCGGAACAGGAAGGCCTGGTAGCAGATGCCAAGACCATCCCAACCAAGTATTACATCCGCCTTCAGGTAGAAGAATCTAAAGTGGCTCAGAAAGAAATCCGTGACGCCTTCGGCAGCATTTATCTGCTAGCCCGCTCCGGTGCTTACAGCAATGAACTTGCTTTCATTACCACTGAAATGTCTGAAAACGATATCCGCGGAAAACTGGATTCCCTTACCGCAGCAAAACTGAAATCCTTAATCCGCGTTGCCAATTGCTAAGGAGGAGGAAAACAATGGCATTAGTTGTTCAGAAATTCGGCGGCTCTTCCGTAGCCAATGCCGAAAAAGTTATGAACGTTGCCTCTATTATTGCAGACACCTATAACGCCGGTAACGACGTAGTAGTTGTTGTTTCTGCACAGGGTGACACCACCGACGACCTCATTGCAAAGGCCGCCGAAATTACCGACAAACCGTCTCGCAGAGAAATGGACATGCTGGTTTCTTCCGGCGAACAGATTTCTATCTCCCTGCTTGCAATGGCACTGGATAAACTCCGTGTTCCAGCCATCTCTTTACTGGGCTGGCAGGCTGGCTTTAACACCAGTTCCGACTACATGAGCGCCCGCATCAAGAAAATGACCACCGGCCGCGTTCGCAAGGAATTGGACAGCCACAAAGTCGTTGTTGTTGCCGGTTTCCAGGGCATCAACAAGTATGATGACATTACCACTTTGGGCCGCGGCGGTTCCGACACCTCCGCAGTAGCACTTGCTGCTTCTCTTCACGCAGACAAATGCCAGATTTTCACCGACGTAAAAGGCGTTTACACTGCTGACCCACGTAAGGTTCCGGGTGCAAAAATGCTTCAGGAAATCACCTACGACGAAATGCTGGAACTTGCCACCCTCGGCGCACAGGTTCTCAACAACCGTTCCGTTGAAATGGCAAAGAAATATGACGTACCACTGGAAGTACTCTCCAGTTTGGAAAGAGTACCAGGCACCATTGTTAAGGAGGCAACCAAAATGGAAAAAATGCTCATTAGAGGCGTAACCAGAGACAAGGACACCGCTCGTATCTCCGTCATCAAACTGCCGGACACCCCGGGCGTTGCATTTAAACTCTTTGCTAAGCTTGCTGCAAAGAACATCAACGTAGACATCATCATTCAGTCTGTTGGCCGTGACGGCACCAAGGACATCACCTTCACCGTTCCTGCTGCTGACGCTGCCACCGCAAAGGAATCCATTCTGGAAGCCTTTGATATGGATGAAAGCCAGATCATCATTGATGATTCCGTTGCTAAGGTATCCGTTGTTGGTGCCGGCATGGAAACCCATCCAGGTACCGCTTCCACCATGTTCGAAGCTCTCTACAGCGCAGACATCAACATCCAGATGATTGCCACCTCCGAAATTAAAATTTCCGTTCTGGTAGATGAAAAGGATGCCGATAAGGCTGTTTCCGCTGTTCACGCAGCATTCTTCCCGGAAGACTAATATCAGAAAACCACAAAAAAAAAAAACAAAAGCCCTGAAGGCCTTGCGCTTTCGGGGCATTTTTATGCTATACTATACACGTATCCGTAATGCCTAAAAGGAGGAAATGACATGGCTAATAGTTTCGTTATTATTAAAGACGCTCCGAAACAGGACTACTTAAAAGATTATGTGTGCCTGCCGGAGAATTATGGAACCTACGAATATTTCAACAGAGAAGACATTAAAGCCATCCGCAAAACCGTTTTTGCCGCTCTGGACGACTTAAACGCAAAAACCAAATTCAGTGAAGAACTGAAAGACAACCGTTTGGTTCTCATTAAGCCAAACCTGGTTTTCGTTTACCACAATGTCGGCCTGGACGAAATGGATTACCCGGAAAACACCGACCCGCGTGTGTTTGAAGCTGTTGTCTGCTACATCAAGCAGTTTACCAACAACATTGTCATTGTTGAGTCTGCCGGAAAGCCGTATCCAACCAAGACTGCTTTCAAAGCATCCGGATATGACCGAATCGCCAAGTATTATAATACCGGCCTGGTAGCCATGGAAACCGAACCAGTAGCCCACTACTATCTGCCGAAAGCAGAGGTTATGAATGAAGTTTACCTGCCAAAGATTTTGGACAAGGTAGTTACCGGAGAGGCCTTCTACATTTCCGTGCCAAAGATGAAGACCAACCTCTATACCGGCGTTACCCTGGGCTTCAAGAACGCCATGGGCACCATTCCGTATTTCCTCAGAGAACGGAACCACAACTACAACATTGACAAGAAGCTGGCTGACTTGCTTTACCTCTTCAAGCCAAACCTCTGTGTCATTGACGGTATTATCGGCGGCGAAGGTAACACCCCTGGCCCGGTTGACCCGGTTAAGGTGGGCAAAATTGTGGCCTCCAACAACGCTGTAGAAGCCGACCGCATTACCACATACATGATGGGCTTTGACCCTGACCAAAATAAACTGATGGTGGAAGCTACCAAGCGGAATTTCGGGGACAACCAGGTACAGATTATTGGTGATACCTCCGTTACCCCATTCCGTCCGGCTGTGGCCTCTCTCTTTGACGACCACACTGCAGAAGTCTTCCCGAACATGCTGGCCGTAGCAGGCCACAACCTGCCAAATACCCCGAAGGTAACAGATCCAAACGCTGTTACTCCGGAAGTTGCCCTTGCCATTGAACAGTCCTGCTCCGGCGGCTGTCTGGCTTCTTTGAAATTCGGTCTGGAATTCTTTGACCGCAAGAAGTCCATGAAGGGCAAAAACTTAAAGATCTGCGTTATTGAAGGCCCTGGCATGGTCATTGACGGCGAACGTTACTGGTTCGACCGCACCGGCAAAGCCTACACCAAGAAGGATTTGGAAAACCTGGATATACCTAAGTTCGGTATGGGTAACTGTACCTTGGCTCAGGTTTCCGACATCTGCTTCTGGAAAGCCACCGGCTGCTGTGACCCAGCCAAGAACGCCGTTCTGGTTTGCTTTGCAGGCAAAACCCTCATTCCAATTGTCAGCCCAACCAACCCGTGGCTCATTAACACCGGCGTAAACCTGATTCTGGCCATCCTGAAGAGAATGGCACTCATTGCCAAGGGCGAATATGTAGACAGCCCGAAACTTTCCCCGGACGACCACGTTTGGGAACTGCCGGCCCTGTCGGAAGAAGACAAGCAGAAGGACTACATTGTGGCTCCGCTGCCAAAGATGAGCCTGAAGGAAAAGGCCATCCAAATTGCCAACCAGGCCTACATTCTTCTCTGCGCACTGCCACTGAACCTCAACAAGGATTATTCCAAGGGCTGTGACAAATAAGACAAAAAGAAAAGAGCTCCGGTTTCGGAGCTCTTTTTTGCTTTGTGTTTGCTTTTTGTTGCTTCCTGTTGCATCCTGTTTCGTTCTGTTGGCCGCTTACTGCAGAGGCTTTTGAACGTCCTGGGAATCCAGCAGGCGCTGCATGTCGTCTAAGCCCATCTTTTTCTTCAGGGCGCCGCCGGCAGCGGATTTTGCCTTCTTGGCGGTGGATTCTTTGTAAGGTACCGGGTTCTTAAAGCGCTTGATGGCTTTTTTGCCGGAGGACTTCTTTAAGTAAGTTACAATTTTTCCCACTTCGGAACCAAGGTCGTCTCCCAGCCAGCCTTCTACGTTCTTTTCCAGTTCAGGATCTGCTGCCATGCTCATACCGAGAATGGAAACGGCAACCAAGGACTGGGTGTTCTTTTCCCCTTCTTCATAGAAGGTGATGAGGGACTTGGAAATCTTCTTCAAGGTCTGCTTATTGTTCTTTTTGAACGCATCCACAATGAGTGGAGTAGCGTAGGTTTCAAAGTATTCTTCCGGCAGGAAAACGCCATAGGCTTCCACGTTTTCGTCTGCTTTACCGGCCAGTTCCGGGAAGATGGTTTCCATGCGGTATGCCAAGCTCAGGTCATCAAAGGCCTGGGCATTTTTCTTTGCCTTTTTCTTCTTGCTTCGTTCAATGCTGGCACGTTCTTCGGCCTGCTTTTTGGCTGCTTCTACGGACTTCTTGTCAGAAGGGTTCACCTGCTGTACGCCGAAGAATTCAGCAACAGTTTCTGCCACGTCGGCAGCAGCGGAAGCGGTGTCTTTGTCGTTCCAGTCTTCTGCGTCCGGGTCAAAGAGGGTTTTGGCCAACTCTTTTTCGTCGTCGTCACCCTTGTTGCCAAAAATGGTCATCAGGTTATTTTCAAAGGCGATTCGGAGGTCCCCGATGTCACCGGCAAATACCAATTGATTTTCGTTTGTTTCATCTGCAACTGCTTCAAAACCGGCTGCGGCCAAAGTGCCGCTGAGGCCCTTTAAGAGAGCGTTGATTGCATCTTTCTTTGGAGTCATAAAATAAGCCTACCTTTATTATTACAAGTGCCAATATTTTACCATAGGGAAAGGGCTTTGTCATTATTATTTTCAATTGATAAGGGGTGGCCTCTATGGTAAGATATTGTGAGTAATTAAGGAGGGCCTTAGCATGAAAAATGTTCTTGTTTTGTTTGGCGGTGCATCCAGTGAACACGACGTTTCTGTCGTATCCGCCGCATCTGTTATTTCCAATATCCCAGCAGACAAATATAACCTGTATTTAATGGGAATCACCAAAGCTGGTGAATGGTACCTTTATGAAGGGGATATTTCCCTTCTGCCAGAGGACAAATGGCTGAACAAAACAGGAAAACTCACCAAGGCTTTTGTGTCTCCTGACCGTGGTATTCACGGCATTACCGTTCTGCGGGACGGCAAAGCAGAAGACATCCGTATTGACGTTGCTTTCCCGGTACTCCACGGGAAGAACGGGGAAGACGGCACCATTCAGGGCCTCTTCCAGTTGGCAGGCATTCCATACGTCGGCTGTGACATGACCTCCTCCGCCGTATCCATGGACAAAATCTTCACCAACACCGTTGCCGACTGCAACCAGGTTCCACAGGCCAAGTGGGACTACATTACCGAGTATGAGTATAAAAACGGCATCAAGACCTTAGATGACGTAGAAAAAGTCCTTCCTTACCCTATTTTTGTGAAACCGGCCAACGCAGGCTCTTCCGTTGGTATTTCCAAGGCACATGACCGTGCTGAATTGGAACAGGCGCTTGCCCTGGCATTGGAAAACGACACCCGCATTCTCTTCGAGGAATTCATTGACGGCTTTGAAGTAGAATGTGCCATCTTAGGCAATGACGAACTCGTCAACGGCGTGGTTGGCCAGATTACCCCGGCCAACGAATTCTATGACTACGACGCCAAGTATTCTAACGCCGCTTCCATTTTGAACATTCCGGCTCTCGTTTCCGAAGAAACCAGAGAAGAAATTGCAAAGCAGGCCAAGAAGGTCTTTAAGGCTTTGGGCTGCACCGGCTTCTCCCGTGTAGACTTCTTTGTTACCAAAGCCGACAACCGGGTGCTCTTCAACGAAATCAACACCATTCCGGGCTTTACCGACATCAGCATGTACCCGAAGATGATGGATGCCGCCGGCATCTCCTATCCGGACCTGTGCTGCAAGCTCTTAGACCTGGCTGAGGAAAAGTGGGGCTAACCATGGCCGAACGAAAATATCAAATCACCCTCATGGACAGCCATACCGTAGACGGGGAAACGGAACAGAACTCCTCCACCCTCTTCGGAAAGCTGGGCTACCATGCCGGGAAATATATCATTGAATACGACGAGCAGGACGGAGACTTCTCCGGCTGCAAAACCCGTGTCCATGTTACCGAGCCGGACTGTGTTACGGTATGCCGCACCGGCGTTACCACCACCGAGCTCACCATGGAAAAGAACGTCCGCCATGTCTGCCAGTATGACACCCCATACGGCACCATGATGTTGGGCATCTACGCCACTGACGTCCGCTCAGACATGAGCACCTTCGGCGGCACCCTCTCCCTTTCCTATGAAATTGATGGAAACGGAGAACTTATTTCGCAAAACCAACTCCAGATTATTGTGAAGGAGATCTTTTAATAATGTCCAAAACCGTAACTTTAGCAAAAGAACAGCTGATGAACGCCATCAATGCGTCTATTGCCGCCTTGCAGGCCAATGGCACTCTTCCGGAAGGGGAACTGAAGGAATATAACACCGAAGTTCCTGCCAATCGGGAAAACGGAGACTTCTCCGCCAACGTAGCCATGGTCAACGGCAAGCTTTTCAAAATGGCTCCGAGACAGGCTGCCACCTTTATTGCAGATGGCATGGACCTGAACGGCACCTACTTTGAAAAGGTAGAAGTGGCCGGCCCGGGCTTTATGAACTTCTTCTTATCTGACCAATACTATGCTGACATTCTGCAGGAAATTACCGCAGAAGGTAAGCAGTACGGCCGGTCCACCTATGGTGCCGGCGAAAAGATTCTGGTAGAATTCGTCTCCGCCAACCCAACCGGGCCAATGCACATGGGCAATGCCCGTGGCGGTGCTCTGGGTGACTGCCTGGCAGCCGTATTGGATGCCGCAGGCTACACCGTAGAGCGGGAATTCTACATCAACGACGCCGGCAACCAGATTGACAAGTTTGCCATGTCTTTGGACGTGCGTTTCTTACAGCACTTCAAAGGCGTAGACGCCGTTGCACTGCCGGAAGACGCTTACCAGGGAGACGACATCCGTGTCCTGGCCGAAGCCTTCATTGAAGAAACCGGTGACAAGTACTTAGACGCTTCCGAAGAAGAACGCCGCGCTGCCCTGGTTGCCTATGCTCTGCCAAAGAACATTGCCAACATGCAGGCTGCCATGGAAAAGTACCGTATTCAGTATGACACCTGGTTTTATGAAAGCACCCTCCATGAAAGCGGTGCCGTAAAAGACATTATTGCTAAACTCACCGAAAAGGGCCTGACCTATGAAAAGGACGGCGCCGTTTGGTACAAGAATATAGAAATCCAGACCGGCCTGCTCCTCCAACAGGGCAAGACCCAGGAATATATTGACAAACTGGAACTGAAGGACGACGTTTTGGTTCGCCAGAACGGCAACCCAACCTACTTTGCCGCTGACATTGCTTACCACTACAACAAGCTGGTTACCCGCGGCTTCTCCAAGGCCATTGACGTATGGGGCGCCGACCACCACGGTCACGTAGCCCGTATGCAGGGTGCACTGGAAGCTTTGGGCGTAGGCGGAGACCGTTTGGATGTGGTGCTCATGCAGTTGGTTCGCATGACCCGCAACGGTGAAGTGGTCCGCATGTCCAAGCGTACCGGCAAGGCCATCACTTTGGTAGACCTGCTGGACGAAATTCCAATTGATGCTACCCGCTTCCTCTTCAACCTAAGAGAAGCCGGCAGCCAGATGGAATTCGACCTTGGCCTTGCAGTAGAACAAACTTCTCAGAACCCGGTTTACTACTGTCAGTACGCCCACGCCCGCATCTGCAGTATCCTGCGGAAGCTGGCCGAAGAAGGCAAGGCAGCCGAAGCTGCTACCAAAGAAGAACTTTGCCTTCTTACCGCA
Source organism: Acutalibacteraceae bacterium (assembly GCA_045642465.1). Taxonomy (GTDB): domain Bacteria; phylum Bacillota; class Clostridia; order Oscillospirales; family Acutalibacteraceae; genus RUG420. The sequence goes on from JAZUIY010000015.1 coordinate 76,189, forward strand.
CCGGAAGAACGGGAACTCATCCGTCATCTTTCCGCTCTGGAAGATGAAATCATCACGGCTGCCAAAGCCTATGATCCGGCCCGCATTACACGCTACTGCATTGAACTGGCCACCCTGTTCCACAAGTTCTACAACGCCTGCCGCGTTAACGTAGAAGACGAGGCCCTTAGCCGTGCCCGTCTTTACCTTTGCATGTGCGTTAAGGACACCATTAGCAACGTCCTCACTATGTTGAAAATTACCGTTCCGGAACGAATGTAATTCCGCTATACAATGTGCAACAGTTGCCTAAAAGTGTAAAATTTTGTGCATATTAAAAGCCCCTAGTCCACATCTAGGGGCTTTCTTTTATCTATACGCTTTTGGTATAATGAGGATGCTTAATACTATATCTATGGAGGAAATAAAATTATGGCAAAAAGTTATGTCATTCTGAAAGATGCTCCAGTTATGGATTACACCAAAGACTTCGTTGCTCTTCCAGATAACTATGGCACTTATGACTACTTCAACAGAGAAGACGTTAAGGCTATCCGCGAAACCGTATTCGCAGCTCTTGACGACTTGAACGAAAGAACCGGTATTGCCGACGAAATGGCAAAATACGAAAAGGTTATCATTAAGCCTAACCTGGTTAACGTATTCCACAACTCCGGTTTCTATGATGACAACGGTAACACCGACTTCCCAGAAACCACTGACCCTCGTGTATTCGAAGCAGTAGTTAACTGGTGCAAGAACTACAACAACAACATTATCATTGCTGAATCTTCCGGTAAGCCATTCCCAGCTGCAGCTTCCTTCAAGATTACTCACTATGATTGGATTGCTAAGCAGTACGGCGCTGAACTCATTCCTCTGGAAAGACGTCCGGTTGTTCGTTACATGTGCCCGAAAGCTGAAGTAATGAAGGAAATCCTCATTCCGGATACCTTTGATGACATCGTTAAGGGTAAGGCTTTCTACGTATCCGTTCCAAAGATGAAGACCAACATCTACACCGGTGTAACGCTTGGCTTCAAGAACGCTATGGGTACCATTCCTTACTTCCTTCGTGAACGTAACCACACCCACGACATCAACAAGAAGCTGGCTGACATGCTTTACCTCTTCAAGCCAAACATGACCCTCATTGACGGTATCGTTGGCGGCGAAGGTAACACTCCTGCTCCTGTAGACCCAGTTGACGTTCACATGATTGTTGCTTCCAACCAGTCCGTAGAAGCTGACCGTATTACCACCTACATGATGGGCTTCGACCCAGCTGAAAACAAGCTGATTCAGGAAGCTGACAAGCGTGGCTTCGGTGACTCCGACGTTGAAATCGTTGGTAACGTTCGCGTTACTCCATTCCGTCCGGCTTGCCCATCCGTCATGCGCGGCGAAATCATTGAACACTTCCCGAACTTGGTTGCTGTTGCCGGTCATACCCTTCCAGGCGCTCCTGAAATCACTGACCCTAACAACGTAACTCCTGACCAGGCATTTGCTCTTGAACAGGCTTGCGTAGGCGGCTGCCTTTCCTCCATCGGCATGGGCTTCGCTTCCGCTCTCTACGGTCCAAACCGTAAGCCAAACAACCCAGACCTTATCATCATTGAAGGTTCCGGTATTGAAATCAACGGCGAACGCTACTGGTTCGACAAGGACGGTAAGCCATGGACCAAGAAGGACATCCAGAACTCTGGTAAGAAGATCATGGCCATGGGTAAGTGCTGCGGCAAAGACATGATTGACATTGCTGACTACAAGATTGACTCTTGCTGTGACCCAGCTCAGTGCTTGAACGCTACTCAGAACGCTCTCGGTGTTGTTAACCCACAGCTTCGTCCATGGGGCAACACTTCCTTAATCAGCATTGCAGTTCCAAACCTTGTTGGTACTCTCGTTTACAGAGCTAAGTGGATGCTTCAGGGTAAGGCTGTAGACGTTCCTCGTGCTCACGAAGACAGACTCTTCGACATCCCTGCACTTTCCGCAGAAGATGCACAGAAGGATTACATTGAATGGCCAATCCCAGCCCTTACTACCAAGGAAAAGATTTCCGGTATTGCTGACATGCTCAACTTTGCTGGTTCTCTTACCGGTATGCCAGGTGCTCTTAAGTACTACAAGAAATAAGCAAAACTTCGGTTCTTAAGTAAATAACAAAAGACCCAATCAGAACTTCTGATTGGGTCTTTTTATGTTTATTTATAGTCCTATATATAGTATAATGACAATGGATTTATCCGACTATCCTCAATATATTCGAAAGGAGCTCCCGACGATGAAACGGATTCCCTGTGCCTTGCTTGCACTGATCATGCTCTTTACCCTTTGTGCATGCGGACGCAAAGTCCAGGAAGAACCGGTGGTAAATACCGTTACCATCACTTTCCCGGAAGGTTATACCGTCCTCCAGTACGCTGCTCTCTTAGAACAGAATGGCGTTTGTGCTGCAGCAGACTTTGAAGAAGCCTGCAAAACCATTCCAGAAGGATATGAAGCCCTTTTAGCCGGCACCAGTCAAGATGGCCGTGTCTTTGCATTAGAAGGGTATCTCTTCCCGGACACCTATGAATTTTACTTTAATGAAAATGTGACCTCTGTGGTTTCCCGGTTCTTAAAGAACCTGCAAGCCAGAGTCACCGACGACATGTTGGCCAAGGCACAAAGCAAAGGCCTGTCCCTGCATACCTTATTAACCTTGGCCTCCATTGTGCAGGCGGAATGCAGCGTGACTTCGGAAATGAATCACGTGTCCTCCGTTTTCTGGAACCGTCTCAATTCCAACGCCTTCCCTTATTTGGGCTCTGACCCAACCCGTCAGTACGTGGAAAAGAAATGTAAGGCCTATCTAGACACGGTGAATGCTGCAACCCCTGGCGCATATAATTATGATCAGGTCTTTGCAAACTATTGCACCAACGACGGTTATAACAACAAAATCAAAGGTCTTCCGGTGGGACCAATTGGCAACCCGGGCATTGAAGCAATCCATGCTGTCCTGAACCCAACACCATCCGAAGACTGCTACTTCTTCACCGATGCAGACATGGGCTACCATTATTTCACCAACTACCGTGACTTCTGCAACGAGTGGCAATACAAATACAAACACTAATTAGGAGTGGTTCCCATGAAAAAGCTGGTCTCCTGGAATGTCAACGGCATCCGGGCCTGCGTCAAAAAGGGCTTCCTTGAAAGCTTTGAAGCTTTGGACGCCGACATTTTCAGCCTGCAGGAAACCAAACTGCAGGAAGGGCAAATTGATTTGGATTTGCTGGGTTATTACCAGTATTGGAACTATGCAGAAAAGAAAGGCTACTCCGGCACCGCCGTCTTCACCAAAGAAGAACCCCTTGCTGTTTTTTACGGCATTGACAGTCCGGAACACGACTGCGAAGGCCGTGCCATTACCTTGGAGTTCCCAGACTTTTACTTTGTTACCGCCTATGTCCCAAACGCACAAGACGAGCTGAAACGGCTGGACTACCGCATGCGTTGGGAAGACAAGCTGAGAGACTACCTCTCTTCCCTGTCCAAGGACAAGCCTGTAGCGTATTGTGGTGACCTAAACGTGGCCCACGAAGAAATTGACTTAAAAAATCCAAAACCAAACATTGGCCATCCGGGCTTTTCCTACGAAGAAAGAGACAAATTCTCCGCCCTCTTAGACGCCGGCTTTACCGACTCCTTCCGGCACCTTTATCCGGACACCACCGGAGCCTATTCCTGGTGGTCTTATCGGGGCCGTGCCAGAGAAAACAATGCAGGATGGAGAATTGACTACTTCGTGGTGTCTGACTATGCCAAAGATAAAATTGTGGATGCCAAAATCCACACCGACATCTTTGGGTCAGACCACTGTCCGGTTGAATTAGACTTTGATATTTAATAGGAAAACAGACATGAATCAAATTGTATTTACTACCGAATCCCCTTCCGATGTAAACAAAGACCTTGCGGAAAAATATGGGTTTGGCATCATCCCATTGCACGTTAACTTAGACGGTGTCGACTATAACGACGGTGAAACCATTTCCGCCGCAGAAATTTTAGACGCCTTCCAAGCCAAGAAGATTTTGCCAAACACCTCTGCTGTTTCCATTGCGGAATACGCAGATTTCTTCCAGAAGTATCTGGACCAGGGCAAAACGGTTATCCACATTGCCCTCAGTTCCGGTATTTCTTCCACCTATCAGAACGCCTGCATAGCTGCTTCCGACTTGGATGCAGAAGGCCGCCTGTTTATTGTGGATTCCAAAACCCTGACCCAATCGGCGGCCCTTCTGATGTATAAGGGCGCCGCGCTAGCCGAAGAGGGCATGGCCGCTACGGATATCATCCGAGCCCTGGAAGACCTGATTCCAAAACTGGAAAAGACCTTCCTCATACCATCTCTCGAGTTTATGCGCCACGGCGGCCGCTGTTCCAGCACCGAAGCCCTTGGCGCAAACCTGCTGAAAATTAAGCCTCTCATTGAATTGGTAGACGGAAAAATGGCCATTGCCCAAAAATTCCGCGGCGCCGATTTAAAGGCCTATAAAGACTACTTAGACAGCAGGCTCACCGACGTAGAAGTAGATCCGGAATACCTGTGCATCAGCCATGTTCTGGTAGACGACAGTGTGCTTTCGGAACTGGTTACCTACGCAAAGAAGACGTATCATTTTGAACAAGTTGTCATCAGCCCTTGTGGCTGTGTTATAACCGCCCACGGCGGGAAAGGCGCTTTGGCATTCAGTTTCCTGAAGGCCTAAGGCATTCAAAAAGTGAGGAGAAAACTATGAAGCATCTATCCAAAGTCACCGCACTTTTGTTAACCCTTTGTCTGCTCTTCACCTTTGCTGTTCCGACCTTTGCAATTACCAAAGACGAAATTGCGGAAAAGGCCCAGCAAACGGTGGATGCCGCAGCAGCCAAAAGTGCTACCATGATGTCCAAAGGCCCGGTCAAAGAAATTTCGGCCAGTTACAACAATCCAAACGGTCGTGTACTCAGCGTAGCCAAATGCGCAGACCCGCGGAACTATCCGGAAGATTCCATTGCCGGTATTCAGTCCTGTATTAACATGGGCGTCGACATTGTATCGGTTTCCGTTCAGTTGACCAAAGACGGGAAGCTGGTTCTTTCGGAAGACGAAACCATGGACCGTATGTTGGTTACCAGAGAAAACGGCGCTTCCGCTTCCGGCAAAATCAGCGTCCACACCCTGGAAGATTTGCAGCAGAACTATTACTTGCGCAATGCCCACGGTGGCAGCACACAAGCTGCAACCAAGCAGACCATTGCCACCCTGTCTGATGCACTGAAAACCATCAAAGACAATTGCTTAATGCTGATTACCAACGGCTGGCAATATGCCGCTGAAATCAATGCAGTGGCCCGCAACGCCAACGCTACCGAATATCTCATACTGGCAGGCGCTACAGATCCAGCCAGTATTCAGAAATTCGTTGAAGAAACCGGCGCTCCGGTTTGCCATATTGCCGCTTATTATGTGGATGGCGTTTCCGGTTTTGAAGTAGAAGAGTTTACCAAGAACGCCATTTCCTCCGGTGCAGACTTAGTCATTTACGAAACCGGCAACAAAAAGTCCCCAATCTTCAAAAAGAAAAACATGAAGATTTTAAAGGACAATGCCCGTGCCATGATCAGCTTCACCGATGAAAAAACCTGCGGCGGATACTTAGACTTCTCCGATGGCTGGGAAGATATGATTGAAACCGGCTTCAACGTTTTAGAAACCGATGACGCCCGGGCCATGGCCATCTACATTGCCACGGTAGAAGATTACCGCACCGACATTACCAGACTGATTACCCAGGGCCAGTCCATTAACGAACTGAGCTTGGATAAAGATACCAAGAAGCAGTTAAAAGACGTTTTGAATCCGGCCATTGAGCTGTCCAGCGAAGGTGCTGTCACCCTCCGTCAGGAAGTTGGCATCCGTTTTGACTTGCAGGACACTTTAGACCAGATTACCAAAACCGGCAAAGCCGAATACGCAGGCCACTTGGCTTGGTGGGCAGTGCTCCTCATTGTATTAGGGGTTATTCTGCTGATTGTATTGATTGCCATTTTGGTACTCCGGCTGCTGAACAAACTCCGCTCCAAAGAATATCAGAAGCGTAAAAAGTTCAAAGAAAAGTTTGAAGCGCAGGCAGAAGCCAACATGAAGGAAATTGAAAAGATGAACGAATCTCTTCCAGACTACGATGAACCGGAAGAAGAACCTGTAGAAACTGTTCCGGAAGAACCGGAGGAAGAACCTGTAGAAGCAGCAGAACTTGTTACTCCAAACATTGAAATTGCTACTCCGGCTGAAACCGCAGACCCCGCACTGGAAGCCCTCTTAAATGAGGCTATGAGCGAATATATGGACGCTCCTGAAGAATAAAAGGAAAAGAGCACCGACCAACCGGTCGGTGCTTTCTTTCGCCTTACAGGACAAACAAAAACGGATAGGCTGCAGCCTATCCGTTTTACTTGTATATGAAATTCTGCGTCAAAGGGCAAAACCCTTAAAGAGATGAACCAGGGAGCAAAGCCCTGGGTTTTAGCCCTCTGATCAGATAGGGCTAAAATCTAGAACCCCGTACAGATGTACGGGGTTCATTCGTAATCTGTAATAACTAGATTAGTTAAGATTAAGCAATCTTAGCAACGGTGTCGTTGAGATCACCAATAGCGCCGGTAACAGCGTTGATGGTGTCAGGATCGGTGATAGCGTTGGTAATCTGAGCGCCAGCGTCAGCGATCTTTGCAACAGAACCGATGGTGTTAGAAACGATGCCGGAGAGGGAATCCAAGTCAATACCGAGGTTGCCAAGGATACCGTCAATGCCGCCACCAAGAAGACCATCAAGTGCACCCATAAGACCAGAGAGGTCGATGGAGCCCATCATGTTGAGCATGTAGTCCATCAGCTGGGTAACCTGACCCATAAGAATTGGGAGGTAGGTGGTGGTTTCAACCATAGCGTTCATCATAACGCCAAGGCCGGAAAGCATGTCTTTTACGAATGGAAGAGCAGTATCCAAAATTGGGTTCTGATACTTCCAAAGTAAGAAGAGGAGCAGGCCAGATACAATCATGAGACCAAATGCTACGCAAAGGCAGCAGATAGCGATGATCAATCTGATGTTAGATCTGCTTCTAAGTTTTTCTTGATAATCTAAGGACTTGGTCAAACGCTGAGCTTCAAGAGTGTTGGAAACACGCATGAGAGCTTCGCCGATCATAGATTCCTCAGAGGAAATGGTGCGTCTCCTATCGTCCATTTCGCTCCCTCACTTTCGAATTTTAAATTTTTCATACGAGCAGAATTTCATCTACTTTAGAATTGATTATACCTTAACCATACTTAAAAAGCAATAGATTTGGTTCGAGAATCTTGACGTATTTGAGCATTAAATCGGAGCGGTTCGGCGCTTGAATGAGCCCCCCTTTTCGAGTAAAATAAAAGAAGGTAAAAAAGGAAATTTCTTCCCCTTAGGAAGGCGTTTTCTCACCATAAATTCCACCAAAATGAGGTAAACCCATGGGTCAAATTGACAAAACTGACTTAAGCGTCCCACTCTACTTGTTTCACCAGGGAAACAACGCAAAAGCGTATGAGTTTTTGGGCTCGCACCGCGTAAAGGGAACAGATACCGTTGTCTTTCGCGTATGGGCTCCCCATGCATCCGCCATTGGTGTTGCCGGTTCCTTTAACAACTGGGACGGTTCTCTGAACCCGATGTACAAAATTTCGGATGGCGTATGGGAAGCAGAAATAGAGGGAATTCAAGAATTTGATTCCTATAAGTATAGTATCACCGCTGCCAACGGACAAACCGTCATGAAGAGTGACCCTTACGGCGTGCACATGGAAACCCGTCCGGGTACAGCAAGCAAATTCTATGAACTGGACGGTTACCAATGGACAGATGACACCTGGCTGAAACACCGCCGGGAAACCTCCATTTACAGTGAACCGGTAAACATTTACGAGGTCCACGCCGGTTCATGGAAAAAGTATCAAGATGGCAACCTTCTTTCTTATAAAGAATTAGCCAACCAACTGATTCCGTACGTAAAAGAAATGGGCTATACCCACATTGAATTCATGCCGCTGTCGGAATATCCCTTCGACGGCTCCTGGGGATACCAGGTAACCGGCTACTATGCCCCTACCAGCAGATACGGTACCCCGAAAGATCTCATGTACTTTATTGACCAGTGCCACCAAAATGGCATCGGTATTATTTTGGACTGGGTTCCGGCCCATTTCCCGAAAGACGCCAACGGTCTCTACGAATTTGATGGCGAACCTTGCTACGAATATGCCGACCCACGGAAGGGCGAGCATAAAGGCTGGGGCACCAAAGTCTTTGACTATGGCCGCAATGAAGTCCAGAGCTTCTTAATTTCCAACGCCATGTACTGGTTTGACCAGTTCCACATTGACGGCATCCGCGTAGACGCAGTTGCCTCTATGCTCTACTTAGACTATGAACGGAAAGATGGCGAATGGATTCCAAACAGCAACGGCGGTAAAGAACATTTAGAAGCCGTTGCCTTCTTAAACAAACTCAATGAATCCGTCTTCCGTGAACACGGAGACGTTATGATGATTGCAGAAGAAAGTACCGCTTGGCCTATGGTTACCAAGCCAACCAACGATGGTGGCCTTGGCTTCAACTTCAAGTGGAACATGGGTTGGATGAACGACGTTATTAAGTACTTCAACCTGGACGGCCTCAGCCGGAAATATAACCACGGCTGTCTCACGTTCTCCTTCTTCTATGCCTTCTCCGAAAACTTCGTTTTACCAATTTCTCACGACGAAGTGGTACATGGAAAAGGCTCTTTAATCAACAAGCATCCGGGGAATCCGGAAAATCCGGAAGAATACCGGCAGAAATTTGCCGGTCTCCGCTCCATGCTTGGTTATATGTATGCACATCCGGGAAAGAAACTCCTCTTTATGGGCTCTGAATTTGGACAGTTCAAAGAATGGGATTTTGCCGATGAATTGGACTGGGGTCTGTTAGACTACGATATGCATCAAAAAACGCAAACGTTCGTGAAGACGCTAAATCGCCTTTACAAAAATACACCTGCTCTCTACCAAAACGATTTTACTTGGGAAGGGTTTGAATGGCTCATACCGGACGACAACGACAACTCCTGCATGGCCTTCAAACGCATAGACAGAACCGGAAATGCAGTCTATGTGGTTCTCAATTTTACTCCGGTGAACCGGAAAAACTATTGTGTTGGTTGTGACGAAGGCAAGTACCAGGTCATCTTCAATTCGGATGACCCGGCTTACGGCGGCACCGGATGGGGCACCAAGCGGTCCGTTACGTCCAGAGAGGGTGGAATGCATGGGAAACCGGCTCATTTCTCCTTGAATCTTGCCGGCAACTCTGCCATTTATCTCATTCAAAAATCCAGCAAAAAGGAGTAATTCATATGGCACACAAAACAGAATGCATCGCCATGCTGCTTGCCGGTGGACAGGGCTCCCGCCTTGGCGTATTAACCCACAAAATCGCCAAGCCGGCCGTACCTTTTGGCGGCAAGTACCGCATCATTGACTTCCCGCTTTCCAACTGTGTCAACTCCGGCATTTACACCGTCGGCGTGTTGACCCAGTATCAGCCGCTCGAACTGAACGACTACATTGGCAACGGAGAACCTTGGGACTTAGACCGTACCAACGGCGGGGTCCATATCCTCTCCCCTTACCAGCAAATCCAGGGTACCGAATGGTACAAGGGTACTGCTAACGCCATCTATCAAAACATTCACTTTATTGACAAATACAACCCGGAATACGTTTGCATTCTTTCCGGTGACCATATTTATAAAATGGATTACGCTGATATGCTGGCATTCCACAAAGAACAAAAGGCAGCTTGCACCATTGCCATGCGCGAAGTGGAATGGAAAGAAGCTTCCCGCTTTGGTCTGATGCTGGTCAACGACGACCACACCATTTCTGAATTTGAAGAAAAACCGGAACATCCACGCAGCAACAAAGCTTCCATGGGTATTTATATCTTCACCTGGTCCAAACTCCGTGAATATTTAATCCGCGATGAAGAAAACCCATCTTCCAGCAACGACTTCGGCAACGATGTCATTCCTGCCATGCATGAAGCCGGCGAAAAGATGGTTGCTTACCAGTTTGATAACTACTGGAGAGACGTAGGTACCATTGACTCCCTTTGGGAAGCCAACATGGACCTGCTGTCCCCTACCGCTGACATCAACTTAAACGACCCGAACTGGAAAATCTTCTCCCGGAACCCGGGTGCTGCCCCACAGTTCATTTCTGACAAGGCTACCGTGAACAACTCCATGATTACCGAAGGCTGCCGTGTAGACGGTACCGTAGACTGGTCTGTTCTCTTTGCCAACGCCAAAATTGAAGAGGGCGCCAACGTAAATTATTCCATTATTATGCCGGGTGCCGTTATTGAAAGTGGTGCCAACGTAAACTATGCCATTGTTGGGGAAAACGCCGTTATTAAAAGCGGTGCCAAAGTCGGCGCAGGCCCGGAAGAGGTGCCTGCTGATGACTGGGGCGTAGCTGTTGTAGGCCCGAACCTTACGGTAGGCAAAGACGCCATTGTCCCTGCTGCCAACATGGTTATGGAAGACGTAAAGGAGGGCACTACCCATGAGAGCTAATAATGTATTGGGCTTAATTCATTCCCAAGCTTACGACTACACCATCCGCGAATTGACTTCCATTCGCACCATTGCCTCTATTCCATTTGGCTGCCGCTACCGTCTCATTGACTTCCCGCTCTCCCACATGGTAAATGCAGGCATTTCTCAGGTAGGCATTTTGACCCAGGACCACTACCATTCCTTAATGGACCACGTTGGTTCCGGAAAACCTTGGGACTTGGCAAGAAAAACCGAAGGGATGTTCTTGCTGCCACCATATGCCGAATCGAAAATCAACGAATTTTCTGACACCAACGCCCGAATTTCTTCCATGTATAACGGCATGAACTTTATTCAGCGCTGCAAGCAGGAATACGTTTTGATGACCGACGCCAACAGCGTATATAACTTTGATTTCCAGGCCTTGTTTGATGCGCACGACGCCTCCGGCGCTGACATTACCATCTGTTACAAGAAAGGTGCTCTTCCTGCCTTAGACCACAACATGGTTCTTACCTTGGACGGGGACAAAGTAAAGGATATTGCCATTGCCAACAAGGAGCAGGCCGGCACCGAAGCTGCCTATTCCTTCAACATTTTCCTGATGCGTAAGAGCACGTTGGAATACCTGATTAAAACCGCTGCTGCCCACAACATGGGCTCCTTTACCAACGTACTGCAGGCCAATCAGGAAAGCTTCAAAATCAACGGTTTTGAAGTAACCGGCTTTGCCGAAATCATTGATGACATTCAAAAATATTACAGCGTCAACATGGCTCTCTTAAACCCAGATGTCTGCAGCGCTGTATTCAACACCGCAAACCCTATCCTCACTAAAATTTCCGACAACGTGCCGGCTTCCTACGGCCCGCACTCCAATGTTTCCAACTCCCTGGTTGCCGATGGCTGCCAAATTGAAGGAACGGTAAAGAACTCGGTTCTCTTCCGTGGTGTTGTAGTAGAAAAGGGCGCTGTGGTTGAAAATTGTATTTTAATGCAAGGTACAACGGTTCACGCAAACTGTACCCTTAACAGCTTAATTACCGACAAGAACGTTACCATTACCGGAGGTAAGAAACTGGCTGGGGACCCAACGTATCCGATTTACATTGCGAAGAATATTACCGTTTAATTCTGGAGGATCTCTATGAAAATTTTGCTTGCTTCATCCGAAGCAACCCCATATGCCGTATCCGGTGGTTTGGCAGAAGTTGCCGGTGCCCTTCCAAAGGCACTGAACACCAAGAAGGATTTAGACGTCCGCGTCATCCTTCCTCTTTACGCATGTGTTACCGAGGAGCAGCGTAAGGACCTTACGTTCCTCTTCCATTTTGATGTACAAGTATCTTGGCGCACCCAATACTGTGGCATCTTCGAAGGCAAAATTGGCAATGTTACCTACTATTTAGTAGATAATGAATACTACTTCAAGAGAAGCGGTCTCTATGGCTTCTACGATGACGCCGAACGCTTTTCTTTCTTCTCCCGTGCCGTACTGGACACCATTGCACATCTGGACGGTTTCAAGCCGGACATCATTCACTGCAATGACTGGCAGACCGCATTAATTCCCCTTTATTACAACTGCTTCTACAAAGACCGACCGGGCTACGAAAACATCCGCACGGTCTACACCATTCATAACATCCAGTATCAGGGTGTTTATGGCATGGACGTGGTAAACGAAGTCATTGGCTTAGACCCGGCTGACTATGCCCTCATTGAATATGACGGCTGCGCCAATTTCTCCAAGGCTGCCATTGAATGCTGTAATAAGGTGTCCACCGTCAGCCCATCTTATGCCAAGGAAATCTTGGACCCATGGTTCTCCCATGGCTTAGACGGCATCCTGCATAAGAACGAATGGAAACTGACCGGTATCTTAAACGGCATTGACGTAGAAAGCTATGACCCGCATACAGACCCTGCTGTCCACTACCATTACAATGTAGAACGGAAAGCTGGGAAAACCAGAGACAAAACCGAACTGGAAGAACTGTTTGGCTTTGAACACAAGCCGGAAGTGCCAATTATTGCGCTTATTTCCAGACTGGTTTCCCACAAGGGTCTGGATTTAATTACCGCCATTATTGACGAACTGCTAAGCACCACCGAAGTCCGCTTCATTGTCCTGGGTTCCGGAGACAACGAATACGAAGACTTCTTCCGTGGCTTGGCCGTCCGTCACGGTGACAAGTTCCGCTTGGAACTGGGCTTCCGCCCAGACCTTGCCCGGAAGATCTACGCCGGCGCAGACCTGTTCTTAATGCCGTCTAAGAGCGAACCATGTGGTCTCTCTCAGATGATTGCCCTGCGCTACGGCACCCTTCCAATTGTCCGTGAAACCGGCGGTCTTCGGGACTCCGTTACCGATTGTGGTGACGGCGAAGGCAACGGCTTCACCTTCAAGACCTACAATGCACACGACATGCTTTGGGCCATTACCCGGGGCATCGACCTCTATTACAACGACAAGAAAACTTGGAAACAGGTTGTAAACCGTGCTATGAAGAGTGACAACAGTTGGGATAAATCTGCTGACCTGTACATTCAGATGTACAAAGAGGCCATGATGTAAGAAAAAGGAAAGGCGTTCTCTGGTATCAGAGAACGCCTTTTTGTGTTATACTCTTTGCGGTTACAGAATCTCGGCAATCCGCAGATTTAAGAAGTCGTTAACCCAAGTGGTTATGGTCTCCATGCTCTTTGGTACCCGAACACGTCTTGGGTTGGTAACGCGAGGCTCAATCTTTTCCACTTCCTCTTCAAAGGAAGAAATGAGAAAGTTTAACTGCTTCGGGTTTAAGGAGTTTTTTCCCAACCAGCTTTTTGGCAGATAGCCTCGTTTTACACTGGCAAACACCACGAAGTAGGTGGCCAGGGAATATGCGGTTTTCAAATACTGCTTTAAGTCCTTGTCGTTGATGCCATAACCGGACACGGCCAGGGCTGCACGGAGAATGGTTTCTACACTCCACCGTTCATCTTCCGGCAGGTCCACAATTTTTGGACCGGACTTAATTAAGGCTTCGTTAGAGGTTTTACCCAGCAGATAGTCACAGCTGACACCGTAATATTCTGCGGCTTTTACCACAAAGGTAAGGCCCGGTTCTCTTACCCCATTTTCATAGTGGGACAGCAGTGCTTGGGAAACCCCCAAATCCGTAGCTGCCTGTTTTTGGCTATAGCCATTGGCTCTTCTTTGTTCTGCCAGTCGGCTGCCAAAAGTTTCTACTTCCATAGGAACACCTCTCTATACAAATAGTAATAAATTTCTAGTTTTCAACCTAGATTATAGATAAAAATATACTCGGAGGCAATATGAAAACCTATACCATTCACCTGCTGCGTCACGGCATTACCCAAGCCAACTTGGACGGCACCTATGCCGGCCATGAAGACCTTCCTCTTCTTCCGGAAGGGGCTGCCGAGCTGCGCCAATTGAAGGAACAGTACATTTATCCGGAGGTTCCGGTGGTCTTCTCCAGCCCGCTGCAGAGAGCCCGGGAATCCGCATCCATTCTGTTCCCGGACAATGAAATCCTCATTATGGACGACTTCATTGAATATAACTTTGGGGAATTTGAAGGCCTGACAGCAGAACAGCTGAAGGACAACAAACATTTCCAGGAATGGTTTTACGGAGACGGCTCTGTGCCGGCTCTCCACGGGGAAAGCAATCAGGAATTTAGCCTCCGGGTTTGCTCCGCCTTTGAAAAAGTGGTGGAAGGTCTTCTGAAGACCGGCATTACCGAAGCCGCCATTGTGACCCACGGCGGCGTCATCATGACCTTGATGGCCACCTATGCCATTCCGGAAGCACCAATGACCGATTGGCTTCTGGAAAACGGGGCCGGTTACACCCTTCGTCTGACCCCATCCCTTTGGAGCCAGATCCGCAAAATGGAAGCCATTGCAAAATTGCCTCTGGTCCCTGAAGAGGAGGACCCAAATGGCAATTAAAGGCGCAATCTTTGACATGGACGGCACCTTGACGGACTCCATGCACCTTTGGGTCAACATGTGGAAGGAGTACCCACTCCTCCGCGGCGTGACCCCAACCGAAACAGATTTAAAAGCCATGCGGGGCATGATGCTGGATGACATGGCAAAATATATGATTGCCCACATGGGCATGACCGACACGCCGGAAGAACTGGTGGCAGACATTAACCGCCAGGTGGAACCGGGCTATTTTTCCCAAGTGGAAGCCAAGCCTACGGTGGTAGAAACCTTGGAACGGCTGAAAGAGGCCGGGGTCAAAATGGTGGTGGCCACTGCCACCGACCGCTATTTGACGGTAGGCTGCCTCACGCGCTTGGGGCTCATGAAGTACTTTGACCGGATTTACACTGCCGCCGAGTATGGCAGCAAGTACGAATCCCAGATTTTCAAAACCGCTTTTGCAGACTTAGGTACCCCTCAGGAGGAAACCTATGTCTTTGAAGATACCTTGGCTGCCATTCAAGGTGCCAAGCGCGCCGGGCTCAAGGTAATTGCGGTGGCAGACAAATGGTCTGCCCACAACCGGGACAAAATTATTGACACCGCCGACTTCTTTTACGAAAACTTGGGCGATGTTGATTTTTCTATATTATGAGGAGGATTTCCTATGACCAGACAAGAAAAAGCCATGAGCTTATTTGAAGAAGGATATAACTGTAACCAGTCTGTGGTTTTAGCCTATGCCGATTTGCTTCCAATGGAAGAAACCATGCTGGCAAAACTGGGTTCCGGCTTTGGCGGCGGTATTGGCCGTCTCCGTGAAATCTGCGGCGCCGTTTCCGGTATGGTAACGGTATTGGATTTGCTTTACGGCTACACCGACCCAAAGGCCAAAGAAGAAAAGGCTGCCCAGTATGCCGACATTCAGGCCTTGGCCGCCAAGTTTGAAGCAGAAAACGGCTCCTATATCTGCCGTGACCTCCTTCACTTACGGGTTACCAAAGACAACCCTACTCCGGATGAACGTACCGCTCAGTACTACCATGACCGCCGCTGCAAATCCTTAGTTGGTTCTGCCGCTGCCATTTTGGAAGAGTACATTAACGAACACCCAATTGGCTAACGAAGAAAAAAAGACCTGTGCTTTGCACAGGTCTTTTTGTTTTTCTTTGGAGAAGGCGGAATTGCCCTAAATAATCATGCCCAAAACATATGGGAAGAAGATGATGGTAAGAAGGGCGGTCAGTAAGGTCAGACCGTACTGTTCCAGCCAAGCGCCGGCATAGAGAATAACGGCAAACGGGGACAGCAGGATTTTCACGATGGTCTTAGAGTCGGAGTCTTCGCCATACAGGTGTTCCCACAGGTTAATGGCGTCTTCCATTAACGGGAACAGGTTGGCGAGCAGGCTAAGACCCATGTAGAACAGCAACAGAGCGGTCCAGCTGAACCGGCCGAAATAAAAGAAGTCAATGCCTGCCGGAAGGGAAATGGCCAGGCCAAGCAGCAGCATAATGAGGTGCGGGAAGTAGCAAATGCCAAAGCTGCCTCTTTTCGGTGCTAAGAAATGCTCTGCGTGGCCGCACAGCTCGTTTTTCTGCATGTACTGGTTAAACTCTACCGGTACGCCAAAGATACGGCAGAACAGGTGCTCAAGGAATCCTTTTAACAGGGCGCCCGGAGCGGTAATGAACTTAATAATGTAATAAACCGTTACCATGTAAAGTCACCCGTCCCTTTCAAGAAGATTTCTTCGAAGGTGGTTTTTCCTCCAAGGATCTTTTCGACATCTCCGGAAATACCGTAACCGTATTCTTCCATTTCCGTCAGAATGCTGTCATAGAGTTCCGGCTGGTTTCTCTTCTGGGCAATGAGGGCACTGAGAGAACCAGCATTGATGAAGGTATTGACGGAGTCGGCATAGTTGTACGCCGTTTCCACATACTGGGCAGCCATGGCAAGGTTGCCGTCCAAATAAGCGTAAATAGCCATCTGATAGTTGAGGCCTGCGTTGAGGCTGTCAATTTTCAGGCCCTGATTTATGGCTGCTTTGGCCTGCTTCAGGTCCCCGCTCATGCGGTAAGCAATGGCTTTATAGGTATAGGCATAAACGTCTTCCTTGTTGAGTTTCAGGATTTTATCCGTATACTCCTGGGCTGCAGCATAGTCCTTGTCGTTTAAAGCAATTTCCGTGTACAACGGCAAATACAGGTTGGCGTACTTTTTGCCTTCTTTTTCAATGGCGTTTACATACTTCTTCTGGGCCTTGGTGTCCTGGTTGTAAACCAGGCAAGCATAGTAGCGGTAATAATTGGCATAGGCGTTGTCATACCCCTCATGCTTTTTCAGTTCCTTGTCATAGGCCTTCATTAAGGTTTTAAAGTCTTTGACAGACTCGTCTTCCATGGCCGTATTGAAGTAGGTGTAACAGTCACCGTAAGCCTGAATGTCCTTTTGCATCTTTTTGACAGAAAGGTTCCACGGCTTCTTTAAGTCGGTGCTCTTATAGTACTGACTGATAAAATCGGCGGTGTCGGCAAAGCCCTGAACCCCTACCTTATGGAAGGCTTTGATTTCACGGTTCATGTACCAGATGCCGGTTTCCTGATCCTTTTCAATCAGTTTGTCGTTGGTATCCATGTAAGCGGACATGGCGCTAGTCAGTCTCTTCTGATGAACCAGCTGGTCTGCCTCGGCTGCACTATGGTAAGTGCCCCAGCCAAAAACAATCAGCACAATACTCAGTGCCAAGAACATGACTGCAATTGCCGGGAAGGCAAAATCCCAAGCATCAAAAGGATGATGGGTCATGTAGTTTAAACATTTGTCGCAATATTTGCGGTTTTGTGGAACTTCTACTTCTCCACAGCATTCGCAAAGGTGCTTTTCTTCTGCCAAAAGAGTTCCCTTCTTTCGTCTATGATTTCTTTCCGCGGAGGCGGCCGGTTTGGTCTAACCGCGGAAGCAGGAATGCAGCAAGCAAAATACAGCCAAGGACTGTAATGATGGTTTCCGGCACCATGTAGGAGCCGTTATAGGTCAAAGAATAAATGAGAATCAGCTTCCAGGTGTGTCCATTGGCAAAGGAATTCCAAATGGTCACCCCGCTGATAAAATGACAAACAAAGCGAATGAGGCACGACATGACTGCCCCCACGCTGATGGCCACCGTATCCTTCCGGATTTTTCCCCGGAAGATGCCGGCCAGACCCATTGCGGTAAACGGCACAATATAGTCTGCCAAAATAAGAATGGTATACGCCACCATACCGGAAACGTATCCGAAATTGCTCATGCCAAACAGCATTTGGATGAGGCCGAATACTAAGCCGGTACCCATACCCCACTTTGGCCCGTAAAGCCAGCTCACCACAATAAGGGGAACCATGCTAAAGAGCGTAACCGACCCGCCAAAAGGCAATTGAATTGGGGTTAAAAGACTAAGTACCGTGGCCATGGCAACCATTAAGGCGCTCAAAACCAGACGGTACGTTTTCATGGAGTTATTCGTTTGCTTTGTCATAGTGATATCCCTTTCTACGCAGGCATTACCCTGATCAGATTTACGGGTTTTGGGATCCATTTCCCTCTCTCAGCCGACGGCAGTCAGCTCCCCTCTTAATTTGACACAAAGATTCTACCACAAAAGGGTTGTATTACAAAGGTTCAAGTTATATAATTTTGCGGAACTAAAACAAAAATCATTATTTGAAGGTGTAAAGTTTGAAGCTGAGAGAAGACATCCGAAACGTAGCAATTATTGCTCACGTAGACCACGGCAAAACCACTCTGGTTGACGAACTGTTAAAGCAGAGCGGCACCTTCCGTACCAACGAAGTTGTAGATGACCGTGTCATGGACTCCAACGACTTGGAACGGGAACGTGGTATTACCATTCTGTCTAAAAACACCTCCGTCCACTACGGAGATACCAAAATCAATATCATTGACACCCCGGGCCATGCGGACTTCGGCGGTGAAGTAGAACGTATCCTTCTCATGGTAGACGGGGTTCTGCTGTTGGTTGACGCCTTTGAAGGCTGCATGCCACAGACCCGTTTCGTACTGAAGAAGGCTTTGGGTCTGAAGAAGAAGGTCGTTGTTGTTGTCAACAAGGTAGACCGTCCGGGTGCCCGCCCTGCAGAAGTAGTAGACGAAGTCATTGACCTCTTCATTGAACTGGGTGCTGACGAAGATCAGATTGAATTCCCGGTTGTCTTCGCTTCCGCCAGAGACGGCTATGCTTCTTACGACTCCCGAGACAGAGAAGGGGACATGCGCCCAATCTTTGAATCCATCTTAAAAGAAATCCCTTGCCCGAAGGGAGAAGACGAAGAACCGCTTCAGGTCCTCTTCTCCTCTTTGGATTATGACGACTATGTAGGCCGCATTGGTATCGGCCGTATTGAACGGGGTACCATCAAGCAGGGTCAGCAGGCCATCCTCTGTAACTGCGAAGGCAAGGCAGACAAAGTCAAAATCAGCAAGCTCTATTCCTACGAAGGCCTTCGCCGTGTAGAAGTCGACTCCGCCAAAGCAGGTGACATCATCTGTGTATCCGGCGTTACCGACTTGAACATCGGTGAAACTGCGTGCGATCCAGAGCATATTGAACCGCTGGAATTCATCAAAATTGATGAGCCAACCCTTTCCATGAACTTCATTGTTAACGACAGCCCGTTTGCCGGCCGGGAAGGCAAGTACGTCACCTCCCGAAACATCCGTGACCGTCTCTTCAAGGAAGTAGAAACCAACGTTTCCATGCGGGTAGAAGAAACCGAAACCACTGACACCTTCAAGGTTTCCGGCCGTGGGGAATTACACCTTTCCATTCTCATTGAAACCATGCGCCGGGAAGGCTATGAATTTGCCGTTTCCCGTCCAAAGGTTATTTATAAGAGAGACCCGGACACCGACCAGCTCTTAGAGCCAATGGAACTCTTAGTGGTAGAAGTTCCGGCTGACTACGTTGGTTCCGTTATTGAAAAACTGGGCTCCCGGAAAGCTGAACTCCGGGACATGCAGGCCACCGAAGGCGGTGCCACCCACTTGGAATTCAGCATTCCTTCCCGTGGACTTATTGGTTACCGCTCTGAATTCATGACCGACACCAACGGTAACGGTATCATGAACCAGATTTTTGACGGATATCAGCCATATAAAGGTGACATCCAGACCAGAGAACGTGGCTCCATTGTGGTTCATGAACAGGGTACTTCCTGTGCTTATGGTCTTTGGAACACCCAGGACCGCGGCACCATGTTCATTGGGCCGGGCGTAGAAGTATATGAAGGTATGATTGTTGGGGAATGCTCCCGCGGGGAAGACATTGTCTGCAACGTCTGCAAGACCAAGCATTTGACCAACACCCGTTCCTCCGGCGCAGACGATGCCCTTCGTCTGGTTCCGCCAACCACCCTTTCTTTGGAACAGTGCATGGAATTCTTAAACGACGACGAACTTCTGGAAATTACACCGGAATCCCTCCGTCTCCGTAAGACCATCCTCTCTAAGGAAAAGCGTCTGAAGAATCAGTTTAAAAACAAATAAGAAAATATAAAAAAAGACTCTCTCGGGTTCGAGAGAGTCTTTTTGTTTTGCTCATTACGCTTTAAAGAACGCGGTGAAGGCCTGGTAAGCAGCATAGAGGTCCAGTTTGGAAATGACTTCAAACGGGCTATGCATGGACAATACCGGCACGCCGATGTCAATGACATCTACGTCCAGGTTGGCCACATACATGGCAACGGTTCCGCCGCCGCCGGCATCTACAGCACCCAGTTCGCCGGTCTGCCAGGAAACTTCGTTTTCATCCAAAATGCCACGGACTTTGCCGAAGAACTCGGCGGTGGCATCGGAGGTACCGGCCTTGCCTCTGGCGCCGGTGTACTTCATGATGCAGACACCCTTGTTGAGGTAAGCGCAGTTGCGCTTATCCATAACGTCTGCAAAGGTTGGGTCAAAGGCTGCGGTTACGTCAGCAGAGAGGCATTCACTCTTAGAGAGTACGTCGTGTCCCTGGACACCGGCAGCTTCTGCAAGGTCGTAAATGAAATATTTGAAATAGGAAGAGTTCAGGCCGGTGTTGCCATCGGAACCAATTTCTTCCTTGTCTGTCAGTACGGTTACGGCAGTGTATTCCGGCACATCCAGAGCAAAGTTGGCGCGGAGTGCAGGATAAGCGCAAACCCGGTCGTCGTGACCGTAAGCGCCAATCATGGAGCGGTCAAAACCAATGTCTGTTGGTTTCATGGCCGGAACCAGTTCCAGTTCTGCGGTCTGGAAGTCCTTTTCGGTAATGCCGTATTTGTCGTGAAGCAGATAGAGAATGTTGAGCTTCACCAGTTCGGATTCGTCGTCTGCCTTAAATGGAAGGCTGCCAATGAGCAGGTTCAGTTCTTCCCCTTTAATGCCTTCGGCCAGGGTTCTCTTTTCCTGTTCCTTGCCCAAATGTGGCAAGAGGTCGGTAACAACGAACTGTGGATCCCCTGCATCTTCCCCAATGTTCACGGTAACTTTGCTGCCGTCTGCCTTCACAATGACACCGTGAAGGGACATTGGAATGGTGGTCCACTGGTACTTCTTAATGCCGCCATAGTAATGGGTCTTGAAGAAAGCCAGTTCGTCGGATTCATACAGTGGGTTTGGTTTTAAGTCCAAACGCGGGGAGTCAATGTGGGAGGCGGCAATTTTTACGCCATCAGCCACACTTCTCTTACCAAAGGTGCAGAGAATGATGGCCTTTTCTCTATTCACTCTATATACTTTGTCCCCCGGCTGATACGCCTTGGTTTTGTCGTATTCGGTGTAGCCTAAGTTCTTGGCTTCTTCCAACAAGAGAGCGGTGCATTCCCGTTCGGTTTTGGCAGCAGCCATAAATGCCTTATAGTCTTCGGCAAAGGTGTCTGAGGCGACAAGGGCTGAATCGCCCAATGTAAGGGCCATGTGTTTCGGCTGATAAAACAGTGCTTCTTTCAACTGTTTTGCTAAACTTTGTTCGCTCATAGGGGCCTCCTTATACTTCTCCACGCTGGGTGTAAACCTGCTTTGCGTGGGCTACTTTCGTGACATAGTAAGATGTGGCTTCGCTCGGAATGAAGCTTAAATGCTTGTGGTCGGAAGAGCAGCTTGGGTCTTTCAGCCACTTCTTCACACTGCCCACTCCGGCATGGTAGGCAGCAACCGCGTTGGTTTCGTCCCCGTCATACCGGTCTAACAGGTAGGCCAGGTAGAAGGTGCCGTAGCGGATGGAAAATTCCGGTGTGTACAGGTCTTTAAACCGGATGTGGTCTCCTACTTTCGGCTTCAGCCACACGAAGGTTTCCTCTGTCATTTGCATGAGGCCAATGGCACCCACGTCAGACTTGGCCTTCGGGTCAAAGCCACTTTCGGTTTTCATGACTGCATAAACCAGGTTCGGGTCCAGGTCATAGGCCTTGCAGTACCCTTCCACAATGGTTTTATAGTCTGTTTTGTAGGCCCAATTCATGTAAGATTTGTGGCCAAACTGGTAGAGTCCACCCAACAGGGTGGCTGCCACCAAAAGGAAGATGATGAGTCTCTTGATTTTCTGTTTCATTCTACACCGCCGGAAATTTTAGTTTCTATCATTTGTGCTGCCTTCGTTACAAGCTCATGTAAATGCTCTGGAGTCTCTTGGTTGACGATGACCACGTCAGAGTGCTCCAGAAAATAGCTTTCCGGAAGCTGCGCATTCATTCTCTGGTTGGCTTGGGCTTCGGTCAAACCGTCCCGCTCCATAATGCGGGCCCGGCGCAAGTCTTCCGGAGCGGTTACGGATATTACCAGGTGGCAAATATCATCCAAATGCGCTTCGAACAGCTGAGAGGCATCTAATATAACGGCTTCGTAGCCGTCAAAGAAAGCGCCTCGGATTTTCTTCTGCATGAGGTGTCCAATGGCCGGATGGGTAATGTCATTCAGCTTCTGGGTTTCCTCCGGGGAGGCAAAAGCCCGCTCCGCCAGCAATGGGCGATTCAGTCTTCCGTCTTCCTCTAGAATATCTTCTCCGAAAGCAGCTTGTAAGTCCTTTAATATAGGAGAGCCTTTTTCTGTAACCAGATGGGCAATTTGGTCTGCGTCAATGACTTTGAAACTAAAGCGTTCCAAAATTTCCGCAACGGTAGATTTGCCTGCGCCGGTCTGCCCGGTCAAGCCCACTACGGTCCCATGTCTCATGGTTGCTCTCCTCCCCGATTATAATTCTTTTATTTCGAATGCGGCAGCCCGGAGCAGCCGGTTCATTACGGCCAGGCCGACGCCTTCTGCAGTAGGGCAGCGAACGTATACGTTCTGCATGCCAAGTTCGTCACACTTGCGCAGGTGGGCAAACAGGGTGTTGGCGTGGGCCAACTCGTCCCCCTCCTTGCCAAAGGGAAGGCAAGTGCAGTGAAGGAAGGATTCTTCTCCGTCAAACACCAGAGCTGCGGTGGTCTCCGGATCCTTCCCGTTTACGTATTCAGCAAAGGCCTCTATGGTGCCGGTAACAATGACCACGTTGGCGTTTGGCGAATAGTGTTTATACTTCATGCCAGGACTGGCGGCTACCTGGCCTTCTTTCAATTCATTTAAGACGGCATCGTCTATTTCAATGTCTTCTCCCAAGACTTCCGACAGTTCTTCCGGGGTGACTTTGCCCGGACGAAGAATGCGGGGACGGCGGGTGGCCAGGGTAATGACCGTGGACTCCACGCCGACGGAACAAGGGCCGCCATCTACAATGGCGTCAATTTTTCCGTCCATGTCGTCAATGACGTGCTGTACTGTGGTTGGGCTCGGCTTGCCGGAAGTGTTGGCAGACGGGGCGGCCAATGGCACGCCGGCTGCTTTGATAATACTTCTGGCTACCAGATGGCTCGGCATACGAATGGCCACCGTGTCCAGCCCCGCGCTGACTTCGTCCGGAATCAGTTCGGACTTATCTAAGATAATGGTCAGGGGGCCCGGCCAGAAGGCATCGGCCAAATCGTATACAGTGCTTGGTACATAGGCTACCAAATCATCTAGTTCGGAAAGTTCCGCAATGTGGACAATCAGTGGATTGTCCATAGGGCGGCCTTTTGCCTTAAAGATGTTGGCCACTGCCTTGCCGTCTAGGGCATTGGCAGCAAGGCCATAAACAGTTTCTGTAGGAATGGCTACCAAGCCGCCGTTTTTTAAGATTTTGCCGGCTTCTTTTGCCTCCGCCGGCGTCAGCAGCTTTGTGTTCATTCCTCTTCTCCTTGGGCCTCCAGTTTGGCAGCGGTGTCGGCTGCAATGAGGGCATCCATCAGTTCGTCTAAGTCACCGTTTAAGATGGCTTCCAATTTATAAAGCGTCAAGCCGATGCGGTGATCCGATACCCGGCCCTGTGGGAAGTTGTAGGTACGGATGCGTTCGCTTCGGTCCCCGCTGCCTACCATGGACTTACGGGCACCGGAAATTTCGGCGTTGTGTTTTTCCAATTCAATGTCGTAAAGGCGGGCTTTCAATACTTCCAAAGCCTTGGCCTTGTTCTGGAACTGAGAGCGTTCGTTCTGGCATTCTACCACCATGCCGGTTGGCAAGTGGGTTACCCGGATGGCAGAAGAGGTTTTGTTTACCTTCTGTCCGCCGGCGCCGCTGGAACGGAATACGTCAATTTTTACGTCTGACATATTCAGTTCAAAGTCTACGCCCTCTGCTTCCGGCAAGACGGCTACGGTAGCAGTAGAGGTTTGAATACGGCCCTGGGATTCGGTTTCCGGAACGCGCTGTACACGGTGAACACCGCTTTCAAACTTGAACCGGCTATAAGCACCTTCCCCGGTAATTTCAAAGGAGACTTCTTTGATGCCTCCCAGTTCGGTTTCGTTGATGTTGATGATTTCGGTTTTAAACTTATGGGACTCTGCATACATGGAATACATGCGGTACAGTTCTCCGGCAAAAAGAGCAGCCTCTTCCCCGCCGGCGCCGGAACGGATTTCTACAATGACGTTCTTGTCGTCGTTGGGGTCCCTTGGCAAGAGGAGAATCTTCAGTTCTTCTGCCAGGCGTTCCATGTCTTCTTTGGCAGTTTTCCACTCTTCGGTAACCAATTCTTCAAAGTCCTTGTCCAAGCCGCCTTCGTCCAACAGCAGTTTGGCTTCCTCGGCATCGGTTTCTGCTTTGCGGAATTCCCGGTATTTTTCAACTACAGGTTCAATCTGCTTCAATTCTTTTAATAAAGAAGTGTATTTTTCCATGTCTTCCATGGTTTCCGGAGTGGCCAGTAAGCCGTTGATGGTAACCAGTCTCTCCTCTACACTTTTCAGCTTCTCGAACATGTCGTCCCTCCTCAACATCTTGTTTAGATAGTTATTATAGTATACCACTCCTCGCGTTTCTATACAATTGGGGCTACTTTTTGTAAATCCCCTAAAATCCCTTGCTTTTTAGCATATTGGGTGGTATGTTCATTAGGAGATTAAGGAGAAAGGATTTGATTTTTCATGAAGAAAATCAAAGACGCCATCTGGCTGATTTTCAACGGATTCCTCATTGGTACCTCCATGGTAATTCCAGGGGTTTCCGGCGGAACTATGGCCATGATTATGGGCGTTTATGAACGTCTCATTGACACCCTGTCCAACTTGCGCAAGCATTTGAAGCAGAGCATGTGGGTTATCCTTTGGATTGCCATCGGCGGTGCCGCTGCATTCCTGGGCCTGAGCCACGTCATTACCTTCTGCTTGGACAACTTCCTGTTCCCAACCATTCTGCTCTTTGTCGGTGCAGTCATTGGTGGTATTCCACTTCTTTGGAATAAGGTAAAGGATGAAAAAATTCAGCCAAAGCACATTTGCGTGGCTGCCATTGCCTTCATTGTAGTAATTGCATTGGCATTCTTGCAGTCCGGTACCGACATGGATCTGACCCATATCAGCCTGCTGAAAGCCATTGAACTCTGCGCCGGCGGCGCTATTGCTGCTGCAGCCATGGTAGTTCCGGGTATTTCCGGTTCTGCCCTGCTCATGACCTTTGGCATGTACGAACCGGTTATGAACCAGGTAAAGTACTTGACCACCGAAGGTGCTGACAAAGGCCATGCCGTTGTCATCCTCGGTATTGTTGCCGTAGGTATCCTCATTGGTCTCTTCAGCATTGCAAAACTCATTGACTTCCTTCTGAAGAAATATCCAACTACCACCTATTGGGGCATTATTGGATTCGTTATTTCTTCCGGTATTGTCATCATCATGCAGAACTTCTTCTTCCACGGTGGCCCTGCAGTAAACCTGGCAGACACCAGTGTGGCACAGTACATTGTTGGTGCTGTTCTTGCACTTGCCGCTCTCTTCGGAACTTACTTTGTAAGTAAGAGAGACTTCAAAGACTAAGGCTTCAAACTAGCACATTCCCTTTCCGCAAATGTCATCATATTTTCGCGTAGGAGGTGCTGAACATGAGAGCTTTCTTAATGGCAGCTTGTCCCATCCTTGTATGGGTGTTCGCAGCAATTCACTTAGCATTTATTATTGTTTTATTCACTGGATTTAAGAAAAACAAAAATCCACTGTTCTTACTTTCCGGACTGGTAGCATGTGGCCTTCTTTATGATGCCCTTGTACTGTCCTTAGGTACCGTACTTCCGGAAGGTGCTCTTCTCAAGGGATTAAGCCAAGTCCGCTACATTAGCCACGGCGCTTTAATTCCTTTGCTTCTCCCAATTTGTGCATATGCATTGAACTGGAAAAAGCTTGGAAAAACCATTGTTTGGGTTATTACCGGCATCCTGATTGCCCTAGGCATCGGTTCCGGCATTACCACCGTAACCACACCGGAAACCGTTGCTCTGGTTCGCTACGCCTGCTTGCAGGCTGCCACTCCGGCATGGTCTTATGTGGTTAGCACTTCCGTACTTGCTTACGGTATGGTTATTCCACTTATTTTGGCTGGCATCTGGGTTTGGATCAAACAGAAAACTCCATTCCTGTTCCTTTCCGGATTTTTGATGTTTGCCTTCTCTGCTCTTGGCCCTGCCACAGGAAACTTTGACCTGATTTTCTTCATCAGCATGATGGGTGAAGTACTGATGGTTCTGTTCTTCTGGCTCTATGCCAAGAAAAAGGAAGCAGCCAACGCTTAATTACCCATTTGGGTATTCACAATTACATAAAACAAGGGGAGCTGGCGGAAGCCGGCTGAGAGGAAACTAACCCGTTTCGACCCGTAACCTGATGTAGACAATGCTACCGTAGGCCCTGTTTTCATAACACCATTTTGGCGGATGCATTTTGCATCCGCCTTTTATTTTTCCCTTTTGAAAGGAGCGTTCCTATGCTTGGAACCTATTTCTCCAATGTGCGTGCCAGAAAACCTCTGGTTCACAACATTACCAACTATGTTACCGCAGGCGACGTGGCCAACTGCCAGTTGGCCTGTGGCGCCAGCCCCATCATGTCAGATGAGCCGGCGGAAGCGGCAGACATTGCCGCCCTTTGTGACGGCGTTGCCATGAACCTTGGCACCTTACATCAACGTGCCATAGAAAGCATGTTCCTGGCCGGTAAAACGGCGGCGGAACTGGGCCACGTTATTCTGCTGGATCCGGTGGGCGCTGGCGCATCCACCCTTCGAACCAATACCGCCAAAGAACTTCTGGATGCCGTTCCGTTTTGGGCCATTCGGGGCAACTACTCTGAAATCAAAACCTTAGCGCTGGGGTTTGGAACGACCCAGGGCGTAGATGCCGACCCGGCCGACGAAGTGACGGAGGAAACGTTGGCAGACGCCATAGGGCTGGCCAAGGCCTTTTCTAAGGTCAGCGGCGCTGTGGTAGCCATTTCCGGTGCCATAGACCTGGTGGCGGACGGTGACAAATGCTTTGTCATCCGCAATGGCCACGAGATGCTGTCCAAACTAACCGGCACCGGATGTATGCTGTCCGGCCTCATGACTGCCTTCCTGGCAGCCAATCCGGACCAGCCGTTGGAGGCTGCCGCAGCTGCTGTTTCTAGCATGGGCTTAGCCGGCGAACTTGCCCGGAACCGGATGCAGCCTGGCGACGGTCTAGCCACTTACAAAATCTTTCTTCTGGATGCCCTATCCAATATGGATGCCTATACCTTGGACTTGGGTGCCAACTACGAGGTGAGAACATGATAGATCTTTCGCTTTATGCTGTCACCGACCGGGCTTGGCTAGAAAACCGGTCCCTAGAACAGGTGGTGGAAGAAGCCATCCAAGGTGGTGCCACCTTCCTGCAACTTCGGGAAAAGACCTTAAATCAAGAAGACTTTCTAAAAGAAGCTACTGCGTTAAAGGCTCTTTGCCAAAAGCATCAGGTGCCTTTCGTCATTAACGACAACGTGGACATTGCTCTGGCCGTAAGCGCCGATGGCATTCACATCGGGCAGTCCGACTTGGCCGCCGGGAAGGTCCGGGCTTTGCTTGGGCCGGACAAACTCATGGGAGTCTCTGCCCAAACCGTAGAGCAGGCCCTTTTGGCTGAGGCCCAAGGCGCTGATTACCTAGGAGTCGGGGCTGTATTCCCCACCGGCACCAAAGCGGATGCGGATGCCGTCAGCATCCAAACCCTTTATGACATCTGCCATGCTGTTTCCATTCCCGTGGTAGCCATTGGCGGCATTACGGAAGAAAACGTCACGAAGCTGTCCGGCACCGGCATTGCCGGCGTGGCTGTCATCAGCGCCATCTTTGCACAGCCCGACATTCCAGCTGCCACTCGTCAACTCAAATCCACAGTGAACACTGTTTTGACCCAACCCACAGAAAAAGGAGTATAACCCATGCATACTGCACTTACCATTGCCGGTTCCGATTCCAGCGGCGGCGCCGGAATCCAAGCCGATATCAAAACTATGCTGGCCAATGGCGTTTACGCCATGAGCGCCATTACCGCCTTAACCGCCCAAAACACCACCGGTGTCACCGCCATCCTAGACAGCACCCCGGAATTCTTGGGTCAGCAGTTGGATGCCGTCTTCACCGACATCCCTCCGGAGGCAGTGAAAATCGGCATGGTTTCCCAAGTAGAACTCATCACCGTCATTGCCGAAAAGTTAAAGGCATATCATGCCACCAACGTTGTGGTAGACCCTGTTATGGTGGCTACTTCCGGCGCCAAACTCCTGTCGGATGATGCCGTTTCCACCCTTCGGGAAGCCCTCTTCCCCTTGGCTACCCTGCTGACCCCCAATATTCCGGAGGCCTCTGCCCTCACCGGTCTTTGCATCCGGTCCCCAAAAGACATGATGGCCGCCGCCAAACAGATTCATGAGACCTTCCATACGGCAGTGCTCTTAAAAGGCGGCCATCAGATCAGCGATGCCAATGACCTGCTTTACCGAGACGGCGACTATGTCTGGTACCTCGGCAAGCACATAGACAACCCCAACACCCACGGAACCGGATGCACCCTGTCCAGCGCTATTGCCGCCAACCTGGCCAAGGGCTTTGCCCTGGATTCCTCGGTCCGCAGGGCCAAAGAATATATTTCCGATGCCCTTTCCGCCATGCTGGACCTTGGCGCCGGCTCCGGTCCCATGAACCACGGCTTTGCCATCACCGGAAAATATGGGGAAGAACCCTAAGGTGAGACAAGTTATATAACGGGGTGACCAACACCCATAAAAAACAAAAAGAAAAAGCCTCGGCTGAGCCGAGTCTTTCTTTTTATAAACTTATTTTTTGACCTTTACGGAAATGGTAGCGGCTTCGCCGTTAATCTTCCAGTCAGCCTTGTAGGCGGATTCGTCTACAGAGCCAACGGTAACGCTGGCAGCCAAAACGTCAGTCAAGAAGTTGTCTTTGAACTTGTTGGCAACGGTTTCAACCATATCGGTACCGGTAATGCAGAGGTCAATCTGATCCATGACTTCAAAGCCTGCGTCTTTACGCATGGTCTGAATCTTGGAAACGATTTCACGGAGGAAGCCTTCTTCCTTCAGTTCCTCGGTCAAAGTGGTATCCAAAGATACGGTAATGCCGAAGTCGGTCAGGGAGTAGAAACCTTCCTTCTGAACGGTTTCAATGAGAAGGTCTTCTTCGGTGAGAACAACTTCGCCATCTGCAAGGGCAAGCTTGATGGAACCGGTTTCATCCAGTTCTTTCTTGGCGGCAGAGCCGTCAAGAGCAGCAAGTGCTTCCTTAATGGCGCCCAGTTGCTTACCGTACTTCGGACCAACGGTTCTCATCTGCGGCTTAAACGCATAGGTCTGAAGAGCGTCTGCATTCTCAATGAATTCCACGTTCTTCACGTTCATTTCTTCCTTGATGATGTCGGTGTAGAAGTCGTCCAGCTTGGTTTCGGCCTTAATGTACATGTTGGCCAATGGCTGACGGGTCTTGCAGTTGGAACCGTTACGGCAGGCACGGCCCAAGCCGACAATGGAGAGAACGGTTTCCATGTTGGCTTCCAGTTCTGCATCCATGTAGTCCTTGTTGGCTACCGGGAAGTCACAGAGATGGATGGAAACAGGAGCGTCCTTATCCAAAGAGCGAACCAGGTTCTGGTAAATGTCTTCTGCCATGAACGGAATCATTGGAGCAGCGGTCTTTGCGGTTTCTACCAAAGCGGTATACAAGGTCATATAAGCGTTGATCTTATCCTGTTCCATGCCCTTGGCCCAGAAACGTTCACGGCCGCGGCGAACATACCAGTTGGACAGTTCGTCTACGAAGTCTGCAATGTAGCGGGCTGCTTCCGGAATGCGGTAGTTCTCCAGGTTCTGGTCAACCCCTTCAATCATGGTGTTGAGCTTGGAGAGACACCACTTGTCCATAACGGAAAGCTTATCGTAATCCAAGGTGTACTTGGTGGCGTCGAAGTTGTCAATGTTGGCGTAGAGAACGAAGAATGCGTAGGTGTTCCAGAGGGTACCCATTACCTTACGCTGACCTTCGGTTACAGCCTTGCCGTAGAAGCGGTTTGGCAGCCAAGGAGCGGAGTTGGTGTAGAAGTACCAACGGATAGCGTCTGCACCGTAGGTTTCCAAAGCTTCCATCGGGTCAACTGCGTTGCCCTTGGACTTGGACATCTTTTGACCGTTTTCATCCTGAACGTGGCCCAAAACAATAACGTTCTTAAACGGAGCCTTGTTGAAGAGTAAGGTGGAAATGGCCAACAGAGAGTAGAACCAACCACGGGTCTGGTCAACGGCTTCGGAAATGAAGTCTGCCGGGAATTCCTTCTCGAACAGGTCTTCGTTTTCAAACGGATAGTGGTGCTGTGCGAATGGCATGGAGCCGGAGTCGAACCAGCAGTCAATTACTTCCGGAACGCGGGTCATCTTGCCGCCGCATTCGCAGTTAACATGTACGTTATCAATGTACGGGCGATGCAGTTCAATTTCATCCGGGCAGTCGTCCGAACGTTCCTTCAGTTCGCTGATGGAACCGATGCTGGTGCGCTTGCCACAGTCCGGGCATTCCCAAATGTTCAGCGGAGTACCCCAGTAACGGTTACGGGAAATACCCCAGTCCTGTACGTTTTCAAGCCAGTTTCCGAAACGGCCGGTGCCGATGCTTTCCGGAATCCAGTTGATGGTGTTGTTGTTCTTAATTAAGTCTTCCTTTACGTCGGTCATCTTAATAAACCAGGATTCGCGAGCGTAGTAGATCAGCGGAGTGTCACAGCGCCAGCAGTGTGGATAGCTGTGTTCAAACTTCGGAGCATCAAAGAGAAGGCCGCGGGCTTCCAAGTCTTTGAGAACTTCCAAGTCAGCCTTCTTACAGAAGAGGCCGGCAAATGGAGTATCTTCGGTCATGTTACCCTTGTCGTCTACGAACTGTACGAATGGCAGGTCGTATTTGCGGCCTACCTGGGCGTCGTCTTCACCGAAGGCAGGTGCCAGGTGAACAATACCGGTACCATCGGTCATGGTAACGTAGTTGTCACAGGTAATATAGAAGCCCTTCTTGTGCTGCTTTTCTACACACTTAGCTGCACATTCATAGAGCGGTTCGTATTCTTTGTTTTCTAAATCGGTTCCGACGTAGCGTTCCAAAATTTCATAAGCAGGTGCATCGCCCTCGGTAAGAGGAGAGAGAACGGTGTCTGCCAAAGCGGTGGCAATGTAGTAGGTGTAACCGTCTACTGCCTTTACCTTCAGATATTCATCCTTCGGGTTTACGCAAAGTGCTACGTTGGATGGCAGGGTCCAAGGAGTGGTGGTCCATGCTAAGAAGTAAGCGTCTTCGCCAATGACCTTGAAGCGGCAAACAGCGGAGCGTTCCTTAACATCCTTGTAGCCCTGAGCCACTTCGTGGGAGGACAACGGGGTACCGCAGCGTGGGCAGTAAGGTACAATCTTAAAGCCCTTGTAGAGCAAGCCCTTGTCGTAAATGTTCTTCAATGCCCACCATTCGGATTCAATGAATTCGTTGTGGTAGGTTACATATGGGTTGTCCATGTCGGCCCAGAAGCCAACGGTTTTGGAGAAGTCTTCCCACATGCCTTTGTATTCCCATACGGACTCTTTACACATATCAATGAATGGTTCCAGACCGTATCCTTCAATTTGTTCTTTGCCGTCCAAGCCCAGTTTCTTTTCTACTTCCAGTTCAACCGGCAGACCGTGGGTATCCCAACCGGCCTTTCTTGGTACGTGGTAGCCTTTCATGGTTCTGTAACGTGGAATCATGTCCTTGATAACACGGGTCAGTACGTGACCAATGTGTGGCTTACCGTTTGCGGTTGGAGGGCCATCGTAGAATACATAAGATGGGCCTTCTTTTTGTTCTGTCAATTCGAAGATTTTTTCATCATCCCAAAACTTTTTGGTCTGCTTTTCGCGTTCCACAAAGTTTAAGTCTGTAGAAACTTTTTCGTACATTTGACATCCTCCTTTAGATAATAAAAACGAGCTTCCTCCGGTAAACAGGACGAAGCTCGTGTATTCGTTTAACCACCTATTTACAGCATACTAACATATGTGCCCCGGATTACGGTGGGCGCCGGCGCTGTCTAATTACAAAATGTGTTCAACAGGCAACTCGGGAGTGATTTTCGTTACAGGGTCTTGTCACCGGGCTTCCACCGTCCCCGGTTCGCTTTGGACTGACAATCTGTACTTACTGTCTCCGTCAACGTCTTTAAAGGTATATTTAATTAGTGGGTCAAGTGTAGCACAATGGCCCATTTTTTGCAACAGATAAACAAAAAATGCAACTTTCTGACAATTTAGTGATATAGTAAAAGAAAACACAGAAAAGGGGATTCACACAATGGCTATTACCAGAAGCGAAAATTTCTATCAGTCCACCTCCAAGGAAAATATCAAAATCCGTTATTTGGAATGGAAAGATGATGCAAATGCCAACCCGATTGGTGTCGTTCAGTTGACCCACGGCTGGGGTGAATATATTGACCGTTATGATGACATGGCCCGCATGTTGGCTGAAAACGGCTACGTCGTTGTTGGTCAGGACCATATCGCCCACGGTTATACCGCTGGTGTAGATTATCTTGGCATTTATCCGGAAGATGCTCACACCGCCATGGTGGAGGATATGCAGGAACTCTACAAAATTTACCACCAGAAATATCCGAACGCAAAGTACTGCCTTTATGGCCACAGCATGGGTTCCATGTTGGCCCGCTGCTTCTTAAAGAAGTATAGCCAGGAATTGGATGCCGCCGTTATTTGCGGTACCGGCAATTTCCCGGGTGCTATTGCCCTTCTGATTCCGGTACTTAAGCTGGTTTACAAAATTGGCCCAAGCTACAAGAAGTCCATTCAGAAGGCTGCCAAACAGGCTAAGAAGGCACCAAAGTCCACCGAACACAGAACCGACATGCCGAAAAAGTCTGAACTTTTGCCATTCTTCTGGCTTTCCTATGACGAAGCCAACATCATTGAATATGTACAGAACCCATTTGATGGCGCTCCTTACAACACCACCCTTGCCGCTATGGCACAGATGTTGGTAAAGGGTACCACCAAGAAGGGTAACCGCAAGATTAAGAAGGATCTTCCTATCTTCGTTATTTCCGGTGCCAAGGACCCGGTTGGCCTTTGGAGCATCGGCGTAAAGCAGGCTTACAAGAATCTCGTTAAGATTGGCCGCAACGCAACCTTGAAGATTTACAATGGCCGCCACGAAATCCACAATGAAGTGGAAAACGGCACCAAGAACGAAGTATTTGCAGACCTTCTTGCATTCTTCAACGCTGCTTGCAAATAATTCAGCAAAACCAAAAGACAAAAGAGGAAACCAATGCCTATTTACCATTCCGTAGAAGAACTGATTGGCAATACACCCCTGTTGGAAATTGCCGATTTTAACAAAGAATATGCGCCAAATGCCACTGTCCTGGCCAAGCTGGAGTATTTCAATCCGGCCGGTTCCGCCAAGGACCGTGTGGCCAAGAGCATGATTGCCGAGGCAGAGGCTTCCGGCAAACTGATCCCGGGCGGCACCATCATTGAGCCGACCTCCGGCAACACCGGCATCGGTCTTTGTGCCCTTGCAGCCAAAAAGGGCTACAAGTGCATTATCATCATGCCGGACAGCATGTCTGCCGAGCGCTGCAACTTAATGAAGGCTTACGGTGCCCAGCTGATTCTGACCCCTGGCGCAGACGGCATGGCCGGCTGCATCAAAAAGGCAGAAGAACTGCAGGCCGCTACGCCAAATGCCATCATTGCCGGTCAGTTTGACAACCCGGCCAATCCCCTGGCCCACTACCAGACCACCGGCCCGGAAATCTGGTCAGACACCAATGGCGGCGTGGACATCTTCATTGCCAGCATTGGTACCGGCGGTACCATTACCGGCACAGCCAAGTACTTAAAGGAACAAAATCCAAATATTAAAATCATTGGCATTGAACCTGCCACTTCGCCGCTGCTGACCCAAGGCTACGCCGGCGCCCACGAAATTCAGGGCATTGGCGCCAACTTCATTCCAAGCATCTTAGACCAGTCTCTCATTGACGAAGTCTTGGCTTGCCCGAATGAAGACGCCTTCACCTACGCCCGTGCCTTCGGTAAACTGGAAGGCATCTTGGTAGGCATCTCCTCCGGCTCCGCTCTTTGGGCTGCCGCAGAAATTGCAGCCCGCCCGGAAAACGCAGGCAAAACCATTGTTACCCTGCTACCGGATACCGGTGACCGCTACCTGTCCACCAAGCTCTATAACGGCGAAGCATAAGCGGCTGCCGTAAAGCTGAAAACGGAACGGCAAAGCATACAAAAAGAAAACCCGGCTCCTTTCGGAGTCGGGCTTTTTTATGCTTTTTTACTTTCCTATTTGCTTCTCCGGCGAACTTTCGCTTAGAACAAACCGGTAATCTTGCCGTTTTCGTCTACGTCAATGCGTTCTGCTGCAGGACGCTTTGGAAGACCAGGCATGGTCATAATGTCACCGGTCAGGGCAACAATGAAGCCTGCGCCGGCAGATACCTTCAGGTTGCGAACGGTAATGCGGAAGTTCTTTGGTGCACCTAAGAGAGTGGCATCATCAGAGAAGGAATACTGGGTCTTGGCCATGCAGATTGGCATCTTGTCAAAGCCGTTGTCTACCAGTTCCTGAAGCTGCTTCTTCGCATTGGCGGTAAGATCTACGCCGTCAGCGTGGTAAACCTTAGTGGCAATGGCATTGAGCTTTTCTTCAATGGTGTCGTTTTCATCATAAGCAAAGCGGAAGTCGCCCTTTTCTTCTTCACAAAGGCGTACCACTTCTTTGGCAAGAGCCACGCCGCCTTCGCCGCCCTTAGCCCATACTTCGGAAAGAGCAACGTTTACGCCGAGTTCCTTACATTTTGCTTCTACCAAGTCAAGTTCTGCCTTGGTGTCAGTTGGGAATGCGTTAATGGCAACAACGGTAGGAAGACCCCAAACGTTCTTCATGTTTTCTACGTGCTGCAGCAAGTTTGGAAGACCTGCTTCCAAAGCTTCCAGGTTTTCGGCATCCAGGTCGGCCTTCTTTACACCGCCGTGGTTTTTGAGTGCACGAACGGTGGCAACGACTACAACAGCTGCAGGAGTCAAACCAGCCATACGGCACTTAATATCTAAGAACTTTTCTGCGCCAAGGTCTGCACCGAAGCCTGCTTCGGTAATGGCGTAGTCACCTAACTTCAAGGCAATCTTGGTAGCGGTTACAGAGTTACAGCCATGGGCAATGTTTGCAAATGGGCCGCAGTGAACGAAGGATGGGCAGCCTTCCAAGGTCTGAACCAGGTTTGGCTTCAAGGCATCCTTCAACAGAGCAGTCATTGCGCCTTCTGCCTTCAGGTCATGAGCGGTAACCGGCTTGCCATCAAAGGTGTAACCAATAACAATGCGAGCCAAACGGGTCTTCAAATCAATGATGTCAGAAGACAAGCAAAGCACTGCCATAATTTCGGAAGCAACGGTAATATCAAAGCCATCTTCACGAGGCACACCCTGCATACGGCCGCCGAGACCGTCTACAATGTTACGAAGCTGTCTGTCGTTCATATCAACAGCGCGCTTCCAGGTAATTTTCTTTACGTCAATATTCAGTTCATTACCCTGCTGAATATGATTATCAATCATGGCTGCAAGAAGGTTGTTTGCAGCGCCGATTGCATGGAAGTCACCGGTGAAGTGAAGGTTAATATCTTCCATTGGAACTACCTGAGCGTATCCGCCGCCGGCAGCACCACCCTTAACGCCGAATACCGGGCCAAGGGACGGTTCACGAAGAGCTACAATAACGTTCTTACCAATTTTGCGCATACCGTCTGCCAAACCAACAGTGGTGGTGGTTTTACCTTCACCTGCTGGGGTTGGGTTAATGGCGGTAACCAAAATCAGTTTTCCGTCTTCTTTGTCCTTCATGTCTTTGAGCAGCTGGTAGTCTACCTTTGCCTTGTAGTTACCATACTGTTCCAAATACTTTTCATCCACACCTGCAATTTCTGCAATTTCGCGGATGTTTTTCATTTGACATTCCTGAGCAATCTCAATGTCAGATTTGTATCCCATAATTATTACCTCCAACCGAAGAATTCATTACGTTTCGATTATAGCATAGAACGGAAGCTAAAGTAACTATACCTATTCTTTCTTTGCCGTCTTTCGTAAAGTATCACTTTACCCAAGTAATGCGCTCTTATTTTGTAAACTATGCGCCTTTCTTTTTTTGCCTAAAAATTGGTACTATATTAACGTGTTTTGGCCTTTGACGAAAGGCCTGGAAACAATTTTCACATAGCTATTTTGAGGAGGAAAAGAAATGGCTAACAAAAAGCTTTTTGACGAACGTTTGCAGCGTATGACTGACGTTGCAAATGGTAAGATTCCAGACAGAGTGCCAATTTGCGGCCTCATGGAAACCTACACCTTAGGTTATGCTGGAACCACCATCGATGCTTGTGTAAAGAGCATCACCCATCATGTACAGTCTTACGGTAAGATTTATGAAGACATTTACTATGATAGTGCCTTCGTACCGTACATGACCCACTCTCTGGAACTGGGCAACGGCCTGGGCTCCGACGTATTCTTTGCTTCTGATGACGGTATTACCATGCAGCACAAAGAATATTGCCCAATGGTTGCTGAGGACTACGAAAACTTGGTTAAGGATCCTGTTATGTGGATCATTGACGAATTCCTGCCTCGTAAGTTCCCGAAGTTCAACGACACCAATGAAGGCCAGAAGAAGGCATTCCTTGGCTCTCTCATTCCATTCTTAAAGTTTGCAGGCACCATGTTCTACGGCGGACTTTACTTCAACAAGAAGTTAGACTTGCCGGTAGTTGTTGGTGGTTCTGCAGAAATGCCAATGGATATGTTGTTTGACTATCTCCGTGGTTTCCGTCCAACTGTTAACGACCTTCGTCGTAACAAGGACCAGATTGAAGCTGCAATCAATGCACTTCTTGACTACTGCATGGACCTTTCCCGCATGACCAACCTTATGATGGGTTCCACCGCAGCAGGTCTCCCATGGATGGCTAAAAACGCTGTTAACGGCGTTATCCGCCGCAAGGATTTCCAGTTCACTGAATTCCCTTGGATCTTCAACCCTTGCCATATCCCTCCATTCATCAATCCAGAACAGTTTGAACGTTTCTACTGGCCAACCTTCAAGGCAATGGTAGAATACATTGCTGCTCACGGCGGTCACGTACTGTCCGTACTGGAAGGCGAATGGGGTCCAAACCTGGAATTCTTAAAGGATTTGCCAGACAACTCCTGCACCTTCGTAGTTGAAAACGACGACCCGAAGAAGGTTAAGGAATTGGTTCCAAACAACTCCATTATGGCAGGTATTCCTCTTGCCCTCCTTCGTGACGGCACCAAGGAAGAATGCATTGAAGCTGCTAAGAAACTGGTTGATGACTGCGCTCCTGGCGGACGCTTCATCTTCTGCACCGGTAACAAAGTACTTCTTTGCCCGAACGACGCAAAGGCTGAAAACATCCGTGCCGTAAACGAATTCGTACACGGCTATGGCCTCTATTAATAAGGAAGGAGAGAACACAATGAAAGAACAGTTACAGGAATATAAATTCCACGAAAACGAAAAGACCCTCTCCGAAGTTATGATCGGTTGGGTTCGCGGTATCCTTGAAACCGTACTTCCTTTCTTAAAGATTGGACCATTCCCAGGACTGCTTGATAAGCTCTTTGCTTCTCAGTTTGCACGTTCCTTCCTGGGCTCTTATGCAATGCTCCTTCTCATGTAAGAGAAGACACAAAAAAGACCTTCCCTTTTGGGAAGGTCTTTTCTTTTTGTCAAAACTGAATCGCCCTTAGTCGGCGTCGTGTTCTTTGTTGAATTCTTCGTCTGTCTGTACCACAATTTCTTCCTTGTGGAAGTGGTAGTACAGGTAAGCAACGCCAAGGAACAAAAGGCAAACCAGTGCGTAAATGAAGAAGGAAGCCTTGACGACGGAGCCGGAGAAGATGATGAGAGAGCCAATGATGGCCAAAACCGGAGCCACGTAACCAAGGAACTTATTCTTGATTTCGCCCTTCTTGGCAAGCTTAATAACAGCAACGTAGAGCACAATGTAAATAAGGTACAATACGCAGATGGAAATTTCGGAAATGTCCAAGCCGGCAATGAACTCGTTCTTGCTGTTCAGAACTGCGTTGTTGATGAGCAGATAGAAAATAGAAAGTACGTATACCAGAAGGCCGGAGTTCAGTGGCATGCCGCCCAGTTTCTTGTTTTCCTTCTTGAACACGTTGGAGAATGGCATCATGTTCCGCAGTGCCAAGGAATATGGCAGACGGATGAGGCCAAGGCTAACGCCGTTTACCGTACCCAAAATGGAAATGACTACGGCAATGAGTACCAACTTGGCACCGTGGGCACCAAACAGGCCGGTGGCTGCAGTGAAGACGGAGGCGTCTTCCAAAGCCAGAACCTGATCCGGACCCAGGTAAGAAGTAATACCCAAGAAGTAAGCAATGTAAACAATCAGCACGAAAATTGGTGCAACAGAAAGGGCAATTGGAAGATTCCGCTTACTGTTTTTAATTTCGTGGCAGACGGAGGTGGATACAATCCATCCGTCAAAGGAGAAGGCCATTGGGCCGAAGGCGCCTAAGAAGCCCAGTCCTGCCATGCTCTTGGTAAGAGCCGCACCACTGGCTGCATCCATTTCAGCAACCGGGTTGCCGAAGGCCAAGCCCAAAACGGCAATCAGTACCAATGGAATTAACTTAATAAACATAGATCCGTTTTGGAACCAGCCGCCCAAGCGGGCAGACAACGCATTTATCAAGTAGAAGAAGGTTACCATGATAAACCCAATAATGGTATTTCGGGTAACCGAGAAGTCAGCATAGCCTAAAAGTTGGCTTACATAAATGCCGGAAGCCCAGGCAACGACTGCGTCCAAGGTCGGCAGATATAAGAAGGATTCAAACCAGCCAAACATGGTGGCTGCTCCCTTCCCTACAAAGTCTTCTGCATAGGAAACCATGCCGCCCGGTTTATCGGTACGGATGGCCAGCTGAGAAATGGTTAAAGAGCCAAATACAACCGCAATGGCGGCAACACAGAAGATAATGACACCAAGGAAGATATTGCCGTTGGCATATTCCAAAACATTATCTGCCTTGAAGAAAATACCAGAACCGATGACAATACCGGTAATCATGGTAATTGCCGTCAGCAAACTGTAATTTCGTTTCATGTCTTTCCCCCTCTTTACGTTTAGATACCTATCCACTTTAACAAAAACCAGCCCAAAAGAAAAGCCCTGACAGGGTATCTGTCGGGCTTTTTTCTATCTGTTTAATTTGACTTTTTTTCTAGATATTCAATGTAGTCGGATCCTACATTTTCCTTTTCCCAGTTTTTGGACATGCGGTAACCTACCGGTCCAAAAATCACCTCTGCCAAGAGTTCTACCATTGCAGTAATCAAAGAACACATCAGCACCTGGGTCCAAGTCCAACCGAAGAGGTATTTGGAAACCAAGGTGGCAAAGACAAAGTTATCTACATACTGGGCCACACCGGTGGAAAGATAGGAACGAAGGGCAAATTCTTTAAAATTGTCCTTTTTGTTCCACAGTTTGCCAATGGTATGGTTTAAAAAAGCGTTCACAGCGGAACTGATAAGCATGGCAATGGAACTGCAAACCACAATGTACCAGCTTCCGCTAAAGGTGTTATTTAAGGCAGTGTTTACGTCTATCAAACCGAAGGAATAAAATTCGCCCCAGTTGCCCGGTGCAAGACAGAGCACTTGGAACATCAGACAGGTAAACAGGTTAATTCCCACTGCCAAAGCAGAAATCTTAACCGCAGCCTTGGGACCAAACCGCTTACAGATGACATCCATACATAAGAAGGACAGCCAACTCCATGCCACACCACAGTCCAAAGCAAAATACTGATAGTGGAACAGTTCTCTGTTGGCCATCAAGTTCATACAAATAACCGATATGACAAACAGGGTTACCACCAAGCCGGGCACATTGCGTAGCAGCAGTTTGTAATCTTCTAGTTCTTGTTTTATTTTGTTCATGTTTCTCTCCCCGAAAGGGGCTCAGAAAAAAAGACCCTGCATTTTTGCAGGGTCTTTGTCTATTCAGATGGGTGGCATAAAGCCACAGAATAGTGAGAGCCCTGGTTTTGTTTTACGACAGGATGGTGCAAACGAACTGTCGTTTCCCCTAAGTAAAATTACTTGCGTGGGTTGTTAATTGCAGCCTGAGCAGCAGCCAGACGAGCAATTGGAACACGGAATGGGGAGCAAGATACGTAGTCAAGGCCAATGTCGTGGCAGAATTCTACGGATGTTGGGTCACCACCGTGTTCACCGCAGATACCGCAGTGAAGGTCAGCGTTAACTGGCTTACCAAGTTCAAGAGCCATCTTCATGAGCTTACCAACGCCGTTCTGGTCGAGCTTAGCGAATGGGTCGTTTTCGAAGATCTTAGCATCATAGTAAGC
Organism: Acutalibacteraceae bacterium; assembly: GCA_045642465.1. GTDB lineage: Bacteria > Bacillota > Clostridia > Oscillospirales > Acutalibacteraceae > RUG420. The sequence goes on from JAZUIY010000015.1 coordinate 117,165, forward strand.
ATCCAGGAACTTACCAGCGTCGTCACGGGAGAAGCCGTAAGCCATCTGGGTAAGGTCGTTGGTACCGAAGCAGAAGAAGTCTGCGTTAGCAGCAATTTCGTCAGCGGTAAGAGCTGCACGAGGGATTTCAATCATGGTACCTACTTCGTACTTAAGGTCAGCGCCTGCAGCAGCGATTTCAGCGTCAGCAGTCTTAACAACAACGTCCTTAACGTACTTGAGTTCCTTCACGTCGCCAACCAGTGGGATCATGATTTCCGGCTTAACGTTCCAGTCAGCATGAGCCTTCTGTACGTTGATAGCAGCGCGGATAACAGCCTTGGTCTGCATAGCAGCGATTTCAGGATAGGTTACTGCAAGACGGCAGCCACGGTGACCCATCATTGGGTTGAATTCGTGGAGGCCGGTGATGATAGCCTTAATGTCTTCTACGGATTTGCCCTGAGCGTCTGCAAGAGCCTTAATGTCAGCTTCTTCAGTCGGAACGAATTCGTGAAGAGGTGGGTCTAAGAAACGGATGGTAACTGGGTTACCTTCCAGAGCTTCGTAAAGAGCTTCGAAGTCGCCCTGCTGATAAGGAAGAATCTTATCAAGAGCTGCTTCTCTTTCTTCTACGGTGTCAGAGCAGATCATTTCACGGAATGCTGCAATTCTGTCAGCTTCGAAGAACATGTGTTCGGTACGGCAGAGGCCGATACCTTCAGCGCCAAGTTCTCTTGCCTTCTTAGCATCAGCAGGAGTATCAGCGTTGGTACGAACCTTCAACTGACGATACTTGTCAGCCCAGCCCATTACACGGCCGAATTCACCAGCAATAGTAGCGTCTACAGTAGCAATGAGGCCCTGATAGATGTTACCGGTGGTACCGTCGATGGAGATTGGGTCGCCTTCGTTGAAGGTAACACCAGCAAGAGTGAAGGTCTTGTTGTCTTCATCCATGTTGATGTCGCCACAACCGGATACGCAGCAAGTACCCATACCACGAGCAACTACTGCAGCGTGAGAGGTCATACCACCACGTACGGTGAGGATACCCTGAGCGGACTTCATACCAGTAATGTCTTCTGGGGAAGTTTCCAAACGAACGAGAACTACCTTTTCACCACGAGCTGCCCATTCGGTAGCATCGTCAGCGGTGAATACAACCTTACCACAAGCAGCACCTGGGGAAGCGCCAAGGCCCTTACCAAGTGGAGTGGCAGCCTTCAGAGCAGCAGCGTCGAACTGTGGGTGAAGGAGGGTGTCAAGGTTACGTGGGTCAATCATCAGAACAGCTTCCTGTTCCGTCTTATGGCCTTCGTCTACGAGGTCACAAGCAATCTTAAGAGCAGCAGGAGCAGTTCTCTTACCGTTACGGCACTGAAGCATGTAGAGCTTCTTGTTTTCTACGGTAAATTCCATATCCTGCATGTCGTGATAGTGGTTTTCAAGAGTGTCGCAAACCTTGAGGAATTCAGCGTATGCTTCTGGGAATTCTTTTTCCATCTGAGCAATTGGCATTGGAGTACGTACACCGGCTACTACGTCTTCACCCTGTGCGTTAATGAGGAATTCGCCCATCAGTTTGTTTTCACCGGTAGCAGGGTCACGAGTGAATGCTACGCCGGTGCCGGATTCGTTATTCAGGTTACCGAATACCATTGGCATTACGTTAACAGCGGTACCCCAAGAATATGGGATGTCGTTGTCACGACGGTAAACGTTTGCACGTGGGTTGTCCCAAGAACGGAATACAGCTTCTACAGCAAGCTTCAGCTGAGTAACAGGGTCAGATGGGAAGTCTTCGCCAAGCTGGTTCTTGTATTCTGCCTTAAACTGTTCAGCCAGAGTCTTAAGGTCAGCAGCGGTGAGTTCAACGTCGAACTTAACGCCCTTAGCTTCCTTCATCTGGTCAATCAGCTGTTCAAAGTATTTCTTACCAACTTCCATTACAACGTCGGAGAACATCTGAATGAAACGTCTGTAAGAGTCATATACGAAACGTTCGAATGCTGGGTCTGGGTTACCAGCAATCATGGATGCTACTACTTCGTCATTCAAACCAAGGTTCAGGATGGTATCCATCATACCTGGCATGGATGCGCGAGCACCGGAACGTACGGAAACGAGAAGAGGATTGGTGTTGTCGCCAAACTTCTTACCGTTGATTTCTTCCATTTTCTTAACGCCATCAAGGATCTGGCCCATGATTTCGTCGTTAATCTGACGGCCATCTTCGTAGTACTGAGTACAAGCTTCAGTAGTTACGGTGAAGCCCTGAGGTACAGGGAGACCGATCTGTGTCATCTCGGCAAGGTTAGCACCCTTACCACCGAGAAGGTTTCTCATGGTCATGTCGCCTTCGCTAAACATATAAACCCATTTGTTTGCCATGTGTGTTACCTCCAAAAAACTTATAATAATATTCGGATACGCGTGCGATTATATCACAAGAAAAAGCCCCTATACAATATAAAAAGAGCCATAGTATGGGATTTTGGCACTTTATACGTAAACGACCAAAAAAACCTCTTTTTCTTTGTTATTTTTTCGACGTTTGTCCATGAAAAACCTTTCTTTTCCCCCTTCTTTGGGCGATGTAAGATTTCCGAAAAACTTTACCCTTTTCTCTGTTGACAGGGATTAACCCCTTTGTTATAATAACTTTCGCTATCGAGGCGTGGCGAAGTTTGGTATCGCGCTTGGTTTGGGACCAAGATGCCGCTGGTTCGAGTCCAGTCGCCTCGACCATTAGAGACACCTTTTTAGGTGTCTCTTTTTCTATTTCTGTTGTATAATCTTTGATGGAATCAATCGGATTAAAGGGGGAAAATGATTTGAAACCATCTGTTTATATTCGCGGTAAAATCGGTACCTGCTGGTACAATTTCACAGAGTGCTTTGCTTACATTGCACTGCATCGCCCAACACCAAAAGAATTGGAATACAACGGCAAGCTGAAATACGGCGAAGGCATGCACCGCTTTGTTAACACCTGCACCCGCAAGGACTTGAAAGACAAGAAGCAGCCTCTGTTCATTTACATTCATGGCGGCGGCTGGGTTTCCGGCATTACCAAAATGAGAGACACCTACATTGCCAACTGGGCAAAGCAGGGCTTCTTCACCGCATCTATCGGCTATTCTTATGCTCCGGCAGAGACTTATCCGGTTCCGCTGCAGGATGTTTTTGACGGATTAGACTATATTTACGACCATGCTGACGAATGGAACGTAGACACTTCCAACGTGGTTATTTCCGGGGAATCTGCCGGCGGTTATTACATCATGTACGCCGCTGCCGTTGCCAAGGATAAGAGCCTGCTGGAAAAAGCCGGCCTCCACTTCCGCCATGCGGATGACTTTAACGTGGACGTCATTGTAGACCACTGTGGTTGTTACAACCTTCCTGCCCTGCTGGATGAAAACAAACAGCAGTCCAACTTCCCAGACATGAAAATGTTCGTTACTTCTTTCCTGGGAATGGACGCAGAAGAAGCCAAGGCTTGGTTGCAAACACCGGAAGGACAACTGTCCTATCCGCATCCAACCGCCGACTTCCCACCAATGTTTGTCATCCGCTGCTGCAGAGACTGGCTCCGCTACGAAGCTATGGACTTAATGGAAGAATTGGAACGCCTTGGCGTACCATACGGCTCCTTTGAAGGCACCGGCATCATTGGCAACCATGCTTGGTCCATTGCCACTATTGTGGAAAAGGGCAGACAGTGCCTGCGGGAAAGCTTTGACTTCGCTTTGCCATACCTGCCAAAGTACTTTGAAAAGGCTGGCAATGAATGGCAGTTTATTGGCTAAAGAAGCCGCTACATCGCCTCATAAAAGCAAAAAGAAAAGACCACTTTGGAATCCAAAGCGGTCTTTTTTTCTGTGTTTACTTGCTCTGCTTTACATAAGCGTCCGGATGGTCGTATTCGCCGTATTCGCAGCCAATGTGTCCTGCATGCATGTCGTCAATGAGTTTGAAGCCAAAGAGGGTTCTCTTATAAAGTTTCAAGTCACCGTAACCGCAGCCGCAGTTCCAAAGTCTCTGATGACGGAGCTTGCCGTCTGGGGATTCATACTTAATGAGAAGCATGTCTTCCTTCTTGCAGCGGATGTCGGTAATGAGTCGGCCTTTGATGGTCTTCTGGTCTACGTGCCATACAATTTCGTCATCGGTTTCATAGCCTTCGAATTCTGTCTGGGACAGGGTCCAAAGTTTGGAGAAGTTGAATTCATATGGTTTGCCTTCATAGTAGAAGCCACCGAGGAGTTTTCTAGGAAGAGAAATGCCGAATACCTTTGGCTTGCCGCCGCCGATATCAAATACGGAGTTTTCTAACTTCTTACCGGTAATGTTGGAGGTAAGGTCGTTGGAAGAAAGCCATACCCAAGGGGTGGTGAAGTTGGAACCCCAGTTCTTATCAGCATAACCGTAAGATTTTTCAGGGATTACGTCGTATACGTCACCGTCAATAACAATGGTACCTTCGTACTTGGACTTCATACCTTCTGCATGCCAGTACATTTCAAAGGCGTTGAGTCTTCTCATAAGCCAGCTGGTACCGTAACCTACATTAAAGGCAATGTCCTTGTTAATCTTGATGTCCCAGGACATGGTGCCTGCGTCACAAATCCATTCTGGATGTGCTGCTGCTTCTTCTTCGGTAATGGATACGCTGCCGCGAAGTGCATATTCGTCTGCGTAGCAGTCAGCAGCACTTACGCTGTAAGGTGCATTGTAGTGAATCTTAACGTCCTTCCATGGGAAGAATCTGTGGAGCTGCTTTTTCTTGTCTTTGCCCCAGCAGCCAACGTTAACCATTAAGTAGGATGGCTTCTTGCCTTTTGCCAAATTTTCCGGGAGCTGGCCAAATACCGGCTCTTCTTCAGCTAAGGCTGGGTTACATACAAAAAACTCAATGTAAAATGGCTTTTCTTTGCCGGTTTCACGGTTCACTGCGGTGAATGAATGCCACCACCAGTCGTAGCCTTGCTTCTTGAAGCTGCCGCGAAGCATGCATTCATTACAGTTTTGATCTTTTACGGAAAAATCTTTTTTAATGCTCATGGGGAATCTCCTTTCAATTTAAACTTTGCTACCTCCATTATCCCTTTTTCGTATAGGAAAAGATATTCGCTCTTTTGTAAAATTTCTAGAACGGTTGTTGTAGATTTTGACAGTTGGTTCAGAATGTCTTAAGCCTATGCTATGTTGTTTTCCCTGTTTTATGTGTGGTAACATAAGAGAGATCTTTGGGAAAAGGACGTGTCGTTTTGAACATTAATTCCACTATATATACGCAAAAACCGACGGATGAGCGAATCCCACAGGAGCTTTCCATTTATGACAAATTGGAAGAACTGGGCATTTCCTATGAACGGGTAGATCATGACCATGCCAACACCATGGAGGACTGCCTTCAGATTGAGGAAGTGCTGGGCGCCAAAATCTGCAAAAATTTGTTTTTGACCAACCGTCAACAAACCGATTTCTACCTTTTGTTGATGCCGGGTGACAAGCCGTTTAAAACCAAGTTTTTAACCTCTCAGTTAGGCTGCGCCCGTCTGTCCTTCGGCAACGAAGACTTTATGCAGGAATTCCTGCAGACGGTACCCGGTTCTTGCTCCGCTTTGGAACTGATGTTTGACACGGAAAACCGGGTCCGCCTGGTCATTGATAAGGATTTGCTGAAGGACGACTACATCAGCGGTCACCCTGGCATTTCCACTTCTACCGTAAAACTCACCAAGGAAGACATGCTGAAATTTGTCTCTGCCGTAGGCCATGAACCAACTTACGTTGATTTGCCTGACCCACGGTTTATTGAGGAATAAACCATGTCTTTCGTACCATTGGAAGGGGCCAAAAACACCCGGGATTTTGGCGGCATTGTAAACAAAAACGGCCGTTGTATAAAAGGACATCAGTTTGTCCGTTCCTGTGCACTGGACCGTTTAACCAAAAAAGACATGCGGATTCTGACGGAAGAATACCGCTTAAATACCATCATTGACCTACGGGATGACGACGAAGTAAAGGAAAAACCGGACCGGAAAGTTCGGGGCAGCATCTACCTTCGCATGCCGGTATTCACTGCTGCTACCTTCGGTGTCACCATGGAAAAAAAGAGCATTGAATTCTTGGAGAACCTACCGGATTTTTCCCAGGTTTACCGCAACATGGTTACCCAGGAAGGCTGTGTAGAACATTTGAAATCCATTTTTGAGGTCATCCTGCGGAAAGAGCCGGAAGATGGCGCCATGCTTTGGCATTGCAGCGAAGGAAAAGACCGCTGCGGTTTGGTTTCCGCCTTGTTCCTAGCCTTAATGGATGTGGACCGAGAAACCATTTTGAAGGATTACGTTGCCACCAACGACGTGCCGTCTAAAAACAAAAAGCGGTACTATTGGCTAGTGCGAGTAGTTACCAACAGCAAGGAAAAAGCGGACTCCATTCTTTACATGTTTGAAGCCAACGAACGGTTCTTGGGAGCAGCCTTAGACGCCATAGATGAAACCTATGGCAGTATGGATGCTTTCCTAGAAAACCAATTGGACATCAGCAAGGAACAAAAAGCCACATTCCAAGAAAAGTATCTCAAATAAAAAAGAGCCTCTGGAAAGAGGCTCTTTTCTTTGTTTTTCTTATTTCAGAAGGTCGTCAAACAACTTGATGTTGTCTCTATCCAGACCAAGTTCACCGGCCTGTTCCTTCTTAACTACTTCTACAATGCGGTCGTTGATTGGTGTTGGAACACCGGTCTTGCGACCCCATTCGCAAACAACACCGTTGATGGCATCAATTTCACAAGGCTTACCCTTCTGCAAATCCTGCAGCATGGATGGAACCAGCAAGCGGTGCTTCTTCATAGCAATTGGCAGAAGAAGGATACCAAAGGCACGCTTAATTGGAGTCTTGTAATAGAAGAGCTTGGTAATATCTTTGCCCTGAACCGGAGCAAAGGTAGCGCCGGCAGCATGACCTACGTCAATGCATTCCTTCATGCAGCGAATGGCAATTGGCTTAATGTCTTTTCCTTCGGAAACATCGCCAAATACGCCGCCAACTACGGTGCCAAGACCGGAGAAGGTTGCGTTGATGAGAAGCTTGGACCAACGTGCGCCAATGAGGTTTTCTTCAAAGGAAACCGGGCACATCATTTCCAGAACAGACTTAACCATAGCTAACTGTTCGTCGGTAATGCCGTCCATTTTGCCCATGTGGAAGGAAAGACTTTCCGGTTCAGAGGTCAGTTCACTGACACCTGGACCCTTCATGGTTGCACCCCATTCAACGGTACAGCCCATGGTGTGTTCGGAGCCAACAATTTCAGCAATACCTGGTTCAGGAATGCCGTTTTGCAGGGTTACAATAACACCCTTGTCAGACAGTTTTGGCTTCAAAGAAGTAACTACTTCTTTGTTCATTAACTGTTTGGTCATCAGGAAAATAACATCATAGCCTTCTCCCATCTGATCCGGTGTAATTGCTTTAACCGGAGTAACGAAATCTACGGTACCTACTACGTGGGCACCCTTTTCGTTCATGGCGTCGACATGTTCCTTGTAGTAGTCTACCAGTTCAATGTTTCCACCTGCTTTGGAAATGTAAGCTCCCAAAATCATACCTAAGGAGCCTGCTCCATAAATAGCACTTTTCATATTGTTCACCTTTTTCTAAAAGATTTAATACCGAAGTAATTCTTCCAACTGCACTTTTCCCTGCATACCGAAGGCGGCTTTAATTGGCTGTCCGTCCTTCATCAGTACCAGCGTTGGAATGGCTTCAATGCCAAACAAACGGCTAAGATAAACCTGTTCATCAATGTTGATTTTCCCAACATCAATGTCATCGTGCTCTGCTGCTAATTCTTCCAGTAATGGGGCCACCATTTTACAAGGGGCACACCAGTCAGCCCAGAAGTCCAGCAGAATGGGTCTCTCCGCCTGCAAGACTTCTTGTTCATAGTTCTCTTGCGTAATTATTTTTTCAGCCATAATTCTTATTCACCGTCAATTACCTTACAGATGGCATCATAGAGTTCATCGTAAGTTTCATAAGCTGGAATATTCGGGTAATCTGCCTTCAACTGGTCGGTGCTCTTAAAGAGGAACCCGGCCTTAGAAGCCTGAATCATGCCCAAGTCGTTAAAGCTGTCGCCGGAGGCAATGGTATCAAAACCACAGGACTGCAAAGCCTTAACTGTAGTAAGTTTAGATGGTGTACAACGCATCTTATAGTCAGAAATAGAACCGTCCGGATCTACAACCAAAGAGTTGCAGAAAATGGTCGGCATGCCCATCTTCTTCATGAGAGGAGCAGCAAACTGTTCAAAGGTATCGGAAAGGATAATTACCTGGGTCTTGTCACGAAGCTTATCCATGAATTCTTTTGCACCCGGCATTGGGTCAATGCGGGAAATAACATCCTGGATTTCTTTCAGGCCAAGTCCGTGTTCCTTCAAAATGTTCAAGCGGTATTTCATCAGCTTGTCATAGTCCGGTTCATCACGGGTGGTAATTTTCAGTTCTGGGATTCCGGTTTCTTCTGCAAATGCAATCCAGATTTCAGGAACTAAAACGCCTTCCATATCTAAACATACAACATACATTTTTGTTATCCTCCTAACAATTAATACTTTTTGATTATAGCATAAGAAAAGGCTCTCAGATACCTGAGAGCCTTATATTATTAAGATTTTTTGTCTTCTTTTGGCAATTTTCCAACCCCAAGCTGGAGCTGTGGCAGGGAAAGCTTTTGACCGGACCGGTTTTGCAGGGTTATTTCCATGCGGAGAATCTTTCCGTCATCACTGACGGCAACAATTTTTCCGCCGTGAGCACCTACAATGGTTCGGGCCATGGAAAGTCCAATGCCGTATCCTTTCTTTTCCGAGGAGCGGGATTCATCTCCCCGGTAGAAGCGGTCAAAGAATTCTTCGTGAGACCCTTTGCGGATTCCGTCTTCCACTTCGTTGGCACAGACAATCTTTATGCGGTTGCGATGTGCGGTCATCATATATGCAACAGTGGTATTCTCTTTTGCATACTTAATGGCGTTATCTGCCAAAATGGAGCAGACCTGCTGCATGTTCTTTTCGTTTCCGTAGAACATAACGTTGTCCTGCAGGGTTACATTCCAACCCAAGCCCTGTTCCTCAGCCATTAAAGCAAACGGGTCTAGTACCGCATGCATGGATTCGGTCAAGTTGAATTCTGCCCGCTCCATATTGGTATCGTTTTCTTCAAACTTGGCCATGGTAATGAGTTCCTGGGTCATGGCAGAAAGCCGTTCCACTTGTCCGTGAATGCCTTCTGTCCACTTGGATTCCCCATTTTCCATTTCTATGACATCGGTACAGGAATCTATGATTGCCAATGGGGTTTTCAGTTCATGACCTGCATTGGTAATGAACTTTTTCTGCTTGGCATAACTTTCAGCCACTGGGTAAACGACGCTTTTGGAAAGCACCCAAACCATGATGAAGAAGGCCAAAACCCCGGCTACAAAAATAAGTAAAGTTACGGAAATGAAGGTCATTTCATCTGTCAAGCTGGAGGAACAGTCTAGAAAATAATATTGTGTCCCACCACTTGGGGTCTTTTCTTTGTAATAACGGAATGTGGCGGCGAACCCCCGCTCATTTTTCCCGCCGGCAGCCATACGGGTTAAGTTGATGGCCTGCTTACTGGACAGCTGGTCCATGGTTCCCGGGTTAATGCGGTAACGGGTTTTGTCACTGTTTTCAATGACCGAAAAATATTGAGATTCAAAGGTGGTTTGTACCGCTTCCCCCTGTCCGGCAGCCACAGCGGCAATCCAGCCACGAGGGTTATTTAGGGCGGCGGCTTCTTCCCCGGAAACAGGGTTAAAGAACCCTTCTCTATAGGGGTGGTCTTCATCCGGCTCAAACATACCGGAAGAAACCAGCAAGTCCAGTGCGTCGTCCGCATTTTGCCGTATGCTGGCAAAGTTGGCTAGGTCAATGGTGCCAATTAACATGCCGAGTACCACAATAATGGACACCATAGCCACAGCAATAAACTTATGCCGTAAACTAGCGATCATGCTTTTTCCTCCAAGGAATATCCCACGCCGCGGGAGGCCTTAATTTGAACCTTAGTTCCAATGCTGGCCAATTTCTTCCGAAGGGTAGAAATGTAAACCCAAACGACGTTGATTTCGGAGTCGGAATCGTATCCCCAGATTTTCTCTAAGAACCGTTCGGTTGGAATAACCTGTCCCGGTCGGTCCATCAGCATTTCCATCATCTGGAATTCCTTGTTGGCCAAACGAAGGGAGCCTTTTGGACCGCTCATTTCATAATCCGAGCGGTTCAGTTCCAAATCCAAATAGGTCAGAACGGTATTGGTCAATTCCGGCTGTCTTCTAGTCATGGCACGAATGCGTGCCAACAAAATATTAATCTTGAATGGCTTGGTTAAATAGTCATCCGCACCGGCATCTAAGCCTTCTACAATGTCATCATCCTGGCTCTTTGCGGTGAGCAGCAAAATTGGCAGAGTGAAGCCTTCTGCGCGGATTTTTTTAACCACAGTAATGCCATCCATTTTTGGCATCATGATATCTAAAATGGCGCCGTCATAGTCTCCGGTACGCAGGTAATCCAGTGCGTCCTGTCCGTCGTAAACGGCGTCTACAGAGTAGTTGTTTTTGGTCAACATGGTAACCAACGCATCCGAAAGGATGTGTTCGTCTTCGGCAAGCAAAAGTCTCAAAAGTCCTTCCTCCTTCACTCATTAACGGTACAGTAACAGAGAAACCTTAATTTTGCTTACGAACAATGGTGTATTCATCGCCCGGGCGAAAATAAGGGCATTCTTTATAGTGGCGTTCCAACAGGCGGATGTATTCGTCTTCATCCATGTCTACGGCACAGATGTCTTCTTCCAGTTCTTCATCCCATTGGAAATTCAAGCAATAATCACAACTAATGGCCATGGGCACTCCTTATTTCAACTGGTCCAAAGTGAGTTCGTAACTTGGCATAAACTCTTTAATAAAAATGTCTGCCGCTTTGTTTTTCATAGAGGCGATAGAGTTTAACGTACTTTCCTTAGCCTTTTCAAACTCACGGTTTCCGGCTTTTTCTTCTTCCACGCATTTGATTAATGCGCTGAGCTTGTCCGCAGCTTTTACCATTTTCCAAAGGTCTTCGTCCCCTTCTCTTGGAAGAAGGATGTCGTCATAGGCTGCCTGTAAGTCTTCCGGCAGCATGCTTTCCAGCTTTTGGGTGGCAATTTTTTCCACATCTTTATAGGCGTTGCGGATTTCGTCGCTATAGTATTTCACCGGTGTTGGCATGTCTCCGGTTAGAATTTCAGAAGCATCATGGAAAAGCCCTATGACAGCTGCTTTGTTGGCATCTAAGTTGGTCCCTAAGCGTTCGTTGCTGATTTGCACCAACGCATGGGCCAGCATGGCCACTTCAAAGGAATGCTGCATGAGGCTTTCCGATTCCGTATTTCTCATTAAGGCCCAACGGTCAATGTATTTCATACGGGAAATGATGGCAAAAAAGTCATTGGACATGTCATACACCTACTTTTCATCTGATAAAAGCAAAAAGAGCTCGCTTGATAACGCCAAGCGAGCCCATTTTTTGCGTAGTAAATTAAATCTTATTCAGCTGCGATGTCGTTGCCAGCTTTAGCCATTTTCTTAGCAGCACGGTCATAGGTTTCGGAACGGCCGGTGAAGCCGAAGAGAACGCCACAAACTGCAGCAACCATACCAATCATAGCCATAGCTACAACAATAAGAAATACGATTAATACAAGGCCGGAAGTAATCATTTTTTAGTCCCCTCTGTCTCCTAATATTTTAATTCATAAAGTTGAGGGGATATCTAGAGATATTTCCACAACTTCTAATATACTTTGGATTTATTCTATCAAGAACCGTTCGAAAAAGCAATACAAAGGCCAAAAAAATTAGAAAACAAGGGGCGTTTATTGAAATGCCCTATTACATCTTATATAATATATGAGAGTTTTTTTCAAACCAAGGAGGTGAAAACGGTGACCTTTACTTTCATCATTTCAATCAGCCGATGGATTCTTCCCATTTTGGCCATTGCATTGGTTATTATTTGCGGCGTCATGCTGGTGCAAGACAACCGAAAAACCGGTACCATCGGGTACTTGGTCAACACCGCAAACGGTGACCGAATGCCATTGAAATCTGCTGAAACATCCATTGGGCGAAGTAACTCCTGTGACATCGTCCTAGGGTATAACACCGTTTCCCGATTCCATGCAGTTATTACCAAACGAAAAGGTAAATGGATCCTCTTTGACACCAACAGTAAAACCGGTACCACGGTAAACCAAGACCGGGTCATTGGTTCTAAGATGTTGGAAAATGGGGACGTCCTTATTTTCGGTAACGCCCTCTTTAAGTTCTTTGAGGACTTGCCGCTGGAATCCGACTTTACCCGGGAACATTTGGTTCGTCCTTACAGCAAACCGGCAGAAGCTGCTGCCTTTGCAAAGAATGACCGCATCAACCCAAGTATTGTTATTCCACAAATGGTAGAGCAGGACTTAGCTGACTCTTCCAACTTAGAGAACTGCATTACCGGCGAAATCATGAAACTGAATCGCCGAGACTCCGTTGTAATCGGCCGAGCATCCGATGCCGACATCCGCATTGACCGCCCGGTAGTTTCCAGATACCACGCAGAAGTATATAAAACCGAGCGTGGCAAGTGGGTTGTTGAAGATACCGGTTCCCAAGCCGGCACCCTGGTAAACGGGGAAGAAATCCTTGCACCAACCCCACTTTATGACAGCGACATCATTGAAATTTGTGGTTACACCATCAAATTCAACAATCCTTATTCCTAATCCACTGAAAGAAAGAGAGGTGAGCTCATGAGCGGCCCACGTTGGATTCCGGCAATGGTTCTGTTGTCCGCCTTCCAAGTTTTATCTTTCGCACAAATCGCTTCCCTCAGTGAAGTATTTTCCACCTTTGGTCAAAATCTTGGCGCCGGTACCATCTTTGTTTTGTACCTGGCCATGGAATGGGCTTATGCCATAGCTTCCTCCATTTTCCTTCGGAAGCACAGTATGGCACTGGAATGCATTGCCTTCTTCCTCACCGGAATCGGCCTTGCCATTTCCGCCTGCCAGAGTTCGGCTTATTTGGTAACACAGTTCATTGCCGTTATCATCGGCTTTGCAGTTTACATTGGTCTTCTCTGGGTTTTGTCTGACGTTGAGCGGGCAGACAAGTTTATCATTCCAATGGAAATTGTGGCCATTGTGCTTTTGGTTTTCGGTTTGGTCTTTGCAGACTACCGAAACGGTGCCTATAACTGGGTATCCATTGGCGGACTTTCCTTCCAGCCATCTGAAATTGTAAAAATCCCATTCATTTTTGTCGGTGCTGCTTCCCTGGAAAAAATCCAGACCACCAAGCACATCTGGCATTATGTTATCTTCGCCGTTATTTGTATTGGTCTCCTGTTCTTAATGAAGGACCTTGGTACCGCCCTCATCTTCTTCGTGGCATTCGTTGTACTGGCCTTCATGCGTTCCGGTGACTTACGAACCGTTCTCTTTATTATTGTTGGCGCCGGCTTGGCTGCTGCAATGGTAGTTATGGTTCGTTCCGACTACGTAATGGCTCGTTTTGCAACTTACCGTCATATTTGGGATGACATTTATGGCGCAGGTTTCCAGCAGACACATGCATTGACTTATGCAGTCAGCGGCGGTTTGGCCGGCATGGGCCTGGGCAACGGGTTCCTTCGAAACCTGTCCGCTGCCACCGAAGACTTAGTATTCGGTATTGTCTGCGAAGAACTGGGTATGGCCATTGGCTTTCTCGTTCTTCTCTGCTACTTCCTGCTGTTTATCCACGCCATTCGAAACGCCAACGGTTCCTCCAGCGCATTCTACTCCATTGCAACCTGCGCAGCCGGCACCCTGCTTTTGTTCCAGGCAAGTCTGAACGCATTCGGCTCTACGGACTTCCTTCCGTTCACCGGCGTTACCCTTCCGTTCATCAGCCACGGCGGTACCAGTATGATTTCTTGTTTCGGCCTTCTGGCCTTTATCAAGTCGGCAGATAACCGAACTTGGGCGAAAGGAGGGAAGAAGAAAGCATGAATCGAATCTTCAGACGTTCTAAATGGCTCTACGCCATCGGCGGCATATTCATTGTTGCCTTAACTGTTCTCTTCTTTACCTTTTTAGTTAACGCGAAAACCTGGGTTAGCCAGCCATACAACAAGCACCTGGTTTCCAGCGCAGGTACCATCTACGACCGAAACGGAGACGTTTTGGTTACCTCTAAGGATGGCCAGCGGGAATACAACAACAGTGCCTCTGTTCGAAAGGCTACCCTTCACGTGGTAGGTGACCCGGAAGGATACATTTCCACCGGTGCACAAACCGTATTCCGTTCGCAGTTAACCGGTTATAGTTTGCTCAGCGGTCTTTACCGTTCCAAGGACGAAGACAAGAACGCAGCCAACTACAACATTACTCTTACAGTAGACGGCCAGCTTTCCTCTACCGCATATCAAGCCATGGGCAACTACCGTGGCACCATCGGCGTATACAATTACAAAACCGGTGAAATCCTTTGTGCGGTTTCCGTTCCAACCTATGACCCGCTGCATAAGCCGGACGACATAGACTCCGGATCCGATGCCTACAAGGCCATCTATATGAACCGCTTCTTCAGCGGCACCTATACGCCGGGTTCCACCTTCAAGATCATTACTTCCGCTTGTGCTTTGGAAAACGTTCAGGGTATTGAAGATATGCACTTCCACTGCCCTGGTTACTTCAAAACCAGAGACGGACAGAAAGTAACTTGTAACGGTACCCACGGTAACGTTTCCTTTGAACGAGGGTTAAACCGCTCTTGTAATACCGAATTTGCGTACATCGCCTGCAATTTGCTCACCAATGACCAGATGAATGCCACCGCCAAAGAATTCGGATTCAACAAGACTGTTGAAGTCAATGGCTTCAAGTGTGCCAAGTCCACCTTTGACCTGACAGACTGTTATGGCATTGAACGTGCCTGGGCCGGCATTGGTCAGTTTGAAACCATGGTAAACCCTTGCCACGAATGTACCATCCTTGGCGCCATTGCCAACGAAACCGGTACCACACCAAGTCCAACCTTGCTTTACGGCAAGAGCGAAGGCACCATTTCCTACTGCTCTTCCATGACCGCCAGAAAGCTCAACAAGCTGCTTCGTTCCAACGTTCAAAACTACTACGGTGAACGCCGCTTCCCGAACTTAAAGATGTGCGGTAAGACCGGTACAGCAGAAGTTTCCAACGGCAGACCACACACCTGGTTCGCCGGCTACTCCCAAAGAGAAGACCTTCCTCTTTGCATTGTAGTTGTCCTTGAAAACTCCGGTGACTACGGTATCAACACCTGTACCCCAATTGCCAACAAGGTCATGCAAAAAGCATTGGAACTTTATACCTAACAAAACAAAAAGAACCTCTCCAAAAGGAGAGGTTTTCTTTTTATTTATGATACTTCTTTTGCGGTTTTTCGGGCTGCTTTGAACCAATCAATCCAACGTTTGGTGGCAGCAATGAATGGAACACCAATAGCAAAGAACGTTACAATACCAACGAAGCCTTCGGTGTTGAGAATCACGAAGGTTACCCACATAAAGAAGAAACTAATCAGCGGAATGACAGAGGCAATCTGCTTCCAAAGCGGTGCCGTCTGCGCTGACTTGAAATCCGTAAACGTATTGCTGTCACCAGGATCGGCTTTTTCCCCGGAGGTACGGTACGGGACCTTCGTCTGCTGACCTTTCCTCATTTCATATTTCCACAGGCAGAACCGACCGCGCTGTTTCAGTTCCTCTGGTAACTTCTTGCACATTTTGTTTCACCTCCCTCTGAGGGCTTGTCTGTTTTCGTTCCTCCCTCCGGTACCTTGCAGAAAGAACAACCGAGTATTCCCTCGCAGTAGCCTCATGACAGTTTTCCGGATTTTGTGCGGAGTTTTTGCTTCCCTCACTTTCGCAATGGAGATATGAGTGCGATTTGAACGAAAAAATCTCTCACGGAACGTAAATTTCCGTAAGGGATAGAATTGTTCATATATTTGTGTTATAATAACGCTATATTGATAGCATATCTAAGAGAAGGAGATGCAAGATGGGTTTCCCAGAAGAAATAAAACGTGCAAGACAGAGATGCTTTCTGACACAGGGCGATTTTGCGAAGGAAGTGAATGTCGCTTTTTCAACGGTGAACAGATGGGAAGGCGGCAAGGCAAAACCGAATCTGGCCGCCATGAAGAGCATCAAGGAATTCTGTCTCAAAAATAATATAGAGTATTCTTCCATTGAGGAGGCATGGCTCGATTTTTCAGTGGAAGGAAAGAAAAATGATTAACATCCGGAAATTAGAAAATGAACTGTGGGAATCCGCAGATCTTTTGCGTGCGGGCTCCAAACTGACGTCCAACCAGTATTGCATGCCGGTGCTCGGTCTTATTTTCCTGCGCTATGCATACAGCCGATTCAAGATGGTGGAGTACGAAATTCTGAAAAACCGTCCTTCCCGTGGCGGTCGTGTCATGCCGGTGGAGGCCAGCGATTTTGCGGCAAAGAGCGCATTGTATTTGCCGAAGGAAGCACAATATGATTATCTTGTAAATCTTCCTGCCGATATCGCCTCTGCTGGTCTTAAAAACAAAGACGGTCACACCATGAACAGCCTTGGCGAAGTAGTGAACAATGCCATGCAGCTCGTGGAGGAGCAGAGCGAACAGCTGACCGGTGTCCTGCCGAAAGACTACACCATGTTCAGTGATGAGCTTCTGGCAGAACTTCTCCGTATTTTCAATAACAGCGCATTGGACGATGTCGGCGGTGACATCATCGGCCGCATCTATGAATACTTCCTCAATAAATTTGCCAAGAATATCGCTTCCGACGACGGTGTGTTCTTTACGCCGAAGTCTCTGGTAAAAATGATCGTCAATATCATCGAGCCGACTACGGGCGTCCTGCTGGACCCGGCATGCGGCAGCGGGGGCATGTTCATCCAGTCCGGAGATTTTGTCAATGCCGCCGGTATGAATGCCAACAACGCCATGACTTTCTATGGGCAGGAAAAGGTGGAATACAATGCTCAGCTCTGCCTTATGAATATGGCGGTACATGGACTTACCGGTGTTATCAAGTCCGGAGACGAGGCTAATACCTTCTATCACGACGCGCACAATCTGAACGGTACCTGTGACTACGTCATGGCGAATCCTCCGTTCAATGTAGATAAAGTAAAAGCTGAATCCTGTGAAAATGCAGGACGGCTTCCTTTCGGCATGCCCGGAATCAATAAGAATAAAGAGGTCGGAAACGGCAACTATCTGTGGATTTCCTATTTCTATTCCTATCTGAACGAGCGCGGCAGAGCCGGTTTTGTTATGGCATCCTCCGCGACAGACAGCCAGGGCAAGGATAAAGACATCCGTGAAAGCCTCATTAAAACCGGCAATGTCGATGTCATGATTAGTGTCGGCAACAATTTCTTTTATACCAAATCCCTGCCGTGTTCCCTCTGGTTCTTTGACAAGGCTAAGGGTGAAGCTATCAAGGATAAGATTCTCTTTATCGACGCCCGGAACTATTACACCGTTGTGGACCGTACCCTTAACGAATGGTCCGAATGGCAGCTCAAAAATATGAACGCCATCGTGTGGCTTTATCGCGGAGAAACGGAAAAATATACCGCTCTACTTGGTGAATACCGCGCCGCACTCGGAAGCGATAAGCCTTTCGAAGAACAGGTGCATGAACTTTCCGAAAAGGCAAAAGCTCTCCGCACCAAGGCAAAGAAGTCTGTGGAGGCCGCTGATAAGAAGGATAAGAAAAAAACACAGGCTGAATATGACGAGAAGCTGGCCGAGCTGACTGACATTCTCACTATTGCCAAAGAAGCGAACTGGCTTTATGAGAAATTCGGTGACGGCGTATATGCGGATGTTCTCGGCCTGTGCAAGGTCGCGGATATTTCCGAGATTGAAGGCAAGAGCTGGTCCCTCACTCCCGGCGCCTATGTCGGTGTTGCACCCATTGAGGATGATGGTGTGGATTTTGAAGAGCGCATGGCTGAAATTCATCGTGAGCTTCTGTCCCTGCAGGCAGAAAGCAACGATCTGATGGATACCATCTCTGCAAATATGAAGGAGATGGGGTTATGAGCTGGGATACAATTCGCTTCGGTGATTTATACAGTGTCGGCTCTCGAAACGGACTGACAAAACCGAGTAAAGTTCGCGGCTCTGGATATAAAATGATAAATATGGGTGAGTTGTTTTCTAACGACCGTATTTATGATATTCCTATGGAACTTGTACCATTAAAAGAGAGCGAAAAAAGCAATGCAAAGGTAGAGAAAGGCGACTTGCTTTTTGCTCGTCAGTCACTTGTACTTGAAGGTGCTGGAAAATGCAGTATTGTGATGGAAGTCTCTCCACTAACCGTATTTGAATCGCACATCATTCGTGTACGGTTATTAGATGATGCAAATCCTATGTTTTACTATTATTATTTCCGTTCACCGCTTTCTCCAATGAAGTCAATTGTGAGTCAGTGTGCGCAAGCAGGTATTCGCGGCAGTGATTTACAAGAGCTCAACGTTGTTTACCCACCAAAACATGTCCAAGATCGAATTGCAGATATTTTAGAGCAGTATGATTCCCTCATCGAAAACAACCAGAAGCAAATCAAGCTTCTGGAGGAGGCTGCGCAGCGGCTGTATAAGGAATGGTTCGTTGATCTGCGCTTCCCCGGCTACGAAACCACACCTGTGGTGGATGGAGTTCCGGAGGGATGGAAGGAAGAATCCTTAATTGATATTGCTGATGTTCAATATGGATTTGCATTCGACGGATCACTGTTCAATTCTGATGGCAGGGGGATGCCTATCGTAAGAATACGCAATATTCCAGAAGGAATAACTTCTGATTTCACTACAGAAGAAGCTCAAGATCAATATCTCGTTAATAACGGAGATATTGTAGTTGGTATGGATGGAGAATTTCATATCAATTCTTGGAGTGGAGATACATCATACCTTGTTCAGCGGACATGCTGCTTTAGACCTAAAAATCCATCTATGCAAGGATGGCTACTTCAAGCAATTTATGAACCAATAAAATTCTTTGAAAAGACTGTGGTTGGTGCAACCGTAGCTCATTTAGGAAAGAAGCATATTGATACAATTCAATTATTGACAGGGCCAGATGAATTGTATGTGCCATTTCAGATATGTTTTGAAAAAAGGCAGTTATTATTAAACCAAAACAGAAAATTAAGCGAGGCGCGCGACCGCTTACTCCCCAAGCTGATGAGTGGAGAAATTGAAATATAAGGAGGTGCCGACGTGAGCTACGATTATTCCGAAAACATCCTTGTGCAGGAAAGTGCCGGGAATCTGCTCCGTGATGAACTGGGCTGGGATGTCAAGTTTGCCTATAACACGGAAGTGTTAGGCGATAACGGCACCTTCGGCCGCAGGTCATACAATGAAATACTGCTTACGAGATACTTCCGATCCGCGATGCAGAAGCTCAATCCGTGGATTACCTCAGCGCAGGTCGAGGAAGCACAGAAGACGCTGGAAAACCGTTTGTCCACGTCCTCGCTCCTGCAGGTCAACGAGGAAAAGTATTTTCTGATTCGTGACGGTATTCCCGTAACCGTAAAGCATCCGGATGGAAAGACCGAAATAAAGAAAGCGGCAGTGATTGATTTTCAGAATCCGTTGAATAATGATTTTCTTGCTATCAAGGAGCTGAAAATTCACGGTGAGCTGTACCGTCGCCGCACCGACATTGTAGGCTTCGTCAACGGCATTCCACTTCTGTTCGTGGAACTGAAAAAGAACACCGTGGATGTACAGAATGCCTATGATGATAACTATACCGATTACCAGGACACCATCCCGCACCTGTTCTATTACAATGCTTTTGTGATGCTGTCCAACGGAACCGAGGCCAAGGTCGGCACACTGGGTAGTAAGTATGAGTTTTTCCATGAATGGAAGCGTCTTTCGGAGGAAGAGCAAGGCAGCGTGGCGCTGGAAACCATGCTGCGCGGTATCTGTAGGAAGGAAAACTTCATCGACCTGTTCGAGAACTTTATCCTCTATGACCACAGCGGCGGGCATACGGCAAAGATACTCGCCCGGAACCACCAGTACCTCGGTGTCAACGAGGCTATGAAAGCCTATGCCGCAAGAAAGCTCAACAACGGTAGACTGGGTGTATTTTGGCATACACAGGGCTCCGGTAAGAGCTATTCCATGGTATTTCTTGCACAGAAGATTCGCCGCAAATTTGAAGGTTCACCGACCTTTGTCGTACTTACCGACCGTGACGAGCTGAACAAGCAGATATCCGACACCTTCGAAAACTGTGGTCTCCTCGGAAAAACAAAAGCCTCCCAGTTTATCGCGTCAAGCAGCAATGACTTGATAAGCAAACTGAAAGGCAATCCGAGCTTTATATTCACACTGATACAGAAATTCAATCAGACCGACGTGGAAGCCATCTATCCGGACCACGAT
Source organism: Acutalibacteraceae bacterium (assembly GCA_045642465.1). Taxonomy (GTDB): domain Bacteria; phylum Bacillota; class Clostridia; order Oscillospirales; family Acutalibacteraceae; genus RUG420. Next base: position 137,741 of record JAZUIY010000015.1, read on the forward strand.
ATCATTATCATGTCCGACGAAGCGCACCGCAGCCAGTACGGAATCTTTGCAGACAATATGATGAAGCTGCTTCCGACGGCAGCCCGTATCGGCTTTACCGGAACACCGCTTCTTTCCAGTGATAATATCACGGCGAGAACCTTCGGCGGCTATGTTTCCGTTTATGACTTCAAGCGTGCCGTCGAGGACGGCGCCACAGTTCCGTTGTATTATGAGAACCGAGGAGAGAAAATCCTCGATCTGCATAATCCGGAAATTACTCAGCAGATTCTGGACGCCATTGATAATGCCGACCTTGACGTGGATCAGCAGGATAAGCTGGAAGCGGAATTTGCAAAAGAAATCCATCTGATGACCGCTGAGCCGCGACTACGCTCCATTGCAAAGGATTTTGTAGCGCATTACACCGATCTGTGGACGAGCGGTAAAGCAATGTTCGTCTGCCTCAATAAAGTGACCTGCGTCCGCATGTATGATTACGTGCAGGAATACTGGAAAGAGGAAATCAAAGCGCTGAAGGCAAAGATACGCACAGCCACACAGCAGGAAGCGCAGGAGCTTCATCGCAAGCTCACATGGATGGAAGAAACGGAAATGGCAGTCGTCATCAGCCAGGAGCAGAATGAAATCCAAACCTTCAAAAAATGGAATCTGGATATCAAAAAGCACCGTGCAAAGATGGAGAAGCGGGAACTTGACAAGGAATTCAAGGATTCCGGAAATCCTCTCCGCATTGTCTTTGTTTGTGCCATGTGGCTGACCGGCTTTGATGTGAAATGCCTGTCTTGCCTGTATCTGGATAAACCGCTCAAGGCCCACACGCTGATGCAGACGATTGCGCGTGCCAACCGTGTGAACGAAGGCAAGAGCAACGGCCTTATTATTGACTATATCGGTATCGTCAAAGCGCTCCGCAAGGCACTCGCTGATTATACCGCCAATGTCGGCGGTAATGGTGGTTCCGATCCGACCGTCGATAAGGACGAGCTGATCGCCCGTATTCTGGAAACCATAGAAAAAACAAAGTTCTTCCTTTCGGAGAACGATTTCGACCTGCAGATGCTGATTGATGCATACGACTTCTTAAAGCTCTCTTATCTCCAGACGGCGGCCAATGCCGTATGCGGAAGCATCGAGGATAAGAAAACCTTCACGACGTATGCTTCAGAGCTGAACAGGCTGATGAAGTATACCGACCGCAATGATATCACAGGCCAGACGCGCAAGGAATATGAGGCAATTGCCGCTATCTATGCGGAACTTCAGAAAAAGCGCCGTCATATCGATACAACGGAACTGTCTGTAGAAATCAACGCGATCATCAGCCAGTATGTTGAGATCGAGCCAGGGCAGCCGATGGAACTCCATGAGCCGACAAAACGTTTTGACATCAGTGCCATCGACTTTGACCTTCTGCGCCGGGAATTTGCTAAGGTGCAAAAAAAGAACCTTGTCATGCGTGATCTGGAAGAAGTCGTTCAGCAGAAGCTCGACAGGATGCTATTCACAAATCCGAACCGTATGGATTATTACGAGAGGTATCAGCAGATTATCGAGGATTACAACAGCGAGCAGAACCGAGCAACCATCGAGAAAACCTTTATGGATTTGATGAATCTGGCCAACAGCATGGACCAAGAGGAAAAGCGCTACATCCGTGAAGGCTTTGAAAGCGATGAGGAATTGTCCCTGTACGATTTGCTGTTCAAGGATGATCTGACCAAGGCTGAGATTAAGAAGATAAAAGAGGTAGCTATTGAACTACTCCAGAAGGTCAAAGCAAAGATAGCAGAGCTCGACCACTGGACCGACAAGCAGGAAACGAAGGCCGCCGTGGACAATCTTATCCGCGATACACTCTGGGCTGAGCTCCCGGAGAGCTATACCGAGCTTCAGATTTCGGAATACCGCCAACGGATTTACGAGTACGTGTACACGCGGTATAAAGAGGCGGCGTAAGGATATCATCTTCCATTTGTACCAGAAAACTACCTTTTCAAATTACAGTAGCATTGGGGAGAAAACAATGTCGAAAACAGATTCATTAACCAACAACCAAATCCTGCTTAGAGAATGTGTGAAACAGGATTTTGAAGAATCATCCGGATACGCAGATATTGGTACTTATTTTGAGCACTTTGCAATTTCTGAAGTATTAAAGGATTATAATATCACCGACGATGAAATTGATAATGGGAATGTTGGTGGAGGGAACGATGGTGGTTGTGATGGCATTTATCTTTTCTTGAATGATGAATTAATATCACAGGATCAGATTGAATCGTTGTCCGCACCAAAAGGTTCAACATTAAAGCTGTGCATTGTACAGGCAAAAAACGAGCTCGGTTTCAAAGAAGACGCAATAATGAAATGGAAAACCGTTTCTGAAAATCTTATGAATATGTCCTCGTCATTAACGGATTACACTGCCAGGTACAACGAGCAGACAATAGAAGCATTTTCTCTGTTTCGAGATGCTGTAACAAAGCTTATAAGAAATCAGATCAAATTGCGCATACATTACTATTATGTAACGTTAGGGATCGAGGTGCATCCAAATACTCAACAGCAGGCAGAGGAGCTTAAAGAAACTGTGAATCGGAGTTATCCATCTGCCGTCGTAGATGTTTCATTTATCGGCGCCGATAATTTGATGGAAATGTACAACTCCGACAGTGAAACACGGATTGAACTTGGGCTTGCAGATCAGCCTATTTCATTGAGCAATAAAGACTATGTTGCGCTTGTAAATCTTGAAACCTACTACAGGTTTATCACAGATGACAGTTCCAATCTTCGAAAAGGTTTTTTCGAGGCAAACGTGCGTGATTATCAAGGGAAAAACAGTGTAAATACTTGCATTGCCGATACTCTTGAAAGTGCTTCTAATGAAGACTTCTGGTGGTTAAATAACGGAGTCACAATTCTTGCGTCTGAAATCACGCTTATTACAAACAAATCACTTCAGCTTGTCAATCCGGAAATTGTAAACGGTTTGCAGACATCACGTGAAATTTATAATTATTTTTCTGGAAACCCGGCTGCGATTGAAAGTGAAAAGAGAAACCTTCTGGTCCGTATTATTATGCCAGAAAGTGAAGAATCCCGTGACAGCATCATTTTTGCAACGAATAATCAGACCAACATTCCGAAATCTTCTCTGCGAGTAACTGATCCAATACATTTGCAGATAGAAATGTACTTTAAGAGTCGCGGCCTTTATTATGACAGGAGAAAGAATTACTATAAGAACCAAAAGAAAAAGGCTACAGATATTATTGGGGTTTCTTTCCTTGCCCAATGTCTCATAAGCCTTGTTCTTAGAAAGCCAGACTTTGCACGCGCAAGACCATCGACACTGCTCACTGATGAAGATACATATAAGATGCTTTACGAAGACAATCATGATCTTGAGGTGTTTTATAAAGCAGCTCGAATTGGCCAGAGCGTAAAGAATAATCTTCGGTTGTCAGCAGAGCTTTCTTCGGCAGAGCGAAGTGACGTGCTATTCTATTTGATATACGCGGTTGTGGCAAAACGACTTGGCAAAAAGAAAATTGATTTTGCAGATATCAAGTCTTTTGATATTGAATCGTTGTCAACGGAGGAGATCAACGAAGTAAAGACGGCAGTATACCAAAAATATAAAGAACTTGGTGGCAATGGCCGTGTTGCAAAGAGTGCATCATTTGTTGATGATGTCGATACCGTTATAGGAATATAAAAAGAAAAGGTTACATGAAAGGACTCATCCAATCATGTAACCTTTTTCTTCTGTTGAGCACCGCTTGAGGACGTCAATAAAAATCTTCTGGTGAAAATCCCTTATTGAACGCTCCAAAAGGAGAGGTCTTCTTTTTAGGTGGGGAAAAACACCTTTTATATATGGTTCTCATATATTGTATCTCGCATAAACAGCTATTATGTGGTGGATTATTGGAGGTGTTTCCCTTTTTTAAGTTTTTGATTATCTTTTCCGTACGTTTTTGTATATATAACAGCCTCTCAGGCTTAACAAACCATTTATTCTTCTCCGGCGCATTCTTTTGTTTCAAATAACAACCGTTTGTTATTTGAAACTGTAGGCAGAAAGAGACTTTTTTATAAAAACCACATATGCTGGATGTCGAGGTGATTATTATGAATTATATATCAAATGAAACAGCATATGATATTCTACGCAATCTATATTATGGATTATTAGAAAAGGGATATATAGTCCCAAAAAGTGATTTGGAATTTCAAATATTAAAAGAAAGCATTGCAAGCCTTCTTCTTGATTTTATATAAATAGGCAAAAAAATAACCAGCCTTTTGGCTGGTTACGTGTTGATGTCGGCATCGCCCTATCTTCCCAGGAAGCTGCCCTCCAAGTATTTTCGGCACTGATGAGCTTAACTGCCGTGTTCGGGATGGGAACGGGTGGACCCTCATCGCTATAAACACCGACTGCTGTCAACGAGCAATAGTATATCAGTTACCCAAGACCAATGCAAGTACTTTTTTCAGTTTTTTGAAACTTTTTTAAACCAAAGAAAATATGAACAAATTCGTGAATATAGTGTGAACCCCTTTCACACTTGTGAAGGACCCATTTACACCGTAGTTTTGCCGTTTCTTTGTTCAAATTGGTCAAAAATTCTTAACCAATGGGCGAGTGACATTGTGCCATTTTAACATAACTTTTGCAAAAATAAATTAGTATAGCACGGGGTGAAAAAAATAGCAATACTTTTTCCTTGCGTTCTCTTGCACAAACATACTATAATATTTTTGTAAATAATGGATAGGAATCTGCTGCAGCATTCGGTTCCGTCCATTCATCATATTATTAGTTGCATTATGTATAGAAAGTGAGGAACTCCATGCCAGCAGATTTACACTGCCACACCCGACTTTCGGATGGCTCCCTTGGCATTGAGGATTTAATTTTGCTTGCAAACCGCAGCGGAATTGATACCATTGCCATTACAGACCATGATTGCCAGGCTGGCACGGTTCGCGGAAAGATTATTGGTAAGCGTCACGGCGTAAATGTTATCCCGGGCGTAGAACTTTCCGCATTTGACCCAGACAAAGAAAAGAATGTACACATTCTTTGTTACCTTGCAGAGAATCCAGACCGTCTGGAAGGCCTCTGCCGTAGAAATTCTCTTGCCCGTCGAAAAGCTTCCCAGCTGATGATCGGCAAAATTTCTCACCGTTACCCAATTAACTCGGAACTGGTTTTGAAATGCGCTGCCGGTTCTACCAACATTTATAAGGTTCACATTATGCACGCCTTAATGGAATGTGGTTACACCACTAGCATTTTTGGTGACCTTTATGATGAACTCTTCTCCCCTGACAGTGAGAACAATGTTTTGGTTCAGCCAAAATTCCCTGCTCCTGCAGAGGTTATTGAAGAAATTCACAACGCCGGCGGTATTGCCATTTTGGCTCACCCAGGTCAATCTGACATTATGGATGACGTTGCCGACTATATTGCTTTGGGTATTGATGGTATTGAAGTATATCATCCGTCCCATACGGAAGAGCAGGAAGAAGCATTAAAAGCCATTGTAAAGAAGAATAAACTTCTTTCTACCGGCGGTTCGGACTTCCACGGTCTTTATAACCGTACTCCGAAAATCCTTTGCTCCACCTCCACTCCGGATGACGACCTTACCGTTCTGCTTGGCTACCAGGCCAAACAGCGCAGAGCAAAGAAGCGCGCAGAAGCTAAGGCTGCAAAAGAAGCTGCCGAAGAAGCTTAAAAGAAAAAGAAAACCCGAAACCTTATGGTTTCGGGTCTTTTTTATTTCTTTAAGAACTTTGCCTTTAATTGTTCTTTCTTATCGGAAAGCTTATCTTCTTTTTCTACCATGACTTTCGCCTCAAGCTCTTTTCCGGCTCGTTCTGAATACGGAATGTCATAGAGTTCATAGGCCACGTTCTTTGCCTTTAATTTGTCCACTACAAAGTCACGGAACAAAGCATAAAGCACAGAGCAAAGCGGAACGAAGATCAGCATGCCGGCAATGCCCATGATTTCGCCGCCGACGGTGATAGCAAACAATACCCAGATGGATGGGAGACCAACAGATCCACCAACAACGTGTGGATAAATCAACTTGCCTTCAATTTGCTGAAGAACAATGAACATGATTAAGAAAATCAAGCACTGTTTCGGGCTGATGATTAAAATGAGCAATGCACTAATAAAGCAGCCGATGAAAGCACCAAAAATTGGGATTAATGCGGTAATGGTAATGAGTACGGCTACCAGCAATGCATACGGCATGCGGAAGATACTCATGGTAATTAAGAACATAAAGCCCAAAATACAAGCTTCCAAGCACTGACCGCGGATGAAGTTTTGGAAGGTAACATTGGACATAGAGCCAATTTCCAAAATACGGGTTGCGGTCTTTTCTTTAAAGAGTGCATATACAATCTGTCTTCCCTGGCGGGACAAGGATTCCTTGCGGAACAGGCAGTAAATAGAGAATGCAAAACCAATTAAGAAGGTGGCAAAACCGGATACAATTGTACCAATGATGCCGGTCAAAGAAGAAAGCATGCTGCCTTCTCCGCTGTCACTAATCATATTGGTTAAGAAGTCTGTAATCTTATTTAAAATACCAACATAATCAAACTGAATGGTTTTGTCGGCAATAAACCGCTCCGACCAAGGGAACCGATGAATAATTGCCTGGGTGGCAGCCTCTACGCTAAAGGCACTGGCAATTCCTTTAATTTCAACAATCAACTGAGAAATAGAGTCTATCATCTGTGGAACAATTACCAGCAATGCTGCCGCAATAATTGCAAGAATAAGGATTAAGGTCAACAGCACACTGACAGCGCGCTTTCCTTTGAAGTCTTTCTTTAAAATGCGGGTTTCAATACTCCGGAGGGGAACATTGAAGATGAATGCCATTGCTGCACCAAGGATAAATGGGAACAAAATGCTAATCAATTTCCCAAGACCTGCGAACAGTGCACGGAAATTGAAAATGGCAACGCCCATTAAAATTATGACAAAAGCAATGAGCAGAATGTTTTTCGTGGTTTTTTTATTCAACCAATCCATATTAGGTTCCATTCTGTAGGTTCCTTTCTTTTATTCTTCGTTTAGTATAACACAGTTTACCTAAGTTGAAATGAAAATAGAGTTTTGCTAGAATATTTTTAGAATTTAATAAAGGAGCGGAGCGAATGGCTAAAAGAGAAGACTACATTAGTTGGGACGAATATTTTATGGGTATTGCATTACTTTCTGCCATGCGCAGTAAAGACCCGAACACTCAGGTCGGAGCGTGTATTGTAAACCATAATAATAAGATTATGTCCGTAGGTTATAATGGGCTTCCACTGGGTTGTAATGACGACGACTTCCCTTGGGAACGAGAAGGTACTACCTTAAACACCAAGTATCCGTTTGTTTGTCATGCAGAACTAAACGCCATTTTGAATCATGCCGGTGGGAACTTGCAGGGCTGCAAAATCTACGTTGCCCTCTTCCCATGCAACGAATGTGCAAAAGCCATTATCCAGGCCGGTATTAAGGAAGTCATCTATATTTCCGATAAATATGCCGATACCGATGGAACCAAGGCATCTAAGAAAATGTTTGATGCTGCCGGTGTTCGCTACTACCAGTTAAAGGGCGTTCACCAGGAATTGGTTGTAGATTTCCGCGAAGAAAACGTTTAATTCATAATAATAAAAAGAGGTAAGCAAAATGCTTACCTCTTTTTTTATTGTTTTATTCAGCAGCTTCTGCCCTCTGGCCGCCTCCAAAAAGTCCGGCAAATGGCAAATCATCACCAAAAGCGGTGCTGTTATTTTCTTCTGCTTCAATAACTTCTTCTACCGAGCCGTTTCCGCCTCTGTTTCCGGAAGAACTGCTAGAAGATCCGGTTTTGTTTCCGGAAGTCTGGCTCACCGGTTTGTTGGTAGAGAAGGACAGAGCAGATACTCGGTTTTCTGCCAACTGGATATTGGTTTGACCATAAAGTTGATTCTGCAGCTGATATGCAGCTCCTTCGTAGTCACATACCCAAATCCATTCGGTTCCGGCATAACCAGGAACACAGCAGTCATCTGGCGGCATTGTGGTTTGAATGCGGGTCCAGCTTAACCATTTTTCCGTCAGTGCCTGGGTTGCATAACTTACAATTTTGCCCTTCGACATGCTGGTGGTTAAGAATGGAAGCAGGGCATCAATACCGTCGTTAATCTGGGTAAGGCTTGCATTGCTGAACTGATCCATCAAAGCGTTAATTACCTTGCGCTGGCGTTCCGTTCTGTTAATGTCACTGTCTAATTTACGGATACGGCAGTACATTAATGCATGTTCGCCGTCCATCTTCATGTCACCGGCGGTGAACTGAATCTTCTTGCCGGTTCTAGACCACTTCCACCAAGTCTGATTCAGGTATTGGGCCTCTTTTTCCGTAACATTTACGGTAACGCCGCCAATTTTATCAATGATGGTTGGGAAGGAGTTATAGTCAACAACCAGGTATTCATCAATATCTACCTTGTAGTTGTTTTCCAAGGTCTTCATAACCAACTGTGGACCGCCGTACTTGTAAGCGGCGTTCAGTTTGGCGTAAGCAACCTTTTGTCCTTTTCCATCTACATTAATATAGGTGTAGCTGTCTCGGTAGAAGGAAACCAGGGAAACCTGATTGGTTCTTCTGTTTACCGATGCCAGCATAATGGTGTCGGATAACTGAGAGTCAGAGTCAACACCCAACAGCAAAACGTTCTTTACATATTTACTGTGCATGTGGTCTCCGCCGTTATTGGCCCATGTCCGAAGCAAAGCGGTTAAGGAAGCCGCGTCTGTAATACTGTCAATGGTGGCAGCATCAATGTCATTGGTCATGGCATCCGGAATGTCCCAGTCACTTACACCGGTATTGATCATATTCAACTTGGAGAACAGGAATCCGCCGGCTGCTAACAGCAAGGCAAGCAAAATGCAAATGATAGAGAAGAGAACCTTTCTGGTTTTAGACCATTTCTTTTTCTTCTTCTTTTCTTTTTTCTTTTTCTTTCCTTTTTTGCCGGTTTCTTCTTCCTCTTCCGTGTCCTCAGCGTCTTCTGCCGGGTCTTCGTCAAGGCGTTCTTCGGTTTCGCCTTCCTCTTCGTCTTCGCCGTTTTCTATGGCATCAATCAATTCAGCCTGGCGTTTTGGCGCATCGAACCTTTTTAAGGCAGCTTCGGTTTCAGCAGGGTTTTCCTCACCTGCGTCCGGTTCTTCTACGGCTGCAGATTCATCCAAATATTCATAAGCACTCTTTGGCTTGAAATATTTGTTTTCGGACTGTGCAGGTGCAGTAATTGGAGCCTCTTTCTCCACCGGTTCGGCTTTGGCTGTCGGTTTCCATCCTTCCTGCTGGGTTTCTGCAAACCATTGATCTGCAAAAGATAACTTCTTTTCAGAGGCCTTTTCCGTATCTAGGCGGGCGTTGTTGACTGCAGTCATTTCAGCCACTTCGGCTTTCGCCTTTTGCTTATATTCAGCCTCATCCATATCTAATTTTATTTGATTTTCCAATGTTTCCAGTTCTTTGAAAAACTGTTCTATTTCATTGGTAAATTCTTTATCATCCATGGCGGTTTCTCCTGATATTAATTATTCGGTTTCTACGGTTTCAACGAGAGGAGTTTCCCCTTCTACCTCTACATCTTCCGTTTCATCCTCATGCTCTACCGTGGAGAGGGTAATCAACTTATCTTCTCCGGTAATCCGCATTACCTTAACGCCCTTTGCCGGACGGGTAATGCAGTTGATGGCTTCAGATTCAATACGAATCATGACACCGGAAGCGCTAATCATCATCAAGTCGTCGTTCGGATGAACAACACGAATGGCTGCAACCTTACCGTATTTATCTACACGGTAGTTCAGTAAGCCGGAGCCGCCACGTTTCTGTACCTTGTAATCTTCCGGAACAGAGCGTCTGCCGTAACCCAGTTCGGATACGGTAAGAACAGAGCCTTCTTCATCCAGAACGTCGAAGCCAACAACAAAGTCGTCCGGCTTCTTAAATTCAATGGATTTCACACCACGAGAAGTTCTGCCCAACGTTCTGGCATCGGTTTCATGGAAGCGAATGGACATACCTTCATGAGTAGCAACCAGGAGGTCATCTTCCCCGCTGGTCAGCTTAACCCAAGCCAGTTCGTCCCCTTCGTCCAGATTGATGGCTATGAGACCGCTCTTACGAACGTTCTTATATTCCTTCAATGCGGTACGTTTGATGATACCCTTGCGGGTAACCATGCAAATAAAGGTTTCTGCGTCCGGATCTTCCAGTTTAATCAGGGAAGTTACTTTTTCATCCGGCATCAGTGGCAGTACATTGACAATGTTCATGCCGCGGCTGGTACGGGATGCTTCCGGCACTTCAAAAGCCTTCAAGCGGTAACATCTACCAAAGTTGGTAAAGAACATAACGTAGTCATGGCTGGAGCAGGAGAACATGGTTTCCGTAATGTCCTCTTCTCTCTGCGTCATGCTGGAAACGCCACGTCCGCCACGCTTCTGCAAGCGGTAAACATCGGTTGCCTGGCGTTTGATGTAACCCATCTTAGTCAGAGTAATAATGTTTTCTTCTTCCGGAATCAGGTCTTCAATGTCCATTTCGCCGGAAATGTTACAGATTTCGGTGCGGCGTTCATCGGCGAACTTGTCACCAATGGCGCGGGCTTCGTTCTTTACTTCTTCCATGATGAGGCGTTCGTCTGCCAACATGGCGATGTAGCTTTGAATCTTTTCATGGAGACTTTCTAATTCATCCATGATTTTCTGAATTTCCAATCCGGCCAACTGACCCAAACGGAAGGCCACAATGGCGGCTGCCTGTGGTTCGTCGAAGTCATATTTTTCCATAAGAGCTGCTTTGGCTTCGGCCTGGCCGCCCTTGGTGGCGCGGATGGTGGCAATGATGTCATCTACAATGTCGATGGCTCTTGCCAAACCTTCCAAGATGTGTGCACGGTCTTGGGCCTTCCGAAGTTCATACTCCGTACGGCGGCGAATGACCTGACACTGGAAGTTGATGTATTCCTGAAGGATTTCCTTCAAGGTGAGGATTTTTGGTTCCCCATTTACAATGGCCAAGTTGATAACACCGAAGGAGGACTGCAACTGGGTGTACTGGAACAACTGGTTCAGAACAACCTGTGGGTTGGCGTCTCTCTTCAGGTCAATGGAAATGTACATGCCGTGCATGGAGGAGTAGTCGTTGATATCGGAAATACCTTCAATCCGTTTATCCTTTACCAAATCGGCAATACTTTCAATGAGTCTGGCCTTATTGACGTTATATGGAATTTCGGTCACTTTGATTTCAAAGCGGCCATTTTTCTTTTCTACAATTTCGGTTCTGGCACGAACGGTAATTTTACCACGGCCGGTGGCATAGGCTGCACGGATACCGGAGCGGCCCATAATAATACCTGCCGTTGGGAAGTCAGGACCAGGAATGTGTTCCATCAGTTCCGGCAATTCCATGTCTGGGTTGTCAATTAAGGCACACATACCATTAATGACTTCACCCAGGTTGTGCGGCGGAATGTTGGTTGCCATACCTACCGCAATACCCATGGAACCGTTTACCAAAAGGTTTGGATAACGGGATGGAAGAACAGACGGTTCTTTCAAACGGTCATCGTAGTTCGGCATGAAGTCTACGGTGTCTTTGTCAATGTCAGAGAGCATTTTCAAAGACAGCTTGCTCATGCGGGATTCGGTGTATCGGTAAGCAGCAGGCGGGTCACCGTCAATGGAACCGAAGTTACCGTGACCGTCTACCAAGGTGTAACGCATGGAGAAGTCCTGTGCCAAACGAACCATGGCATCATATACGGAGGCGTCACCATGCGGATGGTATCTACCAAGTACAGCACCGACGGTGTCTGCACATTTTCTATAGGCTTTATCCGGAGACAGGCCGTTTTCATACATAGTATAGAGAATACGTCTGTGTACCGGTTTTAAACCGTCTCGTACGTCCGGCAGTGCACGCTGCACAATAACGGACATGGAATAGTCGAGGAACGATTTGCGCATTTCGCTGTTGAGGTCTACGTCAACAATGGTCTGGTGTTCCAGATTCTGGCGAAATTCCTCTTCTTTCTGACGCTGCATTTCAGCGTTTAATTTTGCCAACTTCATTCCCCTCCTTTATACATCCAGATTTTGAACGTACTTGGCGTTCTTTTCAATGAAGTCCCGACGCGGTTCAACCTTGTCACCCATTAAGATGGAGAAGGTTTCGTCTGCTTCCATGGCATCTGCCAGATTGACTTTCAACATGGTTCTGGTCTTTGGATCCATAGTGGTTTCCCAAAGCTGCTGCGGGTCCATTTCACCAAGACCCTTGTACCGCTGAATGTCACAGGTACCGCCCAGTTCTTCAATTTTTTCATCTCGTTCTTCATCGGAATAAGCATAGGCAAATTTCTTACCCTTACTTACCTTATAAAGAGGTGGCTGAGCAATATAAACATGTCCTTCTTCAATTAATGGACGCATGTAGCGGAAGAAGAAGGTCAGAAGCAAGGTTCTGATGTGGGCACCGTCGACGTCGGCATCGGCCATGAGCACAATTTTGTTGTAACGGAGTTTGTTAATATCAAACTCGTCCCCAATGCCGGTACCGAGAGCGGTAACAACCGGGGTCAGTTTGTCGTTGCCAATGACTTTGTCCAAACGGGCCTTTTCTACGTTCAGCATTTTACCCCAAAGTGGGAGAATGGCCTGATACTGACGTTCACGGCCTTCCTTTGCGGAACCACCTGCGGAATCCCCTTCGACAATGTACAGTTCGGTCAGTTCATTGCCCTTGTCTAAGCAGTCTGCCAATTTACCAGGAAGGGAGTTGCCTTCCAGAGCCGTTTTCCGGCGGGCCAAGTCTCTGGCCTTACGGGCAGCTTCTCTGGCACGGGAGGCTTCCAATGCCTTACTAAAGATAGCCTTTGCCACATTCGGGTTTTCTTCGAAGTAGGTCATGAGCTTGTCATAAACCGTTTTCGATACCAGTGGGGTAATGTCAGTGTTTCCTAACTTACCCTTGGTCTGTCCTTCGAATTCGGCTTCCGTCAACTTGACGCTGATGATGGCTACCAAGCCTTCTCGAACGTCGTCACCGGAGAGCTTTTTGTCCCCATCTTTAATGATGTTGTATTTTTTGCCGTAGTCGTTAAAGACACGGGTCAAAGCGGTTTTAAATCCTTGCTCGTGGGTACCACCATCTATGGTACGTACGTTGTTGGCAAAGGAATAAAGGTTTTCATTGTAACTGTCGTTGTACTGCAGGGAAATATCTACTTCTCTGTCGTTCTTTACAGCGTTAAAGGAGATAGGAGTGTCATGAAGCGGAGTATATCCGCGTTTATTGGTAACAAATTCTACGAAAGAGGTAATACCGCCTTCAAAGCAGTAGACTTCCTGATGTTCTTCCTCTGTTCTCTTGTCAGTCAGCGTAATTTTCAGACCTGCATTCAGGAAAGCCTGCTCGCGAAGTCTTCTTTCCAGCGTTTCGAAGTCGTAAACTGTGGTTTCGGTGAAGATTTCCGGGTTGGCTTTGAAGCGAATTAATGTACCGGTAGCATCTGTATCGCCAATTTCTTTCAGTGGTTCTACAGGGTTACCAATTTCAAATTTCTGATAGTATTTATGGCCGTTCTGGGAAACTTCAACTTCCATCCAGGTGGAAAGTGCGTTTACGACAGAAGAACCTACACCGTGCAAACCACCGGATACTTTGTAACCGGATCCGCCGAATTTACCGCCGGCGTGCAGCACAGTCAAAACTACCGTAACGGTGGAGATACCCATTTTTTCGTTGATACCAACTGGGATACCACGACCGTTATCCTGTACTTCAATAATGTCTCCAGGAAGAATATTTACTTCAATGTGTGTACAATAACCGGCTAAGGCTTCGTCAATGGAGTTGTCCACAATTTCGTAAACCAGGTGATGTAAACCCTTTGGTCCGGTAGAACCAATGTACATACCAGGTCTTTTGCGGACGGCTTCCAAACCTTCCAAAACCTGAATTTGGTCAGCACCGTATTCTTCTTCTACGACGGTGTCCATTTCAGCCACGTCATCAAAGTCACCGATTGTATCCATAGCTGCGTCGAGAGCAGCGTCCGGTGTCATCTGTTCCTTATCCAATGTAAAACCTCCTATAACTTGTAACGCCCAATTAATGTCTGGGCCGACAGTTGCGAAATATAAACCGTTTCTTCTCCTTGCTCGTCTAAACAGACCACAAAGCTTTTGGGAAGTTCGTAAGATACGTTAATTACTTTCCCCTGCTTTTGGGCGCGGGCAAGATATTTTCGGCTGTGAGCCGAAACAGTGGTGTTATCTAGGTCAAAGACTCCTAATATGGTATCCGTACGAATAACCGTTTCTTGGCCTAAATGGAGGAACATAGACGCCCTCCTTTCAATTCGAACAGGTTTCCTCTGTCATTTGTCTTAGATAACAGGATGGAAGAAGGTTCACAACAGGTAATAAATACCTGCCATCCTTCAATGTGATTTAAAATATAGTCTTGTCGGCTGGCATCCAATTCACTCATGACATCATCCAGCAAAGCCACCGGCTGTTTGCCGGTTAATTTTTGGATGAGGGATGCTTCCGACATTTTTAAACTGAGGGCACAGGAACGTTGCTGGCCTTGAGATCCGAAGGATTTTACCGGAATACCGTTTAAACGGATGTCCAGGTCGTCCCTGTGAGGACCTACTGTGGTATAACCTGACAATAAGTCTTCTTTTCGGCTGGTTTTTAACAGTTCCAACATTTCCTGCTTTAACTGGTCCTTGGTTGTGCCTTCCAACACACCGCCGGAAGAATAGAGAACGGAAATTTCTTCCCGGCCGCCGGAAATACCGCCATAGAATTCCTCAAGGAAGGGAGTGAGTTCTTCTAAGTACTGTTTTCTGGCTCCAATTAAGGAAGCACTGAGAGTTGCAAGATTGTCATCCCAAATGTCTAGGGTATCTAGTAATTCGGAATGATACGTTACATCCTTCAGCAACACGTTTCTCTGCTGCAAAATGCGGTTATATTGGGTCAGTTGATTTGCATAGTTAGGTCTGAGCTGGCAGAGAGCCATATTAATAAACTTTCTGCGTTCTGCCGGACCACCCTGTACCAAACTCAAATGTCCCGGGGAAAAAATAATTCCTAAAAATTCCCCACAGAGTTTTGAGCAGGAGTCATAAGAAACACCGCCAATGGTTGCTTTCTTCTTTTCTGCAATTTCAACAATTGCCTGCCGGTCCCGAATATCATCAAAAAATTCCATTTCCAAACGGGCACGGTCTTTTTCAAATTGAACCAGTTCTTTTTCTTTGGAACCCCGAAGAGACCGGAGTCCGGTAAATAACCAAATAGATTCCAACAGGTTTGTCTTACCCTGGGCATTTTCCCCGTAAATGACGTTGACGCCAGGTACAGGATAAAATTCCATATGATCAATATTTCTAAATTGATCTATTTTCAGGGAATTGACTTTCATATAAGGAAAACCTCCACTTAGCCTTCGTTACGCAAACGTACCGGAAGAACCAAGAATAAGAATTTTTCTCCTTCAATTGGAACAATGGTAATTGGAGAAAGAGCACCATTCAAAGTAAGCTTTACCTTCGTGTCATCACAGGCACGGAGAGCATCTAATAAGAAGCGGTTATTGAAACCGATTTCTACTCTGTTACCATCAATAGCAGCAGCAACCTTGTCGGATGCGGTACCAAGAGAAGTAACCGTACTGATGCGAATGATATTTTCATCAAATACACAGCGGAGCGGGCTCTTCAATCTGTCTGTAATTAAAAGAGAAGTTCTGTCAATGGAACCAATGAAGTTCTTTACATCTACTTCTACTTCTGTGGAATGGGTCTTTGGAACAGCAGCGTTGTAGTCTAAGAATTCACCATCTAACAGACGGGAAATAATGCTGTAAGATCCTACTTCAAAAATAATGTGGCGTTTTGCAACGTTCATGGAAACTACATCTGCGTTATCCAAAAGTTTAATAACTTCAGAAAGAGTTTTTGCAGGAACGACAAAGCTTACTTCTTCGCCATCATATTTAATATCTTCGGTTCTGATTGCCAGACGGAATCCGTCAACAGCAATTAAACGAAGTTTGTTTTCGGTTACTTCAAATTTAATACCGGTATGAATGATTTTGGTGTCATTGGTAGATACAGCAAAAATAGTCTGTCTTACCATCTGAGCCAAAATTTCAGCATCTACAGTTACCGGAATACCACCGGTAAAGGTTGGCAGTTCCGGATATTCTTCTGCTGCAATACCAACCAGCTTATATTCCACTTCTCCGCACTTAATAACACAAAGCTGTCTTTCGTCAGCTTCAATGCTTACCTTATCTGCAGGAAGTCTTCTTAAGATGTCACAAAGAATGCGGGCATTTAACACAATGCTGCCTTCCTGTTCTACTTTGACATCAATATTTGTAGTAATACCTACTTCCAGGTCATAACCGGTTAACATTAATTTTCCGTTTTCTGCTTTCATGAAAATGCCTTCAATGGCAGGGATAGAAGTCTTGGTTGAAACAACACGCTGGATGTTTTGGCAAGCTTCATTCAGTAATTCTGTGCTACAAACAATTTTCATGCTTTTTTCCCTCCTATTAAGAAATAAAAAAAGAATTATTTTAGTAGTAGTAGTAGAGTCGGTTTAAATTTCGTAAAACTCAAATTTTGCTTTTCGTTACAAGCATAATTTTTCTAAAAACCTACTTTTTCAGCAGCGGTTAATTTCTGCAATTTGTGGAAAGAAAAAGTGGCAATGTGGAAACTGTGGAAAACCGACTGTTAATTAACGTTTAAACTGTGAAAAACTGTTTTTATAAACTGGTTTTATTGTCGTTAATGTTGTTGATGATGTTTTGGATGGTATTGCGTTCAGAGGCATGTTTTTCCATGCTCTTTTCACACTGATCTATGTTGTAGATAACGGTGGAATGATGTTTACCACCAAAGGCTTCCCCGATTTTTTCCATAGACAGGTCTGTTACTTCACGAACAATGTACATTGCTGCCTGACGGGCTTTGGAAATTTCTGCATTTCTCTTTTCGGAAGTAATTGCATCTACGGTTACGCCATAGGTTCTGGCTACTTCGTTGATGATTTTATCTATGGTTACCGGAACCGGCTGATTGTCCGTTAAAATGTCCCGAATGGCTTTTTGCGCATTCTGAATATTAATTTCGGAACCGTTCAAGGTGTAGTAAGCGTTAATCTTCTTTACGGCACCTTCCAGCTGACGGACATTGTTTTTAATCTTTTCGGCGATGTACTGAACTACATCATCGGAAAGGGTTAAATCATAAGTGTCAGCTTTTCTTCGAATAATGGCCATTCTGGTTTCAATATCCGGCGGCTGAATGTCAGCAAGGAGACCCCATTCAAATCTGGTTTTAATGCGGTCTTCCAAAAGATTAATTTCCTTTGGTGGACGGTCAGAGGTCAAAACAATTTGCTTATTGTCCGCTACCAAGGTATTAAAGGTGTGGAAGAATTCTTCCTGGGTCTGTGTTTTACCGGCAATGAACTGAATGTCGTCCATTAAGAGAACATCTACGGTTCTATATTTGTCGTGGAACAGCTGCATGGATTTTTTCTTTTCCAGCCAGCTAACCAATTCATTGGTAAATTCTTCACCGTTGGTGTAGATGATTTTTGCATCAGGATTGTTTTTGATAATTTCAGAGCAAATTGCATTTAACAAATGAGTTTTTCCTAACCCGGAATTACCATAAATAAACAGCGGGTTATATGCTTGACCCGGTGTATTGGCTACAGACTGTGCTGCAGTATAAGCAAATTTATTGGAAGAACCAACAACGAAGTTATCAAAGGTAAGTTCTTCATTTCCGGCAGCCTGGTGGAAAGTTTCTTTTTCCTGTTCTACGCCGGTTTCCACTTTGCTGGTTTCGGTTTCGGAAACAATTTCAACATCTATTGGGAAGCCCATGGTAGATTCAAAACCTTCGTTTAACAGATCCATAAATTTACTGCGGATAATATTGGCTTTGAAGTCAGAGGAAGAAAGGACCACTTTGGTATCTTCAAAAGAAACCAGCTGCAATGGTTCTAACCAGAGACTATAAATGGTGTCTGTAACGTGGGTTTTGCAATATTCACGAACAAGGTTCCAAATGTCATTGTAAGAATCCAGTTTCAAGGTAATTCTCCTGTTCTAAAAACGTCAATTTTTGCTCTTTTTAATGTAATAAAATTACATATAATAATAACTAACAAATTCTACCATAAAAGCGGTCTTTTTTCAACAAATAGCGGTGGAAAACTCAAGGTCAAAAACATGGCATAACCATGCGAAATTTTGTAAATATAAGGTTGACATAAAAAGGGATTGTAATATATAATATCGCTTTGCAAGTGAATTGTTTTCACATTCCTACAGAATTGGAGGGAAACTCATGAAAAAAACCTATCAGCCTAAGAAGCGTCATCGCGCTAAGGAACACGGCTTCCGTAAAAGAATGTCCGACAAAAATGGCCGTAAGGTAATTGCTCGCCGTAGAGCTAAGGGCAGAAAGAGCCTTACCGCTTAAAGGAAGGGTTAGTTTGCCAAATACTTTCGCGAAACCGGAAATTCTAAAGCAAAATACAGATTTTCGAAGACTCTATAAAAGAGGAGCTTCCTACGCAAATCCTGCACTGGTTGTTTATGCTATGAAAAACCGTGCGGGAATTTGTCGTATAGGCATAACTTCTAGCAAAAAGATAGGGAATGCTGTAGAACGGAATAAATCCAGACGATTAATCCGTGCAGCGTTTCAGGAAGTATATAAGAACTACGCCGACCAACTTTTAGGTTATGATCTTGTTTTCGTAGCAAGAGTCAAAACCAGATACCGAAAGAGTACCGACTTAGAAAAGGTTATGGTGGACTGTTTACAGAAAGCCCATGTCATTTCATAAAGAAGGCTAAATCGCAATGAAACAGATACTAATTGCAATCATTCGGTTTTATCAAAAGCACATTTCTGTGCATACCCCGGCTGTGTGCAAGTTTTATCCAACTTGCTCCCAGTACGGCATAGAAGCTATTCAACGCTTCGGCGTTCTCAAAGGTGGCTTGCTCACCATGTGGCGTATTATACGGTGTAGTCCGCTGACTTCCGGCGGATATGACCCGGTTCCCGAAGTGAAAGAATATTACTGATTAGAAAACCAAATAAGGAGACGTTATGGGCGTATATACCTTTATCTACAACATTTTCTCCTATCCATTCGGTTACTTAATCAATTTGTTCTACAACCTGTTCGGCCATAACTATTTAATGGCCGTAATCATGTTGGCAGTTCTGATTAAACTGTTACTTTTGCCGACCTCTATTAAGACGCAAAAGAATCAGGCAACCTCACGCCGAATGCGCGCTCGCATAGATCGCATTAAAGAAAAGTATAAAGATGACCAGCAAAAACAGCAGGAAGCCATGCAAGAGTTCTACAAGAAGGAAGGCTTTGGCTCCATGGGTAGCGGATGCGGTGCACTCCTCATCCAGTTCCCAGTAATTATTGGTTTGTTTGGTGCAATTTACTATCCACTGACTTACGTTTTAAGAATTGACCGTAAATACGGTGATGGTATTATTGATAAACTGACCGCTGCTGTTTCTAAACTGCCGGGTGTAGATGATTCCGGCCAGGCTGCCAGATTTATTGAAAACACCATTATTTCCCGCATTGATGAAATTCAGGGCACCGTATTGAACCTCAATAATGGTTCTCAGATTTTCAAGACCATCAGTGAATTTAACAAGCACTTTACTGTATTTGGTTACAGCTTTGGTGACATTCCAAAGGATGTATTGGCAGATGGCAAAGCCGTTCTGTTAATTCCTGCTTTGGCATTCATTGCTGCCATGGCTTCCTCCATTTACAGTTTGATTCGTACCAAGAGAATGGGCGACAGCAGTCAGAACATGGCAACCATGGGCTGCATGATGTTGTTCATGCCATTCTTCTCCCTCTGGCTGGCATATCAGTTCCCTGTAGGTATTGGTATTTACTGGGCTGTTAACAGTACATTGGGTGTTCTGCAGATGGTTATCTTAGATATCATCTATAAGCCGGAAAAAGTCATTGCCAAAATTATGGTTGATGAATCCATTCTTCGCAGAGACAAAGAACTTGCCCTGAAAAATGGCAAAGCTGCATCTGAACAGGAAGCAGAATAAAACTTAATCTCGCAATAGTAAGAACGTCGCCACCACTCCTTTTACTTCCCGCGGCGTTCTTTTTATTTAGTATTTGTCTTTTTGTCCCCTGCTAGACGAAAAGGCGGAAAAAGGAGGAAAACAGATGATCAAAGACGCAGTCGCTACCGGTGCTACTATTGAAGAAGCACAGCAAGCTGCAGTTTTGGCGCTGAATGCACCAATTACTGCCGATGTTTGTATTGAAGTTTTGACCATGCCGGAAAAGAAGAAATTCGGATTGTTCGGCGGTAAACTTGCTGAAGTAAGAGCTTATTACGAAGTACCAGATGAACCGGTAAAAGATCAGAAAAAGGCCAAAGCACCAAAGGCCAACAAACCACAGGAGAAAAAAGCTCCAAAAAAAGAAGCCCCTAAGGCAGACGCAAAGAAAGAAACCAAGGCAAAAACCGAACAGCAGGAAAAGGTTGCCGAAGCTCCAAAGAAAGCACCAAAGAAGGTAGAAAAACCTGCTCCGGTTGCCATTGCTTTGGAAGAATGTCCTGACCCGGTTAAGAAGGCTTATGATTACCTTCTCAAATTAATTGACGGTATCGGTGTTCAGAACGTAACCGTAAGTATTGCTCATACGGAAAAGGAATACTTCTTCTCCATTAACAGCGAAGACGACTACAGCCTCTTAATTGGCCGCCGCGGAGAAACGTTAGATGCTCTGCAGTATTTGGTTCGCCTTGCTGCCAACCATGGTAAGGAAGAAGCAAAGTTCGCTAAGATTTCCCTCAACGTAGGTAACTACCGTGAAAAGAGAGAAAACACCTTAAAGGAATTTGCCAAGAAGAACGGTCGCCGCGTACGGAAGTACGGCCGCAACGTAACTCTTGACCCAATGAATCCGTTTGAAAGACGCATCATTCACACTGCTATTGCAGAAATGGAAGGACTTACGTCCTATTCCATTGGTGCAGATGCAGACAGACGTGTTGTCATTTCTCTGGCAGAAGGCGTAAAGCCACTGCAGGAAGGTGGTAACCGCGGCGGAAACCGTGGCGGTCGTGGTAGAAACGACAGACGCGGCGGAAGCAGAGCTCCAAAGGCCGGTGCACCAGCAGCACCAGCCCGTGCACCTCGTGCAGACGCTGCCGGCGTTCGTTATGGTAAGATTGAAGCTCGTGCTGCAGCTCCTGTAGAAGCTCCGGCCCCGGCACCTGAAACTGACGCATAATAAGGAAAAGAAAAGACCCAAGGCACTGAGCCTTGGGTCTTTTTTTATGTTCTTTTACTTTTCAATCTTGTCAGAACCGAAGTATGGACGAAGTGCTTCCGGAATGGTAATGGAACCGTCTGCATTTTGGTAGTTTTCTAAAATTGCAGCTACGGTACGGCCAATGGCTACACCGGAACCGTTCAGGGTATGAACGAACTGTGGCTTGTCAGCCGGTGTCTTCTTGAAGCGGATATTGGCACGTCTTGCCTGATAATCTACAAAGTTGGAGCAGGAAGAAATTTCTACATATCTGCCGTAAGATGGCATCCAAACTTCAATGTCATAGGTCTTTGCGGAGGAGAAACCAACGTCACCGCTGCAAAGGCAAACAACACGGTATGGAAGGCCTAAGCCCTGAAGAACGCGTTCTGCGTCGTTGGTTAGCTTTTCCAATTCATCCCAAGAGGTTTCCGGATCAGCAAACTTAACCAGTTCTACTTTGTTGAACTGATGCTGACGGATTAAGCCTCTGGTGTCTCGGCCTGCG
Organism: Acutalibacteraceae bacterium; assembly: GCA_045642465.1. Lineage (GTDB taxonomy): Bacteria > Bacillota > Clostridia > Oscillospirales > Acutalibacteraceae > RUG420. The sequence goes on from JAZUIY010000015.1 coordinate 159,736, forward strand.
GAACCGGCTTCTGCACGGAAGCAAGCGGAGTAAGCGCAGTATTTAATTGGCAGCTGGTCTCCGGTTAACATGGAGTCTCTGTACATGTTGGTTACCGGAACTTCTGCGGTTGGAATCAGGAAGTAATCGTTAGTGGTTTTGAAAGCATCTTCTTCAAACTTTGGAAGCTGGCCGGTACCGGTCATAGATGCACGGTTTACCAAGAACGGAGGGAAGATTTCGGTGTATCCGTTTTCGGTGTGGGTATTCAAGTAGTAGTTGATGACGGAACGTTCTAGACGAGCGCCCTTGTCTTTGTAGAAGTGAAAACGGGTACCGGTTACTTTTGCTGCGGTTTCCGGATCCAAAATATCTAAGTCTGCACCCAGGTCCCAATGAGCCTTTGGTTCAAAGTCAAACTGAGTCGGTTCACCCCAACGGCGAACTTCTACGTTTTCGGAGTCATCTACACCGATTGGAACGGTAGCGTCCGGAATATTAGGAATTTCCAAAAGCAGTTCCTTCTGCTTTGCTTCCAGTTCAGCCTGCTTTTCGTCTAAGGCCTTTACTTCAGCTTTAATCTTACCCATTTCTTCGAAGATAGCGGAAACATCGCCGCCTTCCTTCTTAATCTGAGGAATCTTTTTGGAAGCCTCGTTCTGCTTCTGCTTCAAGGCATCCCCCTGCTGGGAAATCTGACGGCGCTCTACGTCAATGGCCAAGAGCTCATCAATTTCCTTGTCCAGGTTGCCGTTTCTGGATTTAACGGCAGCTTTTACGCGCTCCGGATCCTCACGAACTACTTTAATGTCTAACATATATTTTTACTTCCTTTCGGATGGTTTGCTTTTTTGTGGGCGATTTAGTCTACGTCCAATTGACTTGCCAGCTTTTGCAAATCTTCTTTTCCAAAGAATTCAATTTCCAAAACGCCGCCTTTTTTCCCGGAAACAACTTTTACCTTACGGCCAAGGGATTCGGTAAGAGCCAGTTCCACTTCACTGAAGAAGGTATCTTTTTGTTTTCTCTGGGTTGGTTTTGCGGTTTTGGCTTTGGTCCCTGCTTTGGCCAAGCGTTCTACGTCACGGACAGACAGGTCCTTCTTTTGAATTTCTTCAGCCAAGGCCAGCATATCTGCGGTTTTCTGCACGGAGAGCAAAGCTCTGGCATGACCTGCAGACAATTTGCCGTCTCTGGTTAAGTCTCTGATTTCTTCCGGCAGATTCAAAAGCCGGAGAGAGTTTGCAATGGCAGGACGGGATCTACCAACGCGGTTGGCAGCCTCTTCCTGAGTTAAGTTGTAGCGGTCAATGAGCAACTGAAGGCCTTCGGCTTCTTCAATTGGGTTCAAGTCTTCGCGCTGTAAGTTTTCAATGAGGGCAATTTCCATTGCCTGTTCATCGGAAAGTTCTTTAATAACAACCGGAACTTCAGAGAGTCCGGCAATTCTGGAAGCACGCCATCTACGTTCCCCTGCTACCAACTGGTAACTGCCGTCCGGCATAGGGCGAACCAGTAATGGCTGTAAAACACCATTTCTGGAAATGGAATCTGCCAGTTCATTCAGTGCCTTTTGATCAAAGGTTTTTCTTGGCTGTTCCCGGTTTGGCTCAATTTCGGTTAAGCGAAGGGTAACCGGAGTTACACCTGCGCCCAGGTTCTCTACAGCGTTATCTGTAAAGAGTGCGTCCAAACCTCTGCCAAGGCCACTCTTTTTTGCCATGTCCTGTCTCCCTCTTTATTGATTCTTCAAAAATTCATCTGCCAAGGCTTCATAGGCGTTGGCACCTTTGGAACTTTTGTCGTAGTACATTACCGGCTGGCCAAAGCTTGGGGCTTCGGACAGACGTACGTTTCTTGGAATAACGGTTTCGTAAACCTTCTTCGGGAAGAACTTCTTTACTTCTTCCACCACTTGCTGTGTTAAATTTAAACGACCATCGTACATGGTCAGAATTACGCCCTCTAGATCTAAGTATGGATTGTACAGACGCTTAATTTGTCTGGCGGTAGTCAGCAGCTGGGAAAGGCCTTCCAATGCGTAGTATTCGCACTGAATTGGAACCAGGAAGGTATCTGATGCCGTCAGGGCGTTTATGGTAATCAAGCCAAGAGAAGGCGGGCAATCTAAGAAGATAAAGTCATAATCTTCATGAAGTGGAGCCAATCCGGCTTTTAAGCGGGTCTCTCTATTTTTCTTGTCTACCAGTTCAAGTTCTGCGCCGGCGAGATCCATATTGGCTGGCAATAGGTCTACGCCTTTAAATTCTGTTTTCACAATGGCGTCTTTTGCAGCCGTGGAATTGATGATGACATCATAAACGGAATTCTCTAAAGTCCGCTTATCTACGCCAAGCCCGCTGGTGGAGTTTCCCTGTGGGTCAATGTCTACCAGTAACACCCGCTTCCCCTTTTGTCCAAGAGAAGCAATCATGTTAACGGCAGTGGTGGTTTTTCCAACGCCACCCTTCTGATTTACTATGGAAATGGTTTTCGCCATAATCTCACCTCGTGTATGAACTATATTAGCATAAAAAAACGGCTAAATAAAGGAAAATTTAGCCGTTTGTTTCACGTGAAACGTATGCAATTTGCTAACCGATTATTTCAGAGGCTTTTTCTTGATCTGTCCCATGGTTCTAGGATATGCTTTCGGGGTTTCTTCTTCCTTGCCAACCAGCAGTACAGAACGGTCTCCGCAGTTTGGAAGTTCGTATTCAATCAGTTCCAAAATACAGCCTCCCAGCTTTTCAATGGCGGCTTCGCCTTCTTTGATTTCCTTGCTGATGTCAGGGCCTTTCATGGCAGCAAATACGCCACCTTCCATGACAAACGGAAGACATAGTTCAGAAAGGTCTCTTAAATTGCAGACAGCTCTGGCGGTGGCAATGTCGTATTTTTCGCGGTACTGCTTGTTTCTGCCGGCTTCTTCTGCCCTTGCGTGAACTACGTTTGCTTTCAGATCCAGCTTTTCCAAAATGTCGTTAATGACATTTAATCTCTTTAATGTGCCGTCCATTAAGGTCATTTGCAGGTCTGGACGGGCAATTAAAAGAACCAAACCAGGGAATCCGGCACCAGTTCCTACATCTATTACTTTGCAGCCTTCTTCAAACTCTACACAGGTTAAGAGGTACAAAGAATCCAAAAAATGCTTATACAGAATACCTTCCGGGTCTGTAATGGCGGTGAGATTGATTTTCTCATTCCAATCAACCAGGAGTTCTGCGTATTTGTCTAAGCGGTCTAATGCTTTGTCATCTAACAAAATGTCACAGGAAGCAGCTTCGGTACGAAGCAATTCTTTATCTATCATTCTTTTGCTGCTCCTTTTCCAAATAAATCAGTAATACAGAAATGTCTGCCGGGCTTACACCGGAAATACGGCTTGACTGGCCAATATTTGCCGGACGGATTCGGTCCAGCTTTTCCTGAGCTTCAATTCGAAGTCCGGTAATTTCTTTATAGTTGATGTTTCCATCCAGTTTTTTGCCTTCCAGTCTGCGCATTTCTTTAATCTGCGCTTCCTGGCGTCCAATGTAGCCTTCGTACTTAATTTGGGTTTCCACTTCATCCAGTACATCTTTGGAGAGTTCCGGACGGGTCTTATCCCATGGGGTTAAAACTTCATAGTTCAATTGCGGTCTCTTAATGAGGTCTGCCAGTTTTTGGCCGGACTTCATTGGAGATGTTTCACGTGAAACAAGCAGCTCATCCAGTTCCTTATTAGGGGAGATGGTGATGCTGGCTGCCCGTTCCAGTTCGGCTGCAATTTGCTGCTGTTTTTCCAGCAAAGCGTTATGCCGTTCTTCTGAAACCAGACCCAATTGATAGCCATATTCCATGAGGCGGAGATCGGCGTTATTTTGGCGTAAAATCAACCTATATTCGGATCTGGAAGTCATCATTCTGTAAGGTTCATTACAGCCTTTGGTAACCAGATCATCAATTAAAGTGCCAATATAAGAAGAGGCTCTGTCTAACGTAAACTCGTCTTTTCCCAGGACTTTATGAGCGGCATTGATACCGGCAATTAAGCCCTGAGCAGCAGCTTCTTCATATCCGCTGGATCCATTGAACTGTCCGGCACCAAAGAGGCCAGGGAAGTCTAAGAATTCCAAGGTGGATTTTAAGGACAGCGGGTCAATGCAATCATATTCAATGGCATAAGCGGTTCGAATGACTTCCACATCTTCTAAGCCGGGAATGGTTTTTAAGAAGGCCAGCTGTACATCTTCCGGAAGGGAAGAGGAGAGACCTTGTAAGTACATTTCCTGGGTATTTAACCCACATGGCTCAATGAAGATTTGATGCCGTTCTTTGTCCGGGAAGCGGACAATTTTATCTTCAATAGAAGGACAATATCTTGGACCAATCCCTTCAATTTTTCCGCCATACAACGGGCTTCTGTGAAGGTTGTTTAAGATAATCTCCTTGGTTTTTTCGTTAGTATAAGTAATGAAGCAGGTGCTCTTATTTTCCGGGGTAAAGTCCGGATTGAAGGAGAACTTTGCTACCGGCTCGTCCCCGTACTGTACTTCTAGTTGTTCAAAATGAACAGACCGCTTATTGACTCTGGAAGGGGTGCCGGTTTTGAAGCGGCGAGTGGCCACACCCAAAGTTTTCAAAGAGGCAGACAGTTGGGTGGCAGCAAAAAGACCGTCCGGGCCGGATTCATAGGAGACATCGCCTACGTAGACGCGGCCGCCAAGGAAGGTACCGGTGGCTAAAACCACAGCTTTTGCGGTGTAAATGGCTTCCAACTTGGTTTTTAACTGCCATTCGCCATTGTCTAATTGCTGCAGGTCTACAATTTCGGCCTGACGGAAGTCCAGGTTTTCCTGGCATTCAATGACGTTCTTCATATATGCGGAGTAGTCACGGCGGTCGATTTGTGCACGAGGGGAGTGGACGGCAGGTCCCTTACCCAGGTTCAGCATACGGCTTTGAATGGTGTTGTGGTCTGCGGCAATGCCCATTTCGCCACCCAGTGCATCAATTTCACGCACCAGGTGTCCCTTGGAAGAGCCACCAATGGCTGGGTTACAAGGCATGTTGCCCACCCAGTCTGCCGAAATGGTAAAAATGCAGGTTTGACAGCCCAAACGAGCCGCAACCAAGGCAGCTTCAATACCGGCATGTCCTGCACCTACCACAGCAACATCATATGATTTTGCAAAATACTCCATGAATAAACCGCTTTCTAAAATAGAATGATGATTTTTCTTTTACTTGCCTACACAGAAGGTGGCAAAGACCTGTTCAATGACGGTGTCAGAAACCCGTTCTCCGGTTAAGGCAAGAAGCGGTTCAATGGCAGCATCTACGGATACGTTGATGGCATCCATGGTGAGGCCGTTTTCAATGGCGAAAATGGCTTCGTCAATACAGGTGATGGCCTGCTTACAGCAGTTTAACTGGCGTTCATTGGCCAGCATGGCAGAAGCAGGGTCAAAATTGGCCGTACCCAGTAAGGTTTCCAGCAGATCCTTCAGTCGGTCATAACAGTCCGGATCCTTGGCGGAAAGGGTAATGGCAGCAGTGACATAAGGGGAAATGGCCTCTTCGGCAATTTCGTTCCCAATATCAGATTTATTGATGATGCCAATGGAAGTTTTGTTTCCTGCGGCACCTTGTTCTTTCATATTATTCAGCAGATAAAAATCTTCCTCATTCAGCGGTTCGGATCCGTCAAATACGGCCAGAACCAAATCGGAATGGGCCAATTTATCTTCTGCCATCTGAATGCCAATGGACTCAACGGTGTCATCGGACTCGTGGATACCTGCGGTATCCGACAGCCGAAGCACCACGTTTCCAATGCGGGCCGTCTCTTCAATGACGTCTCGGGTGGTACCGGCAATGCTTGTTACAATGGAACGGTCCTTCCCCAGCAGGCGGTTCATCAGGGTAGATTTCCCCACATTCGGTCTGCCCACAATGGCAGTATCTACGCCTTCCGTAATGGCCTGACCGGCATCAAACTTTTGGCAAAGGTTTTCCAGTTTTCCTTTGGCGTCTTTAAACTGGGAGAGGAGAAGAGGATAATCCAGTTCTTCTTCGTAAATTTCGTCCGGGTAGTCGGCCCAAGCGGCCATGTGGGCGGAGGCAGCAATAAAGACATCGGAAATGCTGCGGATTTCCTTGGAAAGGGAACCTTCCAAGGCGTGGTATGCAGCATTGGCTGCCTGCTGTCCGTGGGCAGAAATCAGGTTCATAACCGATTCTGCTTCGGACAAGTCCAGCTTGCCGTTTAAAAAAGCCCGCTTGGTAAATTCACCCGGACCGGCGGGAGCCGCACCCTGTTCTAAGACCAAGCGAAGGATTTCCTGCATCAAGTAAAGCCCACCATGGCATTGCAGTTCTACAACGTCTTCGCCGGTGTAGCTCCGCGGTGCGCGGAACATAACTGCAATGGCTTGGTCAATGACTTCGTCTCCATGGAGCACATTGCCAAGAGACACAGAATATCCCGGGAAAGAGGAGAGTGGCTTTCCACTGATGGTACGGAATACCTTTTCGGCTATGGTAAAGGCTTCATCGCCCGAAATGCGGACAATGCCGATTCCGCCTACGGCGTTTGGGGTTGCAATGGCGGCAATGGTTTGGCTCATAAGAAAGCTCCTTTCCTCAGTGTTACGAATATTATAAACAAAATAGGAGAAAAGAAAAGACATGCTGCTCAATTGACTTTTCAGGTAGCATATATTAAACTTTCTTCAATGTTTTAAAATGTATACGCGCACGCACGCGTAAAGGGGAGATTCGCATGGAAAACAATGCAAAATCTATGGATAAAGTCGTTGCGCTCTGTAAAAACAGAGGCTTCGTCTATGCCGGCTCCGAAATTTACGGTGGTCTGGCCAACACTTGGGACTATGGTCCTCTTGGTGTAGAAATGAAGCAGAACATTAAGGATGCTTGGAGAAAGAAGTTTATTCAGGAAAACAAGTATAACGTTGGCCTGGACAGCGCCATCCTGATGAACCCACAGACTTGGGTTGCATCCGGTCACTTGGGCGGCTTCTCCGACCCACTGATGGACTGCAAACAGTGCCATACCAGACACAGAGCCGATAAACTCATTGAAGACTATGTTTTCGAAAATGGTCTGACCGACAACCCTGCCGGCTGGGATGACCAGCAGCTCATGGACTACATTAAGGAACACGGCATTGCCTGCCCAGACTGTGGTGCCCATGACTTTACCGACATTCGTAAGTTCAACCTGATGTTCAAGACCTTCCAGGGTGTAACCGAAGACAGCAAGGCAGAACTTTATCTCCGTCCGGAAACCGCACAGGGTATTTTCGTTAACTTTGAAAATATTCAGAGAACCACCAGAAGAAAGGTACCATTTGGCGTAGCTCAGATTGGGAAATCCTTCCGTAATGAAATTACCCCAGGTAACTTCATTTTCCGTGTTCGTGAATTTGAACAGATGGAATTAGAATTCTTCTGCAAGCCGGGCACCGACCTGGAATGGTTCGAATACTGGCGTGGTTTCTGCCGTGACTGGTTATACTCCCTGAACATTAAGGCAGAAAACCTCCGTCTCCGTGACCATGATCCGGAAGAACTTTGCTTCTATTCCAAAGCAACCACCGACTTCGAATATCTCTTCCCGTTCGGTTGGGGTGAACTTTGGGGCGTAGCAGACCGTACCGACTATGACTTAACACAGCACAGCAACGTTTCCGGCCAGACCTTAGACTACTTTGATCCGGAAACCAACGAACGCTATATTCCATATGTAATTGAACCGTCTCTTGGCGTAGAACGTCTCTTCTTAGCTCTCTTGGTAGAAGCTTATGATGAAGAAGTCGTAGGTCAGGACAAGAAGGGCAACGACGACGTTCGTACCGTAATGCACTTCCATCCGGCCATTGCTCCATACAAGGCAGCTGTTCTTCCACTTTCCAAGAAGTTGGATGAAGAAGCTACTGCTTTCTATGAAGAACTGTCCAAGTACTTCGTTTTGGACTACGACGTAACCGGTTCCATTGGTAAGCGTTACCGCCGTCAGGACGAAATTGGTACTCCTTACTGTATTACCATTGACTTCGAAACCGTTGGAGATCCTGAAAAGGGTGTAGAAGCAGACCACTGCGTTACCATCCGTGACAGAGACACCATGGAACAGGTTCGTATGCCAATGGCAGACGTAAAGGATTGGCTTGCTGAACGCATTGCATTTTAATGCGTGAAGGCGAAGGCCAAACGGCAAACGGCCGCACCGCATATCGCTGCCATAAGCTAGCGCAACGCGCCGCAACAAAACAAAAAAAGAGAGCCCGCAAACTGCGGGCTCTTTTTTAATACATTTTTCCAACTACATAGTAGAGGAAGCTTTGCGGCACAATTCTTTGCAGGAAGACAAAGACCTTGTAAATGGCGCCAATGGTGTAAACCGGAGACGGGAACTTACGCAAGGTTTTATCTGCAATCTGTTTGCCTGCTTTGTCTGCCGGCATACCGTTTCGTTCGTCGTGTTCCATGGATTCCACGGCTTTGGAAATTTTGCCGCCGTAGATGTCGTCTCCTACCGGAGACTTTTCTCTGGCATCGGTAAAGCCGGTGGCAATGTCTCCCGGCCAAATGCAAATGACTTTAATGCCGAAGGGACGAAGTTCGTTTTTCAGCGCAAAGGTGTAGCTGGTAATGGCAGCTTTGCTGGCAGAATAATAAGCCTGGAATGGGATGGCAATAGGGGAGGCCACAGAGGAAATATTAATAATGCGGCCGCTCTTCTGCTTTCTCATAATAGGAATGATTTCCTTGGTCAGGTCCACGGTACCGTAGAAGTTTACATCAAATTGTTTCCGTACCTCTTCGGTTTCCGTAAATTCAATGGCACCGGAAATACCGTAACCGGCATTGTTTACTAAGATGTCAATGCGGCCTTCTTTGTCCATAACGGCTTTGACGGCAGCCTGAATGTCAGCAAGAGAAGTAACGTCACAAGGAATATGGGTTACGCCTTTTGGCAGGCTGACTTCATGACGGGAGAAGTCATAGACTTTGATTCCTTTTTTTGCATACCGCTTGCAGATACCCAGACCAATGCCGGAAGATCCGCCGGTAACAATGGCAACTTTTTTCATAGGGCCCCTTCTTTCCAATGTAATAACAATCCTATTTTAGCGGAGAAAAACAAAAAGAAAAAGCCCTCGAACCGAGGGCTTTATACAATTATATATAAAAGAACAAAATTAATAGTAACGGAAAACGGCAATAACCTTGCCTAAAATAACCAGTTCGTCACAGATGATTGGGTCCATGTAGTCATTTTCCGGCTGCAGACGGAAGTAGTCCTTTTCCTTGTAGAAGGTTTTGACGGTGGCTTCGTCATCAATGAGGGCAACCACCTTTTCCCCGTTGTTGGCTACCGGGGTCCGTTCGGCTACAATGATGTCTCCGTCCAGGATGCCGGCGTTGATCATGGATTCCCCACGAACGCGAAGGGCAAACAAGGATTTGTCGGAAGAAACCGGACCGGCAAACGGAATGTAGTCTTCAATTTGCTCCGTAGCTAAAATAGGCTGGCCGGCGGTAACGGTACCCAAGAGAGGTACATTGGTATAGTCGTTCTGCTGAACGCCAACATTTAATTTAATGGAACGCTTTAAAAGTGGGTCTCTGGAAATGTATCCGGCCTTCTCTAATGCGTCCAAATTGGTTTGGACAGAGGAGGTAGATTTGAGACCGACAGCGCTGCCAATTTCACGCACGGTTGGCGGGACAGCAGTCTGCTGGGAACGCTCCAAAAGGTACTGGTAGATTTTCTCTTGTGTCTTGTTAATATTCTCCATGAGACACCTCCGTACATTTGTTCGTTTATAGTATAGCACCCCCTACCTCAAAAAGCAAACATTTGTTTGCTTAAAAGAAGCCTATATGGATAACCAACAGGGGTGTTGGTTAACAAAGTGTGAAAAAACCGAACAAAGTGTACAAAGTGCACAAACAGCGCACTTTTTGTTGACGAAGTGCACAAAGGGATGTCTCAATAATTGGAACATTGGATATTGTAAAAAAACGAACAAGACATTATTGTAAGGGTGCAAGCTTTCCCTACAATATGTCAACTTTGACACGTCAATGCTTGCTTAAAGGATCCAAACATCCGCCAATAATGTACCTGTCCCCAGCCGGTGCTTTACTGTTTGGACACGCTTTAATTTCTACATTCCCTAAAAATTAGTTGCGTTGTCTAAATATTAAGAAGTGTACCGTGCGAGGTGCACTCTTTTTTATTTGAAACTCCTACGTATTGTTTTTTTCAAAAGGTGCACCGCGAAGGCTGGTGTACCTTTTTTTAATGATTTGGAGGGCAAACCGCCATGACCGACAAAGAGTTAAAAAAACTGAATAGGCTAGAGCTGCTGGAACTCTTGGTAGCCCAAGGTAAGGATTTGGCCGAGTGCCAAGCCCAACTTGCCACCAAGGAGTTAGAGCTGACCAAGGCAAATGAAACCATCGGATTGCTCAACGAGCAAGTAACCAATGGCATTCCGGTTCAGATTCAGGCAAGCGCCGTTCGAACCACCTGGAATGAATTTGATTTAGATGAGCCTGGCAACATTGCAGAAGCAGCTTTACGAATTAATGGTGTGTTTGAAGCAGCCCAAGCGGCTTGCGATGATTATATTGAAAACATTAAACGGCTGAATGATGAACAAGAGCTAATGGCATCGGAACGAATGTCCATTATAGAGGAAGAAGCAAATCGCCTCTTAGAAGACACGAAACAAAGATGCGTAGCACTGGAACGGATTACGAAAGACCGCTGCCAGGAAAAAATCAAGGCAACCGAGAAAGAAGCCGGCCAATATTGGGCAGACCTTTCCGGCAAGCTGGAAGCCTTTTATGAAGCTCATCAGGGTCTGAAAGAACTCCTGTCCTCGTTTGATTCCCTTAGTCGGGGCACCGGAATTAGTTCCATCCTGAAAAACGAGGCCAACTTTATGACCGTGAAACTGGCGGACAAGGAAGGTCTTGCCGGATGAGCACAAAAGCAGTAACTGTCCCGGATCTAGATTTGCTGGAAGGCGAATTACACCGGGAAAAATATAAACGCAGATATTTATCTGTATTGAAGAACACCTTGTTCTCCCTCATCACGGTAGCTGCCATTGCAATCTTGGTTGCAACCACAGTTTTACCGATCCTGCAGATTTATGGAACGTCTATGACACCGACCTTGTCGGAAGGAAACATTGTTGTTTCCGTTAAGACCCATGAATATAAGCAGGGCGATGTAGTTTCGTTCTACTACAACAACAAGATTCTAGTAAAACGAGTCATTGCCACCGCCGGGCAATGGGTGGACATGGATGACGACGGAAAGGTTTACGTAAATGGTGAACCGATTGACGAACCATATTTAACCGAAACCGCCTTCGGTGAATGTGACCAGATCCTACCGTATCAGGTACCAGATGGAAAAATCTTCGTCATGGGTGACCACCGCGCAACCTCCGCCGACAGTAGAAGCAAAACTATTGGCTGTGTAACGGAAGAACAGCTGGTAGGTAAAATCATTTTCCGAGCCTGGCCGCTAACAGACTTCGGAAAAGTAAATTAGGGTGCCTGAGCCTCTGGACTGCACAGCAGAGGCTTATGGAGCCTTGAACGTATTTTTGCATACGTTCAGAAGAATTTTAGGAAAGGGGTGTGTCTTTTTTTGCGTTCAAAAAACGATACTGTCGTTCAAACCGAGAACGTCATCAAACAACACAAAAAGCATTCAACATGGCTTAGAGCGCTTATGGTAGCTGCCATTGCAGTTGTTTTTGCTACCACTTATATGTTGGTTTTACCGGCAATCACTCAGGAAAACGACAACCTGATTTGTGGAAAAGCAGAACACACGCACACAGCTGAATGCTATGAGACCGTAACCGAACTAACCTGTGGGTTAAAGGAAACGGATGCTCATCATCACACTGATGCATGCTACGACGAGGAGGGTAACCTAATCTGCGGCATAGCAGAGTCCGAAGGACACAAGCACACCAAGGATTGTTACACTTCCAAAGAAGTACTGACTTGTGATAAGGAAGAACACACCCATAGCTCCAATTGCTATAAGGCAGAAACTCCGGAAGACAAGGAAGCTACTCCAGAACGAGTTGAGTATGTATACGAAGATAAGAACGTAGCTGTTACCGCTACCTTGGAAAAGGCAGCAGCCATTCCGGACAATGCAGAATTTGTAGTTACCTTAATTACAGATAAGACCGATGGTTACAACTACGACGCTTACATGGAAGCATTGAATGACTCCGTTAAGAACGGAAACTTCAACGGAAACAACACTCTTTGCTACGACGTAGCCTTCTTAATTGACGGCATTGAATATCAGCCGGAAGAAGGATCCGTATCCATCAACTTCGAATTTAAGAATGATCAGCTGCAGAAACTGGCTGAGCAGGGCGATGTAGCTATTTACCATATGCCACTGGACGACAAGGTCAAGGCAAAGGTAGATAACACCGCAGAAGCTACTGACATTTCCGCAGAGGACATTAACGTAGAAGTCGTAACGAAGAAAGTAACCAACTTTGAAGAAGTAAACTTCAAACTGGACAACTTCTCCTTGGTAATGATTGGTGCTAACGGACAGACAACCAACGTTACCGGTCCTGGTACTCCTAGAAACTTCCAGGATATCTTAGGTCAGGCAGTCTACTTTGGTATTACCGCCAACACCATTAAGAAAGATGCCCACATGGACTCCAACTTCGCTTGCACCACCCTGGATTCTCCGGGCGGCGGTAACGTAACCGCAGGTGCTTATGCAGGTACCGGCGAAAAGAACGGTGGTTGGTTCTATGTTGCAAAGATGCCTTCCGGCAGTTCCCTGAAGGTTGACGGTAGTAACTTCGTTCTCCGCACAACCCAGTCTATTATTGACAATCATCAGTTCTATGCAGAAGGTAACAACGGTTCGGTTCGAGCCGATACCGCTGCCAATATCCAGAACGATGTAGAAGCCATGATTGCTTATGTAAAACAAGTATCCTTGGCTATGTACAACGAACCGACTGCAGTCTTCGGTGAATATGGTACCTATTGGGACAATACTCTCGGTAAAAATGTTACCGGCTGGTACTTAGACCAGAATAATGCATTGCTTGATTTGACTGGACTTCCTGATGGCACATATTACATTAATGGTGACAACATTCATACCACTAACGGCCTCAAGATTAAAAAGAGATCCACACAGACAATTGTCTTTAACTACAGTGGTACCAAGTGTCAGGTAAGGCGTTATGAGTGCTGGAACGTGGACAAAGAATCCAATTTCATTCAAACCGCAACGTCTGACCAGAAGATTTTCACCACAGCTAGTACGGTTATTTTTAACATGCCGTATGCAGAAGTAATTGACTTTGCAGAAGCAACCGCCGGCACATTTATTGCACCGAATGCCTCCATTGGTCCAGTTGGTCAGTATGGCACCGGATACGGCGGTACCTCCTCCGGTTGGATTGTATGTAATTACTTCACCAACCCAGGCGGTGAATGGCACTGCGTATATGCAGGCATGCCGAACCCAACGGTTGAAACCAACGGCGGCAGCTTTAGCCTGGTTAAGTCCGACGAAGACAACAGCACCACTTACCTTTCCGGTGCAAAATATGATGTCTATGTATGGACCGGCTCCAACTGGAGCAAAGAAACCAGCGTAGAGACTGGCAGCGATGGTAAAGCAACCGTAACCGTAAAGAAATCCGGAACTGCTTACTATGCAATTGAAACGCAGGCTCCGAATGGATATGAATTAGATACCAACAAGCATTACTTCTGGTTCGGTGATAACACCCACACCAGCATGACCAATGCACCAAGTGGTATTACCGCAACGAAGGTAACTGCCAACGGCACCTTGGCACTTTCCGATAAGAAGGAAACTCCAGCCGTTGCACAGATTACAGTAAAGAAGATTTGGCAGGACGAATTTGGCAAGACCATGAATTCTCCTGAAGATGTAAACCACATTACATTCGTTCTTTACAGAAGCACCACGGAAGGCCTGGCACAGGATCAGGTTACTGGTGCAGAAAAGTTGGATAGCTACACCGTTAACGGCGGTACCGACAACTGGACCCTCGACATTGACGGTTTGGCTTACGCCAACAACCAAGGTCAGAAATATTACTACTATGTAGTTGAAAATGACCTGGAAGGTTATGAAACCTCTTACGGCTATAACGTGGTAACCAACACCGACAAACTTTACGATGTGGATGCCACTATTACGAATAAAGCAGCACCAACCGAATATGAACTTCCAGAAACCGGCGGATCCGGTACCCTGATGTTCACTATGACCGGTGTATTCCTCATGGTTGTAGCAGGCGGTGCCTACGTAATTTACCTTAGACGTAAGGAGGGGTTACAGTAAACTTCTCCCGTGCATAAAGAATTCCCCCGCCAGGGAATAGGACATTTTTAAACATAAATTGGGAATTTATCAACACAGATTACACAGAAAGGAAACTTATTATGAAAAAGACTTTCACCAAAGTTTTAACACTCGTACTCTCACTTGCGTTAGTAGCTGCTATGTGTATTCCTGCTTTCGCAGCTGACGCAGCAAAATTCGCTGTATCCACCAATGACAATCGTACCTACGCTTTGTATCAGATCATTACCGGTACTCCATCCGGCGGAAAATTGGTAGACCTGGCTTGGGGCCAGAACGCCAAGGATAAGACCGCTGACGTTAACGCCGCTGCTGCAGCTATTAAAGTCGGCGAAGATGCAAAAGCTCTCACCGATTTTGATTCTGAAGCAATTGCAACCGTATCCGCATCCTCTCCTGCAACTGTAGACGCTGGTTGGTATCTTGCAAAAGATACTACTAAGCTGGCTGCCGGCGAAGTTTATTCTACCGTTCTGGTTAAGGTAGTTGACAAAGACGTAGTTCTTAATGCAAAAGCTGATAAGGCTCCTACCTTCAACAAGAAGACCCTGGATACCAACGATTCCACCACACCGAAGGCTGGCGACATCAAGATTGACGACACTGGTTGGCAGGATTCCGCTGACTATGACATCGGCGACTCCGTTCCATTTAAACTTCATGCAACTCTTCCAGAAAACATGGATGAATATGACAACTACTATGTAGCATTCCACGATACTCAGGAAAAGGGTATCACCTATGAAGAAATTAAAGACGTAGTAGTAGCTGGCGTAGAACTTACTGAAGATCAGTACACCGTTACCTACACTACCCTTGAAGATGGCACTTCTCACTTTGATCTCGTAATTGAAGACCTTAAGGCTCTCGGCATCGACGTTAAGGGTGGCAACGCTATTGACGTTATTTACACCGGTATCCTGAACGAATCCGCTCATAACGGTTCCTATGGCGAAGTTAACGAAGCTTGGCTTGAATACTCCGCTAACCCAGAAAGCCCAGAAGACACCAATGAAACTCCTCATGACAGCGTTATCGTATTTACCTACAACGTAGTAGTAAATAAGGTTGACGAAAACGGCGACGCTCTTACCGGCGCTCAGTTCAAACTTGAAAAGTACGATGCTACCGAGAAAGATTGGGTAGAAGTTGCTCTTAAACTTGACGCAGAAGGCACTACCTTCACCGCTACCGGCGTTGATGATGGTATGTACAGAATCACCGAAACCAAGGCTCCTGATGGATACAATGCCATCGCTCCTATCGAATTCGAAGTAACCGCAGCTCATGACACCGTATGGGAAGACAAGGCTAGAACAGAAGTTCTTACCTCCCTCACTGGTGGCGACTTCGCTGAAGGTAACGTAGAAACTGGTTCCGTAGAAGGCAACGTAGAAAACAAGGCTGGCGCAACTCTTCCAGAAACCGGCGGTATGGGTACTGTTATCCTTTACGCTCTTGGTTCCATCCTTGTAATGGGTGCTGGCGTTCTTATGTTCACCAAGTTCCGCACTTCTAAGGAAAACTAATTAGTTCAAAAAATAGTCTTTAACTCGGCAATAAAGATTATCTATTCGTAAGTTAAAGCCTTACGGGTACCGGTCCCTCCCAATTGGGACCGGTGCCTGATACGGCAGTAAGGAGAGCCCTATATGAAGACCGAGCAAAAAAGCTTCAAAGTCTGGTTCAAAAAGAACTGGACCATGGTTTTGCTTGTTGTGGTATTCACTGCAGGACTTTGCTTACTGATGTATCCAAGCGTAAGTAACTACGTGAATTCTTTCCATGCATCCCGTGTTATTTCCGCGTATGATGAAGCCCTTTCTCACATGACTCCGGAAGACTATACCGAAGAATTGGAAAAGGCAAAAGAATTTAACGTAAAAACCAGGCACTCCGGAATGGGGTTGTCTGACGAAGACAAAAAGCTCTATAACGAAGCATTGAACATTGGTGGCGCCGGTGTTATGGGCCACATCGAAATAGAAAAATTAAATGTTTCGCTGCCAATTTACCATGGTACTTCGGATCAGGTTTTGGAAATTGGCGTAGGCCATTTGGAAGGATCTTCCCTTCCGGTTGGCGGCGAAAGCACCCACTGTGTACTATCCGGACATAGAGGGCTTCCATCTGCAAAGCTGTTCACCCATTTGGACAGATTGGCAGAAGGGGACGTCTTCAAACTGTTCGTATTAAATGAAGAATATACCTACCAGGTAGACCAAATTCTCATTGTGGAACCGGACAATATTACCGCATTGGGAATTGAAGAGGGCAAGGATTACTGTACCTTGGTTACTTGCACTCCGTACGGTATCAACACCCACCGGTTGTTGGTTCGTGGTCACAGAGTAGGCAACGCGGTTGACATCAATTCGGTACCGGCAGACGGTGTCCAGATGGAACCGACCATGATGGCTCCAATTGTTGGAGCACCAATCCTTCTGGGAATTTTAATTTGGGTTATTTCCAATACCAGAAAGAGAAAGAAAGAACGGAAAGTATATAACGAGGCCATGGGCCATGTGCTTGGCGGCCGAAAACTCAAAGATGACGATAAGGATCAGAAAGAGGGATGAGACACGTGAAATTAGTACAGAAACTGGGCGGTTTACTGTTAGCTTTAAGCTTGTTGCTAAGCTTGGTTTTACCGGTAAATGCTGCAGATCCAAAGGGTTCCATTACCTTGGATTACCCGGTGGAAGGCGTTGTATTCTCCTTGTACCGTGTAGCTGACTACGACGCTGTAACGGATAGTTACACGTTGACGGGACAGTTTAAAGATTACAAGGTAGATTTGTTCAGCGACAATGCAGCCTCTACCCTGGAAAACTATGTTTGGGCTGACGGCCTGAAGGAAGATTCCTATGGCGCTACCGACAAAGACGGCCAGCTGGTATTTGAAAATGTTACCACCGGCGGATACCTTATTGTTGGAGAAACCACCGAAATTGAAGACGGTTATTTCTATGAACCGGTTCCAACCTTGATTTCTCTGCCACAGTGGCAGGAAGGCAAGCCGGTTTGGGATATTGACGTAGAAGGCAAGCATGAAAGCTCCGAAGTGCCGCTCTTTAACAATGTGGCTCTTTGCATGATGTTTGAACCGACTGCTACTGCTCCAAAAGACGAACTGGAAGTTGAAGTAGACAAGGATGGAGAAGAATATCAGAAGGTTAAAGTTAGAGAAGACGAAGACTGGACCAAGACCATCACTGACGTAGAAAAGGGCGAATACAGCGTAAAGCCGGAAGTTCCGGAGGGATATGTTGTTGACGTTTCCAAGCACGTAAAGGATGACACTTTGGTATTCGATATTGAATATGACCAGTTGACCGAAAAGACCAATTCTCCAAATGCTGCTCCTGGAACCAAATCCAGCAACACGCAGACCCCTGCAAAATCCGGTACCACCCGTATTATTACCGGTACCAGCGCTACTAGAACTTCTACCACCACATTGCCGAAGACCGGTCAGAACTGGACTCTGGTTTCCGGTTTGGCAGGCGCAGGCCTGATGATTATGTTGGTTGGTATGATTCGCTACAGGAGATACAATGACGAAGACGAAGAAGCCTAAAAAAGGTATGATTCTAATCGGAATCGGATTTATTCTCGTTCTCGCAGCTGCCGTGATTGGTGGGTACTTCTTATGGGAGTCTCACCACGCGGAGGCTGTAAGCCAAGAAGTGCTTACCGTCATTAACGACGAGATCAAGGATGCCGACTCTCCGTTTAGTACAGATAATCCAAACCGTTCTATGCCGACCATAGAGGTAAAGGGAAAACGGTATGTAGGCACCATTTCTATTCCATCTCTGGACATTGAATTGCCGGTTATGGAAGAATGGAGCTATGACAATTTAAAACGCTCCCCATGCCGCTATTCCGGAACGGTTTATGCCAATAACATGGTAATTGCAGCGCATAACTATAGAAGCCATTTTGGCAACTTAAAGAATCTAAATCGCGGGGCAAAGGTCATCTTTACAGACACCGAAGGGAATGTGTACCAGTATGAAGTAGCTTCACTGGAAACATTGTTACCGACACAAGTGGATGAGATGACGAGTGGGGACTGGGGCCTAACACTCTTCACCTGTACTCCGGGCGGAAAAACAAGAGTAACTGTTCGGTGCAATGCGGTGTAATAAGGTGTATAGCAACGCGCATGAAATCCCTCTTCTTCGGAAGGGGGATTTTATTGCGTGGTTTTTTATTTCTTGATAAAATGAATACAGATTTTTGGAGGTGACAGAATGGCTTATTTAGAAACCGGCAGAAAAGCCAGTATGTCCGGAACAAAGAAAAACTGGATAACGGGTATTTCGGTCGTGTTGGCTGTTATTCTCGTCATTTTTGCCGTATATCTGATTCATCCCCGCTTTGCGGTATCCTTGGTGACCTCGGAAGCCGGGTACACCAAATACGTGGCTATGAGGGGCTTATCAGACGCTTCTGATTTGGCAGGGGAACTGAGTTTCCTTTCCGGAGAAGACACCAAATACGAGGTGACAGGCAACGTCAGCGCCAATTTAACTGAATTT
Source organism: Acutalibacteraceae bacterium (assembly GCA_045642465.1). Lineage (GTDB taxonomy): Bacteria > Bacillota > Clostridia > Oscillospirales > Acutalibacteraceae > RUG420. The sequence goes on from JAZUIY010000015.1 coordinate 178,699, forward strand.
GGCGCCAATGAATTGGGCGGAGTCCGCTCCGGCCGCCTGTTTACGGACTATTTGGCCAATTCCACCACGTCCCTGACCGTGAATAAAAACGGGGGAAATGAGGAAAGTACCTTCCGGATGACCGATGGGGAAGGTGCCGTTCTCACCGTTCAGAAAAAACAGGTGGGAGACAACTCCTATTTAAACATTCCGGAACTTTCCACCGGCTGGATGCTGACCAAAACCGAAGAATATTCGCAAATGAAAACCCAGCTGGAATCCATTTGGAACAATTTGGATGGGGCCGAAAAGAAGTGCATTTTGGGGGCTGTTTTAGACGGGTATAACGCCGTCAAAGACGACATTTCCTACAAGACGGACAAGCATTTTTCCATGCAATTGGGAGAGCAAACTGCCACCGGAACCCGCTGCAATATTTTAATGAATGCCGAACAGGCACAGACCTTTGTGCACACCTTCTGTGACAGCATAAAAGGGAATGAAAAGCTCTTAAAAGCCATTAATAAAAAACTTCCTGACACCCGTCAAATGGATGTGGAAAGTTATGAAAATCTGGTAGAAAATATCCGAAAATGGGCTGTCACTTTACTGACAGAAAGCGGATTGGAAAAGGTGAATATTGACCTTTATACCAACACCAGAAATCAAATTATCGGCCTGGAAATGATGACTAAAAGTAAGGAAAATGACCTCTTATTTGGTGCCATTTTGAAGGCAGATGAGGACCAGGGAAAATCCGTTTATCTCCGGGTTGGATCCAATGATATTTTGCAGGCTGTCCTGACCCCGGAAGGAAAGAAAAACGGTGTAGCTACGTTCTCTTTCGGTGGCCTTGCCGGCCGGGTTCACTACCGGAACCTGACCCTGAAAAAGGGCCATATTTATGGCACTTTTACCTCCGACAGTTTCCAATTAAAAGGCTTTGAAGACATGGGCGGCATGGCCCTGGAACTGGTGCTTTCCGAAGGGGCAGATGACCTGACCAAAATTGGGGCAAGCATTAATTCTGAAAGCTTGGGATCCCTGATTTTTAACGGCACTCTTTCCGAAGGCGAAAGCAGCCGAATCGCCGCGCCGAAAAAGGACGAACGGACCAAGTATGACCGGAAAACTGTTACCACGCAGGTGCTGACTTATTTCCTGGAGGACCTGCCGAAAAAGGATAGGGCCTACAATAATATGTATAAAAACATTATTAATGGTCTTTATCAGAACCTTCTGACCCAGGCACTGCTCTCCGGAGATTTAAAAGACGTGGTCATTACGAAGAAGCCGGATACGTTTTCCAACATGAATCCGAACGTGACTTATCCGTATGACACCCCTTATGTGGATCCGTATACCACCCCGTATGTAGCACCTGCTCCACAGGCTGCCGAACCGGAAACCGAGTCCACGACCGAAGCTACCAAAGCAAATAACCCATTGGCCCAATTTTTTGGTTTGAACCAGAAAGAGGAGACACCATGAAAGTCATAGATATTTCTACCGAGTTATTGACTGCATCGCAAAAATCCTTTGAACCACAGCCACGGTTACAGGTGGCCAACAGCATGGCAGATGGGGAGGACTTTAACCAGTCTGTCCTTTACGCCTCTCTGCAGACAGGGACCCATGTGCTTTTGCCTTCCTTTGTCATGGACAACGAAGATGCTTTAAATACCTCTTCGCCACTGCTTGGCAAGTGCGTTGGACCGGTCACTGTGGTTACCGTACCATTCCCGGTTACCGGAGAAGTGGTAGAGAATCTGTTCCCACGAAATGCCCGCCGCATTATCCTTCGCACCGAAGACGGTTCGCCGGTAGCATTTTTTGCCGGCGCTGCCAAGGATATGGCCGAATTGGGCTATGATCTCATAGGCTTCGAAGGCCTGCCGGAATTGCCGAATGACAGTGTCAACGTGTACTACGACTTAATGTCCAAAGGCGCCCTGGTTTTGGAAGGCTTAGACCTGTCCAAAGTGGAGCGGGACGGAGACTTCTTCTTATTTGCCCAGCCGCTGAAAATTGCTGGGGTGGAAGCAGCCCCTTGCAGAGCCCTTTTGGTGGCCGATGAAATGAACTGGAACGCTAGGGATAGTAGACTCTTCGGAAGATAACCCCAAGTGTTTCAAAAAACCGCCAATCTACTGAAAAAATGCCAATTTTTTTGTTGACATTGGGAGCCGGCGGTGGTAAATTAAATGCACAACAAAGCAGAACAGAAACCGTTCTCACCTACGCGGAATTGTCTGGCGCGGGTCAATATTCTGGCTTTTCCCTTTGGGAAAATTCTGATGAGTATTGCACGGACGGAACTTTTCTGTCCGTGTTTTCGTTTTATTTTAGCCTTGGAGGTGCTTGAACATTAGCAGCAAAGACATGACACAGGTCAATGAACAAATTAGAGACAAAGAAGTTCGTGTAATTTCCGCTGACGGCGAACAGCTGGGCATTATGTCTGCAAAAGACGCCTTGCAGTTGGCAGAGCAGAAGAACTTAGACCTCGTTAAGGTTGCGCCAAACGCAAAACCGCCTGTGTGCAAAATCATGGACTACGGTAAGTACCGCTTTGAACAGTCCAAGCGGGAAAAAGAAGCAAAGAAGAATCAGCATACGGTTGAAATTAAGGAAGTAAGACTCTCCCTTAAAATTGACAAGCATGACTTCGACACCAAAGCAAACCAAGCCATTAAGTTCTTAAAAGCCGGAAACAAAGTAAAAGTTTCTATTCGTTTCCGCGGTAGAGAAATGGCCCATCCGGAAGCCGGTAAGGTTACCATGGAACAGTTTGCTGAAGTTTGTTCCGAATACGGTACCGTAGAAAAGGCCGCCAAACTGGAAGGCCGTCAGATGCTTATGTTCCTGGCAGCAAAGTCTGCTAAACCAGCAGCAAAGGCACAGAAAAAACAGCAGAAGCCACAGCAGGAAAAACCAGCTGAGGAACAGGCTGCTGACTAAGAATATCAAGGAGGATAATCCCATGCCGAAAATTAAGTCTCACAGCGGTGCTAAGAAGCGTTTCAAAATGTCCGCAAACGGCAAGCCAAAAATGGCTCACGCTAACAAATCCCACATCTTAACCAAGAAGAACACTAAGAGAAAGAGAACTCTGCGCCAGCAGCAGGTTGCCGACAAGACCAACCAGAAGGCTATCAAGCAGATGGTTCCTTACAAATAAGAACGAGCAGATAGACTGCAGATTTGTAAAAAACACTTGGAGGTAAACTAGTATGGCACGCGTTAAAGGCGCAATGATGACTCGCAAGAGAAGAAATAAAACTTTGAAGATGGCTAAGGGCTACTATGGCTCTAAGTCCAAGCTTTTCAAGACTGCTAAAGAAGCAGTTATGAAATCCGGCCAGTATGCATATGTTGGCCGTAAGCAGAAGAAGAGAGACTTCCGTCGTCTTTGGATCACCAGAATTTCTGCTGCATGCAAAGCAAACGACATGAACTACTCCACCTTCATGAATGGTCTGAAGAAGGCTGGCATCGACCTCAACAGAAAGATGCTCTCCGAAATTGCCATCTCTGACCCAGCTGCTTTCACCGCTCTTACCGAACAGGCTAAGGCAGCACTCAAATAAACAAAATAAAACCCACGTCCGCGCGTGTGCGCGGGCGTGCTTTTTGCTTTTAAGGGGCTTATCTATGGACGTCATTTCCAGTGTACAAAACCCGAAAATTAAACATGTGGTGAAACTGGTTTCTTCCGCAAAACTGCGTAAGGAAGAGAACCTTTTTGTCCTGGAAGGACTCCGTCTTTGCATGGACATTGTCCGCACCGGCCTCACGGCTGAGGAGCTGTATTTCACCCAGGCTGCCTATGAAAAAAACCAGGCAGAACTGGAGGAATTAATGGGGGCTTCCAAAACCTATTTTCAGGTCTCCGAAGCGGTATCGGATAAGCTTTCCGATACCACCAATGCCCAAGGTGTGTACTGTGTTTTAAGCTCTGTTAAAAGTTCTTGTCCGACAATGTCAAAGACCGGAAAATACCTGTTACTGGAAAATGTACAGGATCCGGCCAACCTGGGTGCCATCAGCCGTACGGCAGAGGCCCTGGGCATTACCGCCCTCATTGTGTCCGGCGGTTGCGACATTTATAGTCCGAAAGCACTGCGCGCCTCTATGGGTGCTTTGCTGAGACTGCCGATTCTTCTTACGGAGAATGTAACGGACTTGGTGAAAAACGCAGAATCCCTCGGTTTAAAAACATATGCTTCCACCCCGCGGACCGAAGCAACCCCTCTGACCAAAGCAGACTTTGGCGGCGGTGTTTTGGTTGTGGTCGGAAACGAAGCAAACGGTGTCACCGAAGAAACGCTCCAAAGTTGCCAGCAGCTGGTTACCATTCCAATGCTTGGAAGAGCGGAGTCACTGAATGCGGGGGCAGCAGCCTCCATCCTCATGTGGGAAATGGTGAAACCGAATGAAACAACTGAATTATTGGATTTGGCTCCATAACTGTCTTCCGCAGAGAGCCAATATTGAAAAGCTTTTTTCTGTTTATTCTTGTCCTCAGGAAATATATGAGGACAGTAGAGAGGCCCGGGAGGCCACGGGGTTATTTGCCCCGTCTACCTTGCGCCGCATGGGCCAAACGGCGGTAGAGGAAAGTTACCGGCAGCTGGAGGTCTGTGCCCGGGAGGGCATAGACATTTTGACGCCGGGAGACCCAGATTATCCGCCGCTTTTGCTTCAGACCGCGGAATATCCGGCGGTGCTGTATGCCAAAGGAGACCTGTCGGTGCTCCACCGACGGCTGCCCTTTGCCATTGTAGGCACCCGGAACCCGGGTTCTAGAAGCATGCACGCTGCTTCGGCCATTGCCGAACAGCTATCCCACTGCAATTTCTGCATTTGCAGTGGTGGCGCCTTAGGCATAGACAGTGCAGCCCATTTAGGCGCACTTTCCGCTGGGGCACCAACCATTGCAGTCCTTGGGGGAGGCATTCTTTCGAGTTACCTCCCGTCCAACAAGGGACTGCGGCAAGTCATTGCCGAACAGGGGCTACTCCTCAGTGAGACCAACCCCATGGACGAGCCCAACCGGGGCACGTTCCCCAACCGCAACCGCATTATTGCCGGTCTTTCCGTGGGCACCCTCGTAGTGGAAGCCCATAAGAAAAGCGGTTCTCTTCTAACGGCAAAGGATGCCTATTCCTATGACCGGGAGGTCTACGCCATTCCCGGGGAGGTCACCTGCACCGCCTATGCCGGCGCAGAAGAACTTCTAAAGGACGGTGCCACACGGGTCACTTGTTCCATGGATGTGGTTGCGCCACTCCTAGAATCCTACCCCGGTGTGATTCGGGTTCCGAAAGAACTGCTTTCGGACCTGCTGTGTGACTTAACCACAGAAGACCACTGGAAACCGCTGCCGTCTTTGGATGCCGAGGCATTACAGAAGGCGGAACTGGCGGAGAAACAAAACGCGGCATCGGTTGCCAAATTTCATAAGAAGCCTTTAACGGATGGGGTAACGGAAGATGCCCGTACGCTTTACGAACTATTCCAGGGCCCGCCGTTAAACATAGATACTTTAGTCGACCAAACGGGATGGACCATGAGCCAGCTTTTAGGCGCCCTTACGGAGCTGGAGCTGCTGGGGTACCTTTCCCTGCGGCCTGACCGAAATTATATTTTGAAACAGGATGGATAAACTATGTCAAATTTGATTATTGTAGAGTCGCCTACCAAGACGAAAACCATTCAGTCTATTCTTGGCGATGAATACGATGTTGTAGCATCCATGGGTCACGTACGTGACTTGCCTGCTGCAAAACTGAACGTTGACGTAAAGAATGACTTTGAGCCAAAGTATGCGGTTATCAAGGGAAAGGAGAAACTTGTCAAGGAATTGAAAGATTCCGTTAAGAACTATGACAAGATCTTCCTGGCAACGGACCCCGACCGTGAAGGGGAGGCAATTTCCTGGCATCTTGCTACCCTTCTGGACCTGGACATGACAGAAAAGAACCGCGTCACCTTCAACGAAATTACCCGTACCGGTATTGAAGAAGGCATGGCCAATCCACACAAGATTGATATGGACTTGGTAAACGCCCAGCAGGCCCGCCGTATTTTGGACCGTCTGGTAGGTTACCGCATTAGCCCATTCGTCTCTCAGAAGATTCGCCGCGGTTTGTCTGCAGGCCGAGTACAGTCTGTGGCTGTCCGCCTGATTGTAGACCGTGAAAATAAGATAAAGGCCTTTGTTCCGGAAGAATACTGGAGCATTGATGCCAAATTTAACCCACCTTCCAGCAGAAAGGTCTTTGCTGCTGCCCTGGTTTCTGATGAAAAGGGCAAGGTGGAAATTGCCAGTAAGGAACAGGCAGATGCATTGCTGTCCCGTCTGGACGGCGCAGCCTTTACCGTAGATTCCGTAAAGAAGGGCACCCGCCGCAAACAGCCGGCTCCGCCATTCATTACTTCTACCCTGCAGCAGGATGCTTCCCGCCGCTTGAACTTCCAGACCCGCCGTACCATGAAGGTGGCTCAGGAACTCTATGAAGGTGTAAACATTCAGGGCAAGCAGGTTGGTCTCATTACCTACATGAGAACCGACTCCCTTCGTATTTCCGAAGAAGCCCGTGCAGCCGCTGCTTCGTATATTGAAAGCAACTATGGTAAGCAGTATCTGCCGGACAAGCCACGTTACTTTAAGTCCAAGAGCAATGCACAGGATGCTCACGAAGCCATCCGTCCAACCAACATTGCTTTGACTCCGGACGAAGTACGCGGATCCCTGACTTCTGACCAGTACAAGCTGTATAAGCTGATTTGGCAGCGCTTCCTTGCCAGCATGATGGCAGCCTGCGTACAGAACACCATGAAGGTAGAAATCAAGGCCGTGAAAGACGGTGCTGACGGATTCCTGACCTTCTCTGCCAGCGGTTACAGCGTGAAGTTTGACGGCTTCACCAACCTCTATGACACCGACGACGAAAAGGCCGGTGCCCAGCTTCCTGACTTAAAAGCAGGAGACGTTTTGAAATTAAAGGAATTGGCTGGCAACCAGCACTTCACCCAGCCACCAGCCCGTTACACCGAAGCTTCCCTGGTTAAGGAACTGGAAGAAAACGGCATTGGCCGACCATCCACCTATGCCGCTATCATTTCCACCATTCTGAACCGTGAATACATTGTCCGTGACGGCAAGACCTTGAAGCCAACCGAACTGGGCGAAGCAACCACCAGTTTGCTGGAAAAGCAGTTCCCGAAAATTGTTAACACCAAGTTCACCGCAGGCATGGAATCCTCCTTGGACGACATTGCCGAAGGCGACATGGAATACGTAGCACTTCTCCGGGACTTCTACGACGACTTGGAAGCCACCTTGAAAAAGGCAAAGGCTGACATGGACGGCGTGAAGATTCAGCTGGAAGAAGACAAAACCGACATCCCATGTGACAAGTGTGGCCGCTTAATGGTCATTAAAACCGGGCGATTCGGCCGCTTCTTGGCCTGCCCAGGCTACCCAGATTGTAAGAACACCAAGCCTCTCATTGTAGAAACCGGTGCCACCTGCCCGAAGTGTGGCGGCAACGTCATTCAGCGGAAATCCAAGCGTGGCTTCGTATTCTACGGCTGCTCCAATTATCCGAAGTGTGACTTCTCCACCTGGGACGTTCCAAGTGAAGAAAAGTGCCCACAGTGTGGACAGAGCCTCTTTAAGCACAAGGGTTCCTTAGTATGCTTGAAGGAAGGCTGCGGCTATGAACAGGCTGCTCCAAGAAAGAGGAAGACCAAGGATGCCGAATAAAGCAATTGTAGTAGGAGCGGGTTTCGCCGGCTCGGAAGCAGCCATGCAGCTGGCCAAGGCCGGGGTGGAAACTCACCTCTATGAAATGAGACCGGTGAAATTCACACCGGCCCATAAAACCGAACACTTTGCGGAACTCATCTGTTCCAATTCCTTCAAAGCCAGCCGCATTGACAGCGCTGCCGGCCTCATGAAGGAAGAAATGACCAGATTCGGTTCCCTCTGTGTGGACTGCGCCAAGAAGACGGCGGTACCTGCCGGCGGCTCCCTTTCCGTAAACCGGGAAGAGTTTGCCCAGATGGTAACCGACCGCATTTTGGCAGAGCCAAATATTATTGTGCACCGAGAAGAAGTGACTTCTATTCCGGAAGTGGGAAAAGATGCAGATGCGGTTATTATTGCCGCCGGACCATTGGCTTCCGACGCCTTGTCCGAAAGCATTTCTGCCCTTTGCGGAGAAGGCCTGCACTTCTTTGATGCGGTAGCTCCTATTGTCAGCGGAGACAGCATTGACATGACCAAGGCTTTTTGCCAGTCCCGTTATGACCGGGGCGGGGAAGATGACTACATCAACTGCCCGTTTAACAAGGAAGAATATGAAGCCTTTTACGAGGCTTTGGTTTCTGCAGAAGGGGCTCCACAGCACGACTTCGACAAACGGAAAACCGGATACGAAGGCTGTATGCCAATTGAGGTTATGGCCAATCGCGGCTTGGATACCATGCGCTTTGGCCCAATGAAACCGGTGGGTTTAACCGACCCGCGCACCGGTCATAGACCATGGGCGGCAGTTCAGCTCCGGAAGGAGACCAAAGAAGGCACCATGTACAATTTGGTTGGTTTCCAGACCAACTTAAAATGGGGAGAACAAAAAAGAGTCTTCTCCATGATTCCGGGCCTAGAACATGCGGAATTCCTCCGTTACGGTGTCATGCATCGCAACACCTTTATCCAGTCTCCAAAACTGCTGGATGCCACTTACCAATTTAAGGCACAGCCGGGCCTCTATTTTGCCGGTCAGATTACCGGGGTAGAGGGCTACATGGAATCTGCCATGTCCGGTATTTTAGCCGGGTTAAACGCAGCCAGACAGTTAAACGGGGAAGAACCGCTGGTTCTTCCAACCTATACCATGATGGGGGCCCTCAGTGCCTACATCAGCAACGAGAGCGTAGAAAACTTCCAGCCAATGGGTGCCAACTTCGGTGTCCTGCCGGAACTGGCCGACCGCCCTCGGGACAAGAAAGAACGTTACGCTGCTTACGCAGCCCGTTCGTTAGCATATTTTGACGAGGTAACAAAATGAAAATCATCGTAGACGCTTTTGGCGGAGATAACGCACCACTTGAAATCATCAAAGGGGCCATTTCTGCCAAAAACGCCTTTGGTGTGGATATTCTTCTCTGCGGCAATGAACAGGAAATCAAAGCCTGTGCCGCAGAAAACAATCTCGACATCAGTGGCGTTGAACTGAAAGACGCAGAGAGCTTCATCCCGGTAGATGTAGATCCTCTGAAAATCCGTAATGACTACAAAAACTGCTCTTTGGCAGTGGCCCTCCGTGCCCTGAAAGCAGGGGAAGGGGATGCCGTTGTCAGTGCCGGTTCCACCGGTGCACTGGTTGTAGGGGCCTCCCTCTTTGTAAAGCGGATTCCGGGTACCCAGCCATCTATTGGTGTCATTATGCCAAACAACGAAGGCCAGTTTATGGTTATTGATGGTGGGGGAAACATTAATGTTACCCCGGATGCACTGCATCGCTTTGCCATCATGGGCAGCATTTACATGGAACGGGTTTTGGGCGTAAAGAACCCACGGGTTGGCCTGGCCAATATTGGCGTGGAACCAAACAAGGGAACCGACTTGCAGGTGGCCGCATACCAGTTGATGCAGGACGCCAAGGAATACAACTTCATCGGCAACGCAGAAGTCAGAGACATTCCGTTTGGCGGCGTGGACGTTGTGGTTTGTGACGGCTTCACCGGCAATATTTTCTTAAAGACCTTTGAAGGGGTTGCCCTGATGCTCTTAAAGAACATCAAGGGAATGTTCACCAAGAATGTAGGCTCCAAACTGGCCTACCTGGGCGTCAAAGGCGGCATGAATGAACTGCGGTCCAAACTGGACTACAACGCCATCGGCGGCGCACCGCTGATGGGCATTCAAAAGCCGGTCATTAAGGCCCACGGTTCCGCCGAAGCCCAAACCGTAGAAAACGCCATCCGCCAGGCCATTGAATATGCCGAAAGCGGAGCCATTGATATTATTGCTGAAAACATGCCGAAAAAGGCAGAAAGGAGTCCGTCAGATGAATAAGGAATTAACCGAAGCCCGTCTCAACGACTTAGCGGATTTTGAGAAAAATCTGGGATATGAATTCCACAACAAAGATCTGTTAGATACGGCCCTGACCCACTCCTCTTATGCCAATGAAAAAGGCCATGGTTACAAATACAATGAACGCCTGGAATTCTTAGGGGATTCCGTTTTGGGCTTTGTTACGGCAGAAACCTTCTATGTCCAGTTCAAAGACATGCCGGAAGGCCGTTTGACCAAAACCCGTGCTTCCCTGGTTTGCGAAGATGCCTTAAAGGACTTTGCTAAAGAAGTAAACCTGGGCCAGTACTTACTGCTGGGCAAAGGGGAACAGAAGAGCGGCGGCAGAACCAGAGCCTCCATTCTGGCAGACGCTTTTGAGGCCGTTATTGCAGCCATTTACTTAGATGGTGGCTTGGAACCGGCCAAGGAATTCATTCTCCGTTTTGTACTGAAAGCCATGGAAACCCATACCGTTTCCTTCAAGGATTACAAGACCCAATTGCAGGAAGTCATCCAGAAAAATCCGGAAGAAAAACTGTGCTATGTTTTGGTAGGAGAATCCGGTCCGGACCACGACAAACGCTTTGAAGTGGAAGTGCATTTGAACTCCAACATCATTGGCAAAGGCATTGGCCGAACCAAGAAGCAAGCCGAGCAGGAAGCTGCAAAGGAAGCTTTGGAATTAATGGGATTATAAGGTATAATAAAACGTTAGAAATTAAAGTTTAAAGGAAGGAAACCACATGGTTTTAACAGCACTGGAAATGCAAGGATTCAAGTCCTTCCCAGACAAAACCGTCCTGCGGTTTGACCAGGGAATGACAGCGGTCGTTGGACCGAACGGATCCGGCAAAAGTAACATCTCCGATGCCGTTCGCTGGGTTTTAGGGGAACAGTCCACCAAGAACCTGCGCGGAGCCAAAATGGAAGATGTTATCTTCAGCGGTACGGATGCCCGTAAGGCTTTAGGCTATGCGGAAGTCACCCTCCGCCTGGATAACAAAGACCGCACCTTAAACAAGGATACGGACGAAGTTTCCATTACCCGTCGGTATTACCGTTCCGGGGAAAGTGAATATAAAATCAATGGGGAAGTTTCCCGACTCCGTGACATCAACGAACTGTTCATGGATACCGGTCTCGGCCGGGACGGTTATTCCATTGTCAGCCAGGGTAAGGTTGCCGACATGGTTTCCGCCAAGTCCAGCCAGCGCCGTGACATGTTGGAAGAAGCTGCCGGTATTTCCCATTTCCGTTATAGAAGAACCGATGCCCTTCGCCGCCTTTCTCAGGCAGAAGAGAACTTAGTCCGTCTTCGTGACATCCTGTCCGAACTGGAAAGCCGGGTTGGCCCACTGAAGACCCAGAGTGAAAAGGCGCAGAAGTTCTTAGTACTGGCAGAGGAAAAGAAACAGTTGGAAATTGGTCTTTGGCTTTATAACATTGACCATTTAAAGAACAAGTTAAAAGAGCAGGAACATAAAATTGACCTGGCTCAGTCTCAATATAACGAGGCAGACGAGTCCCTGACCAAAATTGAAGGGGACATTGAAGCCGCCTTGGAAAAGGCCCGCAACATGACCACCCAGATTGAGGAAATCCGCAATTCCATTGGGGAAAAAGAGGAAAAAGTTGCTGACCTGAATGCCCGCATTGCGGTTAACGAAAACACCATTGAACTGAACAATCAGTCTGTGGAACGCATCCGCAGAGACATGGAAACCGCAGCTTCCGCCAGAGAAGAAGTCTTAGAGACCATTGCGTCCCTGAAAAACGACATCTTAGCACTGGAAAAGCAGGTGGCAGAAAAGAAAGAGGCATTGGCTGACGTACAGAAGCAGGGCGACGAGCTGACGAAAGCCACCTCCGCCCATTCCGAACGCAGTGCTTCTCTTTCCGAAAAATTAGCCAGCCTTTCCGAAGATTGGGCCGCTGCCCGCGTGGCCATTTCTTCCGCCAAGGCAAGTATGGAAGAAATTCAGTCCCGTTCCACCGACGCAGACGAATCTGCCAAGGAACGGAGAGACTTACTGAAAAAGTTAACTGCCGAAAAAGATGCGGCAGAAGCCAGAGTGAAGGAAGCAGACGAAGCCGTTACTTCTCTCACCAACGCTATTGACGGATATGAACTCCGGGCCAAGACCCGCCGGGAAAAAGCAGATAAGCTCCGGGTGGAACTGGACAGCATCCGCAGAGAAGCCGAACAGAAGGAAGACCGCATCCGTCTTCTCCAGGACATGGAGAAGAACATGGAAGGGTATCAGGGTTCGGTTAAATCCGTAGTAAAGGAAAGCCAGCGCGGCACCCTCCGTGGCATTCACGGTCCGCTGTCCAGCTTAATTTCCGTTCCGAACAAGTACGCTTTGGCAGTGGAAACCGCATTGGGTTCCGCCATTCAAAACGTAGTTGTAGACACCGAAGCGGACGCCAAAAAGGCCATTGCCTTCTTAAAAGAAACCAAGGGCGGCCGAGCTACCTTCCTACCAATCAGTGCCATCAAGAGCAAGGAACTGAAGGAAGATGACTTAGATGACAGCTACGGTTATGTAGATATTGCTTCTAACCTGGTAAAGGCGGACAAGAAGTACGAAGAAATTGTCAAATCCCTGCTCTGTCACACCGTTGTAGTGGAAGATATGGATTGCGCCATTACCATGGGTAAAAAATATAAGAACCGATTCAAAATCGTGACCCTTGACGGACAGGTTATCAACGCCGGCGGTTCCATGACCGGTGGTTCCCGTGTGAAGAATGCGGGTATGCTGTCCCGTTCCGGGGAAATGGAAAAGCTGCAAAAGGACTTCGACGCCCTCCAGAAGAAACTGGCTGCCGCCGAAGACACCTATCAGAAGGCCGCCGAAGAAGCTTCCAAAGCGGAAGCCGAAAAGGATGCCACCGCAGCTGACCTGATCACCGCCAACGAAGCCAAGGTTCACGCCGACAGCGCCTTTGCCTTGGTGGAAGGCCAGTACGCTACCGTAAAGGAAGCCCTGGACAGCATTGAGGAAGAAAAGGCACAGGGAGAACGCCGAATCGCCCAGTTGGAAAAGGATGCCAAAGAGGCTGCTCAGAAAGAAGCCGACAGCCAGAAAGCAATGGATGCCGTTTCTGCAGAATTGGAAGCCATTAGCGGTAACTTGGAAGACGTTCGTTTGAAACAAGAGGAGATTAACCGGCAGAGAAGCCAGATTGACATGGATATTCTCTCCCTGGAAAAGGATAAGCAGGCAAAAGAGGATTCCATTGCCCGCCTGACAGACGAAGGCTCCGGACAAACCGAGAAGGAAGCTCAGCTGCAGGAAGAAATCAATGGATTCTTGGCTGCCAACCAAGAGGCAGAATCCGACATTGCCGCTCAGAAAGAAGCCATTGCCGCCCTGCAAAATTCCGGCGAAGATGCCCGTAAGCAGATTGATGCTTTGGTAGTAGACCGCCAGGAGGCAGAAGCAGAAAGCGTAAAGCTCCGCTCTGTGGAACGCAGCAAGACCGACGAGCGGGAACGCATCAGTGGGGAACTGGTCCGTTTGGAAGAACGGAAAATCAGCATGATGCAAGACCACGACGACACCGTCAACAAACTCTTTGATGAGTACCAGTTGACCCGCCGCGAAGCAGCCGAACTGACGGCTCCTTCGGAGGATCCAACCGCCGACAACCGTGCCCTCATTGAATTGAAGGGTAAAATCAAGGCTCTTGGTTCCGTAAACGTAGGCGCCATTGAAGAATATAAGGAAGTTTCCGAACGCTATGAGTTCATGAACGGACAGATTACCGACGTGGAAACCTCCAAGAAGGAATTGACCTCCCTCATTGAAGAACTGACAGACAACATGTCCCAGCAGTTCAGGGAACAGTTCCAGAGAATTAACACCGCATTCGGAGCCACCTTCCGTGACCTGTTTGGCGGTGGTAAAGCAGAACTGATTCTGGAAGACGAACTGGACATTCTGGAATGCCCAATTCAAATTCAGGTTCAGCCACCGGGCAAGAACGTTCAAAACATTGACTTGTTGTCCGGCGGGGAAAAGGGACTTTCCGCCATTGCACTGCTTTGTGCCATCCTGAAAGTCACCCCGGCCCCGTTCTGTATCTTCGACGAAGTAGAAGCAGCGCTGGATGACGTTAACGTATCCCGCTTTGCTCAGTACGTTCGCCGAATGACCAAAAACACGCAGTTCATTTTGATTACCCATAGACGTGGCACCATGGAAGAAGCCGATATCATGTACGGCATTACCATGGAAGAAGAAGGCGTTTCCAAACTGCTGGAACTCCGTACCGCAGAAATGGTGAAGAAATTGGGCTTAGACGCATAATCCGGAGGAATTGAAATGGGAATTTTTGGCAAAACCAATAAAGGCATGAAAAAAACCAGAGACAGCTTCAATGCCAATATTGACAGCGTCCTGGATGCTTTTGAAGAAATTGGTGATGACCTTTATGACGAACTGACCGAGGTTCTTGTTATGGGCGATGTAGGGGTTTACACCTCCGAAGCCATCATGGATGAAACCAAGGCCAGAGTAGAAAAACAGGGCATTAAAAATCCTCTGGAAGTACGTCAGGTAATCAAAGATGTTGTAACCGATATGTTGGGAGAGGATCAGAGCATTGACTTCCTCACCACACCGGCCGTTATTTTGGTTATCGGCGTCAACGGGGTAGGGAAAACCACCACCATTGGTAAAATGGCAGCGTTCTTTGAACGCCAGGGCCAGAAGGTTATCTTAGGCGCAGCCGATACCTTCCGTGCCGCAGCCATTGACCAGCTGCAAATCTGGGCAGACCGCGCCGGGGTTGACATTGTCAAGCACGACGAAGGCGCAGACCCGGCAGCCGTGGTTTTCGATACCATTAACGCCGGCATCAACCGCAACGCGGATGTCATCATTGTTGACACCGCCGGCCGTATTCACAATAAGAAAAACCTCATGGACGAGTTGAATAAGATTTTCCGTGTCATTGACCGTGAACTGCCTTATTCCGACCGTGAAATCTTCCTGGTACTGGATGCTACTACCGGCCAGAACGCCATTAGCCAGGCCAAGGAATTCATGAAGGTTGCCGAAGTATCCGGTATTGTCCTGACCAAACTGGACGGTACTGCCCGCGGCGGCGTGGTTCTTTCCGTAAAGAACGACTTGAAGCTGCCGGTAAAATTCATCGGCGTAGGCGAAGGCATTGATGACCTTCAGCCGTTCTCCGCTACCGCCTTTGCCTCCTCCTTGTTTGACGTGATGTCCAAAGAAGAACAGGAAGCACTGGAAAGCAAGATTGAAGCCAACATGCACCTGACCGAATTGCCGGAGGAAGAAGAATCCGACGAAGAAAAGGTGCTGACCAAGAAGGAAGAAAAGGCCAAGGCAAAGGCCGAAGCCCAGGCAGAAAAGGAAGCCGAAGCAGCCGCTATTGCCGCAGCCGAAGAAAAGGCCCGCCGCAAGGCCGAACAGAAGGCCAAAGAGCAGGCCAAGAAGGAAGCCAACCGTCAGCGGCTTGAAGCAGAACGCATTGCCGCTGAAGAAGCAGCTGCCAAGAAGCCCGCCGAAGAAGAGGCTGCCCGCGTAGCTGAAGAAGCCGCCGCTAAGCAGGCCGCTGAAGAAGAGGCTGCCCGCATTGCTGCCGAAGAAGCAGCCGCCAAGAAGGCCGCCGAAGAAGAGGCTGCCCGCATTGCTGCAGAAGAAGCCGCAGCCAAGAAACCCGCCGAAGAAGAGGCTGCCCGCATTGCTGCAGAAGAAGCAGCCGCCAAGAAGGCCGCCGAAGAAGAGGCAGCCCGCGTAGCCGCTGAAGAAGCCGCAGCCAAGAAGGCCGCCGAAGAAGAGGCTGCCCGCGTAGCTGCAGAAGAAGCCGCAGCCAAGAAAGCCGCCGAAGAAGAGGCCGCTCGCATTGCTGCTGAAGAAGCTGCCGAAGAGGCTGCAGAAGAAGCCGCTCCGGAAATCTCTTTGGAAGACTTTACTGTTGCCCGTTTGGATGACGAAGCAGAAGGCACCTTCGAAGATATGGATGGCATCATCCTTGAGGTTGAATTCCCATCCGACGAAGAACTTCTTGCCCGCTTTGATACCGCTCCTGCTGTAGAAGACGTTTCTGAAGAAGCAGAAGAGGTTGCTGAAGAAATTGCCGAAGAGGCAGAAGTAGAAGCACCTGCAGAAGTTGTTGAAGAAGAACCAGAAGCTGCTGAAGAAGTTCCAGAAGTCTTCGTAGATGACGATGGCATTGAATACTTCACCGAAGACGAGGAAGAAGCTCCGGCAGAAGAAGAGGAAGTGCTGGATAAGGCTGCTTTGAAGGCTCAGAAGAAGGCAGAAAAAGAAGCCGCCAAGAAGGCAGCTGAAAAAGAAAAGGTTCTCCGCATGATTGAAAAAGAACGGGAAAAAGAAGAAAAACGCCGTGCGAAGAAAGCAGCGAAGAACAAGTAAGGAAACACTATGGTATTTTTAATTGCCACATCCAATCAACATAAGAAAATTGAATTTGAACGCATTTTGGCTCCCCTTGGCATTGAAATCAAAACCGCCAAGGAATTGGGCCTGACCTTGCCGGACGTAGAAGAAACCGGCACCACCTTTGAGGAGAATGCTTTGCTTAAGGCCCGCAGCGGTGTGGAACTGAGCGGCATGCCAACCTTGGCAGATGACTCCGGTCTTTGCGTAGACGCCTTAGGCGGCGCACCGGGCATCTATTCCGCCCGCTACAGTGGGGAAAACGGTGCCAACGGCCAGGACGAAGCCAACAATGACAAACTGCTCTATGAACTGAAAGACGTTCCGGATGAGCAGCGTACCGCCCATTACGCTTGTGCCATTGCCGCTGTGTTCCCAGATGGTAGAGAATTTACCACCATGGGTACCGTAGAAGGCAAAATCGGCTACGAACGCAAGGGCAAGGGTGGATTCGGATATGATCCTCTCTTCTTAATGGGAGAGCTGACCTATGCCGAAGTACCACCGGAAGTGAAAGATGAAACCAGCCACCGCAGCAGAGCGCTGCACCAGATGGCCGAGATTTTAAAAGAGGAAGTTTAATTCATGACCAGTAAAGAACGCGCTGCATTACGCGCTCAGGCCAATGGCCTTACCCCAATTACCCAGATTGGGAAGGGTGGCATCAACGACGACTTAATCCGTCACGTAGATGAAGCCTTAACCGCCCGGGAACTGATTAAAGTAAAAGTGCTTTTGGAAACCACGCCAATCCGTCCAAAGGACGCAGCCGCCGAACTGGCAGCTGCCACCGGCGCAGAAATCTGCGGCGTTATTGGCGGTGTCATTATCCTGTACCGTTACAGCCAGGAACTTCATGACAAGGAAAAGCAGAAGAAAGCCAACATCCGTAAGGCTCAAAAAGTGGCAAGAGAAAATGCCAGAAAGAGAGAAAAGTTTGGCCGTGGCTAAAATAGGCGTATTTGGCGGAACCTTTAACCCGCCTCACCTGGGACATCTCCATATTGTGACCACCTTTGCCGACACCTATGACTTAGACGAGGTCCTAATTATTCCAACCTACATTCCACCCCACAAAGCCCCTGTAGATTTGGCCAGTGGGGAAGAACGGTTGGAACTTTGCCGGTTGGCATTTCAGGATCCCCGCTTTGTCATCAGCCCAATGGAACTGGTGCGGGAAGGGGCTTCTTATACCGTAGACACCTTACGGGCATTAAAGGAAGCATACGGGGAAGACACCGAACTCTATTTCCTGGTGGGAGATGACATGCTCCTGTACCTTCCAAAATGGAAGGATCCGGAAGAACTGCTTCGGTTAGCCCACTTTGTCTCCTCTGTCCGTTCCGAGGACTTGACCTTAGAAAAACTGGAAGCCTTTGCAAAGGAACATTATCCGGAGCAATATGCCGCCGGAAGATTCCTGTTTATGCCAATGAAACCGCTGGAACTGAGTTCTACGGAAGTGCGTGAATCGCACAAAAAAGGAATGGATATTTCCCACATGGTTACCAAGGAAGTAGCCGACTATATTGAAGAAAAAGGACTCTATGTATGATAGACCGCAAGGACGAATTCATTGCTCTTTTGGAGCGCCGCTTGAAACCGGACCGTTTTCAGCATTCCCTTAATGTGGCAGATGCCGCTGTGGAACTGGCCAAACGGAATGGGGTAGACGAAGACAAGGCCTACCTTTGTGGGCTGCTGCACGACATAGAGAAAAATGCCCCGTTAGAGGAGCAAAAAGAATATATGCTAAAACTGGGAGACCCGGTGCCGGATGAGGTGCTTTCCAACCCGAAATTGTGGCATGCGCCAGCGGGTGCAGCCTACGTCCGTGACCAATTGGGTATCCTTGACGAGGATTGTATTTCTGCCATAAAATATCATACAATCGGCAAGAAAGACATGTCGGTTCTGGACAAGATTATTTACACGGCAGACCTGATCTCCGTGGAGCGGGACTATCCGGACGTAGCGTCCGTCCGTGCCGCTGCCCTCCGGGACCTGGACGAAGGCGCATTCCTCGGCGCACAATTTACCTTGCAAAAACTGTTGGCTCAGCGCCAACCTTTAAATGAAGATACTCTGGCCATGTATAATCAGTTGGCCAAATTATTGGAGGAACGCAAATGACCAGCCTTGAATTGGCACAGAAAATTGCAAAAGTTCTGGACGACAAAAAAGCAATTGATGTTCAGATTAAAGCAGTGGGAGACCTGACCGTTTTGACGGAATATTTCGTCGTCTGTAATGGTACTTCCAATACCCACATCAAATCTTTGGCAGATGAAATTGAATTTCAGATGAAGCAGGAAGGCATTGAAGGCCGTCTGGAAGGCAAAGCTTCCGACTGGATTCTCGTTGACTTTGACAGCGTTATTGCCCACGTCTTTTTGCCAAGTGCCAGAGAGCATTTTAATTTGGAACGCCTTTGGGCAGATGCAGAGGATATCCCTCTCATAGATGCCTAAGTAAATTTGATAAATCAATTTGAAATAAAAGGAATGTTGAACATGAAAGCTTATGACTTTAAAACCGTTGAGTCAAAATGGCAGGAAAAATGGGATGAAGCCGGCGTATTCCACGCAGTAGACGGCTCTGACAAGCCAAAGTTCTATGGCTTGGTAGAATTCCCATATCCATCCGGTGCCGGCATGCACGTAGGCCACATTAAGGCTTATTCCGGCTTGGAAGTAATTTCCCGTAAACGTAGAATGCAGGGTTACAACGTACTGTTCCCAATCGGCTTCGACGCATACGGCCTTCCAACCGAAAACTACGCTATTAAAACCGGAATCCACCCTCGTCAGGTAACCGACCAGAACATTGCCCGTTTCTCCGAACAGCTGAAGCGTGTAGGGTTCTCCTTTGACTGGGACCGTGTTATTGACACCACCGACGAAGACTACTACAAGTGGACCCAGTTTATTTTCCGTAAAATGTTCGACAATGGTTTGGCATTCCGTGATAAGACCCTTGTAAACTATTGCCCATCCTGTAAAGTTGTTCTTTCCAACGAAGACTCCCAGGGCGGCAAGTGCGATATTTGCCATTCTGACATTGTTCAGAAGTCCAAGGACGTTTGGTATCTCCGCATTACCGAATATGCAGACAAACTCCTGGAAGGCTTGGAAGAAGTAGACTATCTTCCAAACGTAAAGCAGCAGCAGATCAACTGGATTGGTAAGTCCACCGGTGCATTTGTAAACTTCGAAGTAAAGGGTTCCGACAACGAACAGCTTCGCATTTACACCACCCGTCCGGACACTCTCTTCGGCGTTACCTTCATGGTAATGGCTCCGGAACATCCAATGATTGACAAGTATGCAGACCGCATTGCCAATATGGATGCCATTAAGGACTACCGTGCAGAATGTGCTAAGAAGACCGAATTCGAACGTACCCAGCTGGTAAAGGATAAGACCGGTGTTAAAATTGACGGTCTTACCGCTATTTCCCCGCTGGACGGCCGTGAAATCCCAATCTTCATTTCCGACTACGTAATGATGGGTTACGGTACCGGCGCCATTATGGCAGTACCTGCTCACGACCAGCGTGACTATGACTTTGCCAAGGAATTCGGCATTGAAATTATTGAAGTTATTAAGGGCGGAGACATTTCCAAAGAAGCCTACACCGGCGACGGCGAAATGGTGAACTCCGGCTTCCTCAATGGTATTTCCGACAAGAAGACCGCCATTGCCAAGATGCTGGACTTCTTAGGCGAAAAGGGCATGGGCGAAAAGGGCGTTCAGTTCAAGATGAAGGACTGGGCCTTCAACCGTCAGCGTTATTGGGGTGAACCAATTCCAATTGTTCACTGCCCAACTTGCGGTATGGTTGGCGTACCTTATGAAGAACTTCCATTGAAGCTCCCTGTAGTAGAAAACTTTGAACCGGGCCAGGACGGCGAATCCCCATTGGCTAAGATGCCGGAATTCGTAAACTGCAAGTGCCCGAAGTGCGGCGGCGATGCCAAGAGAGAAACCGACACCATGCCACAGTGGGCAGGTTCCTCCTGGTACTTCCTCCGTTACATTGATCCACATAACAACGACGCTCTTGCTGACCCTGAAAAGCTGAAGTACTGGGGTCCGGTAGACTGGTATAACGGCGGTATGGAACACGTTACCCGTCATATGATCTATTCCCGTTTCTGGCATAGATTCCTCTATGACATTGGCGAAGTTCCATTCAAGGAACCGTATGCAAAGAGAACCGCACAGGGCCTTATCCTCGGTCCTGACGGGGACAAGATGTCCAAGTCTAAGGGCAACGTTATTGACCCATTGGATGTTGTAGATGAATTTGGTGCAGACGTACTTCGTACCTATGTTCTCTTCATGGGTGACTATGAAAAGGCTGCTCCATGGTCTGAAGCATCTGTTAAGGGCTGTAAGCGTTTCATGGACCGTATCTGGGGTATGCAGGACTTCTTAGAAGACGGTGACGAATACTCCAAGGAACTTTCTTCTGCCATTCACAAGACCATTAAGAAGGTTTCCGAAGACATTGAAAATATGAAGTTCAACACTGCCATTGCTGCACTCATGACCCTGACCAATCAGATTTATGACAACGGCAAGATCAACAAGGCAGAATATAAAGCAGTACTTACCATGCTGAACCCATTTGCTCCTCACATTACCGAAGAAGCATGGGAAGCACAGAACTTTGGCGGCCTGCTGGCCACTGCTCCATGGGTTACCTATGATGAAGCAAAGTGCGTAGACGACGAAGTAGAAATTGCTGTTCAGGTCAACGGTAAGATCAAAGCCCGCATCAACGTTCCTGCTGATGTTGACGAAGCTGCTGCAATTGAAACCGCAAAGGCCGATGCCAAAGTGGCTGAAGCCATTGCAGGCAAGACCATTGTAAAGGCTCTTTATGTTAAGGGCCGTCTGGTTAACATTGTTGTAAAATAAAGGAAATGAACGAATGAATGATGAATTCCTTACTTGGCTGACCGTAACCAAGGATTACCTTTCCGGCCATGTTGTTTTCTTCATCATCGGCCTAGCCGTCTTTGCCCTGCTGTTTTTCCTTCGGGTCAAGTTATCCGGCTGGATTAGCAAAGGGGCTTATAAGGCGCTGAAGACTTGGCCGGTAATGGCTACAGGAGTGCAGACTTCTATCAAAGACCCACTCCGTGTCTGGTTCCCATTTTTAGGGCTCTACCTATTTTTGCTGATTATTAACCCGTATGGACAATTGGCAACGTTGGCGTATTTTGGTTCCAAACTCATCCGCATAGCCAACATTGTATTAGTGACCTGGATCTGTGTGAACCTGACGCCGTTCATCACCTCGGTGCTGGTAAAAAATTCCGAAGCAAATAATCGGACAAATGCAGTAGCCATTAAGTTCACTGCCAACGTATTAAAGGTTGTCTTTTTTGCGCTGTCTTTTGTGGTTATCATCAGTGAACTGGGATACAACATTAACGGCATTATTACCGGTCTGGGAATCGGGGGCTTAACCCTTTCCCTGGCCGCCCAAAATACCGCATCCAATTTCTTCGCTGGGTTTGAAATTGTCTCCGACCGGCCATTTGAGCTGGGGGACTACATCAAAACCCCATCCTGTGAAGGTGTTATTGAGGACATGACCATGCGTTCCACTCGCATTCGGACCGAGGGCGATGTACTGGTGATTGTTCCCAACTCCACCCTGATGCAGGAAGCGGTTGTCAATTACTCCAAAATGGGAAAGCGGCTGGTTTCCGACTCCGTCGGACTGGCCTATGACACCGACAACGAAACCGTGAAGAAGTGCATTGACCAAATAGAGGATATGCTCTATGCCCATCCGGATGTACAGAAAGAACGGATTGTGGTGAATTTTGATAAGTTAAACAAGGACAGCCTTGATATTAACTTTATGTATTTCACTTCTACCACCGATTGGGATGATGCCCAAAAGGTGAAAGAAGATGTGAATTTCAAAATTCGCGACATTGTTGAACAATCCGGCGCAAAATTCGCGCATCCAACCACCCACGTGTATTTGGAACAGACAGATACGCAAGTTTGACATCACTATTAAGTGGCTGTATAATAGGCGTGTTCTAACTATAGAACCATTATTGAAAGCCAAAAACCCTGCTAGATTGGAAGGAGGGACAACATAAATGAGCCAGGTTAAAGTTCGCGAAGGCGAATCCATTGATGCAGCTCTCAGACGTTTTAAGAGACAGACTTCCAGAGACGGTATCATCCAGGAAGTACGTAAGAGAGAACACTACGAAAAGCCATCTGTTCAGAAGAAGAAGAAACAGGAAGCTGCTCGTAAGCGCAAGTACAAATAATGAACTGAACCGGTTGCACTATGCAGCCGGTTTTGTTTTCATGGAGGTTTCAAGTGAAGTCCTTATTCCGCTCCCTATTGAAGCGTAGAACCCTAATGGATATTGGGGTAGAAGACATTGCCGCAACGGGCGTAAAAGTGGTTGCCATAGACGCAGACAACACCTCCGGCGTAGACGGGAAACCGGAACCGCTGCCAGGTGCCAAAGCGTGGGTAGACCAAGTAAAAGCTGCCGGATATCCGGTGGTTTTACTTTCCAATGCCAAAACTGCCCGGGCAAAATTGTTGGCAGACCAACTGGGTACCGATGTCATTGGTATGGCCTTTAAGCCAAACCCAATCGGGTATTTCCGTGTTTGCCTGCGGTATCATATTCGCCCAAGTCAGCTGCTCATGATTGGGGATCAAGTCATTACTGACGTATTGGGAGCCAATTTGGCCGGTGCCAAGAACTTTTATGTGTTCCCGTATGCACCGGAAGAACGAAACGTCCGTACCTATGCAGCAAAACGAAAGCTGGAAGCATGGCTGTTTTCAGCCCAGGAACTGCTGGATCAAAAGAAACGGTAAAAAACGAAGAAAGAAGAATCTCAATGAACTTAAGCAATTTGGAACAAAAACTGACGGCGGGCCAGGCTGCCCTGATTTTGTCAGAAGAAAACCGGGCTTATTTTCTGGATTATCGGACCTCCGATGGATTTTTAATTGTGACCGAAAAGGGCAGTTTGTTTATTACAGACAGCCGCTATATTGAAGATGCCGAAGTGAAATGTCCTTGCGCTGTTTTGCTGCAAAAGAACGCAGTAGAGCAGGTTTACGCCTTTTTGAAAGGACACGCGGTAACGGAAGTGCTGGTGGAAGCCAGCCGGATTACCCTAGAGGAACTGAACCGGTTCCGCTTAGGCTACAAAGACATGACCTGGGACACCACTTCTAAATTAGATGACTATATTGCGGAGTTCCGCTCCGTAAAGGATTTGGCTGAACTGCAGCTAATGCAAAAGGCCCAGGCCATTGCAGAAAAGTCCTTCTTAGAAACCCTTCCCCTCATTAAGGTAGGGGTTTTGGAACGGGACATTGCCAATGAACTGGATTACCGCATGCGCCGCAACGGGGCAGACGGCATTTCGTTTGACACCATTGTGGTCAGCGGACCAAATTCCTCGAAGCCGCATGGCGTACCGGGCCGCAGAGCCATGGTCCGCGGAGACTTTATTACCATAGACTTTGGTGCCGTATACCGCGGTTACCATTCCGATACCACCCGCACCGTTGCCCTTGGCAACGTTTCCGAAGAAATGGAGCGGGTGTATAACGTGGTCCTGGCTGCCCAAGAACGTGCGGCGCAGGCCTTACACCCAGGCATGCCTGCCAAGCAGTACGACGCAGTGGCCCGGGACTATATTCAAAGCCATGGATACGGGAAATACTTCGGCCATAGCCTTGGCCATGGCGTAGGTACCGAAATCCATGAGGCCCCGTTCTGTGGGCCACAATCCGGCGCCATTTTGCGGGCCGGAAACGTGGTCAGCTGTGAACCGGGCATCTATCTGCCGGGCCAGTTCGGCGTACGCATTGAAGACATGCTGGTTGTCACGGCCACCGGGGTAGAAAACTTCTGTCATTTAGACAAAAAACTCTGTATTTTATAAGAAGACCGAATCGCCCGTAAAAAAAGCCTATTTTCCTTGAAACTTGGCGGTTCGTAATGTACAATAGTACCGAATAAAAAGCATTTAAGCACATGGAGGTTTAAACCTATGATTTCAGCAGGTGATTTTAGAAACGGCGTTACCTTTGAAGAAGACGGACAGGTTCTTCAGGTCGTTGAATTCCAGCACGTAAAGCCGGGCAAGGGTGCCGCTTTCGTTAGAACCAAGACCAAGAACGTTATTACCGGTGCCGTTACCGAAAAATCCTACAACCCAAGCGCAAAATTCCCAACCGCATTCATTGAAAGAAGAGAAATGGACTACTCCTACTCTGATGGAGACCTCTACTACTTCATGGACAATGAATCTTTTGAAATGGAACCTGTAGCTGCAGCAGATCTTCCAGACAACTTCAAGTTCGTTAAGGAAAACATGACCTGCAAGCTCATGTCCTATAAAGGCAAGGTATTTGGTGTAGAACCACCTAACTTTGTTGAACTTACCGTTACCGAAACCGAACCTGGTTTTGCCGGTAACACCGCAACCAACGCAACTAAGCCAGCTACCGTTGAAACCGGCGCTGAAGTTAGAGTTCCTCTCTTCATCAACGAAGGCGAACTCATTCAGATTGACACCCGCACCGGCGAATACATGGGCCGCGCATAATTTGATTATTACGTAATAGTCTTTGAAAATAGGAGGATTTCCCCATGACACTGTCTGAAAAAGTACTCTATCTGGCAGGCATTCGCGAAGGCGTGAACTTAAAAGCAAGTGCGCCTGATTTGAAGTTCCTCAATGCTGTTATTGACTTCCTGAACGACCCGAACGTTACCACAGAAGACATGAAAAAGTGGCTCTCTGAAGTAGACAACGAGGCTCCTGTTCAGAAGGCTCCTGCAGCCGCTGCCGGACAGACCAATGTAACGAAAACAGTTGAACAGATGTATGAAGATATCGTTGCTGAAAGCATGGCTGAAATGGCCGACGAAGCACCGGTAGAAGACACTATTGTAGAACTTCCTGTAGAAGAAGAGGTTCCGGTAGAAGAACCAATCCTTCCTGTTTTAGAAGATGCTTTGGAAGAAGTGGAAGAAGCTCCTGCCGAAGCACCGGTAGAAGAAATTGCTGAACCGGAAGAAGCAGAAGATGAAGAAGACCTCTACGAAGTAGAATGCCCGAACTGCGGCACTGTTATGTATGTAGCAGCCAGCGTTTTGGCAGAAGGCAGCGTAACCTGCCCGGGTTGTCAGAAGACTTTGACTTTTGAAATTGAAAACGAAGACTAATTACGACTAAACAAAAGGAAGGCACTGACGAACATTCGTCAGTGCCTATTTTTTACGAAAGAAGGGCCGTTATGGCATTTAAAGATTCAGAACTCCTAGAACAGACCATTCGAAAAATATATGTGTTCAAAGGGCATATTATCAATGTCCGCAATGACGACGCCCAGCTTTCCAACGGGAAAATTGTCAGCCGTGAAGTGGTGGAACACCGTGGCGGCGTTGGCATTTTACCAATTACCGATGAAAACGAAGTGCTGCTGGTAAAACAGTACCGCTATTCTTATGAAGAACTTCTGGTGGAAATCCCTGCGGGGAAACTGGAACCGGGAGAGGAACCGTTCCAAACCGGAATCCGGGAATTACACGAAGAAACCGGCATGAATGCCACCACCTATTATGACTTGGGAATTGACTATCCGTCCCCAGGTTACTGTAATGAAAAAATCCATATTTATGTTGCCACCGGGCTTTCCGAAATCGGTCAGAAATTGGATGAAGGGGAATTCCTCAATGTGTTGAAAATCCCTTATGAAAAGGCCTTGGAAATGGTTTATAGCGGGGAATTAAAGGACTCCAAAACCGTCATTGCCCTGCTGAAATACGACCAGATGAAACGAAGTGGAAAACTGGTTCCGATGGAGGAAAATTAGCATGAATTTGGTACTTGCTTCCGGCTCTCCCAGAAGAAAAGAGCTCCTTTTAGAAGTAGGTTTAAACTTCACCCTTTATACTGCTGACTTTGATGAGAGTACCGTCTCTCTTTCCCACCCGGAAGAAGGGGTAAAAGAACTGGCAAAAGGGAAAGCATCTGCCGCTTTAACAAAGTGGCAAAATGACCCCTCTGCTCCCTTCCCTTTGACCCCTGACACCTACTTCTTAGGGGCGGATACCATAGTGGTCTTAGACGGCGTAGCTATGGGAAAACCAAAGAATGAGGAACAGGCTTTTTCCATGCTGCAGTCCCTGTCCGGAAACGTGCATCAGGTCTATACCGGCGTAGCCCTTTTGTCTCCGGCAAAAGTGGAAACCTTTGCCGTCAAAACAGACGTTTATTTTAAGGTCTTGTCCGAGGAAGAAATCCGGGCCTATATAGCCACCGGAGAACCCATGGATAAAGCCGGCGCCTATGGCATTCAAGGCCTGGGCGGAGCATTGGTAGACCACATTGAAGGAGACTATCAAAATGTGGTTGGCCTGCCGGTATCAGAAACCCTGAAAAGGTTAACAAATTGTAACTAAAATGTTATTGTGAACCATTTCTTGGTGGTTTATAATATCTATACTATTAAAGAGAACACGTGAAGCCTCACGTTCAGACCCTTGAAAGGAGTCATATATATGGCATTTTTAACCCAGGATATGGGCATTGACCTTGGTACTGCCAACACCCTTGTTTTCGTAAAGGGAAAGGGCATTGTAATCCGGGAACCGTCCGTTGTTGCCGTAGACGTACGTTCTACTCCAAACCGTGTTGTAGCTGTAGGTACTGAAGCAAAACAGATGATTGGTCGTACCCCTGGCTCCATCACCGCAGTTCGCCCACTGAAGGACGGCGTTATTGCAGACTTTGATATTACAGCAGACATGCTGAAAGAATTTATCCGCCGTGCATTGCAGACCTCTCACTTGTCCAAGGCACGGGTTATGATTTGTATTCCATCCGGCGTTACCGAAGTAGAACGCCGTGCCGTTCACGACGCTGCCAGAAGCGCCGGTGCAAAGACCGTTAGCTTAATTGAAGAACCAATGGCTGCAGCCATCGGTGCCGGCCTTCCGGTTGCAGAAGCTACCGGTTCCATGATTGTTGACATCGGCGGTGGTACCGCAGAAGTAGCCGTTATCTCTCTGGGTGACATTGTTACTTCCTGTTCTGCCCGTGTTGCCGGTGACAGCTTCGACGAAGCTATTGTGAACTACGTAAAGAAGAAATACAGTCTTCTGATTGGGGAACGTACCGCAGAAGAAATTAAGATTAAAATTGGTTCCGCTTACCCATATGAAGGGGAAGGCGCCATTGACGTCAAAGGTAGAAACTTGGTTGACGGTCTTCCAAAGAACATTGAAATTACTTCTGAAGAAGTTCGTGAAGCCTTGAATGACAGCGTAAACCTGGTTTTGGATGCCATTCGTTCCACCTTGGAAAAAACCCCACCGGAATTGGCTGCCGACATTATTGATCAGGGCATCATGCTCTCCGGCGGCGGCGCATTGCTCCGTGGTCTGGACAAGCTGATTTCTGCTGAAACCAGAATGCCGGTTCATGTAGCTGAAAACCCTCTGGACTGTGTTGTAGATGGTACCGGTATCTGCTTGGAAAATGACATGTTAAGCGTTACCAGCACCAAAAAGTACAGCGACTAATTCTTACAAAAAAGGGGCTTTTACCAGTAAAAGCCCCTTTCCCCATTATTTTAACTAGGAAGGGAAATGACAATGAGACACTTTGTCAAAAGTCTTTGGTTTAAAATACTCTCTGCCATTTTGGCTGTGCTGATTATTTTCACCATCATTGCGGGCGTTTCTTCCAGCCGAGGAAACCCGTTGTCTGCTACCGTAGGAGCAGTGGCCCAGCCTTTTGAAGTGGTGGCCGCCGGCGTCAGCCATGGCGCCCACTATGTAAAGGGTCTCTTTACACGCCCTGTGGTATATGAAAACCGCATTGAAGAACTGGAAACCCAGTTGACCAAATATCAAAAGGAATTGGCAGACTTGGAAACCACCAAGCAGCAGTTGGCTCAGTATGAAGCCTTTTTAGGGGTTCAGAAAAAGCATAAGGACTACAAAGTAGTTCCGGCCGATGTTATCGGGAAAGATGCAGCCAACAATTACACCACCTTTGTATTAAATAGAGGCAGCACTTCCGGCATTAAAGTCAATGACCCGGTTATTGTAGGTGCAGGTCAATTGGTTGGCGTGGTTACCAAGGTGGCTCCGACTTACAGTGTCATTTCCACTATTTTGGATCCAAATATCAGCATTTCTGTATACGATATCCGCAGCAGAGAAGCCGCTTACATTACCAACACCACGGCTTTGGCAGCCAAGGGGCTTTGTAAGCTGTCCGGCTTAAACAAGGATACCGCCGTTACCAAGGGTGGTGTCATTGACACTGCCGGTGTGGCTGGTATTTATCCAAGAGACTTAATTATTGGTACCGTTATCGAAGTAGAAAACGATGACTATAACCTTTCTGCTTACGCTATCGTAAAACCAAACGTAAACATTGCCGACGTACAGGAAGTTTTAGTTTTGACCGAGTTTGAAGGCCAGGGCATTTCCGTTGCTTCTGATATTGAAGCAGTGGAAGAAGAAGCTACTTCTCCGGAAGTAAGCCAGACCCAGTCTTCCACCACCGCCAGTGCAACCGCACCGACGGAAGAAGACGAGGACTAAGTCCTCTCAGAATAAAATGAAAGGAGTGACGCTGTGAAAAACAAAGTTTTACCCATGGGGAAAAAGAGCTTGGTGCATTGGACCCCGGAACAAAAACACAATTATTTGGTGAAAGCCTTTTACATTGTGCTGATTTTACTTTGTTCTCTGCTTCAGAACACGGCGTTGTTCCCAACCATATTTGGAGCCCATGCGTGGCTTTTGGTAGCTGCCGTGGTCTCCATTTCCATGTTTGAACGGGACTACAAGTCCTCTCTCTATGGACTGTTTGCCGGTGCCCTTTGGGATGTATATTCTGCTTGGGGAGACGGCTTCCACGCCATATCCCTATTCCTCATTGCCAATGTAATCTGTTGGCTGATGAACAACCTTATGCGGAACAACTTGGTTACCAGCTTGCTGCTGGGAGGCGTATCGGTATTCCTTTATAGCCTCATGCATTGGCTCATTTTCGTGGTGCTGAGAGGAACCGGCGGAGCAGGCTTTGAACTGGTGAAGTACTACTTGCCAACCTTTGCCTATACCTTGGCTTTGGTACCGGTCTTTTATATTCTTGTCCGGGCCTGCCTGGTTGCCATCCGCAACAAATATCCAAAACCGGTGAAAACCAACCGTTACGAATAAATTGACGAAGAATTGATAAGGAGGTGTCTATATGGGTGTAACTCGTTCCCGTGCCATTGCGGTTAGTGTCATTATTGGCCTGTTCTGTGCTGTGCTGGTAGGCGTTACATTCTGGGCACAGATTATCAATCAGTCCACTGCCGGTAATGTTGGTGCGTATACCGTATCCGTAGAAGCTGTTCGTGGAGAAATCCTGGACCGCAACGGTACCCCACTGATTACCAACCGACAGGGGAATTCGGTTACCTTTAATGCAGCTGCATTCCCAGATGCATCCCATCAGCCGGACCGTAATGCAGAAATCTTATCCTTGGTGCAATTGGCAAAGGCAAACAAGATTGACTACATTGACAATCTGCCAATTGGCTTGGGGGAAGACGGTCATTACTTCTTCTGGCAGGATGAAGTCATAGAAAAGGAAGTTGACGGCAAGGTCATCAAAGAAACCAAGCACGACAACTCCGAATATTTGGCATGGCTGAAATCCGTAGACATGCTGAACTTAAACGATTACGCCACTGCAGATAACTGTATGGACGCTTTGGTAGAGCGGTATCAGCTGCAGTCTTATTCCAAGCAGGATGCCAGAGACATTGCCTCCGTCTGCGTACAGATGAAGAAAGAAAACTTTGGTACTGCTTATCCCTACACCTTTGCAGAAGATGTTCCTACCAACTTTGTAACCATCATTATGGAAAACAAGGCCTTCTACAAAGGGGTAGAAAATACCATGGTAGCCTACCGTGAATATACCAACGGCTCCGTGGCACCTCATATTTTGGGTAGAGTTTCTAGCATTGATGCAGAAACCTATGCCAAGAAGCAAAGCCAATTGGAAGAAGCGTTAGCTGCTACAAAAAGTTCTGAAGAAGCAGCCCGTTTGAAGAGAAATGCGTATACTATTAGGGACGTATTTGGCAGTTCCGGTATTGAACAGGCCATGGAAGAATACCTTCGTGGATCCCGTGGCGTCAAAACCGTTACCTTAAATGCCGATGGCACTTCTTCTGAATCTTATACCGTTGAGCCGAAGCAGGGGGACACTGTGGTACTGACCATAGACACCAACCTGCAGAAGGTTGCTCAGGATACCCTGCGGAAACGTGTAAACACCTTGAACATTTCTTCCCGCCGTCAGTGTGCGGCTGCGGTAGTAGTGGAAGATGTTACCAACGGGGATATTCTGGCTTGCGCAACCTATCCGACCTATGACAACTCTACTTGGAAAGAAAACTACAGCACTTGGGCCAAAGATACCAATTCTCCTCTTTGGAACCGTGCGTTAAACAGCTTATATGAACCGGGTTCTACCTTTAAACCACTGGTTGCCATTGCAGCCTTGGAAGAAGGAACCATCAATCCGGAATTCAGCATTTACTGTAATGGTTCTTACACCCACTACTCTGACCATACTTACCACTGTGCCCATAACACAGCCCACGGTACCGTAGACGTAGTGGAAGCACTGAACCAATCCTGTAACTGTTTCTTCTATGAAACCGGCCGTCTCCTTGGTATTACCAAGCTGGACCAGTGGGCCGATGCCTTCGGCCTTGGCCAGAAGACCGGTCTGGAAGTAGCAGAAGCAGCAGGACAAATGTCCAGCCCGGAAGAACGAAAAGCCAACGGTGGCATTTGGTATGCAGGTGATACCATTACCGCAGCCATCGGACAGTGTGACAACCAGTTTACCTTAGTGCAGATGAGTAACTACGTTACCACCATTGCCAACGGGGGCACACGGTTTGTACCACATTTGGTAAAACGCGTTCTGTCCGCTGACTATAAAACTACCGTCTTAGACCGCGGAACTGAAATTGCACAGAAAATCAACATTTCCGACAACACCCTTCGCTTGGTAAAAGAAGGGATGCTTCGTGTTGGCACCATTGGATTCTGTAAAG
Source organism: Acutalibacteraceae bacterium (assembly GCA_045642465.1). Classification (GTDB taxonomy): domain Bacteria; phylum Bacillota; class Clostridia; order Oscillospirales; family Acutalibacteraceae; genus RUG420. Next base: position 210,379 of record JAZUIY010000015.1, read on the forward strand.
AAGCCTTTGCTGATCTGCCAATTAAGGTAGCAGCAAAAACCGGTACTTCCGAAGTTACCAAGAAGATTGGTGACGACTACGTAGAAGGTAACAACGGTTTCTTGATTTCTTTTGCCCCATACGAAAAGCCGGAAATTGCCGTAACCGTTGTTGTTGAAACTGCAGATGCAGGTGCGCTTACCGCTGTGGTTGCAGCAGACATTTACGACTATTATTTCTCGGAAAACAACTTAGAAGGAACCTACGAATACAACACATTACTCAAATAAAACTATTCATTTTACCTGTAAAGACATCTTCTTTCACTTGCGCTTTTGTGAAAAAGATACAACAGTTGGTTGTTTGATATTTCGAAATGTGTTAAACTGATAACAGTGCAATTTTGATAAAAGGAGGAAACGCTGTATGAACATTGCTCTTATAGCGCATGATGTCAAAAAAGAACTCATGACACAATTTTGCATTGCGTACGCCGGCATTTTGAGCCAGCACAACATTTGCGCTACCGGAACCACCGGAAAAATTGTTTCCGAAGCTACTGGATTAACCATTCAGAAGTTTTTGAGTGGGGACCAGGGCGGGGAACAGCAAATCGCCTCCCGTATTGCATGTAACGAAATTGACTTGCTCTTAATGTTTGGGGATCCCCTGAACCCAAAGCCAATGGAACCAATTGAAGCAGACCTGCTTCGTCTGTGCAACGTACATAATGTTCCGGTTGCTACCAACATTGCTACCGCTGAAGCATTAATTCATTCCCTTGCACGGGGTGACTTGGACTGGAGAGACATCGTCAATCCAAAGAACGTATAAGGAAAATCATATAAATCAAAAGCGCCTGCAATCTACATTGCCAGGCGCTTTTTTTGAGAAAGGACTTTATGAGAAAGACAAAGATTATCTGCACTATCGGCCCTGCATGTGATGACGAAGCCACCCTTCGCAGCATGTGTGAGGCAGGCATGAACGTAGCACGACTAAACTTCTCTCATGGCACCCATGAGGAACATGCCGAACGCATCCGGCGCCTGAAAAAAGTACGGGAAGAACTGGGCCTTCCATTGGCAATTATGCTGGACACCAAGGGCCCGGAATACCGGATTAAGACCTTCAAAGAAGGCAAAGTTACCGTTCAAGACGGGGACAAATTTACCTTTACCACAGAAGAGGTGGAAGGGGATGAAACCCGGGTTTCCGTCACCTACAAGAACCTGATTAAGGACTTGAATGTCGGTGATACCATCCTGGTAAACAATGGTCTGGTAAGCTTTCGGGTAGAGGAACTGAAGGGGAATGAAGCCAATTGTACCGTCATAATTGGCGGAGAGCTTTCCAACCAGAAATCTATGAACTTTCCGAACCATGTTCTAACCAACGACTATTTAAGCGAACAGGATAAGGCAGACCTGCTGTTTGGTATTGAAAACGACATTGACTTTGTTGCGGCCTCTTTCGTTTCTACCAAACAGGATGTGTCTGACCTCCGCACCTTCTTAAACGACAACGGCGGGGAAGACGTTGATATTGTGGCCAAAATAGAAAACCGCTCCGGCATAGACCACATTGACGAAATCTGTGAACTTGCCAACGGTATTATGGTTGCCCGGGGCGATTTAGGGGTGGAAGTACCCTTCGTAGAGGTTCCTGCCATCCAGAAATACTTGATTCAAAAGTGCCGCCTTTTGGGCAAGCGGGTAATTACCGCCACCGAAATGCTGGAAACCATGATCAACAACCCGCGGCCGACCCGTGCGGAAATCTCCGACGTGGCCAATGCGGTATATGACGGCTCCTCTGCCATTATGCTGTCTGGGGAAACCGCTGCCGGTAAATATCCGGTAGAATCCATCCGGAATATGGCAGAAATTGCCGAATATACAGAAAACCATATTGACTACCGACACCGTTTCAACTCCACCCAATTCCAGATTCAGAATACGGTGGATGCCATTTCCCACTCCACTTGCAGCATGGCAATGGATGTACTGGCCAAGGGAATTGTGGTGAACTCCATGAGTGGCAGCACCATCCGTATGGTAAGCCGCTTCCGTGCACCAATTGATATCATTGGCTGTACCACCAGCGAAAAGGTTTGGAGAAAGCTGAATTTGAGCTGGGGTGTTACGCCGGTATTGATGGAAGAATTTGATTCCACCGAAGTACTGTTTTACAACACTTTGCAGGAGGCAAAACGGATTTTGCACCTGGATAAGGGAGACAATGTGGTCATTACCGGCGGCCAGATTAATGGAAAAGACAGTGCCACAAACATGATTAAAATTGCCACTCTGTAACAGAGGGGCAAAAACCGCAAAATTTTGCTTGATTTCAACAAAAACACGCCCCTCAAAGTTTGCAAATGAGGGGCGTGTGTATTATAATTTCTAGAGTTTAAGAAAATCCTGAAAAAGGAAGTTGGAGGCAAAACATGGCTCTTATTACACAGGCTATTAAAGGTACGCAGGATACCTTGCCACAGGACAGCCACAAAATCCGTTTTGTGGAAGCAACCTTGGCAGATATTGCCGGAAATTATGGGTTTAGAGAAATCCGTACTCCGGTGTTCGAGCATACCGAATTGTTTAATCGTTCCGTAGGGGATACCACCGACGTAGTACAGAAGGAAATGTACACCTTTGATGACAAGGGTGGCCGTTCCATTACCCTGCGTCCGGAAGGCACCGCCGGTGCCGTTCGCGCCTTCTTGGAACACGGCTTGTTTAATGAAGCATTGCCACAGAAGGTATATTACCTGACTTCCTGTTACAGATACGAAAAGCCACAGGCCGGCCGACTTCGTGAATTCCATCAGTTTGGGGTGGAGTGCTTCGGTACCCAGAACCCGGCAGAGGACGCAGAAGTCATTGCCTTAGCAGATGAAGTGTTTGGCTTCTTCGGCGTAAAGGGCTTGCAGCTGGAAATTAACTCCATCGGCTGTCCTTGCTGCCGACCAAAATATCAGGAAGCCCTGCACGCTTATTTTGAATCCCATATTGAGGAACTTTGTGACACTTGCAAAGGCCGCTTGGACAAGAACCCAATGCGTATCTTGGACTGCAAAGACCCGGGCGATGCAGCCATTGCCGCCAATGCCCCAGTGGTTTTGGATTACCTTTGCGATGAATGCAAAGATCACTTTGAAAAAGTACAGGCCTACTTAACGGCCATGAACATTGAATTTAAGATCAACCCACGCATTGTCCGTGGACTTGACTACTATACCAAGACCGTATTCGAATTTGTTTCCACCGGCATTGGTGCGCAGGGCACCGTTTGCGGTGGCGGCAGATACGATGGTCTCTGTGAACAGCTGGGCGGAAAGCCAATGCCTGCACTGGGCTTTGGCATGGGCTTAGAACGTTTGATGCTGGTTTTGGAAAGCCAAGGCATTGAACTTCCAAATGCAGAAACCCCGCAGCTATACTTGGCCTCTGCCGGCGAACAGGCTTCTCTGAAGGCCTGTGAAATTGCCCATGACCTTCGGGGCGAAGGTCTGCAGGTGCTCTTTGACACCTTCGGCCGTTCCATTAAGGCGCAAATGAAATACGCCAACAAAGTTGGCGCACAGTTTGTGGTTGTTCTTGGGGACAACGAATTGGAAACCGGTAAAGTGGAACTGAAGAACATGGAAACCAGTGACACCGTGGAAATGGAACTGGATTCCTTCGCCGAAAACTTCAGTGAGGTTGCCATTCAGCAGTCGGTTGCCGCACTGGGCGCTCAGTTTGCTGCGGAGGATTTAACTGCAGATTTTTCCAATTTAGATATTAGTGCATTGCTTGGAGGGAACATTTAATGGATACCATGAACGGTTTGAAAAGAACCAATTATTGCAACGACTTCACTGTAGCCAGTGTTGGCGAAGAAGTGGTTGTTTGTGGCTGGGCTGCTAAGCAGCGTGACCTGGGCGGTCTGATCTTTATTGATCTGCGTGACCGTACCGGCGTGGTTCAGCTGGCATTTGACGACGAAACCGACAAGGCTGTATTTGAAAAGGCCGCTTCTGTCCGTTCCGAATTCGTTTTGATGGCAAAGGGTACCGTAAGAGAACGTTCCTCCAAGAACAAGGACATTAAGACCGGTGACATTGAAATCTTTGTTTCCGATCTTCGCATTCTTGGTAAGTCTGAAACCCCTCCATTTGAAATTGTGGACGACGTTAAGACCGATGAATTGAAGAGACTTCAGTACCGTTATCTCGACCTGAGAAGACCGGTGCTGAGAAACAATATTCTCCTCCGTCACAAGATTACCAAGGTAACTCGTGACTACTTTGATGAAAACGGTTTCATTGAAATTGAAACCCCAATGCTCATTAAGTCTACTCCGGAAGGTGCCCGTGACTTCTTGGTACCGAGCCGTATTCACAACGGTGAATTCTACGCTCTGCCACAGTCCCCACAGCTTTATAAGCAGCTTTCCATGGTGGCCGGTTTTGACCGCTACATGCAGGTTGCCCGCTGCTTCCGTGACGAAGACCTTCGTGCTGACCGTCAGCCGGAATTCACCCAGATTGACGTGGAAATGTCCTTCGTAGAAATGGAAGACGTTTTGGCCATGGGTGAAGGCTACATGAAGCGGATCTTCAAAGAAATCTTAGACATTGACCTGCCGCTTCCACTGCCTCGCCTTACCTTTAAGGAAGCAATGGAACGCTACGGTTCCGATAAACCGGATACCCGTTACGGCATGGAAATCTATAACATTTCCGACCTGGTAAAGGATTGTGGCTTCGGCGTATTCGAAGGCCCAATCTCTGAAGGCGGTTCCGTTCGTGCCATTACCGCAAAGAACGCTGCTTCCGTCCTTTCCAGAAAGGTAATCAACAAGCTGACCGATGACGCTAAGGGTATTGGCGCTAAGGGCATGGCCTGGATCCGTTGGACCGACGAAGGCCTGACCTCTTCCTTCGGCAAATATGTTTCCGAAGAAGTTATGGATGCCATCCTGAAAGCCGGCAACGTAGAAGAAGGGGACGTCGTCCTTATTATTGGTGACACCAATAACAAACACGTACTGACCATCCTCGGTGCTCTCCGTCAGACCGTTGCAAAAAAATTGGAAATCATTCCGGAAGGCCTCTACAACCTGCTTTGGATTGTAGAAATGCCATTCTTTGAATATGACGAAGACCTGGGCGAATGGGTTGCTATGCACCATCCGTTCACCGCTCCAATGGAAGAATGTCTTTCCTATCTGGAATCCGACAAAGAAAATGTCCGTGCCCAGTCCTATGACTTGGTTCTCAACGGCATTGAACTTTCCTCCGGTTCCATCCGTATTACAGACCCTGAACTGCAGGCTAGAATTTTTGATCTGCTGGGTCTCACCGAAGAAGAAGCCATGGAAAAATTCGGCTTCCTCATCAATGCATTCAAGTACGGTGCTCCACCTCACGGTGGTTTCGGCCTTGGCCTGGACCGTCTTTGCATGCAGCTCCTGGGTGCAGGCACCCTTCGTGATGTCCTTGCTTATCCGAAGATTAAGGATGCATCCGAACCGATGACTGACTGTCCATCCGGCGTTGACGAAGAACAGCTGGCAGAATTGGGGATTGCCCTGGCCCTGAAAGAAGACGACGCTGAATAACCGCCTTTAAGGGAGGATATATGTTAGAAACCTTATGGGATATCTTGGTGGATACCACCGTAGACACCTTGAAAATCATCCCGATTTTATTCATAGCCTACCTGTTGATGGAACTCATTGAACACCGCAGTGGGGACCGGGCAAAGGACTTAATTAAAAAGTCCGGCCACTACGGTCCAATCTACGGCGCCGTCCTAGGTATGTTGCCGCAGTGCGGATTTTCCGCCGCCGCATCTAGCCTTTACGCCGGCCGAGTTATTACTGTAGGCACCTTGGTTGCCGTATTTCTGTCCACGTCGGACGAAATGCTGCCCATCCTAATTTCCGAAAACGTTGCCGCCGGCACCATTTTCAAAATTCTGGGCTTAAAAGTCCTGTTTGGTATTTTGGCCGGCTTTGCCATAGACTTAGGCGTGCGGCTCTTCCGCAAGCGTGCTCATCAGCCGGTGGATGACGACATCAACATCCACCACCTGTGTGACCACGACGCGGCTCACGAAGAAGAGGACGGCGTCCTGGTTGCCGCCTTGAAGCACACGGGCAAAATTACCGTTTTCTTATTCATCATCTCGCTGCTCTTAAACGGACTCATCGCCTTTATTGGCGAAGCGCGTTTGGCCGACCTCTTTGTAGATATTCCAGTGGTATCTGAAATGGTAGCCGGTCTCATCGGTCTCATTCCAAACTGCGCTGCGTCCGTCATTATTACGCAGCTCTATATTGAAGGCATCATCTCTGCAGGCCCTATGATGTCCGGCTTGTTGGTAGGCGCCGGCATCGGTCTTCTGGTGCTTCTGCGGGAACACGATAACCCAAAGAAAAACGCAGCCATCATTGGTATGCTTTATGGCTTTGGCGTTCTGTTTGGTGTTATCTTAGACTTGCTTTCGGTAACCCTGTAGTAAAACGTATTAACGAAATCGCATAAAGGAGAGAAAAAATATGGAACTGGAAACCAAATGTATCCAAGCTGGTTATGAACCGAAGAACGGGGAATCCCGAATGATTCCAATTATTCAGTCCACTACCTTCAAGTATGATACCAGCGAAGACATGGGTAAACTCTTTGACTTAGAGGCAAGCGGCTATTTCTATACTCGCCTTCAGAACCCGACCAACGACATGGTTGCAGCAAAAATCTGCGCTTTAGAAGGTGGTACGGCAGCCATGTTAACCTCTTCCGGCCAGGCTGCAAACTTCTTTGCTACCTTCAATATTTGTACTGCCGGTGACCATATGGTAGTTTCCACTTCCATTTATGGCGGTACCTTTAACCTCTTCAACGTTACCATGCGGAAGATGGGTATTGAATGTACTTTTGTAGATCCAAATTGCTCCGACGAAGAATTGAATGCTGCATTCCAGCCAAACACCAAGCTGGTATTTGGGGAAACCATTGCCAACCCGGCATTGATTGTGTTTGATATTGAACGGTTTGCTAAAGCTGCTCACGCCCACAATGTTCCATTGATTGTGGACAACACCTTTGCAACTCCAATTAACTGCAGACCATTTGAATGGGGCGCAGATATTGTTACCCATTCCACTACCAAATATATGGATGGCCATGACTGTGCAGTTGGTGGCTGTATTGTTGATTCCGGTAAGTTTGACTGGATGGCCAACGCAGAAAAGTTCCCTGGCCTTTGCACTCCGGACGAATCCTACCATGGCATTACTTATGCTGAAAAATTTGGCAAGGAAGGCGCCTTTATTACCAAGTGCACTTCCCAGTTAATGAGAGACTTTGGCTGTATTCAGTCTCCGCAGAATGCATTTTATCTGAACCTCGGTTTGGAATCCCTGCACGTTCGTATGCCTCGTCATTGTGAAAACGCTCTGGCTGTTGCCAAGTTCTTAAAAGACAACGACAAGATTGCCTGGGTTCAGTACCCTGGCCTGGAAGGCGACAAGTACTACGACCTTGCTAAGAAGTACATGCCAAACGGCACCTGTGGTGTTGTTTCCTTCGGCATCAAGGGAGGCCGTGCTGCTGCAGAAGCCTTCATGAAGGAACTGAAAATCGGCATGATTGCAACCCACGTTGCAGATGCGCATACTTGCGTTCTTCACCCGGCAAATGCAACTCACAGACAGCTTAGTGACGAAGAACTGGTTGCTTGCGGCGTTGGTCCGGATATGATCCGTTTGTCCGTTGGCATTGAAAGCATTAAAGATATTCTTGCCGACTTGGAACAGGCTTTGGCCAACGTATAAAGCCCAATAAAAAGCAGAAAAAAAGACCTCGGAACATTCCGAGGTCTTTTTGTTTTACTTTTTGAAAGGGAAATTATTCGCCCTTCATGTCAAGCAGCTTAGCAGTACCCTTAACGGCTGCAACGGAGAGCTTGATGGAATCAGCAATAGCGGATTCAATGTCGTCTGGAGTTGCGCCAAGGCCTTCAGCAATACCGGTGTCGATGAAGATGTCATCGCCCATGAGGTCAGCGGTAGTGAAGAGGGAAGTACCGGATTCGATGCCGCGTTCTTTGTAATCCTTCAGGATGCCAAAGAGACCAAGCTTCATAGCTGCTGGTGGAACGTAGAGGATTGGACGGTTGTCGCCCATGTCACGTGCCTTGTAAACAATCTTAAGGAATGGAGCCCACTTCATGTTGTAGCAAGCGCATGGAAGAGCAGCATAGCCTTCAGACTGACGGATAGCAGAACCACAGATGCATTCACCAACCTGACGAGCGGTGAGCATTGCAGTACCGCCCCATGGATACATGGTGAACGGCCACTTGTCCATCATTGCGGTCTTGTCAATGAGGATGGTCCATACCGGAGTACGGCCTGGCTGAGTACCGAAGATGTACGGAAGTTCAAGTACGTCTACGGAGAAGTTTTCGTCACAGGATTCCTTGCAGAAATCTTCCTGAGCAAGACGGGACTGGATGTAAGGGTTTCTGTCGCTGTGATAGTCAGCCTTTTCCCAGTGCATCTTTGCCCAATATGCGAAGTAAGAACCAAGAACGGTAGCGTGCTTAACGCCAACTTTCTTACAAATTGGGAAGATTCTTTCCAGAGGAGCGATGTTGTACTTGTGGTACTTAGGAAGTACAGGGCCTTCCATTTCAACACGTTCGTCAACGCCTGCTGCGAATACAAATGCGTCAGCGCCTTCAAGCCACTTAGCAATGTCATCGTCAGACCACTTGTTGATGTCCTGGAAAATGATTTCCATTTCTTCTGGGATTGGAGCTCCTTCCGGAAGTGGAGGGAGAGCAAGGGTGGATACCTGATGACCCTTGTCGATCATAATTTTGGCAGCTTCTGCGCCCAAAAGGCCGGTGCCACCGATCATACAAATTTTCATGATAGTTCTCCTAGATGAATAAAATAATAGATTGTTGGACTATTAAATTGTTGGACTAAGTTTTATTTTATTCTTTCCAGAAAGTCGTGTCAATTTGTTTTAGTTGAATAAAATGCAATGGTTCGTTTTGGTTATTTAGAAAGAGGGCCTTTATTGAATCCCAGGGGCATTTATAGTAAAATATACATGTTATACCCGCGAAACGCGGGAAAAATTGGCTAAAATTTACATCTTGAAGAAAGAATTTTTCAAGACCAAGGAGGAATCTACCATGAAAACCTATAGTTCGCAAAATATTCGGAATATTGCGGTAGCGGGTCATGCCGGCAGAGGGAAAACCTCTCTGTGTGAAGCTATGTTGTACTTGGCAGGTGCAACCGACCGTCTTGGCAAAATTGCAGACGGAACCACAGTAATGGACTATGACCCGGAAGAAAAGAAAAGACTTGCCAGCCTTCAAAGTGCAGTAGCAAGCCTCGAGTGGAACGACGTCAAAATTAATTTGATTGACACTCCTGGTCTTTTCGATTTCGCAGGCGGCCTTGCTGAAGGTGCCCGTGCAGCCGGTTGCATGCTGATTGTAACCGACGCTGAAAAAGCTAAATATGACGTTGGTGCAGAAAAGGCTTTCGCTGCAGCTGAAGACAGAAACCTTTCCAAGATTTTTGTAATCAACAAGACCGATGCAGAAAATGCAAACTTTGGTAACCTGTTTGAAGAATTGAAAGCAATTCACGGAAACAAACTTTGCCCGGTTGTTGTTCCTTACATTGAAGACAGCAAAATCAAGTGTCTCGTAAACTTCTCTCAGAACAAGGCTTATGAATACAAGGACGGAAAAGCCATTGAAGTTGACATGCCAAGCTCCGACAAGTTGGATGCCATGCGTGACATGTTTAATGAAGCTGTTGCCACCACCGATGATGATTTAATGGAAAAATACTTCAACGGTGAAGAATTTACCGAAGTAGAAGCACTGACCGGTTTGCTTGCCGGTGTTACCGATGGTTCTATTTATCCGGTATACGCTTGCTCCGCATTGAAGTTGGAAGGCATTGACCTTCTCTTAAAGGGTCTGGTTAACTTGGGCCCGGCTGCTGCTTCCAAGACCGGCGAACTTGCTACCGATGAAGACGGAAATGAATTAAAGGTAGAATGTGACGCAAACGGTTCTCTTGCAGCAATTTGCTTTAAGACCGTAGCCGACCCGTTTGTTGGCAAACTGTCTTATATTAAAGTTATCTCCGGTAAAATCTCCGCAGATACCACCGCTTTGAACCCTCGCACCGGTGACACCGTGAAAATGGGTAAACTGATTGCTCCTCACGGCGGCAAGCAGGAAGACATTAAGGAAATCACCGCTGGAGACATTGGTATCATCACCAAGCTGGCTGACGTTAAGACCGGTGACACCCTTTGTGATCCAAAGAACGTTGTTATCCTCAAGGGCCTGAACCTTCCGAACCCATCCTTCACCACCGCAGTTTCTGCTAAGAAGAAGGGCGAAGATGAAAAGATTGCCCAGGGTCTCCTCCGTCTGGCTGAAGAAGATCCAACCATCCAGTTCTATACCAACAAGGAAACCAAAGAACAGATTCTTGCCGGTCTGGGTGAACAGCATATGGATATCATTGAATCCAAACTGAAAGCAAAGTTTGGTGTTGAAATGAACATGGCAGCTCCGAAGGTTGCTTATAGAGAAGCTATCCGTAAGACCGTTTCTGTACAGGGTAAGTTTAAGAAGCAGTCCGGTGGACACGGTCAGTACGGTGACGTTTGGATCCGCTTTGAACCGTGTGATGCAGAAGGCCTTGAATTTGCAGAAGAAGTATTTGGTGGTTCCGTACCTCGTAACTTCTTCCCGGCTGTTGAAAAGGGTCTCCAGGATTCCATTCAGCACGGTGTACTTGCCGGCTATCCAATGGTTGGCTTGAAGGCAGTTCTTTACGATGGTTCTTACCATCCGGTAGACTCCTCTGAAATGGCATTTAAGACCGCCGCTTCCTTCGCTTATAAGGAAGGTATTCCAAAGGCCGGTCCAGTTATTTTGGAACCAATCGTTACTCTTACCGTTGACGTTCCTGACGACAACATGGGTGACATCATGGGCGACGTAACCAAGCGTCGTGGTCGTGTTCTTGGTATGGAACCAATTGACGGCCGTCCTGGCATGCAGCAGTTGGTAGCAGAAGTTCCAGATGCAGAACTCGCTGACTTCCCAACTGTACTTCGCTCCACCACCAAGGGCAAGGGTTCTTTCACCAAGGAATTTGCCCGCTATGAAGATGCACCTCAGATGGTAGCAGAAAAGATTATTGCAGAAGCTAAGGCTGAAGAAGCATAATCTATAATCTATTGGAGATTTTTTGAATAAAAAAGGCCACCTCGAAAGAGGTGGCCTTTTTATTTTGTTTGGTTGCCGAATTAGGAATTCTTAAGGATGGTAAGATTCTTCGGCGAACGCTCAATGTTATTGGAGAAAACATGAGCCAAATCAATCATGTCATAGACGGTAACTGGGTGGCCCCGCTTGGACCAACGGGCAAAGCACATGAGGTAAAGGAACTTCAAACTGCGCAATGTCAGGACCCGTTCCATGGAAAGGTCTCCATCCCGATACGCATCTAGTGTGTAACGGAAGAAGAAGTATGCACCTAACTTACGGAACCAGCGCTCCAACTGATCTGCCTGCTGTTCTTTGAACAACAGTTCAGCAGAGTGATAATCCGGTCGGGACAAAAGCAGCTTCACAGCGTGGACTGCTTTGGCCCAGTCTTCGGTTTGTACTTCCAAGGAATCCATCAATTCCCAAAGTTCATTTGGGGTTTCTTCAATGGCAAAGAGGTCATCCAACGGGCTGTTTGGATCAAGTGCGGTAGCAACCAACTGGTCACGGAGCATGCGGTACATATCCAGCAGTTCATCCCCGGTGCTTCCGGGTTCTGAAGAGACGGTTGTCATGTCGAGACCCGGTGCAAAAAACAGGTTGCCCACTTCCATGCAGGAAAGGCTTAAGTCCTTTTGCAAATAGTCTCCTATTTTGTGCTCGGAATACGGATAGTCCGAAACGGTGCGAACGTGGTCTGCTTCAGCAGTACCTTCTGCTTCGCCGGGACAATAATATTCTAAACAGCGGTCACCGGCGCAGGTGAAGTTTTCTAAAAACTTTGGATATTCGGTCACGGGGGTCATCTCAATTCTATGAGGGTTTTCTTTTGATTATTTGTTGTCTTCTGCAATTTCAGCCTGCAGTTTTGCAAAGGTTTCGTCGTCGGTTTCCAATGGGTCCAGACCTGCTTTGCGCTTGGCAAAGTACATCTTGGTTTCCTTGGCAACGACACCACTCAGTGCAAAGAGGGCAATCATATTAGGAATTGCCATGAGGCCGTTGAAGATATCGGCCATAGTCCATACAGCAGAAACGGTAAGGAATGGGCCTACAAATACCATAGCAATAAATGCCCAACGGAAGGCAAGAATCAACTTGTGGTTGTTGTGGGAGAGGTATTCTAAGCAACGTTCGCTGTAGAAGTCCCATCCCAAAATGGTGGTAAATGCAAAGAATGCAAGGCATACCATCAACAGGAAGCGAGCAACGCTGTCAGAGAATGGCAGGCCGGTTGCAAATGCATAGGACGTAACATCTACGCCTTCCATACCCATCTTGGTTGCAGTGTCCCAAGCACCGGTAACAACAACAGTCAAACCGGTTGCAAGACAGATAATGAAGGTATCCAGGAATACGCCGGTCATGGAAACCAGACCCTGACGAACCGGATCCTTGGTCTGAGCTGCAGCAGCTGCAATTGGAGCAGAACCGAGGCCGGCTTCGTTGGAGAAGATACCACGGGCAACGCCCTTCTGCATAGCAAGGAACATGGTTCCCATCCAGCCGCCGATGGCAGCCTTTGGAGCAAATGCAGATTTTACAATCAGTACAATAGCGGCAGGAATCTTGTCAATGTTGGTAATTAAGAGAATCAAAACAACAAGGACATAAAGAACACCCATGAAAGGTACAACGAGTTCAGCTACTTTGGAAATACGCTTTGCACCGCCAATGAGGATGAGCATAACCAAAATAGAGAATACAATAGCGGTAATAATGGTTGCCCAGGAGTAGTCACCCAGCGCGCCAAGCGTTACAGCGTGAACGGTGTTTGGATCAAAGAAGCCCTTTACGGCAGAAGCAATACCGTTAATCTGAGTAACGGTACCAATGCCCATTAAGCCGGCAAGGATTCCAAATACGGCAAACAGCTTTGCAAGCCATTTCCATTTTTCACCCATACCTTTTTCAATGTAAAGGAATGGCCCGCCTAAGCTATGGCCGTCTTCGTCTACGGTACGGTATTTAACAGCCAGTAAGGCTTCGGAATACTTGGTTGCCATGCCCAAGAAGGCGGCAAACAGCATCCAGAACAGAGCACCAGGGCCACCCACACAGATGGCAGTGGTTACACCGACAATGTTACCGGTACCAATGGTAGCGGAAAGAGCAGTGCAAAGGGCGCCGAAGCTGGAAAGTTCACCCTTACCGTTATCTTCGTTCTGCACCATCCACTTTAATGCCAGTGGAAGTTTGTGAATCTGAAGAGCGCCGACACGGATGGTTAACCAAAGGCCACCACAGAGGATGAGCAGCATGAGGGGGATGCCCCAGACAAAATCGTCAATTTTGCCGAGGATCATGTTAAAAGTCTCCATCAAGTTTCAACTCCTATATAAAAGTATGGATTTATTATACCCAAACAAAAGACTTTAGCAAAGTAAAGAGCCTCCAAATTTTGGAGGCTCTGAGAATGGATATTATACAGTTTTGTCAATTGCCGTTGGGCAATGGGGTCTTATAAGCCTTTCATGGCCAAAATATTCACGTCGTCGTGTTCCACTTCTTTGGAATAGGCGTGGCAAGCCACCTTGAAATCTTCGTTGGTCAAAGGCGATTTGGTTTCTTCCCAACGGGCAAAGCAGAGCAAAGAAAGCAACTGCATACTGCGGAGCACCATGCGGAGGCCATAAATTGGGGAACCGTCATAGTAGGCATCTGGGAAGTAGCGGAACGCAAGATACATGCTAAGCTTTTCAAAGTTTCGCTCTAAAATGGAAGCGTTTTCTGCTAGGTACTCTTTGCGGCAGGCCTCGTCCATGTAATGGGCGAGGGAACTACGCATGGCCTGCATGTGGTGCTCCCATCGGTCATCCAGTTTGTCTACGTCCCGCAGCAGGGAGAGCAATTGCTCCGGCGTTTCGTGAGGGAGGGTGTGGCCTCCTAAGACGTAACGTTCCATTTCTGCTAAGCGTTCCGGCAGGGCAAGGGAATGGTCACCGAGGATGGCGAGACAATGGTCTCGGCAATCCAGGCAGGTGACGAATTCCTCGTCATCTAAGTAAGACTCCGTCAGGTAAGCCGGGGTTTCGGTTTCTTCCCGCATGACCGCAAAGGTCAGGTCATCTTGGAAGAACAGCCGTGCGGCTTCCGGACAAGACAGAGACAAGTCATGCTGGAGATAGTCGGCCACTTCCACCACGAAACGGGGATGTTCCGTGCAAGTGCGGCAGATGCGGGACTCGCCTAAGTTAATGATGATGTCACAGAGGTTATCCTCATTTAAAAATGGGCACCGCCCGTTGTCTCTCAGCGGGAAGATGTAATCTCCTTCCGGGGTTTCTTTGATGTGGGAACGAATTACATCGCCAAAAGGAGCGGGGGCAATTTCCTGGTAGTAATAGAGGGCGTCCTCGTCTAGGTCCACTTCCCAGCCGGCGCAGCAGGTTTCGGTGCAGTCTCCGGCAATGCAGTGGAAGTCTTTATAGTAATTTGGATAGTCTTTGATCATGGGAACCTCACTTTGTCAGGCTGGAAATGACATCCAATAACAGGTCGTAGGTGCGGTCCAAAGAGGCAATTTCCATGCGTTCGTTCGGCGTGTGTACGTCAATGAGGGTTGGCCCAATGGAAATAGCATCCAGTTCCGGAAGGGCAGCCACCAAAAGGCCGGTTTCCAGTCCGGCGTGCATGGCTTCTACCCGCATTTCTGCGCCGTAAAGCTTGCGATAGGAGGCCAAAATGGTTTCCCGGATAGGGGAGTCCTCTTTGTAAGCCCAGCCAGGGTAGGTGCTGACAATTTTGTCTTCAAAGCCGTAGGCTTCTGCGGAAGCGTGGATTCGCTGCATGGTGTAGAGCCACATGGATTCCATGGAACTGCGGGCAAGGCAAACGAAAGAAGCACCTTCTTCGTCGGTGCGGACCAGGCCAATATTGTTGGAAGCAATAATGAAGTTGTTGCGGGGGTCACGCTTGATGACGCCGTCCGGTGTGGTAAAGATGGCCTTGATAAAGTCCAGGCTCTTTTCATGGGAGAAGGCTTTTACGTCTACATCTTCCATGTAAGAAACGTTAAATTTGAAGTCTGGTTCTACCGGATCAATTTCCTGGTGGAAATTCGTACGCATTTCTTCCAGCAAGTTCATGGCAAGATCTGCTGCGGTAGAGGTGTGGTAGAGAATGGATGCATCACAGTCTCTTGGAATGGCGTTGTCTAACGAACCGCCGTTAAAGTTTACAATTTGGGCATAGCCATCGGCGGAAAGCAGGGTCAGCAGGGTCCGGGCCATCAGCACGTTGGCATTGGTGTGTCCCAAATGGATTTCTACGCCGGAATGGCCGCCCAGTAAGCCTTCCATATGAATGTTGATGAGGAAGCCCCGGCCGAAATGCCGCTTCATCGGACGGCTGATTTCGTAGCGGACACCGCCGGCAGAGCTGACGGTGGCAACCCCTTCTTCTTCGGAGTCTAAGTTAATGAGGGCGTTACCGGTAATCCAGGTAGGTGGAATCCAGTCTGCCCCCAGCAGGCCAATTTCTTCACTGACGGTGAAGACGCATTCCAGTGGTGGATGGGGCAGGTCATCATCATCTAATACGGCCAACATCAGGGCAACTGCAACACCGTCGTCTGCACCCAAAGTGGTGCCGTTGGCAGTGAGAAATCCATCTTCTACCAGGAGTTCAATGCCTTGGGTAATGAAGTCGTGGGCAGAACCTGGCAGTTTTTCACAGACCATATCCATATGGCCTTGTAGGGTAAGCCTTGGTTTGTCCTCTGCGCCCTTGGTGGCGTCTTTTCGGATGACGACGTTAAAGTGGTCGTCCTGCAAGACTTCTAGGTCACGGGCCTTTGCAAAGGAAACCAGGAAGTTGCTAATTTCTTCTTCGTTGCCGGATCCTCTTGGGATGGCGCTGATTTCTTCAAAGAAATGAAGCACCTTGTCAGAAGAGTAGCCGTTGAGCTGATATTCCATAATGGGTCCTCTGTCTTTCGGGTAAAATTACAAAAAGCCGCTGCGTTGGTTGCAGCGGCTTGTCTTTTTGAATTAAAGGTCTTCGCCGGTAAGGAGCTTGTAACCTTCCAGATACTTGGCAATGGTCTTGTCAGCAATATCTTCCGGAAGAGTCCAGTTGTGACCTTCGTTGTTTTTCAGCCAGTCGCGGGCAATCTGCTTGTCAAAGGATGGCTGGCCGTGACCCGGTTCATAACCTTCCAATGGCCAGAAACGGGAGCTGTCTGGGGTAAGCATTTCGTCACCCAGAACCACGTTGCCGTTTTCATCCAGACCAAATTCAAACTTGGTGTCGGCAATGATGATGCCCTTGGAGTAAGCGTAGTCTGCACATTTTTTGTAGAGGGCAATGGTAAGATCTTTCAACTGCTTAGCGTAGAATTCGCCCTTACCAGGATAGTATTTTTCCAGATGATCAATGCTCTGTTCGTAAGAGATGTTTTCATCGTGATCCCCAAGGTCTGCCTTGGTGGATGGAGTGTAAATTGGTTCCGGCAGTTTGTCGGATTCCTTCAGGCCTTCCGGCAGTTTGATACCGCAAACAGTGCCGTTTTCTTTATAACTAGCCCAACCGCTGCCGGTGATGTAACCGCGGACAATGCATTCTACAGGAAGCATTTCCAACTTCTTGCACATCATAGAGTTGCCGTCAAACTGTGGCTGCTGGAAGAATTCCGGCATGTCCTTTACGTCAACGCTGAGCATGTGGTTTGGAACCAGATCCTGGGTCATGTCGAACCAGAATTTAGACATCTGGGTCAGCACGGTACCCTTTTTGGTAATGATGTTGTTGAGAATAACGTCAAAGCAGGAAATACGGTCGGTAGCTACCATAATGAGGCTGTCGCCGTTGTCGTAAATTTCCCGAACTTTACCTTCTTTAATTGGCTTCATGATACTTTCCCTCCGAAATGTGATGAATATAATATACTCTTAAACCGGTGGTTTTGGAATGGTCAGGTTAGCAAAAATATGCCCTGTTCCTACGGGTTCCCTTGTTCACTTTCGTGGACTTTTGCGTCCATAGGCGATGTAGCATTTTCTTCTCCCTCTTTTGGCAGCTTCCTAAAGTAATTGGCGGCCAGGATAATGGCAGGGAGCATGGTTAAAACATATGCCAGCGGCTGGGCTTCCTGAATGCCGGCCAGGCCCCGAAGGGCAGCAAGAATGAAGATGGCCGGAAGGAAGATGACTCCGCCTCTGAGAGAGGACAAAATGACAGCCGGCAGTTTTTTGCCGGTGGCCTGGAAGACCATTTCGGTAACCATAGTAACGGGAACGGTCAACTGGGCAACACACATGAGCCGAAGGGCTCTGGTGCCGATTTCAACAACAGCTTGGTCATTTCTCATAATCCAAATGAGATCCGGAGCAAAAATAAATACGGCAATGCTGGCTAGGGTAATGGCAATTTCCGCAACCAACAGGGTGACTTTATAACCGCTGCGGACCCGAGAATACTTCCGGGCGCCGTAGTTGAAGGCAAAAATAGGCTGTCCCCCTTGTCCGATGCCCAAAGCAAAGGAGAAGATGAACATGGTAATGCGACTCACAATGGTCATGGCGGCAACGGCTTCGTCCCCATATGGATTGGCTTCCCAGTTCAGGGCTAC
This sequence comes from Acutalibacteraceae bacterium, assembly GCA_045642465.1. Taxonomy (GTDB): domain Bacteria; phylum Bacillota; class Clostridia; order Oscillospirales; family Acutalibacteraceae; genus RUG420. The sequence goes on from JAZUIY010000015.1 coordinate 228,244, forward strand.
GGTGGTAACGCTGGCCAGGGCCTGACGCAGCAGGCTTGGTAGGCCGGTACCGCAGATATCCCCAATGAGGGCCCAGTCCAATGCAGCATTTTTGAAAGAAATCTGGCACTGGGTTTTGCCCCTTAAATACATGCTAAACAGTGCCAGGAAAGAAACTAAGTTACTGAGGGCGGTGGCAATACCTGCGCCGGCAATGCCCCAGTGGAATACCATAATGAAGAGGGCGTCCAGACCCATATTTAAAATGGTACCGGATAAAATACCGTACATACCAAGGGCTGCTTTCCCTTCATAACGGAGCAGGTTGTTGAGTACGAAACTCAGCATGGAGAACGGTGCCCCTAAGAGGATGCAGCGCATGTAGACAACCGCATACGGGGCAATGGTGTCGGTACTGCCTAAGAGGTAGACCAGGGGCTCGGCAAAAATGAGGCCGATAATACACATTAGTAAAGAGAACAGCAGGGTGGCAAAAAAGCCGGTGGAAGCCACACGGTTGGCTGCATCCTGTTTCTGCTCTCCCAGCCGTCGGGACAAAATGGACCCGGAACCGTGTCCAAACATAAAGCCGATGGCCTGGGTAATGGTCATAAAGCTAAACACAATGCCGGTGGCAGCACTGGCAGAGGTGCCGATTTTCCCTACAAAGAACGAGTCTACCAAGCTGTAGAAACTACTGATGAGCATGGTGACAATGGCGGGAGCGGCCAGGGAGACCAACAGTTTGGCAACGGGGGTCTCTGTCATTTTTTGATATTGTAATTCGGTTTTGCTTGGTGCCATAAATGGCGTCACTCCTAAATCTTTTTCTTACAAACGTCCGTTAAAATGCAAGCCTCGCAATGGGCGGCTCTGGCGGTACAGCAGGCCCTTCCGTGCATGACGCAGCGGTGGCAGAAGTTGTTGCTTTCTTCCGGTGGAAGCAGCTGCCGCAGTTCCAGTTCCACTTTTTTCGGGTCCTTGGTTTCCACCAGGCCAATGCGGTTGGCAATCCGGATCAAATGGGTGTCCGTAACCACGGAACCCGGAATATGGTAAATATCTCCACAGATAAGGTTGGCGGTTTTCCGGCCAACACCCTGGAGTTTGGTGAGTTCTTCTACACTGTCCGGAATGGAACCGTGGTAGACGTCTAAAATCTGCTGAGCCATGATGACCAGGTCTCTGGCCTTGGTGTGATAAAAGCCGGTGGAACGAATGAGTTCTTCCACGTCTTCTACGTCCGCCTTGGACATGGCCTCCGGAGTGGGATATTTGGCAAACAAATCCGGGGTGACAATATTGACTCTGGCGTCGGTGCACTGGGCCGAAAGCCGGGTGGCTACCAACAGCTGATATGGGTCAGATGCCACCAGAGAACATTCCGGATTAGGATATTCTTGTTTTAATAAATCCACGCACTGTAAGGCGCGTTCTTTCTTGGTCATAGGGCCTCCCTAGAGTAGATTACAAATAAGATATGCCAGTCCGTAAAGAACCGGGACATGGAGTAAATAGAGCAGCAATGCATGGGTTCCCAGCCAGTCTAACGGAGCCACCCGTTTTGGGTACATCCAAGTAGGGAAAAGCCCGTCTTTGGCGTAGATGCCCAAATAAGTCCCTGCTAAGAACAGAAATAGGTTGGGAAGAAGTGGAAAATAGTCTGCAGAATAAAAGGTGTCCGGGTTCATAAAGCCCAGCCAAAACAGGCCGTTCCCTTCATAGAGGGAAGCGGGCAGGGAAAGGGACAATGGGCCCGGCAAGCCCAGGAACCCGGCCGGGATGCCGTAACACAGCAGGTAAAGCAAGCTGAATACGGTGACACCCACCGGAGGGGACAATTTGCTGAGCGGCTTTTCCAACAGGGCAAACAGCAGGATGCAAAGGCCCAGCAAATGGAGAATGCCAAAGCGGTCCTCTGCACCGGTAATCCCAATTTTCGGGAAGAGCCCTACGGTCAACAGGCTGAAGACCAAGGCAAGCCCTACCAGTTTGAACCCTCGTTTTACGTTGCTTCGGGACAGTTTGGAACTGATGCCGCAGATGAGAATAAACATGGCGGCAAAAGGCGGTTCCAAGGGCGTTAAACCGGCCAGCAGATAGTTGGCCCAGCCCAGTCCAAAAAAGGTTCCGAAGACAATGACGCCGTGATAAATAATCATGGCAAACACGCAGAAGCCCCGGATTTCATCCAGCAGCGCAATGCGGGTTTGGTTCTTTCCGTCTTCCATGGGTTCACCGTCCTTTTTCTCACCCCGAAATTATACCATAATAAAGGTTGCACTTATATGGGAAAACAGGCAAAATAGTACTAATGATTTTGAGAAAGGAGCGGGTTTTATGCCACGGTTTGATGCCGTTTTGTTTGACTTTGACGGTACCATTGCGGATACCAGCCGGGGCATCAAAAACGCCATCCGTTATTCATTGAAGGAAAAGCAAATCCCTGTGGGCGATGAAGCTGCTTTAGATTACTTCATTGGCCCGCCTCTTTATGATGGGTATCATTACGTGTACCATACCGAAGAGCCACTGACCAGTGAACTGGTAGAACTCTACCGGGTTTACTACGGAAAGCAGGGGGTTTACGAATTAGAACTGTACCCAGGAGTAAAGGAACTGTTGGAAACGCTGAAGGCCGCCGGCATCAAGACCGCCGTAACGTCTTCCAAGCCTATGCACTTTCTTTCCATGGCCGTTCCGTCCGTGGGCATCGACCATCTGTTTGATGCCATCATAGGGCCGGAACTGAAAAACAAGGAATCCAACAAGACCCAGCTGGTGCAGTCCGGCATGGCCCGTCTCGGCCTGACGGACCCGTCCCGGGTCTGCATGGTGGGAGACCGTCATTACGACATTACCGGCGGGAAAAATGCCGGCACCGTTTCCTATGGGGTCACCTACGGATTTGGTTCCCCGGAGGAACTTTTGAAGGCCGGAGCAGACGCTTTGGCAGACAGTCCGGAAGAACTGAAAAATATGTTATTGACATAAGGCTTTTTCCTCTGTATATTATCTTCAGAAAACCGCAAATACCTGTTGACAACGTGAATGGGGTTCGATATAATAAATCTCGCTTTAACACATGGCGGGATAGCTCAGTTGGCTAGAGCACTCGGTTCATACCCGGGGTGTCGTTGGTTCGAATCCTACTCCCGCTACCAATTTGGCCCGGTGGTCAAGCGGTTAAGACACCGCCCTTTCACGGCGGTAACACGAGTTCGATTCTCGTCCGGGTCACCACAAAAAACTCCCAACCTTTAGGTTGGGAGTTTTTTATTTTATCTTTCGTTAGAAAAAAGGGAAATGGCTTCCTTTGCCGATTCCAATATGGCTGCGGTCTGGGCGGCCACTTCTTCACAGGGAACCTTCATATCCAAAATGCAAATGCCAGGAATGCCGGCATTTACTGCGGCCCGGATGCCGTTTTCAGAGTCTTCGAAAACCACTGCATCGCCTGGGTCAGTGCCATTCTGCGTTAAGCATTTTTGGAAGATTTCCGGGTTTGGCTTGGAGTGACTGATTTGATCCCCGCAGATTTGAAAGGCGAAGAACTGGCTCAAGTTTGCCATTTTTAGGAAGGTGGCAACGGTACTGCTTTGGGTAGAGGAGGCCACGCAGCAGGTGACGCCCTGCTCTAAAAAGAACGCTAAAAGCTCCGGAATGCCTTCCTTAATAGGAGGCCCTTCCCGTAACACCCGTGCTCTGCAACGGTCTTCGGTCTTTTGATAAACCTCTTCTGCCGGGAAGTCTTCACCGTAGTTTTCCCGGGCCCGCTTCATGAGGGTTGTACCGGCAGTGCCCATGGTGTACATGTACTTTTCCATGTCCTGCTGGTAGCCATATTCGGCCAATACTTTGGCGTTTTCTTCCTTCATGAGACGCTCGGTGTCAAAAATGAGACCGTCCATGTCAAAGATGGCAAGCTGTGGTAGTTTCATAGTGTAACCGCTTTCGGTAAGATTAGTGGAAGTTTTTCAGCGCCTTAAATAAGGCGGTGCCCAAGGCTGCAGAAAGAATGGTGCAGACAACAGCTTCTACAATACCGTTGATTCCAACAAAGCCGGTGGTAAAGGCAAGCATGTTGGTAGCACCTAAGCCGCTGGCAATTCCCTGCACGAAGTCGGTCTTCCAGAAGAAGGCCAAAAGGCAGCCCATGAAAAACAGGGTATTCAGCAGTGGTCCAAGCAGGCCGGCCAAGGTAAAGGTCAGCGGGGTTTTCTTTTTCCATGCTGCGCAGAATAAACCCACGAGGAGACCCATAAGGGTACGGGTTACCACGCAGGTAATAAACATATAAACTGGTTGGATGTTAAATAACATCAGTCCAAAGGCACTCATGCCGGATACGGCTTGAATAAAACTGGTGATACCAAAGGCAAATCCGAGGAAGGTACTTGCTTTGTAGTCCAGTAAAATTGCCCCCAAAACAACCGGTACCGTAATAAAGGTAATTTCCAGTCCGGCGGTTTTCAAATAGCCAATTGGGGTAAAGGCCATGAGAATCAGAATGGCCAACAGAGAGGCCAGTTGGGTCAGGTAGAGAATCTTTGGATTCATTCTTTGCTTATTCATTTTTAACTCCTTTGCTACTGTTCCGAAGGTTCGGATATAGTGCATTTATGGTAAGGCCATTATAGCCTTTTCAGAGGACAATGCAACTTTTATTTTTCGTCATTTTGGTTGGTCTTTTTTTCCGTACTTTTTATCAAGTTTTTATAACGGTTCGTAGTGAAAATTTTGTCAAGGAAAATCTTTTCCGCAAAACGGTATAAAGACCCGAAAAGCTTGTAAAATAGCCACAAATTTATTGGCTTTTAGACGGTTTCCACAGAGTTTTAAACATTTTACCCCACAAAATTAATACAAATAGTATTATATTTCCAAAACAGAACTAAAACTAGGGTATTGACACCGTTTTTCCGCAAAAACACGCCAAAAACAAGGTGGATAAGTCCAAAACAAGGGCCGAAACCGCTGGGTAATTCTGCGATTTCGGCCTGATTTTTTAGTAATTTTGGCAAATGTCCCCTTGAATATTACAAATTGTTGTTAAACATTTTTGTTATTTCCCTGTTTCACACTTTCGAGGATAAAAGTGCGTGTTTTACCTATGGGCTTTGTGGCTTATTTGCCGGATTTGATCTGGTCCCAATATGCCTTGGCAGCTTGTTCGGTTTTGTTTTCTCCCGGTACATAATAGGTGACATTTTTAATGGCATCTGGAAGATATTGTTGCGCCAACCAATGGTTCGGGTAATTGTGGGGGTATTCGTAGAACTGACCCTTGTTTTGGTTGTCCTCGCCGTCAAAGTGTTTGTTTTGCAGCTGCCGTGGAATGGGACCGGATTTGCCGGCTTCAATATCGGCAGCAGCGGTGTCGTAGGCTACATAGGCACTGTTGGATTTCGGACTGGTGGCTACGAGAACCACGGCGTCTGCCAACGGAATGCGGGCCTCCGGCAGCCCCAGCTGCAACGCCATGTCACAGGCGCTCTTTACAATCGGGATAATCTGCGGATAGGCCAGGCCCACATCTTCGCAGGCGCAGACCATGAGGCGGCGAATGGCCGACGGCATGTCACCGGCAGTGAGAAGGCGGGCTAAGTAGTGTAGTGCTGCATCCGGATCAGAGCCCCGCAGGCTCTTTTGGAAGGCACTGATGATGTCGTAATGATCGTCTCCCGCCTTGTCATAGCGCATGGCCGTTTTCTGGGTGACCTGTTCCACCAGGTCTGCAGAAACCGGCACTTCGCTGCCGGTACCGGCGGCGCAGGCCAATACGCAAAGCTCCACGGTGTTGATGGCTTTGCGCACGTCCCCGCCGGCACTCCGTGCAATATCCATGGTTACGCCCTCTTCCGGCAGGTAGCTGACGCCGTTCTCTTCCGACAGAACGGAGAAGGCGCGGATGACAGCCTTCTCAATTTCTTCCGGCGTAACGCTTTTGAATTCAAAGACGGTACAGCGGCTAATGACAGCGTTGTAGACGTAGAAATACGGGTTTTCGGTGGTGGAAGCAATCATGGTAATTTGACCGCTTTCCAAATATTCCAGCAAGGACTGCTGCTGTTTCTTGTTGAAGTACTGGATTTCGTCCAGGTAGAGCAAGATGCCGTTGGGCGCAACCAGGGTGTTCAAATCCGAAACCATGTCTTTGATGTCGGAAATGGACGCATTGGTGGCGTTGAGGCGATACAGTCTCTTATTGGTCTTTGCAGCAATGATGCTGGCAAGGGTGGTTTTCCCGATGCCGGACGGACCGTAAAAGATTAAATTGGGAATGGTGCCGGACTCAATGATGTTCCGAAGGGCTTTCCCTTCCTCCAGCAAGTGTTTTTGTCCCACAATTTCGTCCAGGTTCTTCGGACGAATGCGGTCGGCAAGTGGAGATGCCATAAATCCTCCCTGAAGCCCCCAAAAAGGGCCTTTTTATATATTATAATGTAATGGAAATGCACAAACTTTTCTTTGGCGCTTTATATATATAAGTATTATAGTACACGAAACGGCACGGGGTAAACCTACATTTAGTGGGGGAGCCCCTTTTTTCACCCACATTTAGGGCTTGTCTAAAGTGCCGAATTTACCCGGGGTAAGTTTATGAAAAAAGCCCAAATTTTCGCAAAAAAACTATTGCATCGGGGGTTGCTCTATGGTACTATTTTTAGGCACGTGAACTGGGCCCTATTGCGCCCAAAAACACGCAGAGATATGCGAAGATGCGGGAGGTGGCCGTCCCTGAGACGGGAAATTTCCGCGGAGTATGTCCGATTTTAAACCGGGCGAAACCAATATGTGTTTCCGGGGTACACTCGCGCGTACCGCCTGAAACCACGCTGTTTTTGCTGCCCGAACCCAAAGCTACTCACGAGCTTTGCCTTCAGGTTTTTTAATTACTGAATGGGGAAACACCCGGTTCAGTGTACAAAGACAGCAAGAAGCCCGCCAGACTTAACGCTCTAGGAGGAGTAAAAAATGGCAGTAAAAGAAAAAATCAGAATCAGACTCAAAGGCTACGATCACAACCTGGTTGATATCGCAGCAGAAAAGATTGTTGAAACTGCAAAGCGCACCGGCGCCAAGGTTTCCGGTCCTGTTCCACTTCCAACTGAAAAGGAAGTTGTAACTATCCTTCGTGCTACTCACAAGTACAAGGACAGCCGTGAACAGTTTGAGCAGAGAACCCACAAAAGACTCATCGACATCCTCAGACCATCCAACAAAACTGTTGAGGCTCTGACAGGTCTTGAGCTTCCTGCCGGCGTTGAAATCGAAATCAAGCTCTAATCCAGGATTAGAACGCAGACTTCAACCCGTAGGGTCATGTTGGCGTAAGGCCAACCAATAACCATTAGGAGGTATTTATTATGCAGAAAGGTCTTATCGGTAAGAAAATCGGTATGACTCAGCTCTTCGACGAATCCGGCAAAGTAATTCCGGTAACCGTAGTAGAAGCTGGTCCATGTGCAGTTGTCCTGAAGAAGACCGTAGAAAATGACGGCTACAACGCTGTTCAGCTCGGTTTCGGTGACGTAAAGGCACAGAGAGTCAACAAGCCAATGAAGGGTCAGTTTGACAAGGCTAATGTTGCTCCAAAGAAAGTTTTGAAAGAATTCAGACTTGATGACTGTGACGCTCTCAACGTAGGCGACATCCTCAAGGCTGACACATTCGCAATCGGTGACAAAGTTGATGTCATCGGTACCAGCAAGGGTAAAGGGACTGCCGGCGCCATCAAGCGTTGGAACTTCAGCCGCCTGAAAGAATCCCACGGTACCGGTCCTAACGCAAGACACGCAGGTTCCCTGGGCGCTTGCTCCGACCCATCCCGTGTATTCAAGGGAAAGAAACTCGCTGGTCACCTTGGTTCTGAACGCGTAACCATCCAGAATCAGGAAATCGTAAAGGTAGACGTTGAAAACAACCTCATCGCCATTAAGGGTGCCATTCCTGGCCCAAGAGGCGGCATTGTTGTTATCAAGGATACCGTAAAAGCATAAGAAGGAGGAGTAAGACATGCCTAGCGTAGCAGTTTATAGCAAAGCCGGTAAGAAAACTGGCACTATGGATTTGAACGACAGCATCTTCGGTATTGAACCAAACATGTCCGCAGTTCATCTCGTAGTTGTTAACTATCTGGCTCATCAGCGTCAGGGTACACAGTCTACCCTCACCCGCGCAGAAGTATCTGGCGGTGGACGTAAGCCTTGGAGACAGAAGGGCACAGGTCGTGCTCGTCAGGGTTCCACCAGAGCTCCACAGTGGAGACACGGCGGTATTGCCCTTGGTCCAAAGCCTCGCACTTACGGTTTTGACGTAAATAAAAAAGTAAAGAAGCTTGCCATGAAGTCCGTTCTTTCTGACAAGGTTGCCAACGAAGCTTTCCAGATCGTTGACAAACTGGAACTGAAAGAAATCAAGACCAAGGATATGGTTAAGGTTCTTAACGCTCTCGGTGCTGCTAAGAAGACTCTCATCATCACCGCAGAAAAAGACGAAATCATCTACAAGAGCGCAAGAAACATTGCCGGCGTTAAAGTAGCTCCGGTAAATGCCATCAGCGTTTATGACCTGGTAAACAGCAACAAGGTAGTTATTGCCAAGGAAGCTGTTGCTAAACTTGAGGAGGTATATGCATGAGCAAAGTAGCACAGGATATTATCCTCAAACCAATTATCACCGAAGCTAGCATGGAAAACACTGCACTGAAGAAGTACACCTTCAAAGTTGCAAAAGATGCTAACAAGATTGAAATCAAGAAAGCAGTTGAAGAACTGTTCGGCGTAGAAGTTCTGAAGGTTAACACCATGAACGTTCGCGGACAGATGCGTAGACGCGGCCGTGCTGTTGGCTACACTGCTTCTTGGAAGAAAGCTATCGTAACCCTTACCGAAGACTCCAAGACCATCGAGTTCTTCGAAGGCATGATGTAAGTTAGGAGTGTGACATAATGGCAATTAGAGTTATTAAGCCGTCCACCAACGGCACAAGAAACATGTCCGTTACTGATTACTCCAATCTTTCCAAGGTTGCTCCTGAAAGAAGCCTCCTGGAACCGCTTTCTAAGAAAGCCGGCCGTAACAGTTACGGTAGAATTACTGTTCGTCATCGTGGCGGCGGTAACCGTAGAAAATATCGTGTCATCGACTTCAAGAGACAGAAGTTTGATGTTCCAGCAAAAGTACTTACTTTGGAATACGATCCAAACCGTTCTGCCAACATCGCTCTCATCGAATATGAAGACGGCGTAAAGAACTACATTCTTGCTCCTGTTGGCCTGAAGGTTGGCGACACCGTTGAAGCCGGTCCAAATGCCGACATCAAGCCTGGTAATGCCCTTCCAATGGCAAACATTCCTGTAGGTACCTTCATTCACAACGTAGAACTTTATCCGGGCCGCGGCGGTCAGTTCGCAAGAGCTGCTGGTAACGCTGCACAGCTTATGGCTAAGGAAAACGGCAAAGCCCTTCTCCGTATGCCATCCGGTGAACTTCGTAACGTTCCTGTTGACTGCATGGCTACTATCGGCCAGGTAGGCAACACTGACCATGAAAACGTTAAGCTTGGTAAAGCAGGCCGTACCCGTCACCTTGGCGTTCGTCCAACCGTTCGTGGTTCCGTAATGAACCCTAACGACCATCCACACGGTGGTGGTGAAGGTAAGTCCCCAATCGGTCGTCCAGGCCCAGTTACCCCATGGGGTAAGCCAGCACTTGGTTACAAGACCCGCAAGCATAACAAGAAGTCCGATAAGCAGATCGTAAGACGTCGCAACGGCAAATAATCGTGAAAGGAGTTATGCATCATGAGTAGATCTTTAAAGAAAGGCCCATACGTTGAGCCAAAACTTCTCGCAAGAGTACAGAAGATGAACGAAAACGGCGAAAAGATCGTTTTGAAGACCTGGAGCCGCTCTTCCACCATTTTCCCAGATTTCGTTGGTCATACCTTCGCAGTTCACGACGGACGTAAGCACGTACCGGTTTATGTTACTGAGGACATGGTAGGACACAAACTTGGTGAATTCGCACCAACAAGAACATATAGGGGTCACGCAGGCTCCAAGACATCTGGTAAGTAAGGAGGGTGTAGAAAATGGAAGCAATTGCAAAGGTTACATTCGTAAGAATCGCACCTCGCAAGGTTAAGATCGTTCTCGACCTTATCCGCAACCAGCCAGCTGACAAGGCTATGGCTATTCTCAAGAACACCCCGAAAGCTGCTACCGAAGTTCTTGAGAAACTGTTGAAATCCGCAATGGCAAACGCTGAAGTAAAGGGCATGGACATCAGCAAGCTCTATGTTGCTGAATGCTTTGCAAATCAGGGACCAACCCTTAAGCGTATGAGACCGAGAGCTCAGGGTCGTGCATATGGTATCGATAAAAAGACATCCAATATCACTATCGTGCTCAAGGAAGCAGAATAATTAAGGAGGAGGTTAAAACAATGGGACAGAAAGTTAACCCAACCGGATTCAGAATCGGCGTTATCAAAGACTGGGAATCTCGCTGGTATGCAGATAAAAAAGACTTTGGTAACACTCTTGTAGAAGACTACAATCTCAGAAAATACCTTCTCGAGACTCTGAAGCCAGCAGGCGTGCCAAAAGTTGAAATTGAACGTGACGCTAAGCGCGTTCGCATTAATATCCACTGCGCTAAGCCGGGTATCGTAATCGGTCGTGGCGGTGCTGAAATCGAAAAGCTCAAAGCTGTATGTGAAAAGAAACTTGGTAAACCAGTTTCCATCAACATCATCGAAATCAAGCAGCCGGACCTGGACGCTCAGCTTGTAGCAGAAAACATCGCTGCACAGCTTGAAAGACGTATCTCTTACAGAAGAGCTACCAAGCAGGCAATCGGCAGAACCATGAGACTCGGTGCTAAGGGTATCAAGGTTCAGTGTGGCGGCCGTCTCGGCGGTGCCGAAATCGCTCGTTCCGAAAGCTATCATGAAGGAACCATCCCACTTCAGACAATCCGTGCCGACATTGACTACGGTTTTGCTGAAGCACACACCACCTACGGTGTTGTTGGTGTAAAAGTATGGATCTACAACGGTGAAGTACTTCATTCCACCAAGAAAATCGGCGGTAAAAAGGAAGGGGGCAACAAATAATGCTGATGCCAAAAAGAGTTAAGCACAGAAAGCAGCAGCGTGGTCGTATGACCGGTAAGGCATTACGTGGTAATACCGTTACTTATGGTCAGTATGGTCTTGTTGCTCTTGAACCGGCATGGATCACCTCTGCTCAGATTGAAGCAGCCCGTGTCGCCATGACCCGTTACATCAAACGTGGCGGTCAGGTTTGGATCAAGATCTTCCCTGATAAGCCAATCACCAAGACTCCTGCTGAAACCCGTATGGGTAAAGGTAAGGGTGCTGTAGAATATTGGGTAGCTGTTGTTAAGCCAGGCCGCGTAATGTTCGAGCTTGCCGGTGTTCCGGAAGAAACCGCTCGTGAAGCTATGCGTCTTGCTGCTAACAAACTTCCAATCAAATGCAAGTTCGTAGTGAAAGAGGAGGGTGAACAGTAATGAAAGCATCTGAACTGAAAGCACTGTCCGCCGCTGAACTCGATGCAAAACTTGCAGAGCTCAAAGACGAACTCTTCAAACTCCGTTTTCAGCAGGCAATCAACCAGCTTGAAAACCCGTCCCGCATTAGTGCTGTTAAGAAGGACATCGCTAGAATCAAAACCATTCAGCGCGATGTAGAACTTCACGGCACCGAAGCCTAAGGAAAGAGAGGTTTTAAAGCATGAGTGAAAGAAATCTTAGAAAAACTCAGGTCGGCATTGTAACCAGCGACAAAATGGATAAAACCGTCGTTGTTTCCATTAAAGACAGAGTTAAACATCCACTTTACAACAAGATTGTAAATCGCACCGTAAAGATTAAGGCCCATGACGAAAACAATGAATGTCACGTAGGTGACCGCGTTATGATCATGGAAACCCGTCCAATCTCCAAGGATAAGAGATGGCGTGTTGCCGAAATCATCGAAAAGGCTAAATAAGGAGGAATCACTGTGGTACAACAGCAGACACTTCTCAAGGTTGCCGACAACTCTGGTGCAAAAGAAATTATGTGCATCCGTGTACTCGGTGGTACCGGCAGAAGATACGCTAACATTGGTGACGTCATTGTTGCATCCGTAAAGAAAGCAACACCCGGCGGAGCTGTTAAAAAAGGCGAAGTAGTAAAGGCAGTTGTAGTTAGAACCAAGAAGGGCGTTCGTCGTGATGACGGCACCTACATCCGTTTTGACGAAAATGCAGCCGTTATTATTAAGGAAGATAAGAGTCCAAAAGGAACCCGTATTTTTGGACCTGTAGCAAGAGAACTCAGAGCTAAGGACTTCACTAAGATCCTGTCCCTCGCTCCGGAAGTACTCTAATCTGGAGGTAAAAAAATATGAATAAAGTTCACGTAAAGACCGGCGATGAAGTTATCGTTATCAACGGTAAGTACCGTGGTCAGAAGGGCAAGGTTTTAGCCGTTGCTCCTGCTGAAGGTAAGGTTATTGTTGAAGGCATCAACATCATCACCAAGCATGTTAAGCCAACTAGAATGGGCGAAACCGGCGGCCTGGTAAAGGCTGAATCTGCTCTCTATGCAGATAAGGTACAGCTCGTTTGCCCGAAGTGCGGAAAGCCAACCCGCGTTGGTCATGAAGGCACCGGCAAAGATAAAGTACGCGTTTGCAAAAAGTGCGGCGCAAAATTTGAATAAGGGAGGGTAACACATAATGGCTAGATTAAAAGAAAAGTACATCAATGAAGTTGCTCCTGCTCTTATGGAAAAATTCGGTTATGAATCCGTAATGCAGATTCCAAAGCTCGACAAGATTGTAATCAACGTAGCTTGCGGCGAAGCAAAGGAAAACGTTAAGGTTATTGACTCTGTAGTTTCCGATTTGGAAATCATCACCGGTCAGAAGCCAGTTCTTTGTAAAGCTAAGAAATCTGTTGCAAACTTCAAACTCCGTGAAGGCATGGTTATCGGCGCAAAGGTTACTCTTCGTGGCGATAGAATGTATGAATTCCTGGATCGTTTCTTCAACTTGGCTCTGCCACGCGTAAGAGACTTCAGAGGTATCAATCCTGATTCTTTCGATGGCCGCGGTAACTATTCCCTGGGTATCAAAGAACAGTTGATCTTCCCGGAAATTGAGTACGACAAGGTTGACGCTATCCGTGGTATGGACATTTGTTTCGTTACCACTGCTGAAAAAGACGAAGAAGCAAGAGAGCTCCTCAGCTTGATGGGCGCTCCATTTGCTAGATAAGGAGGAGAGAACTGTGGCAAAAACTTCTATGAAAGTAAAGGCAGCTAAGCCTGCTAAGTATTCTACTAGACAGTACAACAGATGTAAGATCTGCGGCAGACCACATGCTTACCTCCGTAAATATGGAGTATGCCGTGTTTGCTTCAGAGAACTTGCTCATGCCGGCCAGATTCCTGGCGTAAAGAAAGCAAGTTGGTAATTTCAGAGTAATAGCATAAGGAGGGTAACGAAACATGCAAATTACAGATTCCGTAGCAGATATGCTTACTAGAATTAGAAATGCAAATTCCGCAAAGCATGACACCGTAACAGTTCCCGCATCCAACATGAAGAAAGCTATTGCTCAGATTCTTGTGGATGAAGGATACATTAAAAGCTTCACCGTAACTGAAGACGGTAAGCAGGGCATCATTGAGATCACTCTCAAGTATGGTCCAAATAAATCTCAGGTTATTTCCGGTCTTAGAAGAGTTTCTAAGCCAGGTCTTCGTATCTACACCAGCTGCGAAGATATGCCAAAGGTAATGAAGGGTCTTGGCATTGCCATCCTTTCCACTCCTAAGGGCGTAATGACCGACAAAGAGGCTCGCAAGCAGAATGTTGGCGGCGAAGTCCTCGCATTCGTTTGGTAAGGAGGAACAGTGCAATGTCTCGAATTGGTAAAAAACCAATCGCTATTCCAGCTGGCGTTGAAGTAAAGCTGGACGGAAACACTGTTACCGTTAAGGGCCCTAAGGGCACTCTTACTCAGGCAGTGCATCCAAACATGGAAGTTAAGATTGAAGGCGCAGAAGTAACTGTTGCCCGTCCTGACGACCAGAAAGAAAACAGATCCCTTCACGGTCTCACTCGTTCTTTAATCGCTAACATGGTTGAAGGCGTTACAGAAGGCTTTAAGAAGGAACTTGAAATCAACGGCGTTGGTTACCGTGCTCAGATGAACGGTAAAACCCTTGTTCTCACCATTGGTTATTCTCATCTTGTAAACATGGATATTCCAGAAGGTTTGACCTGTGAAGTTCCATCTCCAAACAAGATCATCATTTCCGGTGCAGACAAGCAGGCCGTAGGTCAGTTTGCAGCTGAAGTTCGCAAGAAGCGTCCACCAGAACCATATAAAGGTAAGGGTATTAAGTACGCTGACGAACACATTCGCCGCAAAGAAGGTAAAGCCGGTAAGGGCAAATAATAAAAGGAGTGAATCGGAATGGTATCTAAACAAGATGCAAATAAAGCACGTCTTAAACGTCATAAGAGAGTACGTGGAAAGATTTCCGGCACTGCCGAACGTCCTCGTCTCAGCGTTTACCGTTCTTTGAATAATATCTACGCACAGATCATTGATGACGTAGCTGGTAACACTCTTGTTGCTGCTTCTTCCAATGAAAAGACTTTCAAAGATTACGGCGGAAACAAAGATGCCGCTCGCGAAGTTGGTAAAATCCTCGCAGAGCGCGCAGCAAAAAAGAATATTACAGAAGTAGTTTTTGACCGCGGCGGTTATGTATATGAAGGCCGTGTGGCAGAACTCGCTGAAGGTGCCCGTGAGGGTGGCCTTAAGTTCTAATAACAGAAAGGAGAGGAATACTTTTGGCTAAGATTGATGCATCTAATTTAGAGCTTCAGGAACGCGTAATCACCATCAACCGTGTTTCCAAAACCGTTAAAGGTGGTCGAATTTACAAGTTCGCAGCTCTTGTAGTAGTCGGAGACGGCAACGGAATCGTTGGCTTCGGTATTGGTAAGTCCGGCGAAGTTCCAGACGCAATCCGTAAGGGCATCGAAGATGCTAAGAAGAACTTGATTAAGGTTTCTCTGAAGGGTTCCACAATCCCTCACGAAGTAATCGGCAAGTTCGGCGCAGGCGTTGTTCTTCTGAAACCGGCTGCACCTGGTACCGGCGTTATCGCTGGTGGTCCTGTCCGTGCTGTTGTTGAAACAGTTGGTATTAAGGACATTCGTTCTAAGGCACTTCGTTCCAACAACCCTTGCAACGTAGTTAGAGCAACTATTGATGGTTTGTCTCAGCTTCGTACTGCAGAAGAGGTTGCTGAAGTTCGCGGCAAGACCGTGAAAGAAATTTACGACTAAGGAGGGCGGTTAAAATGGCTAAAGCTAAAGTTGAAACCGTAAACGTTAAGCTTGTAAAGAGCTTGATTGGTTCCAAGAAAGACCAGATTGCTACCGCATACTCTCTTGGTCTTCACAAAATTGGCGATGTTAGTGCTCAGCCTAACAACGCTGCAACTCAGGGTAAGATTTTCAAAATTTCTCACCTTGTAGAAGTTAGCGAAGATTAATAGGAGGTGCAAAACATGGAACTGCACGAATTAAAACCTGCAGAAGGCTCCAAGCGCGCTGTTAAGCGTATCGGCCGTGGCCCGGCTTCCGGCCAGGGTAAGACTGCCGGTAAGGGTCATAAGGGTCAGAAAGCTAGATCCGGTTACTCCCAGCGCTTCGGATTCGAAGGTGGCCAGATGCCACTCCAGAGACGTATTCCAAAGAGAGGTTTTAACAATATCTTCGCTAAGGAAATCGTCACTGTAAACGTTTCTGATCTTGAAAAGAAGTTCAACGACGGCGACGTTGTTGATGCAGCAGCACTCATTGCAGCTGGTCTCATCAAGAAGGAAAAGGACGGCGTAAAAGTCCTTGGAAACGGTGAAATCACTAAGAAACTTGAAGTTAAGGTAAACGCTTACTCTGAATCTGCTAAAGCTAAGATCGAAGCAGCAGGCGGAAAGGCCGAGGTGATCTAATGTTACAGACACTGGCCAATGCGTTAAAAACAGCTGATTTAAGACGTAAAATGCTGTATACAGCATTTATCATCCTCTTGTTCCGTATTGGTGCAGCAGTTTCTGTTCCGTTTACCGATGCCTCCATGGGTATCATTTCTGATACCACATCGGCAGGTAACTTCATGAACTATTTGAATATGATGACCGGCGACGCGTTTAACTATGGGACCATTTTCGCAATGTCCATTACCCCATACATCAACTCGTCCATCATCATGCAGCTCCTTACGGTAGCAATTCCTGCGTTGGAACGCCTTACGAAGGAGGGCGACGTAGGTAGAAAGAAAATGCAGACCATAACCCGTATTGTTGCGGTTGTTATTGCGCTGCTTCAGTCCTCCGCATACTTCGCATATTTGCGTAGTGGCGGCTACCTCACCGTCGATGCAAACGGTCTGGCATACACCGGATTCTCCGCTGTACTCCAAGCACTGGTTGTCATCCTGACATTGACCGCCGGCTCCGCATTAATGATGTGGATGGGCGAACAGATCAATGCCAAAGGCGTAGGTAATGGTATTTCCATTCTTTTGTTCGCAGGTATTATTTCTAGACTCCCGAACAATGCAATGCTTCTGTGGTCCAGCTTCAAGCGTGGCGGCCTCTATTATGCATATGCTCCAATTGCTCTGGTTGCTATGATTGCCATGGTAATCTTTGTAGTATGGGTTGACGGTTCGGAGAGAAAACTCCCGGTAGTTTATGCGAAGAGAGTTGTGGGACGCAAAATGTATGGCGGCCAAAACACCACATTGCCAATTAAGGTTAATATGTCCGGTGTTATGTCCATCATCTTTGCAAGTTCCATCCTTTCTTTGCCTCCAACAATCCAGATGTTTATGTCTAACAAGATTGTAGAAGGCAGCGGCTGGGACAAGTTCTTTAGTATTTTTAACGCAGAACATTGGTTCTACGGTATCATCTATTTCACCCTGATTATCTTCTTTGCTTACTTCTATAGTGCAATCCAGTATAATCCGGTTGAAATGGCAAATAACCTTCGTAAGAACAGCGGTTCTATCCCGGGCATCCGTCCTGGTAAACCAACCTCTGACTACGTTCGTAAGGTTATCAACAGAGTAGTATTAGTTGGCTCCTTGCTGATCAGTGTAGTAGCCATCTTCCCAATCGTTTATTCTCAGATTACCGCTGCCACCGGCAGCCAGATGAATATCGCTCTTGGCGGTACATCCGTAATCATTTTGGTTGGTGTTGCTCTGGAAACTGTAAGACAGTTGGAATCTCAACTGATGGTTCGTCAGTATAAAGGATTCCTTGATTAAGTTGTCTTAGAGGTGCTTATATGAATATCATTTTTCTTGGAGCACCAGGTGCTGGTAAGGGTACGCAGGCAGACCGCATTGCGGACGCTTACCAGATCCCGACCGTCTCCACTGGTAATATGATTCGAGAAGCTTTGGCAAAGGGCACCGAAATGGGTCTCAAAGCAAAAGCTTATATTGAAGCCGGCAACCTCGTTCCTGACGAAGTTGTTATCGGCATCATCAAAGAACGTCTTAGCAAAGACGACTGTGCAAAGGGATTCATCTTAGACGGATTCCCACGCACCATTCCACAGGCAGAAGCCTTGGAAGAAATGGGTATTAACATTGATAAGGTGGTAGACATTGAAGTTGCCGATGACATCATCAAGGCAAGAATGTCCGGCCGTCGTGTTTGCCCGAAGTGTGGCGCTCCATACCACATTGAAACCATGCCTCCAAAAGTGGACGGCATCTGTGACAAGTGTGGCTCTGAGCTCCAGCAGAGAAAAGATGATAAACCGGAAACTGTCGCTGACAGATTGGTGGTTTATCATGAACAGACCGAACCGCTCAAGGGCTTTTACGAAGGCCGCGGCAAGCTTGTCGAAGTAGACGGCATCGGCTCTGTTGACGAAATTACAAAGCGCGTTTTCAGCGCTTTGGAGGATAACGCATGATTGTGCTCAAAACCAAGAATGAACTTGAGCTGATGAGACGTGCTTGTCAAATCTCATCCGACGCTCTGTTCAAGGCTGGGGAAGCAATCAAACCCGGCGTTTCTACATGGGACGTGGACAAGGTTGCTTATGACTATATTAAGAGCCAGGGAGCTGAACCCAATTTCCTTGGTCTTTATGGTTTCCCAGGGACATGCTGTATATCCGTAAATGATGAGATCATTCATGGTATTCCAAGCAAAGATGTCATCCTAAAAGAAGGAGACGTGGTCTCCATTGATACCGGCGCGAAAATCGACGGTTACAACGGAGACAACGCTTACACCTTTGCGGTTGGCCAAATTTCTCCTGACGTGCAGCGGCTGCTTGATGTCACGAAGGAGAGCCTTTATAAGGGTATTGAAGCCGCCATTCCGGGAAACCGGACCGGCGACATCGGTAATGCCATCCAAGAATACTGCGAAGCTGCCGGCTTCGGTGTCATTCGGGAATACGAAGGACACGGGGTAGGACTTCAGCTTCATGAAGATCCTGGCATACCAAACTTTGGTAGACCACACAGAGGTCCACGTCTGTTGCCGGGTATGACCATCGCCATTGAACCTATGATTACCATGGGTACTTACAAGATTCGACAGAATCCGGGTGATGATTGGACTGTGTATACAGCAGACGGATTACCTGCAGCCCACTTTGAGAACACCATTGCCATTACGGACAATGGTCCAGAAATTCTCACACCATTTAAGTATTAATGGCGAAGGAGGAACTAGTATGTCAAAACAGGATATGATCGAAATCGAAGGTACCGTTGTAGAATCTCTTCCAAACGCAATGTTTAAGGTAGAACTTGAAAACGGTCATCAAATCTTAGCCCATATTTCCGGCAAGCTCAGAATGAACTACATTCGCATTCTGCCGGGCGACAAGGTAACGGTTGAAATGTCTCCATATGACCTTACCCGCGGGCGCATTACATGGAGATCCAAATAATAGAAAAAGTAAACGCTTTTAATTACATTAGGAGGTAACTCAAATGAAAGTCAGACCTTCTGTCAAAAAAATGTGCGAAAAGTGCAAAGTTATTAAGCGCAAGGGAAAAGTAATGGTTATCTGTGAAAATCCTAAGCACAAACAGCGTCAGGGCTAAATCGCCCAGACTAACACAAATGTGGAGGTGCACATAAATGGCTCGTATTTCAGGTGTCGACCTGCCAAGAGAAAAGAGAGTAGAAATTGCTCTTACCTATATCTATGGCATCGGCAATAAAACTGCAAACGATATCATTACAGCTACCGGCGTAAATCCTGACACTAGAGTTAAGGATTTAACCGAAGAAGATGTTTCCAAGCTTCGTGACTACATTGAACAGAATCTCACCGTTGAAGGTGACCTTCGTCGTGAAACCGCTTTGAACATCAAGAGATTGATTGAAATTGGTTCCTACCGTGGCCTTCGTCATAGAAAGGGTCTCCCAGTTAGAGGCCAGCGTTCTAAGACCAACGCTCGTACACGTAAGGGTCCAAAGAAGACTATCGCTAACAAGAAGAAGTAATAGGAGGGATACCATAAATGGCTAAACAGGGTAAAAAGACCACAGCCACACGCAGACGCCGTGATCGTAAAAACGTTGAACGCGGTGCGGCTCATATCCAATCCACCTTCAACAACACCATTGTTACCATTACCGATACTCAGGGTAACGCTATTTCTTGGGCTTCCGCCGGTGAACTTGGTTTCCGCGGTTCTAAGAAGTCTACCCCATTTGCAGCTCAGTCCGCAGCAGAAACCGCTGCCGGTATTGCAATTGACCACGGTATGAAGACTGTTGAAGTATACGTCAAGGGCCCAGGCGCAGGCCGTGAAGCTGCAATCCGTGCATTGCAGACTGCAGGTCTTGAAGTAACTATGATTAAAGACGTTACTCCAATTCCACACAACGGTTGCCGTCCGCCAAAGAGAAGACGTGTCTAATCTAACAAGGAGGATAATACACTATGGCTAAGAATATGCAGCCGGTTGCAAAGCGTTGCAAAGCGCTCAACCTTTCTCCAGCAACTCTTGGTTACAACGGTAAGGAAACTCGCCGTAACCCAAAGGGCAACATGAGAAGAAAACAGTCCGAATATGGTATGCAGCTTAACGAAAAGCAGAAAGTTAAGTTCGTATACGGTATGCTTGAAAAGCAGTTTAGTTCTTACTATGAAAAGGCAGCAAAGATGCCGGGCAAGACCGGTGACAACCTTCTGATTCTTTGCGAACGCCGTCTCGATAACGTAGTTTTCCATCTTGGTTTTGCTGCTACCCGCCGTCAGGCTCGTCAGCTCGTTAACCACGGTCACTTTACTGTTGATGGACAGAAGGTAAACATTCCTTCCTTCCAGGTAAAGCCAGGCATGGTTATTGAAGTTAAGGAAAGCAGCCGTTCTTCTGTTCTCTTCACCCGTCTTACCGGTGAAGATGCTCCAGTTGTAAACGTTCCAGCATGGCTTGAACTTGATAGTTCCAAGCTGAAGGGAACTGTAACCAGAATGCCAACTCGTGAAGATGTTGACTTCCCAGTAGAAGAACATCTCATCGTCGAACTTTACTCCAAGTAATTCATTACTTGTTTTTGTAAACTTCAGACGTACCATTCCCGATTTTTTTTAATTCTTAAAAGGAGGGTTTTGAATGATCGGTATCGAGAAGCCTAATATTGAAGTCGTTAATCTTGAAGGCGACACTTACGGAAAGTTCACTTTGGAACCATTGGAAAGAGGGTTCGGCACCACTTTGGGTAACTCCCTTCGTCGTGTGCTTCTTTCTTCTCTCCCTGGTTACGCTATTACTTCTGTAAAGATTGACGGCGTACTTCACGAGTTCTCCACTATTCCAGGCGTTAAAGAAGACGTTACTGAAATCGTGTTGAACCTGAAGAGCGTTATTGTAAAGCTCAATGGTGACGGCCCTAAGACCGTTCGCATTGATGCTACCGGAGAAGGCGAAGTTACTGCCGGTGACATTAAGGGTGACTACGATGTAGAAATCCTCAATCCGGAACTTCACATTGCTTCCCTGGATAAGGACGCTAAACTTTCTATGGAAATGACCGTAGACAACGGCAGAGGCTATGTTTCTTCCGACAGAAACAAGCAGGAACTCCAGCCGGTTCTCGGTGTCATTGCCACAGACTCTATCTACACACCTGTATTAAAGGTTAATTATACTGTTGAGAATACCCGTGTTGGTCAGCGTATTGACTACGACAAACTGACCCTCGAAGTATGGACCAACGGAACAATTTCCGCAAAGGAAGCTGTTTCCTTGGCAGCCAAGATCCTCAACGATCACCTCAAGTTGTTCATCGACTTGTCTGAAAATGAATTCATGACCGACATTCTCATTGAAAAGGACGATAACTCCCGTGAGAAGGTTCTGGAGATGACCATTGAAGAACTTGATTTGTCTGTTCGTTCCTTCAACTGCTTGAAGCGCGCAGGCATTAATACAGTAGAAGATTTGACCAACAGATCCGAAGACGACATGATGAAGGTTCGTAACCTTGGCAAAAAGTCTCTTGACGAAGTAGTTGCCAAGCTGGATTCCCTCGGATTCTCTCTTCGCAAGGATGACGAATAAGGTAAAGGAGTGATTTGAAATGCCAGGTACAAGAAAGCTGGGTAGAACTTCTGACCATCGTAAAGCTATGCTTCGCGCTATGGTAACCTACCTCTTTGAAAATGGCAAAATCGAAACCACCGTAACCCGCGCCAAGGAAGTTCGTGCAATGGCTGAAAAAATGATTACCATTGCTAAGAAAGACGACCTTAACGCTAAGCGCCAGGTTCTTGCATATGTTACTAAGGAAGACGTAGCAAAGAAACTCTTTGACGAAATCGCACCGAAGTACGCTGACGTAAACGGCGGTTACACTCGCATTATTAAGACCGGCCCACGCCGCGGCGATGCAGCTGAAATGTGCATCATCGAACTCGTTTAATAATCTGAGTTATATTGCAGAAAAAAGCCCCGAAGCAATTGCTCCGTGTCTCTTTTTTCTGTTTTTTATTACGCAATGGTGTAGGCTGCAAAAACAGCACCGGCTAGTTGTACGCTAACGCTGCTGGCAGCAGGGTCACAAATGAGGAGGTTGGTTTCGAAACAAACAGGGAGGACGTAAGCTTTGCTGAGCAAGTAAGCTTCATTTTCCTTTAACTGCTTTTTCAAAGTGGCCTCATCTACAGCCTGAATGGCTTTTAATTGCATTTTGTCGAATTCCGGATCCTCAATGCCATAAGCATTTTTCGTGCTGGTGCTGTAGAACCGGTTCATGAAGTTGGTGGCCAAGGTGTCACCGGAGAGGGTGGTAAATACAATGTCGTATTTGCTGGCGGCAATGGCTTTATCCAGTTCTGCCTGGGTATCATAAGTATCCACCCGGAGGTTCAGCTTTACGCCGAAGACTTGCTGCCAGTTTTGGAAGCCTTTTTTCAAGGTAATTTCATCGGAAGTAAGGCAGATGACATGAATGTCATACTGGGTTAACACTTCATCTTTTTCCAAGTTGGCCTTGGTATATTCTTCCAAGCCCTTTTCTAAATATTTGGCCGACAGCGCCAGGTCCTGCTTTGGCATTTTTTGAGGGCCTACTGCTTTGCGGTAGGATGTTCCGGCAGTCAGCTGAATGTCGTCCGGAACCAGGCCGGTGGCCATTTTATTGTCCCCGCAAAGGGCTTTTAAGTCGGTAGAATAGACAAATGCTTTTCGAATTTTTTCGTTTGCCAAGAATGGGTTGGCAAAATTAAAGAGAATGCATTTGGCGGAATTTTGATAGGAAAGAACTTTGTAGGTTTCCGGAACATAACGCTGGTATTTCTTTGGCAGAATGGAAGCGTCTAAGTTTTCATCTTCGGAAACCAACGCAGAGAAGGCGTCAATGGCACCACCGGCGTCCGTGACCACATTCTTTTTCCCCGGATCATAGGTTCCTAAGTCTTTGGCCAAGCGGAACCGAATGCCGTCGGCCAGCGCCACACACTTTCCCCGGTATTCCGGATTCTTGGTGAGTTCCACATAACCGGAATTGCTGGAAAGGGTACTGTAATAATATGGTCCGTTACAAAGGGTATAAAGCGGCTCCATGCCGTACTTACCGGTACAAGCTTCAAAGAAGTTCTGATGACAAGGCATGGCGGCGGAAGAGGCTAAGGTGGTTAGCAGGTTCTCATCCGGATAAGCCAAATGAATGGTTAAGGTATAGTCTCCTTCGGCAACGACCCCCAAAGTGGATTTGTCGGCGCCGTTATAAGCGACTTCAATGGCATTTTCAATAGCCAAAAGGGAACTGGCATACGGAGAACCGTTGGCCGGATCTAGCGCCCGCTGCAGGGCGAAGACGAAGTCATGGGCAGTTACCCGGGTTTCCAAGGTCCCTAAAATTGGGTCCCAGTGTTTTACCATCTTTTCCGAGTAATGCCATTTGGAGTCGGAACGGAGATGGAAGGTATACGTTAATCCATCTTCGGAAATGTCCCAGCTTTCTGCTACGCCCGGTAAGAATTTACCGCTGGCATCCATGCGGATTAAACCTTCATAACAGTTATTGATAATGCTGTCTGTTTCGGTAATTCCGGAAATGGTAGGGTCTAAACTGGTAGGGGTGTTTTCTATTGGCAGGTAAAGTAAGTTGCTTTTGCTGCCACAGGAACATAATGTAGTGAGCGCAAGCATTATGCAAAGAAGCAAGCAAATGATTCTTTTTGGCATAGAAAAACCTCCTTTTTTCAGTGTGTCTTATTTTACCATAGATGCTATAATATCTCTATGCTATTTTCGTTGAGGTGAGAGTGTTTATGTCAAAGGCTTTGGTGGTGACTGCGTACTTAGATGGCGCTGATAAAATAACCAAAGAGGCGCTAAATTTGGAGCAGTATTCGGAAATTCTCTGTGCAGATGGCGGCCTGCGGGTTGCCAGAGAACTGGGAATTACCCCGACTACCCTCATTGGGGATTATGACTCCATGGAACAGCCGGAAGGAGAAGTGCTGGTAGTACTGCCCCGGGAAAAGGACATGACAGACACCGAAGCGGCTCTGGATCTGGCCATAGAGAACGGCGCCACAGAAATTATCGTTTTAGGAGGCCTAGGAGGCCGATTTGACCATTCTATGGGGAACCTAGGTTTACTTTGCAGAGGCCTGAAAAAGGGCATATCTGTCCGAATAGAGGACGGATACAACAAGGTAACTCTGTTAAAGCCAGGGACTTACCAAGTGAGCAAAGACCGTTTCCGTTATTTGAGCTTTGTGGCCTATGGTGGAGATGTTACAGGACTAACCTTAAAAGGAGTCAAATACTGGCTTCATCAACACCATTTAAGTTATGATACTTCTCTTTGTATCTCCAACGAAATAGAAGGGGAAGAGGCAACGGTTTCCTTTGAAACCGGCCTGCTGCTAATGATGCAGAGCAACGATGCCCGCTAACAGACAAAAAGAAAAGCCTTGCCAAATGGCAAGGCTTTTTTGTTTTTACTGTTCGTCCTTGGCGTAAGCAAATTCCAAGCAGAATTTGATGGCGGCTTCTACCGCGCGGACATTCAGGTTGTCCTGAGTGTCATCTGCATTTCTGTAGAAATCAGGAACGTCGTCGGTCAAGGTGGTAATGAGAGCGGTGTCCAAACCGGCTTTGGTGAAGGACTTCATGTCGCTCTTTTTCAGGTGATACTTTGGATTTTGGTCAGTGGCCATAACCTCAGCATTTTCGAGAGCAAGATCTACCAGCTTGTTCAGCTTTCTGCCCTTGGCCTGAATGTTGAAGGATTCTACATCATAAATGCTGTCCAGGCAAAGAACGGTGGTATCCAAGGCATTTAAATCTTCTTCAAATTCTTTGCAGAAGTTCTTGGCACCGCTGTTTTTGTTTTCCTTGGCGTCGGTCAGGAGAACGCAAAGTTCCGTTTCCTGGAGACGAAGGTCAAATTCAGACATGTAACGGAGTACGCCGCAGGCGGTGTAGCTGCCGATTAAGTTATCTGCAACACCCGGAGTAGAGGTGTTGATGGATACGGTGCGCATAAGAATGAGCGGGAAGATTAAGAAGACAACCAAAGCGAAGGCAGCGTACATAATGTACTGGTCTCCGTTAAAGTTCAGGATGCCTTTCAAAATGAGCAGTTCCACTACGTTAAATGCAATGATGAGCAAGATGCCAAAGAAGGTTAAGAACTTCAGTGCCTTTTCTGCACCTCTGGCAACGTTACGCTTATGAGGAGCGTCTAAGTTGGCAGTGAGAATAATGCGCTTCTTTGGTTCCAAGGTTGGATATCTCTTAGCAAAGAGATTGGAACACATCATATTCTTGCTGGTAAAGCCGAAGCCGCCGAAGAAGGCAACCAAGGCAAGTACTGCAAACAGAAGAGATACAATAATCAAAAGTTCATAGTAGTTGAATAAGAAATATGCACCTACTGCAAGCGCTACCGCAATCAGCATGAACACAAAGTTGATGAGGTTGGATGCGGCATAGGCCTTTTGATCTGTGGAAAATGGATTTTCAATAATTTCGTCGGTGAACGTGGAGAGGTCCTCTTTTAAAACGGACTTCAGTTCTTCTACACCGGTACCGCCGGCCTGACGCTGGTCAATATCTGCTGTGTCTAAGAATTTTTTGGCAGAACGGACACTGTAGTTGCAGCATTCCCGTACTTTGCCTACATAACGTTCACTGGTTTCAGATGCTTTCATAAGGTACCCCCAAAATATAGAAATATCTAAACCTTATTCGTCATCATCCAAACGGCCGGAACCACAAATTGGGCAATCCTCTTTCTGGGTCAGGTCGGTGATGTCGAAAGTCATATATTGGGCATCGAACACTAAGAGTTTACCGGAAAGAGGGACCTCTTTGCCCAGCAGCTTCTGTCCGATGCAGGCAGCGGCAATGGAGCCAATGGTGGAAACCACCGGTGCCAGGGAAGCAAAGTGTTCTTCCGGTGGCAGTTCTGTGCCGAACAGGCAGGCAAGGCAAGGGGTCTTACCCGGTTCAATGACACAGCAGGAACCAATTTTGCCGTTGGTAGCGCCGTATACGAACGGTTTGCCAAGTTCTACGCAGGCTTCGTTGACCAACATGTAGCACTGTGCGTTGTCTACGGCCAAAGCAACCATGTCGTACTGGCTGATGATTTCGTATGCGTTATCCTTATTAATAGCGGTTTCGTGTGGAATAATGTTGATGTCGCTATTATAGGCGCGGAGCTTTTTGGCGGCAGCCTGAACCTTTAAGGAGCCAACCTCTGCTTCTGTGTAGAGGAACTGGCGATTCAGATTGCTCAATTTAATAATTTCATGGTCTGCGAGACCAATGGTACCAATACCCATAGAAGCTAAATCGCATAAAAGGGTTGTACCAACACCACCTGCGCCAATGACGAGAACGCTGGAATCCTCCAGGGTGTTCTGTGCGTCTTGGCCAAGTGCCGAGAACATAGTCTGTCTGACATATCTTTCAGAATTCATGATATGTGCCTCCTATCCGAGATACGCAAGGATTATACCAACATGACAAACAGGTGTAAACGAAAAAATGGAAGTTTGTAAAAGCCTATAAAGTTTTCCAAAAGATTTATACAAAATATCAATTGATATAGAAAAGACCCCCGCGTCTGCGGAGGTCTTTTTTGTTTTCGTTTAGTGCTCAATCCAGTCTTTTGCACGTTCAACGGCCTTTTTCCAGCCCTTGTAAAGTTCTTCGCGGGTAGCTTCATCCATTTCCGGATGATATACCTTAGCAACTTCACGGTTTTCAGCAATTTCATCCAGGTCGTTCCAGAAGCCAACAGCAAGGCCTGCCAGATAAGCAGCACCCAAAGCGGTGGTTTCTACAATCTTCGGACGGTTTACTTCACAGTCTAAGAGGTCAGACTGAATCTGCATCATGATGTTGGATACGGAAGCACCGCCGTCAACACGAACGGACTTAATGTCAATACCGGAGTCGTCTTTCATGGCGCGGAGCAGGTCAACGCACTGATAACAAATGGCTTCCAGTACAGCACGGGCAATGTGAGCACGGTTGACACCACGGGTCAAACCAACAATGCAGCCACGGGCATACATATCCCAGTATGGAGCACCCAAACCGGTGAATGCCGGAACCAGATAAATGCCATTGGAATCTTCTACGGATTCAGCCAGTTCGTCACAACGAGGGGCGTTGTCAATAAGGTGAAGTTCATCACGGAGCCACTGAATAACACAGCCTGCGTTGAAGGCGGAACCTTCTAAGTCGTAAGTGATTTCGTCTCCGATGGCCCAAGCAATACCAGAGGTCAAATTGTTCTTGGAATGAACGAACTTGTTGCCGGTGTTCATGAGCAGGAAGTTACCGGTACCATAGGTGGATTTTACCATACCTTCGCGGAAGCAAGCCTGACCGAAGAGGGCTGCAGGCTGGTCACCGATAGAGCCGCAAACAGGGCAGCCTTCCAAGGTTTCCAAGCCCTGGATACCAGGTGCTACGTAACCAAAGATCTGGCTAGATGGAACCGGCTTTGGAAGAATGGACATTGGAATACCAATGATGTCACAGAGTTCTTCGTCCCAAGCTAACTTTTCAATGTTGAAGAGCATGGTACGGGAAGCGTTGGAATAGTCGGTTACGTGAACGGCGCTTTCCGGATGAGCGGAGCCGCCGGTCAGGTTCCAAATTAACCAGGTTTCTACGGTACCGAAGAGCAGCTTGCCTTCGTCAGCCAGTTTCTGAGCGGCAGGAACGTTATCTAAAATCCAACGGATTTTGGAAGCAGAGAAATAAGCGTCTACTACCAAACCGGTTTTTTCTTTGATTTTGTCGGTTAAGCCCTGTGCCTTCAGACCTTCGCAGTAATCTGCGGTTCTACGGCACTGCCATACGATGGCGTTGTATACAGGAAGACCGGTTTCCTTGTTCCAAAGAATGGTGGTTTCTCTCTGGTTGGTAACACCGATACCTGCAATTTCGTCAGCCTTTACTTCGCCTTCGCCAAGGATGGTGGAGATAGACTGATATTCGGAGAAGAGGATGTCCATTGGGTCATGTTCTACCCAACCGGCATGAGGGTAATGCTGTTCAAATTCTCTTTGTGATTTGGTGATAATCTTTCCGTGTTTATCAAACACAATTGCGCGGGAACTGGTGGTACCCTGGTCCAACGCCATGACATATTTCTTTGCCATGATTATTTCCTCCTAAGAATGTTGATTCACATACAAAAAGGCGCTGAGTGATACTCAGCGCCACTTCTGTTAATATTTTAACTTAACCCTTTGTTTTGTGCAAGTGTCAAGCTACCCTTATTCAGCATCCGGAGCATAGAGATCCTTCAGTTTCAGGAGATGTTCGTAGCGGGCTACGGAAGTATCTTCTGCCTTGGTGAAGAGTTCTTCTGCTCTTTCTGGGAATGCTGCAGTCAGACGGGAATAACGAGCTTCGTTCATGATGAATGCTCTGTAGTCTTCGGAAACCGGAGCCTTGGAGTCCATGGTGAACGGGTTCTTGCCTTCTGCCTTGAGAGCTGGGTTGTAACGGAACAGGTTCCAGTAACCACAGTCAACAGCCTTCTTCATTTCAGCCTGGCAGTTGGTCATACCGCCCTTGATGCTGTGCATTTCGCAAGGGGCGTAACCAATGATAAGGGATGGACCTGGATAAGCTTCTGCTTCCTGGATTGCCTTGAGGGTCTGGTTCTGGTCAGCACCCATAGCAATCTGAGCAACGTAAACGTAACCGTAGCTCATAGCAATTTCAGCAAGGCTCTTCTTAGCAATGGCCTTACCTGCAGCAGCGAACTGAGCAACCTGGCCGATGTTGGAAGCCTTGGAAGCCTGTCCACCGGTGTTGGAGTAAACTTCGGTGTCGAATACGAAGATGTTTACGTCTTCACCGGAAGCAATAACGTGGTCCAGACCGCCGAAGCCGATGTCGTAAGCCCAACCGTCGCCGCCGAAGATCCATACGGACTTCTTGTTTAAGAATTCCTTCTGATCCAGGATTTCCTTGGCGAAGTCGCAGTCAACCTTAGCGAGTTCAGCTACAAGAGCGTCGGTAGCAGCGCCGTTCTTTGCACCGTCATTGGCGGTTGCAAGGTATTCAGCGGCAGCAGCCTTCAGTTCTGCGGAAGCCTTGTCACAGTCAGCAATACCGGAAATCTTAGCAATGAGGTTGGAACGGATAGCGTTCTGACCTAAGAGCATACCATAACCGTGTTCAGCGTTGTCTTCGAAGAGGGAGTTAGCCCAAGCCGGACCCTTACCGTTCTTGTCAGTGGTGTATGGAGAAGTACCTGCAGGGCCGCCCCAAATGGAGGAACAACCGGTTGCATTGGAGATGTACATTCTGTCACCGAAGAGCTGAGTTACGAGACGAGCGTAAGAGGTTTCTGCACAACCTGCGCAGGAGCCGGAGAACTCGAGCAATGGCTTCTTGTACTGGCTGGAGATAACAGTCATCTTTTCAGTCAGTTCCGGCTTATCGGAAACTTCAGCTACACAGTAGTCGAAAGCGGCCTGCTGTGCATCCTGAGATTCACGGGATACCATCTTAAGAGAGTTGGTAGGGCAAACACCGATGCAGACGCCGCAACCCATACAGTCCATAGGAGATACTGCAAGAGTGTAGGTGTAGTCGGTCTTAACGATTGG
This sequence comes from Acutalibacteraceae bacterium, assembly GCA_045642465.1. Lineage (GTDB taxonomy): Bacteria > Bacillota > Clostridia > Oscillospirales > Acutalibacteraceae > RUG420. The sequence continues at coordinate 257,925 of JAZUIY010000015.1, forward strand.
CTTCGGAGCAAACTTGGTAACTTCCGGAGCGTTTGCCTTTTCGTCAGCATTCAGAGCGAATGGACGGATGGTAGCATGTGGGCAAACATATGCGCACTTGTTACACTTAGCGCAGGTTTCTGCATTCCATTCCGGTACCATAACGGCTACGCCGCGCTTTTCATAAGCGGAAGCACCCTGTTCGAAGGTACCGTCAACGTGGTCAGCGAAGTTGCCAACGGTGAGGCCGTAGCCGTCCATGTTGCCAACCGGCTGCATGATGTCCTTAACCTGCTTAACCAGCTTGTCAGCGCCGCAAAGGGAAACTTCCTTTGGAGCGTCAGTAGCGTTGGCCCAGTCAGCTGGAACATCAATCTTAACGAAAGCGGATACACCGGCGTCAATTGCGTCGTGGTTGCACTTAACTACGTCAGCACCCTTCTTGGAGTAAGAAGCGGTAGCAGCGTCCTTCATGTACTTCACAGCGTCTTCAATTGGAAGAACCTTGGCAAGTGCGAAGAAGGCAGCCTGAAGGATGGTGTTGGTTCTCTTACCCATGCCAACCTTCATAGCAAGGTCAATTGCGTTTACGGTGTAGAGCTGGATGTCATTCTTGGCGATGTACTGCTTGGCTTCAGCGTTCAGCTTTTCAGCCAATTCAGCAGCATCCCACTGGCAGTTGATTAAGAATGCACCACCTGGCTTAACGTCGTTAACCATGCGCATGCCCTTTTCAATGTAGGAAGGGTTGTGGCAAGCTACGAAGTCAGCCTTGTTTACATAGTACGGAGACTTGATTTCCTTGTCACCGAAACGAAGGTGGGAAACGGTGATACCACCGGTTTTCTTGGAGTCGTACTGGAAGTAAGCCTGTACGTGCTTGTCGGTGTGGTCACCAATGATCTTGATGGAGTTCTTGTTAGCACCTACGGTACCGTCACCACCGAGACCCCAGAACTTACATTCAATGGTGCCTTCAGCTGCGGTGTTTGGAGCTGGCTTTTCTTCCAGGGAAAGGTAAGTCAGGTCATCGTTGATACCGATGGTGAAGTGTGGCTTGGAATCAGCCTTAGCAAGTTCTTCGTATACAGCAAATACGGAACTTGGTGGGGTGTCCTTGGAGCCCAGACCGTAACGGCCGCCGATAACCTGAATGTCATTCTTGCCCTTTGCGTTCAAAGCAGCAACAACGTCCAGGAAGAGCGGTTCACCAATGGAACCAGGTTCCTTGGTACGGTCAAGTACAGCAATCTTCTTGCAGGTTGCAGGAAGTGCTTCTACAAACTTGTCTACAGCGAATGGTCTGTAAAGGCGAACCTTCAAAAGACCAACCTTTTCGCCGTGAGCGTTGAGGTAATCAATAACTTCTTCCGCAACGTCGTTGATGGAACCCATGGCAACAATGATGTTTTCTGCATCAGCTGCACCATAGTAGTTGAAGAGCTTGTAGTTGGTACCCAGTTTGGCGTTAACCTTGTCCATGTATTTTTCAACAATGGCAGGAACGGCATCATAGTACTTGTTGCAAGCTTCTCTGTGCTGGAAGAAGATGTCGTCGTTTTCGTGAGAACCGCGCATGGTTGGGTGTTCTGGGTTGAGAGCTCTCTTTCTGAAAGCAGCAACGGCATCCATGTCGGTCATTTCTTTCAGGTCATCGTAGTCCCAGATTTCAATCTTCTGAAGTTCGTGGGAAGTACGGAACCCGTCGAAGAAGTTGATGAATGGAACACGGCCTTCAATGGCTGCCATGTGGGCAACAGCGCCGAGGTCCATAACTTCCTGAGGGTTGGTTTCTGCAAGCATGGCAAAACCGGTCTGACGGCATGCATAAACGTCAGAGTGGTCACCGAAGATGTTCAAAGCATGAGAAGCTACGCAGCGAGCAGATACGTGGAATACGCATGGGAGAAGTTCGCCGGCAATCTTGTACATGTTTGGAATCATGAGCAAGAGACCCTGGGAAGCGGTGTATGTGGTGGTCAATGCACCTGCGGCAAGGGAACCGTGAACGGTACCGGAAGCACCTGCTTCGGACTGCATTTCTGCAACGCGAACGGTGGTGCCGAAGATGTTTTTGCGGCCCTGTGCGGACCACTGGTCAACGTAGTCGGCCATTGGGCTGGACGGGGTAATAGGATAAATACCTGCTACTTCAGTGAACGCATAGGAAACATGAGCAGCGGCGGTATTACCGTCCATTGTTTTAAGTTTTCTAGTCATATTGTTCCTCCAAGTTGAACGAAACCAGATGGGTTTAGGGTCCTGCAAGTTGCAACTATTGCAGGACTGCGGGTTTCCAAGCATGTATGATAGCACTTTGATACTTTCTTATCAATTTACACCATGACAAAAATACTGTTTAAAATAGCCCAATTTTGTATTATTTATATAACCATGTTATAATGGACAAACAATTATTGACGATTTCTCAAGTTTGAAAGGAGTTTTTAACATTATGGACGACCCCGGTGCTGCGAATAACAAGGGTGGTTTGAAGAACCTGTTTAAACGCAAAGGCGGTAAAGATGCAAAGGTTTTAGAAGAGGAAATCCTCTCCATGGTAGAAGAGGGTGGCGCTTCCGGAGCCATTGAAGATCAACAGGCCGAATATATTCAAAACATTTTTGCTTTTGACGATGCTGATGTATCCGACTTAATGGTACATCGCACAGACGTATTGGCAGTAGAAGTTAGCACTTCCATTGAGGAGTTGCGTGACCATGCAGTGGAAGAAGGTTTCTCCCGGATTCCGGTTTTTGAAGGGGACGTGGACAACATTGTCGGCGTTGTATACGTCAAGGACCTGTTACAGTATGTGGGAGCAGCGCTTCCAAAGGATTTGACCATTGCAAAACTCATGAGAGAGCCGGTGTTTGTGCCGGAAACCATGAGCTGTGACAAACTCTTTAAACGTTTGACAGAAAAGCACGTGCAGATGGCTATCGTCGTAGATGAATACGGCGGAACCGCAGGCATTATTACGTTAGAAGACTTGATTGAATCCATCTTCGGTAATATTCAGGACGAATATGACGAGGAAGAGGAGGACATTGAGGAATTAAACGAAGGCATTTTCAACCTGGACGGGAACACCGACATTGAAGATGTTGCAGAGGAGCTGGATGTCACCTTCCCAGACGAAGATTATGACACCATAAGTGGCTTCTTAATTGACCTTTTGGGTTATATTCCGGAGGACGGTACCACCGTATCTGTGAATTACGCAGGATATACTTTCACCTGCACCAATATTGAGGACCGGCGCATAGGAGACATCCTTGCAGTCCGTACTCAATTGGAAGCAGAAGAAGCAGAATCTTAAGTTTTCGCCACACCCTTTCCCGGGTGTGGCTTCTTTTTGTCAATTTTACCTAATTAGCATGGGCTAGGTTGGCAAATTTGGCATAAATATTCATTGCAAAAAACAAGGCTTATCAATATAATATTTTCGAATTGATATTTTTTTATCAAAATCCATTCCACCAATTTATTTATGGAGGTTTTTTACCATGGTAAAAGTTGCAATTAATGGTTTCGGCCGCATTGGTCGTCTCGCATTCCGTCAGATGTTTAGCGCTGAAGGTTATGAAATCGTTGCTATCAACGACTTAACCGCTCCTAGCATGCTGGCACATCTTCTTAAGTATGACTCCGCTCAGGGCCGTTACGCTCTTTGCGATAAAGTTACTTCCGATGACGAAGCCGGTACAATCACTGTTGACGGCAAGACCATCACCATCTATAAGGAAGCTGACGCTTCCAAACTCCCTTGGGGTGAACTGGGCGTAGACGTAGTTCTCGAATGCACCGGTTTCTACTGCTCTAAGGCTAAGTCTCAGGCTCACATTGACGCAGGCGCTAAGAAAGTTGTTATTTCTGCTCCGGCAGGCAACGACCTTCCTACCGTTGTATTCAGCGTAAACGAAGACATTCTTACCGCTGATGATAAAATCATTTCCGCTGCTTCTTGCACCACCAACTGCCTTGCTCCTATGGCTAAGGCTCTTAACGATTTCGCTCCAATCCAGAGCGGTATCATGACCACTGTTCACGCTTACACCGGTGACCAGATGGTTCTTGACGGTCCTCACAGAAAGGGTGACCTTCGTCGTGCTCGTGCAGCTGCTTGCTCCATCGTTCCAAACTCCACCGGTGCTGCTAAGGCTATCGGTCTTGTAATCCCAGAACTCAACGGCAAGCTCATCGGTTCCGCACAGCGTGTTCCTGTTCCAACCGGTTCCACTACCATTCTTGTTGCTGTTGTTAAGGGCAAGGATGTTACCAAGGAAGCTATCAACGCTGCTATGAAGGCTGCTTCTTCCGATTCTTATGGCTACACTGAAGAACCACTGGTATCCTCCGATATCATCGGTATCACTCAGGGTTCCCTCTTCGATGCAACTCAGACCATGGTTACTAAGATTGATGACGACACCTTCCAGGTACAGGTTGTTTCTTGGTATGACAACGAAAACTCCTACACCTCTCAGATGGTTCGTACCATCAAGTACTTTGCTGAACTTGGCTAATCAGGTTTAGGAAATAAAAAATAAGCCTCCGGAATTTCCGGAGGCTTTCTTTTTTATTTTTTAGACCGTTTGCGATTTGGCTGTTTCGACCGGTGTTGGGTGGAGGTGCCTTTTAAGGTCTTGGCCCCTTTGGTTCCCGGTGCCGGACGAACCATGTTGATATTGTTCCGGGTTTGACTCTTTTGGTAGGACCGGTAAATGATCCAGTAAAGAAGGCCGCCCAGAAGGAGCACTGCCAATGCCACCTTCACAATCAGGAAGTGGAAGAGGCTGGTAATGCAGTACCAGATGGATCCGAAGAAACTACGGTGAACGTCTTGCGCTGCCACTAAGTCTATGGTACAGAGCTTGTCGTCCGCATAAAGGATGTTGGCCTTTCCCAGTACTTCCCCGGCTTTTACCGGAGCGTGTAATTTCGGGTTAACAGACCCGTCAACCACTTCAATGGATACCCCTGAAGTGTCCACATCCGACGGAAGCAGCGCGGTAATTTCCTTGGCAGGAACCAGCTGTACGGTGTCCACTTTACGGGCCAGGTCAATATCGGCTACCGTAACAATGTTGGCCGGAGAAGCAACGGTTTTGAGCTTGATGTTGTCAAAGACCCATTTGTAGGCTCTTACGGTGTCATTGAAGGCCCGGTTTATGTCGTGACTGGAGGAGGCGTACAGGTCTTTCCCGCCGATGACAATACAAATGTAGGTGTAACCGTTTTGCGTTGCATATGAAGCAAGACACTGTCCGGCGTTTTCCGTGGTGCCGGTTTTAATACCGCGGCACGGTTCGTAGTAGTAATTGCTGTTCTTGTTTAGCAGGAAGTTGGTGTTGGAATAGGTTACCGTTTCCCGTTTGTTGGTATCCGGTAAGGTATATTCAGCTTGAGCGACAATCTTCTTGAAGACGTCGTTTTTTAAGGCGTATTTAATGATTTTGGCCAGGTCTTCTGCAGTGGTGTAGTGACCATCTTCATCTAGGCCGTGGGGATTCATAAAGTGGGTGTTCTTACAGCCTAGCTTTTGGGCGTAAGCGTTCATCATTCCTACAAAGGAATTGATGTCTCCGCCTACGTAGTCGGCCAGAATGGCTGCAGATTCGTTGGCACTGTGTACCAGCATGAGGTTGAGAAGCTGATTTACGGTTAGGACTTCCCCGGTGGAGATTCCGGCGGTGGAAGAATTGGTACCGGCTAAGGTATCCATGACTTCCTGTTTTACCGTGACTTTGCTTTCCAAATCTTTTACTTTATCTAAAACCACAATGGCTGTGCAGATTTTGGTCAAAGAGGCCATTGCCGTTTTTTTCTTTGCGTTTTTGTTAAAGATTACGGTCCCTTGGTCTAAGCTTTCCATGTAGACGATGTCGCTATCCAGCTCAACTTCGTTGTTGTAAACAGCATGGGCCGGAACAGCGAACATACCGAGAGACAGGAATAGCACCAGAACCAGGGAAATCCATGAGACGAGGATTCTATTTTTAGAAGTATTCATCATAGACATCACCATTGAAATAAGTTAAAATGAATGGACGTAAAAAAGATGGTCTATTTAAGCCCATAAAAGTATATCAGAAATCAAGGGAGAGTGGAACCCATATGGTATATGTAACCGGCGACTTGCACGGCGACATCAACCGCTTTAAAACTCCTGCCATGAAGAAACTCGAGAAAGGCGACACCCTGCTTGTTTGTGGGGATTTCGGCTTTATTTGGGACGGCTCAAAAGAAGAAGAAAAGCAACTCGCAAAGTTAGGCGAGAAAAAATTTAATATCTGTTTTGTTGACGGAACCCATGAGAATTTTGACTTGCTGAATTCTTATGAGGTTAGCCAGTGGAAAGGCGGTAAAGTGCATCACATCGGTGGCAATGTTTACCATCTGATGCGTGGCCAGGTTTTCCATATTGAAGGCTTAAAGATTTTCACCATGGGTGGCGGTGAAAGCCCTGACATGGAAATCCGCATTGCCAGTGACAACTGGTCTCCGGAGGAAAGCCCAAGCCAGCAGGAACTGCTGGAAGGCGCCCAGAACATTGGTATGGAAGACAATAAAGTAGATATTGTCATTACCCATGAACCGTCTGCCAAGGTCAAGGAATTCTTGATGATGAAAATGACCGTAAAACAGAGAGTTACCCTCCTCAATACCTATTTTGAAGAATTGGCCGGTGCGGTTGATTTTAAGAAGTGGTATTTCGGAAGCCTGCACATGGATAAGCATATTTCTGCTACCCAGTGTGCTATTTACAACGATGTGTTAGAAGCCGAAACCGGCGTAAGCATTTTACAGAAGAAATAATCATGAGAAATTACGAAGAAGAATTTAACAATCGAGTTCAGTGGATTAAAAATCTGGTTGCCTCTAGCGGCGTGAATGGCATTGTATTCGGCAACAGCGGCGGCAAGGATTCCGCTTTGGTTGGCATTCTTTGCAAGGCGGCCTGTGAAAACACGGTTGGCGTTATTATGCCATGTACCATTACCAGAAACTTTGATTCCGACATGGAAGATGGCCTTGCTGTGGCCAAGCAGTTTGACATTGAAACCAGAACCATTGTTTTGTCTGATGTCAAAGAGTCTATGGTGAATGCCTTAAAAGACGTTACCGGTGACTTAAATAGTGCTGCTTCCACCAATATTGCACCTCGTCTTCGCATGACCACCCTATACGCCATTGCTGCCAATGAGGGAAGACTGGTGGCCGGTACCGGCAACCGCTCCGAACTGTATGTTGGCTACTTCACCAAGTGGGGTGATGGCGGACATGACTTTAACCCGATTTCGGATTTGACCGCCACGGAAATCTTTGAATTCCTGCGGTATTTAAAGGCCCCAATGTCCATTATTGAAAAGGCCCCATCTGCCGGTCTTGCAGAAGGCCAAACGGATGAAGGGGAAATGGGTGTGACCTATGCCGAGTTGGATTCTTACATCAACGGCGGAACGGTTGCTCCGGAAAAGAAAGAGCGCATAGACCGCCTTCATAAAGGCTCTGCTCATAAGAGAACCGGTGTGGCAAGATATGCCGAACTGCCGGAACAAAAATCCTAAGTAAAAAATAAAACCCTTGCTCATTTGAGCAAGGGTTTTTCTTTTTCTTTTTTACCGGATACAGGTATATACAATGTATGCAACATAGAAGGCAACCATAACAATGCCTTCTTTTCGGGACAACTTTTGCTGGGTCCAACCCATAATCCAAATAATCAGGGAGAAGATTACCAGGGCACAGATGTCAATGAGATCTACCCACTGGAATGGAATTGGGCTCAGTAAAGATGCAATGCCCAGTACCATTAAGATGTTGAAGATGTTGGAGCCAACGGCATTGCCCAGGGCCATGTCTACGTCTTTCTTTCTGGCGGCCACAATGGAAGTAACCAGTTCCGGCAGGCTGGTGCCTACGGCTACAATGGTTAAGCCAATCAGGGTTTGGGAAACGCCCATGGCGGCAGCTAAGGTGGAAGCAGCGTCTACGGTCCAGTCTCCACCAAAGGCAATGGCAGCGCCACCGCCTACAATATAGAGAATGCTTTTTCCAACAGAAAGGATTTCGGCTTCCTCAGCAGCGGCAAGGTTTTCGTTTTCAACGGTACCACCGGCAGAGGCAGTTTCCTTAGCGTCTTTAATTAAGTAAAGAATATAAGCAATAAAGAAGACTGCTAATACGCATCCTTCCCAACGGCCAAGGGTCATGCCAATGACACCTAAGCCACCAAGCAGGATAGCGCAGAATACAGAGAACGGAAATTCTCTCTTTAAGGTCTTCTTGCTAATTGGTACACCGGCCATGATGGCACAAACACCAACGACTACCATGGTGTTAAAAAGATTGGAGCCAAGAACATTGGAAATGGCCAACTCGTTGTTTCCGGAAATAGAGGCCGAAACAGAAACGGCGGTTTCCGGAAGGCTGGTGCCCATGGCTACAATGGTCAGGCCAATGATAAGGGATGGAATGTGAAAGCGCTTTGCAACACTGGATGCACCATCTACAAAGAAGTCGGCGCCTTTGATTAACAAAACAAAGCCGACAACCAGCAGAATAATGGCGCCAGGTACGGTGCTAAAGAAAGCAGGCATAAGCGTTATTCTCCTTTTCATATTTATTTCGTTATAACGATACCCAAATATGGGGGACAAGTAAAGAGATAAAATAAGCGAAAATTGGAAGGATTTTGACTGTGGCTTTGTGGATTATTGGGAGCGGAAGCCAATGGCTTCCGCTAAATGGGCGGGAGCAATGGCGTCGGAGCCGGCCAGGTCGGCAATGGTGCGGGCGGTGCGGAGGATGCGGTCACTGCCCCGGGCGGAGAGGCCAAGGCGGTCATAGGCCGTGGCCAACAGTGCCTCCGCCTCCGGGTCTAGGTGACAGAACTGACGCACTTTGTTTCCGGGAATGGCGGCATTGCAATAAATGCCGGTGCCCTGGAAACGGTCCCGCTGGCGGGCCCGTGCTGCTTCCACCCGTTCCCGCACCATGGCGGAAGACTCTGCCGGCGCTCCTTCCTGCTGCTCTCGCAGTTCTTCAAAGGGAACCGGATGAACTCGGATTCGAAGGTCTACCCGGTCTAGGAGCGGGCCGGAAATTCGGCTTAAATAGGTTTCTTTCATGGTCCTGGTACAGGTGCAGTGGTGACGGGGGTCTCCATCGTATCCGCAAGGGCAGGGGTTCATGGCACAAACCAGCATAAAGTTGCTGGGGTAGGTGACGGCAATTTTTTGCCGGGAGATCGTAATTTTCCGGTCCTCCAAGGGCTGCCGGAGACATTCCAGCACATACCGTGGGAACAGGGGGAGTTCGTCTAAAAAGAGAACTCCGTTATTGGCCAAACTGATTTCTCCCGGGTGGACTGCGTTGCCGCCGCCGGTGAGCGCCGCTTTGGTAGCGGTGTGATGCGGGGACCGGAACGGACGGGAGGTTACCAAGCCCTCGCCTTCCGGTAAAAGACCGGATACGGAATAGATTTTGGTGGTTTCCAGGCACTCCTCATAGGTGAGGGCAGGGAGAATGCCGGGCAAGGCTTTGGCCAGCAGACTCTTTCCGGACCCCGGAGGCCCCATCATTAATAGATTGTGGCCACCGGCGGCTGCAATTTCTAGGGCCCGCTTGGCTTCCTGCTGCCCCCGGATATCGGAAAAGTCCACCGAAAGAGTTTGCGTTTTTTGGGAAACCAGATCCTTTAGCCCAAACTGTTCTGACTTTATGGGCGGAATGGCGTCCAGCCCGCGAAGATGGGCTATGAGCTGGGGGATGTCCCGCACCGGGAAGACGGTCATGCCGGGCACCAAGGCGGCCTCCGCCCCGTTGGCTTCCGGAATATAGGCGGTGGTAATGCCGTGCTCTGCCGCTGCCACCAGCATGGGCAGGGCACCGTTCATCCGCCGGGTCTTCCCGTCTAGGGACAGTTCCCCCAGCAGAATGCAGTCGGACAACTCCGCCCCAATCTGCCCCGTTGCCTTTAGGATGGCCACCAAGATGGGTAAATCATAAATGGGGCCATCCTTCCGAAACTCTGCCGGGGCCAAATTGACGGTAATCCGGCTAATGGGAAAGTCCAGCCCGCAGTTTTTCATGGCGGACCGGACCCGTTCTCTGGATTCACTGACGGAAGACGACGGCAGGCCCACCAAATCAAAGCGGGGAAGACCTGTGCTGAGGTCTGCCTCCACTTCAATAAGCTGGGCCTGAAATCCTTGTAATCCGACACTGTTCATTTTTGCAAACATGGCATTTTTCTCCTTATTTGAGGTATTCAAAATGCCACAAGAAATACCAATCATTATTATATCTACGCCCGTGGGGTTTGTCTTCCCTTTTCTTGCAAATGGGGGGTAATGAGTTTAAAATTATAGGGTAAGGCTTTTGCCACAAACCCGCTTTTTAGGAGGCAATTATGGAAGATTATAATGCTTTATATGAGACTTGGCTTGCCAAGTGTAAAGACCCAAGTTTGCTGAAGGAATTAACCGACATTAAAGGCAATCAGGATGAAATCTTGGACCGCTTTTACACCAAACTGCAGTTTGGTACTGCCGGTTTGCGCGGCGTTCTTGGCGCCGGCACCAACCGCATGAACATTTACACCGTAAACCAGGCGACTCAGGGGATTGCAGACTACTTAAATGCAAACTTTGAAAACCCAACCATTGCCATTGCATACGACTCCCGTATCAATTCCGATGTATTTGCAAAAGAAACCGCAGGTGTATTTGCCGCCAACGGCATCAAGGCCTATATCTATAAAGAATTGGTGCCAACACCAATGCTTTCCTTTGCTGTCAGAGAACTGAAGTGCGCTTCCGGTGTTATTATCACTGCATCGCACAATCCGTCTAAGTACAACGGTTACAAGTGCTATGACGCAGAAGGTTATCAGATGACCGACGAAGCTGCAGACGAAGCATACAAGTGCATTCAGAATGTAGATATGTTTGCTGACGTAAAAACCAAGGACTTTGACGAAGGCTTAAAGGATGGTTCTATTGAATACGTTCCTGATGCTGTTTCCGAAAAATTCTTTGACTTGGTTCAGAAGAAGAACCTGAATCCAGACGCTTGCACCAAGGCCAACCTCAAGGTTATCTACACCCCGCTGAACGGTACCGGTAATAAGCCGGTTCGCCATATTTTGGATCGCATTGGGGTGAAAGACGTTACCGTCGTTCCGGAACAGGAATTGCCAGATGGTAACTTTCCAACCTGCCCATATCCAAACCCGGAAATCCGTCAAGCTTTTGAATGTGCTTTGAAGCTGGGCAAAGAAACTGGCGCAGACTTGCTGTTGGCTACCGATCCAGACTGTGACCGTGTGGGCATTGCTGTCAAAGACGGAGACGACTACAAGCTCATGACCGGTAACGAAGTGGGTGCCCTCTTCACCGAATATGTACTTTCTCAGTACATGGAAAAGGGTTTGATGCCGGAAAACCCGGTTGTAGTAGAATCCATTGTTACTACCAACTTGGTTAAGGCCATTGCCAAGGATTACGGTGCTGCTGTTTACAACACCCTCACCGGATTTAAATACATTGGTGAATTCATTACCGCCTTGGAAAAGGAAGGCAAAGAAGACAACTACGTAGTGGGTATGGAAGAAAGCTACGGCTACCTCTTCGGTATTCACGCCCGTGACAAGGACGCTGTAGTGGCTTCCATGTTAATCTGTGAAATGGCTTCCTACTACAAACTTCACGGCAAGTCCCTGATTGAAGTCATGAACGACTTGTACGCCAAATACGGTATTTACCTGAACAAGGTAGACAGCTTTGAATTCGGCGGCGCAGCCGGTATGGAAAAGATGCAGAACATCATGTCCGACCTTCGGGAACATGCGCCAACCGCCATTGCTGGCAAGCCGGTAGAAAGCGTACTGGACTATAAAAATGCAGAAGAAACCGGTCTTCCGGCTGCCAACGTTTTGGCCTACGGCCTTCCAGACAGTGCACAGCTGATTGTCCGCCCATCCGGTACCGAACCGAAGATCAAATTCTACATTACCGCTACCGGTAAAACCTTTGAAGAAGCCAATGCGCTTTATGAAACCATTTTGGCTGATGCAAAATCTTGGCTGGAGGACTAAAGAATGAATCAAAAAGTCATTAAAATCACCGCCATTATCTTGGCGCTTGTTATGGTACTTTCCGTTATCGTTGTTGCCTTAGAGGTGCTGGCTAGCAACCGTGCAGCAGCAGAATTGGCTTGGTGCCAGCTGGATTATTTAGGCAGTCTTCAGTATCTGCCTAGTCTTTCTTAGACATTTGCCCATACTTTGTCTAGTTTGTACAATTCCGTATAGGATATTCGTGCGGAATGCCCTTGTTTCTCCTCTCTTGCTTCATGTAGAATGAACAAGAATGGAGGGGCTTTAGACCCCACCCCTATTTTGAGGGAATTATAAAAGCGAGAGGTTTTAACAATGTACGAAGACAAGACTTTAGTATGCAAGGATTGCGGTAAGGAATTCATCTTCACCGCAGGCGAACAGGAATTCTACGCTGAAAAGGGTTTTGAAAATGAACCACAGCGTTGTAAAGAATGCCGTGACGCTCGAAAGAATCAGGCAAAGGCTGCCCGTGTTATGTACGATGCAGTTTGTGCCACTTGTGGCGCCGAATGTAAAGTTCCATTCCAGCCACGAGATGACCGTCCTGTATACTGCAGCGAATGTTTCGCAAAAATGAAGGAAGAATAAGACTTTGTTCTATAAAAAAGGGCTGCATTTTATGCAGCTCTTTTTCCTTTTATTGAAATGAAAAACACCATAAAGTATAATGAAATGTATAAGTTTTCAATGGCTTCTGGAAGGGGAATAAGAATGAACGAACTTGGAAAAGCTCTCATTTTTGCTGCTGCCGCAGTGGGGACAGTAATCGGTGTAATACAAATCTTTTCTAAAGCTGCTGCAGACAACGAGGAATCTTTCTTCCCAGAACATGCAGAGAATATGGACTTGGGCGTAAACCTTTCCGGTATTAACCATTTTGAGAAAAAAGAAGCTGCTCCTACCGTAGATACCACACCGGTAGAAGAAGTTGACTTTGAAGACGAACAGGGTAATGTTACCGTTGCAGAACCAAAGGAAGAAGAGGAAGTTTACACTCCGGTTTTTGAAGAAGAACCAAACCCAGACGACATTCCTGACGTAGAACCAATCTACGAACAAATTGCCCCAGAACCAATCTTTGATGACCAGCCAATCCTCTTGGAAGAAGCCAACGAAGAACCAGCAGAGGAACCAATCGAGGAACCAATCGAAGAGCCTGCAGAGGAACCTGTTGAGGAACCTGCTGAAGAACCTGCAGAAGAGCCGGAACCTTTTGTTTATGTTCCTGATGAGGAGGAACCAAAAGAGGAAGAAGATCCACTGGCTGGCTTTGACTTTGAACTTCCGGAATTCTCCGCAGATGACTTTATGGCAGACGACGGCCTTCCGGAAATGACATTTGAAGACGAACCGCAGGCAGACTTTGAACTTCCGGAAAATCCAATTGAAGAATACCCGGAATTGGAAGAAGAACCGGAAGAAGAGGACGAAGACCCATTCGTTACCAAATATACCCAGTCTGAAAACACCATTCTGGTGGGTAACGCTATTGTATCAAAGGACCCGGAAAACGGATTTATTAGACTGGTTGCCAAAGTGGCAGATAAAAACCCGGAAGACCTGGTTGTGTTTGCTGCACCGAATACCACTTTAATGGTGTTCTCCTTTATTCCATTTGATGTTCAGGATGCAGAAACCTTAGATGAAATCTACTTCGTTTCCAAGGACGGTACCGTTTCTCAGGCACAAGGAGATGACCTGGCCAACGTTATGGCATTTGGTAGGGCGGTCTTAACCCGTAATGATGAACTGAAAAACTTCCTTCGTTCTTAAAGACAAAAAATAAAGGCGTAGCTTTTGCTACGCCTTTTCTTTTTGCTTACCAGCGGTTTTCTACGTATTCGCAGAAAGCATACATGTCTTTGATTTCCAGCTTGGTGCCGTCATCCAAAGTAACAGTACCGTTCCAAATACCGTGAACCTGATGGCTGTGCATACGCATAACCAAAACGTTCAGGTCGGAGTGGTGATCATAGAATGGAGTCATGGTCAAGTCAAAGCGACCGTCTTCGGAAACAAACTTCCATGGTTCCATATATTTGTCAGGCTTCGGGAATGTTTCTACGTCAACAGCGCCGAACTTGTGGCACTTGCCGTCATAGAAGATAGCGGTTTCGGTAGCGTTTTCTTCGTTGCCGATACCCCAGGTAATTTCAAAGCCGAATGGATGCTTGTTGCCTGCTTCGTCGGTGAGGTAGGTGGAACCGGAGCCCCAGTACCATACCAGGCTATAAGGAGTGCATACGCGACCCCAGTCAAGAGAGCAGAAGCAATCTTCTTTGGTGAATTCAAAGTTATGGTCTTTGCTCTTAATGTAACCTTCACATGGCATACAAACCTGTTTGGTGGTCATGAAATATCTGTCCTTGAAACCGTCAAATGGAAGAACGGTGGTCAGGTTTTCATGGTTTGGAAGGTGGTCCATCTGGAACTTGGCTTCCACGTCTTTGTATTTGTAGTAAAGAGTTCTGCCTTCTTCGGTGGTGTTGAATTCAAATTCAGCGCCGCCAATCTTATAGGAAAGCTTGTTTGGCTGGTCTCCCTTTGCAGGAAGTGCGTACTTATTTCCGCCACCAAGGAACAAGTTCATGGTGTTGATTGGGGTACCGCCGTTGTGAATGTCAACAACAACAGCAGAAACGTAGCCGCCAAGAGAAATGTTGGCAAAGCTAAGCTGAACCATCAGGTTGCCGTCAGAAATCTGATAGAAGTCCCATTCTTTTCTGCGGAATGGATGCTTTACAGAATTGCGGTCGTAATCAAAAACGTTGTGCTTTGCATAACCAGGGGCTAACAAAGTGCCGTCTTCAGCCAACAACTTGGTTGGTTCGGTGTATTCTTTTTGTTTGGAATGCCATTTGCCTTCCATCCAACTAACATATGTCCTATCCATAATGGATCCTCCCTAGAGCCCTCCCGAGGCTATTATTCTTCTACTTCTTCACCGGACTGATCAGAAAGCATGTGGCACTTCTTATACTTCTTGCCACTGCCGCACCAGCATGGGTCATTTGGACCCGGCTTGGCTTCTTTTACTACCGGCTTGTTGGTGCCGCCACGCTGTGCTTCATCAGCATCATCTTCGTGCTTTGCTGCGGTTACGGTTGCAACGCTCTTACGCTGAATTGGAGTCTGCTTACGAACCTGAACGGTGAGCATATCCTTAACGGTGTTTTCGCGAATCAGAGCGGTCATGTCGTTGAAGATTTCGGAACTTTCATATTTGAAAGCAACTACCGGGTTCTGCTGTGCATAAGCGCGGAGGCCGATACCCTTCTTCAATTCGTCCATGGCATCAATGTGTTCCATCCACAATGCGTCTACATGGTGGAGGAGAAGCATTCTTTCCAGACTTCTGGTGATTTCCGGAGTGAATTCTTTTTCACGTGCTTCATATTTTTCGTGACCCTTGGTTTTCAGGAATTCACGGATTTCTTCTTTGTCCATCTTTTCGTGGAGATCTTCCGGTTCGGTAATCCAACCTAAGAACTTTTCACGAAGACCGGCAATTTCCCAAAGATCCCAACCTTCGTCGGATGCGCAGTAGTTATCTACAGCAATGTCGATGGTTTCATCCAACATGCCGAGGATGGATTCCTTCAGGTCAACTTCGTCCAGAACCTGGTCACGCTGCTGATAGATGAGTTCACGCTGCTGGTTCATAACGTCATCGTACTTGAGGACGTTCTTACGGGTACCATAATGCATGCCTTCTACTTTCTTCTGAGCGTTGGCAATGGTCTTGGTCAAAGTCTTGAGTTCAATTGGAAGACTTTCGTCTACCTTCAGGGAGTCCATGATACGGGTCATCTTTTCACCGCCGAAGAGACGAATCAAGTCGTCTTCCATGGAGAGGAAGAAGCGGGATTCACCCGGGTCACCCTGACGACCGGAACGGCCGCGGAGCTGGTTGTCGATACGTCTGGATTCGTGACGTTCGGTACCAAGGATAAACAGACCGCCGGCTTCTTTTACTTTTTCGGCTTCCGGAGCAATCTGTTCTTTGAACTTTTCAATCAGTTCGGCATACTGTGCACGAGCTTTGATAACGTCTTTGTTTTCGGTTTCTGCATAACCCATTGCTTCGGCAACGATTTCCGGAGCGAAGGACTTACGCAGCTGAGCCTTTGCAAGGAATTCTGGGTTACCACCCAGCATGATGTCGGTACCACGACCAGCCATGTTGGTTGCAATGGTAACGGCACCGAACTTACCGGCCTGAGCAACGATTTCTGCTTCGCGTTCGTTGTTCTTTGCGTTCAGAACTTCGTGCTTAATGCCCTTGCTCTTTAAGAGCTTACTCATGATTTCAGACTTTTCAATGGAAACGGTACCAACCAGTACTGGCTGACCCTTTTCATGGCACTTCATAATCTGATCCATGGCAGCGTAGAACTTAGCCTTTTCGGTCTTGTAAACCACGTCTTCATGGTCCTGACGGATCATTGGCTTGTTGGTTGGAATTTCAACCGGGAACAAGTTGTAGATTTCAGAGAATTCGTCTGCTTCGGTCATAGCAGTACCGGTCATACCGGCCAGCTTGGTGTACAGACGGAAGTAGTTCTGGAAGGTAATGGAAGCAAGGGTCTTGGATTCGCGCTTAACGCTAACCTTTTCTTTTGCTTCAATTGCCTGGTGCAGGCCTTCGTTGTAACGTCTACCGTTCATGATACGGCCGGTGAATTCGTCTACAATGAGAACTTCACCGTCTTTTACAACGTAGTCAATGTCGCGATGCATAACACCGTTTGCTTTCAAAGCCTGGTTAATGTGATGGAAGAGGGTAGTATTTTCAGCGTCAGTCAGGTTTTCTACACCGAAGAATGCTTCTGCCTTCTTAACACCGGACTGTGCAAGAGTAGCAGTCTTGTTCTTTTCGTCAACAATGTAGTCACCGTCACCGGCGTCTTCATATTCTTCTTTGGTTTCTACTTCTTTAACCTTGCTCATGGTAAGGGTCTGAACGAAAGCGTCAGCCATGGCATAAAGTTCGGTAGATTCGGTACCCATACCGGAAATGATAAGAGGGGTTCTGGCTTCGTCAATCAAGATGGAGTCAACTTCGTCCACAATAGCAAAGTTGTGGCCACGCTGAACCTTGTCCTTCTTGTACTGAACCATGTTGTCACGAAGGTAGTCGAAACCGAATTCATTGTTGGTACCGTAGGTGATATCAGCAGAATAAGCTTCGCGACGGGCATCGGTGGAAAGGCCGTTTACAATCAGACCAACAGAGAGGCCTAAGAAACGGTAAACTTTACCCATCCATTCGGAGTCACGGCGAGCCAGGTAGTCGTTTACAGTTACAATGTGAACGCCCTGTTCGGAAAGAGCATTTAAGTAAGCAGGAAGGGTTGCAACCAAGGTCTTACCTTCACCGGTCTTCATTTCGGAAATACCACCGTTGTGAAGAACCAAACCACCTAAAATCTGGACTGGATATGGCTTCAAGCCCAATACACGCCAGTCTGCTTCACGGCAGGCAGCAAATGCATCAGGGAGAATATCGTCTAAGGTTTCACCATTAGCAAGACGTTCTTTGAGTTCTACAGTAACATTACGAAGTTCTTCGTCGGTCATTGCTGCATACTTGTCTTCCAATGCTAAAACGGCATCTTTAATTGGGGTCATTTTTCTGACTTCTTTAGCGGAATAGTCAAAAAGATTTTTAAACACGCCCATGGGGTAAATCTCCTTTGTGTTCAATTTTGTCTGTTCTTCCTGGGGAAACAAAACAGACTTATACATATACTAGTTCAGTATATCATACTAATGCGTCAAAATCATCTATAAATAGTATTAGAAACATTGATTTATAAGCATAAATTAGATATAATGTTGTCACAATAAAAGCGGAGTGCGCTTTTGTTTGGTCATACGGCGTGTGGGTCCTGTGCGACGGAGCGCTGTGAATCATGTCAGGCGGGGAACCGAGCAGCATTAAGCGGTCTGCAACGTGCGCCACAGTCCGCCTACCCGCTGTATGATCAAGGAAAAGCAGCTTCGCTCATTTTTTTGGTAGGAGGCGAAGGAGAATGTATCAAGCTCTATACAGAAAATGGAGACCTCGCGTATTTGCCGATGTGGTGGGACAAGACCACATTACCGGTACGCTCATGAACGAAATTAATACCGGTCGGCATTCCCACGCCTACCTGTTTACCGGCTCCCGCGGAACCGGTAAAACCACCTGCGCCAAAATCTTTGCCAAGGCTGTCAACTGTGAGCACCCGGTAAACGGGGACCCTTGCAATGAATGTGAAACCTGCCGCGGAATAGATAACGGCACCATCCTTGACATTGTTGAAATTGACGCCGCTTCCAACAACGGCGTTGATAATATCCGAGACATTCGGGACGAAGCAAACTTTACGCCGGTTGGCGCCAAGTACCGTGTCTATATCATTGACGAAGTACACATGCTTTCTACCGGTGCGTTCAATGCCTTGCTGAAGACCTTGGAAGAACCGCCGGAGCATGTAAAGTTCGTGCTGGCTACCACGGAAGTGCATAAAATGCCGGCCACCATTTTGTCTCGTTGTCAGCGCTTCGACTTCAAGCGGATCCGTCCGGAAGACATTGCCGGACGCCTGGCTTACGTAGCGGAGCAAGAAGGCCTGAACCTGACCCCAGGTGCAGCCAACTTGGTTGCCCGCCTGGCAGACGGTGCCCTTCGTGACGCACTGTCCATTTTGGACCAGTGCATGGGTTACGGCACCGACATAGACGAAGCCATTGTCAACGAAATGGTCGGTCTGGCCGGCAAAGATTACCTCTTCGCCCTGGCAGACTGCATTATTCGCAACGACAGTGCCGGCGCCTTGGAAAAAATCAATGACTTGCATAACCGCTCCTGTGACATGGAACGCCTGTGCAACGAATTGGTTAACCACTTCCGCAACTTGATGGTTGCCAAAGCGGTTCACGACGCCCACGACTTAATTATTTGCTCCGAACAGGAACTGGAGGCATACAATTCCATGGCCGCCGCCTGTTCTATGGACGAAATCCTGAACGTACTGAATGTTCTGGGAGACACCGTAACCAATCTGCGCAAAGGCTTAAACCGCCGCGTAGAAATGGAAATGGCAGTTATCCGCCTTTGCTCCGGTGAACCGGTTGAGAGGGCTACCTATACCGTACCGAAAGCAGCACCTGCCCCGGCACCTGCTCCTAAACCAGCACCTGCCCCGGCACCAACACCTGCTCCAGCCCCAGTTCCGGAACCAACACCGGAACCTGAACCAATTCCGGAACCGGTAGAAGAACCACAGTTCCAGTTCTCTGCTCCGGCAGAAGAGGAACCGGTTCCTCCACCAGAAGAGGAGAAACCGCTGGAAGGCCAGGTTGGGTTCTTTGGTATGGAAGAAGACGTTCCGCCGCCACCAATGGAAGAAGCACCTGCTCCTGCACCGGCACCGGTGGTAGAACCGGAAGTGGAGGCCATTCCATCCGGCCCGGATATTTCCCTTCAGGAAGAACCGGAAGACGGCCTGATTCCAACTCAGGTTTGGAACGCTGTTATTAGAGAAGCAGTTACCAATGACAAAGCGCTCATTGGCTGCATGAATTCCGCAAAAGCATATAAGCGGGGCAATGCCCTTCTTTTACAGACAGACAACTTCCTTTTGAAGAACTTTGTAAATATAGAACCGCATAAAACCGCCATTTATAACGCAACTTACACGGTAATGGGGACGTATTTGAATCCACGCATTGCCGAAGCCGATGACGTGGCAGACTTTGCCACTGACGTTCCGGAGGAAAAGGAAGTTCTTCACGAACCAAAGCCAAAAGAGGAACCGGAAGTTCCGAAAAAGGCAGATCCTTTGGATGGATTCGTAGATAGTATCAAAATGATGGGCATAGACCTGACAATTGAGGAGTAAAAGACATGAAAGCAAATGTTCCAAAGACCGGCATGGGTGGAAACCAGGCCAACATGATGAAGCAGATTCAGAAAATGCAGGAAGACATGGAAGCCAAGCAGGCTGAAATCAGCGAAACCGAATTCACCGCATCTGCAGGTGGCGGAGCCGTTGAAGTAGCTGTAAAGGGTTCCCATGAAGTCACTTCCATTAAAATTCAGCCGGAAGTATGTGATCCGGACGATGTAGAAATGCTGGAAGATTTGTTGCTGGCTGCCTTGAATGAAGCAAACCGCAAGGGCGCAGAAACCATGGAAAATGCCATGGGCGCATTCACCAACGGTATGAACATTCCAGGCCTTGGAGGTCTCCTTTAATGAGTGTTGATGTTGCAGCATTGTCCAAACTCATTGAGCAGTTTGAACGCATTCCGGGCATTGGACACAAGAGTGCCCAGCGCATGGCGTTTTATGTTTTGAATATGCCGGAAGAGGACGCGGAAGCTTTCGCGGACTCTATTTTGGCTGCTCGCAAAAACATTCACCAGTGCAAAATTTGCTGCAATTTAACCGAAGATGAACTGTGTTCTATTTGCCGCAACGAAGCCAGGGACAAAACTACGGTTTGCGTAGTGGAAGACCCTCGGGATGTAATGGCAATTGAACGCACTCATGAATTTGGCGGAACTTATCATGTTCTGCACGGTGCTATATCGCCAATGAGCGGGGTAGGACCGGACCAACTGACCATTAAACAATTACTTGCCCGTTTGGACGGCGTAGATGAAGTAATTATGGCTACCAACCCGACGGTAGAAGGGGAGGCAACTGCCATGTATATTTCCCGTTTACTGAAACCAATGGGCATTAAAACCACTCGTCTTGCCTACGGCGTACCGGTTGGAGCTGACCTGGAATACGCCGACGAGGTCACCTTGACCAGAGCCATGGAGGGCAGACGAGAAATTTGACCGATCCCAACCGGAAAGGAGGGAAATGCATGGCTGAAAAAAAGGATAACGGCTTACAGACGGTAGCCCAAAACCGGAAAGCTTACCACGAATATTTCGTCATTGAAAGCTTTGAAGCCGGCATTGAACTCTTTGGTACGGAAGTAAAATCCGTCCGCCAGGGAAAGGTGAACTTAAAGGACGCCTACTGCAGCTTTGATGACGGAGAACTCTTCGTCAACGGCATGCACATCAGTCCTTATGAATTTGGGAATATCTTTAACCAAGACCCAATGCGGAAGCGGAAACTGCTGATGCATAAAAGGGAAATCAACAAACTCTTTGGAGAAACCAAGCAGCAGGGGTATACCTTAATCCCGTTATCTGCTTATTTCAGAAAAGGACGTTTGAAAATCCAAGTGGGCCTTTGCAAAGGTAAAAAGATATACGATAAACGCGAATCTATTGCTAGAAAAGATGCTGCTCGGGAAGCAGAGCGTGTCCTGAAAACCAGAAACCAGTATTAACATGGGGATGAAAGGATTTCGACGGGGATTTTGAAGCATGATAAGCGGGTAGAGGCGCAAGACCGCTTTAAAACTTGCACGTTTTTTCAAAATAAACGACAACAATAATTTTGAACTTCAGGCTGCGTAAGCAGTCCTGCATCCTGGTCGGGAATACTGCGGCCCGATTTTAGGGTGTCATATTAGCAGTGAACGTGAATGGAGGAGCACTTCGGCCTCCATCATGCATTAGGAAGTTACCGACGGTGTAAGCCTGTTCGCCGGCGTGCACCAGGGGGAATCTTAAAAGACGGAATACACCCGTAGAAAGTTGTGTGGATGGATTTTCGGACGCGGTTTCGATTACCGCCATCTCCACCAAATATAAGGGGCCCAAAGGAATTCCTTTAGGCCCTTTCTTTTTCAAGGATGATTTTAATAAAAGGATGATTGTATGAAGATTATTCAAAAAGACGAGGTGCTGGTAGAACAGCCCCGCCTTGGCGTAGGTGTGTACTTTGCTGCACTCCTTGCCATGGTAACCGTCCAATGGATGACCTTAGACATGTACTTGCCGGCTTTGCCGGTGCTGAAGCAAGAGTTTGCCTCCAATGAGGCACTGCTCAATTTCAGCTTCAACAGTAACATTTTGTTCTGCGCCATAGGTACCCTGATTGGCGGAACGCTCAGTGACAAGTACGGTCGAAAACCGGTTATGATTGTTGGTCTGATTATGGCCATTGTTGGACTATTTGGATGTGCTGCATCCAACGATGTCGTCATGTTAACCATTCAAAGAGGCGTTGCCGGATTAGGTGGCGGTGTTGCACAAACAGTTGCCCTTGCTGTAGGTAGAGATAGCTTTACCGGGCAGACCTTTAAAACCACCACCACTATTTCTCAGGCTGCGGCGGTCATTGGCCCGGTCTTTGCGCCGGCCATTGGATCTTCCCTCATTGAATACCTCAACTGGCGTTGGATTTTCATTGTGGCTGCATTGGGTACTTTAATTACCTTGATTCCAATCTGCTTTGCCGCAGAAACCTGGCCAAAAGAATGCCGTCATGTAGACAGCGTTTGGGGTGCAACCAAGCAGACCTTGCTTTTGGGCAAGAATGCCACATACCTCAGCTTTATGGGAACCATTCTTCTGTTAACCATTCCGGTATGGGCTTATTTGTCAGTTTGTTCCTACGTTTTTTATGATGACTTTGGTGTAAGCAATTTGAAGTACACCATTCTCTATTCCATTGGTACCATTATTTCCTGCTGTTCGCCGTTTGTTTATATGGCTATGGCAAAGAAATTAGAGTCCAGACGGATTATCAAAGTCTGCATGGGCTTTGTGGTTCTTGGCGGTGCAGCCTTTGCACTGATTGCCTCAAAGAGCCCGGTTCTCTTCCTCGTTGCCATGGTCCCTATCTTCTTGGCAGAAGGCATTGTCCGTCCGCTTTGTACCGTTGAAGTTATGGAACGCTACAAAGAACAAGCCGGCTCCGCCAGCGCACTGAACACCTTCTTCTTAATGATTATTGGTGTGGTAGGTTCTTCCCTTGCAACCATGAACTGGAGCACCTTCATTACCGGTCTTGCCATCATTTCCTTTGGCTGTGCCGCGCTCTCTCTTGTGTTCTGGCTGCCAGGCAAAAAGTTTGTGAAATAACCAAAAACAAAATAGTAAAAGACCAGCCAAAAAGGCTGGTCTTTTTGATTTATCAAATTATTCTAATTCAAGCAGCTGGTTGGCATCGGCTTCGTCCAAGAGTTCCACGTTTTTCAGTTTCTTCTGGATGATGGTGTTTCTGTGATCTGCTTCGTCCAATACTTTTCCGGCTTCGTCCACTTTCTTCTTGGCCTTAGCAAGAAGGTCTCCGAATTTGTCGTACTGGGTTTTGGCAGCGCCCAGAACCTTTTCCACTTCTGCTGCCTTTTCGTTAATGGCAATAGAGCGGAAGCCCATGGCCAAGGAGTTAAGGAGAGCGGTAATGGTGCTAGGTCCTGCTACCATAATACCTTCTGCCTGAAGCCATTCGGACAAGCCGTTGCGGTTGCTCATGACTTCGGCATACAAGCCTTCTGTGGCCAAATACATTATGGCAAATGGGGTGGTTTCCGGAACGGAAATGTAGTTCTTAATGGACTTGGCTTCCCCTTTAATACGGGTTTCCAATGCCTTTTTAGCAGCTTCTAATGCTTCTAAGTCACCTCGGTCGGATGCGTCGGCCAAGCGGGCATAGTCTTCCATTGGGAACTTAGAGTCCACCGGTAGCCAGGTGACTGCCTCGGAGTCGGCGTTTGGAATTTTAACGGCGAATTCAACCTGTCCGTTATACTTCGGATTGGTCTTCACGTTGATGTCATACATACCTGGAATGGTTTGATCCAAAATGTTTCCAAGCTGTACTTCAGCCCAAGTACCGCGGGACTTTACGTTGGTCAGAACACGGTTTAAGCCTTTGACGTTGTCGGTTACACCGGCAGACAATTCCTTCATTTCCCCAAGGGACTTGTGTACGTTTTCCAACTGAGTGGAAACCTGTTCAAAGGAAGCATTAATGCGTTTATTCAAGGTGTCGGTTAACTTTTCATCTACGGTTAACCGCATTTGTTCCAACTTCTTTTCGTTGCTTTCCTGCATGCCGGAAATGGACTTGCTCAGCACTTCAGACTGCTTTTCTGCACCCTGAACCACGCTTTCCCGCATTTGTTCCAGCTTCTTTTCATTGTTTTCCTGCAGGGCGAGAATGGAAGAGGTGATAATTGTGTTTTGCTTTTCGTTCGAGGTATTCAATTCTTTCATGATTTGGATTTGCTGCTCATAGTTCTTGTCAGTCAAATCCTTCATGTGGTCTGTTAAATCTTTTGTGTGCTTGTTGAGATAAGCCAACTGGCCTGCGCTCTGATTACTCAGGGTTTCAATCTTATCCAACTGAACGGTATTTGGCTTCTTCAGCAGAACCAGCAGAATAAGAACCAAAAGCAAAAGAATAATAACAATGCATAAAATGAGTTCCGGTGTCATGTTCTTCCTCCGTTAATTTACTGCCTCTATTATAACCGACAATGGACCCGGCATGGTACCATTATTCGAACTTTACTCAAAAAGAAGAAAGCCTCCGGTAAGGAGGCTTTTCTTATGGGGTTACGTTAAAGTCAAAGGTGACTTTTCCTTCGTTGTCCTGGATTTCCTGGCAGAAGCCTTCCACGGAAATGGAGAACGGGTCGTTTTGGTCAATGCCGTCGTAAACTACCACGCCGTCAACGGTGGCGTTTGGCATAACTTCAGAGGCAAGGGCTTTGTAGCCGTTTTCAGCAGCAACGTGTTTGTTGTCGTGCTGAACGCCGTCCTGAAGGAGTTTGGCATACGGAGCCGAAATGTGGTAGGACTGGGTGGTGCTGTGGTTTTCAAAGGTGTAGTAAACCCGGGTTTCGTTCTGGGAATATTCCACCTTGGTCATGGTCAGTTTGCCCGGGCCGTTTTCAATGGTGAGGTACGGCTGAATGGTTTTGATGGATGGGGAAACCACGTCTTGGTAGTTGGATTTTTCCACCTTCAAAGCCACAATTTTCGGGGCGCTGATTTTCCCACCGGAAAGGTTTTTATAGGATTCTGTACCGGCGATGTAGCCGTCTATAGTAACGTAGTCATTTTCGTTGATATAGAGGGAGGTGTCGGAACAGTAGATGATGGTGTTGCCGGAGCAGCTTTCCGGGTTTTCGTAAATGAGGAACCGGATGCCGTCTTCTACGCTTTCGGTGCTGTAGACCTTGCCGGTTAACATGACAAACTTGCCCTTTTGGCTGTCCGTGTCGGAATAGAGGGACGGCAGCTGGCCTTCGGTAAGGTAAACCCGGTCCTCTTCCGGAATGGTGGATGGATCCTTTTCATGGTCCATGACAAAGCAGAGGACTGCACCAACAATGGCTGCCAAAAGGAGGAGATAAACCCACCAGTTCTTTGGCAGTTTCTTTTTCTTCTCGGCTGCTTTTGGCGATTCCGGTACCGGTTTCGGCGGCTCTTCCTTTTTCTCCGGTTCTTTTACAACGGCTTTTACCTTGATGACCGGCTTGGCAGGAGTCTGCTCTTTCAGTTTGGCATACTGCTGCTGCAGGTATTGGTCCTTTTGGCGAAGCTGTTGTTCATACGCCAGAACTTTTTCTTTATAGGCATCTACGTCTTGCAGGCGTTGATCATATTCTTCCTGTTTTTTCTTCAGTTGGCCCAGCAGTTTCAGCTGTTCTTCCTGAAGAGGCGTTAAATCGGCCGTAGAAGCCACCTCCTTTTTTGTCATTATCCCTATTATAACTAAAAAATCCCCTCCACGAAAGTGAAAGGGATTTTTCTGTTTCAATTAAACGGTGTGTTCGAAGCAAGCTTCGTATTCTTCCTGCCATGCAGCAACGGTGTCTTCCTTATAGTTGTTAGGAACTTTGTAAGCAACAATGAAGGCGTGAACAGCGTTCTTTACAGTAACAGCAATGGTCTTCAGCAGGTCCGGCTTGGAGAAGAGAAGAACCAGGCTCTTTGGAAGGTACTTTGCAAAAGCAAGGATGACGTCAGCGGTTTCAGCCTGTCCAACAACACTCTTGGTCAGAGTTTCAATCAGTGGAGTAGGAGCAACCTTGGCGAAAATCCAGTTTACAATTTCAGGATCTACATTCAGTACCCAACGCTTGAGAACGTCGATGGCAGCAAAGAGAGGAGCATTGCTGCGGTAAACCTTGGTCTGATAACCCCAAAGGTTTTCTACGGTGAGGTCTCTATTGTACTGGCCGCACTGAATAACGGTTTCAGCCAGGAGTTTACCAGCCTTCATGGACGCTTCAATACCGGAGCCCATGATTGGAATGGTCATGAATGCGGAGTCACCAACAGCAGCATAGTTGTCAGCTACCAAACGGGCAAGGGTGTAACGGGTGCCGATTGGGATTACCTTACCAGGTACTACTACCTCGTCGGTGAGCATTGGATGTTCTTTGCGAAGGTCGGCAAGGCATTCTTCAATGTCAGCGTCGGAAAGCTTACCGATGCGGCCGATGAGAACGTCTACGTTGTTCTTCGGACTCATGTTGCACCAGGAGAGGCCAACGCCGCCCAGGTGCTTTAAGTGCATGTTTGCACGGGATTCCGGATAAGTTGAGATTGGAGTGCCTTCCTTCATCTTGAAGAACGCACGGTAACCCTTCATGTAGTCGTCTTCAGCAGGCATAGCCTGGATGCCGAACTTCGGGTCAACCTGACCGCGGAATGGGGACATGATACCGGAAGCATCAATAACCAGGTCGTAGTCATAAGCGCCGGTTTCCAACTTAACGCCAGCCAACTTGCCGTTGATGTAATTCAAAGCGGTAACAGGGGTAGCGTATTTGATTTTAACGCCCTGTTCTTTACAGAGTTTTGCTAACCAGAGGGAAAGGTTGTGACGTTCTACAGACATGTCGTATCCTTCTGGGTTTGGAGGGAACCAGGATTTGGTCTTTCCGTCTGGAGTAATCCAGGTCCAGGTGTTCATCTGAGAATAAATTTCTGCAGGTGGAAGTGGAAGACCGATAGCCTTATAGGTACCAACAACCATATCGTCGGTCCAAGGATAACTTACGTTTCCTTCAGTTTCTTTTTCATAAACAGTTACTTTGTGGCCGGCTTTTGCAAGGTAGTACGCAGCAATCATACCGCCTTGGCCCATGCCAATAACAGCAACTTCGTATTTTCTCTTAGCCATTTATTATTCCTCCTAGGTGCGGAGCACCATAATTTCAATACCGAACCATTATAGCAAAAACCGGCTAGTAAAAAAAGACAGTATCTATGGTAGAATGAAATCAGATTATTTCGGGAGGTTTTCAAATGGAGAAGAAGGAATATCAGACCTTGGTAAAGGCTATTGAAACCCAGGAGTTAAACGATGCTGCCCGCAAAACCGAAGAGGGTAGCTTTGTTGCATTGCCTTGCGGAAATACCCACTACCAAATGGAAGGGGAAGGTAAGGCCTGCGTTATGGTTCCGGGCTATGCCACGCCGTATTACCTGTATGACCAGGTCTATGATGCTCTGCTGAAAGAAGGCTACAAAGTCCTTCGTTATGACTTGCTGGGCAGAGGCCTTTCCGAGCGGGTAAAAACAGACTACACCCCTGAATTGTTTGCTAGACAACTGCAGGAATTAACCGAAGCACTGTTGGGCGATGAAGCCTTTTACCTTTTAGGGACTTCCATGGGCGGTACCATTACTACCACCTTTGCAGAAGAACACCCGGAAAAAGTGGAAAAACTGGTGCTTTTGGCACCGGCAGGCATGGACAATTTCAAGGCACCGTTTTATATGAAGCTGGCCAAAAAGCCGTTGCTGGGTGACCTGATTTTCGTGGTTGCAGGGGTAAAACTTTCCATGAATGGCTGCGCCAAGGAACTGCTTCATATGGACGAGGCAGCCCATGACGATTACATGCGTAGATTTGCCATTTCTGCAAAGTATAAGGGACTGGGCAGATGCCTACTTTCCAGTCTCCGCCACACCATTTTGGAAACCAAACACGACACGGAAAACTATCTGAAATTTGCTGCCTGTCATATCCCGACACTGGTACTGTGGGGCACCTTAGATGCCACCATGCCGTACTACCAGATGGAACGGATGAAAGAGGTTTTACCGGAAGCAAAGTTTGTGACCTTTGAAGGCTCCGGACATATCTTCCTTTACGATGAAGGAGACAAAACCATGGCAGAAGTACTGCCGTTCTTGAAGGGGTAAGCCATGAAAAAGATTGTAATTATTGGCCTTGGCCACGGCGGGCTCAGCGCTGCCATCAAGTTGGCAAAGGATTATGACATTACCATATATGAAAAGAATGCCAAAGAGGATATTGCTTATCCTTGGGAAGACGACATCCGGCTAGATATTTTCGGACGGCTGGGTCTGCCGGAACCGGATGCGGCGCTCTATAATCAGAAGACGCAGCGCTGCTTTGTGGCTCCGAACATGACGGATTACCTTCCTTTGCCAAAAGGCAAACCAATGGAAGATATTTCCATTGACCGAAAGGGCCTTTTACAGCACTTGATTGCCTTAGCTGAGGCCGCCGGCGCCAAGGTGGTTTATGAAACACCGGTAGAGGAACTCATTGTAGACGGCAACACCGTTACCGGGGTTCGCGTAGGCGGAGAAAATGTCAAAGCTGACCTGGTAGTGGATGCCAGTGGTTACCACAGCCCATTCCGCGGCCAGGTACCAAAGAAGTTTGGCATGCAGGCAGAGCCTGCACCGGATGACACCATGTGTGTTTACCGTGCCTATTACGAGAAAACCCCAGGCACCGAAACGCCCCATCCGGAACGCCATTACTGTCTGTTACATCAAGGCGGAGCGGGCCTTTCCTGGTGCAACGTCAACAACCATGACCAAGTGGATATCTTGATTGGCCGCATCGGTAAACTCACCGAGGAGCAGGTGCGTGCAGCAGAGGCAGACCTGAAGCTGCATAACGACACCTTCTCCGACCAAGTCATCCTCCCTGGCCGCATTGTGGATATCTCTCTTCGAAATACCATATCCATCATGGTGGCAGACGGCTTTGCTCTAGTGGGAGACTCTGCCTTTATGACCATGCCGTTTATGGGGTCCGGCATAGAAGCATCCCTGTTGGCAGGTACCCTTTTGGCAGACTGCGTGAAGGACGCTGCCGGCTTTACCGCAAAAGATTTATGGCCATATCAGGTGGCCTATTATAAAGAACAGGGCGCCTCGTACGCCTTCATTGATATTCTGAAACGCTGGGTACTTTTCTTAGATTCGGAGTGGATGAACTGGTTGTTGGGCTGCGGCGCCGTGAAACCGGAAGATATGCTGATGGTTTCCACCTCCAAAGACAGCAAGTTTAGCCTGACACCGAAGGATATTCTGGAACGGCTGGCCATCCTGACTAAGCGGCCCGAAATCATCGGCAGCGCCGTCAAGTGTGCCCTTCACGGCGTATTGATGCTACTGGTGGCAAAGAATATTCCGGCAAACTATAACGAAAAGACACTGGCCCTTTGGCGCAAATGCTACGACGGGCTAGTGCCTCACAAAACCGAATTTCCTATACGGCCTTCTTCAAGTTTGCAACTTTAATAAAAACTTAAGCCTATGTTTATGCGGTTTTCGGGGTTTTCGTAAAAACCCAATAAGCGTAAAATGATGGGGAAGAGTTATCTTTGCTAAAACTGAATAGGAGATGGAAATTATGTTTGCTAATTCTCTTGGCCAGATTTCCTTAGGTGATAGTTTCTCCAGCATTGGACAGTTCGACTTCATGCAGAACTTCCTTTATGGCGATCACACCAGAGAAATCATGGAAAAGGCCATTGAAAAGCATCCAACCTTCAGCGAAACCATTACCTCTTCCACTCAGGAATTGTACGATGGTATGGGCACCTATGATTGGGAATACGTTAGAGGTACTCTGAATTTTGACAACCCATTCATCATGCTTAACGACTGGCTCAGCATTTTGCTTTGCTTAGTTGGCGGTTGCTGCTGGTTAATTGCTTACACTTTAATCATCTACAAGGGCTTCAAAGACAAGACTGCCGGTATGCCTCTTATGGTACTCGGTATGAACCTTGCTTGGGAATTCAACTTTGCTTTTGTATTTGATATTCACATTCCTGCACAGAGACTCATCAACAGTCTCTGGTTCTTCTTCGACTGTGTTATTGTTTATCTGAAGTTTAAATACGGTCGTGACGAATACCACTACACCTTACCAGGTATGTCCGATAAGTTATTCTATCCGTACCTGTTTGTAGTATTCATTTGGGGTTGGGCCTGCGTATTTGCAGCTCGCTATGACTGGAACGACGCTATGGGCGCTTACTCCGCTTACATTCAGAACATCTTTATTTCTGCAACTTTCGTAACCATGCTTTACAGAAAGGGCAACACCAAGGGTCAGTCCATGTACATTGCAATCTTCAAGTGCTTGGGTACTTTGATTCCAGACCTTGCTGGTGCTGTTTGCATGGTAGCATACGTAGACAGAATGACCGGCTGCGGTTCCATTTCTGCTCTCATGTATGCTCTTGAACCGAGCTTCCGTCCACTTGCTAAGATTCTTATCTTTGGCTGCTTGTTCTTCGATATTATGTATATCGTTTGCCTGTACCAGAGATTCAAGAAGGAAGGCAGAAACCCTTGGACTCTTAAGAACGACATTAAGGTTCCTAAGATTAAGGAAGAAGCTGCAATCTAAAAGAAAATTTGAAGGCAAAGATAATATCAGAAAAAAAGAAACACCCGAAGGAAACTTCGGGTGTTTTTATTTTATTTTGTATTACCTTCATAAGGCACCGCCGTATACCGGCTGAACGTGTAATCTGTATCATCAGCTAGCATGATGAACATATTGTTGTTGTCGTCTATAGTGACAGCGCCACGGTAGTCATCTCCGTTGTCTGTAAAGGACAGACTATAGACATGAGGGTTTTCTTTGGTTTCGGAAGCAGTTTCCTCTTTCCATTTGCCTGCACGGTTTCCGGTGGAATCAATATTGAGATTAAATCTACCGTTTTTCCCGAACTGAATAAAATTGGCATGGTCGGTAAGGTCAATTTGTTTGGTTTCCCCGTTGTCGTCTTCGTAAACCAAAGAGTTTACTTGCCAAGTGCCCATAATCATATTTTGGTTTCGGTCCATCAGCGTTGGGAACAAAATGAGAATGCAGAAACAAATCAGCAGGATTCCGCCCAGTTCCAACATACGTTTTTTGTCAGAAGCTTGTTGTCTGGTGACAGCCATAAAAACACCCCATTTTTACTGGTTAAGAGTTTTTGCTATTTCTGCAGCACGGGCGCGCACGTTATCTGGGCATGGAGCACCAATGCAGGTCCGGTCACGAACGCATTTTTCCAGATTGATGGCTTCATAGACGCCGTCATCAAAGAGGTC
Source organism: Acutalibacteraceae bacterium (assembly GCA_045642465.1). GTDB lineage: Bacteria > Bacillota > Clostridia > Oscillospirales > Acutalibacteraceae > RUG420. The sequence continues at coordinate 289,282 of JAZUIY010000015.1, forward strand.
ACATACGTTTTGATATTCTTCCATTGGCAGGGTTTCTAAAGTGAGACCCTTTTCAATGCAAAGGGCAACCAATTCACCGGTAGCCTTATAGGCGTCACGGAACGGTAGGCCTTTGCCAACCAGGAAGTCAGCACAGTCGGTGGCATTGATAAATCCGCCGGCAGCTGCCTTTCTCATATTTTCCGGAAGAACGGTCATGGTATCAATCATAGGAATAAAGGCGGTCAGGCACATGCGAACGGTGTCGAATGCATCAAACATAGCTTCCTTGTCTTCCTGCATATCCTTGTTATATGCCAGAGGCAGGCCCTTCAGCATGGTGAGTAAGGTGGTCAGGTCGCCAAAGACACGGCCGGACTTACCACGAACCAATTCGGCAATATCCGGGTTCTTCTTCTGTGGCATGATGGAGGAGCCGGTAGAGAAAGCGTCGTCCAATTCAATGAACTTAAATTCCCAAGAGCACCACATGCAGATTTCTTCGGAGAACCGGGAAAGGTGAACCATAATTAAAGACAGGGCAGCGGCAAATTCTACAGCCCAGTCACGGTCGGAAACCCCGTCTAAGGAGTTCATACAAGGACCGTCAAAGTCCAAAAGTTCTGCGGTTTTGTTGCGGTCTATGTCATAGGTGGTACCGGCCAAAGCACCGGAACCAAGCGGACATACGTTCATACGTTTACGGGCATCCTTCAGACGGTCAATGTCCCGTAAGAACATTTCAGCATAGGCCAACATGTGATGACCAAAAACAATTGGCTGAGCCCGCTGCAGGTGAGTGTAGCTAGGCATGACGTCTTCGGCATGTTCTTCTGCCTTTTTGCAGAGAACACGGATTAAGTCTTCCAATTGTGGAATCAGTGAATCGCACAGATTGCGGGTAATTAAACGGTTATCCAAAGCCACCTGGTCGTTTCTGGAACGGGAGGTGTGCAGACGCTTGCCGGCGTCCCCGATGCGGGAGGTCAGCTCGCCTTCTACGAAGGTGTGGATGTCTTCTGCTTCCGGATCAATGATGAGCTTGCCGGATTCAATGTCGTCTAAAATTCCCTGGAGACCGGTGAGGATTTTCTCGGTATCTTCAGCAGAGTTGATGCCCTGGGCGCCTAACATGGTGGCGTGGGCCATGCTGCCGGTAATATCCTCTTTGTACATTCTCTGGTCAAAGGGAATGGAAGAGTTGAAGTCGTTGGTTTCTTTGGCAATTTCCTTGGAAAAACGACCGGTCCAAAGTTTCATTTTTTATCTCCTTTATGAAAAGAAACCCTCCGATGTAACAACCGGAGGGTTAATTACGTATTCTAGTTTAAAAGAATTACTTATCTTCTTCAAGACCCTGCTTCATGAGAGCCTGAACCTTCAGAGGAAGGCCGAAGAGGTTGATGAATCCTGCGGAGTCAGCCTGATCGTATACTTCATCTTCGTCGAAGGTGGCGAATTCATCAGAGTAGAGGCTGTATGGGGACTTCACGCCAGCTTTGATGATGTTGCCCTTGTAGAGCTTCAGTCTTACAGTACCGGTGCAGGTTTCTTCTGCCTTTTCTACGAAAGCGGAGAGTGCTTCTCTTACTGGGGTGAACCACTTGCCGTTGTAAATGAGTTCGCCAAGAGTAATAGCAATTCTTTCTTTTTCGTGAGCGGTGTCTTTGTCAAGACAGATGGATTCCAAGTAGTTGATTGCTGCGTAGAGGATGGTTCCGCCAGGAGTTTCATATACGCCACGGGACTTCATACCTACGAGACGGTTTTCTACAATGTCAAGGAGACCGATGCCGTTTTTGCCACCGATTTCGTTGAGCTTCAGGATGATGTCTTTAGCAGACATCTTTTCGCCGTTGAGAGCAACCGGACGACCCTTTACATATTCCAATTCAATGTAGGTTGGTTCGTCTGGAGCTTCCAGAGGAGAAATGCCCATTTCCAAGAAGCCTGGCTTTTCATACTGTGGTTCGTTCCATGGGTTTTCCAGGTCTAAACCTTCGTGGGAAAGGTGCCACAGGTTCTTGTCTTTGGAATAGTTGGTTTCTCTGTTGATTTTCAGAGGAATGTTGTGAGCTTCAGCGTAGTCAATTTCTTCGTCACGAGACTTGATGTCCCATTCACGCCATGGAGCAATGATTGGCAGGTCCGGTGCAAAGGTCTTCAGAGCCAGCTCGAAACGAACCTGGTCGTTGCCCTTGCCGGTGCAGCCGTGGCAGATGGCATCTGCGCCTTCTGCTTTGGCAATTTCAGCAAGGCGTTTACCAATAAGAGGTCTAGCGAAAGAGGTGCCGAGAAGATAGTCTTCGTACTTAGCACCAGCCATAACGGATGGAATGATGAAGTCGTCTACGAATTCATCAGTAAGGTCTTCAATGTAGAGCTTGGAAGCACCGGTCTTGAGAGCCTTTTCTTCCAGGCCTTCCAGTTCGTCAGCCTGGCCAACGTTACCGGATACTGCAATAACTTCACAGTTGTTGTAGTTTTCCTTGAGCCAAGGAATAATGATGGAAGTGTCAAGGCCACCGGAGTAAGCCAAAACAACTTTTTTAATCTGAGATTTATCTAACTTTGCCATAGTGTTTACCTCCATAGTTTCAAAACATGACTGTATTATAGTACCTACATGCAAAAAGTCAACACTAAAATGCATAAAAATTCAATAATTCCCAACGCTGTTGTATAAATATGCAGAATATACAAATTTTATGCAAACCTGGGAAACCCTGGGGAAAAGGCCAAAACCACTATATATATTAATAGTATATTGCCCTATACCACTAACTGTGGTATTATGTTATGGATAATAGAGTAGTCTATCTATTCTGGAGGGTATACAGAATGAAAGAAAGCGAAGTGAGGGACGAGCTGATTATTGGCCGGAATCCGGTCATGGAAGCTATCAAATCAGGGCGTAACATTGACACGCTCTACGTCTCTAAGGGGGAAAAGCAAGGCTCCATTGGGAAAATCATTGCTCTTTGCAGAGAATCCGGCATCATGGTCAAGGAGACCGATGGCAAAAAACTGGATTTCATGTGCGGCGGTGGAACTCATCAGGGCGTCATTGCAAAGGTAGCGGCCCACGAGTACGCAACCGTGGATGATATCTTTGCAAAAGCAGAGGAAAAAGGGGAGGCACCTTTCATCATCATCTGTGATGAAATTGCAGACCCGCATAATCTGGGCGCCATCATACGAACCGCCGAATGCGCCGGTGCCCACGGCGTCATCATTCCAAAGCGAAGAAGTGCAACCTTAAACTACACGGTAGACAAAACCTCTGCCGGGGCATTGGAATATATGCCGGTTGCCCGCGTTAGCAACTTACCCTCTACTATGGAAACCCTCAAGGAACGTGGCGTTTGGATTTACGGCACGGACATGGAAGGGCAAACCTGGTGCCAGACGGACCTGAAAGGTCCAATGGCTCTCGTGGTTGGTTCCGAAGGAACCGGCATGGGACGCCTGGTTCAGGAAAAATGTGACTTCATTTTGTCTCTCCCATTAAAGGGTAATATTAATTCGTTAAATGCATCTGTCGCTGCCGGCATCGTCATGTACGAAGTCTGCCGTCAGCGGTTAGAGTTAAAAACATTGTAAAGGAGGATCATCATGGCTTACGAAAATGAATTGAGCGTAGAAGAAATCATGGCGCAAATCATGGAAAAAGCTGCCGCCAAGGCACAAGCACCGGCAGAACAGCGTGATTGGTCTGCAGATGAAATTGATGACCTTCTGAGCGACAAACCGCTGGAAGAAACTGCCGCCGATTCCGCTTCGGAAGAGGGCGCCCCAATGTTCCAGGAAGCACCGGAGGAACCAAAAGAAAGCTGGGCTTCCAAATATCATTTGGATGAAATGGAATCAGCCGAAGAAGAACCGGCCGCTGAAGAACCGGAAAAGGCAGAAGAACCGGCAGAAACTGTTTTAAATGAGGAAGAAACTGAATCGCTCATAAAAGATAAGGACGATGCAGTGGCTTTCGTTGATGACGTACTGAAACGCAAAAACAAAAAGGCTTACAAGAGCCAGGACCATGTGAAAACGGCACCAATTGAGTTCGACCTTTCCGAGGAAGAACCGACCACCGTTATGGAACCGATTACCACTTCCGACGTGAAGCAGTACAACAATAAAAAGATTGCCGAAGCCGTAGAAGAACCGCAAGAGGACCTTCCGGAAGAAGAAATGATGTTCGAGGAAGAGGAACCGAGAGCAGGCTTTGGTAACCGAATGAGAGGTCTCTTTGGCAGAGCCAGATCCGCCGTTACCGATTTCATTGAAGGCGGTATGGAAGAATACGAAGAAGACTACGACGATGAGGATTACGAAGAAGACCAGCCGAAAGAACTGGATCCGGAATCCATCAATCCAACGGAACAGCAGACCAAGATTTTTGACACCGTCACCCCGGAAGGCAGTCAGATTATTGACTCCAAACAGCAAGTTCACCTGCAAGGCGAACTGTCTAAGGGGTTAGACGAAAATCCGGAATCTCCAAAGATGATTATGGAATTGGCTGACGAAGGGAAGGAAGTCAGTGCCTACGACAAACGGGCTTTGGCAGACAAAACCGTCGGCATCCATCCAATTCATAATGAAAATATCCAGCATCAAATCCGCGTAGACACCATTGAACACAGTGGCGGCGGAATGCCAACGGATAAGAACCGGGAACGGTTCTTAAACAAACCAAAGCAGAGACTGGAAACCACTGCAGAGTATGAAGCTCTTCATGCAGGGGAAGAACCGGAACCGGTAGAACGCGGCGGCTTCATTGTAAAGAAGAGTAAGTTCGCCAACACTGCCGACCTGGAACCAATTCCAACCATCATTGCAGCAGATGCCGAACTCAACACCTTTGACAAGGCCATTGTTGCTAAGGACGGCAACCCGGTTGTGGAACATACCGACACCGAAATTGATGGACAGATTAAACTTCTGGGCTTCGACGACGAACCGGAAGTCATTGAACAAATTGAAGAAGAAACTGCAGAGGATAACCTGAGAGAATCCCGGGTACAGAAGATTAAAGAATTCCATTTGGATACCGGCCTTCTGGAAGACCCGAAAGAGGAAACCCAGGAAGCAGATGCTGAACCGGAGGTTCTGGCAAAAGAACCGAAACGGCCGCTGCGGATTTCCAAGGATGCCATTACCACGGATTACTTGGACGACGAATATAAGAAGTCTTCTGACAAAGACCGCATTGAAAACGGTTTGTATAACGCTAAGCGGGCCAGCTTCATTTCTGCCATTGCCCAGGGTGCCATTGCTCTGGCGGCAGTTATTATGAGCATCTTGACCGGTGGCAGTCTGGTAGATGCCGGCGGCGGATCCACCATCTTTGTACTCATTAACATTGTACTTTTGATTGTGGCCGTTATCTTTGGTGTCCGCACCATTGCCAAGGGCTTAAGAGGGTTCGTGGGTAAACATATTAATGCAGCCGGTGCCACCACCATTGTGGTTGTGGTTGCGTTAATTGAAGAAATTATCCTGGCCTTTGTTACCCAGTCTCATGCCGTTACTGTAGGCATGTATACCGGTGCGGCTGCCCTTGCGTTGGCTGCAGCATCCCTGACGCGTTACCTGTCCCTGACCAGGGCATTAGATAACTTTGATTTCATTACCAGCGGCGTAGAACTCTATGCTTCCGATGCCATTGAGGATGAAGAAGATTCCTTTGAAATTGGCAGAGGCCTTCTCATTGAAGACCCAACCGTAAACTACAGTGCCAAGGTGCAAAAGCCAAAGGCCTTTGTAGAAAATTCCTTTGCCGATGACCCGGCTGACTATGAAGTAGAAAAGCCAACCTTAATTGTTGCAGGGGTAGCCCTGATTCTGGCCATTATCTTTGGCATTGTGCATCATAGCTTTACCATTGCGCTTGGCCTGTTCACCGCCATTTTGGCATTGGGTATTCCTTGCTTCGTTACTTTGGCTTCTAACATTGGCCTCTTTACCGTAGACCGTACCTTTAGCCGCAAGGGTTCTGCCATCCTTGGCCACCGTGCTGTAGAAGAAAGCGCAGACATGAATGCCTATGCCATTGACAGCTGCGACATCTTCCCGAAGGAAGCCATTAGTATTATTGGTATTAAGACCTTCCACAACATGCGGATTGACGATGCCATTCTCTATTCCGCAGCCATGGCCATTGCCGGCGAAAACCCACTGGGCGGTGTTTTTGAAAGCACCATCCTGGGCAAGCGTGACCTGTTGCCACCGGTAGAATCCGTGGCTTACGAAGAACGCCTTGGCCTTTCCGCTTGGATTCACGGCCGCCGTACCCTTCTTGGTAACAGAGACCTGCTCATCAACCACAATGTTGAAATTACAGACGAAGAGTTTGAACAGCAGTACACCCACAACGGACGAAAGGTAGTTTACCTGGCCGTTGCCGGTAAAATTGCCGCCATGTTCGTGGTTCAGTACCGTGCCGACAAGCGGATGCGTTTGGCTCTGCAGAATGCAGACCGTGCCGGTATCACCTTGCTGGTTCGCAACTCCGACTGCAACATTACCGAAGACATGATTAGCCGTTATTACAAGATTCCGGCTGCGTCCATTAAGATTCTCAGCCCAGTTTCCGGTGAACTGTTCCAGAAGTACCGCAACAGCGAAAAACTGGTTGCCACCTCCGGCCTAATTAACAACGGTACCGTAGAAGCTTCTCTGCGTACGGTTTATGAAGCAAGACGCCTGTATGACGCCATCTTTACCAACTCCATTGTGGCCATGGCCTACAGTGCCATTGCCATTGTCATTGGTATTATTTTGGCTGCCGTCATTGAACCGTCTTACATTTCCGACTTCAGAGTCGTTTTGTTCCAGGTACTCTTTGGTGCTGTGGCTGTTGGCCTTCCATGGCTGCAGTCCAGACACGTCAGCAAATAGTTTTAGAAATAAAAAAACCGTTCTGAACAAGTTGTTCAGAACGGTTTTCTTTTTCTTTATTCTGCTTCCGCGTGCTGATTAGTCAGCAGTGTATGGAAGAAGAGCAACGTGTCTAGCGCGCTTGATAGCGGTAGTGAGTTCGCGCTGATGATAAGCGCAAGTACCGGTAGCACGGCGAGGCAGGATCTTAGCTCTGTCAGAAGTGAACTTGCGAAGACGAGCAGTGTCTTTGTAGTCAATCTTTTCGATCTTTTCTACACAGAAAGCGCAAACCTTTCTGCGGGAACGTCTGCCGCCTGCACGATTACGATCATATGCCATGGGTTTTCCCTCCATTTAGTGAAATTTGGTCCGTTATTAGAACGGGAGTTCGTCATCCATATCCATGGATGAGAAGTCGTCAGCGCCGGCTGTGGAGAAAGCAGGAGCGGCCGGAGCAGCTGGAGCTGCAAAGCCTGCCTCAGGGGCAGCACCGGTACCGGTTTCCGCTTTGGAGCCGCAGAAACTAACGTTGTCTGCAACAATTTCAACAGCGGTACGCTTGTTGCCGTTTTTGTCTTCGTAGCTTCTGGTTTGGATGGAACCCTGAACTGCAATCATGCTACCTTTGTGGAAGTAGCGGGATACGAATTCAGCAGTCTGTCTCCAAGCAACTACGTTGATGAAGTCGGTCTGTCTTTCAGCACCGGCCTTCTGGTAAGAACGGTCAACAGCAACGGAAAAGCTGGTTACGCTGACGCCGCTGGTAGTGGTACGAAGTTCTGGGTCAGCAGTTAAACGACCCATAATTACTGCGCAGTTAAGCATAATAATTTTTCCTCCTACCTTACTTAGCGATGTTCAAGAATCTGAGAACGCCTTCGGTAATAGTCAGTCTACGTTCGAATTCTACTGGGAAATCTGGTTCAGCAGAATAGTTAACGACAACATAATATCCTTCTGGTTCGTCTTGGATTGGGTATGCGAGCTTACGAGCACCCCATTCGTCGATTTCGCCTAATGTGCCGTTCTTCTCAATGAGAGCAGTGAACTTACCGAGTAATTCTTTAGCAGCTTCTTCGCCGTCTTTCACGGAGAAAACCAACATGATTTCATACTCTTTTGCCATTATTAGCACCTCCTTCTGGTCTTTGGCCCTTCCTCTTCTGGAAGAGCAAGGAATTGGTATTTGTTATAAATACGCAGAAGCATTATAGGATGCAACCGCGGTATTTGTCAAGGAAATAAGCTTTGGGCGATTTACTTTTCCTGGAGATTTTCTAAGGACTTCATTTTCAGATAGGCATTGATGAAGCCGTCCAGGTCACCGTCCATAACGGCGGTGATGTTACCCATTTCGTAGTTGGTCCGGGTGTCTTTTGCCAAAGTGTAAGGCATGAAGACGTAAGAACGGATTTGGGAACCCCAGCCAATCTGCATCTGGTCCCCTTTAATGTCTTCAATTTTATCTAAGTGTTCCCGTTCCTTAATTTCAATCAGCTTGGACTTCAGCATGCGCATGCAGACTTCTCTGTTCTGATGCTGGGAACGTTCTACCTGGCAGGAAACCACAATGCCGGTTGGCTTGTGGATGAGACGAACGGCAGAGGAGGTTTTGTTAACCTTCTGTCCGCCGGCGCCGGAAGCACGGTATACTTCCATTTCAATGTCTTCCGGACGGAGATCTACTTCAATGGTGTCGTCAATTTCCGGCATAACTTCTACGGAAGCGAAGGAAGTTTGACGACGGCCCTGAGAGTCAAACGGAGAAACACGAACCAGGCGGTGCACCCCTGCTTCGGACTTTAAGTAGCCGTAAGCGTTTTCCCCTTCAATAAGGATGGTGGCGGATTTTAAACCTGCTTCATCCCCGTCAAGGTAGTCTAAAGTGGTGACTTTGAAGCCGTGACGTTCTCCCCAGCGGTTATACATACGGAAGAGCATCTGGGCCCAGTCCTGTGCTTCGGTTCCACCGGCGCCTGCGTGGAAGGTGAGCAGAGCATTGCGTTCGTCGTATTCACCGGACAGCAGGGTGGACAGGGTCATGGAATCCAAACTTGCTTTGAATTCGTCTGCCCCTTCCCGGCATTCGTCAAAGAGACTTTCGTCTTCTTCTTCGTCAGCCAGTTCAATCATGGTGAGGGTGTCATCATAGAGACTGGCCAGCTTGTCGTAAGCCGCAATTCTATTTTTCAACTTGCTGGTACGCTGGAGAACAACCTGGGAATTTTCAATGTCATCCCAGAAGCCGTCGGCAGCGGTCTGTTCTTCCAGTTCTGCTACTTCGGCAGCCATGGCTTCATAGCCAATGGATTCTTTCAGTTCTCCCAGAGCTTCCTCGTGGCCGAGGAGTTCCAGACGAAGTTCTTCGTATTGAAGCACGTGGATCATCCTTTTCTAGAAATAAAGTGTCACTAAAGTCAAAATATTATAGTATAAGATACCGCATAAAGTAAAGAAGAAGCTTGCTTTGGCTTCGTTGAATTATGCCCATATCTTAGGTATAATAATACAAATATCCTAGGACAGGAGAAACGCAATGGATTTTAGCAAATTGTCTTGTGACGCTTGTGACCTTCCGTTTACCCCGGAAGATGACGTTGTTGTGTGCCCGGTTTGTGGCACACCAATGCACCGTTCTTGCTGGAATGAGTTGGGTCACTGCGTAAATGAACATATTCATGCTGCCGGCTATCAATATGAACTGCCGGTGAATCAGGCTGCCGAAGACCGGAAAGCTGCACAGCAGGCTGCTGCCAATCAGGTAGACCAAGACCGGGCTGCCAGAAACCCGGGCCCATTTGTGCCAACCGGTGAATACGGCGGCTTTACCAGCTACACCATGGGAGAAAACGGCATGGTCCGTCCTACCGTCCGTGTGTTGGACCCAAAAGAAAAACTGGGGGACTATACCGTCAAAGACTATGGCGATATCGTAGTGAAAAACAAAAACAAATACGTTCCAAAATTCTTTATTATGGAAGACCGGAAAAGCAAGGTCCGCTTTAACTGGGCTGCTTTCTTCTTCCCGGTATTTTGGGCGTTCTACCGTAAAATGTATGCCCTTGGCTTTGCCATTATTCTGATAACATCCATTTTGCCACTGGTTTTTGCCGGGGATGTTTTGGAGTATTACAACGTTTATTACGGAACCATGTATGAATACATGATGTCTTCTTATTCCGTAGAGGATGAGCAGGCAGCCCAGGCTGCTGCGGACAAAGCCAATCAAAAATTGGATGCCTTGGAAAATAACCGAGCCGGAAAAGCGTTGGAAGTCAACAACTGTATTTCCACCATTATTTCTGCTCTCATGGCGCTGTTTGGAAACTATCTCTATAAGCTTCACTGTGAAAAACTGCTGGCAAAGGCCAAAGAAACCGTTGCCGGAGAAGAAGAACGGGAAAAGTACCTGAAGAAAAAAGGCGGCGTTTCCATTCTGTCTATCCTTTTCGCAGTCGGTGCCCAACTGATTGTGGCAGCCATTATTTATTTCGCCGGAGGAGGCATTTAAGTGAGTAAAAATAGTGCAATTATCCTCGCTGCAGGCGAAGGAAAGCGAATGAAATCCAACAAGCCAAAGGCCTTGGCCGAAGTGCTTTTCAAACCCATGATTGATTGGGTGCTGGACGCAGCTAATGCAGCGGGCATTGAAAAGCCTTGCCTGGTAGTGGGCCATTTGGGCGAACAGTTGGAAGGCTATATTGGAGACCGCTGCAGCATTGCGTACCAGCGGGAACGCTTGGGAACCGGTCATGCGGTTATGCAGGCCGATGCCTTCTTGCTTTCTTCGGATGCCGACAACATTTTGGTTTTAAATGGGGACGCTCCATTTATGGATGGGGAAACCATTTTGGCATCCCTGAAGCTGCATGAAGAAAGTGGCAACGCCGTTACCGTAATTGCAGCGAATATTAAGAACCCAACAGGCTACGGCCGCATTGTCCGCAACCCGGACGGTTCCTTAAAGCAGATTGTGGAACAGAAAGATGCCACCGAAGAAGAACGTGCCATTACGGAAGTCAACTCCGGTGCTTACTGGTTTAAGAGAGAAGATCTCATTTCCTCTTTAAAGGAAATCAAACCGGAAAATGCTGCTCATGAATACTATTTGACCGACACCATTTATGTGCTGAAAAATGCCGGAAAACGTGCCGGCGTTTATGCCACCGAAAACGGCAACGTGGTTTTAGGCGCCAATGACCGTATTCAGCTGTTGGAACTGAACGACATTGCCCGCAAAGATGTGCTTTATAAGCATTTAGCCAATGGGGTAGACATTCCGGCGCTGGATGGCATTATCATCGGCAAGGATGTCGAAATTGGTAACGAAACCCAAATTCTGCCAAACACCATCCTGAAGGGCAACTCCAAAATTGGCAGCAACTGCGTTTTGGGTCCAAACACCCTTGTTGTGAACAGCACGGTTGCCAATGGTGCAAAGCTGAACAATACCGTAGTAGAGAATGCGAATGTAGAAGAAAATGCAGTGGCAGGCCCATTTGCAAGAATCTAACTGAAGTGATACTATGTTTGAAAATTTAAAATCCATCTTTCAAAAGGAAGAGATTATGTACATTATTGCAGGCCTGGGAAATCCGGGCTCCAAGTACGAAAACACCCGTCATAACGCCGGCTGGCTCTGCATGGACCGGTTGGGAGACAAGTATGGTGTCAAATTGGACCGCGTGCGGTTCCGGGCACTGACCGCCACTTGTGTTATAAACGGTGAAAAATGTCTCTTGATGAAGCCAACCACCTTTATGAACAACAGCGGGGAAGCCATTGGCGAAGCCGCTAGGTTTTTCAAGGTGCCGGAAGACCACGTCATTGTTCTTTCCGATGACATCAATTTGACACCGGGGAAACTGCGGATTCGAAGAAGCGGTTCCGCCGGAGGTCATAACGGGCTGAAGAGCATTATTTATGATTTGGGCGGAGACGGTTTCCCAAGAGTCCGCATTGGCGTAGGAGACCGAGCCAATCCAAATTATGATTTGGCAGATTTCGTACTGGGAAAGTTTTCCAAAGACGAAATGGAGTTGATGACAGAGGCTTTTGATGCTGCCATTGACTCCGTAGAACTGATTGTGGCCGGAAATATAGGCGAGGCCATGAACAGACATAACTAAAAAAGACACCCCCACTTTTCTAAAGTGGGGGCATTACCCGTTTGGGATAAATGAAAAAAGAAGGAAAAACAATGTCAGGTTTTTCGGAAGCCCTTGCGGGAAGCAAGGACTATCAATCCATTCTTTCCGACATTAATGGCGGTTTCTTTCCCTTTGGGATTTTAGGCGCCATCCATATTCAAAAAGCGTTCCTGCTGCACTCCATTTTGGAGTCAACGGGCCGTCGCCTTATGCTCCTTGTGCCAGACGAAGGCACCGCTACCAAAATGGCAGCAGACCTTAGGTCTTTTGGCACCTCGGCAGTGGTCTGCCCGGCCAAGGACATTTCCTTTATTTCGGATCAGGTTCGCAGTAAGGACTATGAGCAGCAGCGTATGGGTGCCCTTTGCGCCTGGGCCTTGGGGCAGACGAAGGTGCTGATTCTCTCTGCCGAGGCAGCATTGCAAAAGACCATTCCGTCTTCCACCTTGAAAAAGCGGATGTTCCGCTTGACCCGTGGGGAAGACGTGGACCAACAGGAACTGTTGGCCGCCTTGGTTGCTGCCGGTTATACCCGTGCAGACGAAGTAGAGGGCAAGGGCCAGTTTGCCGTCCGCGGCGGTATTATTGACTTCTTCCCGCCGGAGCGGGAACAGCCGCTCCGTATGGAACTTTGGGGAGATACCATTGATACCATTGCGGAATTTGAGGTGGAAAGCCAGCGTCGTACGGACTTAGTGGATTCCGTCCTCATTACCCCTTCCACCGAATTGATTGTGGAAGACGAGGAACGGCTGACGGAGGACATCCTGGCCATTGCCAAGAAAGTCCGCACCAAAAATGCAGATGAGGTAAAAGCCAAATTCCAGCGGGATGTGGACAACATCCGCGCCGGCCATGAACTTTGCCTGGATAAATACATTAACTTAATGCATGAAAATGCCACGACACCATTGGGCTATTTAGAAGCAGGGGACCTGCTTTGTGTAGCCGAAAGCGGCGGGGTAAGAGAAAAGGCCAAAGGGGCAGAAAAACTTTTACGGGAAGAAGTAAAAGATGCGCTGGAGCTGGGAGAACTCTGCAAAGCCCTGGGGGACTTTGCCATAGATTTCTCCATGCTGACAGAAGACTATCAGCATGCGGATATGTTCTACCTGGATAACTTTGCCAGAGGCAGTTTTGACATTCCAATCAAAGAACTCTACAGCCTTTCCTTGGGCCAGTCTCCGGCTTGGAACGGAACCATGTCCTCTTTGCTTCGAGACTGCCTTCCAACCCACACCAAAGCTGCCACCGTGGTGGTGGCTGCCGGAACAGAAAAAGCCGCCAAAGCCTTGGTGGAAGACTTAGAGGAAGAGGGTCAAAAAGCGGTTTACTATTCTCTCGTTCCAAAGGCCTTCCCAGAAGGGGTCATTTCTGTCATTCCGTGTTCTTTCTCCGCCGGGGTGGTAGTGAAGGCCACCGACTTTTATTTGGTGACCCACGGAAACAGGTCCACCGGTATCCGCCGAAAGATTCACGGTGCCAAGAGCAAGGACGTATTCCACAGCTTAGATGAACTCCATAAGGGAGACCCTGTGGTACACGCCATTCACGGCATTGGTATCTTCGAAGGCATTGAAAACCTGAAGGTAGGCGGCATTACCAAGGACTATATCAAATTGAAATACGCCAAGGGGGACGCCCTCTACGTTCCGGTTACCCAGCTGGACTTGATTTCCAAGTACATCGGTCCGAAGGACGACAGCAAAATGGTGAAACTGAATCGCCTCGGGTCCAAGGACTGGGAAAAATCCAAAACCCGTGTCCGGGCAGCCGTTGCCGATATGGCCAAGGAGTTGACCGAACTTTACGCCAAGCGTTTGGCTACGCCGGGTTACGCCTTCTCTCCGGACATTGACATGCACGGGGACTTTGACCGCAAATTCGAATATGAAGAAACCGAAGACCAGCTGCGCTGCATCCAGGAAATCAAACACGACATGGAAAAGCCGTATCCAATGGACCGTCTGCTCTGTGGCGATGTAGGATTTGGCAAAACCGAAGTGGCCCTCCGGGCCGCCTTCAAGTGCATTGCAGATGGAAAGCAATGTGCGCTGCTGGTGCCAACCACCATTCTGGCGTATCAGCACTACAACACGTTGGTGCAGCGCTTTGATGGTTTCCCGGTTCGCATTGAAATGCTGTCCCGCTTCCGTACCCCAAAGGAACAGAAGCAGATTTTAGCGGACTTGCGCCGGGGACAGATTGATATTGTGGTGGGAACCCACCGCCTGATTTCCACGGATGTCAGTTTCCGGGACATTGGGCTGCTCATTGTAGACGAAGAGCAACGCTTCGGGGTGGCGCAAAAAGAAAAGGTGAAACAGAAGTTCCCGAACGTGGATGTACTCACCCTTTCTGCAACCCCAATTCCACGAACCTTGAACATGGCTATGTCCGGTATCCGTGACATGTCCATTATGGAAGAAGCACCTTTAGACCGTCACCCAATTCAGACTTACGTCTTAGAATATGATGCAGGCATCTTAGCCCAAGCCATAGAGCGGGAGCTCCGCCGTGGCGGCCAGGTCTATTACATGCATAACAATGTAGATAACATTATGCATGTGGCAGCCAAAATCAAAGAATGGGTGCCGGAAGCCCGGGTGGGCATAGCCCACGGCAAAATGTCGGAAGATGAACTCTCCGACATATGGGCCGAGCTGATGGAAGGCACCATAGACGTCCTTGTCTGCACCACCATTATTGAAACCGGTGTAGACGTGCCAAACGTCAACACCCTAATTATTGAACATGCAGACAGATACGGCCTTTCTCAGCTGCACCAGATCCGTGGCCGCATTGGCCGCTCCAGCCGCCGTGCTGTGGCCTACTTTACCTACAGCGGTGGCAGGGAACTGACAGACATTGCCCAGCGCCGTCTGTCCGCCATCCGGGAATATACCGAATTTGGTTCCGGCTTCAAAATTGCCATGCGGGACATGGAACTCCGTGGCGCCGGTAACATTTTAGGTGCCCAGCAGCACGGCCACATGGAATCTGTTGGTTACGACATGTACATGAAACTCCTCTCCGAAGCCATTGAAGGGGAGAAGGAGGGACTAGAAAAGCCGAAGGAAGAAAAGGAATGCCTCATTGACCTTCAGATGGATGCCCATATTCCGGAGAATTACATTGAGAGCATACCGAATCGCCTTAGCATGTACCGGCGCATTGCCGACATTCGGACCATGGACGATGCTTCCGATGTAGTGGACGAACTGATTGACCGGTTCGGAGACCCGCCTCCTGCCGTAGAAGGCCTTATTGAAGTGGCGCTGCTCCGAAACCAGGCAGCAGACCTGGGCATTTACGAAGTGGCCCAGCGGGGAGACCAGCTGCTCCTCTACTGGAACGAAATCAACATGCATGGGGCAGCCCGCTTATCTGGGGACATGAGGGGTCGGATTACGGTGAATGCCAGTGCCAAACCGTATTTGGGAATTAAATTAGAACCATCCTCCGGAGCCCTTAGCGACTTGAAAAAAGCCCTTCTCATTCTGACCGCTGATGCCAAAGAACAGGCATTGGCCTTGTCCAATGAGTAAGGTTCTTGTATAATGTTTAAGATTTTGAATTGGAGGTATTTCGAATGAAAAGATCTACCAGAAGAGTCATTGCTCTTCTCTTGGCCCTGTTGATGATGGTTACCACAAGCGTTTCTGCGTTTGCTTCTGGATTCATCATTCCAAGAAACATTAAAGTACAAGCTTATAACGGAAAATCCTATTCCACTTACACCCAGTTGGGTGACTCCGTAGCAGTAGGCTTTTCTCTGCCAGACTACAAACGATCTGTTCGTAAGCAGCGTGTAGAAGGCACTTACGGTGCTATTGTGGCAGATAAAGTTCATGCGAAGAAGTACTATGCTTATGCACAGGATGGCTTCCGTTCTGCCGAAATCCGTATGCTGTTAGACAACAGCTACAACGGAGACGAACTGACCGACACTGAAGTAAAAGATGCTACAGAAGGCCGTACTACCAAGGCTACCTTGAAGGCACAGAGAAAGCAGTATCAAAGTGCGGTTAAGGCTTCTGACCTGATTACCCTTGACTGCGGTTTCAACGACATTTGGCTGAAGATTGTAGGCGCTTCCCATGAAGAAATTTACAAGTGGCCTATTTCTTACACCGAAGCATTCATGACTATGCTGACCGATTACAATGAAAACTACACCGCTTGTGTAAAATCCATTGTAAAGATGAACCCGAAGGCAACCGTAGTTCTGGTTGGTACCTATAACCCATGTGAACATTGGGACCTTCCTCCATACTCCGGCCTTTACTGGGGTAAGTTCTTAGATTTGCTTTACCTGCAGATGAACAACGTAAAGAAGGATTTGGCAAACCAGTATAAGAACGTTATTTACGTAGATGTTCCGGATACCGAAGTGTTTACCGAACATACTCCGCTGCTAATTGGCGGTTTTGACCCTCATCCAACCGTTGACGGTCATAAGTACATGGCTAACCAGATTCTTTCCGGTTTGGAAGCTAAGAAATAAAAAGCACAATAAAAAACTCCTTCCCACTTGGGAAGGAGTTTTCTTTTTAGTCTAAGTTCAATTTGTGTTCCATGATGAAACTGGTACCAAAGAACAACGCAACCGTAATAAGGAAGTTGAGGATGGTACTGCCAATCATGGTGGTTTGTACCGCTACGCCGGAGCTGGTCAAATAACCAGGGATGACACCGGAAAGAACGGAGCTTTCAAACCACATGTAAACGAAGAACAAAACGAGAACTACAATTTGGCAGACGCCGAAACTAATGATGGCGCCGGCAACCTTATGAGATTTGTATAGCAACTGGCCAAAGGCAATGGAGAAGTACCAAATCATAATGAAGCAGCAGAATCCAACCACCAGCAGGAGAATGACTTCTGCAATAAAGAGCTTTGGATCTGTACCCAGGGAGTCACGGATGTATCCGGCATCTCCAAAGTGGGTCATCATATTATATAAGGTTTTAAAGTCGTCAATCAGTTCATCGTAGTGGCCGAAGGTAATGATTAAGGAAAGTACAGAAACTGCCAATCCAATAACAACCCAGACAACGGAGTTGGAGAACTTGGAAAGGATTAACTGTGGCGCCTTCGTTGGCAAAGTCAACATCAAATATCCTTCGTCGGTGAAGAAGTTCTTGTAGAACCGGTAAATCAAGAAGAAAATGGTCATCCCGATGGAAACAATGAATGCAACCACAAAGAGGACACTCAGCAGGGAAGATGTGTACTGCAGTACCTTTGCAAAGGATGCCGGAACCGCATCTACAATGGCTTGTCTGGTAGCCAGCCAAGTGGTGAGTCTACCCAGCAGTGCTACCGCAAGAACTACAATGTAGGTTGGGCAAAGCACTTTGCTGATAGATAAGAATTCGTGTTTGATTAATTTTCCTAGCATCTGAATTCCTCCCTGAACAAACTGTCTACCGTCATGCCTTTTTCCTTGACGTCTTCTACGGTGCCGTAGCGGAGCAGGTCTCCGTTGCGGATGAAGACGAATTCGTCAAGGACCGGTTCAATGTCGGCGATTAAGTGGGTAGAGAGTACCACAGTGGCTTCCTTATTATAGTTGCCAATGATGGTATCCAGAATGTAATCTCTGGCTGCCGGGTCAACCCCGCCAATTGGTTCATCCAATAAGTAGAGCTGAGCCTGACGGCTCATAACCAAGATTAACTGTACCTTTTCACGGGTACCTTTGGAGAGCGCTTTGAACTTTCTGCTTGGATCAATATTTAAATGATTCAACATTTCATAGGCTCTGTCTTTGTCTAAGTCGGAATAGAAGTCGGCCATGAACTTTACCATTTGGTTTACGGTCATGGTGTCCGGAAGGTAATTCCGTTCCGGAAGATAGGCAACAATCTTTTTGGTTTCTTTGCCCGGCTTCATGCCATCAATAAGAAGTTCTCCTTTGGTAGGGAGCAACAGCCCACAAGCTAATTTGATTAAGGTGGTCTTACCGCTTCCGTTTGGTCCGAGAAGACCAATGACCTTTCCTTTTGGAAGCTGTAAGTCAATGCCTCTTAATGCTGTGAAGCTGCCATACTTTTTCTCTAAGCCTTTGCATTCGAGAATGTATTCAGCCATTTCTGAATCCTCCAATCATGAGATTTGCATGCATCATACTGGAATCAGTTAAAACGTACTTTAACATTATAATCCAGAACCTTCTTCCTTCAAGTCTAGATTATGCCGGAAGGGCAAAATTCGTTGACACTATCGGGGAAATTGGGTATGATTAATTACAGTATTGATTAACCGTGGGGTAAACTCTGCGGTGAGAGGGGTTATTTGAAATGAAATCAACTGATAAACTTGTTACCGCACTTGCCGCATTCGCTAGTGGCGTTGCTGGTGCTATCAATACAGTTTCTGACGGCACTCCGGAAGGGGAATCCCCATTTGAAGCTTTCTTCGCTTCCAGAAGAACCGCTGTAGACTATGCACAGGACAAGAAGGCTGCTTTGAAGAAAGAAAAGGCTGCCCTTGCTAAGGAACAGAAGAAACTGAACAAGAAAATCCAGAAACAGCGCCAGAAGCAGGCAGAAAAAATCTACAAGCAGCGCATTGCTAAGGGTTATGACGCTTCCCTGGCAGCAATGGACGAAGCAGCTGTACAGAACGCTTCTGACAGAAGAGCTGCAGCAGTGAAGAAGCTTGCCGGTGAATCCACCATCCTTGCTAAGGCTAAGGCTGAAGCAGATGCAAGAGAAGCCGCTCGCATTAAGGCTGCTAAATAAGCAACAAGGAAAACTAGGAACTCCTCTTTTAGAGGAGTTCTTTTTATCCTGAAAAAGTGCTTGCAATTTAGATATACCTTGTATATAATGGTCTAGCACTAAGGGACAGAGGTCCTACATATCGCAGGGTAGAGCAGCTGGTAGCTCGTCGGGCTCATAACCCGGAGGTCGGAGGTTCAAGTCCTCCCCCTGCACCCAGGAAGAAAGATGCCGTACATTTTGTACGGCTTCTTTTTTGTTGAAAATGCTTTCTATATTTCTTGTTCAAAAATCGCAACATTGTCGTTCGTTTTTCAAAGAAATATCATTGTGAGAACAGGGGATAATTGGTAAAAATATAGATGAAGATAGCCACGGAAAATAAATGCAGACGAGAGAGGTCTGCAACTGGAGAAGAATATGAACGACGAAGCTGTAATTATTAAAACAAGCGCCAAAGAAAAAGCGTTCTACGCTCTTGGCGACTTCGGACAAAACTTTATTTGGGCATTTATGGCCGTGTTTGCTTTTTCCTACTACACTGACTGTGTAGGAATTGCAGCCGGTGTCATTTCCACAATGATGCTGGTAGCACGTTGCCTGGACGCAATCAGTGACCTGATTATGGGTGCACTGATTGAAAAAACCAACACCCGTCTTGGGAAAGCAAGACCTTGGTTTATGGTGTTCGTCCTGCCATCTGTGGCCAGTTACATCTTGATGATGAACGTGCCACATGCACTTAGTCAAGGAGGAAAGATCACCTACATCTATATTACCTATATTTTCCTGACAGTTATTTGCTACACTGCCACGAACCTTTCTTACCACACTATGAGTGCTCTTATTTCCGCCGATACGAATGACCGTAGTAAAATGAGTTCCATTCGTACCATTTTCACAACTCTTGCCGTTGCATTGATTGGCGCAGTTACATTACCATGGCTGAACTCCCTTGGTGGTGTAAAGTCTCAGCACGCATTTACCATTGTTGCAGGGACTTACGCTATGGTTACCTTGGTTTCCTATATTCTTTTTGTCATGGTAATTAAGGAAAAGAGTGAAATTCGCGCGCTGCAGAAAGAAAAGCAGACCATTAGTTTGAGCCATGACTTGAAGGTTGTTCTTTCCTCCAAGTACTTCTACATGATGTTACTGGCTTTCGTAGTACTTTACATCATTATGGGTATGCAGAGCATTAACACCTACTATGTACGCGATGTACTGTCTAACGATACTGCATTGACCCTCCAGTCCATTGCCACAGGTATTGTTTCCCTGATAGCAGTATTTGCCTGCCCGGCCATGTTCCGCCGCTTTGGTAAGAGAAACTGCCTTCTGGTATTTGCCGGACTGATGATTCTCAGTAGCGTAATTATGCTGATTATTCCGAAGAGCACTGCAATCTTCGTTATTTTCTACACCCTTAGATGGAGTGTTTACACTTGCACATTGGTTGCAGCATTTACCCTTTCTCCTGATTTTGTAGATTTCACCGAATGGGAAAGAGGGGAACGGGTAGAAGGTTTCTCCTTCTGCTCCACCAGCTTTGGTATCAAACTGGGTACCGGTATTGGCTGCGCCTTAGTTGGTAAAATGTTGCAGTGGGGCTTCTACAACGAAGCTCTGGCTGTACAGGGAGAATCTGCTATTCACAACATGATTCTTACCCAGGGCTTGCTGCCTCTGATTTGTGCAGTCATCCTTTTGGCAATCTTCTACTTCTGGGATTTGGATAAGAAGATGCCACAAGTACAGAAAGAACTGGCTGAAAGAAGAAGTCAGATCTAATATATGTCCTTCCCGGAAAAAGAAGCCACACGACTGTGTGGCTTCTTTTCCTTTTCTATTCTATTTTGAAAACTTAGTCCTTTTTCTTGGCGAATTCTCCCAAGAACTTCATGTCTTCGCCGTTCTTTCTACGTTCGTAATATTCGGCTACAGCGGTAAAGACTACATCGCCCGAAGAGTTGATGCAGGTTTCAACGGAGTCCTGAATGACGCCGATGATAAAGCCAACTTCTACTGCCTGCATGGCAACGTCGTTTGGAACACCAAAGAGGGAGCATGCCATTGGAATCAGCAGCAAAGAACCGCCGGCTACGCCGGAAGCACCGCAAGCTGCCAAAGTGGACAGGAAACTCAGTGCAATGGCTGTTGGAAGCGATACTTCAATGCCCATGGTGTTGGCTACGGACAAGGACATGATGGTGATAACTGCGGCAGCACCGTCCATGTTGATGGTGGCGCCCAAAGGAATGGATACGGAATAGAAATCAGAATCCAAGCCTAGTCTGCGGCAGGTGTTCATGTTAACCGGAATATTGGCGGCAGAGCTTCTGGTGAAGAAGGCGGTAATGCCACTTTCCCGGAATGCGGTAAGGGTAATTGGATATGGATTTCTCTTTAAGAAGAGAGAAGCAATAATTGGGTCTGTTACCAGGAATACTACCAGCATGGAGCCGACCAGGGAGGCCAACAGTTTGCCGTATACGGTAAAGATGGTAAGACCGTTTTCAGCAACGGCGGTGAATACTAAGCCCATGACACCGATAGGAGCTAGTAAGATGATCCAAGAAACAACCTTGTTCACCATGCCTGCAATGTCAGAAAATACTTTTTTGGTGCTTTCACTGCCTGCAAAGCGGAGGGCTAAGCCGAACAGTACAGACCAGAACAGAATGCCAATGTAGTTGGCATCTGCCAGAGAGGCAATTGGGTTGGAAACTGCATTGGTGAGCAGGTTAGACCACACTTCGCCCACGCTGCTTGGAGCAGCATCTTCGGCAACCTTGCCGGTGAGCGGCATGGCAACCGGGAAAAGGAAGTGGGTACAAACTGCAACCACAGAGGCTACCAGTGTACTGGCCATATACAGGAAAATTACGGTGCGGAACCGCTTCCCGATGCCCACGCCGGAGCTGGCCAGGGAACTGATGATAAGTACAAATACCAGTACCGGTGCAATGGCCTTTAAGGAACTAACGAATACCTTACCAAACAGTCCGATGACTGGAAGCTTTGGGAAGGCCAGTCCCAAACCGAGACCGATGACGAGGCCGATGAGAATACGCAAAATAGGGCTGGTCTGAACATATTTCTGACCAAACTTTTTTACTGCGTTCACGCGTGAACCCTTCTTTCAAAAAGTGTAATATTTACTGAACCATAGTAGCACATTTTGAGGTAAAAGAAAAAGAGCCACGCGGAAGCGTGGCTCTAATAATCCTGTTTGGTAAGCGATTAAGCTTTGCCGATGAGCTTCATTACCTTGTAGAGGCCGCCTACAAAATACTTGTAAGCTGGGTCAAGAATGCATGCTGGGATTGGGTCGATGAGACCAAGATACCAGGTATTCTTAATCTTATAGTTTCTCTTTGGATGCTTGGAATAGATAGCGTCCATAACGCCTTCAACAAGATACTTCTTGTCATGAGCGGAAGACATAGCTACGGTCATGAGTGGGCTAAGAACGGTAAGTACAGGAGTGTAGTACTTGGTGGTTTCAAGGAGCTTAGCATAGCCAGCGTTAGCCTGGCCGTGCATGCCGGTCTTGAAAGAACCCGGCTGAATCTTGATTACTGGGATGTCGAGGAACAGAAGTTCACGACGAAGGCCGGTGTTGTAGCCTTCTACTGCCCACTTAGTGATTGCATATGGGCTGTTGAATGGCTGTGGCTGTTCCCAACCGCATTCGGAGGAGAAGTTGATTACACGGGAGCCCTTCTTCAGAAGTGGGAAGAGAGCTTCGTTAATACGGATCATACCCATAACGTTGATGTTGATCATGCGTTCCATAGTCTGGGTAGCGCCTGGTTCAACAAGGGAAGCCATGGTGTGGATACCGGCTGCGTTAACGATAACGTCAAGGGTGTCGGTATATTCGGCAACCTTAGCTGCTGCTGCTTTTACGGAATCGGTGTTGGAAATGTCAACAGCTACTGGAATTACGTTGTCGCCGCACTTTGCTGCGAATTCTTTCAGAGCTTCTTCTGCGTAGTCAGCTGCAAAAATGGTCCAGCCGCCGCGTGCTACGAGTTCTTCTACACAAGCACCGGCAAGTCCGCCGGCTGCACCGGTAATGAATGCATACTTCATAATGGTTTTCTCCTTTAAAAATAATATCGATATTTTGGTCGCTTGACCAGAAAAGCACTTTTCTGGTCTATCGACCAAATTACTAACACTTTAATTATTGCCTATACGAAAAGGATTTTCAAGATAAAATTCTTGTCCGTATAGGTAATAAAAAGCCCACCGCCGAAGCGATGGGCTTTTTAAAAGGAGATGGGGTTTTATTCGTTGGTTGTTTTGGTAACAATTTTACCGTCAACAATGGTGTCGGTTCTCTTGTTGAAGGTTGGGGCCTTTTCCAGATTCACCTTTGCAGGGTCTGCAGGGCGGGATGGGAACCAAGGGTTCTTGCCTTCTGCTTTGAACTGCTTGTAAAGAAGAACACAGTAGATAAGGTCAAATGCGGTGCAGGTAACGCCAACCCAGATGTTCAGAGGATCTTGAAGGGATGGGTAAACGGCAATAGCAAGCCAAGCGCCTACGGTACCGAGCATCTTACCAATGGCAATGTTCATGGACTGACCTTCTGTGGACTTACGGATGAAGAGCAAGAAGATGAAGAGGATGGACATTGGAAGGTTCTGTACAATGGCAGTACAGCCGTTTGCACGAACGCCATAGGCTTGGAGCCAAGTAACTTCTACAATGACAGCCATAATCATTAAGGCAATAAACCAAGGCCAGAAGAGCTTTTCATCGGCAAACTTCTTAAAGTCTTTTTTACCCCATTTGAGGTGAGTATAAAGGATTAAGCAGTCGGCAATGAACCAAGCGGAGTTTACGAGGGCCATCATGTAACCGCCGTAGAACATACCGTCGTGTGCCCAATACATATAAGCGTAAAGGCCTTCCCAAACAATGTTTAAGGCAAGGGCAGCAATTGGCATACCATAAGTTTTCTGCTTGAAGCCAAGACGAATCAAGTCAATGTAGGCAAGCAGCCAACCGAGGCCGGCAACCGGAGCAAAGATGAATACTTTTGCATCCAAGCCGAAATCGCCGAAATGACAGAAATCCATAAGAGCTTGTAACATTTCATATTCCTCCTAAATAACATGTTAGTTTCAGTATGTATTTCCCGTTCCGAAAATTCAACGAATTTGGGCGTTACAATTTTGGGGCTTTGTAACATTCTAAATTAGAGGGTGGGAGCGTATATTGAAAGTAGTATGAGGAAGGGAGAAATGAATGATGAAAAAGTTCGTATCCGTTTTAGTTTCTCTGGTTATGGTGCTTGCAATGGTAGTGCCTGCTTTTGCTGCTGATGCTGCAAAAACGGACCTGAAAGATGGCAGTTATGCTGTGGACTACACTATTAGCACTGAAACCGGTATTCAGAAGTTGATCCTCCCAGCCACCCTGCTGGTAAAGGACGGCAAGGCTTATGTTCAGTTGGTTTTCAATGATACAGAAGTAGATAAACTTTATCTTGGCGATGAGGAAATTTTCCCTGTAGCTGAAACCAAGTCCGGATATCGTTTTGATACCGGCACCTACCAGGTATTTGAATTGCCGGTAGCTGACTTTGGGGAAGATGTAAACTTCGTACTTCACACCAGAGGAAACAATTTGGTAACCGACAACTATACTGTTAACGTTGCTGACTACGACGCTGACTTTGATGCAGAAGCACAGGCTGAAGCTGTTCAGCAGGATAACCTGGGTGCAAAGGAATCCCGCTTCTATGATTGGCATGTTGGTATGCCGTTCAGCTTATGGGGACCGTTTGCATTCCTTGCTTTGGTAGCCATTGCCATTTTTGTAGTAGAAAAACTGTTGAAGGACAAAGAATAATCCTTTAGAATAAAATTTGGGGAAGGGATCAGTGCTATGCATTGGTCCTTTTTCTGTCTAATAATCCGCTAATTCCATAGGAGGAATGAACATGATTACATCTGCATCGAAAAAAATAACAGCCCTCATCTTGACCCTGGTGCTGCTGTTGTCTGCTACCGGCTTGCTCTTTGTTGCTGCTGAAAATACGGACGAATTTGACACCAGAAATCTTGGCTTGACCGGTGTGGCAAACGCAAGAGAGTTAGGTGGGTATGTAACCGCGGATGGCCGTACCATTGCCAGTGGGAAACTGCTTCGTACTGCCAGACTGCATGATGCCACGGAAGAGGATATAAACAAACTGGCAAATGAATATGACGTTGCTAAGGTGCTTGACTTACGTACGTTAGCAGAGGCAATAGATAAGCCGGATGCAGCCATTCCGGGTGCGGAAAATATTCGCTTCCCGGTAAAGGATGTTATTTCCGAAGGCATTGAAATTGCCACGCTTTTGGCAGAAGTGACTTCCGGTACTATGACCGTGGACTTTTCCAAGTTGATGGAAGTGGTAAACATTGCCCTCAACGGCCCAATTTACTCCTATATGGAGGATGAAACCGTAGGTTATGTTACCGACTTAGGCTCCGTTTTAATGTGGCGAATGTTCTTTGACGAACTGCTGGTTTCCGAAGGACAAACTGTACTGTTCCACTCCACTGCCGGCAAGGACCGCACAGGTGTAGCAAGCATTTTGCTGCTTTCTGCATTGGGCGTAGACAAAGAAACCATTTTGGAAGACTACATGGCTTCCAATGAGTATTACCAAGAGGATATCAACGCCATTTATAACAAGGTAATGGAATTCGTAGGCCTGGACTGCGTTGCATCTGATGTTGCCTTGGCAAAAGGCGTAAGCAAGGGCTGGGCAGAAGCAGTGTATGACGCCATTGACAAGAACTACGGCGGTATGCAGAACTTCCTCCGCTTCCAGTGCGGCCTTTCTCAGAAAGACTTGGAAACCTTGAGAGCAGCATATCTGGCTTAAACCAAACAACTGACACAAAATTATTCGCAAAAAGGAGCGCATTTGCGCTCCTTTTTTTGTGGCTTTATCCAAGGGTATTTGGTTGACGGTGTTACCCCTGTACGGGTATAATTTTATGTGTGAATTTTAAAGAATAGGAGCCTATTTTCATGAAGGCTTTGGAAGAAAAAATTAATGCCGAAGGAATTATTGCAGAAGGCAATATTCTGAAGGTTGGTTCTTTTTTGAACCACCAAATTGACGTTCCGTTTATGAACGAAGTGGGGAAAGAGTTTTACCGGCTTTACAAAGAAGACGGCGTAAACAAAATCCTGACCATTGAAGCATCCGGTATTGGCATTGCCTGCCTGGCAGCCCAGTATTTTAATGTACCGGTGGTCTTCGCTAAAAAGTCCAAATCCAAAAACCTGACTGACGACTGTTATGTGACGGAGGTAGAATCCTTCACCCACAAAAACACCAACCAGGTCATTGTGGAAAAACGGTTTATTCAGCCGGAAGACCGCATTTTGATTTTGGATGACTTCCTGGCCAAAGGAAACGCATTGAGAGGCCTTATTCAGTTAATTCAAGATGCAGGCGCTACGGTAGTGGGAGCCGGTATTGTCATTGAAAAAGCATATCAGGATGGGGGAAAGAACATCCGGGATATGGGCATCCGGGTAGAATCCCTTGCCAGAATCCAGTCCATGAGTCCGGAAGGCGGCTGTGTCTTTGTAGAAGACTAACCGTCAAAGGACAAGAAATATAGGTAATTGAAATTGGAGGAACTCGTTATGAAGAATCAACTTAAGCGCATTCTTGCTGCAGTCCTTGCACTGGTATTCCTGTTCTCCTTCGTAGGTTGTGGAGACAAAGAAGAAGACGACGGAACCAAATCCATCCGTGTCGGCGCCATCCTCGTTGGGGATGAAACCGAAAGCTATACCTTGGCTCACATGGAAGGTATGGAAAAGGCCAGAGAGACTTTGGCAGCAGAAGGCATTAACGTTGAACTGTCTTACAAGAAAAAGATTCCGGAAGATGAATCTGTTAAGACCAATGCTACTGACCTGATTGCTGACGGCTGCAACTTGGTTATTACCAACTCTTATGGTCATCAGTATCAGCTGGATGATGTTATTGCACAGAACCCGGACGTACAGTTTGTATCTATGACCGGTGACCTTGCTGCTGCTTCCGGCGCTGCAAACTATGCAAACGCATTCACCAACATTTATGAAGCCCGCTACATTTCCGGTGTTGTTGCCGGTATCAAACTGCAGCAGCTCATTAATGACGGTAAACTGACCAAAGAAAATGTTCCGAATAGTTTTGATGAAAACGGCAACATTAAGGTTGGCTATGTTGGTGCATTCCCATATGCAGAAGTAGTATCTGGTTATACTTCCTTCTACCTGGGCATCAAATCCGTAGTTCCAAACGTTGTTATGACCGTTAAATATACCAACTCCTGGTTCTCTGAAGAAAGAGAAGCAGCTGTTGCTGAATACCTCATGGGTCTTGGTTGTGTCATCATTGGCCAGCACGCTGACTCTACCGGTGCACCTGCAGCAGTAGAAAAAGCATGGCAGGAAAACAACAACCTTCTCTGCTACTCCGTAGGTTACAACGTATCCATGCTGGATACCGCTCCGGACGTAGCTCTGACCTCTGCTTCCAGTAACTGGAACGTATACTATGAATACCTGTTTAGAGCAGTTGCTAACGGCGAAAGCGTAGCTACTGACTGGGCTGGCGGTTATTCCGTAAGAGCTGTTGGTATTACCCAGATGGGTAACGCAGTTCCGGAAGGAACCCGTGACCAGATTCTGGTTCTGGAAGACAAGATCCGCTCCGGCGAACTGAAGGTCTTCGACACCAACAACTTCACCGTAAACGGTGAAAAGATTGCCGATGGTTATCAGGCAAACGTTATTCCTGACGAAGCTTATGCAGCTGATACTGCAGTTGTAGAAGGCGGCGTATTCAAGGAATCCGTTTACAGATCTGCACCTTACTTTGAAATCCGCATTGACGGTATTACCGAAGTAGCATCTGACTACGCAGAATAATCTGACATAAGAAGAAAAGGGAAACCCCCATCGGTTTCCCTTTTCTGCTTTTCTATTTTTCAAACTATGGGCTAAAAGGGGACGTATATCTATGACGCAAGTTGCGGTTGAATTGCGTGGCATTTCAAAACGTTTTGGGTCTATTCAAGCCAACAAAGACGTGAATCTGAAAGTATATGCCGGTGAAATTTTGTCTCTTCTTGGGGAAAACGGTAGTGGTAAAACCACACTGATGAACATGCTGGCCGGTATTTACCGTCCGGATGAAGGCGAAATTTTCGTGAATGGTGAAAAGGTGTCCATTGCGGACCCGAAAGATGCATATGCATTGAAAATTGGTATGATCCACCAGCACTTCAAGCTGGTAGATGTATTCACTGCTGCCGAAAATGTCGTTCTCGGCTTTGACGATGGCGGAAAGTTTAACGTAAAAGACGCTGCTAAAAAGATTAAGGAAATTGCAGACCGGTACGGATTCAACATCAATCCGGACCAGAAGGTCTACGACATGTCCGTTTCTCAAAAGCAGACCCTGGAAATCATCAAACAGCTTTATAGAGGGGCCAATATTTTAATTTTGGACGAACCGACTGCTGTTTTGACACCACAGGAAACCGAAAAGCTCTTTAACGTCATCCGCAACATGAAGGCCGACGGAAAATCCGTTATTATCATTACCCATAAATTACAGGAAGTACTTTCCATTTCTGACCGCGTTGCCATTCTCCGCAAGGGCGAATACATCGGCAGCGTTCCAACTGCAGAAGCCACCGAACAATCCCTGACGGAAATGATGGTAGGCAAAAAAGTGGAACTGAATATCAACCGTCCGGTTCCAACCCAGTTGGTAGAAAAAATCCGCGTGGAACACCTGAGCTGCCGCAACAGTGAAGGCGTCATTGCGCTGGATGACGTTTCCTTTACCGCCTACGGCGGGGAAATTCTGGGCATTGCCGGTATTTCCGGCTGTGGCCAGAAAGAACTTCTGGAATCCATTGCCGGTTTGCAGAAAACCGAAATGGGCTCTAGCATTACTTATTTTGATGAACAGCAAAATCCACACCAGTTAATTGGTCTGACTCCAAAGCAGATCAAAGACTTGGGTGTTTCTCTTTCCTTCGTACCGGAAGACCGACTGGGCATGGGCCTGGTAGGCTCCATGGGTATGGAAGGCAACATGTTACTCCGAAATTACAGTCACGGTTCTTCCTTCTTGCTGAAGGACAACGTAAAGGCCTCCAGAAGGCTGGCAGAAGCCATTAAAGAAGAACTGGAAGTTGTTACCCCAAGTATTTCTACTCCGGTTAGTAAGCTCTCCGGTGGTAATGTACAGAAGGTTTTGGTAGGCCGTGAAATTGCTGCATCGCCAACGGTTATGATGACCGCGTATGCAGTTCGTGGCTTGGACATTAACACGTCCTACACCATTTACGACTTGCTCAACAAGCAGAAGGAAAAGGGCGTTGCCGTTATTTTCGTCGGCGAAGACCTGGACGTTTTACTGGGGCTTTCTGACCGTATTCTCATTCTTTGCGGTGGCAAACTCAACGGCATTGTAGATGGCCGCAAGACTACCAAGGAAGAAGTGGGTATGCTCATGACCAACTTAAAAGAACAGGAGGGAGAAGCAAATGGCTAATGTGAAAGCAAAAGAACCAAAACTTCCATTGCTCCATGTGGTAAAACGCACGGACACTCCTTCCTGGCAGGCTTGGGCCATTCGCAGCGGCGCACTGCTGATTGCGCTGATCTTCTGCGGATTGTTCATTTACGCCTTTGCCGGCATCGGCTTCGGCGAAGCCTTTTCCCAGATGTTCCAGGGAACCTTTGGACGCATGGGCAATGCCACCAGTATGAAAATCAAGTGCTGGGACACCGCCATTTATGCCACAAAACTTCTGGCCATTGCAGTTGCCCTTGCTCCGGCGTTCAAAATGAAGTTCTGGAACATCGGTGCAGAAGGTCAGGTGCTCATGGGCGCCGTGGCCACCGCCTATGTCATGCATGACTGGGTGAACTTCTTAAGCGGCCCAATCCTCTATATAGTCATGCTGGGCGGCTGTGCACTCTTCGGTGCACTTTGGGCAGTTATTCCTGCCATCTTTAAAGCAAAGTGGGGAACCAACGAAGTTCTCTTCACCTTGATGATGAACTATGTAGCCATGAAAATCATGGACTACTTCTATAACGACTGGAAAGGACAGAAGTCCTCTCTGGAAACCATTAACCGCATGGGCCACGAAGGCTGGCTGCCGGAAATTTTTGGCCATGGCTACGCTTTGAACATTGTGGTGTTCCTGCTTCTGGCAGTACTCATGTATTTCTACTTGTCCAAGACCAAGCACGGTTATGAAATTGCCGTTGTCGGCGAATCCGAAAATACCGCCAGATATGCCGGTATTAATGTTTCGAAAGTTATTATCCGCACCATGATTCTTTCCGGTGCCATCTGTGGTGTCGTTGGCGGCCTTACGGTTGCCGGTCAGGCCCACACCATTTCCTCTGTAAATACAGCAGGCGGCTACGGCTTTACCGCTATTATTGTTGCCTGGCTTGCCAAGTTTAACACCCTGAGCATGATTGCCATTTCCTTGCTGATTATGTTCTTAGAAAAGGGTACCGGTCAGTTGGCCAACAACTATCCGGCCATGGGTACCGGCGCCGGGGACGTTATGATTGGTATTGTATTGTTCTTGGTAATCGGTTCAGAATTCTTTATCAACTACCGCGTCATCTTTGACCGTACCCCAGCCCTCATTGCCAAAATCTTCGGGGAAGATGCCCTGACCACCAAGCGGAAAGCTACCGGCGGTTTGGCTATGAAACCGGTTGTTGGCAAGAAGGCAGGAGACATTACCAAGGCAGTTCAGGCTGCTGCAGGAAAATCCAAAGCACCGGCTGTAGATGCCAAGCCAGTGGCAGAAGCTTCCAAGGAAGCCACCGCGCCGGTAGAAAGCAAATTCAAAATTGGTGAAACACCAAAACTCGACATGGAAGAAGCGCCGAATGTGACTGCGGAAAAAGCCGGCAGTCTCAAGGCAGATTTAGAAGAAATGAAATCGGAAGGGGAGGTAGAGGCATGACCACATTAGCTGCAACATTGCTGGCATGGCTCAACCGTGCCGTTATCTTCGGTGCCATCATTATGTACGGCGCCATGGGCGAAACTCTGACCGAAAAATCCGGCAACATGAACTTGGGTACCCCGGGTACCATGTGTGTTGGTGGTGCCTGCGGATTCGTAGGCTGCTACCTTTATGAATTAAATGCCTCTTCTACCAACGCGCTGGTTATCATCTTAATTGGTTTACTCAGTGCTTTTGCAGGCGGCGCCCTTTGCGGCGTGCTCTTTAGCGTATTGACCACCACACTGAAGGTAAACCAGAACGTTGTTGGTTTGGCATTGACCATTTTTGGATCCGGCGTTGCCAGATTCATGGGTATGTTCGTTGTACCGTCCGGTGCCACTGCCGTAAAAGCCATTGATGCCAACAAGGTATTCAATGCCAAACTGGGCATTGCCCAGTCCACCGGCGCCTTCGGTAAAATCTTCTTCAACTATGGCTTCATGATGTACTTAGCCATTGTGCTGGCCATCATTATGGCACTGTTCTTGAAGAAGACCAGAGCCGGCCTGAACTTGCGTGCAGTTGGGGAAAACCCAGCCACTGCAGATGCTGCCGGTATCAACGTTACCCGCTATAAATATTTGGCTACCGTTTTGGGCTCCGGCATTGCCGGCTTGGGCGGCGTTTACTACGTATTAGATTACAACTACGGCGGCTGGTCCACCTTTGCCGGGGAATCCATTGAGGCCCTTGGCTGGTTGGCCGTTGCCCTGGTTATTTTCGCTGCATGGAAACCACTGAACCTGCTTTGGGGTTCCCTGATTTTCGGCGTAGCTTACTGGTTATACAACTATATTTCTGCTTTTGGCGGTATCTTTATTGTCAGCAGCGCACAGAGTTCTTTGCTGGAAACCATTCCTTATTTGGTTACCATTTTGGTACTGGTTATTGCCTCTGTTCGAAAGAGCAAAGAAAACCAGGGACCGGCTTCTCTGGGCCTGTCTTACTTCCGAGAAGACAGATAACATTTTCGTTGTGACAGTAAGTCAACTATGCTATAGTATTGGCGGTTATTTCTAAACATGGAAAGGGAGACAAACCAATGGTAAAAGACACTTATGAAACTCCGTTAAATTCCCGTTATGCATCCAAGGAAATGCAGTACATTTTCTCTCCGGACTTTAAGTTCCGCACCTGGAGAAAACTCTGGATTGCCCTGGCTGAAAGCGAACAGGAATTGGGCTTAAATATTACAGATGAACAGATTGCCGAACTGAAGAAATTCCAGGACGACATCAACTATGAAGTAGCAATTGAAGAAGAAAAGAGACGCCGTCATGACGTTATGTCTCATGTTTATGCCTATGGCGTACAGTGCCCAACCGCAAAGCCAATCATCCACTTAGGCGCAACTTCCTGCTACGTTGGAGACAACACTGACGTTATTACCATGACCGAAGGCCTTAAGTTAATTGAAAAGAAACTGGTTAACTTAATGGACAAACTTTCAAAGTTTGCCATGGAATACAAGGATATGCCTTGCCTTGGTTTTACCCACTATCAGCCGGCACAGCCAACCACCGTTGGTAAGCGTGCCTCCCTTTGGCTTCAGGACGTTCTCATGGACTACGAAGCACTGGAATATCAGATTTCCCAGATGAAACTGTTGGGTTCCAAAGGTACCACCGGTACGCAGGCTTCCTTTATGGAACTCTTCAACGGTGACCAGGATAAAATCCGTCAGCTGGACGGCAAAATTGCAGAAAAAATGGGCTTTCAGGCCTGCTTCCCGGTATCCGGCCAGACCTATTCCAGAAAATTAGACTATCAGGTATGTGCAGTCCTTTCCGGCATTGCACAGTCTGCTTATAAATTTGGCGGCGACCTCCGTCTGCTCCAGCACATGAAGGAATTGGAAGAACCGTTTGAAAAGACCCAGATTGGTTCCTCTGCCATGGCTTACAAGAGAAACCCAATGCGTTCCGAACGTATTTGCTCTTTGGCCCGCTATGTTATGTGCGATACACTGAACCCGGCAATGACCGGCGCAACCCAGTGGCTGGAACGTACCCTGGATGACTCCGCAAACAAGCGTCTTGCCGTAGCAGAAGCATTCCTTGCTACTGACGCTATTTTGGAACTCTACAACAACGTAGTAGACGGCCTTGTAGTTTATCCAAAGATGATTGAAAACCGTCTTCTTTCCGAACTGCCATTTATGGCTACCGAAAACATTATGATGGAAGCCGTTAAGAAGGGTGGAGACCGTCAGGAACTTCACGAAAGAATCCGCGTACACTCCATGGATGCCGGTAAGGTAGTAAAAGTGGACGGTGGAAAGAACGACCTGCTGGAACGCATTGCTGCTGACCCAGCATTTGGCATGACTTTGGAAGAACTGGAATCTGTTATGGATCCGAAGAACTTCGTAGGCCGTGCACCAAATCAGACGGAAGAATTTGTAACCAACTTCATTCAGCCAATCTTGAAAGAAAAGGCCGACTTACTTGGCCTTGACGTTGAAATTAACGTATAAGTAGGGTATAATCCCTCTGTTATTTTGAAATCCAATTTGGAGGTGCCATTTTCAATGGTTAAAGCAATTGTAGGTGCCAACTGGGGCGACGAAGGTAAAGGTAAGATTACCGACATGTTTGCTCAGGAATCTGACATTGTCATTCGTTATCAGGGCGGTGCCAACGCAGGTCATACTATTATTAATAACTATGGCCGTTTCGCACTTCACACTCTTCCATCCGGCGTATTCAGCCAGAAGACCGTTAACATTGTTGGTAACGGTATGGCTTTTGACGTTGAAAAGTTCATGAAGGAATATCATGACTTAGTTGCAGCAGGCGTTCCTGCTCCACAGATTATGATTTCTGAACGTGCTCACGTTGTTATGCCTTATCATGTAGACTTTGACGTTTTTGAAGAAGAACGTCTTGGCAAAGCCGCTTTCGGTTCCACCAAGTCCGGTATTGCACCATTCTTCTCCGACAAGGTTGCTAAAATCGGTTTCCAGGTATGTGAACTCTATGATGACGAATACCTGAAGGAAAAGATTCACCGCGTCATTGAAGTGAAGAACCTCCAGTTAGAAGCTATCTACCATAAGCCTCTCATTGATGAAGAAGCTCTTTATGAAAAGCTGGTAGACTGGCGTGAACAGATTAAACCGTTCGTAGCTGACACCAACGCTTTCTTGCAGAAGGCAGTGAAAGAAGGAAAGAACATCCTTCTGGAAGGTCAGCTGGGTACCCTGAAAGATACCGACTCCGGTATTTATCCAATGGTTACCTCCAGTTCCACTTTGGCAGCATACGGTGCTGTTGGTGCAGCTGGTATTCCACCATATGCCATTAAGGACATTGTCTGCATTACCAAGGCTTATTCCTCTGCAGTAGGTGCAGGTGAATTTGTCTCCGAAATCTTAGACGAGGACGAAGCGCAGGAACTCCGTATTCACGGCGGTGACAAGGGCGAATTCGGTGCCACCACCGGCCGTCCACGTCGTGTAGGCTGGTTCGATGCTGTTGCTTCCCGCTATGGTGTTACCACCCAGGGCGCTACCGAAGTCGTTATTACCGCTCTGGACTGCCTTTCCTATCTGGAAACCTTAAAGATTTGCGTTGGTTATGAAATTGACGGCGAAATCACCAAGGACTTCCCAGTTACCCCGAAGCTGAAAAAGGCAAAGCCGGTTTACAAGGAATTCAAGGGTTGGCATTGCGACATCCGTGGCATTACCAAATATGAAGATCTTCCACAGGAAACCAGAGACTACGTTGAATTCATTGAACAGGAACTTGGCGTAAGAGTTTCCATGGTTTCCAACGGTCCAAAGCGTGAAGAAATTATTCACAGATAAGACTTGTTAAAATGCTCAAAAATCGACCTCGAAAGAGGTCGATTTTTTTCGTGGTAAAGTGGAGTGCCTTTCTTGTTTCAAAACCCTAGCCGTGGTATAATAACGCAAATCAAAAAACTATTGCTTGGGGGCATTAAGAATGCATGGAACCATCCATCCACAGCTTCTTAAAACTGAACAGAATAAGCTAAATTAGGCACTGCGTATTTTATTTCATAATTACGTTGGTGCCTATTATTCTATAAAAGGGCTTCCCGCCCGTACCCACAGGCAAAAAAATCAGGAGGAACACAAAATGCCACAGAGAACAGACATTAAAAAAGTACTCATTATTGGCTCCGGTCCAATCATCATTGGCCAGGCTTGTGAATTTGACTATTCCGGTACGCAGGCTTGTAAAGCACTGAAGTCTTTGGGTTATGAAATTGTATTGGTTAACTCCAACCCTGCAACCATCATGACCGACCCGGAAACGGCAGACGTAACCTACATTGAACCACTGAACGTAGACCGTCTGGAAAAAATCATTGAAAAGGAACGTCCGGATGCCTTGCTGCCAAACCTTGGCGGCCAGTCCGCATTGAACCTTTGCTCCGAATTAAACGAAGCCGGCATTTTGGATAAATATAACGTAAAAGTAATCGGCGTTCAGGTAGATGCCATTGAACGTGGTGAAGACCGCTTGGAATTCAAGGCAACCATGGATCGCCTTGGCATTGAAATGGCACAGTCCGACGTAGCTTACAGCGTTGAACAGGCTCTTGAAATTGCTGACAAACTGAACTACCCGGTAGTTCTCCGTCCTGCATACACCATGGGTGGTGCCGGCGGCGGCCTTGTTTATAACAAGGAAGAACTTACCACCGTTTGTAAACGCGGCCTCCAGGCCTCCCTGGTTGGCCAGGTACTGGTTGAAGAATCCATTCTTGGATGGGAAGAATTGGAACTGGAAATTGTTCGTGACTGCGAAGGTAACATGATTACCGTTTGCTTCATTGAAAATATTGACCCAATCGGCGTTCACACCGGAGACTCCTTCTGCTCCGCTCCAATGCTGACCATTTCTGAAGAATGCCAGAAGCGTCTTCAGGAACAGGCTTATAAGATTGTTAACGAAGTTGGCGTTATCGGCGGCTGTAACGTACAGTTTGCCCATGACCCTGTTTCTGACAGAATCATCATTATTGAAATCAACCCAAGAACTTCCCGTTCTTCCGCTTTGGCTTCCAAGGCAACCGGTTTCCCAATTGCATTAATTTCTGCAAAGCTGGCTACCGGCCTTACCTTGAAAGAAATCCCGTGCGGTAAATACGGTACTTTGGATAAGTATGTTCCAGACGGCGAATATGTTGTAATTAAGTTTGCTCGCTGGGCATTCGAAAAGTTTAAGGGCGTAGAAGATAAACTGGGTACTCAGATGCGCGCCGTAGGCGAAGTTATGAGTATTGGTAAAACCTATAAGGAAGCTTTCCAGAAAGCCATCCGTTCTTTGGAAACCGGCCGCTATGGCTTGGGCCATGTAAAGAACTTTGATGATCTCTCCAAGGATGAACTGCTTCAGATGCTCCGCACCCCATCTTCCGAACGTCACTTCTTACTTTATGAAGCAATCCGCAAGGGTGCTGACCTGGAAGAACTGTTCGAAATCACCAAGGTTAAGATGTGGTTCTTGGAACAGATGAAGGAATTGGTAGACGAAGAAGAAGCTCTGCTGGCATGCAAGGGTTCCCTTCCTGCTGACGAACTGCTCATCCAGGCTAAGAAGGACGGCTTCTCTGATAAATATCTGTCTCAGCTGCTCTCTGTTTCCGAAGATGACGTTCGCAACAAGAGACTTGCTCTTGGGGTAGAAGAAAAGTGGGAAGGCGTACACGTTTCCGGTACCGAAAACAGCGCTTACTACTATTCCTCTTACAACATGACCGAAGACAAGAACCCGACCGAATCCGAAAAGCCAAAGATTATGATTCTTGGCGGCGGTCCAAACAGAATTGGCCAGGGTATTGAATTCGACTACTGCTGTGTTCACGCTGCAAAGGCACTGAAACAGCTTGGTTTCGAAAGCATTATTGTTAACTGTAACCCAGAAACCGTATCCACCGACTATGACACTTCCGACAAGCTTTATTTCGAACCGCTGACTTTGGAAGATGTTCTTAGCATTTACAATAAAGAAAAGCCGGTTGGTGTAATTGCTCAGTTTGGCGGACAGACTCCACTGAACTTGGCTGCTGACCTGGAAAAGAACGGCGTTAAGATTCTCGGTACTTCCCCAGCCATCATTGACTTGGCAGAAGACAGAGACCAGTTCCGCGCTATGATGGACAAGCTTGGCATTCCAATGCCGGAAGCAGGCATGGCCGTTGACGTAGAAGAAGCTCTGGAAAACGCCCACAAGATTGGTTATCCGGTAATGGTTCGTCCATCCTACGTATTGGGTGGCCGTGGCATGGAAGTTGTTTACGATGACGAACAGCTGGCTGAATACATGGCTGCTGCAGTTGGTGTAACTCCAGACCGCCCTATCTTGATTGACCGTTTCTTAAACCACGCTCTGGAATGCGAAGCAGATGCAATTGCAGATGGCGAACATGCCTTTGTTCCTGCAGTTATGGAACACATTGAACTTGCCGGTGTTCACTCCGGTGACTCTGCCTGCATTATCCCATCCGCTCACATTACTCCGGAAAATGTGGCAACCATCAAAGAATATACCCGTAAGATTGCAGAAGAAATGCACGTTCGCGGTCTCATGAACATGCAGTATGCAATTGAAAACGGTGTTGTATATGTTCTGGAAGCCAACCCACGTGCTTCCCGTACCGTTCCACTGGTATCCAAGGTATGTAACATCCGCATGGTACCTTTGGCAACTCAGATTGTTACTTCTGAACTGACCGGTAAAGCATCTCCTGTACCGGAACTGAAGGAAATGGATATTCCGAACTATGGCGTTAAGGAAGCTGCATTCCCATTCAACATGTTCCCAGAAGTAGACCCAATCCTTGGACCGGAAATGCGTTCCACCGGTGAAGTACTTGGTCTTTCCCCATCCTATGGTGAAGCCTTCTTCAAAGCACAGGAAGCAATTCAGTCCAAGCTCCCAACCAGCGGCGCAGCACTTCTGTCCGTAAAGAACAAGGACAAGGATGAAGTCATTGAAGTTGCCAAGTCTCTTGCAGATGACGGCTTCAAACTTTACGCCACCGAAGGTACCTTCAATACCATTGATGAAGCTGGTATCCCAGTAGAAAAAGTTCTTAAGATTTATGAAGGTCGTCCAAATTGCTATGACATGATTACCAACGGCGACATTCAGCTTATCGTTAACTCTCCAATTGGTAAGAGTTCTGTACAGGATGACTCCTATCTTCGTAAGGCAGCCATTAAGGCCAAGGTTCCATATGTAACCACTCTGGCTGCAGCTAAGGCTACTGCCGAAGGCATCCACTACGTTCTTACCAATAAGGAAGCTGAAGTAAAATCTCTTCAGGAAATCCACGCAGAAATTAAACCAATTGACTAATTCCCCAGGAGGACAAACTTTATGGCAGATGTAAGACCAGAATCCATGGCACGTATCAATACCCCGGAACTTGCTAAGGCTTTTATTGACGAGCAGGTTGCTTTACTGCAGCAGCAGATTGGTGACAAGAAAGTTCTTCTTGCCCTTTCCGGCGGTGTCGATTCTTCCGTAGTAGCAGCACTTTTAATTAAGGCTGTTGGCAAACAGTTGGTTTGCGTACATGTAAACCACGGCCTCCTTCGTAAAGGGGAACCGGAACAGGTTGTTGAAGTATTTAGAAATCAGATGGATGCCAACCTCATCTATGTAGATGCAGTAGACCGCTTCCTTGACAAACTTGCCGGTGTAGATGATCCAGAAGAAAAGCGTCACATCATCGGTGCTGAATTCATCAACGTATTTGCAGAAGAAGCTGCTAAGCAGGACGGCATTGAATTCCTTGCACAGGGTACCATTTATCCTGATATTCTGGAATCCGACGGTGTAAAGGCTCACCACAATGTAGGCGGCCTTCCAGAAGAACTGAACTTCGAACTGGTTGAACCGGTTAAGTTCCTCTACAAGGACGAAGTAAGAATTGTTGGTAAGGAACTTGGCCTTCCAGACGGTATGGTATTCCGTCAGCCATTCCCAGGTCCTGGCCTTGGTGTTCGCTGCGTAGGCGCAATCACCAGAGACAGACTGGAAGCACTCCGTGAAGCAGATGCCATTGTCCGTGAAGAAATTGAAAAGCTTCCTGAAACCCCATGGCAGTACTTCTGCGCTATTCCTGACATCCAGTCCACCGGCATTAAGTATGTTGATGGTGTTGGTCAGCGTTACATGGGTTGGGCCGTTGTAATCCGTGCCGTAAACACCACCGATGCCGTTTTGGTAACCGTACCTGAAATCCCATTTGACGTTCTCTGCACCATGCGTGACCGCATTGTAAAGATTCCTGGCGTAAACCGTGTCCTCTGGGACATCTCCGAAAAGCCAGTTGCCACTATTGAATGGGAATAATTTCGCGAGCGCTGCCGGTGGCAGATGAAGCGAGCGAAATTATTTGTAAACACACAGAGCGATTCGCTGCGCTCCAAGCAAGAAGCGCGACAATGTGTTTGTGGGCAAAGAGGAAAAATTCCTGTTTGTGGGCAAATGGTAGAAGCTCATATTTGTAAACACACAGTAAGAGCCATCCATTCGGATGGCTCTTTTTTCTTTTCATAATAGATTTTCCGCCCGTTCCGTGTTACAATCATTTCTGTTGCAGGGGGACTACCTCGGTAGTTGAGAAGGTTAAAACCTGACCCTTTGAACCTGTTGGTTAAGACCAGCGTAGGGAGCAGAAATATCGGTGTATTTTGGTGCTTTCGAATATCGAAGCACCTTTTTTTATTTCGTAAAAAAGCTTCCTTTTTGGAAGCTTTATTTTTTTATCCTTGGAGGATTTATTATGTCATTTATGCAAGAACTTTTAGCCGAAAACAAACCACTTTGGGACCAGTGTGTGGAAACCCCTTTCGTGAAAGAACTGAAGGAGGGAACTCTTTGCTTTGACAAGTTCAAAAGTTACCTGATTCAGGACAGCATTTACCTACAGCACTATTCCCATGTGTACGGGAAGGCCATCTATTGCTCCAAAACCTTTGAAGACATTGAACAGTTTTATTCTGCCCTTAGCATTATTTTGGGCGATGAAGCGGACTACCGTTTGACTTGCCTGGCTCCCTATGGCATTACAGATGAAGATTTAGAACAGACCAAGCCGCATCCGGTGAATCAGAACTATATCGATTTTTTGGAGGGCGCAGCCAAGACCGACGATCTTTTGGAAATGCTCATGGCAATTTTGCCTTGCATGCTGGGCTACAGTTATGTCTTCAAAAAGATTGCACCGGATGCCAAACCATCGGAATACAGTGACTTTATTCGGGACTATGCCAGCGGCGATTTTGCCGAAATGGAACGCTGTTGGTGTGCCTTTACCGACAAGAAGTGTAAAGGCTTAACAGCAGAAGAAGAGGCAAAATATGCCGGTATTTTTAAGCGGGCAAGTGAATTGGAGCTGGCCTTTTGGAATATGTCATATGAGGCATAATATTTATTGGTAACTTAAGAACTCCGTTGTAAAATAGAGATAGCAAAACTTTACGATTCAAATCTGCGCTTGAGGAGGTTGCATTTATGAATAATGAAGAATTGCGGGCTTACCGAACCAAATTGTTCCGTGACGCCACCGGAATGAAAGTAAAACCGGATCGTATTCCGAATATGTCTTTCTTTGTAACATGGAAAATTTTAGATGCAGGTTACAAACTGACAGAGGCTATGAACGACTACACTATCATGGAAAAGGTAGTTCGCGAACATCAAGAAAAGTACGAATTTGACGCAATCTTTGAACATGGTGTCCGTAACGTTATCCGTCTGCCACAGGCATTGGGCGGCTTGACTTACCGCATTGACGACGAAGCCGGTGCAGTAAGTTACCCAGACAACGCCCTTTGTGAGTTCGACGAACTGGACGAACTCATTGCTGACCCGAACAAGTTCTTCTGGGAAAAGGGCATGGCCAAGAAATTCCCAATGTGGGCTGACAAAACCGTTGGCTTAGAAGATATGCAAAAGGTCATTATGGAATTTGGTGCTTTCAGCCAGTACAACGGAAAAATGCTGGCCGCACTGAAAGATGAGTACGGCATGCCGACCTTGACGGCACCTGGCCTGCCACCATACTTCGGCATTGACTATTTGTTCAACACCATTTTAGGCATCAAAGGTCTGTCTCTTGCCATGCGCAAGGACCCGGAAAAGATTGACGCTGCCATCAAGGTATTGGATGCACTGTATTTTGACCCAGCATTAAAGGCTTTGGAAGCCAGCCCAGACGGCCCATTCGAAGATGCTTGCTTTGACTATGACCTGACTTTGCTCAGCCACTCCATTCTCAACGAAAAGCAGTTTGAACGGTTCCTGTGGCCGGATCTTAAGAAGATGCTGGATGTTCTTGCTAAGAAGGGCAAGACCGTTCGTCTCTTCATGGAAGGCGGCAGTGAACGCTTCTGGGATTATCTCAAAGATTATCCGAAGGGCTGTATTGCCTTGCACGTAGAAACAGACGATGTATTTAAAGTTAGAAAAGAAATGCCAAACCTGGCCATTATTGGCGGTATGCCGGTAACCACCTTAGGTTATGGCACCAAGCAGGAATGCTTAGATTTGACCAAGCGCCTTTGTGACGAACTGGGCAAGGATGGCGGATTTATCTTCAGTGAAGACCGTATGGTTTCCTATAAGAATGATGCCAACCCTGAAAACGTAAAAGCTGTCTGCGACTTCCTGCGGGAATATAGACCATAAAGGAGGAACGAATCATGGATGAAAAAACCGTAGATATTACCAAGTATCCGGAAGGATTAGAATATCTGGCAAAGAACCTGATGCTGCCTTTGCCTCCAATGCCGTTCCCGGAAGATATGCCTGAAGAACAAAAAGAAGCAATGATTCTTCAGCAGAAGATGGGCATTGTAAATATGCTGGTAGGCACTTTGGTTCGCCAGTAAGTAAACCTATATTGGAGGATTTTAATTTTGGGAAATAAAATTTCTGAACAAAACCATACTGAGGTAAAGGGAAACTTTTCCGTAGGACTGGGGCTGCTTGACTATGTCAATCCAATCCTTTATGCAGTTACCTCTATTACCATTTTGGTAAATCTGTTTGGCCTAATGAAACTGCCAATGTATGTCCTTTATGCTTTGGGCGCATTGGTATCCCTCATTTTCGGCTTCACCATTCCAACCGTAAAAGTATTGGTTGGTCTTGGCAAAATGGAATTCGCACTGCCGGTAAACCTGGTATCCTACGTTAACCTGGGCATCTTCCTTTCCGGCTTGATGCTTTTGGGCTACGCCTATAAGATTGCCATTCCGGTATTCCTGATTATTGTTGCTCTGGTAGTAGCCTTCTTGTTCTTGGTTTACAAGAAGACCGGAAACTTCAATGCAGTTGCTGTTCTCATCGGTGCTGCCGGCTACTTGCTGATTTACGCTTCCTTGCTGAAATTGGCCGTTGCCGCCGCCGCTATTCCATGCATTATTCTTTATGCCGTTGCCATCTGCCTGTTTGTGGCTTTGGTAACCATGGGTGTAAAGGGCGATGTAATGAATGCCAAACTGCACTGGGTAATTGAATCCACCAACATTACCTGCCAAGCTTGTGTTGCCATTGCAACCTTACTTCTTTTCTTGGTATTTTAAAGTTTTTTAAAAAGAAAAAGGTCACTCCAATTTGGAGTGGCCTTTTATTTTGTAAATACGTATTTAGTAAAGTAGCCTTTCCCATTTCCGGTGAGAATAACCAGATCTCCGTCTGGGTTTTCTCCCGTTTGTAAAATAGGGTACTTGCCGTGGGCTTTTACATAGTCCACCGGAGAGTCGGTCTCTATTTCTAAAAAGGTTTTTTGCGCATATTCGGAACCGCCGCACGGGTTTCCGTCTTCCACATAAACTTCATATTCTGTCAAATTCATCTACCGTCCTTTGCATCCTATTATATAGCAAGGACGAGAAAGCTCAACTGGTTTTGGGCGTAGAATCCCGGGTGCAATTTCGCAGAATCTGTTCCTCGCCTAGTTGGCGGGGAATTTTCCTGTGGTATAATTAAGGTTGAGGTGGAAAAATATGGATATTAGGTACTACTCCATTATCAGCCCAATTGGAAATACCGAAAATGAAGAAAAGTCTGCAAAGTTTTTAGAAGAAATAGAAGAGGCACTTGGTCAGCCAATGCTTTCTATTTCCGATCCGGCCGAGCTTGCCCAGGAAGAACTTTGCTTTATTTATGTTCGTAGCGGCGGAACAGAGCAGATTTTTGAAAAGCTTTACCCTCAGGTAGAGGGAAAGGTTTGTTACCTGATTACCACAGGTTTTGGCAATTCCTTAGCTGCTGCTTTGGAAATTCTGTCCTTCTTTAAGCAGAAGGGACAGAAGGGGGAAGTACTTCACGGAACGCCGGTAGAATTGGCGAACCGGATGAAAGCGCTGGCAAAGGCCAATCATGGCTTAAAGAAAATGAAGGGCGCCCGCTTCGGCGTGGTGGGAACACCATCAGACTGGCTGATTTCCAGCGCAGTGGATGAGGCTGCTCTCTTTGAAAAACTGAATGCTTCTGTCATTTCTATTCCAATGGAAGAATGCATTGCTGAAATTGAAAAGAAGAGTTACATTCCTAACGAATGGACTCAGAAAATATTAAAACAGGACTTCCCACTAGAAGAAATCAAGAAAGCCCTGTTTGTTTACGGCGGACTGCATCGCCTGGTAGAAAAATATGACCTGACAGGGGTAACCGTACGCTGTTTTGACCTGCTGGATACAGTGAAATCCACCGGCTGTCTGGCTTTGGCCATTTTGAATGCGGAAGGAATTTTCGCTGCCTGTGAAGGAGACGTTCCGTCCCTGATTTCCATGGCAATTTTGGGCAGCGTTTCGGGGAACCCGGTATTTATGTGTAACCCGTGCCGCATTAACTTTGAGAAGAATCATATGATTTTTGCTCATTGCACCTTGCCACTGAACATGGCATATCAGTTTACCCTGGATACCCACTATGAATCCGGAATCGGCGTGGCTATTGCCGGGTCCATTCGGGAAGGGGAAAACACGGTCTTTAAGACCTCTGGTGACCTGAGCAGATATTATGTCCGCAAAGGCATTTTGACTTCCAACTTAAGGGACCCGAATTTGTGCCGCAGCCAGATTCGCATTAAGTTGGACGACTACTCTTACTTTATGGAAAACCCAATTAGCAACCACCATCTGGTTTGCAATGGGGATCAAACTTTAGCAATT
The DNA here is from genome assembly GCA_045642465.1 of Acutalibacteraceae bacterium. Taxonomy (GTDB): domain Bacteria; phylum Bacillota; class Clostridia; order Oscillospirales; family Acutalibacteraceae; genus RUG420. Next base: position 333,273 of record JAZUIY010000015.1, read on the forward strand.
CAATATTTCTTTGAAATATTAGGATAAAACCTGAAAAACGAGGAATTATTACATGAAACAATATGATGTTATCATCATTGGCGCTGGCCCGGGCGGAATCTTTGCTGCCTATGAGCTGACAAAACAGAATCAGGATTTGAGCATTGCCGTCTTTGAGGCCGGCAATACCTTGTCTAAGCGCAAGTGCCCAATTGACGGTGACAAAGTAAAAAGCTGCATTAATTGTAAAAGCTGTTCCATTATGAATGGCTTTGGTGGTGCAGGCGCATTCTCCGACGGGAAGTACAATATTACCACCCAGTTCGGCGGCACCCTGCACGAATATATTGGCAAACAAAAGGCCTTTGATTTAATGCAGTATGTAGATACCATTAATATGACCTACGGCGGTGCAGGGTCCCACCTGTATTCCACTGCCAATTCCGACATTGCTAAACTCTGTCTGCAGAATAAACTGCATTTATTGGATGCCTCCGTTCGTCATTTGGGTACCGACAAGAACTATGTGGTTTTGGAAAATTTGTTAAACCGTTTGGAAAAGAAAGTAGATTTTTACTTCTTAACCCCGGTAGAGCACATTGAAAAGGTGGAAGGCGGCTACCAAATTGAAGCCGGCAACGAAACCTATGCCTGTGAAAAATGTATTGTATCTGTAGGCCGTTCCGGTTCTAAGTGGATGGAAAAAATCTGTAACGAACTGGGTATCCGCACCCTTTCCAACCGAGTGGACATTGGTGTCCGCGTGGAACTGCCTGCACCAATTTTCTCGCATTTAACCGATGAACTTTACGAAAGTAAAATTGTGTACCGCACGGAAAAGTACGGGGACTTTGTCCGGACGTTCTGCATGAACCCACACGGCATTGTGGTAAATGAAAACACCAACGGGATTGTAACCGTAAATGGCCACAGTTATGAAGACCCGGCCATGCACACGAATAACACCAACTTTGCCCTCTTGGTTTCCAAGCACTTTACCGAACCGTTTAATGACAGTACCGCATATGCAGAAAGCATTGCAAAACTGTCCAATATGTTAGGCGGCGGGGTTATTGTACAGCGCTTCGGAGACCTAATTGCCGGAAAACGGTCTACCGTTTCCCGGGTGGAAGAAAGCTTTATTACGCCAACCCTTTCCGCTACCCCGGGTGACCTGTCTTTGGTTATTCCAAAGCGGATTTTGGATGGTATTATTGAAATGATTTATGCCTTGGACAAAATTGCTCCGGGCACTGCAAATGAAGATACATTGCTCTATGGGGTAGAAGTAAAATTCTATAACATGGAAGTAGAACTAGATGAAAATTTGGAAACGTGTCACAAGGGACTTTACGTCATTGGGGACGGCAGCGGGGTAACCCATTCTCTGTCTCATGCATCTGCATCCGGCGTATATGTTGCCCGTAAAATCTTGGGGGAGGACTAAACATGTGTGATACTATTGGCTTCGTAGAAAATGGACGTTCTGTTTTTGGGAAAAACTCGGACCGCAGTCCCAATGAACCGCAAATTTTAGAATTTTTCCCTGCCATGCACCACGAGGAACCGGATATAGAGGCTACTTATATTACGGTGCCACAGGTAGCAGAAACCCATGCTGTGTTGCTGTCCCGGCCAACCTGGCTTTGGGGCGCTGAAATCGGCGTAAATGACTGCGGCGTTTGCATTGGTAACGAAGCAGTTTGGACCTTGGGTAAGTATAACGATACCGGTCTTACCGGTATGGATATGCTGCGTATTGCCCTGGAACGGTCCTGTACTGCATACGAAGCAAAAGATATCCTCATTAACCTGCTTGAAAACTACGGTCAGGGCGGTAACTGTGGCTTTGACCACAAGTTCTTTTACGACAATTCTTTCCTGATTCAGGATAAAAACACCATTTTGGTACTGGAAACAGCAGATAAGAAATGGGTTTGGAAAGAATGCAAAAAGACCTCTATTAGTAACCGTTTACAGATTGCGAATAATGGTGACTGTTACAGCACTGGAAAAACCAGCAATTTCCGTCAGATTCATTCTGACCCAATTTATAATATTGCCTCCGGTTCTGCAGCCAGACGTCAGGTGACATTCCAGTGCGTGAAAACCGCAGAAAAGCCGGAAGATCTGGTGGCAGCGTTATCCCGTCATGATGAAAACGTGGAAAACCCATTTGCTCAGGGAACGGTTTCTTCCGTTTGTATGCACTTTGGTGGATTGGTAGGGGACCACACCACCTCCAGCATGATTGTGGATCAGCATGATGACAAAATTGTAGTTTGGGGTACCGGTAGTTCCTGCCCATGTGTTTCCCTCTTTAAGCCTTGGCTGTTTGGAACCGACATGACGGCTCCATTCTTCTCCTACAAAGACGAAGAAGACGCTTTGAAGTACTGGAAGGATATGGAACTCTTCCATAGAGGACTCCTTGGCAGAACGGTTCCTAACGAATTCTACGAGGAACAGAACAGTATTCAGCAGAGTTGGTTTGACATTGCAGAAACCTTGGACAAAGACTCTTTTGCAGAATTCTCTGCTGCCTGCCGTGACCAGGAACTTCGCTTTTACCACAAGTGGAAACAGTACGAGTTCCCGAAAACGGGGTATAGCAAAACCTTCTTCAACAATTGGCAGAAGAAGAATATGGCATTTTAAAACAAAAGAAAAGACCAGCCTTTCGGCTGGTCTTTTTTATTGTTCGTCTGCTGCTTCTTTGGCAGCTTCTTTTTCTTGATTCTTTTTGGCAACGTCGTTGGTGTCGATGGTTTTGCCAAATACGAAGAACCGCTGATACAGGAATTCGGTAATACCGTTAATGAGTACGGTACCAACCTGTACAATGGCGGCTACCATAGTGGTTTCACCAAGGGTGGTATCCCGAAGGATGGTTGGCCAGAAGTCGGCCATGACCAAAGCGTCAACCCACCAGTCGGACAGCGGGGTGAATACCAGGTAGTAAAGGAATACCTTGAACATGGCTACCGGTACATTGTTGGCAGACTTAAAGGTGTATCTACGGTTAAAGGTGAAGTTCCAAATAACCGATAAAATAAGACCGAGTAAGTAGCAGGTGTGGTATTTTTCGTCTCCAATTAAGATGGTGTTATTGAAGATCCAGGTGGAGATTACTTGAACCAGTCCTGCGGAAGCCGCAATAATAAAATACTTTATGGTTCGGAATAATTCGGTGTGTTTCTTTTTTGGTTTTAAGGTTTCAGATGGAACCTGTTCCTTTGCCATAGAAAATTCCCCCTTAGAATTCTATTCGGCAGATTCTTTGTCTTTGTCCTTTTGTGCCACGTCGTTGGTATCAATACTCTTGCGGAAAACCACAAAGCGCTGCCACAGATATTCTAAGATAATATTTTGAAGCATGTTGATGCCAAGAATTAAAATGTTATATTTAACCAGCGGTTCTAAGACCTTTGCTAACCAAATGGTATATGGTGCAAACGGAACATAGAAGAGCAGGGCCAAGGCCATGGCTTTTGGTACGTTGCTGGCAGATTTGAAGGTGAATTTCCGGTTAAAGGTAAAGTTCCAAATAACGGAACATACCAGTGCAATGGCATAACAAATGTAGTAATGCTCATTGGTTTTGTTGACGGTTAAATCTAAAACCGTACTTACAATAGTTTCAATAATGCCTGCGGAGCAAGAGAACAAGATGAATTTCAGAAGGCGAATGCGTTCCTTTTTCTTCTTGGCTTTGGCTTCAGCAGTAAGCTGGGTTTTACTCATAATTCCCTCCTGAGGTGAGTATTTTTGCCGTTTGTACTGTTTTCAGTGTAGCACTTAAAAGGGGAAATAACAATTTGCTAATCTTCTCTTTTGCATGAAAAAATTACGAAGTTGTAACCGGTCGTTATCTTGTAAATGACCTGGGATTTTGCTATCCTATACTAGTATTTTTAGGAATAGGGGGTTCCTTATGCAAATCGGTTTCGACAACCAAAAATATCTTTCTATGCAGTCCCAGCACATCAAGGAACGCATCAGCCAGTTTGACAACAAACTTTACTTAGAGTTTGGCGGAAAACTGTTTGATGATTACCATGCATCCCGCGTGCTGCCGGGCTTTGAACCTGACTCTAAATTGCAGATGTTACTGCAACTGAAAGATCAGGCGGAAATAGTGGTTGTCATTAGTGCAGAAGACATTGAACAGAATAAAGTAAGAGGAGACTATGGCATTACTTATGACGTAGATGTTCTCCGACTCATTGACGCCTTCCAGGAAAGAGACCTCTTTGTGGGAAGCGTTTGCCTGACCAAATATACCGGACAGCCGTCCGCCACTGCCTTCTGTAAGAAACTGGAATCCCTTGGCATTAAATCTTATAAACATTACCTTATTCCTGGTTATCCAAACGATGTTGCCCGTATTGTATCTGATGAAGGATACGGTCAAAACGAATATATTGAAACCGAACGCCCATTAATTGTGGTAACCGCACCGGGTCCTGGCAGCGGAAAAATGGCTGTCTGCCTGTCTCAGCTTTACCACGAATATAAGCGTGGCGTAAAAGCCGGTTATGCAAAGTTTGAAACCTTCCCAATTTGGAACCTGCCGTTGACCCATCCGGTGAACCTGGCTTATGAAGCTGCCACCGCAGATTTAAACGACGTTAACATGATTGACCCGTTCCACTTGGAAGCTTACGGTGAAACCACGGTCAACTATAACCGAGACGTAGAAATCTTCCCTGTAGTAAAGTCCATGTTTGAACTCATTGCAGGAGAAAGCATTTACCAGTCCCCAACTGACATGGGCGTAAACATGGCAGGCAACTGCATTTCCAATGATGACGTTTGTTGCACTGCTTCCAAGCAGGAAATTATCCGCAGATATTTCAAAGCCCGCTGCGAAGAACGCATTACCGGTTCTTCCAAGAGTGACATTTATAAACTGGAACTCTTAATGAACAAAGCAGGTATTACGCCAGACTATAGAGACTGCGTAAAAGCTGCTTTGAAAAAAGAAGAAGAAACCGGCAAGCCGGCGGTTTCCATTGATCTTCAGGACGGCAAAGTTGTGGTTGGCCGCACCGGTGAACTGCTGGGTGCCTCTTCCTCTGCCATTCTGAATGCGCTGAAGGTGTTGGCAGGCATTGACCATGAAATTGACTTGGTTTCTGCCGAATCCATTGCCCCTATTCAGAAACTGAAAACCGCTTATTTGGGTGGCAAAAACCCGCGTTTGCATACGGATGAAATCTTAATCGCCCTGTCTTCTTCTGCTGCAACAGATGCTTTGGCTGCCAAAGCGCTGGAACAATTGCCGAAGTTGAAGAACATGGACGCACATTCTACTGTTATTCTGTCTGACGTAGACAAAAACACCTTTGCAAAGCTGGGCGTCCAGATGACCAGTGAACCAAAGTACGAACGGGAAGAATTGCTGTACCATAAATAAGCACGCCCTCATGTAACGGTTTGGTTGCTTGCAGAAAGCAACATTCTGTATTAGAATGAGGACACAGAAAACTGCATAAAAAGGTAGCCACTACCGACGGAATGGGGTGCAAATCCCCGCGAGAAGGTCACTGTGAAGCCCTTTTGGGATAAGTCAGATACGCCGGGTTACCTGTAACATTCTGCCATTTCCGGAAGTTATTTTACTGATGAAACACATCGGTCATCTTTTGGGTGGCCGGTGTTTTTTGTATTTAAGGAGCAAATTGTGGAAGAAAAATTGCTAGACATTCAAGTAACTCCAAGGGAAAAGGAAATTCTGGATTATGTCCGGGACTTGGAATATGGAGAGGTAACCGTTTTCGTGCAAAACGGAAAGCCAATCCGCTTGGAAGAAATTAAAAAGAGCGTACAGCTCAAATAAGAAGGACTTTACGGAAAAACCGAGGGCCAGCAAAGAACGTCTAGAAGGGCGTGCTTTGCCGACCCTCGTTTTATTTACCTTTTTGGGGAGGAGAAATTTGTGAAAAACAAAAATCGCCTTTTGCTGAAATTGGTATGCTTTGTTATGACACTCAGTCTGGTACTGGGTTTAATGCAGGTTACCATTTTTGCGAAAGATAATCATGACAATCAAGTTTTGGTAAAGGTTGAAAATACCACCTATACCAAAGAAGCAGGAGCCCCTTGGGATGGCGTCCTGGTAGAAAAATGGGTAGACTTGAATGCTTCGTCAACCATTATGTCTTGCCTTATTGATGCTCTAGAGCAGGAAAACCAGTCATATGGATTTAACGACTGGGCTGGTCTTGCTTCTGTAGGAGGTTTGTCAGAATATGCTGGCGGAGATCAATCCTGCTGGATGTTCTTGCTAAACGATTGGGGCATTGACGTGGGAGCTGACCAATTCACAGTTGAACATGGGTTGGCTGAAGGTGACGAGATTGCAGTAGAGTACTCCCTTAATTGGGGCGTGGATCTTGGCTTAGACTGGAATAGCACCAGCATGAAATTGCAGAGCTTATCCATGAATAGCGGGTCTCTTGAACCGGCTTTTTCTCCGGATGTAAATGCTTATACCCTGACCTTGGAAGAGGAAACTGCTGATTTGGTAGTCACTCCTCATGCAGAAAATAAAAACAATAAGGTACACCTGTATTTGGGTGAAACCGAATTTGGCCGAAATGAAACCGTTGCTGTTAAGGATGGAGATACCCTTACGATTGAAGTGGTAAACCCATATGACGATACCAACAAACTGGTTTACACCGTTTCCGTTAAGGGAACTCCAAAGGAAGAACCAAGTGAACCGGCTGAAGAGCCAAGTGAACCGGCTGAAGAACCAACTGAACCGGCTGAAGAGCCAAGTGAACCGGCTGAAGAGCCAAGTGAACCGGCTGAAGAACCTAGTGAACCGGCTGAAGAACCAACTGAACCAGCAGAACCAGCTAAGGATTTGTCTTGGAATGATATTTATAAGGACACCGGTAAATACTTAATTGACTCTGTTCCATCTCCGGCAATTGGCGCTATGAGCGGGGACTGGACTGTTCTTGGTCTGGCTAGAGCCGGTGTGGATGTTCCACTGAATTATTACAGCAGTTATATTCAGTCTGTGGAAAAAACAGTAGCAGAAAAAGCCAATGCACAAGGCCAAATTTCTGCAAATAAAGCTACCGAAAATGCTCGCACTGTTTTGACCTTGACTGCTCTTGGGGAAGATCCAAGCAATGTGAATGGAACCAATTTGCTGCTTGGCCTTAGCGACATGAATTACCTGAAAAAGCAGGGTCTCATGGGTCCAACTTGGGCACTCATTGCCTTTGATTCTATGAATTACGCTATTCCTACCACCTATGCCGGTGGTGAACAGGCAACAAGAGATGGCATTATTACTTATCTTTTAGGTCAGCAGCTGCCAGACGGCGGATGGGGCTTAACCGGTACATCTGACCCTGATGTTACCGCAATGGTAATTCAGGCATTGGCACCTTATTGCGACAGTAATGCAGATGTGAAATCTGCAGTAGGCCGTGGACTTTCCTGCTTGTCTTCTATGCAGAATAAGAACGGTGACTTTGGCACTTCCGAAAGTGATGCGCAGGTAGTAGTTGCTCTTTCTACCTTGGGTATTGACGCAGATACCGATGCCCGTTTTGTAAAGAATGGCATCAGCGTATGGGATGCAATGCTGTCTTATTACATTCCAAACAGCGGCTTCCGTCATACTTCTGATGGTACTGTAAACGCTGTAGCTACAGATCAGGCCTATTATGCAATGGTTTCTTACTACAGAAATCAGCATAACCAAAAGGCGCTGTATGACATGGGCGATGCAGCTAAGACCAAAGGAAAAGAATCCAAAGATGTCGTTTCTGATCCTGATAGAATCAATAACGAAGGCACAGGAACTGGCACCGGAAACGGTACTGGAACTGGAAATGGTACCGGAACCGGGAATGGAACCGGAACCGCAGCCCCTGTTGCCAAGGATGCAAAGGATACCAAAACAACCACAACAACCAAGAGCAGTGCAAAAACTGCAGATGAAAACATGGTTGTAACCTGGGCTGTTGTTTTGTCCGCTTCTTTCCTGGGCGGCGTTGTTGTATATAAAAAAGGACGCGAAGAAGCATGAATAACCTAACGAAGAAACTACTTAGCATCCTTTTACTCTTAGCCGTATGCTGCTCCTTCTTCTGCACTGGGTGCGGAAAGAATTTGGAGTCTGAGAAAAAAGATTTACACTTTGAAAAGTATGCTTCTCAGCAGTTTGATTTGCAAAAAGATGTAGCGCAACCGAACGGCGGTGAAAGCGTTAGCGAAACGGCAGCAAATGAGCCGGGTGCACCGGATGCGGAAGCAGCAACACCGGCTTCCGGACAAGAACAGAAAGAGGAGGCACAGGCTGCCAAAACACCAACCTGTACCATTTCCATTTCTTGTGCCACCGTGAACAAGAACCTGTCAAAGTGTGACCCAGCCAAACGGAATATTGTTCCATCAGACGGCTGGATTTTGAAGCCACGTCAGGTGACGTTTTCTAAAGGAGAATCTGTTTTTGATGTACTCAAACGGGTTTGTAAGGAACAGGGAATTCCATTGGAGTTTACCAATTCTCCTTCTTATGGAGCCATTTATATTGAAGGTATTGCGAACCTGTATGAATTTGATGTAGGCGAATTGTCCGGCTGGATGTACAGCGTCAATGGCTGGTTCCCGAATTACGGTTGCAGTTCTTATGAACTCTCCGATGGAGATGTTATAAGGTGGCAGTACTCCTGTGACTTAGGCGAAGACATTGGCGGAAGCAACTACAATTGATTTTGTGTCCGGAATCGGATAGAATGTTAGAAGAAATTTTTGGTAACCGGGAAACGGAATGGGGTGCAAATCCCCGCGAGAGGGTCACTGTGAAGCCTTTTAAAGGATAAGTCAGATACGTTTGGTTACCTGTAACATTCTGCCTCATCCGGAAGTTATACACTAGATTTATTCAAATCGGTCATCTTTCCAGAGGTGACCGATTTTTCTTTTTGGAGGAACTATGCATAGAAATGCGTTTTCGGATTATCATCCGGCAATTAATTTTCTATATTTTGCGCTAGTCTTGCTGTTTGGCATGTGTTTCATGCATCCGGCTTGCCTTGCCATATCCTTTTTTAGTGCACTCCTATATTCCTGGCTGCTGAACGGTGGCCGAACCTTGGTGGGGACATTAAAGTTTGTGGCCCCTATTGTGCTGCTGGCCATGGTGTTGAATCCGGTATTTAACCATCAAGGCGTTACCATTCTGCGATACCTGCCAAGCGGGAACCCGCTGACACTAGAATCCATTCTCTACGGTATTGCTGCAGCGGTTATGCTGGGTGGCATTATTCTATGGTTTAGCTGTTTCAACAAGGTAATGACCACAGATAAGTTCGTCTATTTGTTTGGACGGGTCATACCGGCATTGTCCTTGGTGCTTTCCATGACACTGCGCTTTATTCCACGGTTCCGAGACCACATGAAAGTGGTTTCCAGTGCGCAACAGTGCGTGGGACGCAATGTAACGGACGGAAACCTATTGCAAAAAGCCAAACACGGGATTACCATTCTCTCCATTATGGTGACCTGGAGTTTGGAAAACGCCATTGAAACGGCAGACAGTATGAAGTGCCGCGGCTACGGGCTTCCGGGCCGGAGTTCCTTCTCTATTTACCGTTTTGATGACCGGGACAAGGGAATGCTGATTTGGCTTCTCTTCTGTGGCGTGTTTATTATTGCCGGCTGGATTGCCGGAGGTATGCATTTTGATTATTATCCGATGGTATCAGAATTCGATTTTTCTGTATGGTCGGTGAGCTTTAAAGCAGTTTATTTGGCATTGTGCTTGACGCCGGTGCTGGTGGAAGTAAAGGAAACATTGGTATGGAAACGTTTGAAATCCGAAATTTAACATTCTATTATCCGGAACAAAGCAAAGCTGTTCTGGATGATATCAGCTTTTCCGTTTCAGCCGGTGAGTTCCTGGTACTTTGCGGAAAATCCGGGTGCGGGAAATCCACCCTGCTTCGACATTTGAAAACCCCAATGGTACCTACCGGAAGCCGGAAGGGGACAATTGTGTTTGAGGGACAGGAACTGGAGAGCGTGCGGGAAGACATTCAGGCTTACCGCATTGGCTTTGTGCAGCAGTCCCCGGACAACCAGATTGTAACGGATAAAGTATGGCATGAATTGGCTTTTGGCTTGGAAAGCTTGGGCTTCGATACTGCCACCATCCGGGAGCGGGTGGCCGAAATGGCCTCCTTCTTTGGGATTCAGTCCTGGTTTTATAAGGATGTCTCCGAACTGTCCGGCGGTCAAAAGCAGCTTCTAAACCTGGCCTCCATTATGGCCATGCAGCCGTCTGTCTTGATTCTGGACGAGCCGACCAGCCAGTTGGACCCAATTGCGGCCTCTGACTTTTTGGCTGCTGTTGGAAAAATTAACAGAGACCTGGGTACCACCATTATTATTACGGAACACCGTTTGGAAGAGGTACTTCCTATGGCGGACCGTGTGCTGTTCATGGAACAGGGCAAGATCATTGGGGACGGTTCCCCAACGGAAGTGGGAACCCAGTTAAAAGAAATGGGCCACGGTATGTTCCGTGCCATGCCGGCTGCCATGCAGATTTGGGCAGCGGTGGACAATGACGGGGCTTGCCCTGTTACGGTCCGGGACGGACGCAATTGGCTGAAAACTTTCAGTGAAAGCCACCCATTGCTTCCGCTGCCGGAAGAACAGCCTAGGGGAGCCACCGAAGAAGTCATCCACATGGAGGACGTATGGTTCCGTTACGAAAAGGATTTGCCTGATGTAGTAAAGGGCGTGAACCTTTCCGTAGAAAAAGGCGAGTTCTACGCCATCCTAGGCGGAAACGGTACCGGAAAAAGTACCACTCTTTCCGTGCTGATGGGCTTACGGAAAGCCTACCGTGGGGACGTGAAGGTAAAGGGCAAAATTGCCATGCTGCCACAGAACCCACAAACCTTATTTGTAAAGAAAACCGCCAGAGAGGACTTGTTTGAAATCCTCAATGGCAGTAATAAAACGAGAGAAGAGCAAACTGCCGCTGTTTCCAAAGTGGTAGCTCTTTGTGAACTGAGGGACTTGCTGGATCGCCATCCATATGACCTTTCCGGCGGGGAACAGCAGCGCTTGGCCTTGGCAAAAGTGCTCCTGATGGAATCGGACGTCCTGCTGATGGATGAACCGACCAAGGGCCTAGATGCAGAATATAAGCAAGTATTTGCAAAGATTATTAAAGCCTTACAAGGGAAAGGCGTCACCATTGTTATGGTTACCCATGACATTGAGTTCTGTGCCCAGTATGCAGACCGCTGCGCCATGTTCTTTGATGGCAACATCACCATGGACGGGACCCCTCGGTACTTCTTTGCTTGGAATAGTTTTTATACCACGGCGGCCAACCGCATTAGCCGTGAAATGGTATCTGACGCCATTACCGTGGGGGATATAGTGACCTGCTGCGGCGGAACCCTTCCGAAAGAACAGGAAGTGGACTTGGAAGCAGAAGCGGAATCCATTGGCGAAGAGACTATCATGGATGAAGTGGACGGATATCTGCTGGGAGAAAAAGAAGAACTGCCTGTCTGGAGAAAAGTGGTGGCAGCACTTTCCGGCGGCGTGGCCATTGGTACCTTTATCAAGGCCGTTACCATGACGGATTTGTCCTCAGTGGTTACCTCCAAAGGACTGTCAGAGAACACCACGCAGTTCCTAATCATTTATGGCATTCTGATTGCCGCTTTGGTTGTTTTGGCCTTTGCCATTAACCGAAGGGGAACTGCCAAAAAGACTCCAATCCAAATGGAACTGGGAGACCGGAAACTGCCAAAGCGGACCAAGGTTGCAGTGGCCAGCATTTGCCTGCTGATACCGGTTACGTTATTCGTGGGCAGTTACTGCTTTGGAGACCGAAAGTATTACTTCATTTCTCTTCTGATTCTTTTGGAATGCCTCATTCCATTTGCCCTCATCTTTGAAGGCAGAAAGCCGAAAACCAGAGAACTGGTTATTCTAGCTGTGCTATGCGCCATTTGTGTAGCCGGCCGAGCCGCCTTCTTCATGCTGCCAAACTTCAAGCCGGTATTGGGCTTGGTTATTATTGCAGGCGTTGCCTTTGGTGCCGAAAGCGGCTTCCTCATTGGTTCCATGACCATGTTGGTTTCCAATATTCTCTTTGGACAGGGACCATGGACTCCGTGGCAAATGTTTACCATGGGCTTTATCGGATTCCTTGCAGGTATCCTTTATAAGAAGGGCATCCTGAAACGCAGCCGTGTTGCCATGTCCGTCTTTGGCGCCCTCAGTACCATCCTGATTTACGGCGGCATCATGAACCCTGCCTCTGCCCTTATGTGGACCAGTGACATTAATTGGAACATTCTTTTGTCCTATTACATTACCGGCTTCCCGGTAGACTTGGTTCACGCTTCGGCAACCGTTTTGACCATTTGGTTTGCCGCAGAACCAATGCTGGAAAAATTCGACCGCATTAAAGTAAAATATGGTTTGGTTGAGTGAAGGCAAAAAATCAAACAGTTTCAAAAAGAAAAACCCTAGGCAAGTGCCTAGGGTTTTTTTATAATAGTCTTACTATTTGGAAAGGCAAGAACCATGATTAAGATTTTGTTTGTCTGCCACGGCAACATTTGCAGAAGCCCAATGGCAGAATTTATTATGAAAGACCTGGTAAAGCAGGCTGGGGAAGAGGATCTTTTCCAGATTGCCTCGGCTGCTACGTCTACGGAGGAACTGGGCAATCCGGTGTACCCGCCGGCTAGACGAAAACTGAATGAGCACGGCTTAAGTTGTAGCGGCCATGCGGCTCATCAGATGACCAAGGCAGAATATAACTACTACGACTACATTATCTGTATGGATCACCACAACGTGAGAAACCTGCAGTATATCTGCAAAGACACCCAAAAGAAAGTCCATTTGCTGATGGAATATGCCGGTTCCGGGCGCGATGTAGCAGACCCATGGTACACCGGTAATTTCGATGATACTTGGGAAGACTGCCTTGCAGGCTGCAAAGGCTTGCTGTCCCACCTGCACACGGTGCTGGGTAATCCCCGCCATCCGGAAGGGGACTTCGGCGGTGTTATGCTTTCCAGAATGAACGAATCCCATGCTCCGGTGACGGAATGGGCATTGGGCTTTGCCCATGTGCCAACGGACGGAACGACACTAGACATTGGCTGCGGCGGCGGTGCCACTTTGGCCCGCTTGTCTGACATGGTGCCGCAGGGTTTTGCCCAAGGTGTAGATTATTCCGAAGTGGCAGTGAAAGAGTCTACTGTCTTCAATCAGAGCCGGGAGAACGTTTCGGTTCAGTGGGCTAGTGTAGAAACTTTGCCTTTCTCCGACCAGACCTTTGACTTGATTACGACGGTAGAAAGTTTTTACTTCTGGCCGGACCCTATCAGCAACGTCATGGAGGTTTGCCGCGTCTTGAAAACCGGGGGACAATTCCTGCTGATTGCCGATGTTTATGACGACGGCAATTTAGACTGGTCTACCCAGCAAATGGTGGCCGAGTACAATATGAATAACCCGACGCCGGAAGAGTTTGAAAACCTGTTCCGGGCCGCCGGTTTTTCCCGTGTACTTGTTCACTTGAAGCCGGGTACCCCATGGATTTGCGTAGAAGGCATCAAATAAAAACTGCAACATTCTTAACGGATTATTTACTTGCAGTAAAGGGCGGAAACCAGTACCATAGAAAGTGAACTTTTTAGGAAGATCCCTTGAGGAATAGGTGGACGTATGAAAGCGGAAGAACGCAAACAAGCATTGGCTGCACGCAGAGCTTTAACCCCAGAACAGCGTGACATTAACAGCTTGAAAATTGCTACTTATTTAATGACTTTGCCGGAAGTGGCAGAGGCCAATATTATTTTGTCTTACAAAGCTTCAGATGACGAAGTCGACCTGAGCGGGTTCCATACTTGGGCGCGCATGAACGGCAAGAAATTAGCTTTTCCGGTTTGTAATATCGAGGGTCGCATGGAAGCCTTTATTCCAGATTCTTCTGCCGACTTTGAAGAAGGGCAGTATGGCATCATGGCTCCTATTGTGGAACGGTCCCGTCTCATTCCGCCGGAAGAAATTGACTTGGTTGTGGCACCACTGGTTGCATTTGATGAAAAGCTGAATCGCTGCGGCCACGGCAAAGGATATTATGACCGTTACCTGCATGCTTGCACCAGTTCTTACAAGGTGGGGGTTGCTTTTGAAGTGCAAAAGCTGCCGTCCGTTACCATGGAAGAATTTGATATTCCGCTGAATATGATTATTTCCGAAAGCAATATTTATTAAAGAAAATAGCCTCCCGGCAGGGAGGCTTTCTTTTTTTGTTTTTTAAAGGATATCTTCTTTCACGTAGGAAAGGTATTTCCCGTAGATGCGCAGGGAACAGAGCACATCCATAAGCAGGCCATCTTCGGTATATTCTTCCGAAAAGACGGTGCTGTCTTCCCGTACGGTGGCGGCAGGGCCCATGTCGGAGAACGGGAACAGGAACTTGCAGCGTTTCCGGTCTGGCGGAAGGACGTCGTCTATGGCTTGGAGCAAGTCCTCTATGCCTTTTCCCTGTAATGCGGAAATCAGGATTGGCTTTCCTACGACCGAAAGGTCATCTAAAGTCGGTACTAAGTCGCACTTGTTGAGTACGGTGAGCACCGGGGTGTCCGTTACCCCTAGGTCGGAAAGCAAATCTGCGGTTACCCGAAGGTGGTCGGCACATTCCGGAGAAGAAACGTCACAAACGTTGAGAATGACGTCTGCATAGGTGGCTTCTTCCAAGGTGGATTTAAAGGCCTCCACCAAGTGGTGGGGTAAACGGCGTACCAAACCAACGGTGTCAATGAGCAGCACAGAACGGCCGGAGGGAAGGGTCAATCCACGGTAGGTTGGGTCCAAGGTGGCAAAGAGCTTGTCTTCTGCCAGGACGCCTGCGTCTGTTAACAGGTTCATCAACGTGGATTTGCCGGCGTTGGTGTAGCCCACGATGGCTACGGTTTCCACGCCGTCCTTTTCCCGACGGCTGCGGGCAAGGCCTCTGCGCTTTTCCACTTCCTTCAGTTCGCTGCGAATGGAATCCATTCGGCGCATGATGTGGCGCCGGTCGGTTTCCAACTTGGTTTCACCGGGACCCCTGGTCCCAATGCCGGCGCCCAAACGGGACAGCACTAAGCCTTGCCCGCCCAACCGCGGCAACCGGTATTTGAGCTGTGCCAGCTCTACTTGCAGTTTGCCCTCCCGGGAACGGGCCCGCTGGGCAAAGATATCTAAGATTAAGGTGGTACGGTCTACTACACGGGTTCCGGTAAACTTCTCTATGTTTCTCTGCTGGGAAGGGGACAGCTCATCGTCAAAGATGAGCATGTCAATTTTGTCTTCCCCCTGGAAGGTGCCGAGGAAGTCTACCAATTCTTCTAATTTACCAACGCCTAAAAAGAGAGCGGAGTCTGGGCTGGGACGCGGCTGCAATACGGTGGCAACCACATCTGCCCCAGCGGTGTCTGCCAGTTCTCTCAGTTCCGCAATAGATACTTCGGCATCATAGGCCCCGGTATCTATGCCACAGAGAATGGCCCGTTCCCGGCGTTCACTTTGTTCTAATTCAATCATAAGTCCCTTTCTTAAAGGCCTGCCACAATGCCTATGACGGCCCCTGCGAGGATAAATAGGATAGGGTGAAGGTCCTTTACCTTCGGCAGCTGCATTAGGATAAAGAAGCCCACAAAGAAAATAACGCCAATCAGGTCCGGCTGCATGGATCCAGCACTAAAATCCGGGAAGAAAATGATGATGGCTAAGGTCAAAAAGGCGGCCAGAATGAGCCCGGTAGATGCAGGACGCAATGCTTTGAAAATCTGGTCCAGCAATTTGCTGGATTTAAACTTCTCCAGCAACTGATATACCAAGAGGATGACTACGGCAGATGGGAACACCAAACTAAGGGTGGCGCCCAGTGCACCCGGTATGCCGAAGGTGGCATAACCGGCATAGGTTGCCATGTTGACCCCGATTGGGCCCGGAGTGGATTCGGCAATGGCCACCATATTGGCCAGATCCGTATGGGTGAACCATTCCGGATGATGGTTGGACATGTCAGCCAAAAATGGCAGGGTGGCTAAGCCTCCGCCTACGGCCAAAAGACCGGTTTTGAAGAAGTTCAAACAAAGAAGAAGGAATTCATACATCGCCCTTGTCCTCCTTCTCTGTGCTTTCTCTGCGCTTCATGAAGAAGTAGTATGCCACGCCAAAGAGGCCGGCCCCAAGAACGGCAATGGCAGGGGAACAGTCTAAGAAGCCGACAATGAGGAAGGCAACGAGGCCGATGACAATGTCCAGTGGCTTTTTCCAACTGTTTTTGATTAACTTGATGCCGGTGGTGAGAATTAATGCGGCTACGGCAACGCGGATGCCTGCCATGGCGTGCTGCACGGCCGGAATATCTGCAAAGTTCTGCAGCACGGCGGCAATGATGGTAATAATAATCAAACTTGGGGTAATGACACCTAAGGTGGTGAAGACAGAGCCGAGAACACCTTTTTCTTTCCGACCGATGAAGGTGGCAGTGTTAACAGCAATGACCCCTGGGGTGCACTGACCCAAAGCAAATATGTCTAACAGTTCTTCTTTGGTAACCCATCCGTATTTGTCCACGCATTCCCGTTCTAGCATTGGGAGCATGGCATAGCCGCCTCCGAAGGTGAAGAGGCCAATGCGGAAAAAGGTGGCAAAGAGTTTCAAATATTCCATGAAATCATCTTCCTAATAATTCGTCAGTAGTAACGTCTAAGGTGTTGGCAATGGCCAGCAGTTCATAGTCGTTGATAGTGCGGTGCTGACCCTCAATTTTTGAGAGCACCGGACTGGTCATTTCAACGCCCTGAATGGCTAAGGATTCCAGCAGGTCCTTCTGCTTTAACCCCTTCTGGCGGCGCAATGCTTCAATACGCATACCGCAGATGTTTTTGTCTCCGCGGAGCTGTTCTCTGGTACGCATGTTTTTGTCTCCTTTTTTCTATTTTGACAAAAAGATTATAGCGGTTTTTGGGGTCTGAATCAATCTTTGTTTTCCTTCTGAAATCGGTGTGGTATAATGCTATCAATTTAAAGGGAAATTGAGGTATGAAATTATGTCGGATTATTACGACTCTAATTGCAACTTAACTTTACTCACAGACTTTTATGAACTGACTATGGCAGCCGGTTACTTTGACCATGGCTACCGTGATACCATTGGCTATTTTGATATGTTCTACCGCCGTATTCCAGATAATGGCGGCTTTGTTATTATGGCCGGTGTAGAACAGGTTGTTGATTATTTGAATGACCTGAAGTTCACTGAAAAAGACTTAGCTTATTTAAAGACCCGTGGCTTTAAGGATGAGTTCCTTGAATACCTTCGTAACTTTAAGTTTGAATGTGACGTTTGGGCTGTTCCGGAAGGAACTCCTGTTTTCCCAGGCGAACCAATTATGAAGGTTCGCGGCCCTGTTATGCAGGCCCAGTTCCTGGAAACCGCCATGCTCATGATGATCAACCATCAGTCCTTAATTGCCACCAAAGCAAACCGTATTGTACGGGCTGCTAAGGGCAGAGCCATTATGGAATTTGGTTCCCGTCGTGCCCAGGGCGCAAACGCTGCCATTCACGGTGCCCGTGCTGCATACATTGGCGGCTGCGTTGGTACTGCTTGTGTTGTTGACGGCCGTGACTACGGCATTCCGGCTCTTGGCACCATGGCGCATTCCTGGATTCAGATGTTTGATTCCGAATACGAAGCTTTTGTAGCCTATGCCAAGCAGTATCCTGACAACTGCACTCTTTTGGTAGATACCTATAACGTACTGAAATCCGGTGTGCCAAATGCCATTAAGTGCTTCAACGAAGTACTGGTTCCAATGGGCGTTCGTCCAAAGGGCATCCGCATTGACTCCGGTGACATTACTTACCTTTCCAAAAAGGCCAGAAAGATGTTGGATGAAGCAGGCTTTGAAGACTGCGGCATTGTAGCTTCTAACTCTCTGGACGAATACATCATTTCCGACATGCTGGATCAGGGCGCAGAAATTACCTCTTTCGGCGTTGGGGAACGGATGATTACTTCCTCTTCCAGCCCAGTCCTTGATGGGGTTTACAAGCTGGTAGCACTAGAAGATGAAAATGGAACTATTATTCCAAAAATCAAGATTTCCGAAAATGTTCAGAAGATTACCAACCCAGGTGCTAAAATCCTTTACCGTCTTTATGATAAGGAAACCGGCAAGGCAGAAGCTGACTTAATTACCCTTCAGCACGAAGTGATTGACGAAAGTAAGCCATATCTGCTCTTTGACCCGAACTATACCTGGAAGCAGAAGACTTTGACCAACTTCATTGCAAAGCCATTGCTGGAGCCAATCTTCGTCAAGGGCGAATGTGTCTTCCAGAAGAAATCCCTTCCGGAACTGCAGCAGTTCTGCAAGGAACAGATAGCCACCCTTTGGGATGAATGTCTCCGTTTTGAACACCCACATAACTACTATGTGGATTTGTCCCAGGAACTTTGGGATACCAAATATCAGCTCTTAAAGGAATATAGCAACAAATAATGAACCATTACGAAACCATCATTTTTGATTTAGATGGAACCTTACTGTATACCTTGGATGACCTGAGAAATGCCGTGAATTTTGCCTTGCGGAATCAGGGCTATCCGGAACGAGGCTTAGATGAAATCCGTCATTTTGTGGGACGAGGTATTCGCAATTTAATGCAGCGTTCCGTGCCGGAAGGCATTTCGGAAGAATCCTTTGAAACCGCTTTTGCCGACTTCCGTGCTTACTACGCTGAACACCAAATGGACAATACCAGGCCTTATGAAGGTGTTGCGGAAGTGGCCTTGGAACTGCAAAACGCAGGGTACAAAGTGGCCATCGTTTCCAACAAAATTGACACTGCAGTAAAGAATCTAAATAGTAGGTTCTTCCATTTGAATGTAGCCATAGGGGAGCAGGAGGGCATGCCGCGTAAACCGGAACCGGACATGGTTTACCTAGCGCTGGACCTTTTGGGCGCAGACCCTTCTACCGCCGTCTACATTGGCGATTCAGACATTGACTTAAAAACTGCAGCCAACTCCCATTTACCATGCATTTCGGTGACTTGGGGCTTCCGTTCCATAGAGGAACTGAAGGCTGCCGGTGCCACCATCTTTGCTCATACTCCGGAAGAATTAAAACAACTGGTATAAGTAAAAAGAAAAAGCCACCCGAATGCCGGGTGGCTTTTTTGTTGGGTTGTTGCTTATTTATCGATACCGGAGAAATCGAATACGCCAAATCTTCTAAGAAGAACAGCAATTTCGGTTTTGTCGATAACCTTAAGGAACTTGTTGATACCAGCGTCAACAATCTTTTCAACCGGAGCCTGCAGGAAAGCAGGAACTGGAAGTTCGATACCGTCGTTCAGTGGACGGCCGTCACGAAGGTCAACAGTTGCCTTTAAGAGCCAACGTACGTCGTAGATAGAACCGTATACTTCCGGAACTGCACGGTCAACGTGGCAGAGGTTGTAAACAGCTTCCATACCGGTACGGATTGCCATTTCGGTAGTGAAGGTACATTCACGACGACCACCGCATTCAACGTGTTCGCCAAGGAATGCAAAGTTCTTAACGCCGTCTGGAACTACTTCTGGACGGTCGCCTTCCTTACGGCAGATGAAGTAGGTGTCTACACGAGGCATCTGGCAAGGTACGCAGTTGATAGCGTTTTCAGCCAGTTCGTCAATCTTATCGGTTGGGATACCGATGTGATACAGCCATTCAGCAGCGATTTCAGCGCCGGTGCAATCCCACATCTTCTTCTTGATGTAGTCGCCTTCGCGGTTACCATACAGGCCATAGAACCAGATGATGGTTTCCTTCTTAGCGTCCTGCTGACGGAAGTGTGGCTGACGGTTGATGGTCCAGGAGCAAAGCCAACCGGAGTCACGGCAGGTTACGATACCACCGGTGGTAACTTTACCATCGCGTGGGTCACGGCCGGTGATCTTGGTGATAGCTTCAATGATTTCTGGGTACTTATCATTGTCAAGAGTAGCAATGGTAGCGGATTCCCAGCAAGTAAGGATTGGATCCTTCAGGAATTCTTCCGGATGACCGAAGGATGGATCCTGCTTTGCAATGTTGATCCAAGTCTGCCAAGAACCGGAACGTTCCATGGAAGTGTCGAACTTCGGAGCTTCGTGATGCTTACCGAGGGAAATATTAGCCATGTTGGAACCAGCGGTGAAGAATACGAGAGTATTTTCATCGATGTCCATTTCCTTTTCAACGCCTTCGTCTTTGTAGAAGATCTTCTTAGCTACCTTGTTGCCCGGCTGAATGTCGAACTTAACGTCGGTAACTTCGTTGTGGAATGCAAACTTAACACCCTTTTCTTCCAACCAGTTGCAGATAGGAAGGATGAGGGATTCGTAGTTGTTGTACTTGCAGAAACGGAGAGCAGAAAGGTCTACCAGACCACCGATGTGGTGGATGAAACGCTGGAAGTACTTCTTAACTTCAAGAGCGGAGTGTTCGTCCTTGAATGCGAACATGGTTCTGTAGTAAGTCCAGAAGTTGGTTTCAAATACGTCTGGAGTCCAGCATTCTTTAATTGCTTTGCCTTCCAGCTTGCTGTCTGGGGTGAAGAGCAGCTTGGTAATCTGAAGCTGCTGGCTCTGGTTCAATTCGAACTTACGGTCAGTGTGAGCGTTCTTACCCTGCTTTTCAGTAACACGGCAGTTGGAATAGTTAGGGTCACCCTTGTTCAACTTGTAGTAGTAGTCAAGAACGGATTCGTTAGGATCGTCAATGGATGGAATATCCTTGAACATATCCCAGTAGCATTCAAAGTGGTTATCCATTTCACGGCCACCGGAAATAACGTAGCCGTAACCATCAATCCACATACCGTCGCAAGCGCCGCCCATTACGGAACGCTTTTCCATGATAACAATCTTGGAAGGATCCATCTGAGCATCTCTTACCAGGTAGAAGGCTGCAGCAAGGCCAGCAAGACCGCCGCCGATGACAACAGCGTTCTTATTTTCCATGCCTTCTGGCTTTGGGGCTTTTGCTAAGGTTTCGAAAGAACCGTTGGAATAATAGAGACCACGGCCCAGTGGGTTAGGGGTGGACAAAGTATCTTCTCTTGGGTCAGGGAAATACGGGGTGTACTTGTTCATAGTGAAACGAAACTCCTTCAATCTTTAATTTTTATAGAAGAGGAATAAAGCACGTAGTTTAGCCAATTTTTGTTAGCGCCACTAACACCAAAAGGCGCAACATACCGCACCACATTCTCTATCATCCACTATTATGAACAAATTATTAATAAAAGTCAACGGATTTTTAAGCAAATAAAAGCGTTTGCTTAAAAATCTATAGAAAAAAGAAAAAAACGGCTCATTGTGAGCCGTTTTTGTTCATCTTGCCTTAATAAAATCTGCCAGCAGATTTATGGTGAAACGGAAGATATCGGTGTCTTCTCCGGTGCCGGTGAAGTACCGGTAAATGTTCTGCCCGGTATAGACGTTAAAGATTAACTGATATACTTCCCAAATGTTAATGTCGTTTCGGATGGATCCGTCTGCCACCCCTTCTTCTAATGCGTGCTGAATTGGGAGGGGGATTTCTTTTCCGTAGAATTCCCAGAAGGCGTCCACTTTGCCGAACTCAAATTCTTCCTGGGTTTGGCGGTGAGGCTGTGTGTCTACGGAGGAGAACATTTCTCTGGTGTAGGAGAGCCATTCCGGGTTGGTGTCATATATTTTCAGGTGCTCTTCCATGCAGGCTAAGAATTTTTCATATCCTGTGGTCAAAGTTTCACAGCGCTTTTGATAAGCCGGCATCAGCTCGTTATAGAAGGTATTTAATGAGTCCTTCCAAACGAAGTAGTTCAGGGTGTCCTTGTTGCCGAAATAACGGTAAATGGACATTTCGGATAGGTCACATTCCTTGGCGATGCGGCTAATAGAAGTTTTATTTACACCATTAATCAAGAACAAGTTCTGGGCCGTCTTGATGACTTTGGTCATATTTCTTTCTTTGATTTCCCCTTGGTTCATAGAGCCCTCCCGGAATAATGTGAGTACGCTAACATTTGTGAGTACGCTAACATCTGTTAGTACGATAACATATGTTAGAACCATAACAACTGTTAGTTCCATAACAATTGTTAGTACACTAACATCTGTTAGTGTACTAACAGTATGGCACAGTAGAACGGGAAATGCAATAAAAAAGGCCCTGAAAATCAGGGCCTTTTTGAAGTTTTTTATTCAGCAACAGCAGCTTTTAAAGCGTCTACTTTATTTAACTGTTCCCAAGTGGCATTTAGGTCTTCCCGACCCATGTGTCCGTAAGCAGCGGTGCCTCGGTAAATTGGGCGGCGGAGGTCTAAGGCATCAATGATGGCAGCCGGACGAAGGTCGAAGACCTTGTTTACTGCGGCGGCAATCTTTTCTCTGGAAACGGTTTCGGTGCCGAAGGTTTCAACCAGTACGGAAACCGGGTAGGCTACGCCGATGGCGTAAGCCAGTTCCACTTCGCACTTGTCGGCAAGGCCGGCGGCAACCACGTTCTTAGCAACCCAGCGGGCAGCGTATGCTGCAGAACGGTCTACCTTGGTTGGGTCCTTGCCGGAGAAGGCACCGCCACCGTGACGGGAGTAGCCGCCGTAGGTGTCAACAATAATCTTTCGTCCGGTGAGACCGGAGTCCCCTACAGGGCCGCCGATAACGAATCGGCCGGTTGGGTTTACATAGTACTTGGTGTTTTCATCTAAGAATTCAGCCGGAACGGTAGGCTTAATAACGGTTTCAATTAAGTCTGCCCGGATTTGTTCTAAGGACACGTCCGGATTGTGCTGGGTGGAAACTACAATGGCATCAATGCGAACCGGACGGTTGTTTTCATCATATTCTACGGTTACCTGGGTTTTGCCGTCCGGACGAAGGTAGGTGAGGATACCGTCTTCACGGACATCGGTTAATTTCTTAGCCAGCTTGTGCGCCAAGGAAATTGGCAGCGGCATCAGTTCCGGGGTTTCGTTGCAGGCATAGCCAAACATCATACCCTGGTCACCGGCACCATTCAGGTTGTATGGGTCTTCTTCGCCTTCCTTATATTCTAAGGAAGCGTTGACGCCCATGGCAATGTCAGGGGACTGTTCATCCAGTGCTACCAGTACAGCACAGGAGTTGCCGTCAAAGCCAAAGTCCGGATTGTTATAACCAATGCTGTTGATGGTTTCCCGGGCAATTTTAGCGGCGTCAATTTTAGCGGTGGTGGAAATTTCACCCATAATGAGCACCTGACCGGTGGTGCAGGTGGTTTCACAAGCAACGTGTCCGTTTGGATCCTGGGCCATAATGGCGTCTAAGATGGCGTCAGAAATGTTGTCACAAACTTTGTCTGGATGACCCTTGGTAACGGATTCAGAAGTAAACATGTAATGCATAACGTTCTCCTTTCATATTACGGAGCCAAAAAAAGCGCTCTTCGCAAGCGAAGAGCGCAACAAAATGGCTTATCTTTCGGCTTGCACCGCAGGAATTGGCACCTTACCATTTGGCAGGTTGCCGGACGTCAATGGGCCTGTTCCCTTACGTCTCTCTGGATAAGTAAAATTCAATTTACGAGTTGATTATAGAGGTTTCTTCTCTTAAGTCAAGGGCTTTTTTGGGACTTTAGTCCTTTTTCTCTTCCGGAAGGGTAATTGCCTTCTTCTTTTTGGAATTGGTGCCCTGAATCAGCGGGGAAATCCGCTTGTAAATTAAGAAGGTAAGAGCTACATCGCACAATCCTTTGCCGAAGGTAAACGGAACGTTAAAAATCAGCAATGCCTGTGGCAGGTTCTTCAGGCTCGGCATAATAACTTGGTACAGTCCCAAAATAATGTCGTTGGTGAAGTTCATGAACTTTCCATAAAGCGGGTAGATTAAGAAATAGTTAATTGGCATACAGACAATGGCCATAACAAGGGCGCCGAAAAGGGCTGCCGTGAGGGCTCCTTTTTTGGTGCGGTTTGCCTGGTAAATGTAGCCGGCAGGAACCACAAAGAACAGACCCAGCAGCACGTTTGACAGTTCACCAATATAAAGGGAGCCGGAAAACGGCAGGTGGAGCAGGTTCTTTAAGATGCAGACCAAAGCGCCATACCATGGACCCAAAGAGAAGGAGGCCAGCAGTGCCGGCAGTTCGGAAAAGTCCAACTTAATGAAGCTTGGCATGATTGGAATGGGGAATTCCAACAGCATCAGGACGTACGCAATGGCAGTCATGATGGCAACGGTGGTAATTTTGCGTGCGGCAGACAAAGATCTGCCGTGAGATTCGAAACCCATGGGGAATCCTTCCTTTTTCATTATTTTCAGGCAAAAGAAAAAGCCCTGTATCAAATACAGGGCTTAACACGCGGAACATGTTACTTCTTTCATCCGGACTATACCGTTGGTTTAGGAATTGCACCTAATCAGCCGCTTACGCGGGTCGTGGACTTTACCACCAGTGGGGACTTACACCCCGCCCTGAAGTTTAGTTCATTATATAGATGGAACCGAGAGATGTCAATGTGCCAGAACAGCTTCTAGATGTTCTCTGACGTCTCCAGCTAAGTAGAGAGAACCACAGACAATGGTTGGACGTCCGTCGGCTAAGGCCAGGGTTTTGTCCGCTGCATCCACTGGAGAAGATACGGCAAAGACCTTGTCTGCCGGGAATCCGGTGGCCAAGATGGCATCCTTAAGGTCTTCGGCTTTCATGGCCCGTGAATTACTTGGGGTGCAGGTGACAATGGTGTCAGCAAGTGGAGTAAGGCTAGCTACCATGGTGTTCACTTCTTTGTCTGCCATAACGCCCATCATGAATACCCGGCTGCCGTCTTCGGTGTGCTTGGCAAGGGCGTTAGTTAAAGCGGCAACGCCACCGGCGTTATGCCCACCGTCTAAGAGAACCAACGGTTCTTTTCGGAGCACTTCTAAACGGGCCGGAATGCGGGTTTCTTCTAAGCCGGCTTTCACATGTTCCGGAGAAATGTGGAAGCCCTGGTTTTGCAGTTCCCGGATGAGCCCCAGGGTGACACCTAAGTTTTGTACCTGATGGTCTCCTACCAGCGGCAGAATGAATTCCATGCCGTCGGCTTGCATATGCATACCATAAATGGAGGCACCGGTAATGGCAATGCCTTCGGTGGAACCAATGGTCAGGGTGCAGCCTTTTTCTGCTGCAATGTCTTTCAATACCTTCAGCGCAGCTTCTGGCTGACCTTCACAGGTAACCACCGGTCTGCCCGGTTTCATAATGCCGGCCTTTTGGAAGGCAATTTCTTCAATGGTGTCTCCCAAAATGGCGGTGTGGTCTAAGGACAGGGAAACAATGCCGCAGACCAATGGGTTTTCAATGACATTGGTGGAATCTAACAGTCCACCCAGCCCTACTTCTAAAACAACCACTTCACACTTTTCATACTGGAAGTATAAAAAGCCAAGGGCGGTAATGATTTCAAATTCCGTTGGCTGAATGCCAAGGGTGGCCAAATCATCTACGGCGTTTTTGACCTTCTGGGTCAATTCTCCCATGACGTCTTTGTCAATGTAGTGTCCATCTACACGGATGCGTTCTCTGAAATCAACAATATAAGGGGAGGTGAAGAGGCCAACATGATACCCGGCAGCATGGAGAATGTTTGCGGTTTCGGTGCAAACGGAGCCTTTGCCATTGGTGCCGGCAACATGAATATATTGCATTCCTTTTTCCGGATGGCCTAAGCGGTCCAGCAGTCCGTCAATGCGTTCCATGCCCGGTTTTAGTCCATAAATTGCCTGGCTTTCAATGTAGTTGACAGCTTCTTCGTAATTCATATTGCATTATACCTTCTTACAAAATTGTTGTAGTCCAGAAGAAACGCCACTTTTCGTCTCCGACTGAGGGGTACCACCGCCTCGTTGGAGAGAACGACGTTTTCTTCGTTGATCCGTTGGATGAACTGGAGGTTTACCGTGTAAGACCGATGGGTCTGATAGAAAAACTCCTCCGGTAATTGCACTAAGATTTCAGCATAAGGAGTACCGGATAACAACTCATCCTTTTTGGTATGTATTATACACTCTTTTCCTTTTGCTTCTAAATAGGCAATGTGGTCGGAAGAAATGGAGCGGTAAGCATTTCCTATTTTAACAATGATGATACGGTATGCAAAGAGGTCTTTGCGGTAGGAATCCAAGGCTTCAAAAACAATGGTCTGTGTGACGGGCTTCAAAAGATACCGGTGGGCTTTGACAGCAAAGGATTCATACACTTTATCTGCGGAGGAGGACATAAGTACCAGGGCGGCCTGGGTGTTTTTTGTGCGAACCAGCCTGGCAGTTTCCACAGCAGAGCGGTGGTCAAAGGAGTCGTCAATGAAGAGGATGTCGTAGTATTCCTCTGAATTGAGCAAGTCCTTTAAGGCAGCATAGGGAAGGATGCAGATGTCCAGGCACCGGCGCTTCCCATACTCGGTAATGGTTTTTCGCAAAAATTCATCGAATTTTTTGTCGGAAGTCAAAATTCCAACAATCATATGCATTTCTCCTTTCAATTAGGTGAGAGGGGACGGAACAGAAGGCCCTCACACCGTCTATGGTATGCATGGGCGATGTAGTGTGGCAAAGCACAAACCACTCATGCGTATCAGTGGGTTTCTCTTTTGGAAGAGAACGCCAATCAAACTGATTTTGTGCGGGAATCCCAATATGCCAGTGAAAAAAGAGTACACTGCACCAAAAGGAGGACGTACTATGTTTGATGCATTACAGTCTACTAATCATATCTTGGTATACCGGTTTCTAGAGGGTGAACCTTTGGACAGGTTTGCGGCCGGAATGCTGCAAAATAAAAAGTTGAAACACTTTTTGCTGGTCAGCATGACGGCAGAAGGGGAGCAGCCGGTACTGCGGATTCCGGTGGATGGCTTCGTGCCGTTGCCGGAATGGCTGGTAAACTGCAAGGACCCTCGGGGGCTGGACATCCTGTGGGCCAGCCTGTTGGCTGCCAACCGGGAGCGGGAAGACATTCTGCTTCCTACAGAGGATTGGCTGCTTCACCCGCAGTTTACCTTTGTGGAACAGGACACCGGAGAAGTCCGGTTCCTGTTACTGCCAACGCCCTTTGCCTCCTGCTTACAAAACACCCCGCGGGAGTTTTTGCGGGAGGCTGCAGCCTATTGTATTGGCACTCCCCTGGAGGAATCCGCCTTGCGGCTGCTCCGCATTTTGAACGACCCGTCCGTTTCAGACGAAAGATTATGGCATTTGGCAGAAACTCCTCTTCCAGAGGAAAAACTGGCTGTCCACCAACCGAAAAATCCGCCCGTTTTGAACGAACGGGTTTTGGGACCGCAAAATGCGGCCCCTCCTAAGCCGGAGAAAAAGAAGGGGTGGAAGGAAAAACTGAACACCTTAATCAATGGGACAGAGGCTTAGGAGTATGGTATAGTAGAGTTACCTTTTTAAATAGGGAGTAATACCATGCAAAGCTTAAGCAACCGAACCGAAAGTTTTACCGATTCCGTCATTCGTAGAATGACTCGTATATCCAATCAGTATGGTGCCATCAACTTGTCCCAGGGGTTCCCGGACTTTGATCCGCCAAAGGAACTGACCGACAAGCTGGCCGAAGTGGCCGGAAAGGGCCCGCATCAGTATGCACTGACCTGGGGCGCCCAGAATTTCCGGGAAGCACTGGCCAAAAAGCACGAACACTTTTCCGGACAGAAAATTGACCCGGATGGAGAAATTGTGGTTACCTGTGGCTCTACCGAAGCCATGATGTGTGCCATGATGACCGTGGTAAACCCGGGAGACAACGTGGTTATTTTCAGCCCATTCTATGAAAACTACGGCGCTGACACCATTTTGTCCGGTGCCAACCCAATTTATGTGCCGCTGAACCCGCCGGACTTTTCCTTTGACCCGGTGGTTTTGGAAGAGGCTTTCAAACAGAACGCCAAAGCCATGATTCTCTGCAACCCATCCAACCCAAGCGGAAAGGTGTTTACCAGAGAGGAACTGCAAATCATTGCAGACCTGGCACAAAAATATGACACCTACGTTATTACCGACGAAGTGTACGAACACATTTTGTATGCCCCGCATGTACATACCTATCTTTCTACCCTGCCGGGCATGAGAGAGCGCACCATCATGTGTAACTCTCTTTCCAAAACCTATTCCATTACCGGCTGGCGCATTGGATACATCATTGCTCCGCCGGAAATCATTGACCGGGCCAAGAAAGTCCACGACTTCTTAACCGTCGGTGCAGCGGCACCACTGCAGGAAGCCGTTGTCACCGGACTGGAGTCTGGTGACGAGTATTACGAAGAACTCCAGGCCCACTACACTCACATGAAAAATCTCTTTGTGGGCGGCCTCCGGGATTTGGGCTTTTCCTTTACCGAACCGGAAGGGGCCTATTACGTCATGGTGGACTTCAGCGAGTTCGGCGTAAAAGATGACCTGAAGTTCTGTGAATGGATGGCACAGTACGTGGGCGTAGCCGGTGTTCCGGGCTCCAGCTTCTTTAGAGAAGACGTTCACAACTATGTCCGCTTCCACTTTGCCAAGGTGGATGACACCTTGAATGAGGCTTTGAAGCGGTTAGCAAAGCTGCGGGAGCTGGCGGAAAACGCCACCGATGTGGACTGGAAATAAGCAAAAAAGGCACCCAAATGGGTGCCTTTTTTAGTTTGATTTTAAGTAGAGTGCTAAACCGAAAACGGCGTAGTTATAAGGAAAACAACAACACCAAAAAATCTTTTTTAAAAAGAGTGCAAGTTTTTCCGCCAAAAGCGTTGACTTATCCCCTATAGGGGGTTAAGATACTTCTTGGTTAGCACTCCAAATAAAAGAGTGCTAAATTTCAGGAAAGGTGGTAAAGGCCCGTGGCTGAAACCCGAAGACAAAAAATACTGGCTGCCATTGTAGAACAGTATATTGCTACCGGCGAACCGGTTGGCTCCAAAGCCCTGCTGGATAAGCTGGACGTTTCCGTTTCTTCCGCAACCATCCGAAACGACATGGCTGCTCTGACCCAGATGGGCTTTATTTACCAACCGCATACTTCTGCCGGACGCATCCCGACCCAAAGCGGATACCGTTATTACGTAGATAACTTAATGCGGGTCCGTGAACTGGGGGAAACCGAACGCCGCCACATTGAGGCCGGTGTGGATTCCCGTTCCGGTGACCCGGAAGCATTGCTGAAGACCGCAGGGGAAGCCCTGGTAAGTTTCACCAACTTCGCTTCTATCTCCACCGCACCGTCGGACGAACACGCTACCATCCGCAATATTGAAATGGTACAGATTAGCCCGAGAGTGGCCATGGTGGTACTGCTGACCTCCACCGGCATCTTAAAGAGCAAAGCTTGCAGAGCCGACGTGGAAATTACAGCAGATGTGGTTGACACCTTCCACAGCATTGTAAGAGAACACTTCATTGGAAAATCCTTGGCCGACATCGGCACCGTGTTTATCCAAACCATAGTGGCTTCTCTGGGAGCCAAGGCGCTGGCTATGTCCGCACCGCTGGTTACCATTGCCGACCTGGTGAACGAAGCATCCCAGACCCAAATCCACTTGGGCGGCCAAAACAAGCTGCTGGATTACAAAGACTACGAAGACAACTCCGGCGAGTTGATCAACTTCCTCCACCGGGAGGAACCTCTCAGCATGCTGCTGGAGGACAATAAATCCGGAAGTGCGGGCATTGAGGTCCGCATTGGCTCCGAAAACCGATATAAGGAATTGTCCAATTCCACCACCATTATTTCCAGATATAAAATTGGTGGCGGCGCCATGGGTGCCATCGGTATCATCGGTCCAACCAGAATGGATTATTCCAAGATGATTTCCGGACTGCAATATTTATCCGACATCATCAGTTCGGTTTTGTCGGAAGTTTATGAGGAGGATACCCCAACCAATGAAGAAAGATAAGGAACTTGAAGAAAACCAAATTCCGGAAACCGAAGCAGAAGAAACTGCAGAGGAAACGGAAGCAACCGTAGAAGAAGCTCCGGAACAGAGTGAATTGGAGGCCCTTCAGAGTGAACTGACCGCAGCAAAAGAACAGTACATGAGACTGGCTGCCGAATATGACAACTTCCGTAAGCGTACCGCGAAGGAAAAAGAGTCCACTTATAACGATGCAAAGGCCGCTACTTACATTCAACTGGTACCGGTGATTGACAACTTTGAACGGGCATTTGCCGCTGAAGCCACCGAACTGGAGGACTTCAAAAAAGGCGTGGAAATGGTTCGTGACCAACTGATGACTGCATTCCAGCAGGGTGGCGTTGAGGCCTTCGGCGCCGTTGGTGACGAATTTGACCCGAACATCCATAACGCCGTAATGCACGGCGAAGACGACTCCCTTGGGGAAAACGTCATTTCCGACGTCTTCCAGAAGGGCTACAAAATGGGAGACCGCATTCTCCGCCATGCCATGGTGAAGGTGGTTAATTAATTTGTCCCCTACTACATCGCCTACCGGGTGATGCAGCTTAATACATATATAAATACTTTCTATAAATTGAAAAGAGGAATTTTTTTATGGCTAAAATTGTAGGTATTGACCTTGGTACAACGAACTCTTGCGTAGCAGTTATTGAAGGCGGCGAACCAACCGTTATTGCCAACGCTGAAGGTGCAAGAACCACTCCATCTGTAGTTGCTTTTGGCAAAGACGGCGAACGTATGGTAGGCCAGGTTGCAAAGCGTCAGGCAATTACCAACCCGGACAAGACCATTGCTTCCATCAAACGTCAGATGGGTTCCGATTATAAAGTTACCATTGATGACAAGAAATTCACCCCACAGGAAATTTCCGCTATGATTCTTCAGAAACTGAAGGCTGACGCAGAAGCTTACCTGGGTGACACCGTTACCGAAGCAGTTATTACCGTTCCTGCATACTTCACCGACGCACAGCGTCAGGCTACCAAGGATGCCGGTAAGATTGCCGGTCTGGAAGTAAAGAGAATCATCAACGAACCGACCGCAGCAGCACTTGCTTACGGTATTGATAAAGAAACCGACCAGAAGATCATGGTATATGACCTCGGTGGTGGTACCTTCGACGTATCTATCATTGAAATGGGCGACGGCGTACAGGAAGTACTTGCTACTGCCGGTAACAACCGCCTTGGTGGTGACGACTTTGACCAGCGCATCATTGACTGGATGGCTTCTGAATTCAAGAAGTCCGAAGGCATTGACTTAAAGGGCGACAAAATGGCCATGCAGCGTCTGAAGGAAGCAGCTGAAAAGGCAAAGATTGAACTTTCCGGCGTAACCACTTCCAACATTTCTCTTCCATTCATTACCGCAGATGCTACCGGTCCAAAGCACTTGGAAATGAGCCTTTCCAGAGCACAGTTCAACGACCTTACCAAAGACTTGGTAGAAGCTACCATGGGCCCGGTTCGTCAGGCTATTTCCGACTCCGGTCTGAAGACCTCCGAAATTGACAAGGTTCTCATGGTTGGTGGTTCCTCCAGAATCCCAGCTGTTCAGGAAGCTGTTCAGAAATACATTGGTAAAGAACCATTCAAGGGCATCAACCCTGACGAATGTGTAGCCATGGGTGCTGCTCTTCAGGGCGGCGTTCTCGGCGGCGACGTTAAGGGCCTTCTTCTCCTTGACGTAACTCCACTGTCCCTTGGTATTGAAACTCTTGGCGGCATCAGCACCAAGATCATTGATAGAAATACCACCATCCCAACCAAGAAGAGCCAGATCTTCTCCACCGCAGCAGACAACCAGACTTCCGTAGAAGTTAACGTACTGCAGGGTGAACGTGAATTTGCTAAGGACAACAAGTCCATTGGTCTCTTCCACCTGGATGGCATTATGCCGGCACGCCGCGGTGTTCCACAGATTGAAGTAACCTTCGACATTGACGCCAACGGTATTGTTCACGTATCCGCTAAAGACCTGGGTACCGGTAAAGAACAGTCCATTTCTATTACTGCTTCTTCCAACATGTCCAAGGAAGACATTGACAAGGCAGTAAAGGATGCAGAAGCATTTGCAGAAGAAGACAAGAAGCGTAAGGAAGAAGTTGACCTTCGCAACGGCGCTGAACAGATGTGCTTCCAGACCGAACAGCTTCTCAGCGAAAACGGCGACAAGTTCGACGCTGCTGACAAGTCTGAACTGGAAGGTCTCATTGCTGAACTCCGCAACGCTTTGAACGGCGAAGACATTAACCTGATCAAAGAAAAGCAGGATGCGCTTCAGGCTAAGTTCTACGATGTATCCGCTAAGATGTATCAGGCAGCTAACCCACAGGGTGCTCCTGACATGGGCGGTGCAGGCTTCGGCGGTGACGCTGGTTTCGGCGGCAACGACGACGGCGCAGCTGACGTAGAATACACTGACGTTGACTAATAGATTTAATTAAAACTTTTGCCAAGCCTCGGAAACGGGGCTTGGCTTCCATTCCGTATAAGAGAGGTTTTCCCTTTGGCAGATAAACGAGATTACTACGAAGTCCTGGGCGTTCAGAAAGGGGCTTCGGATGATGAAATCAAAAAAGCATATCGAAAAAAGGCAAAGCAGTATCATCCGGACTTAAATCCGGGAGACGCTGTGGCAGAAGCCAACTTCAAAGAAGTAAACGAAGCTTACGAAGTGCTGTCCGATGCTGACAAGAAAGCCAGATATGACCAGTTTGGCCACGCAGGTGTGGATCCAAACTTCGGCGCCGGCGGATTCGGCGGTGGCTTTGGCGGCGGCTTTGACGGCGGTGACTTCGGAGACATTGGAGACATTTTCTCCAGCATCTTCGGTGGCGGCTTTGGCGGTGGCTTCGGAGGAGGCGGATACGGTTCTTCCCGTGCCAATCCAAATGCACCACGCCGTGGCTCCAACATTGAAAGCCGTGTTGTGCTTACCTTTGAAGAAGCTGCAAAGGGCTGCAAAAAGACCATTACCGTACAGCGCATTGAAACCTGTGACGTTTGTCATGGGGACGGTTGTAAATCCGGTGCGCCGGAAACCTGCTCCCAGTGTGGCGGTTCCGGTCAGGTAACCACCCAGCAGCGTACCGCCTTCGGTACCTTTGCCTCTACCCACGAATGTCCTGCTTGCCGCGGCCGCGGTAAGATTATTAAGGACCCGTGTGACCGCTGTAAGGGCGTAGGCATGATTCGCAAAAAGACCGACCTGGATATTACGGTTCCAGCCGGCATTGACGACGGACAAACCTTCACCATGCGGGGCGTTGGTAACTACGGTACCAACGGTGGCCCACAGGGTGACGTTTACGTAACCGCCAGCATCAAACCACACGAAATCTTCTCCCGTCAGGGCTTTGACGTATTTACCAACGTCACCGTAACCTACGCACAGGCTGTGCTGGGTGACGAAATCTACGTCCCAACCCTGGACGGCAAAGTAAAATACAACATGCCGGCAGGAACCCAGCCGGGTACCCGGTTCCGTTTGCGGGGCCGCGGCATTGACCCGTCTCATTCACCGTCTGTCGGTGACCAGTATGTTACCGTAGTGGTAGACGTTCCGAGAAAGACCACGGAGCATCAAAGAGAACTGCTGAAGCAGTTTGATGCCGAGTATATTGACAAGCCGGTGAACGACGGATCCGGCCAGCCGGCCTCCAAGAAAAAGTCCGGTTGGGGAGACAAATTCAAAGGCAGAAGATAAGCGAAAAGGGCTTGGCTTTTCCAAGTCCTTTTTTGGTGGTTTTCACGAGAGAAAAGGGCCCCGATTTCATTGACGAAAAGGGGGCCTAGTGTTAAAATATGCTTTACTAGTTTAAAGTATAACGCTTTAAAGCGCGAAACGAGGAAAACGACATGGACGAATTATTGTTATTTGAATATCTGGAACGCAATGCAAAAGAGGCTCCGGACGAAGTGGCTTTGGTAGAAATCAACCCACAGTTCGATGAAAAGAGCCGCATTACCTGGAAGGATTATGCTTTGATGCAGCCGGAACCAGGCCAGCCGTTCCGTAGAGAAATGACTTGGAAGACCTTTGATAACAGAGCCAACATGTTTGCCAACCTGCTCTTTACCCGTGGGTTAAAGAAGGGGGACAAAGTTGGTATCCTGCTGATGAACTCCATTGAATGGCTTCCAATTTACTTCGGTATTTTGAAGACCGGCGGTATTGCCGTTCCGCTCAACTACC
Source organism: Acutalibacteraceae bacterium (assembly GCA_045642465.1). Classification (GTDB taxonomy): domain Bacteria; phylum Bacillota; class Clostridia; order Oscillospirales; family Acutalibacteraceae; genus RUG420. The sequence continues at coordinate 367,469 of JAZUIY010000015.1, forward strand.
GTTACGATGCAGAAGAAATCAAATACTGCCTGGACAAGGCCGACTGCTCTATGCTGGTATTCGGTCCGGAATTCATTGGCCGTATTGAAGAAATTGTAGACCGCATTCCGGACGTAGAACACCTGTTCTACGTAGGGGAAGACTGCCCAAGCTTTGCAGACAGCATGGAACAGCTCATTACCTTCTGTTCCCATAAGAAGCCAAACGTAGTTCTTACCCCGCAGGACGATGCCGTTATTTACTACTCTTCTGGTACCACCGGATTCCCAAAGGCCATTCTGCACACCCACAGAAGTTTGATGCACGCTGCCGTTACCGAACAGAAGCATCATGGCCAGACCAAAGACGATGTTTTCCTTTGTATTCCACCGCTTTATCATACCGGTGCCAAAATGCACTGGATGGGCTCCCTGGTATCCTGCTCCAAGGCTGTGCTCTTAAAGGGCACCAAGCCGGAATGGATTATTAAGGCTGTTTCTGATGAAAAGTGCACCATTGTTTGGCTGCTGGTGCCATGGGCTCAGGACATCTTAGATGCCATTGACCGTGGCGATATTAAATTAGAAGACTACCAGTTGGATCAGTGGAGACTGATGCACATTGGGGCACAGCCGGTGCCACACAGCATGATTGTTCACTGGCTGGAAATCTTCCCACACCATGACTACGATACCAACTACGGTCTTTCCGAATCCATTGGACCTGGCTGCATTCACCTTGGCATTGAAAACGTAAAATACGTTGGCGCCATTGGTGTTCCGGGTTATGGCTGGCAGATCCGCATCTGTGACCCAGAAGGCAACGAGGTACCACAGGGTACCGTTGGTGAAATCTGGATTAAAGGCCCAGGCGTCATGAAGTGCTACTACAAGGACGAAAAAGCCACTGCCGAAACCTTGAAGGACGGCTGGCTGCTTTCCGGCGATATGGGCATGGTGGATGAAAACGGCATGATCCAGATTGTAGACCGTAAGAAGGACGTTATCATTACCGGCGGTGAAAACCTGTATCCGGTACAGATTGAAGACTTCCTTCATAAGATGAACGAAATTAAGGACGTAGCAGTAATTGGTTTGCCAGATGCCCGTCTGGGCGAAATTGCTACCGCCATTATTGAAGTTAAGGAAGGCATGACTTTGACAGAAGATCAGGTCAACGACTTCTGCCATACCCTTCCAAGATACAAGAGACCAAGAAAAATCATCTTTGCCGATGTTCCTCGTAACCCAACCGGTAAAATTGAGAAGCCAAAGCTTCGTGAAATGTACGCCGGTATTAACGTAGTTGCAGAACAGACAAAGTAAGCAGGAGTAGACCATGAAAAAATTATTGCTTGGGAACGAAGCTGTAGCCGAAGGGCTTTATGAAGCCGGCGTTCGCTTCGTATCCAGTTATCCGGGTACACCAAGTACCGAAATTACCGAAAATGCGGTAAAGCATGAAGAAATTTGGTGCGAATGGGCACCAAATGAAAAGGTAGCTTTGGAATCCTCCATTGGTGCCAGCATCGCCGGTGCCAGAGCTTTTTCCGCACAGAAGCATGTTGGCTTAAACGTAGCTGCTGACCCAATGTTTACCGCCAGTTATACCGGCGTTAACGGTGGCCTGGTCATTGCTGTAGCAGATGACCCGGGTATGTTCTCTTCTCAGAATGAACAGGACTCCCGCCACTATGCCAAGGCTTCCAAAATTCTGATGCTGGAACCATCTGATTCCACCGAATGTAAAGAATTTGCGAAGAAAGCCTTTGCTCTTTCCGAAGAATTCGACACTCCGGTTCTGCTCCGTCTGACCACTCGTGTTGCTCACTCCAGCAGCATTGTGGAATTAGGGGAACGGGAAGAAAAAGCCTTAAAGCCATATGAAAAGAACGTAGGCAAGTATGTTATGATGCCGGCTTCTGCCATCAAACGTCACGTGGTAGTAGAAGACAGACAGGCAAAGGAACAGGCTTGGACCGAAACTTGTGAATTCAACACCATTGAATGGAATGACCGTAAAATTGGTGTGATTGCTGCCGGTATTACTTACCAGTATGCCAAGGAAGCTTTGGGTGACAAGGCTTCTTACCTGAAGCTGGGCTGCGTTTACCCGCTTCCAATTCAGAAGATTAAAGAATTTGCTGCTCAGGTAGATACCCTCTACGTATTGGAACAGCTGGATCCATTTATTGAAGAACATGTCCGCGCCAACGGCATTGACTGTGTTGGCAAGGAAGCATTCACCCTTCAAGGAGAATACTCTCAGGCCCTCATCCGCAAGGTAATCCTTGGGGAAGACGTAGACGTTTTAAAAACCGACCTGGAAATCCCGGGCAGACCACCAGCACTTTGCCCAGGCTGCCCACACAGAGGTTTGTTCTCTGCGCTCCATGACTTAAAGGTATTCGTTTCCGGTGACATTGGATGCTACACCTTGGGTGCTTTGGCCCCAACCAGTGCCATTGACACCGTAGTCTGCATGGGTCAGTCCATTTCCGGTCTCCACGGCCGCAACAAGGTAGACCCTGAAAACGCAAAGCGTTCGGTTGCCGTAATCGGTGACTCCACCTTCGTTCATTCCGGCATTACCGGCATGATTAATGCCATTTACAACCAGTCCACTTCCAAGATTATTATTTTGGACAACTCCATTACCGGCATGACCGGTCACCAGCAGAACCCAACCACGGGTAAGCGAATTAATGGTGACCCAACTACCGCCATTGACTTGGAAGCATTGGCCCATGCCGTAGGTATGGAACGTGTCATTGTGGTAGACCCATATGACATTAAGGCTACCAAGGCTGCCATTAAGGCAGAATTGGAAGTAGACGGCCCGTCTCTTATCATTTCCCGTCGTCCATGCGTTCTGCTTCCGGAAATCCGCAAACAGCAAAAGCCGGCTTTGACCGTAGACACCGACAAGTGCATTGGCTGTAAGGCCTGCATGAAGATTGGCTGCCCAGCCATCAGCATGAAGGACGGCAAATCCAGCATTGACTTCACCCAGTGTGTAGGCTGTGGCATGTGTACTCCACTTTGCCCGGTAGATGCAATTAAGGAGGGCAACTAAAATGACCAAAAGCATTATGATTGTCGGCGTAGGCGGACAGGGAACACTGCTTGCATCCCGTCTTCTGGGCCGTGCCCTTCTGGCAGAAGGTTATGACGTAAAAATTTCCGAAGTACACGGCATGTCCCAGCGTGGCGGCTCTGTGGTTACTTACGTGAAATATGGGGATAAAGTTGCTTCCCCAATCATCAACGAAGGCGAAGCAGATATTATCTTGAGCTTCGAACAGTTAGAAGCAGCCCGTTGGCTTCCATTCCTGAAAAAGGGCGGTAAGATTATTACCAATACCCAGAGCATGGATCCAATGCCGGTTATTAACGGTTTGGCCAAGTATCCTGAAAATGTCATTGGTGCATTGCAGGCTACCGGTGCTGACGTAGTGGCTGTAGATGCTTTGAAACTGGCTGTGGAAGCCGGTTCTTCCAAGGCAGTTAACGTAGCCCTTATTGGTTTGATGGCTGCTGCCACCGACATTCCGGTAGACACCTGGAAGCAGGTGATTACCGAAACCGTACCTGCCAAGTTCATTGATATGAACTTAAAGGCATTTGACTTGGGCTACAACTTCAAAGGCTAAAAGCAAACTGAAAAATGGCGCTCTCTTTTACGTTCTGATGTAAAAGGGAGCGCTTTTTTTAACTATTCCGTACATTTCTTTTCTCCGTTCAAAAGGATAAACTAAAAGTGAACGATAAGAGAAAGGAAGTTTTTTATGGCAACCTTATTGAAAAACGGAAAAATTTATGACGGCACCGGCGAGAAAGCCTATCTGGGTGATATCCTTTTCGACGGTGAAAAAATCTTGGAAGTAGCAGAAACCATTGACGAAGCAAAGGCTGACAAGGTCATTGACCTGAACGGAAAATCCATTGCTTCCGGTTTCATTGATTGCCACTCCCACAACGACTGGTTTGCAATCCGGAAAGAACCATATAAGTTCTTTGCTCCATTTATTCAGCAGGGAATTACCACCTTCGTTACCGGCAACTGTGGCCTTTCTACCATTGGCTTCAACCAAGATGAAATGGAAAACATTGACCTTCTTGGCGGCGGCTTATTCTTCTACAAGGAAGTCACCGGAAAATACGGCAACATTAAGGACTACAACAAAGCCATTGACCGCAACACCCCATGTAACATTGCCACCTGCGTTGGCCACGGCTCTGCCCGTGCAGCCGTTGCCGGCAACAAGCCGGGGAAACTGACTCCGGAAGAGGAAGAAAAGATGCTGGCCATCTTGGAAGACAACTTAAAGAACGGCGCTGCCGGTGTCTCCCTGGGCCTGATGTATGAACCGGGCATTTATTCTGATACCGAAGAACTCCGCAAGGTTGCAGAACTTTGCTGCAAATACAATAAGCCGCTGACGGTTCACCCACGTGCAGAATCCAAATTCTCCATGTCCTATGATCAGCTCTTTGGCCGCTCTCATCTGCTTCGTGCAGAAGATGAACTCTATGCCATTTCCACCGGCACCAACTTAAAACTCCAGCATTCCCACGCTATCTTTGTAGGGAAGTCTACCTTTAAAGATGTAGACGAATTCCTGGAAATCATGGATAAGCTCCGTGACGAAGGCGTAGATGCTATGTGGGATATTTACGACCACGACATGGGCGTATCCGTTATTACCGTAGTACTGCCGCCTTGGTATATGGGTATGAGCAAGGAAGACCGGGCTAAACCATTGACCAAGTTGAAACTTTGGGCTTTGATTACCGCTACATCGCTCCTCTTGGGCTTCGGATTTGACGACATTCAGGTTGCCTACATTGGACCTGGCTACGAAAAATACGAGGGCAAGACCATTGCCGAACTGGCCAAAGAATATGGCAAGTCCAAGCTGAACATGTACCTGCAGCTCTGCGAAGAATCCAACTTCAAAGGCCGTGTAAACCAGGGTCAGTACACCAACGCAGACATTATTCAGCGCTTTGAAAGAGACCCTCGCTGCCTCTACATGACCGACGCTTGGATTGAAGATTTCGGTGTTCAGAACCCATCCGTTTACGACTGCTTCCCGAAGTTCCTGCAGGATTCCCTGAAGGGTACCGGGGACACCATGGAGAATACCGTTCGCCGCATGACCGGTGCCACTGCTGACCGTTTCATGATCAAAGAACGCGGTTACATTAAGCCGGGCTACTTTGCAGACTTTACCATCTTCGACGAAGACGAACTGAAGACTGCCACACCAAACCAGCCAAAGGCCTTTGGCATTTCCAAGGTGTTCATTAACGGCACCCTTATTTGCGACAACAACGAACTGGACGCAGAAGCCATGAAGACCTCCGGTCAGGCCATTAGCATCTAAGTAAAAACAAAAAACCTCTTCCCCATTGGGAAGAGGTTTTCTTTTTATCCAAGCAAGGTTTTGTTTAATTGCTTTGCGGTTTGTTCCAGCCAGCTTCGTGGTAATTTATCCGGCAGGGAAACGGAGCTCCATGCCAGTCCAAGGAAGGCTTGCATGGAAGCAATGACTTTATCACCCACGTATTCGACGTCTATTTCCGTGCCGTCTTCCAGACAGGCGTAAATGTATTCACAGGCACCGCCCATGGCAAAACGGATGGCATCTGCTATTTTGTCCTTGAATTCATTGCTTTCGTCAGCCAGGTAGTCCAGTGTCCAGCGGATAACGTCATTGATAATCATGGTGGTGTTATCCCGGTTCTGGAGAATGTCATGTTTCAGGTTTTCCATTTGGTGGTTATAAATCAGGAAGAAGAATTCCACATATCCTACGGCATAAAGTCGTTCCACCGGGTTTTCCTGATTGATATATTCGCAATTTTCTACAATGTCGGAAACCTCGTTTAATGCCAGGTTGATGAAGTCTTCAATGAAAATATCCTTTTTAGGGAAGTAATGCTGCACCAGTGAACGGGTAACCCCGGCCCGGTCAGCAATGTCGGCAAAGGAGGTGCTAGATACCCCTTTGTCGGTTAAAATGCGGAAGGCCAATTTTTCAATGCGGGTGCGCTCTTCCGTGTTCCGTGGCTTTGCCATAACAAACCTCCAAAGATAATGTACTTCCATATTATAGCGCTATCTTACAAAAAAAGTTAGACATTTTTGGCGGGGTGAGCGTTGCATTTTGTTTTGGATACATGTATAGTTAAAAAGAAATGGGATACATGTATCCTTTGGAAATGGGAGAAAGGAGGACATTTATGAGCGCAGGATTTATTGCTGGACTTGTATTTGTAGGTATTTACGGGGCTACATTTGCCGGCGTGATTTACTATATGTGGAAATATGCCTACAAAGACTAATTGAAATTAAAAAAGTTTAACTTAAAGGAGTAATTAATTATGATTCCGGATATTAGTATTGCTACACTGCAAATTCCGGATGATCCACTCTATGTCTTTTTGACTTGGTTTAGTGGTATCTTCTGGACCATTGCATACATTGTAATTATTTATCGTGGCTTTAAAGACAAGACTTGCGGCATGCCGCTGCTTGTACTTGGTTTAAACTGGGGTTGGGAATTCACCTTTGCTTTCCTGGGCACCCCATTCATTGATGCAGATTCTATGATGAACATTTCTTGGCAGTCTACTCCACAGAGAATTGTAGACGGCATGTGGTTCTTCTTTGACTGCGTTATTCTTTTCTTGAAGTTTAAGTATGGTAAGAAAGAATTTGACAAGGCTCTGCCAAACATTGGTGACAAACTGTTTTATCCGTATGTTTGCTTGATCCTGCTCATTTCCGTACTTGCTGTAATGGGTATTTCCGTTGAACTGGAAGACCATCAGGGTGCTTATGCAGCATATCAGCAGAACATCTTTATTTCTTCCTTGTTTATTCCTATGGCTCTTCGTCATGGCAATACCGACGGTCAGTCCATGATTATTGCCATTTCCAAGTGCCTTGGTACCATTGCTCCATCTGCCATGGGCGCCATTGTAATTATGCGTTCCTACGGTGTAGGCATTGACCAGTTCCTGATTCTTGGCTTCATGCCGTACATGAAATTACTCATCTGCTGCTGCTTGATGTTCGACGTAGCTTACATCATTTTGCTCTACAGAATGTTCAAAAAAGAAGGCAAGAATCCATGGACTCGCAAGCCTTTGGACGCTGCCAAATAAGTATATTCGTACATTGAAATTAATCTCCCATTCTTTTTTAGCAAAGAGAGCTCCGTGTTAGAACGGGGCTCTTTTTCTTGGCTTTTTGGTTGACTAAAATTGGGCACGTGCTATAATAAATTAGCACTCTTCAGAAAAGAGTGCTAATTTTGAAAAGAGGTGTGCCATTATGGCAAAGAAACAGTTCAAAGCAGAGTCCAAACGTCTGCTTGACCTGATGATCAACTCCATTTATACCAACAAGGAAATCTTTTTACGTGAACTTATTTCCAACGCAAGTGACGCAGAAGATAAACTTTATTATAAGACCCTGTCTGAGGGCATCAGCGGCCTGTCCCGTGGGGACTTTGGCATTACCATTACCTTGGACAAAGAAAACCGAAAGATGACCATTTCCGATAACGGGATTGGCATGACCAAGGAAGAATTGGATGGCAACTTGGGTACCATTGCAAAGAGTGGTTCCAAGCTCTTTAAAGAGGGTACCGATGAAGACGACCAGAATGCAGAAGACATTGATATCATTGGTCAGTTCGGTGTAGGCTTTTACTCCGCTTTCATGGTAGCCGATACTGTAGAGGTTACTAGTAAGGCCTTTGGCTCTGACGAAGCTTGGATGTGGAAATCTTCCGGCGCAGACGGTTATACCCTGACCCAGACGGAAAAGGATGGCCACGGTACCGACATTGTCATTACCTTGAAGCCGGATACTGATGATGAATACTACAGCATGTATCTGGAAGAATATGCGGTTGCCGGTTTGGTAAAGAAGTATTCGGATTACATCCGCTACCCAATTCAAATGGAAATGACGTCCGAAGAACCGGTGGAAGGGGAAACCGAAGAAGATGGTTCTCCAAAATATGTGGAAACCAAAAAGATGGAAACCCTGAACACCATGGCGCCTATCTGGAAGAAGAATAAAAACGAAGTTTCTGAAGAAGACTACAACAATTTCTACATGCAGAACTTCTTTGACTACAACCCGCCAATGAAGGTCATCCACAGTTCCACCGAAGGGGCTGCCACTTACAATGCTTTGCTCTACATTCCGGGAAAAGCACCAATGGACCTTTATTCCAAGGAATACGAACGGGGCCTGAAGCTCTACGCTTCCGGTGTCCTGATTATGGACTGCTGTAAGGACCTTCTGCCAGACTACTTTGGCTTTGTAAAGGGCTTGGTAGACAGTGAAGACTTGTCCCTCAACATTTCCCGTGAAATGCTGCAGCAGGACCGTCAGCTTCAGGTTATTGCTCGGAACTTAGAAAAGAAAATCAAGTCAGAACTTCTGAAAATGCTTCGCAACGACAGAGAACAGTACGAAGCCTTCTGGAAAGAATTCGGCATGAATATCAAATACGGTACCTATGCTGACTACGGTCAGCATGCGGAACTGCTGAAGGACCTTCTTTTGTTCTGCTCTTCCTTCACCAAAGGTTATGTTACCTTGGACGAATATGTAGAACGCATGAAAGAAGACCAGAAGTATATTTACTATGCCTGCGGTGACAGCATGGAACAGATTGCTTCCTTACCACAGGTAGAAATGGTGGCCGACAAGGGCTATGAAATTCTCTACTTCACGGAATCCGTAGACGAGTTTGCCATTAAGATGATGTATGCCGGTTACGAAGGCAAAGAATTCCGCTCCGTTTCCGACGACGATTTGGGCTTTGATGCCGGCGAAAAGGAAGCCGCAGAAAAGCAAAACGAGGAAAACAAAGAATTCTTTGATTTCTTAAAGGAAGCCCTTGGCGGCAAGGCTACTGCCGTAAAGGCCTCTGCCCGTCTGAAGAACGCACCTGCCTGCATTTCCGCAGAAGGCGGCATTTCCCTAGAAATGGAAAAGATGCTGGCTATGCAGGTGAATGCGGCAGACCGCTTAAAGGCACAAAAGGTACTGGAACTTAATGTGGACCATGACATTTTTGCCAAGATGAAGGCCTTCTACGAAGTAGGAGACAAGGACCTTGCATCTACATACGTCAACCTGCTCTTTGATCAGGCACTGCTCTTAGAAGGCATTGCACCGGAAAACCCGGCTGACTTTGCAGGCAAGATTTTGGAATTGATGAAATAAGAAAAAAGGAAAGCCCTCCGGCCGTGGCCGGGGGCTTTTTTATGTTAGTTACTTATTTTCGAAGTTAAGCCTCTTCCTTAGCTGCAGGAGCCGGGTTCAGTGGCTTGCGGGTCCAAGGGTTCTTGCCTTCCTTCTTGAAGAGCTTGTAAAGGGAGATGATGTAAATCAGGTCGAATACCAAGCAGCAGAATACCAACATCTTCATGTATGGCATCCAGGAGAAGAGTAAGAACTGGTTCAAAGTAATGCCATATTCAACAATGCAAACGATTGCGCCCATTACGGATGGAGCAACGGTGCCGAGGCACTTGAAGATGGCAATATACATGGACTGTCCATCGGTGCTGCCTTTACGGAGCATCATCGGAATGAACAAGGAAGAAATGAAGATGTTCTGCTGATAAGCAGCGTATGCGCCCTGGTGGTCATCCAATTCAACGGAAATGGAAATAACTGCCATGAAGGATACGAAGACAATCAGTACAACATATGGAATAAACAATCTGTTAGAGAAGCCAGGCAGGGCCTTGTTGTATTCGTCACGGCCATACTTAAACTTCAGATACAGGATAACGCAGTCGAAAATGAACCAAACAGCGTTTACCCAACGCTGCGGGGTTGCCTGCCAAGATACGCAGAGCGGATTTCCCATGTGGAAGAACGGTTCGCCCATGAAAGCGAAGATGAATTCCCAGGAAATGTTCAGGCCAAGAACGAGAAGTGGCATACCACAGGTCTTATCCTTGAAACCACGGTAAATGATATTGATGTAGGCAGCGGTCCAGAAAATGCCGCTGACCAAGGTGAGAATGGTGAAAATTGGCGCATCCGGAACAACCAGACCGGCAATTGACACTTCTGGAATCTCATTGGTGATTTTAAAAATGTCCATCATAATGTTTTTCTCCTATTTCGATTTTTTAGATGATTACTTCTTTGGGATAAAGTCTTCCATTGCGTACTTTACTGTCAAAATTAACGCAATAATTAAAACGATGATGAAAGACAACCCAACCGGTGCACCTAACAAGTATTCGATTAACATGAAATGCCTCCTTTCCTGCTTTTTCATGTGCAAAAAAACATGCAAATTCATTCTATGCCCCCCAAAACAAGCATTCAATGTGTAAAAGGAACAAGAAAACGTACAGTTTTTTGGTTGAGGAAGAGTTGCCCTTATCTTTCGCCAGACGAAAGAGGAGCAGAAAGATAATCCTCAAGATTTACCGCCTAAAGCTGATTTTCGACCTTTCGTTCCAAACCCCTTTCCAAAGGAAAACAATGTGGATATCTTGGGGACAGATTATTTAGGAAAAGGAGAATCCAAATGAAAAATATTATTATATCCGGCCGTTTGGTTGCCGATCCAAACGTAAGCCAAGTAGGCGAAAAAAACACGAAGGTGGCCAACTTCCGCATTGCCAACAACGACGGAGACAAGGATAACGGGGAATTCTATGACGTAAAAGCCTGGGAATATCTGGCTGAGTTTTCCGAAAACTACCTAAAAAAAGGCGTGAAGATTTTGATCCAAGGCAGCTTCAACAACGAAGGCTACCAGGACAAAGAGGGGAAAAACAAAACCCATTTCTCCATTACCGCCCAAAAGATTGAGTTTTTGCAGTAAGCGAATCAGCGGTGGCAGGGAGGAGGGATTCCATGTCCACATACCCCAAAAGCCACAAGAAATCAACCAGCACGAGAAAATGAATCTTTCCATGCGAACGCCTTTTTGTCACCGCTTTTTCTTAGAAAGGAGTTTCCTTTATGAAAGGTTTAAACAGCCCAAAGAAGCGCCTGTTGGCGGTGCTGATGGTGCTGGCCCTGGTTGCCGGTACCCTCGGCGGGGCGGTTTATGCGGAGGGCATTGTCAGTGGTGAAAATGCCTACGTAAATATAACAAAGTATTGTACAGAAGGCGCCTCGGGTGCCTCTGACAGTTCCAGTGGCGGTACCTACGTGTACACCATGCATGATGGTCAGCGCACCTACATGCGCATGATGTATTTGTCGGATTCTAACGAAGCCGGTGCCAAAGCCCGCACCGACAAAGACGGCAATCCAATTTGGGTGTACTGCATTGACTTCGGTACCGCCATTGAGTCCTACAATCAGCGCACCGCCGAAAAGCTGGAAGAGACGTCCCTTTGGAAGTCTCTTTCCCAGGGCCAGCAACTGGGCATTACCTTAGCCACCATGTATGGCTGCCCAATTTCCACCTTGGGCACCTCGGTGGCAGACGCCTATGCCGCAACCCAAGTGGTGGTGTGGGAATACCAGACCGGCATCCGCACCAGTCCGGAGGACAATGAAACCCACGGGGTAACCTACCGGAACAAGACCCTGCCGGCCAATTACTTCTCCTCCGTCTTGGAGGGAAAGGCAGGAAAAACTGCCTATGACAATTTAAACGCTCTGATTCGTTCTCATACCGTAAAGCCAAGTTTCTCCGAGCAAACCGTCACGTTACCGTATGTGGCAGATAAGGACCAATACGAAGTCACCTTGACAGATAAGAACCAGGTTCTATCTTCCTATGCGGTAACGTCCGGAGAAAAGGCTTTAAAGATTTCTCAGGATGGGGACAAATTGACCTTAACTTCCAAAGACCCTATTGAAAAGGTGGAACTGACCCTGACCCGGAAGATTCCGAAACTGACTTCTCAGTCCTTCCTGGCACTTTCTGCCAAAGAAGGTCAGTCTACGGTAGTGGGCCAAGCCACCAATGAAGTGGAAACCCGGGCAACGGTAAAAACCGGTGCCAAGCCGGAACCACCAAGCACCGAGCCAAGTACGGAACCAAGTACCGAACCGAGCACAGAACCGAGTACCGAACCAAGCACGGAACCAAGCACGGAACCAAGTACAGAACCAAGCACTGAGCCGAGCACAGAACCGAGCACGGAGCCGAGCACGGAACCGAGCACCGAGCCGAGTACCGAACCAAGCACGGAACCGAGTACTGAACCGGTTACCGAAGAACCGAGCACCGAGCCGGTGACAGAAGAGCCAAGTACGGAGCCGACCACCGAGCCGACGACAGAACCGACAACCGAACCGACGACAGTGCCTACCACAATGCCAACCACAGAACCGACAACCATGCCGACCACGGGAAGTGCAAAGATTGTGGAGCGGGTAACGGTAACTCAGGTGGTGACCAAAGTGGTGGAAAAAACCAATACGGTTTACACGGCGGACACCAAGAAAATTGTACCTCTGGTGGCTACGAGTTTGGTGGGCGTTATCGGCCTAATTGTCATTGAAAAGAAACGAAAAGAAATGGAAGACTAGGAAACCCGTTCCCCTTGGTTGACTTTGCATTTTTGGTGTTGTAAAATTTACGGGAAATGCAAAGACGGAGACAGTAGTTTCGCCAAATTCTTACAGAGAGAAGTGCCTTGGCTGGAAGCGCTTTAGAAGGAAGCCAAACGAAGACCACTCCCGAGCAGCGCGCGAAACAAGCGTCGCCGGCCGCCACCGTTATCGGTTAAAGAGTGAAATCACAAGGTGGAACCGTGTTAGTAATCTAGCACCCTTGAATGAGACTACGGTCTTGCAAGGGTGCTTTTTCTTTTGCAAGAACTAATCATGAATGGTAAAAGGGGTATTTTCACATGAAGATTGTTGACAACCACGGCGTTGTATCTGAAGCAGCTCCGGAACAGGAACTTCAGGTTATTCGCCATTCTGCAGCTCATATTATGGCGCAGGCCATCCAGCGCCTCTGGCCGGAAGCTGACTTTGCTTTTGGCCCTGCCACCGAACGAGGCTTCTACTATGACGTAGACCTGGGTGACATCAAATTGACTGACGAAGATTTGGAAGCCATTGAAAAAGAAATGAAGAAGATTGTAAAGGAAAACCTGAAGTTTAGTTCCTTTATTCTTCCTCGTGACGAAGCAAAAGCTTTGATGGCTGAACGCAATGAAAAATACAAGCTGGAACACATTGATGACCTTCCGGAAGATGCAGAAATTTCCTTCTTCCAACAGGGTGATTACATTGATATGTGCACCGGTCCACATCTCTGCTACACCAAGGCTCTGAAAGCCTTTAAGATTACACAGCAGTCCGGCGCTTACTGGCGCAACGACGCAAACAACAAGATGCTGACCCGTATTAACGGTGTTGCTTTTGCCAATCAGGCAGACTTGGAAGAATACCTGAAGCAGGTAGAAGAAGCCAAGGCCCGTGACCACAGAAAGATTGGTAAGGAAATGGGCATCTTCATGACCGATGACCTGGTAGGTAAGGGTCTTCCAATGTATCTTCCGAACGGTTATGCCGTATGGCAGGAACTGGAAGAATACATTAAGGCCAAGGAACGCAAGCTGGGTTATCAGCACGTTATGACCCCATGCGTTGGTACCGTAGATCTTTACAAGACCTCCGGCCACTGGGCTCATTACAAGGACAACATGTTCCCGGCTATGGAAGTAGAAGGGGAAACCTTCGTACTCCGTCCAATGAACTGTCCGCACCACATGCGCATTTACGCCAACCGCCCACATTCCTATAAGGAATTGCCAATCCGTATCGGCGAAATTGCCCATGACTTCCGTTTTGAAGCTTCCGGTACCTTAAAGGGCATTGAACGTGGCCGTCACTTCTGCCAGAACGACGCCCACCTCTTTGTAACGCCGGAACAGATTAAGGACGAAGTAAGTCAGGTAGTAGACCTGATCTTTGATGTTTATAAAGACTTTGGTATTACCGATTACCGCTGCGTACTGTCCCTCCGTGACCCGGAAGATACCGTAAAATATCATCCGGATGACGACATGTGGAACACTGCTGAAGACGCACTCCGTCAGGTACTCAATGACCTGGGTCTGGACTACACCGAAGAAATCGGCGAAGCTGCTTTCTACGGTCCAAAACTGGACGTAAACGTAAAGCCGGCTGTAGGCGGCGAATACACTTTGTCCACTTGCCAGTTGGACTTCTGTCTACCGGCTAAGTTCGACCTGAAGTACATTGACTCCAACAACGAAGAACATACTCCGGTAGTTCTTCACAGAGCCATTTTGGGCTCCCTTGACCGCTTCATGGCTTACATGATTGAAGAAACCAAGGGTAAGTTCCCACTCTGGCTTGCTCCAACTCAGATTAAGGTTCTTCCGGTATCGGAAAAGACCATGGATTATGCAACCGATATTTATGAAAAGCTCTTAGACGCCGGTATCCGTGTTGCTTTGGATGAACGTAACGAAAAGATTGGTTACAAGATTCGTGAAGCACAGCAGGTAGACCGGGTTCCATATATGCTGGTTCTTGGACCACAGGAAGCAGAAAATGGCACCGTTACCCTCCGTTATAGAGATGGCGGTAATTCCGAAACCTTCACCGTAGATGAATTTATGGCAAAGGTACAGAAGGATATTGCAGAACGAGTATAAGGAGAAGCTATGATTGAACTCTCTCAGGTAAACAAGTTTTTCCATCAGGGAAAAGAGGATGAAGTCCACGCTATGAAAGACCTGACCCTGCATTTGCCGGATCAGGGGTTTGTGGCTTTGCTGGGACCTTCCGCCAGCGGGAAAACCACCCTGCTGAACGCAATGGGCGGTCTGGATAACATTACCAGCGGCTCCGTTTTGGTAAACGGGGAACTGCTGCCGAGTAAGGCAAAGAAAGCAGATGCGCTTCGTGCTCTTACCATGGGATATTTGTTCCAAGACGAAAAACTGGTAGAGGATAAGACCGTATTTGACAATGTGGCTCTTGCACTGAAACTGGTTGGCGTAAAAGATAAGAACGAACTGAATGACCGGATTACTGCCATATTGGCAAAGGTGGGTATGGAACAGTATAAAACCCGTTCCGCTGCCAGCCTTTCCGACAGAGAACGCCAGCGGGTGGCTTTGGCCCGTGCGCTGGTAACCAACCCGGATGTCATTCTGGCAGATGAACCGGTAGGCACATTGGGTGCCAACGACGCCGCTGCCATCATGAATATTCTCAAGTCCTTCTCCAAGGACAAGCTGGTGGTACTCTTTACCCAGAACCCGCAGTTTGCCAAGGCCTATGCCGACCGCATTATCGGCATGGAAGACGGCCAAATCATAAAAGACTTGGATAACGTCAGTGTTTCCTTAAAGGACGAAACCTTGAGCAACCTGAATCCGGAAGGGGTCACCTTTGACCAGCCTATCTTCATTGAAGATGAAGAAACCGGAGATATTTTGGAAGACTATGTAGAACCGGCTGCCTTTACCGCTACCGTTTCCAGAGACCAGAGCCTTTCCAATGCCATGAATACCGAGAAGAAGTATTCTTCCACCACTTCTCTTTGGAGCGCCTTTGTGGAAGGCTTCCGCAAGATTTTCCATTACAGCATTCCGAAACTGGTATCTTTGCTGTTCTTGCTGTTCACCGGCTTCTGCCTGATTTTCAGCTCCGCTCAAATTGGTGCTTCCCTTCAGGTCACCGAATCTGACTTCGTAAAGGGCAACAACGAATATCTGCAGCTGGATAAGACCACCTTGTCCGCTGACGAATATACGGAACTGGCAAATCGCGAGGAAGTGAAATACATTTTGCCGGGGGATGGCGTACTGAACTTTAGCGTCTCCCTGACCGAGGAGGAAACGGATGCCGTAGGTCCAAGCCTGATGGTTTCGGGCGTTGCCACCCCGTATGGCGATGTAGTGGCAGAAGACTTGGTTGCCGGTAGATTGCCGGAAAACACCAAGGAAATTGTGGTTGACCGCATGATTGTGGACCGCATTTTGGAAGACGGCACGGCAACCGACAAACTGAACTTTGTCAGCATTACGGACTTGCTGGAATGTCAGGCATCCCTGCAGTTTGGTATGAACTTTACCATTGTGGGTATTTCCGATACCCAGCAGCCACTGATCTTTATGGATGACAACCAGTTCACCTGGGCATTCTTCTATAACAACGCTCCGGAAGAGGGCTTCCTCTTTGCCGGCACTCCGGTGGGCATGTCTTATGCAGAAACCGATTTGGCTTCCTATCAGAAGCAGAAAAAGTACTATACAGTTGCTTCCGGTATGCTTCCGGAAAAAGACTTCACCTGTATGGTGAATGAAACCTTCAAAGAAGACTATCCTTTGGGCTCTACCGTAAAAGAAACCGTAGCCGGTCAGGAACTGGAAGTAGTTGGTTATTATAAGACTACTGCCGACTCCGTCCGCATTATGGTAAACGATGATATGTTGGCCTTGAAGATGGCCGCTGACCAGAGAGAATACCAAATTGTTCCAAATGGTAAATTGGATGCTGCGTTCTCCGGTTTGGACCAGGCAGGATACAACATTTTGAAGGTGGCAGATCAGACCAAGAAGGCCTTTGAAGCTGGTAATCAGATTGATAAAACCAGAACCATTCTTTTGGCAGCGATTGTTCTGTTGCTTTCCTTGGTGCTGATGTTCTTCTTACTCTTTGCTTCCGTAAGAAGCAGAAAGAAGGAAATTGGTGCCCTCCGCGGATTGGGTGTCAAGAAGGGTGACGTGAAGAAACAGAGCGCCGGCGAAATCCTGGCACTGACCACGTTGACCGAACTGCCAGCCATGGTCATTACTTATATTGTTCTGGCTTGCATTTTGGCAAACAACGAAGAAGCAGGAACCAAGTTCTTTGTAGTTTTCTGGATGCTTCTGGCCGCCATTGCAGGAGTTTATATCCTCAACCTGATTGTGGGTATGATTCCAACTTGGCACTTGCTTAGAAAGCGCCCTGCAGAACTTGCAGAATAAGAAAATAAAAGAAAAGGTGTAGTCCATGGGACTACACCTTTTTTATTTATGGTTCTAACAATTTGTGGATTTCCGGCAGGGGGCGTAAGGTTCGTTCCAAAGTGCCGGTCATTTGGGCCAGGGCAATGCCATAGTTGGTAAAAGGAACGCCCTGTCGGATGGCGCGGCGAAGACGCTGCCGTAGGTCACGGTCGGTGTTCATGCAGGCGCCGCAGTGAATGATGAGGGAGTAGGGGGAAAGGTCTTCCGGGAAGGTGTTGCCGCTACAGGTTTCAAACTGAAGGGGCCGGCCACAGTACTCTTGCAGCATCTTCGGGATTTTTATGGTGCCGATGTCATTGCACTGCCTGTGGTGGGTACAGCCTTCGGCCATGAGCACCCAACTGTTTTCCTCCAATGTGGCGGCCTTGGCAATGGCGGAAACGGCAGGGGATAAAAAGCCTTTGTAGCGGGCCATCAAAATAGAGAAGGTAGTAAGAGGAACTTCTTCCGGTACCACCTTGCTTACCAGGGAAAGTGCCTGGCTGTCCGTGACCACCAGTTTCGGTGGCTCTTTTAACCGGTCTAAGGCGCCTGCCAAATCCGTTTCTTTTACCACCATTGCGGTGGCTCCAAAGTCCAAAATGTCCCGGATGGTTTGCTGCTGAGGCAAAATCATACGGCCTTTTGGCGCAGATTCATCAATAGGACAAACCAAAATAACTGGGTCTCCCGGACTGAGAAGATCTCCAATAATGGGGGTCTTTTTTTCTTTGGGGGCAAACTGCTGAAAAGCGTCTTTCAATGCTTCAATGCCGATGCCTTCTGTGGCACTGACACAGTACTCGTTGGTTTTCAGGGACGGCGTTTCTGATAAGAGGTCACATTTATTGAAGGCAATTAAGAAAGGGATGTCGTTCTTTTGGAATTCTTTCACCAAATCCCGGTCATATTCTCCCATCCGGCCGGTGGCATCCACAACCAAAACGGCAATGTCGGTTTGACTCAGGATTTGCTTGGCCTTTCGGATGCGTAACTCGCCCAGTAGGCCGATGTCGTCCAGACCCGGGGTGTCAATGATGACCACCGGGCCCAGTGGGAGTAATTCCATGGACTTCTTAACCGGGTCCGTGGTGGTGCCTTTTACTTCGGAAACAATGGAGAGGCACTGGCCGGTAACCGCATTTACCAAGCTGGATTTGCCGGCATTACGGCATCCGAAGAACCCAATGTGAAGGCGTTCTGAGGAGGGGGTTTCGTTTAAATTCGGCATACATCCACCTCTTAAATATGAACCCGGCCCACGGCAACAGATGGGTTGAAAATGCTGTTGGCCTGGGAGTCTGTCAGATCCACTCCGAAAATGGATTTGTAGTATTCTTTGGTTTTTTGACCCAAATCAATATCCCCGAACAGGTCCGGATATACGGTTTTTGCCATCCAGAGCAGGGTTACCGGAGTATCTACCCCTGGGGTATAGCAGCGGTACATGCCGTGAGGCATTTTGTATACCTGCTTTTTCTGCACAGCGGTAATACCGCTCCAGTCATAGTTCCCCACGGTGTTTTCATACAGGTCTTCCGGGAAGCTGGTGGTGAAGTTGGTCATGAAGATGATTTCCGGATTCCAAGAATAAACCTGTTCTAAGTTTACTTTGATGGAGTTGTCGTCCTGCAGGTCTTTTGCCACATTTTTGGCACCAATGGAATCCGCCCACCACTGTCCAAAGAAGTGACAGCCGGAGGTGACAATGGATTCTTCACTGTATTGGAAGAGGAAAAAGACATTCTTCCGCTGCTGGTCGGACAATTTCCCGGTACGTTCTTTGATAAGGTTCAAGGTGTCCTCGCTGTATTTCTTGACCTTTTCCGCACGGCCGTTGGCGGCTTCCGGGAAAATCTGGGACAACAGGGAAATCCACTGGTTCAGAGTTTCCACACAGTTGTAATTCCACTTGTTAACGGAAATACCGACAGCGTTAAAGCCTGCCTTCCGTAAGGTGTCACCGGTATCTTTTTTGGCTGCGTTGTAGAACACCACTTGTGGGTCCAGCTTCATCAGTTCTTCAATGTTTAAATTGTTGTCACCCATAGCGGTGGTGTTGGTGCTTAAAATCTCCGGATAGAGTTTGGACAGCAAGCCGTTCCGTGCGGAAGACATACTGGCAGGAGACATGGCAACAATTTTGTTGGCAGAGTCAAAAAAGACAGAAAGTACAGATGGTAGAGGGTATATTTCACAGACTGCAATTCGCTTGATGTCCTTTGGTACTTTCACTTTGTTTCCTGCATGGTCCACTACCGTAATGGTGCCGGCATTGGTGTCTTTGGACTGAGCATCTGCTTTTTCTTTGCTTCCGCAGCCGCAGAAAAAGCAGTTCAGCAAAACGGCAAGAACAATGAGAATTCCGAGAAATCGTTTCATAGATAGGGCTCCTTTATAGGGTGAATTTTAATAAATCGGGAACATCTTTTTGGAAGATGCGCCCGGAAAAGGCTTCGTGAGGGAGTGGGAAGAAAGAACAGCCTTCCGGTAAGATGGACCGGTACATAGGATCTGCCATGACCCATTGGGCCTTTCCACAGAGTTCCTCAATTTCATCTTCTTCCGAAGCAAAGTAGTCTAGCGGCGTGAGAATGCCCTCTAAAGACTCCAGTGGTTCCAAAGGACAGATTACCTTTGGAGTATAGCCGTGGCTGAACTGCATGGCGGCTGCAATGGACCGGGAAATGACACTGTCGCCAATCAGGAAGGATTGGCATTCCGGGTCCGGGGAAACGACATCGAAGCTGATTCGTTCTATGCCATCGGTTTCCGTTTGCTCCAAGATCTTAAGCAAATGGTCCGAAAACCGTTTCCCCACAGGGGTACCAACTACGTAAGGGGTACCGAACTTCTGCTTTAACATTTTGGCTGCCCGCATTCCACTGCCGGAAATCACCAAATTGACAGAGGCTTCCCCGGCAAGGCTAAGGTCTATTAAGCTGCTTCCCATGGCCCAGCAGGAACGGACTTGCCATCCGCTTTCCGTTAGCCACTTCTTGGTGGATTCCACGGTTCCGCCGAGGGAAAAGTCCAGGGGTGTAGCACCTAAAATGTTGACGGTTTTTGGCAGCCGAACATCGGTTTTCAGGGTCAGCTTTTCTGCTACCAGAGCCAGGGCTTCCGAAACCCCGCAGAGGTAAGTCCGCATGCCACTGGTGGGAAATCCAAAACAGGGCACACCGGTTTCTGCGGTGACTTCTTCGGCAATGGCGTCGTAGTCAAAGCCGGTCATCATGGGAATGGGGGTTCCTACAATGGCGGCAAAGGCAGGGCATACGTCCTGAATGGCTGCCACCATGTCGTTCTTGATTTTTTCATCTTCCCCCAGTACGGCCTCCAGTTCGGTTAAGCCGGACACGAAAACCGAGTCGGTGGTGTGGTACCAACGGGGTTCATCGTGGGTGGTATAGGTGGAATTACAGCCGGACGCATCGTGCATGACAACCATGCCGCCCAATTCGTAAAGGGCGGAACACACGCCGAAGGAATCCGAGGCGTAGGTGGATAAAACGGTTCGTACTTGTCTCATATCAGGCTTTCACATCCTAAGGCTTTTCTAGAAATCAGGGTTTCGGTATCTTTTGGAGTAGAGAAGGCTTCTATCATCCTCTGGGCGATTTGCGCCACGCCCCAATAACCATAGAGTTCCCCATTTTCCACTAGATTGACGAAGTAAGGGGTATTGGTGAAAAAGGCCGCTTTTTGGCCCAAGGCCAAGGTCTTTTCCTTTGGAGCAGATGCCTGCCGGTAAAAACGCATGCTGGTGTGAACCGTTGGATGAAGTTCCAAGTCCGGTGCGTTTTCCTGCAGCCAGCAGAAGGCATCCTGCTCTTCTCCGCTGAAGGAATCGGCAAATAATTTGGTGACACGGAACCCGTGTTCCAAAAGCAGTTTTGCCAGTTCCAACGGTCTGGTGGTTAGGTTGTAGTCAATGGCAATCGGCGTTGCGCCAATGACTTCTTTTGCATTTTGCAAAGCGGCTTCTGCTTCTGCCATGACACTGGGATTGGGTGTGTAGGTGGTTCCTAAGGCCACGGCCAAACGGTTCATGTTGGCATCTATGTTTTCGTTAGAAACCCCAAACGGCAGGTATAAGTGGTTCATAGAGAGCCGCTGACACAGGGCTTCTGCACCGGGATTGGCAACGGCCTGTGTGGTAATGCATAAAGTACAGCAGGCCATTTCCAAATACTGTTCATAGGTTTCACAGTCTGGCAGCTGATGAACGGTCCAACCTGCGTTTTCCAAAAATTTTATTAGGTCACAGTCTTTTGAAAGAGAAACACAGTTGCCGAGAATGGCACAGTGCTTTTCTTTTTTCTCTTTTGGTTCCAGCAGGCTGTACAGCTGCCGGCGCATTTTCTGATCCGGTGTCATGCCGCTCTTCCGCAGAATGGGCGTCATGTAGCAATCGGTAAAGGCCACTTCCGGGAACCGGGCCCGAAGCTCTTTGAAGCACAGGTCCAGGTCGCATCCTACAAAGTGGTCTATGCAGCTGGAATAGAGCAGCAGGGCCTTCGGTCTATAGGGAAGGCGATTCAGAATATCTGTAACGCCGGAAATAATCAATTCTTCTAGGTCTCCGTCTAAGACGTTGTGTTCTTCCACGGCGATGGTGGAAAAGCGACGGGTTAAATTCATTTCTGCGGCGCTTAACACAACCCCGTGGAGACAGCCGGCAGCGCAGACAAACACTTCATGGGCTTCCGGAATCAGCATGCCCACATGGGCAATGTTCCAACTGCCTCTGGCGGGAACGCTATATTCCAGGCCGGAGGAAAAGGATGCTGGGAACGAGGCTTTCGCAAAGGGAATCATGGGTTTGTCACCCCGCAAACCTCTAGGATTTCTTTTGCCAGCCGGCGGTATTCTGCCGCCATTTCGCTGTTTGGGAAGGCTTCCATAACGGTTTTGCCAAGGGCTTCCGCCGCTAACACCGTTTCACTTCGGCTAAGGGTGCCTACCACGTTGCTTTCCACGTCCCCGGCAAGTTCCAATACTTTTTCTTCTTCTTTCGGGACGTTTCGTTTATTTAAAATCAGTCCGCCCAAGGCGGCGTACCCTCTGGCTCTAAATCCGCTGACTGCCGTGGCAATGTTGGCGGCAGCGTGGATTGCCATGTTTTCACCGGAGGTGACAATAAAGACCTGGTCAGCGTATCCACCCCGCATGGGCATGGAAAATCCGCCACAAACTACATCGCCCAGAACGTCATAAAAGACCACGTCGGGCTGATAAGTTTCGTAGGCGCCTTTTTCTTTTAACTTTTCCAAGGCGGCAATGATGCCCCGGCCGGCACAACCGGTTCCCGGGGTAGGGCCCCCTGCTTCCACGCAGAGAACGCCGGCGTAGCCCCTGTGGACCATGTCTTCCAGGGCAACGGCATTCTTTTTGGTGCGGACCAAGTCCAAGACGGTTTCAATGGAAACTTGGTGGTGTAAGCCGGTGGTGGAGTCTGCTTTGGGGTCACAGCCGATTTGCATGACGGTTAACCCGGTTTCCGCCAGAGCGGCAGAGAGGTTGGATACGATGGTGGATTTTCCAATACCACCTTTTCCGTAAACAGCAATTTTAATCATAGGGGTTCTCACTTTTTACAAAGTTGATATGGTCTCCGCGGCCTACCATGAGTCCACGGCCGACGGAAGCCATTTGTTTTTTCAGTAACTGTAGGCTTTCTTCTGCGTTGCAGCGAAGGCCTACTTTGTTGTCATATAAACAGAATTCTTTTCGGATATCTTTTGGGGAAAGGTTGGGCATGACCACGTTGCATCCGGAGAGAACGCCCTGGATGCGGCCATCTTCCGCAGCGCTGCCCAAAGCCGTGGTGGCCGGCAACATGGTGTTGGGAAGTAAGAGGCGGGTCAAACTGAGCAGGTATAGGGTCAAGGTCTGATCTCCTGCCGGGTAATGGGAAAAGGGGGTTTCCGCTTGGGGCAGGAAAGGACCAATCCCCACCATTTCCGGCTGGAAGGACTGGAGGAATTCCATGTCCTTAACCAGGGCACCTACGGACTGGAAGGGGGTTCCCACCATCATGCCGCAGCCGGTTTGAAAGCCCAATTCTTTGAGGTCATATAAGCACTGCATGCGGTGTTCAAAGGACATGTCCTCCGGGTGCAGCATTTCATAATGGCTCTTGTCAGCGGTTTCGTGCCGCAGCAAATACCGGTCTGCGCCGGCCTGCTTCATGGCCCGGTAAACGTCTTTTTCGCATTCCCCGACGGAAAGGGTGATGGCACAGTCCGGGAACCGTTCCCGAATGGACCAGACCAAATCTAATATGGCATCTGCATTTTTTACCCGGCGCTCTCCGCTTTGTAAGACAAAGGTGCGGTAGCCCAGACAGTATCCTTCGGTACAGCATTCTAATATTTTTTCTTTGGACAAGCGGTATCGGGTAATCTGCTTGTTGGAGTGGCGGATGCCACAGTAGTAACAGTCGTTTTGACAGATGTTGGAAAATTCAATAATGCCCCGGAAAAACACATTTTTCCCGAATGCGCGGGTGGTGGTTTCATAGGCTAGTCTTCGGGCCAGCGCCACATCCTCCGGAGAGTAGGTGGCAATCAGGTAGCACCAGTCGTCGTGGTCCAATTGATGTTCTTTTAATAGGGTGATAATTCTATCGTGATTGGTCATAGGAGAGTTTTTGAAATCGAGTGTCTATGGAAATAGGAATCACATCAGAGTAACTTTGATGATCCTTGGTGAGCTGACCAATAATGGAGCGGACCCCAAAGTACCTAAGAATGTTTTCCTCGGTAATTACATCGGAAGTGTTGCCAAAAGTGTAGGTTCCGTTTTTGGCAAGCAGAAAGGCTTTGGTTCCAATTTGTAAGGCATGGGCCGGATAGTGGGTGTTGAAGATGCAGGTGATGCCGTCTTTGGCCAGCTCCGACAGTACGCTTAACACCAGCAGCTGATTGTGGAAATCCAGATTGGATTCCGGCTCGTCCAATACCACAATTTCCGGCTTGGAGGCCAGGGCTCTGGCAATGAGCACCATCTGCAATTCTCCGCCGCTGAGTTCGGTGCAGGAGCGGTGCCGCAGGGCGTCAATTTTGGTTTTGGCAATGGCGTAGTCCACTGCCTCCATGTCCGCTTCCTTGGGGTGGGAAAAGGCGGAGACGGAAGAGGCCCGCCCTAAGAGCACCATTTCTTCCACCGTGTAGGCGGCCATGGCTTGCTTGGCCTGTGGCACATAGGAAAGCGTTTGCCACCGCTTCTTGATGGGCAGGGAAGAGAGGGGCTGTCCGTCTAGGAAGGTTTCTCCCTCGTTCCACTTTCTTAGGCCCGTCATGCATTTTAGCAAGGTGGTTTTGCCTGCTCCGTTTGGCCCGAGAATGGCCATGACGTCCCCTTTCTCCAGGGAAAAATGAATGTCCTTTAACACGGTTCGCTCTCCGTTGGGATAAGAGAACTTGCCGCCATTTACAGTTAAAATCATAAATTCCACCCCCGGTTTTTCCGCAGAAGATAAATGAAGAACGGCGCACCAATGAGGGCCGTAATAATGGAAATGGGTATTTCTCTTGGCGATGCGGTTCTGGCCAAGGTATCCACGAGAATCAGGAACCCGGCGCCCAGAAAGGCGGAGGCCGGAAGCAGGGAAACCGTATTGCTACGGAACATCATGCGGCACATGTGGGGAACCAGTAGGCCTACCCAGCCCACCTGTCCACACATGGAAACGCAGGATGCGGTAATCATGGTAGCGCAGAGCTCCACAATGATGCGGAGGGCTTTGATGTTGACCCCGGAGCTGATGGCTTCTTCCTCAGAGAGGGGAAGAAGATTCATCTTCCAGCGAAGGGCCCATAAAATGCCAACGCAGAAGAGAATGGGCGGAGCGCCGAAGGCCATGGTTTTGTAGCCGGCGCCTTCCATGCTTCCCATGAGCCAATAGGTAATGGCCGGAAGCTGAGTTTCTGTGTTGGCAGTGTATTTGATTAAAGAGACCAAGGAACTAAAGAGGGAACTAACCATGATCCCGGCCAAAATGGGAGTATTCTTGGAATTCCCGATGCCATGACTGGAAATGGCGGTGATGGCCACGGCAAGTAGGCCAAATAGGAGGGCAGTAAACTGCACTCCGAGAATATGCATGCCCAGTAGCAGCCCCAAAGCAGCGCCAAAACTGGCACCGGAGGCAACCCCTAAGGTGTCCGGCGTGGCAAGGGGGTTGGAAAACAGGTTCTGGAAGGTGCAACCACACACGGAGAGGCCGGCACCGACTAAGGCGGCCAACAGCACTCTTGGAACACGGATGTTCCAAATGACGGTATCAATCTGTGGGTTATCCTGGGTCATTAGATTCAGTTTGGCACCCAGGGAGTGAAGGGCCTCTACCGGTGGAATCCACATGCGTCCGGCAGAAAGACCCAGAAGGATACATACTGCCAGAAACAAAATCAGACTGACCTGATGCCTTAGGGAAAGCCGTCCTGTGTAATCTTTTTTGAGCATAAAAAATCCGCCGCATCCCAAATGGGACACGGCGGTCATAATAATCTGAAATTTGACCTTTATAAGGGACCGTATCTGCCGGAGTTACCTTCGGCTTAGGGATGCATTCCTCTCGAAAATGGAATAGGAGTAGCGTTTGGGTACACTGCACCGAGGCAGCATGCCTAACGCCGAAAACCTGGTCAATGATGGGTTGACCCATTTCGTGTCTCCGAGAAATGTATCTCCTTTTTTCGGCCCTTTTAAAAGGCACATAGAATATAGTAAATTTTTACTTTAATTGCAATAGAAAATTGAATGAAATTTTAGAACGTTTAAGAAACGGTGAAGCAGAGCCATTCTCCGGACTGCTTCCGCTCTTTTACGGTGAAGTTGTTGTCGGCAAAGGCCTTCAGGACATCCTCTTCTCTGGTGGCAATAATGCCGGAGATAATGAAGACAGATTCTTCATGCATAAACTGGCGGGCAGTTTGGCAGAACAACACAATGATGTCAGCTACAATGTTGGCTACTACAATGTCATAGGTGCCGGAAATCCGTTCGGCCATGTCTCCGCAATGAATGGTGTACTGCGGAGCAGTGAAGCCGTTGATGGTGCCGTTTTCAATGGCGGTTTTTACGGCCAGTTCGTCAATGTCTACGCCTTCAGCGGATTTGGCGCCCAAAAGCAGGGCGGCCAAGGACAAAATACCGGAGCCGCAGCCCAAGTCTAAAACGGTTTCTCCGCCTTGGATGGTTTCCTCTAAGGTTTCCAGGCAAAGACGGGTGGTGTCGTGGGAACCGGTGCCAAAAGCCATGCCCGGTTCAATGCGGAGAATTTTACGGCCGTCTGCCGTTTCACGCTGGTCTTGGTCTTCCTCTTCCCAACTTGGCTGGATGAGCAGGGAGGAACCGATTTCCATTGGGTGGAAATACTTCTTCCAATTGTTTTGCCAGTCTTCCCGCTTACAAGGGAGAAGCTCAATGTCGGAAGCAATTTGACAGTCACTGTACCGCTCTTGCAGGAACAAAACGGCTTCCATTGGATTGATGCCCGGCTCCAAATAAATGTGGATATAACCTACGGAACGGTCCTTTTGTAACAGGTCTTCATCAATGAGGTCAATGTGGGCAATTTCTAATGTTTCTTCTTCCAGAAAACGGTAGTCTTCAATGTAAATGCCGTAAGGTACGGTCATTTGGGCTATGTCTCCTGCCAGGTCAATGGCCTCGGCAGGTACCCGGATTTTTAACTCGGTCCACGGGTTGGTGTCTTCCCCGGCATTATAGGTGGTGGCGCCGGCCGGAACCGTGTAGTCTGCTTCACACATGATAGTGCTCCTTTAGTCGTCTAATAAGTTTGCCTTTGGCTCGGTTTCTTCGGTACGGCCGTGGTTAAAGAGACGGGTGTCGTCCAAAGCCCACAGGCGCTGGGAGAAGTCTCCCACCTCTACCTCAGAAGTGATGTCGGCAATTTCATAAATTTTGGCATCCATTTCGTCCAGCATGGAGAGTACGTGGGCTTCCATGAACATTGGGCGGACGGCACAGCCAAATTCCGGCTTGCCGTGGTGGGAAATCAGCATGTGCTCAATGAGTTCCACCTTTTCCAGCGGGGTGCCAATTTCCAGCGCAACATCGTGTACCATGATGGCACCGCGGACCAGGTGTCCGATGAGGTTGCCGTCAATGGTATATTTGCTGGCAATTCCCAACTCATTGGCATCCATTTCCGCCAGCTTCCCAATGTCGTGAAGGGCGGCGCCGCAGATCAGCAGGTCGGCGTCAATGGTCGGGTATACTTCGGCGGCCTTCTGGGCCATGCGGATAATGGACAGGGTGTGGTACAAAAGTCCGCCCTGCATGGCGTGGTGCAGTTTGACTGCGGCCGGGAAGTAGAGGAGCTGTTCTTTGTATTTTTCGTAAACTGCCTTCAACAAAGCGGCCAGATCCTGGTCTTTGAAGTTTGCTGCAATGCGGAGAATTTCTTCATACATGGCAGCAGGGTCATACTCTGCTGTGGCAATGTAGTCTGCCGGGTTAATGTTGTCCGTCTGCAAAGCCGGACGGATGAGTTCAACACGGAGCTGTGGAGCGCCGCGGAACTGTTCTACGGTACCGCGGATTTTCACAATGGTATTGGTTTCGTAAATGATGGTGACGCCTTCCTGGTAGTCCCAGTATTTGGCACTGATTTCTCCGGATTTGTCCGAGAGAATAAGGTCCATATACTTGGTGCCTTTGGTGGAGGTTTTGACCTCGCAGAGTTTGACCAGGCAGAAGCCTTCAACGCGGCCGGAGCCGCCAACAGGTGTGAAATTCATGAAACAACTTCCTTTCATTACGGTGAAATTCTAGCAAAGAAAAATGGGCAAGTCAATGAAGGCGGGATATGGTAAACTGTTAGTATCTTTAGGGAAAGCGAAGCAGAAAATGAAGAACGAATTTGTAACTGTAACACCCTTTGAAGGGCTGAAAATTGTGTCCTACCAAACGGACCGTTTTAAAACCGGCCGGCTGGCTGTGAATCTGGTTCTGCCACTGACGTTGGAACCGGAAACCTATGCGGTTTTGCCGTACTTGTTTACCAAGACGACGGCAGCTTACCCAAGCTTTTTGGATTTGAGCAAACGGCTGGCAGAACTCTATGGCGCCATTCTTTCTCCTGCTGTTACCAAAATGGGGGAAAACCTGGTACTCCGCCTGTCTATTACCATGTTGGATAACCGCTTCACCTTTGATGGGGAAGACCTGGTTTTGGAATGTACCAAATTGCTCTGTGATGCCCTGTATGCTCCTCTTTTAAAAGACGGCTTGGTACCGGAAGAGGATTTGAAACGGGAACAGAGGCTGCTGAAGGAACGTCTGGAAGCAGATAAAAATGACAAACGCACTTACGCAAGAGACCGTCTAATTGAACTCAT
Organism: Acutalibacteraceae bacterium; assembly: GCA_045642465.1. GTDB lineage: Bacteria > Bacillota > Clostridia > Oscillospirales > Acutalibacteraceae > RUG420. The sequence continues at coordinate 395,829 of JAZUIY010000015.1, forward strand.
GTGTGAGGATGAAGTATATAGAGTGAACCCACTGGGCACAGAAGAGGGCATAGATGCCATGACACCGGAAACGGTGACGGAAGCCTGGCGGGAACTGCTCCGTGTAGCCCGCATTCAGGTGAATGTGGTGGGCAGCACGGATCCGGATAAGGTGGCCGACCTGGTGGCCGGTTACGTAACCAGCGTAACCAGGGCAGAACAGTTTGCCGACTTCTCCAATGGCCTGAAGCAGGAGGTAACGGCAGAAAAGCACGTTACCGAAGTACAGGACATTGCCCAGGGCAAACTGGTACTGGGCTTCCGAACCGGCATTCGGGATACCGAGGCAGATTATGCCCGGTTCCGGGTCTTCAGTGACCTGTTCGGCGGCGGTCCCCATTCCCGTCTGTTTAAAAATGTCAGGGAGGCCCAGTCCCTCTGTTATTACTGCTCTGCCAGAGTCTATTCCAAAAAGGGAATTATGCTGGTACAGAGCGGCATTGAAAACGAAAATGCCCAAAAGGCAGTGGACTCCATTTTGCACGAACTGAAGGAACTGCAGGACGGGAACTTCACCGACGCCGACTTGGAAACCAGCCACAAGTACCTGATGGACGGGTTCCGCTCTGTCTGTGACACACCGGAGGAACTGGACGGCTGGATGTATATGGCCGTCTGTGACCAGACCTTCCTGCCACCGGAAGAAGTGGCAAAGAAACTGAAGGCGGTTACCCGGGATGACGTGGTGGAAGCCGCCAGAAGTATTCGGTTAGACACCGTCTTCCTTTTGGAAGGAACCGGAAAGGAGGACCAGGCCGATGCGTGAAATTCATAATCCTATTTTACAGGAATCCTATTATGAGGCTGTCCACCAGACGGGACTGACCGTGCTGGTGTATCCAAAAGCCGGGTACTCCACCACCTATGCCATTGTGGGAACCAACTACGGTTCCATTGATACCTTCTTAAATAAGGAAGGGGAGCGGGTGGCCATTCCGGAAGGCACTGCCCATTTCTTAGAACACAAACTCTTTGAGTCAGAAGAACTGGACGCTTTTGACCGGTTCTCTGAAACCGGGGCGTCGGCCAATGCCTATACCAGTTTTGATAAAACCTGTTACCTGTTCTCCTGCGCCGGCAACTTTGAAGAGAACCTGCGGATTCTCTTAGACTTTGTCCGCCACCCGTACTTCACGGAGGAAACCGTGCAAAAAGAACAGGGCATCATTGGCCAGGAAATCCGCATGTATCTGGACGAACCGAGCTGGCGCGTCCTGTTCAACCTGCTGGATTGCCTCTATGAAAACCACCCGGTGAAAATTGACATTGCCGGTACGGAAGCCAGCATTGCGCAAATCAATGCGGATTTGCTTTATGACTGCTACCACAGTTTCTACAACTTAAATAACATGGTCCTTGCGGTGGCCGGCAACGTCACTCCGGACCAGGTGCTTTCCATTGTGGACGACGTCCTGGGCACCCAGCCGGAGCCGCCTTGCTTTGCAAAGCGAGCTGACTTTGGGGAATCAAACGGCATAGTAAAATCCTATGTTGCCAAGGAGTTCCCTGTAACCATGCCAACTTTTGCCATGGGCTACAAGGAAGAAACCGGCCTGGAACTGCCAACACTAAAGGAACGCATTTTAACCGGACTTTTACTGGATTACGTAGCCGGTGACACCTCGCCGCTCTTTAACCGTCTCCTTAGCGAAGGCCTCATTAACGGCACCTTCGGTTATGAATACTTTGTGGGTCCGGGGTACCGCACCATTCTGTTCTGCGGTGACTCCCGGGATCCGGAAGCCGTTGCGGATGCCGTCAAGGAAGAACTGCATCGCCTCAAAACCCAGGGCTTAGAGCAAAAGGATTTTGACATTTTACGGAAAATGAGTTACGGCAGAGCCGTTATGGATTATAATGGAATAGATGGTTTGGCAAACGAACTCATAGCTGCACATTTCGAAGGGTATCACCTGTTTGACGAACTTGAAATTTACCAGACTGTTACCGTGGAAGACGCCATGGCACAGTTGGAAAAACAATTTAAGGATGAAAATTTTGCACTGTCTGTCATCCTGCCGAAGGAAGCAGACTAGCAGAAGAGGAGAATGGTTATGGCAAAAGCAAAAAAGACTGCCGTTATTACCGGTAGTGCAAGAGGCTTGGGCTTTGAAATGGCCAAGGTCTTTCAGAAAAACGGATGGAACGTGGTTCTTTCCGACTTTAACGTAGAAAATCTGGAGAAGGCCGAAGCAACATTGAAGGCTGAAAAGAGCAAGGCCGGTGTACTGGCTGTTCCTGCCAACGTAACACTGCCGGAAGATTTGGAAAACCTGTGGAAGGAAGCAGTAGCTGCCTTTGGCGCCGTTGACGTTTGGATCAACAATGCCGGTGTAAACCAGCCAATGGTACCGGTTTGGGAACTGACCAAAGAACAGATGGACATTGTCATTGATATTGACCTGAAGGGCGCTATGTACGGCTGCAAAACTGCCATCAACGGTATGAACAAGCAGGGCTTCGGTGCCGTTTATTGCATTGAAGGCTTCGGCTCCGACGATGCCACTCAACTTGGCCTCACCGCTTACGGTTCTTCCAAGCGTGGCGTAAAATACCTGGTTGCCGGTCTGGCCAAGGAATTGGAATTGACCGAATCGCCGGTTAAAATTGGCCGTTTGAACCCTGGTATCATGATTACCGACTTCATTACCAAGCCGCTGGGCCAGGATGGTTCCATGGAACTGTCTGAAAAAACCAAGAAGGTTTACAACATTTTGGGTGACTACCCTGACGTGGTTGCAAACTTCTTAGTAAAGGGCATGGTGAAAAACGACAAAGCAAAGAAAAATGACGTTTATATTGCCTGGCTCACCAGCAAAAAGGCTGCATGGCGATTCATGACTGCCGGATTCAACAAGCGCGACTTCTTTGCAGAAGAAAAATAAACCAAGTTTCAAGGCTTTTGGCTCGTCAATTTTGTTGTTGACGAGCCATTTTTCCTATGCTATACTAACCGTTGCCGCATATTCCGGGTCCTAGGTGAATTGCGCCTAGAAACAAGTAAAACCCAAGGTTTTCACCCGTCGTAGCGAGACTATATTAAAGGTAGGGAAAACACCACATGTACGCTATTATTGAAACTGGCGGAAAACAGTACAAAGTAGAAGAAGGCGACGTAATCTACATCGAAAAGCTTGACGTAGAAGCTGACGCTAAAATTTCCTTCGACAAAGTACTTGCTGTAGGCACCGACAAGGGCCTTAAAGTTGGCGACCCATATGTTAAGGGCGCAAAGGTTGCTGCTACTGCAATCAAGAACGGCAAGGGCAAGAAGGTTGTTGTATTCACTTACAAGCCAAAGAAGAACGAAAAGCGCAAGAAGGGCCACAGACAGCCATATACCAAGGTTGAAATTGGCAAGATTAGCGTAAGAGCTCCTAGAGCCAAGAAGGCTGAAGCTGAAGAAGCTGCTGAATAATATTTGATTACTACTTATTTTCATATATAAAGAGGTGTAAATTACATGGCACATAAGAAAGGTATGGGTTCCACCCGTAACGGTCGTGACTCTGAATCCAAAAGACTTGGCGTAAAGCGCGCTGATGGTCAGTTCGTACTTGCTGGTAACATTCTCGTTAAGCAGCGTGGTACTCACATTCACCCAGGTAACAACGTAGGTAAGGGTAAGGATGATACTCTCTTCGCTCTTATTGACGGTACCGTACGCTTCGAACGCATGGGCAAGGACCGCAAAAAGGTTTCTGTTTACGCTGTAGAAGAACAGTAAAATTACCTATAAAACCCCCGCAGATTGCGGGGGTTTTTCTTTTTGCTTTATGGCGCTTATTATAGTATAATATTGTGTAATTTTTATTTCTGATATTCTGCCATAAAGGGGATTTCCAAAATGAAGACAAAAAAGATTCAAGCCCTTTCACCAATTGGCGCTATTTATATTGCACTGGCAGCTGCTGTTTTGGCTGTGCCGGTACGTCTTTATCAGTATTTTAACTGCCTGGATCCGGAAACCGGATTCTGGACGGTTCGAAATATGTCTATTCCAATTCTGTTTGGCCTGGGAATTGCAGCCGTTGTAGGCGCCTTTCTGATTACCTACTTGTCAGGGAACTTGGCCAAACCAATGTTGGTTTCCCACGTGAACAAGGCAGTTTCCGTTATTGGCGGAATTGCTTCTTTTGCCTTTGTTTACGACACGGTTTACCAAATCATTCAGGCGGTTGGCCTGGTGCAAAATGCAGACGGTCAAGGAATGGTTTATTACATCCGCAGCGGCTTTATTCCAATGGTTTTCCAAATTGTCTTTGCCGCTTGTAGCGCCATTTACTTACTGTTCTATGTCCAGACCTTCTGGAAAGGGAAAAATGTGCTTAGTGAGCATTCCCTGTTGGCTCTTTGTCCGGTACTCTGGGGCGTATTCCGCTTGATGGGAGACTTCGTTGAGCCAATCAGCTTCCGCAATGTATCTCAGTTAATGTTGGAACTCCTGTTCTTAGGGTTCTTTACCATTTTCTTCTTAAGCTTTGCCCGTATGGCTTCCAATGTAAACGGACAAAATAGCTTGTGGATTTTCTTCTTTACCGGAACCTGCGCTGTATTCTTTGCTCTGGTAGAAAGCTTTGCCCCAATGTTTATGACCTTGATTGGGAAATCAGACGAACTGCCAAGAGGCATTCCGGTAACCGACTTTTTCTTGCTCTTTTTTGTTGGTTCTGTTATGGTTCTCTTCCTGCGGGAATACAGAGAACACAGACATCAGCTGGAAGATAACACAGAAGACTTGATTCCGGAAGGAACCATGGATGCTCCTGCCAAACTCTTTACTCCGGAAGAACCGGACTCCCCGGTGAATCCATCTGTTGCCGCCGGCAGCAATACCATTCCGGCAGACTATTTGAGCGTCAAGGACCCAAACCCGGACCAGACCGTATTATAAACGAGGAGAACTTTCATGACGTTGCAAGGTATTGACGAAGGGTTGCTGAAGCAGTTGACCACTTTGGTTGACAGCAACCGCGTGCCCCATGCCCTGGTCATTGAAGGGGGCAGCGGGGAAGCCCGCAAAGCCTTGGCTACCAAGCTGGCCGAAGCGCTGCTTTGCACCCAGCCAGAAGGCAAACCTTGCGGCAACTGTGACTCCTGCCGGAAAGTGCTGGCCGGCGCTCATCCGGATGTTATTTTCGTAACACCGGAAGAAAAAAAGAAAACCTTATCTGTAGAAGCCATTCGTCAAATGAGAGCAGATGCTTATGTGCTCCCAAACGAAGGTGACCGCAAGATTTATATTATTCCGGAAGCAGAACGCATGCAGGACTACGGTCAGAATGCACTGCTGAAAATTCTGGAAGAACCGCCAAGTTTTGCCAACTTTATTCTTTGCTGTGACTCCAAATCCGTGTTACTGCCTACCGTCCTTTCCCGTGTAGCTGCCTTTAACATTAATGCAGATGCTACGGCCGGGGTAGATAAAAAGGAACTGGAACAAAGTAAAGAAAAGGCTGCTGAACTGGCACGGGCATTAGCCAATGGAAACGAACTGCAATTAATGCAGGCCGCTTCCTATTTTGAGAAAAACTTTGAGGAACTTCCTCTGACTTTGGATGCCCTGGGTATGATTATCCGAGACACCTTGGTTATGAATTCCGGAAGTAACCTCTTTCTTTCCGGACAGCCTGCCGAAGTCATTGCCCTTAGCAAACGCTTTGGCAACGAGAGCCTTCTGAAGATGACAGAAGTGCTGTCTGATCTGTCCGCCAGTATTCATCTGTATGCCAATAAAAATTTAACCTTAACCCGTCTGTCCAGCTGTCTTATGACAGCGGCAAACCAGCGCTAAGGTTTGGAGGGTTTTTATGACCGAAGTAGTTGGAGTCCGCTTCAAAGAAGTGGGCAAGGTTTACACCTTTGACCCGGTGGGGTTACAGCTTACCCTGGACCAGAAGGTCATTGTGGAAACAGCCCGTGGAATGGAATGCGGATTCGTAGCGAAGCCAAACTTCCAAGTGGAAGATGATGACATTGTTGCTCCGCTGAAACCGATTGTCCGTATTGCTACCGAAGAGGACATCAGTACCATGGAATCTTTCAAAGCCAAAGAGGCCAAGGCCTTCCAGCTTTGTGAAGAGAAAATAAAAAAGCATAATTTGGAAATGAAACTCATTGACGTGGAGTATTCCTTTGACGGAAGTAAAATCCTGTTTTACTTCACTGCGGATGGCCGTGTAGACTTCCGTGAATTGGTCAAAGACCTTGCCAGTGTCTTTAAGACCCGCATTGAACTCCGTCAAATTGGGGTTAGAGACGAAGCCAAAATGGTAGGTGCCTTAGGTGCCTGTGGCAGACCATGCTGCTGCCGGGAACACTTGTCGGAATTCAATCCGGTTTCCATCAAAATGGCAAAGGAACAGAACCTGTCTTTAAACCCAACCAAAATTTCAGGAACCTGCGGCAGACTTATGTGCTGCCTAGAATATGAACAGGATAACTACGAACATTTGCTTCGGGTTACCCCAAAAGTGGGCGCTTATGTAAACACCCGGGAAGGAAGAGGCATTGTTGTAGAAAACAACCTCATTACCGGGATGTTGAAAGTCACCCTGGATAACAATCCGGATGCTGCCCCAATTACCGTTCACAGAAAACAGGTAAAACTGCTGCGTGACGGCCGCCGTGCCTCTGTCAGCAAAGAAGAAAAAGAAGCGTTGAAAAACGTAGAAAAAGACTAAACAAATAAGCGCCGAAAGGTGCATGGAAGGAATTGAATACTATGGAAGAAATCAGACTCACCTCTGACGGTCTCAAAGAATTACAGGACGAACTGGAACAGTTAAAAACCGTCGGCCGTAAAGAAATGGCCGAAAAAATTAAGGTTGCCCTTTCCTTCGGTGACTTGAGCGAAAACTCCGAATACGATGAAGCTAAGTCCGAACAGGGTAAGATGGAATCCCGTATAAACGAATTGGAAGCCATCATCCAGAACGCCATCCTCATTGACGAAGAAGAACTGTCTTCTGACGTTGTTAACCGTGCTTCTGTTGTAAAAATTAAGGACATGAGTCTGAAGAAGGAAGCTACTTACCAGATTGTTGGCTTTACCCAGGCTGACCCTCTGAACGGTAAAATTTCCGACGAATCCCCAGTGGGCAAAGCTTTAATGGGCCACAAGGTTGGCGACACCGTTGAAGTAGAAGCTCCAACCGGTAAACTGAAATTCAAAATTCTTGAAATCTCCAAAAAATAATCAGAATTTTGAAAGGAGTTAGCACCATGGCTGACAATAAGAATCCTGCTGTTGAAGCAGAATTGACCCAGGAACAAACCAACGAACAAAGACAGATTCGTATTGATAAACTGAAGACCTTGCAGGATGCAGGCAAAGACCCATACCAGGTTATGACTGCAGAACAGACCCACCACACTGTGGATGCCAAGGCTCTTTATGCAGAACACGAAGCCAAGCTCCTTGCCGGCAGAGAAGAACCGAATGTAGACGGTTTGGATGAACAGCAGGCAAGAGCCGTTAAGAACGACGACTACAACGAACGCCGCGCCATCATGGATGCGGATCCAATTACCGTAGCCGTTGCCGGCCGTATGATGTTTAAGCGCGTCATGGGTAAGGCCTCTTTCTGTAACATTCAGGACAAGGTAGGCAACATCCAGATTTACGTTGCCAGAGACGTGGTAGGGGAAGAACCATATGCCGACTTTAAGAAGTCCGACATTGGTGATATCTTCGCCATCAAGGGTTACCTGTTCCGCACCAAGACCGGTGAAATTTCCATTCACGCAGAAAGCATTAAACTGATTTCCAAGTCCTTGCTTCCACTGCCGGAAAAATTCCACGGCTTGAAAGACGCCGACACCAGATACCGTCAGCGTTATGTGGACTTAATTGTGAACCCGGACGTAAAAGACACCTTCGTAAAGCGTTCCAAGATTATTCAGTCTGTTCGTAAGACCCTGGATGACGTAGGATACATTGAAGTAGAAACCCCTGTACTGAACACCATTGCAGGCGGTGCTTCTGCCCGTCCGTTCATTACCCACCACAATGCCCTCGACTTGGACATGTACATGAGAATTGCTACAGAACTTCCACTGAAGCGTCTCATTGTTGGTGGTATGGAACGTGTCTATGAAATTGGCCGTATCTTCCGTAACGAAGGTATGGATACCAAGCACAATCCGGAATTCACCACCATTGAATTCTACGAAGCATATACCGACTACAACGGTATGATGGATAGAACCGAAGCCATTATCCGAAACGCAGCTTTCGCTGCCAACGGCACCTATAAAGTAAACTTCAAGGGCGTAGACATTGACTTGGAAAAGCCATTTGCCCGCATGACCATGGCAGAAGCCGTAAAGAAGTTTACCGGCATTGACTTTGAAGAATTTGCCCAGGATAACGAAAAGGCCATTGCCCTTGCCAAAGAAAAGGGCATTGAACTGGAAAAAGGAAAAGAAACCTGGGGTGACATCCTCGTAAACTTCTACGACGAATACGTAGAAGCCAACTTGGAACAGCCAACCTTCATCATGGACTACCCGGTTGAAGTATCCCCACTGACCAAGAGAAAGCCATCTAAGCCATATCTGACCGAACGTTTTGAACTTTTCATCATGGGCACCGAATACGGTAACGCCTACTCCGAGCTCAACGACCCAATTGATCAGATGGAACGCTTCAAGCATCAGTTGATGCTCCGTGAATGCGGCGACGACGAAGCTAACATGCTGGACGATGACTTTGTAAAGGCATTGGAATATGGTATGCCTCCAACAGGCGGCTGCGGTATCGGCATTGACAGACTCGTAATGCTCCTCACCGGCAACGAATCCATCCGTGACGTTATTCTCTTCCCAACCATGAAACCTTTGGACTAAAAGAAAACAAAGAAAAAGCCACCCAAAAAGGGTGGCTTTTTTTGATACCCCTGACCGCATTTTCCCTTATGTATGGAGGCTATCCAGTCTCACGAATAACAAGAGGTGAAAATATGATTAAGAATTTTGAAGATTATGACCCGGAATTTGACATGCTGATAGCTGCTATCAAACAGAAAATGGCAGACGATGCAATCCTAGAAAAGGTCAAGCGGAAACGGAATGGAAACCGCGTTCTACATGACATTGACGTCAAACGACTAAACGATGTGTACCGCTGCACCCACATCATTGATAGGTGCTTAAGCGAAAAACCGGAGACCGCACAAATCATCAACGCAGACGGTAACCACCGCTATGCCGAGATTAAGGTGCAAGGGAATGACCTAACCATTCGGGATATGGAACTGTTTTCCCAGTTATTATCCACCGCATCCAACGTAGAGTTTTATACAGACAAAAGCGGTATGGTAACGATGGCCTGTATGTTTTATGGAATTTGGAGGGACTAAACATGAATGATTTGGCAATTAGAATTGGCAAAACCCTTGGACTGGTATATCTTTGTGCAGAAGATAGTACCGTATGCAACATTCAGAGCATAACTCTTGATAAAGAACAGGAGGAACTCTTCATAACCTTTCTTGTAACCGACTTTGCAATGTACCGAGACAACGAAACGAGAAAGATTGCTGATTACATAGACGACATCTATTTTGTCCGGGAAGACGGCGATACCCTGCAAGTGAGAATTAGCATAAAGTATAGCTCTTTGCATTCCTAATTCGTATAAAGGTGCAAACAAAGCAAAGGTGGGAAAACAAATGGGAAAAAGATTCTTATCTACCCTAACTACAATCCTTGAAGTGGCAACCGGCTTGTTTGCCTTAAAGTACGCCATTGAAATACTGGCAGGCTTGTTTGTTGCTCTGTTTGTTCACGGTGTTCAACTGAACACAGAAGTATAAACCAGGCACTAGCCATTCAAAGATAGGCCTCGTATATTTAGTCAGGAAACGCGAATCCAAATAGAATCGAGGCGAACAAAACGAAAACGAGAGGGACCGACATCATATCGGCCCCTCTTTTTTTACGCATATAAATCTCTAATACCTTTCTTATGTACATGTTGTCTTAACAAAAGAAACAATAAGACTTGCAAGTATGATAACATACTGTCTGCGCGCAAAAAATAATTTTTGTTATAGGAGTAAAAAATATGAGTGATTTAAAAAAGATGAATGCAATCTCCATTATTGCTTTGAGCGCTGTTGTTGTACTGACAATGACATGTCTATTTGTACTCAATTATGATGTTTCTTCAACAATGTTTTTAGTGAAGGAATTTAATGTTAGTGAAGCCACAGCTGCAGCTGTGTTGTCTTTTCTCGGAAAAGCTGATACAGCCGTAACGATAGCTGGTATTCTTGCGATATTGGGTACTGGAGGCGCAGGAGTAGTCGCAGCCGCTGGTAAACAAGGAGTAAAGGCGTTTCTTAAGAAGCAACTCAAGAAAAAGGGAAAGAAAGCATTTGTTGCTTGGTAACTATTTAAATGCTATATAAAGGGTTTATGGGATTCTTGCATACAGAACAAATCAGTCTGGATGCTTCCTTTCTATGTAAAATAGTACGTTGTTTTGGAATACAGTTAAGGAATAATCAACTGTTCTTATTGAAAGTGTTGGAAGATTGTTTTTTGTCAGGAATTCTTATTTCTGTAGGCATTTGTTTTGCTCTAGAACGAAGAGGACTTGCATTTGAGCAATCTTGTCTGCTTTTATTAGTTGTAATTTATTGTGCCGGAAAAGGAATCAGCACGTATAAAAAGTTGTATGTGATTTCCTATGAACCTTGGGCGTTAATGGCACCGATAAATAATAGGAAAATATTTTATTCTCAACTGGTTGTAGAGTGGCTTTTTTCGTTTGTTTACTCCGGCGCCATTTTGTTCTGCTTGACGAGTAGTTTTATCCTTGTTGGCTCATTCTTTGGTGGTCTATATCATTTTTGTTTTTCTGTTGTACTCGGGCTTTTTGTTTTTCTGATATCAGGTTTACTTTATTCTAGATATGTTTATCATCTTGTTACAAAACAAATAAGATGGACTCGCTTTTTATTATATTTTGGCTTTGCTGGTATCTTATGTTTTATCACAAAAAAAGTAGTGCAATTCGCATATAAAGTGCTTTTTAGTACGCATTTTCCAATTCACAATTTTACTGATGTTGCACTGGAAACTTGGGCTGATAAGGTAGATTATGAGTTTCAGAATCAGATACATTTAATGACAATTGGAATTGAGAAAATATGTCAATTCGAAACCACGGAAGTTGGATTAGCCCTTTTAGTGGGAATACTGCTTTTGCTTTCTGTTCCCCCCAAATTTATTCCAATTGAGGGCAAAGTTCAAACACCTAGAGATCTTTTGTATGACTATGTCCTTATTCTGAAAAAAATAGGGAAAAAGAACTATGTATTCCAAAATTTGGTGGGCGACATATTGACGTATCGTTGGGAATTTGTTCGACCGGCTCCGCAGTTGTTTTTAGTGGAATATGAATCCATTGTTTGTTTTGCTTTGTGTTATAGCATATTACCGTTAGTTAACTCGTTATCACTTTCAGTACATATTTTGTTAGTTTGCAATTTACAAGTGTTAGCGTTGCAAAGCAAAGAGATTCGCAGCGAGTTGGCAGCTTTCTTTAATCTTAGCAGTAATAACAACTTGCTTGAGTTGTTGTATTTTAGTGTTGTGGATAAATCTGTTGTAAAAGAGAAAGAACATCTTTTAGAGTGTATGATGGTTCCAACAATGGTGATTTTGTCTTTGTATGACTTAATAGGGTCTTTTGCCATGGGATACCCGATAATTGGCGTTGGCTTTTGTGTTTTTGTAGTATTCGGCAGCAGAATGTATGGCTTAATTCAAACATATATGTTACCAGATACCATTAATATTTCTTGCTTAGGAAAGCATGTGCTGGATGACAGCTTTGAAGAAGCGGAACTGGCTGATAAAATGCAAGAATATCCAAGAGTATTGCTCAATATGTTGCCAATGTACTATACTTTTTTTTTCCCGGTTTTTCCAAATATTCAAGGTGCCATGTTTGTAGCAGAATTAGCATATTTAGCCGTCGTGTGTTTGATGATTTTATTTGTTTGTACCTATTATGAAAAAAGACGAGAAAAAAATATCTACAAAAAAATCTAATAATTATTATTCAAATCATTTCAATATGTTTTTGATAATAGTTTATGCAGTATACACTCTCGCTTTTATTGTAAGTGGTGTATGTGGCTTTTTTAGATATGCAAAATTAGAACCAATTGTATTTGAAGGTGATAACACTGTTATTCAAATATTATTGAATAATTTTGAGGTTGAATTGTCTTTGCTTGTTTTGGGTGCCGTAACGTTAGGTATTTACTCGTTTTTAGTTACAATTTTAAATGGATTTATTTTAGGGTTTTCTATTAGTAATATTCCTTCTGGAAAAGCAATAGAAGTGCTTATAAAACATCTATTGCCTCACTTTGTTTTTGAGACGACTTCCTTTTTTTTGGCATCAACAATTGGCTTGGCGGGAATTGTAACACTTCTAGTATATATACTAACGGATCAAAGTGTTTCAAGAAATTGTATGTTAAAAATAAGAAATATCATAGTACTTTCAGTCATTCTTTTAATAGTTGCAGCAGTAATAGAAGGGAGTATTAGCAAGTGATAAAAAAATACAAGAGTGTTTTTTGCACGCAAATCCAAATGATAGCATTGGTGGGAAATGTTGTTCTAGCAAGTTTGCTTTATTATAAAAATTTGTTTTGTGATTTGGCTGATAAGACTCCTGCCATGGTAGTTATTATTGGGATATCTTTGTGTTCTTTTGTGCTTCTTTTGCTTTTGTCAACAGTTCTTTCCGCTTTTGAACACGCGGTGTATAAAGTATTTAATGAAAGCGTCTCTTTTCCTAGATTGATTATGTTGACTTGGTTACTTGTGTCTCAATTTTTTTTGGCCAATTCCATTATTTTTCTATTTGAAAACAATGTAGGAAAAGCCGTTGGATTTAGTTGCTGTTTTCTACTATATATGCTCTTTTTTGTTAATTTGATAACAATTTTGGATGCGTCAAAAAGAGCATCACTTGCAAACATAACTCTTCTTTTTGGGCTAGGATTATTACCAATATTACTTATATTGTATTGAGGAATTAGTATGCTTTCAGTTTGTAATTTGTCATTCCATTACCCAAGTGGAGACGACGTTCTTTCTAATGTGAATCTAACTGTTTCAAAAGGGGAATGCGTCTTTTTAGAAGGGCGGAACGGTACAGGAAAATCTACGTTATTAAAGTTGGTATCGGGTTTATTAACCCCTACGAATGGGAACATTCATTTTGAAGACTTTACACCAAAGGAAAACGGATTTAAACAACGTTTACTCTATATTCCACCGGAGCCTTTAGTGTTGGGCTCTCTTACCGGATATGAGCATAGTAAGTTATGTAAAGAGTGGTGGAATTGTAAAGATATAGAAGGCTATGATAAGCAATTTTCGTATTTTTCCGAAATGCTTGCATTAGAGCCATATTTATCTCTGCCGCTCAATCAGTGTTCAAATGGGACACAATATAAAATTTATCTTGCAGTTATGTTGGCCCGGAATCCATCTTTAATCTTGCTGGATGAACCGTTTACCTCTATGGATAAAATATCTCAAGATCATATAACGAACTATTTGCTGGAATATAAAAGCAACGCTGCCATAGTACTGGTAACGCATCAAGAAGAATTTTCAAACAAATTGGCAGATGCCCATTTGTTATTAAAAGATAACGTTATAAACGAGGTGGAAAACAAATGAATAAAAGAAGACTGATTTTGATGATTGTATTTTTGCTTGTAATAGTAGTGGGAGTGGTTCTCCTTAAAATGGAAGTATGCACGGTACTTTGGCAAAAAGTGATAATCGGAATTGTAATCGGTATGAGCGTTAGTTTTTTCACTGGGGTTGCTTTCCCTTCTTCAAAAGACGATTATAGTGAAGAAGAATGAGCCTAAGTTGGAAAAAGTAGATAAAAATTTACTGCAATTAGAAAAAGAAGCAGCAGAATAGAGAAAGAGACCAAGATAGCCCTTGGTCTCTTTTTTGTTATGCGTTTTTTTGGTATAATAATTCAGATTGAGGTGATATTTATGAATGAAGATATTTTCCGCAAGAAGAGCTTAGATAAAATGAAATCTCCGGAAAGCTTAAACGACTATGTCCGTGTTTCCAACCCGGGCGTATGGCTGCTTTTGGTTTCCGTTATTATTCTGTTGATTGGCGCCTGTGTATGGAGTATTTTTGGCACCATTGAAAGCACATTGAATGCAGAAGCTTCTGTCAGGGACGGCGTAACAATTTGCTATGTTTCCGAGAAGAACCTGAACCGGGTAAGGCCGGGCATGGATGTTTATATTGATGATGTAGACGGTACCCTCTGTGCCATAGGGGAAAAGAGTAAGAAGGGCTACGTTTGTACCATTGAGATGGAGGAAGACCTGCCGGATGGTACCTATTCGGCCGAAATTGTGACGGAGAAAGTCAAACCAATTTCCTTTGTACTGAATTGAGGTAACATTCATGTCGGATAAGATAAAACAGCCGGTTCGGCAAGGCGTTGCCAAAGTTCCCGTAGTCATGCAGCTGGAAGCGCTGGAATGCGGGGCAGCAAGCCTTTGTATGATCTTGGCATATTACAACAAATGGGTTCCGCTGGAACAGGTACGGCTGGACTGCGGTGTCTCCCGAGACGGCTCGAATGCGTTGAACGTAATTAAGGCCGCGCGGCACTATGGGCTGGAGGCGAAAGGCTTCCGCTATGAAGTGGACACCATTAAACAGAACGGTACGTTCCCGTGCATTATCCATTGGAACTTTAACCACTTTGTGGTATTAGATGGGTTCAAGGGAAACAAGGTGTATTTGAACGACCCGGCCAGGGGCGCATACACCGTTTCCATGGAAACCTTTGATGAATCCTTTACCGGAATCTGCTTGGAGTTTAAACCGAAGGAAGACTTCGTTCCGTCGGGAAAACCGGAAAGCATGTTGTCTTTCGCCGCCAAGCGCTTAAAGGGTACCGGCGCGGCCTTGGTGTTCACCGCACTGACCGCCATTATTGCGTCCTTAATGGGCGTACTGACACCGGCCTTTTCCAGAGTCTTCTTAGACCGCTTGCTGACCCACCAGAATCCGGACTGGGTAATGCCATTCTTGGCATTGCTTTTGGGCTTCAACCTCATTCAAATTATCATGTCTGCCGTGCAGGCCGTTTACAGCCTTCGCATTAACGGCAAAATGGCTGCGGTGGGCAACGCCACCTACATGTGGAAAGTGCTGTCCATGCCAATGGACTTTTTCTCCCAGCGTATGGCCGGTGACATCCAGCAGCGGCAGAGTTCCAATGCGTCCATTGCCAACACGTTAATTAACACCTTTGGACCGCTGGTGCTCCACTTTGGCATGATGATTTTCTACTTCATTGTCATGATGCGATACAGTGTACTCCTCACCATTGTAGGCCTGTCTTCGTTGCTGATTAGTGCACTGGTATCCAGATACATTTCTAAAAAACGGGTGAACATTACCCGGGTCTCCATGAGAGACAACGCCAAATTGGCCACGGCCACGGTTGCCGGGATTGAAATGATTGAAAGCATAAAATCCAGCGGTGCGGAAAACGGCTACTTTGCCAAGTGGTCCGGCTTCCAAGCCAGCGTCAATACCCAAAACGTAAAGTACTTAAAACTGAACCAGTATTTGGGTATGATTCCACAGTTCCTTTCCGTTTTGGCCAACAATCTGGTTATGATTATTGGTGTTTGGCTTACCATGGAAGGACAGTTCTCCGTTGGTATGATTATGGCCTTCCAGGGCTTCTTGACGTCCTTTATGGAACCGGCCATGACCTTGGTCAGCGCAGGACAAACCTTACAGGAAATGCGGACCCAAATGGAACGGGTAGACGACGTTATGGAGTATCCGACAACGGAAACCTTTGCACCGGATTCTTCTGATGACGAAGAGTTCCATAAGCTCAGCGGTTTGGTGGAACTGAAGAATGTCACCTTCGGTTATGCACCACTGGCTGACCCAATTATTGAAGATTTAAACCTTACCATTGAAGCAGGGAAGACTGTAGCCATTGTCGGTGCTTCCGGCTGTGGTAAGAGTACCATATCCAAACTGATTTCCGGACTTTACCCGGTTTGGGACGGGGAAATCCTCTTTGACGGAAAACCTCACCGGGAAATCAACCGCAATGTCTTCCACGGCTCCTTCGCCGTTGTAGATCAGGATATTATCCTCTTTGAAGACACCATTGAAAATAACATCAAAATGTGGGACGAGAGCATCCAAGACTTTGAAGTCATCCTTGCTGCCAGAGATGCCCAGCTCCATGACGATATCATGGAACGTCCAAACGGGTATCAGCACAAGCTGATTGAAGGCGGTAAAGACTTCTCCGGCGGACAGCGCCAGCGAATGGAAATTGCCCGTGTCTTGGCTCAGGATCCTACCATTATTATTTTGGATGAGGCAACATCTGCACTGGATGCCAAAACGGAATACGAAGTGGTTAAGGCCATTCGTGCCCGTGGCATTACCTGCATCATTATTGCCCACAGACTGTCCACCATCCGTTCTTGTGACGAAATTATTGTTATGGACCATGGTTCTATTAAGGACCGTGGTACCCACGCAGAACTGATGGAAAACAGCACTCTTTATCAAGAACTGGTAACTGCAGAATAAAGGAGGTGTTCGCATTGAACTGGTTCGATGAACAAATTCGATACCGTCAGGAAAAAGACGATGAAACCTTTGCGGACGCCATTGATAGCATTGCCGGAGCGGTTATGGGCCAGCGTCTGACAGAAGCGTTGGACAGCAAAGAAATTGCCCAGTCCGCTATTGAAGAAATTCTCAAATTCTACCATGTGAAGATGAAGAACGAAGAACTTCCTTCACAGATTACCACCGTAGATGAACAGCTGGACTTCCGCATTCGTCCCTTTGGCATTATGCGCCGTACAGTCCAACTAGACCACGGCTGGTATAAACATGCCGTAGGCCCAATGCTGGGTACTTTAAAGGAAGATGGCTCTGCCATTGCCTTAATGCCGGACAAGTTTGCCGGCTACTCCTACCTGGATTTAAAAACCGGCCAGCGGGTGAAGCTCAACCGCAAAACCGAAAAACGCATAGAGGAAGAGGCGGTTTGCTTTTACAAGCCGCTGCCAATGAAGCCGCTGACGGTAAAGGACCTTTTAAAATTCTGTGTAGAACAGTTGGGTCCATCTGACGTCCTGGTTTACATTGTACTCATGATACTTTCTACGTTATTGGGTATGCTGTCACCAATCTTTACCAAGTGGCTGTTCGGTTATGTTTTGGCATCCAAGAGTGTAGAAGTACTGGTTGCACTGGCAGTCTTCATGATCTGCTTCTCCATCTGCCAGCTGTGCTTCTCGGCCTTCCAAACCTTAATCAATTCCCGCATCAGTATGAAACAGGACATTGCGGTACAGGCTGCGGTAATGAACCGTATTCTCAACCTGCCGCCGTCCTTCTTTAAAGAGTATTCCTCCGGTGAACTGAACCAGAGAGCATCCTACATTCAAACCCTTTGCAGTACGCTCTTTACCTCATTAGGGGCCACCGGGTTAACCTCTTTATTCTCCCTGGTTTATATTGCCCAGGTCTTTGTTTACGCACCGGCTTTGGTGGTACCATCTCTGTTAATTACACTGGCCACCATTGTGGTATCTCTGATTACCACCTTCATGCAGATGAAAATTACCAGGGAACGGATGCTCTATAGCTCCAAAACCAGTGGTATGACCTATGCCATGATTACCGGCATGCAGAAAATCAAATTGGCCCATGCAGAAAAAAGAATGTTCTCCCGTTGGGGAAAACAGTATGCCAAAGAGGCTCAAGTTACGTATAACCCACCGACGTTTATTAAATTGAGCAACACCATTATCTTGGCAATCTCTTTGCTGGGTTCTTTAATCCTTTACTATTTGGCCATTGAAAGTAACGTCAGCGTAGCAGACTATTACGCATTCAATGCCGCCTACAGTATGGTTTCCGCCGCCTTTGCCTCTTTGGCAGGTTTGGCAATTACCTTTGCCAACATCAAACCAATTCTGGAAATGGCAAAACCAATTATGGAAGCTACCCCGGAAATTGCCGAAGGCAAAGAACAGATTTCGGAGCTGAAAGGCTACATTACGCTCAGCCATGTCAGCTTCCGTTATGAAGACAGCATGCCATTTGTCTTAGAGGATTTTTCACTTCAGATTAATCCGGGTGAATACCTTGCTGTTGTCGGTTCTACCGGCTGCGGTAAATCCACCTTGATGAGACTGCTCTTAGGCTTTGAAACGCCACAAAGAGGTACGGTATACTATGACGGGAAAGATATTTCCCGTGTAGACCTCCGCTCTTTGCGCCGAAGAATTGGCGCGGTCATGCAGGACGGCAAGCTGTTCCTAGGAGATATTTTCTCCAACATTACCATTTCCGCTCCACAGCTGACCTTGCAGGAAGCGTGGGAGGCTGCGGAAATTGCCTCCGTTGCAGATGACATCCGTGCCATGCCAATGGGCATGCACACCGTCATTTCCGAAGGACAGGGCGGAATCTCCGGCGGACAGCGCCAGCGTCTCTTGATTGCCCGCGCCGTTGCACCGAAGCCAAAAATATTAATGTTTGACGAAGCTACGTCTGCGTTAGATAATGTTACTCAGAAAAAAGTGTCCGAAGCCATTGACGGACTGAACTGCACCAGGGTGGTAATCGCACATCGCCTTAGCACCATTAAGCATGCAGATAGAATCATCTTCTTAGAAAAGGGCAAAATTGTGGAAGATGGAACCTACGACGAACTCATAGACAAGAATGGCAAGTTCGCCGAACTGGTTGCCCGCCAGCGTCTGGACATTGACGCAGAATAACTGGAAAAGGAGGCTTTGCTGTGAACGAGCAGATTTACATTGATTACCACGAACGTGTACTGCGCTACATTCAAAGTAGAGTCAACGACATTAACCTGGCCGAGGATTTGACTTCTGACGTATTTTTAAAGATTTACGAAAAGATTGATACCTTCGACGAAACCAAAGCATCTCTTTCCACCTGGATCTTCACCATTACCCGAAACCGCCTGACGGACTATTACCGGGTACGCCGTGTACACTCTGAGGTTCCGGAAACCATGGAAGAGGATTTCAACCTAGAAGACGCCGTCTGTAACCAAGACACCTTGGAAGCCTTGGCAGACGCTCTGGAGCAGATGCCGGAGCGGGAGCGTGACATCATTATTCTCCGCTACTATAGCGGCAAAACCTTGAAGGATATTGCAGCCCGCTTAGACATTTCTTATGCCTACGTGAAGTTGCTGCACAACAAGGCGTTGATGATGTTGAGAGAATACTTGGAAGACAGTTATTAATTTTGTAGCCATTTTTCCGAGAAGTACGTATAACTAGGTGAAAACACCAATAAATGATGGAGGTAACAGTATGGAAAACAAATTGAAATCTATGTTTGAATATCAGCGTTTTGAAAATAATGAACGTTTAAACAAATTGATTCAGGAAACCGAAAGCCGTTACGGCGCTGCCCTCTCCGAGGAAGACTTGTTCTTCGTTAATGCAGCCGGCGTCGACACCGCTTGGGACGTCCAGAACAACACAAATGTAGATACTGAGGAATAATCTCAGAAAGAAAGCCCGAAAGCCTATGCTTTCGGGCCTTTTATTTTTGTGGAACCAAGGGAAGTATAGTATAATGAGCAAAACGAGAAGGAGGGACCTTATGACCAAAGTCTACATTGCTGACGTCACTTGCTTGGGCGATTCAGCTCTTTACCAAAAGGCTTACGCCAGCGTTTCTCCGGACCGTCAGGCAAAGGCAGATGCCTTAGCACAGCAGGAAGACAAGTTTCGCTCCGTGGGAGCAGGGCTTTTACTGGGACTTGCTGCAGAAGCTGCTTATACCAACCTTTCCCACTCTGGGAACTATGCCATTTGTGTGGCTTCTGACCACTCTGTGGGATGTGACATAGAGCAGATCAACCCGTCGGTGAATTTGAAACTGGCCCGCCGGTTCTTTACAGAAGGGGAGGCAGATTTCGTTTCTGCCTCGGACAATTCGGTGGAAACATTCTTTCGTCTTTGGACCCTCAAAGAAAGTTTTATGAAGTGCCTTGGTCAGGGCTTTGCTAGACCGCTAAACAGTTTTGAAATTGGTTTTGAGGATGGAAAGGCCAAATCGCTCATGGAGGCAGACGGAACGCCTTACTTCTTCCTGGAATCAGACTTGGTAACCGGATACCGGGTGTCCATTTGTCAGGGAAATTTGGAAGATGCGGTAGAATATGAAACCATAAACTTAAAAAATCTGTTTTAAACCACCACTCCTTTTGTGAGTGGCGGTTTTTTAGTTGTGCCGAATTGCCTATTAATTGTATAATTAAGAATAGAGATTTTTAAGAAAGAAGGGGCCTTATATGTCATATGCAGTTGTGAAACTAGCCATTGCAGCTTCACTCCCGGTTTTGATGGCCGCTTTGTTTTATCTTTTAGATAAATATAGCCCATTTGGAAAATTAAACCCATCGGTAAAGCAGATTATTTATGGAATCTGCTTTGGCGGTCTTGCCATTTTAGGAACTGAGTGGGGCATCCCAATGAACGGTGCCGTCACCAACTGCCGAGACGCCGCCGTTGTCATTGCAGGCTTAATGTTTGGTGCACCGGCCGGTATTATTGCCGGGGTCATTGGTGCCGTTGAACGTTGGTTTGCTGTGTATTGGGGCATTGGGGAATTCACCCGTATTGCCTGCTCCGTCTCCACTTTGGTTGCCGGCGTTTATGCAGCTGCCCTTCGGAAATACATGTTTGAAGACAAAAAGCCGGCTTGGGCCATGGCCTTTGCCAGCGGCTTTGTGATTGAAGTCTTCCACTTGTCCATGGTATTCATTACCAACATGGCCACTCCGGTTCAGGCCGTTGCAGTAGTTCGTGCCTGTACCATCCCAATGCTCTTGGCAAACAGTTTCTCGGTACTCTTCGCCGGTGTGGCACTAACCTTCCTTTCCAAGGAAAAAGGCGTCCGCCTGAAACGGCCGGACAACATTGCTTCCGCCTTCCAGCGGTGGCTGTTCTTAACGGTTGTTTTCGTATTTGTTGTCAGCTCCGTTTTTGTATACAATTTCGAAGATTCCCTGACTTCTGCTCAGGCAGAAACCCTTTTGGAATCTGCTTTGGAAGACGTTTCCGCAGATATTAACGATGCCTCCAACAAGAACATTTTGAATATTTGCCGGGAAGTCGCTAAAGAAGTGGATACTGCCCCGAACTTAAACCAGTTGGCAGAGAAATATAACATTTCCGAAATCAACCTGGTAAACAAAGAAGGCATTATTGATCGCTGTAATACCGGCCGTTACAACGGCTTTGATATGAAGAAAGGTGCCCAGTCCGCCGAGTTCCTTTGCCTTTTGGGCGACACCAAGGAACTGGTACAGGAATATGGCCCGATTTCCTACGACAAGAACCTTAGCAGAAAATACGCCGGTGTGAAAACCGACGACGGCTTTATTCAGGTAGGCTATGACGCCGAAGACTTCCAGAGAGACATTGCAGACCAGGTTGTTGACGCTGCCCGGAACCGTCACGTGGGAGAAACCGGTTACGTGCTTATTATGGATAGCCACTTAGACTTGGTATCCGCTCCGCAAGAATTTACGGACCGGTACAGCCGGGACAAGCTTGGCTCCATTAGTCCAAAAGCGGACACCACCTTCACCATGACCATCATGGATGAGCCTGCTCTTTGCAGATATACCAGCACCGAAGGGTATTACCTGATTGCGGTTTATCCGGAAGCAGAAGTAACGACCGACAGAAACGTTGCGCTTTATGTAAATACCTTCTTACAGGTATTGTCCTTTGCCATCTTGTTCGTTTTGGTTTACATGCTGATTAAGCGCTTGGTAGTAAACCAGATCAAATCCATCAATAAGTCCCTGTCCAAGATTTCCGGCGGTGACTTTGAAGAGGTAGTAGACGTCCGCACCAGTGACGAATTTGCCTCTCTTTCCGACGACATTAACGCCACCGTAAACACCTTGAAGCACTATATCAAT
The DNA here is from genome assembly GCA_045642465.1 of Acutalibacteraceae bacterium. Taxonomy (GTDB): domain Bacteria; phylum Bacillota; class Clostridia; order Oscillospirales; family Acutalibacteraceae; genus RUG420. The sequence continues at coordinate 417,931 of JAZUIY010000015.1, forward strand.
GAGGCTACCACCCGCATTGACCAGGAATTGGAATTTGCCAGAAACATTCAAAGCTCTGCATTGCCAACGTTGTTCCCGGCTTATCCAAACAGAAACGAATTTGATATTTTTGCTTCTATGCGTCCTGCCAAGGAAGTTGGCGGTGACTTCTATGACTTCTACTTCAGTTCCAAAGACACCTTTAACCTGCTGGTTGCCGACGTTTCCGGTAAGGGAATTCCAGCTGCCATGTTTATGATGCGGGCAAAGACCGAACTGAAGTCCTTAACCGAATCCCTCCGCCCATTAGACGAAGTATTCTTTGACGGCAACAACGCCCTTTGTGACGGTAACGAAGCCCGTATGTTCGTAACCGCATGGCAGGGCTCCATTGACTTGGAAACCGGTATTGTCCGCTACGTCAATGCAGGACATAACCCGCCATTAATCCGCCATGAAAACGGAGAATTTGAATACTTCAAGTCTCCTGCCGGCTTTGTTTTGGCCGGTATGCCGGACTTCAAATATTCCATCCGGGAAGTGAAATTGGAGCCGGGCGATGAAGTTTACCTCTACACCGATGGCGTTACCGAGGCCATGAACCGGGAAAAGGAACTCTACGGTGAAGACCGCCTGAAAGCTGCTTTGAACAGTGCAAACTATGAGACTATGGAACAACTTTGTGCCCGTGTTCGTTCCAGCGTAGAAAAGTTCGCAGGCGGCGAACCGCAAGTGGACGACATGACCATGCTGGCCTTCCGCTACAACGGTAAAACAGAGTATCCAACCTTGCAGTTTGAGAGGGCTTCCTTTGATGACATTCAGGCCTGCTCTGACCTCTTGGAAAGTGAGCTGGAGAAGCACGACATCCCAATGACGGTTAACATTCCAATGAATGTGGCCATAGATGAACTCTACAGCAATATTGTCCGTCATGCTTATCCGGAAGACGAAAAGGGCCCAGCTTCCTTCAGCGTCCGGATTGATGAAACAAGCCGGGAAATTTCCCTCCGGTTCACCGACGAAGGCATTCCATATAACCCTCTCATGAAAGAAGACCCGAACCTGAATCTGACGGCAGAAGAACGTCAGGTAGGCGGTCTTGGTATCTTCCTCGTGAAGAAAACCATGGATGATATGAAGTATAAATACGAAGATGGAAAGAATATTTTAACCATCTTGAAAAAATATTAAGGAAAAGAAGGTTTCCTTTTATGTCTGAGAAATTAGATCAGGCCATTGCTTTTGCCACGGAGGCCCACAAGGGCCAAACCCGGAAATTGCAATGCACTCCTTATATCCTGCATCCCATTGAAGTGGCAACCATTATTAGTACCATGACCAATGATGAAGATGTTATGATTGCAGGTCTGCTCCACGATACCGTGGAGGATGCCAATGTGGATCCCAAAACCATATCGGAGTTGTTTGGACCTAGGGTATCCGCTTTGGTACAGAGTGAAACGGAGGACAAACTCTCCTCCCGCCCGGCAGCAGAAACCTGGAAAGAGCGAAAAGAAGACTCTCTTCTCATGCTCCGCTACACCAAAGACTTAGACGTAAAACGCCTTTGGCTGGGAGACAAGCTTTCCAATATCCGTTCCTTCCACAACAGTTCCCTCACCATGGGAGACGACATTTGGAAAGACTTAAACCAAAAAGACCCTAAAATGCACGAATGGTATTATCGCACTATTGCAGAATATGTTTCTGATTTATCGGATACCGCTGCATACAAAGAGTATATGGCACGATTAGACCTGTTATTCGGGAAAGGAGCCCCTACATGAGCCTTGTTACCACCAAATTAAACGAAGGTACGTTAACCTTTTTCGTATCCGGTAAAATTGATTCCACCAATGCCCCTCAGGTGGAAGCCGAAGTGAACGAAGCAAAAGCCGGCAGCACCTATGAAAAAGTGGTGCTGGATATGGATGACCTGGAATATATTTCCAGTGCCGGCCTCCGTGTGATTCTCCGTCTCCGGCAAAGCGAACCGACCTTGACCATTGTCAATGCCCAGCCGGCAGTTTACGATATTTTGGAAATGACCGGCTTTGTGGAAATGATTCCTACCGGCAAAGCCCTTCGCCGTGTTTCCGTAGAGGGCTGTGAACTCATTGGCCAGGGGGCCAATGGTAAAGTGTACCGGATTGACCCGGAAACCATCATCAAGGTTTATATGAATCCGGATGCCCTTCCTGACATTGAACGGGAACGGGATTTGGCCAAGAAAGCCTTTGTCAAAAATATCCCAACCGCCATTCCATTTGACGTGGTTCGGGTGGGAGACGGATATGGCTCCGTTTTTGAATTGCTCAATGCAAAATCTTTTGCTAAAATCTTAGCAGCAGAACCAGACAGGGTAGAGGAAATCATTGACCTCTACATAGATCTTCTGAAGAAAATTCATGCCACAGAAGTAGAACCGGGAGATATGCCGGACATGAGAGAAGTGGCATTGAAATGGGCCACTTTCTTAAAAGATTACTTGCCGGAAGAATATGCCAACAAACTGGTTGCTTTGGTAGAAGCAGTTCCTGTAGATCATCACATGATGCATGGGGATTACCACATTAAAAACGTCATGCTACAGGACGGAGAAGCCCTTCTCATAGATATGGACACGTTGTGTCAGGGCCATCCGGTTTTTGAATTGGCATCCATGTTTAACGCTTACTGCGGATTCTCTGAATTAGACCATTCTGTATCTGCTCACTTCTTAGGGGTTCCACATTCCCTAAGCGTAGTTATCTGGGAGAAGGCACTTCCGAAGTACTTGGGTACTGACGACGAAGACTACATTGCCGCAGTAAAAGATAAGGCCATGCTCATTGGCTATACCCGCTTAATGCGCCGCCTCATCCGTAGAAACGGATTGGAAAGCGAACAGGGTAGAAAAGAAATAGAATGTTATAAGAACCATATTATTGACCTGCTTCAAAAGGTTGATACATTGGTATTTTAGGAGGCACTTATGGAATTCGAGAAAACATTGGAGGGTGCAACATTAACCCTCGCCTTAACCGGCAGACTGGTGACCACAACGGCACCGCTGTTGGAAAATGAATTGAATGAATCGCTTGCCGGCATCAAAAAACTGGTGTTGGACTTCAAAGGGGTAGAATATGTTTCTTCTGCAGGCCTTCGTGTCCTCTTAACCACCCAGCAGACCATGAACCGTCAGGGCGAAATGGTTATGAAAAACGTTTCCGACGACATTCTTCACGTGTTGGAAATTACCGGATTTACTTCCATTCTGACCATTGAATAAGACAAAAAAAGAAGACCCAAGCCTTTTGGCTTGGGTCTTTTCTTATGAAATTTAGGAAATGACACGAATACGGATGGTGTCTGCAATCTTGGAAAGGGAAGCTTCCAGTTCGGCAGGAACGGCAGTGTCGAAATCCAAGAGGGTGTAAGCGTAGTCGCCGCGGGCTTTGTTTACCAGGTTTTCAATGTTTAAGCCCATGCCGGTAACGATGTCTGTAATTTCACCCAGCATACCAACACGGTTCTTGTGGAAGATGCAAACGCGGGCGCCGTTGGCTCTTGGAAGAGCAATGTTCGGCATGTTTACAGAGTTGGTGATATTACCGTTTTCAATGTAGTCAATGGTCTGACGGGCAGCCATGAGAGCACAGTCGGCATCTGCTTCCGGAGTACCGGCACCCAGGTGTGGGGTGAAGACTACATGAGCCATACGCATCTGCTTTGGAGTAGGGAAGTCAGTGGCAAAAGCCTTAATCTTTCCGGATTCCAGTGCACTGCAGACAGAGGCTTCGTCAAGGATTGGGCCACGGGCATAGTTTACCAGGTAAACGCCGTCCTTCATGAGAGCAATTTCCTTTTCGGCAATCATGCCACGGGTTTCGTCATTCAGTGGGCAGTGAACCGTAACGATATCAGCTTCCGGAAGTTTTTCTTCCATGGTGTCAACGAAGGTCAGGTACTGAGCCAGTTCATTGCGGCGGTTATCTGGAAGATATGGGTCATAACCAATAACGTTCATGTCCATATGCTTGCAGATGCGGGCCATACGGGAACCGATGGCACCAACACCGATGATGAGGATGGTCTTACCGCGAAGTTCCGGACCACGGAATGCGGATTTACCCTTTTCTACTTTATTACCGGCTTCGGTTTCTTCCGGTGGAAGGGACTTTACCCATTCCATGGAGTCGAAGCCGTTTCTCATAGCCATAATTAAAGCGGCAAGTGCCAGTTCCTTAACGGCATTTGCGTTACCGCCCGGGCAGTTGAATACACAAATGCCCTTTTCGGTACACTTTTCTACCGGGATGGTGTTAACACCGGCACCGATTCTAACAATAGATTTGAGTTCCGGATTCAGTTCGATGTCGTGAAGAACTGTACTATGTACCAGAATTCCATCTGGTTTTTCTACGTCTTCGGACAGAGTATACTTGCTTGGGTTGAATGCTTTGGCACCAGCCGGAGCAACTTTGTCGTAAAGTTTGATGTTATACATTTCTGTAAACTCCTTTTAGAACAAGTTGGACAAGATTATAGCACGAAACAATTGTTTAGACTAGCCTTTAAATAGTATAATAGACAATAGTTTTTGAAATGGGGGGACATCTGTGCTTTTTTATCTTTCTACCATAGCTGATATTCAGTATGAATGGGATGAAGAAAATCAGTTAGAGGACATGCACTATGTCCATTATTGTGGTCCCCTGGCAAAGGAAAACGGCTTGGGACTGGAACTGGCAGAATTTTGTCTAGCAGACAACTGTCAGCACCCGGACCGGGTAAAAACGTTCTTTGAGGAAAATGTAAAAAACTATGTGGGCAATCTGGTGTACCATGCACCGTATAACGAACTCTTTCCCCATGCCATTGAACCGAAAGTGGTAGAGGTGGCATACCAAAGGTATGAGGCATCTTACCTGCTCTGTGAGCAGCTTGGCATTCCGAAAATGGTGGCCCATGCCAACCAGGTGCCAAGCCTTTATTATCCGGAATGGTTCGTGGCCAGGCAGATCCGCTTTTGGAAACGCTTCTTGACGGAGCATCCGGGCAAATGCATGATTTGCCTGGAAAATGTCATGGAAGCGGATCCGAAACTCCTGACAGATATTGTAAAAGGCGTGGATGACCCACGGCTTCGGCTCTGTCTGGACGTTGGCCACGCCAACCTGCAGCCCACACCGCTGACGGCTTGGCTTACGGCCATGGGCCCATATCTGTCCCATTTGCACATCCACAACAATGAGGGCCCGGTAGCGGGTGCCATCAGTGCAAGAGGGGACTTACACAGAGGACTGGGAAACGGTCAAATTCCTATGGAGGAGATTCTTAGAAAGGCGGAAGAACTGAATCCGGAACTGACCGCAACCATAGAGAGCGTAGAACTAGAAGAAAGTATAGAGTGGTTGAAGCAACATGACTTTATTAGAAGCAATTAACCAAATTGAACCGCTGAATGAGGCAGCGTTAAAAGCCGCAGAAGAACGGCAGGCCAAACTGGCCAAGCCGCCGGGTTCTCTAGGAGAACTGGAGGCCATTTCTATCCGCCTGGCCGGCATTACCGGCAAGGTTCAAAATGACCTATTAAAGCGCAGAATGATTGTGCTCTGTGCAGACAACGGCATTATTGAAGAAGGGGTATCTTGCACCCCTCGTTCCGTTACCGCTGCACAGGCCGTTAACATGACCAAGCATCTGACCGGGATGTCTTCCATGGCCGCTTATTTTGGAAACCAAATTCAAGTGGTAGACATGGGCATTGCAGACGACTATGACTGCAAAGACATCCTGAATCATAAAATTGCTCCGGGCACCAAGAACTTCTTAAAAGAAGACGCCATGACCAGAGATCAGTGCGAGGAAGCCATTGTCACCGGCATTCAGCTGGCAAAGCTGGCTTCGGAGCACCGCATTGATGTCATTGGCGTAGGGGAAATGGGAATTGGTAACACCTCTACCAGTTCCGCCGTACTTTCCGTGCTGACCGGCCTCCCAATTGAGGCGGTCACCGGCCGTGGCGGCGGGCTGACAGACGATGCCTTTGCCCATAAGAAGGAAGTCTTGGAGACTGCCATTGCCAGACGCCAGCCTGACCAAAACGACCCGGTGGACGTTTTGGCAAAAGTCGGCGGCTTTGACCTGGCAGCCATGTGCGGCGTCTTCCTTGGCGCTGCCCTGTACCGGATTCCGGTAGTTATTGACGGCTTCATTTCCGTGGTAGCTGCCCTTTGTGCCGCCCGCCTTTGCCCATTGGCAAAAGGCTACATGTTCGCATCTCATGCGTCCTATGAACCTGGCTATGCCAAGGCATTGGACGAGCTGGGCTTAACCGCCTCCTTAAACCTGGGCATGCGCCTGGGCGAAGGCTCCGGCTGCCCAATTATGTTTGAAATTATGCAGGCAGCCTGCGTGGTCATGAACGACATGGCCAGCTTCAACGAAGACTCCGGCATCAATGACGAATACTTAGATGAAATTCGAGAAGGAGACAAATTCTCGGTATGAATATTTTGATTTCCGGTGGTTGTAAAAACGGGAAATCCTCTATTGCAGAAAACTGCTGTGTCGCATTGGCGAAAGGAGGTCCCCTTTATTACTTAGCCACCATGAAAGCTTATGATCAAGAGGACCACGACCGAATCGCCCGGCACGTGAAAATGCGGGACGGAAAAGGCTTCTTTACCATTGAACAGCCTACCCAAATTCTGCACGCCTTAGACCAAGTGGACGCCGCAGACGGCACCTTCATTTTGGACAGCATTACGGCCCTCATCATCAATGAACTGTATTTGCCGGATGGCACTGTGGACCCAGAGGCGCCTGAGCGGGTGGCAGCAGAACTTATAGAACTGACCCGCCATGTGAAACACGTAGTCATGGTATCCGACTACATCTATTCGGAAATTGACAATTACAGTGAATATACCGAGGCCTTCCTACAGGCCCTGGCAACCGTAGATAAAGCCCTGGCAGCCCATTGCGATGTAGTGGCTGAAGTCACCTTGGGTAACCCGATTTTATACAAAGGAGAACTTCCGGTATGACACCTTTTTTCATGGCTTGGTCCATGTTTCTTTGGATTCCTTGTCCTAGCAAAAAATGGGATGATGGGAAAAAACAGCAAATGCTGCTCTGCCTGCCTCTGATTGGTATCATCATTGGCTTCCTTTGGGCCGGTATTACCTGCCTTTTGGGCTTTGCCCACTACAGCTTTATCCCATCGGCAGTAGCCTGCATTGTGCCATGGCTGCTGACTGGGTTTATGCATCTGGACGGTTATATGGACTGCGCAGATGCGGTACTGTCTTTTAAAGATCAGGACAAAAAACTGGAAATCCTGAAGGATACCCACGTGGGTTCTTTTGCTGTTATTGCCATGGTTATTTTAGGCGTGCTGCAATTTGCCACCTTCCTGCAGGGCATTCCGTTTTTGGCTTTGTTTTTCCTTCCGGTGATGAGCCGGGCACTTTCCGTACTCTTTATTCTGGCTTCCAAACCGTTGCCAACCAGTTCCTATGTGGGCTTGGTTGAAGGGAAAGTGAAGGCAGGTTATTACGGATTCCTTACACTTTTGTTTGTCTTCTGTGCCGTAGGCCTGGTTCTCTTCTGCAGCTTTGCTACCATGGTGGCTGCCTTTATTGGCCTGCTGGTAGAACTGCTGATTATTCTTTATTTGCGCCATAACTTGGGCGGCATGTCCGGAGACATTTCCGGCGCTGCCATTACAGCCGGAGAATTGGCCATGCTGATGGCAATTTCCTTGGTATAAAAGGAGAAACAAAATGACATTTATTATTGGGGGCGCTTACCAGGGGAAACTGGATTACGCCAAAGAACACTTCGGCCTTACCGAAGTAGATATCTTTGAGTGCACTGACGACGGAAGTTTAGATCTTTCCAAAAAGTGTATTCACCACTTTGAACAATATACCCGCTATTGCTTCCAAAACGGCATTACGGAACTGCCGGACTTTCCGGAAGACGCCATTATCATTATGGACGACATCTTCTGTGGCGTGGTTCCAATTGACCGGGACATCCGTCTCTGGCGAGAACATGCCGGCCGTATGGGCGCTGCTGTTACCCGAAAGGCTGACAGCGTTATCCGCATTTTCTGCGGTTTGCCACAGGTGCTGAAATGAAACTCTACCTGCTAAGACACGGCGTAACGGTGGCCAACGAGAATTGGCTCTATTGCGGCCATATGGATTCTCCCCTTGCAGAAGCGGGGAAGGCGGAACTACGTGAAAAGTCTCGCCAGCCGAACTATATGGCCTTAAATAGCCTCCTAGACCACCAGAATGCAGGAATTTCCGTCTACACTACGGGAATGACCCGAACCGAGGAAACCTTACAGGAATTGTTCGGGGACAGACCCCATCAGGTGTTAGAAAATATGAAAGAAATGAACTTTGGTATTTTTGAAGGCTTCGCCTATGAAACCTTGAAAGAGGATCCGGTTTATGTGGAATGGTGCAGCGGGGACAACTACGCCAACATCCCACCGGAAGGGGAATCCGGCAACCAAATGATTGCCAGAGTTTTGGATGCCTTCCGTTCCTTAGAAGAAAAGGACGAAGATGCCTTGGTTATCTGCCATGGCGGTCCCATTGCAGCCATTATGGCCTACCTCTTCCCAGAGGAAGAGAAAACCCGTTTTGACTGGCAGCCAAAGGGTGGGGAAGGATACACCCTAACATGGGAAAACAATGTTTGGTCCTATGTTCCATTTCCAAAGGAAGGACTATAATTAGGATTTCAATATGCGGACAGAAGTAACTCCAATTCCGGTTGGACGGATTATAGAGAAACTGGATTCTTACCTTAATAGGAATGACTATGATGCAGCAGAACGCCATTTGAAGTATTGGATTTCTGAAGCAGAATTAGGTCACGATATGCGCGGAAAACTAGCCCTACTGAATGAACAGATTGGGCTTTACCGTAAAACAGAGAAAGAGCCGGAATGCCTCCGTGTAATATCGGATGCCATATCCCTTGCAGACGCTATGGACATGGAACAATCTGTTACCTATGGCACCACACTGGTTAATGCTGCCACAGGATATAAGGCATTTGGAAAAGCAGGAAAACGGCGCTCTTGAAGTGGCCATTACCTGTTTGAACCTTGCGGATCTGATTGCCGCTGAATTGGGATTGGAAAACGGTGCGGAACAAATTGAAAAACAACTGCAAAAAGCAGAAAAATTACTATACACAGAGAACTTGACCAGAGACGGATACTATGCTTTCGTCTGTGAAAAGTGTGCACCTGTGTTTGGATACTACGGCTACTTTTTGACAGAACAAGAACTCTATCGGAGGGCGAAGGACATCTATGAACGGGCTTGAACTATCCAGGGAATATTATGAAAAATTCGGTAAGCCTATGCTGGAATCCGAATTTGCCGATATTCTCCCGTTCCTTGCCGCAGGTTTTGTGGGAAGCGGATCGGAACGTTACGGGTTTGATGATGAAGTATCCCGGGACCACGATTTTGAACCCGGATTTTGTATTTTTCTTCCCGGTGAGGACGTTGTGGACAGCAGACGTGCATTTCAGTTGGAACGCGCCTACGCCAAACTCCCGCAGAAATATGCCGGCATCAAGCGGCAGCGGATTTCTCCGGTGGGGGGAAACCGAAATGGTGTCATTCGAATAGAGGAGTTCTATTTGAAAGCAATTGGCTCAGCCAACGGAAAACTTTCATTGGAACAATGGTTGAGACTTCCGGATTACGCATTGGCAGAGGCCGTAAATGGAGACGTATACTTTGATAATTACGGCGCGTTTTCAAAAATCAGAGAAAACTTAATTTGCATGCCGGAGGACATCAAGTTAAAACGCATAGCGGGAAATCTTTTGATTATGGCGCAGGCCGGACAATATAACTTTGTACGCTGCATAAAGCATGGTGAACCTGAGGCGGCACAGCTTGCCTGTGTGGAATTCGTAAACGCTACAATAAAAACGAATTTCCTGTTGCAAGACAGATATATGCCGTATTACAAATGGAGTTTCCGGGCTCTTCGAGACCTTGTGGGCACAGGGGAACTGGCAGAAAAACTGTCGTTTTTGCTGTTTGGTGATAACAAGGATAGTGCGGTTGCAAAGCAAAAGTATGACCTTATTGAAGAAATTGCGTCCGAGACAATTACCAAGCTTCAGGACAGGAACCTGACAGATGCCATATGTGCTGATTTGGAAAAGCATGCCTATTCTGTCAATGACAAAATTGCTGACACAAATATTCGCAATATGAATATTCTTATTGCTGTAGGTGAATAAAACAAAATAACAAAAACACGGCGGCAGGGAAAACTCCCTGCCGCCGGGTTGTCGTTAGGTATTTATTCTGTTTCGTTAAATAAAGCGCAACCGGTATAAGCAATGGTCATTGGACCATAGTTATATTCCATACCGTTGTCTCTGCAAACCTGGGTGACAAAGAGGCCGTAACCTTCCATGGAGGACATGGCCTTTTCCGGGAACTTACAAGGTTCCGGATAAGCACATTTCCGGCAGACGCGGCAGCCACCGGCACCCAGTACCAAGCAGTCCGGATGCTCTGCTTTTAATTTTTCGGCAAAGTCTATGAGGGCTTTTCGATGGTTTTCTTCGGTTTCAGCGTAGGCACGAACATCAATGGTTTTAGACAGTTCACCGACGGTCTGCAAAATAACACCCTTGGAAAACTTCTTCATTCGTTCCGTGCATTCTTCCAAGGTGCCACAGGCAGGAGGACAGGTCCAGTTGTGGCCATAGGCATGACATTTGTCAGCGGCACAGGTGTCCCGAACCCAAGTGGCAGGTTCCAAGGTGCTTGGATCCAACGGTCCTACGTGGGTAAATCCACATTCTTTTGCAAGTTCTAATACGTCAGCCATAGGTAGTCCTCCTTATTCGGTAAAGTTCATGTTTTTGGCAAAGCAGTGCATAAAGTTATCTAAGTTTGCCAGTTCAATAAATTCAATTTTCTCTTTCAGTTCGCCGGACTTTTGGAATTCCTCTCGGTCTGCTGCCATCATTTTGGAACCGGTACCGGCGGCGTTGCCGATTGGCTTAATTTTGCCATCCAATACCATTGGCAGAAGGCCAATGCGGCAGGCACTTTTTGGGTTCATAAAGGAACCGAAGGCACCGGCCAAGAGGACTTCCTCAATGTCTGCTACTTGGAATTGCAGCTGCTCTGCCATGAGTTCAATGCCTGCGGCAATGGCACCCTTGGCAAGCATGACTTCTCGAATATCATTTTGGGTAATGTAAACGGAGTCGGTTAAAGCAATGAAACGGTCTCCGTCTTTTTCTTCTTCTGCCTTAATACGGCCACGCTTATTAATGAGCTTTAAGTCTAAGGCACAGGCAATGGCATCAATGAGGCCGGAACCGCAGATGCCCTTGGCTTCGCCGCCACCAATGGTGGAGCAGACCAGTTTGTCATTTTCCACCCAAACGTGGTCAATGGCTCCCGGGGCACCCCGCATGCCAAACTTGATTTTGGCACCTTCCAGTGCCGGGCCTGCTGCTGTGGAGCAGGCGGTCATGCGGTCTTTGTTCCCCAAAACCATTTCCCCGTTGGTGCCAATGTCTACCATTAAGGTCAGTTTGTCATTTTCATATAACTTGGTGGAAATGACACAGCCCATGGTGTCGGCACCGACGTAGCCGGCAATGTCCGGAATAATGAGTAAATCTGCGTTTTCACAGATGGATAAGTATTCTTTGGCAGGAACCACATCGGTTTTTACAATCACCGGATCAAATGGAACTGCACTTAAATTTTTCGGGTTAATTCCCATAAAGAGCTGTTGCATGGCAGGGTTGGCAACTACGCAAATGACCCCAACGTCAGCAGGGGAGATGGATGCTTTTTCACAGACTTCCGTAATGAGGGAAGTCATGCCATCCCGGATGACATCTTTTTGGGCATCCAAGGCGTTGTCCAACGCTGCCTGAATGCGGGAAATGACATCTGCGCCATACGGCTGCTGCGGGTTTACCATACTGGCACTGGCCAGTTCTTTGCCGTTGGTGCCATCCAACAGGAAGCACACAACCGTAGTGGTACCAATGTCAAAGGCCAACAGGTAGCCCGGCTTTAACGGGTTCATGGTGAGTGCCACGTCCAAACCCGCAGTCATAATGTTGGTCTTGTCTTTGTCTTTCAGCAACTGGACCGTCATGTCACGGTCCACTTTGGTCTGACAGGCCAAGACCTCTTTGCCGTCTACCAGCACCTTGCATTTCCCGCAAGTGCCGAAGCCGCCACACGGGGCCTCCGGCGCCAATCCCTTTTCTCGGAGTACCTCTAATAGGTTAGCTCCCTCCGGGGCGGGTATTAATTTTTCTCCCGGTTTCACAGTGACAACAAACATAGTAATACTCCTATTTTATACCTTGGTCTTCACTGATGAAGCCATAGGAATTGAAGATGATGTTTTTGGTGTAATGGGCCATTTTTTCAGCCGGAATGGCACAGTTGGTATCTCCCCAGTGCAGGAGCAATCCTACGATACCGTTAAAAATATAAGGGAAGAGCAAATCAATTTTTTCCGGCTCTGCGTGAAACAGTGCCACCCAGTCATGTTCGCACTTTTCTCTGGCAAATTCTTTCAGATGCTGGTAAAACTTGGAATTCATGTTTTTCGGAAGCAATCGGAGTAAATCCTTTTCCTGCTCACAGATTTTGAACAGGTCCAAAAGGAACGGTTCTATATCCGGTTCCTCCGAATAGGTGTCCAAAAGTGGAATGAGCTTGTTGAGGCAAATTTGATTGAGATGATCAATCATATCTGCAATATCTTTGTAGTGTAAATAAAAGGTTCCACGTCCCACATCTGCCTGTTTTACCAGTTCGGAAACCGAAATCTTTTCTGCCGGTTTTTCTTGTAACAAGGCCAATAATGCGTCTTTTAAAATGGCCTCGGTCCGCTTGACGCGACGGTCCTCTTTCTCACCCATGTCATATCCTCCTCCTCAAAAAGATAATGAACAAGTGTTTATTATCTTCATCCTAGCCCAAAGTGCAATTTTTTTCTACACTTTCCTACATAATGGACAAAACAATAGATATGTGTTCAGTAATAGACAAGGGTAAACGGATTGAATATTGAGCCTGAAATTGTTCTTTTCTATGATGAAAGTAGGACATTTCGGTTCATTTTTTAAAGGAGGAGGAAATAGACTATGTCCAAGACATTTGACGAAAAAAAGTTGCGCCTTAAAACGGCTATGGAAAAGGGCACACCAGATAGAGTTCCGGTATTCCCTATCATGGACCAGTATGCTGTTTTGGCCAACGACATCAACTTGATTGATGCCTACACCAAAAACCCACTTTTGCCAGCAAAAGCTGTACAGATGATGTATGACCGTGGAGTCTATCTGGATGGTATTTACGGTACTTCCAACATGATTCCGTTCAAGGCAATTGCCCACATGGGTGAAGGGGTTTATACCCTTCAGGAAAAAGGTATCATGACCAAGGGCTCTGCTGGTGTTACTATGAATCCAGAGGAATACCCAGAACTGATTGCAGATCCGTTTGATTTCTTGCTTTCCAAAGCTATGCCAAGAAAGTTCGAAAAACTGTCCCGCATGAGTCGTGAAGAAGTAGCTAAAACTTACCGCAAGGTATTGTTGGACACCGCTCTTTTCGAAATTTATGACAAGTTCACCATTGAATACATTGAAAAAGTGGTTCAGACCCCTGTAGTAGCAAAGGCATGCATGATGGTTCCACAGTGCATTATTCTTGACTACTTGAGAGACTTTGCCGGTATTTCTAAGGACATCCGCAAGCAGCCAGAAAACGTATTGGCAGCCGGTAACGCAATGCTGGACGTAGTTCTTCCTGCATTGGTTCCACAGAAACTGGGTGTTCCAAACGACGGCTTTAACAACGTATTTATTCCGCTGCACCTGCCGACCTTCCTGCGTCCACAGGACTATAAGGAATATTATCATCCGACCTTTGTCTTCCTGACTCAGTATCTCGTTGACCATGGTTACAATGTTGTATACTTCATGGAAGCAAACTGGACTCCGTTCCTTGACTACTTACAGGAATTGCCAGACGGCAACATCACCTGCATCTTCGAACAGGGCGATTTAGTAGACATCAAGAAGAGAGTTGGCAACAAGGTAACCATCATGGGTGGTATGACCAACGAACTTTTGAAGACTGGTACCATTCAGCAGAATGTTGACCAGGCTAAATGGTGTCTTGATAATCTGGCTCCTGGCGGAAACTACATTTACGGTACAGACGTTAACCTGGTTTACAAAGATGACGCAAAGATTGAAAACCTGGTTGCTGCTACCCAGTACGTACACGAGTACGGCAAATATTAAGAAGGAGGTAACACTATGGATATTAATCAGAAAGTTGATCTTAGCGGTATTGCAAAGGACGTTCACAAGTTATTCCCATTCTGCCTGTTACCTTACAGTTTCTTCGAAATGTTGTTGAAATCTGTATTAACACTGGTATTTGTAAAATAAAATACAAATCATAATAAAAAGCCCGAGGAAGCTGACGTACTTCCTCGGGCTTTGCGCTTTTATTGTTTCAGGGTTTATTTGAAGATACCCTTTCTGAATGCACGGTTATATTGTCTGCCGCCTACGTCTTCGCCGGTCATAGCGGAGTGAGCGTAGAGAATACCCATCATGGATGGGGAAGCAGGGTCCATGATACCGGAGTCAAGACCGGCGTCAATGGCTTCTGCCAAGCAAACCATGTTTACATACTTTCTGGCTGGCATGCCGAAAGAAATGTTGGAGATAGCACCGGTAACCTTTACTTCCGGAGCGTAAGCATGGATCTGCTGAATGCAGTAAACGAAGTCATTCAGTGCAGAAGGAACAGTGGACAGGGACATAACACATGGGTCAATGTGGAAGTTGCTGAGTTTAACGCCATACTTGTCAGCCTTGTCAATCATGCTCTTGGCAATGTCAATCTTCTTGTCGGAATCCAGAGGAATACCGTCCTGGTCACAGGTCAGACCAATAACGTTCCAGTCAGTGCCGGCAATGATTGGGAAGATGGTTTCACACTTGGTGCCTTCTTCGTTAACGGAGTTAACGCAACCAGGAACCTTTACTCTGCCTTCTTCCAGAATTCTCTTCAAAAGGAGAGGGTCCGGAGAGTCAATGCAAAGTGGGATGTCGGTTTCATCCTGCATGATGTCGATGAGCCAGTTCATAGCGTCATATTCCAGTGCAGGTTCGGTTGCAGGTGCGCAGTCCAGAAAACCAGGCTTTGCAGGAAGCTGTGCTCTAACGCGTTCGCGGATTAAAGCTTCATCGCGCTCAGCAATAGCGGTTTTGATGGAAGGAATGGCACCGTTAATCTTTTCGCCAATAATAATCATAAGTTTTCTCCTTTATTTCTTAACCGTCCTTCAAAATCTGAAGGAAGAGAGGCATGAGCATCTTTTTAGCAGGCCAGAAATAAATTGGAAGAACCTTTCTTACCAGCTTGTTATATCCATCCGGATAAGACAAATATTCTTTCATTTCTGTAACCTCCTTAAATTTTGTAGCTGTTTACGAAGTCACAAATGGCCTTCATGTTTTCAGCTTTGCAGTCGTTCTTGTAGGAGAGCATCTTGCCTTCGGAAAGGATGAATCCGCCTTCCTGACCAAGTTCATCAATGAGTTTCTTGGTGTAAGCTACGCATTCTTCCGGAGTGCCGTTGGCAAGCAGGTCGGTGGTAAGACCGCCCATGATGCAGGCGTTCGGGAATGCCTTTCGGAATTCGAATGGATCGTCCTGTTCAATGTGGAAGGTGAGAGTGCCCTTCTTATATTTGTTGAAGTATTCTGCATAACGAATGATGGAACCTTCAGCAAAAATACGAACGTTCATGCCCTTTGCTTCATAAGAGTCCAAAAGACGTTCCAGGCTTGGCCAGTAGAATCTTTCAAACTGCTTCGGGTTCATAATGTTGTGAGCCAGCATCATGATGGAAGCGTCGAAGCAATACTTATAGTTTGGACCGTCGCTCTGCAGGTTCTTTACAATGATAGGATCAATGTGTTCTGCATCCCACTTTTCACAGAAGTCAGCAATCTTGTCTGCGTTACGGCGAAGGTTCATGGACAGGCCCTTAATACCAAGCAGGTTTGCTTCCAGTTCTTCAATACCAAAGGTAATGGAACCTTTTGCAGGGTTGTTTGGAGCAAGGGACGGAATACCATATTCCTTACCGGTTACGGAACCCATATGGATAACGAACATGGTGTATTTTAAATATTCTTTGAAGGCAGCCTTGAAGTCGTCAACGGTCTTGGTTTCCCAAGCATCGCCATACTTTTCTGGGAGGATCTTTTCCCAAGTATACTTGACGGAGTCTTCCAGGTATTCCTCAAGCGTGTCGATGGTGCAGTGAGCATGGTCTTTGATTGCTACTGCTTCATCAGTGTAATAGTAGTAACCTTCGGTACCGAACGCTTCGGTAACGGTGAACTGGTTACGGATACCGGTATCGATGATGGCGTCAACCTTGTAGTTGTCAAGGAAATGACGTACGCATTTTTCCATTACGTCGAAATCGGTAAGTGCTCTAGGGAGGGTTTCACCGGCGTCGAAAATCTTCCAGGTAACAGCACAAGAGAAGTGCGGAATACGGTCGGTTTTCTTCCAGTTCGCAGCATCACGGAACAACTGAACACGTTCAGCTTGAAGCGCTTTCATAGCTTCTTTTTGTTCTTTCGTGGAACCCATTAATTAAAACCACCTTTCAAAAATTAAAAGAATCTAAAATATCATACAGTGCCTTACGGTAAGGGTCGTCTTCCGGAATGGTGGAGGACGGCTTACCCAAGTCGTCGTATTCGAAGATGGTGTCGGACATTGGAAGAACGCCGGCCAAAGTCATACCGGACTGTTCCACTTCTTCCAACACCCCTTCTCCGGCTACGCCGCCAGGGGCACGGTTAATAATAAGTTTGATTTCTGCATCGCCATGGCCAAGATCTTTTGCCAGTTCAAAAATTCTTGCTGCACACTGAACCCCTCTACGGGAGCAGTCGGAAACCAAAATCATGGTGTCGACTTTTGGCAAAATGCCACGGCTTAAATGTTCCAGACCGGCCTCGTTGTCTACAACCAGGTAGCGGTACTGGGAGGAATATTTTTGGAGCTGGGAAGTTAAAAGCCCATTGACGAAACAATAGCAACCCCGGCCCTGGGTGCGGCCCATGACTAAAAGGTCGAAGTCGTCCCCTTCGGAAAGTGCGCGGGTAAAGCGCATTTCTGCATAGGCATTTTTGTCCATACCGGTTGGAATGGGAGAAACGTCGCTGTCTTCAGCCCGTTCAATCTCCTCACGGATTTCACCTAAGGTGGCCTCCACTTCCATACCAAGGACTTCGTTTAGGTTTGCGTTTGCATCGGCATCCACAGCCAAAACGAGTCCGTTTTGCTTCTGGGCCAAATAGTTCACCAGAAGACCGGTAATGGTTGTCTTGCCTACACCGCCCTTGCCGGCGATTGCGATTGTTTGAGTCATAGTTTTTATCCTTCCGTGTCAATGACAACAATGCCACCGGTTAAATCCACATAAGAGAGGGTACCCGGTACCTTCAGTTCCATGCCCATGACGTCTGTCAGGACAACGGTGTTGCCGTCTACTTTGATTTTATCAACATAACGTGCGGCGATTTGGTCGTCGCTCTTACTGTTGTAGTAAGCAGTTGAAAGACACATATAGAATCTCCTTACAGCAGGGTTACTGCTTCAGCCAACTTTTGATTGCCTTCTTCCAAAAGGGCAATGGCTTCGTCTAACTTAATTTTAGCATCTCCTGTCAATGAAGCGGAAAGGTCTTCTAGTTCGTGCAGGTGAGCGTGGTTATGTTCGGCCATGTGCTTCAAAAGTGCTTCCGGAGTAACGTTCTGATGGTCGTGGTCGTGATGGTGATGTGCATGTTCTGCCATAGTAACAGCTCCTTTATAAGGTTTAGATCATTGGATCCATGCCGAGAGCCGGGTGACCAACTTCAGCAAGGAAGTCCATCATCTTTTCGATGTCGTCAGCTTCTGCAGCGATGGTTTCGTCACAGATCATGGAGGTGAAGTCTTCGTAACCATAAAGTTCCTTCATGGTCTTGTTGAGCTTCGGACCTACTGCATCCTTCAACATCTTAGGCATCCAGACAATACGCTGTGCGCCGCCTTCAGCACGCATGAACTTCTTGGAAGCGATGAAGTGACGGCCGTGGCCCATGAAGCCAGGAGTCTGTTCACCGCCACCGGTCATGGAAGCCAGTTCGGCGAAGGACATACCAATTGGAGTAGAACCTGCATATTCACGGTTAACAATTACAACACCGTTGGTGCATGGTTCCAAACCACAGATACATTCGAAACAACCACAGGAAGTCATTGGATCCTGAATGATGGAATAAAGGGTAACTGCTTCCAGTGCACCCTGAGAATATTCGTTAACAGCACGGTTAACATCCGGCCAGATACCGATGTTTTCATCTTCGCAGTTTTCTTTGGAAACCACCTGAGATGGGCCGTTCGGGTTCAACTGGTTGGTAGCTTTTGCGTCCAGCCAAGATACAGCACCGCAAAGACCAAGACGTTCCGGAGTAACGATACAAACGTGGGACGGGGAGAAGGACTGGCAAAGGGTGCAGGTATAGAATACGTCTGCTGCTTCGTCAGTCAGGCTTTCCAGACGGGCGTCACGTTCATCGTATACAACGGTAGCAAGTTCTTTACGAAGACGGGTGCATTCGGCAGGATCGGTAACGATCTTAACCTGGCACTTGTCTACTACGGTATCGTAATCGGATCTGATTTTAGCGTAGAGCATTTCGCCCAGGTGCTGAAGACGGAAACCGTTTTCAAAGGCCTGCTTGGAAACACGGATACGAATCAGGTCACGCTGGCCGGTGTGCATAACACCTTCCAGGCAGTTAACCCAAGTATGATACTTACGTTCGAATACAGGTTCAAAGTCACTCTGCATGGTCTTACCGGCAACTTCGGCAATAATGCAGCACTGGATCTTGGAGCCAGGTTCTACATTGTCGATGTCGTCACCAATAATTTCAATCTTGTGGTCTTCCACTTCGGAAGCGTCCTTCATGCGGCAGAGTTCGAAGCAGTCGGTACGGGAGCCGTCAATTTCAATCTGCATGTCGCCACGACGAACGATTTCTCCTTCAAACGCAGAGTTGAAGGCGATTGGAACATCCATGTTGGTAACTTTGATTTTAATGTCACGAGCTTCTAAGGAAGTTTCAATCCAGTCTTCGGTGTTTGGATTGATGATTAAGCTCTTTGGAACCTTCCACTGTTCTTCCGGTTCGTTGGTGATAACCGGGAAGCCAAGGCCGATGGCGCCGCCACCGCAGGCTACGGTTAAGTCGTCAACCGGGGAATATGCGTTAACAAATGCGAAGATTCTTTCTAAGGTGTAGGTGTTCATGCCCCAGTAATCCAGAGGCTGAATGTTACCGAAAATCATGGCTGCACGCATTACCAAAGAGATAACGTGGGATACAGCCCAGATGTCAGGACCTACAGCAACGATACGAACCGGGAAGCCCATGGCAACGCCCATGCGCTTAGCCTGGTCAATAATACCGCCGATTAAGAATACAAAGATACCGCGGGACTGATAGCCCTTAATCATGTCACGAGCTTCTTCATCGGAAGGAGCAGGACCAATCATAACAACGAAACCAGGAATGTCACGGGTAACCAGTGGCAAGCCAAGTTCACGTACTTCAGAGTCGTTCATGTGACCATGATATTCACCCTTATATGGGTCAGCATCTTCTACATATTTACAAGCTTCAATAACTTCAGCTGCCATTGCGGTAGCAAAACCGGAAGTGAAGACGTCGTGGGTCTTCTGTTCTCTGGTCATGAAGTCTTTGATTGGGCCGTCCATAGCCTGCTTTAAGTCAGCAAGGGTACGAACATTGATGCCCGTATATTCGAGAATACAAGCACAGTTATATGCAGTATTCGGGAATTGCATTGGATGGTCAGCGCCGTATTTTTCAATGGCTGCATCAAGGTCGGTTACGGCCTTGGCATACATTTGATCATTACCGGCGAAGACGCTGTCAAATAACTGTCTCATTTGTGAGATCCTCCTGTCAGTTCTTCTAGCTGAGTAAATTCAGCGAATCGAGTTTTTTCTTGATCAGGTCTACTTCATTTACGGTATCCGCAGCGGTGTCATAAGGCGACATGCATCTGCGGTCAGCATCAGCAACGTGATTACTTAAATGAATGAGCCCTAAAAGATCTTCCTCCGGAACATTTTCCCGGACAAAGGCTTCGTCTGCTTCGTCCCGGACTTTGTTGGCAACGACCCAAACTTTTTTCACGCCCAGGTCAGCGGCTAAGCGCTGTACACTGTGCCAGGTTTGGATGCTGCGGGCACCCGGTTCAATGACCACAATAAATGCGTCCATGAAATCGGTGGTACCCCGTGCCAGGTGTTCCAGGCCGGCTTCCATGTCTAAGATAACTACATCGTCCCGACCTACAATCAGGTGGGAGAGGAGCCGCTTCAAAATGACATGTTCCGGGCAGACGCATCCGCC
The DNA here is from genome assembly GCA_045642465.1 of Acutalibacteraceae bacterium. Classification (GTDB taxonomy): domain Bacteria; phylum Bacillota; class Clostridia; order Oscillospirales; family Acutalibacteraceae; genus RUG420. The sequence goes on from JAZUIY010000015.1 coordinate 438,487, forward strand.
GCCGCCGGTTTTTACGGTACCCATAATGAGCAGCTTTACGCCGTTGCGGGTATGGGCCAACCGGTCAGGAAGGTCGTCAACTTTCGGGTTGATTTTAAAGAACCGTTCAAATTCGTCCGCATGGGTACGTTCCTTAATGAGTTCTTTCATTTCGGTAATAGGGGTAATGGCAGCAATTTCTTCTTCTGTAAAGCCAAGGGCCAGACCAAGATTGGCGTCTGGGTCCACATCGGCACACAGTACCTCCTTGCCTTCGGCTGCATAGAGTCTGGCAAGAATGGCAGAGAACGTAGTTTTTCCTACGCCGCCTTTTCCCGTAATTGCAATTTTCATAAATAAAGAGTCCTTCTCAAAACGAAAGGGAATTAGATGTTAATTGCTTTTCGTTTTTCTTCGATACCGTTAATGATAGCTTCGACGAGTTCATCCGGATTGGTGTTGATGGTGTAACCGGCGCCAACCCAATCTCTGGTGCCTTCGGTAATCAGGTGCATCATCTGGTCAGAGCCGCTTACCAGTGGGTCAATACCAAGGTAAACGTCAATACCGGTAGAAACTACATAGTTTGCAATGGAAACTGCCTTTTCAGACATCCATTCTGGTGCACAACCAACTACTGGAAGCTGCGTGGTGTCGATGCCCCAGTCCTTGGCAATGCCGGAAACCAGAAGCATCATACGGCTGATGTCTACACAGGAACCCATGTGGAGAACCGGTGGAATGTCAGCCAAGGTGCATACACGACGAAGACCTTCACCGCAAAGGGTCTTAGCTCTCTTGTCCATGAAGCCTGCTTTGGCAGCAGCCTGAGCAGAGCAGCCGGTGGTAACAACAACAATGTCGTTTTCCATGAGCTTTCTCATGATTTCAATATGAGAGTAGTCTGGGCGAACCTTCGGGTTGTTACAACCAACCATAGCAACTGCACCACGGATAACACCGGACTTAACGCACTCAATGAGAGGCTTATAAGTGTCTAAGGTGTCAACGTGAGAGTTGGTTACGATGTCTAACTGACCCTTAATGCCTTCGCAGGAGTAGCCAACCCAAGCGTTCTGCTTGGTTTCCGGAATGAAGATTTTGGATTCATCACGGTTCTTAAAGTTGAGAATTGCATTTTCAACTATAGTCTTGGCAACTTCACCGGCATTTTCAGAGGTGAGCTGAAGATATTCGGTCTGTGGAATGCGGGCGATAGGAGAGGTGGAGTATACCTTGGTGTGGAAACATTCAGCCAGAGGGCCAACGTTCGGGAAGACACACTGAACATCTACTACCATTGCGTCAACAACACCGGTGAGGAGGGCATTTTCCTGCTGAAGGAAGTTGCCAGCCATTTTGATGCCGTGACGCATTGCAATTTCATTTGCAGTACAGCAAAGACCAACGATGTTGATGCCGGCTGCGCCCTGTTCTTTGGCAAGGGCAACCATTTCTTTGCTTTCTGCAATGGTAACAATCATTTCAGATACGGCTGGATCATGACCATGGCAAATAATGTTTACCATGTCTTTTTCCAGAACGCCCAAGTCAGCCTCGGTTTCCCGTGGCATTGGGGTGCCGTAGAGAATATCAGAGAATTCGGTACCAGCCATGGAACCGCCCCAACCGTCGGCAAGGCCGGTACGGAGTGCCTGCTTAACAAGAGCAGATGCATCAGCGGAACAACCCATATGGGTCATATGCATGGAGGTAACAACTTCACGGTCAACAGCGCGAGGAGCAATTTCATTGTCAATCCAGCACTTCTGACGTTCTTCAGGAGCACGTTCAATCCAACGCTGATAACCTTTAATTTTACCGTATTCGTTCAAACCGGTTTCGGCAACGTCATGAGCAATGTCATAAATTTCGCGGCCTTCGGTAGGAACGTTCCACTCGTTGGCTAACTTAATCAGCTTGTCAACGTCGGTAACGTGGAAATATCCGTCTTCAGAAGCGTCATAGAGCTTCCAAACACATTCACGGCCGTGGTCGGAATGTGCGGAAGCACCGCCAGCAGCTGCACGAAGGTAGTTTCTGCCGGCGATGGTGTGAGCAGTAGCACCACAAATGCCCTTAGGGGCTTTTGGGGTAATACGGCATGGACCCATAGAACAAATCTTACAGCAGATACCTTTTTCACCAAATCCACAGTGTGGAGTCTGGTTCTTAACACGGTCCTGCCATACGTCCATGCCTACTTGCTGAGCAGTTTCATAAAGACGGTTGGAGTTTTCCTCAAGGACTTCAACAGAGGAACCTAAGAATTCTTCAATCACGATAGTGTCCAACCTTTCAAATTTTTCCTTAGATACAGTGGCTTTCTTACAGGCTCAGGTAAGAGTCAGCATAGAGAGCGTTGTTTTTAATAATGTCTGCAGACTTAATGGTTTCCATCATGCGGAGGTCGCATGGGTTGAGAATTGCAGAGGTGAGGCCGTTGGCCATAGCCATGGAAATCATAGTGGCATCCATGATTGGACGGATTTCCTTTGGCATACCGTTAGAAACGTTGGAGAGACCACCGGTGGTATTCAGACCCATTTCGGAGAGCATCTTGATGCATTCCAAAACGTCCATCTGCTTATCCTGCATGCCCTTGATAACAAGGAAGAGAGGGTCGAACCAAAGGTCTTCTGCTTCCATGCCAAGTTCCAGGCCCTTTTCCAGCATTTCCTGGCAGTTAGCCATACGTTCGTCGTTGTCTGCAGGAACACCGTCCTTCATGCAAAGAGCAACAACAATAGCATCGTTGGCAGCGGCAAGGTCAATGTAGCCCATACGGTCACCTGCGTCAGCAGAGTTAACGATTGGCTTACCCTTAGCGCGGTTGTAAACGGAAATACCAGCTTCAATAGCCTTCATGTTAGCAGTGTCAAGGGACAGTGGAACGTTGTCGAATTCACCCTGAATGAGCTGAACAGCCCACTTCATGAGGTCTTCGCCATCGGATTCTGCAGGTCCAATGTTAACATCCAGATAAGTAGCACCGGCATCCAGCTGCTGCTTAGCGCGAGCAAGGATTGGTTCTGGGTTTCTGGTAGCCATAGCTTCACGAATGGATGGGGAAATGCAGTGAATACGTTCACCGATAACAACAAATTTTGCCATGAGTTTATTTCTCCTTCTTTTGAATTATGCGTACATATCACGCAGGAATTTAACGAGTTCAACAGCTTCGGTTGGAGCAACGATGATTTCGTAGCCAGGAAGTTTGTTTTCGAGTTCGCCCTTCAGTACTGCAACCTTACCAGGGATAATCAGCTGCTTGGAAGAATACTTGTTTGCAATGTCGAATTCTTCTAAGAACTTAGCAATGGAGTTTGCAGAGAGTTTACCTGCAGCCCAAGCGGTCAATACGGAGTAACCGCCGGCATCGGAAATCAGAAGGTTCATTGGAACACCGGAACGTTCCAGTTCGCCGGATACTACGAAGTAGGTCAGAGCGAAGTCAACGGTGGTAACCAGAGGAGCAGATTCGTCTGCGCCGTTGAGAGGATATACACCAGGATCTACTCTCATTGGCTTCTGAGGGTCAGTGAAGATGTTCTGACGGAGGCCGTAGGTTGGGAGAGCCTTAGCGTAGTCCATTTCATCAATAACGATGATGGAACCGTAACGGCAGGTGAAGACTGCCATTAATGCCTGCTGCATGTAAGTGTCGTTTGGAGCAATAGCAGCAGCGTTAATGAGGGATGGATAACCGAAGGTACGGTCGTTGTTCTTGAGAGCAGCGCGGCGAACCTTGCTAGCATTGGCAAATGCTTCCTTGGCGGAGGTGCCGGTGACATCCAGAACCAGATTCTTGTTACCAAGAGCTTCCAGAGCAGCTACGGTGTCGTAGAGTGCGTTCAGGTCGGCTGCGGAAACGCCGAGAACAGCTTTCTTTTCGGTAGCAAGAGCACTCATGTCAGCGTAGTTTGCTTCGGTAGCACCGTTGAGGATTACAGCAGCGCCGTCAGCGGCAGCCATAGCCTTGGTAGCAACGTCAACATCCTTAACGTCCAAGATGAGTACGCGGTCAAGAGCCTTCAGTTTTTCAACGAGAGCAACGTATGCGTCAGCGTCAGCAACGTATTTCACGTTGAGCATTTCAACATACATGCGTTCACCGATACGGTCGTAGTCAACAGCCTTCACAGCTTCAATGCGTGCGTCAATTGCAGCTGCATCCATGTCGTCAGCAAAGTTGTTTGCATAACGTGGACGGGATACGAAGGTCTTTTCGTGACGATACAGTACGGTTTCACCGCCCAGTTTGAAGTCGCCGATTTCAACGGTCTTCATTGGAGGTGCGGTCTGTTCGGAGAGCAGGCTAAGAGCTTCTTCGGACATGTGTGGGCACTTTTCAATTGGAAGTGCGCCCTGAGCAACTTTCATGCAGAATGCCATACAAGTTGGGCAACCGCATTCTTTACAGTTGGTCTTTGGGGAGAGTTTGAAAATATCTAATCCTTTAACTGCCATTTTCGTGCCCTCCTTACATTAAGCCCGCAACAAGTGCGGAGATGGTTTTAATAGACTGTGGGTGTCTGAGAATTACAGCGTCGGTACCGGAAGCAAGAGCGGCGGCAGCAGTGGAGATTTCCATCTGGATACCACGTTCTTCTCTTGCGCCCCATTCCGGAGCATCGGATTCTTCCAGAAGAGCTTCCTTTACGCTCCAGGAGTCGTCACCAACCATGGTGATAACCGGCATCTGGAGAGCGGCGTCGTTCTGGCCGAGAGCAGCATTCTTAACACGTTCAATAGTGGAAGCAAGGTATTCAAAACCGTAGCCTACAGCAGCGGAACCCAGGTTCATAACAACCTTGTCAGAAGGAATGTTGAACTGAGTCAAAAGAACGTTCAACTGCTTAGCAAGGTTGATGTCTACTGCGGATTCAGCACCGATGCAGTGGTTGTTAGCCATAACAGCGGAAGCAGCGATGGTTTTGTAATCTTCTTCTTTTGCGGAAAGGAAGAGAACGTTCTTGTCACGCATTGCGTCAGAAATGGCAACGAAGAGTTCGGTGTCCTTGTCCATGTTTTTGCAGCCGAGAACTACCAGTGGCTTGTTGATTGCGTCGTAAACAGCCTTAACCAGTTCTACTTCTTCGTCGGTGCTCTTGTTGTCTCCGTTAGGATCAGCAGAGTCCAGAGAAAGAACGATAAAGTCGGCTTCGTCCAAAGCGGACAGCTTTGCAGCCATTTCCGGAACGGTGTTGCAGCCTTCAAAGAAAGCGGCAAGACCAGGGATTGCTGCGTCAAATCCCTTGTCAGAGATTTCTGCACCAACTTTTGGTGCGTTTGGCAGTGGACCGTCAAAAGTGCACAGTGGGTACACGTTTCCACCACCGAGGGTTACTTCACGACCGTCAGCGCCAAGAGTAACGGCGTTGATGGAAGCATTGTAAACCTGAGGCTTTTCAGTAAATGCCATAGTGTTTTCCTCCTTGAAACAAATAAAAGCGAAAATATTGAATTTACTTGCACACGCCCATAGGCGCTCACGCGCGTACACGTATGTGTATGTATTAATTACATTAAAGACGTTATCAGTGTACAAGAATATCCATTTATTACTATATCAAGCCCAAAGAGCCGAAAAAAGCACCGACATTTTTACTGTGTGTAACTATAAGTTGCACATTCTGATTTTCCATGCTATATTGAAACTACCGAGAGGGGGAAAAAACAAGTGGATATTAAGCAACTACGTACTTTTTTGGCTGTTGCAGACTCTCGTAGCTTTCTGCGGGCAGCTTCCAATTTATATGTCACAAGACAGGCAGTATCCAAAACCATCAAACAGTTGGAAGACGAACTCCAAGTGGAATTGTTTTCCAGAAGTCATGATGGCGCTTTGATGACTCCTGCCGGTATTTATTTTTATCCGAGAGCAGCTACCTTGGTTGCTGAATTTGACCAACTGAAAAAGGACACCATGAACTCCAACCGTTCTTACCTTCCAACCATTCGCATTTGCATGGCGCAAGGTATTTACAGTGTGTTTGCGGATGACCTTATTGCATATGGCGCAAAGCACAAGCACGAAATGAATATTCAAATTCGTTCTTGCGCTGATGCGGATTGTGATTCTGCACTGAGTTCCAGACAAGTGGATGCAGTGCTTTCTTTTACGCCACCAATCAACAATATTTCCCGTTCTAACGTGCTTTATGATGCACCGATTGTTTTCTTGGTACACAAGGATTCGGAAGCAGCTCCACTTTTAAAAGAGGACCCATCTACTTACCGTAGATTCCCGCTTCTCCTGTATACCGGCGGCAGAGATATTCCACTGTGGTGGACGGATTTACCGAGAGAAGATGACTTAGTCTGCAGTGACCTTGACTACCTGTACTACCTGTTACGGGAACGTCGCGGTATTATGCCAATTCCGGCTTCACTGGTTCCGGACTTTTTGGACTTTGCAGAAATTGTTCCGGCGCCATCTGCCCAGGCTTCCGTGCCAATTTATTGGTCTACGCTTTACCCAGACCATTACAACTTGGTAACTTATAGTTTCTTAGATGTTATATACGACGAAGTATTCCAAAAGGATATGTAAAGAAAGGGAATCAAGATGGTCTTTACTATAAAAAAAATTATTATTGAAGGCCACATTAAATCCATTGAGGCTGCGGTGCACAATGCACTGAACGAAGGCCTTAGTCCAGATGAAATTGTGGATGCCATGGCAGAGGCCATGGACGTGGTGGGTGACCAGTTCCAGAAGAACGAAATTTTTGTTCCGGAAATGCTGGTTGCCGCCAAAACCATGCAGCGCGGCGTAGGCGTTTTGGCCCCCTTGCTCAGTGCCAGCGACGCAGCGGAGAAAGAGACGTTTATCATCGGCACCGTTGCCGGTGATTTACATGATATTGGGAAAAACCTGGTAGCTATGATGATTGAAACCGCCGGTTTTAATGTCATAGACTTGGGGGTAGACGTGCCGGTGGAGACCTTCCTACAGGCATTGCGGGATCATCCGGAATGCAAGATGGTAGGCCTTTCTGCACTGCTTACCATTACCATGGACTCCATGCGGACCACGGTAAAAGCCATTAAGAAAGAGTTCCCGGACGTAAACGTGCTCATTGGGGGAGCTCCTATTTCAGAAGATTTTGCCGAGACCTTAAACGGTGCGGCTACCTATACCGCCAACGCAGCGGAGGCTGCAAAAGTGGCAAAAGAACTAGCGAACAGATAGAGGAAAAAGGAGAACAGACTATGTCAATGCTAACCGTTCTGTTTGAGGATGGATCCCGACAGAATATTAAGGTGACTGACGGAGAAAATCTCTTAGAAGTATTAAAGAATCACGGGGTAGACGTAGATGCCCCTTGTAACGGCAACGGTACTTGCGGAAAGTGCCGCGTCCGACTGCTGAACGGAACATTATCTTCTAACGAATCCCGTCATTTAACAGCAGAAGACTATTTTCAGGGCTGGAGACTGGCTTGCCAAAGTCAAATTACGGGCGATGTAGAAATCCTGGTTCCGGGTTCTGCCGCCGCATTCCGGTCTGACATTCGTACCGCAGACCTGGAAAAGGACGACAGCCAGAAAATCTTCAACCAACTCATTGATAAGCTCAAGGTGGACGGCCTGATGAACGGGGTGGCCATGCACTTGGAACAGGTGGAATTGGACCCGCCAACCTTAGATGACACCATGCCGGACAACGAACGGCTTATTTGGGCATTAGAAGCCCGCTTTGGGAAGAAAGTGCAGTTGTCTATTACGGCCATCCGTAACCTGGCCCAGGCCATGCGTACCGACGACTTTAAAATAAAGTGTCTGGTAGAGGAACGGGGAGACGTGCTGCGCGTCTTAAAGGTATTCCCGGACTCGAAATATGTGAATTTCTGCGGTGTGGCCATAGATATTGGTACCACCACAGTTACCGCTGTTTTGGTAGATCTTTATAACGGCACCATTTTGGCCAAGGCTTCTGCCGGCAACGGTCAGATTCCGTATGGCGCTGACGTCATTAACCGTATTATTGAATCCGTGAAACCGGCTGGGGCAGAACGCCTCAGAAGAGCCATTGTCTTCAAGACCTTACAGCCGATGATTGACAAGCTCTGCCACACCGCCGGTATCCGTATTCTAGATATTTATCAGGTCGTAATTGCAGGGAACACCACCATGGAACACCTGCTGTTGGGTACCTATGCAGATCCAATCCGCATGGAACCGTACATTCCGACCTTCTTCTATTTGGAACCGTTTAGTGCGAAAAACGTACTTCACGACCTTTCCACTGCAGCCACCATGTACCTTTCTCCAAATGTAGGTTCCTATGTTGGCGGTGACATTACCGCCGGCTGTTTGGCCAGCCGCATTTGGGCTAGCGAGGAAGTGAGCCTGCTCATTGACTTGGGTACCAATGGGGAACTGGTCTTAGGCAACAACGAATACCTGCTGACCTGCGCCTGCTCTGCAGGCCCGGCTTTTGAAGGCGGGGACATTTCCTGCGGCATGCGCGCTACCACCGGCGCTATTGAGGAAATCAGCGTGGACGCCGATACCATGGAGCCGACCATGAGCATTATTGGACCGGAGGGTCAAAAGCCGGCCGGTCTCTGCGGCTCCGGCCTTCTAGACTTAATTGCCTCCCTGTTCTTGGGCGGCATCATTGATGCCCGAGGCAAATTCGTAAAAGAAGGCAACCGGGTGAAGAAAGACGAATACGGCACCGGTCGTTACATTATTGCCTTTGAAGAGGAAAGTGTAGACGGCCGCGAAATTGCACTGAATGAAGTGGATATTGACAACTTCATCCGTGCCAAGGGTGCCATCTACTCCGGCATCCGCACCATGATGGAACAGGTGGGCGTCACCACCGAAGACATTTCCAACGTCATTGTGGCCGGGGGAATCGGCGGTGGTATTGACTTTGACCACGCTGTTACCATTGGCATGCTGCCGGACGTAGACCGCAGCAAGTTCCACTTCGTAGGCAATACCTCTCTCACCGGTGCCTACGCTATGCTGGTATCTGACGATGCCCGCAAAAAGTGCGAAGAATTGGCTCGCAGCATGATGTACGTGGAACTGTCCAACGAGCCGTCCTATATGGACGAATTTGTGGCAGCCTGCTTCCTGCCACATACCAACAAGAATTTGTTCCCATCTGTAGAGGTGTAACGTGATGGATTCTCCAAACTTGCAAAACTTGAATTACAATCCCAACAACATCATTGAAAACCCAATGAACATTTACCTGGACCGCTACAAGGACGCAGATCCAAAGGAAATGTCGGAGCGGACGGGAATTCCGTTTGCGGATGGGAAATTTCAGTTTCATGTACTGGGGGAGAATGTTTCTCTTTCCTGGCCGGAGGCAGAGGCCGACGGTTCTTGGGGTCCAAAGGATATCATTCTCTTCATGCATTTCCTTTTGGAAGGGCATCGTTCCGTTGCCAGTGAACACTTCGTTTCTTACGCAGATTTACCATGGGGTGACGTTTATGACGTTCCCTTCCGTGGGCGATGCATTCGTCGCTTAATCGGGGTGTTTGGCAACACCCAGGCAGGCTTTGAAAAAGCCTGCAACGCCGTGGGCGGCGAAAAAGTGAAATCCAGCGGATGTGGATATAAAATCACCTTTATGGAGGGCTTTGACCTCCAGTTCATTCTGTGGGAAGGGGACGACGAGTTCCCGGCTTCCGGCCAAATTGTCTTTTCCGATAATTTCCCGGATGGATTCCCGGCAGAAGACAGAGTGGTGGTATGCGAATACATCCTAAAGCGCCTGACTGCCAATATGAATGCATAATAAAAAGACCTTTCCGGAAGGAAAGGTCTTTTCTTATTTCTTTTGTTTGTGAATTTGAATACCGGCCAAGAAAGAACCCGCCATAACGTCGGCAATTTGTTCCATGGTTAGGTTGGTGTCTCCCATGGCATACCGCTGAAGCATGCGGAAACTAGCACAAACGGCGTATTCCATATAGGCCATAAATTCGGTTTTGTTTTCCGATGGAATTTCCTGCATGTTTTTTTCTATTTTCTTCAGGGCCAGTTGTTCCATCTGCTTTACACATTCTGCTGAAGTCTGGGGAGACTTTAGGATACTGGAAACTTCTAAATCGCCCATGAGAACGTTACAGACGTGGAGGAACAAAGCTTGCAGTGGTACTTTCTTATAGTTTTCAAAAATATGGTTGAAGTAGTAGTTGTAGGTTCTATAAACGTCGGTGTCAATTTCCGTCTGCAGGGCAGCAATGTCTTCGTAGTGGTAATAAAAGGTGTTTCGGCTGATGTCTGCTGCGTTCACAATGTCTACAATAGAAATGTGCCCGATGTCTTTTTCACTCAGCAAATCCAGAAAAGTTTTCTTAATAACACGCCTGGTTCTTGAGGAATTCCGGTACTCTTTTCCCATATTTTTTCTCCAATTCTGCACACTCTGTTCGAGATTGTTGAATTTTGCGCACTCTGTTAAAAATTGACCATTGTCTCGGGTCTTGCTCTACAGTATAACTAAAAATGTAAGAAAGCGAAAGCACTTTTTGGGAAATTTGCTTTCGGAATAATTTGAGGAGGAAATTATTATGGATTTTGAAAAAATTAAGGCCGCTATGGCTGACTTGGAAGAAGACGATTTACTGGATCTCATGAAGGAAGCTCTTGCAGCTGGCGACGACGCTATTAACGGCGCTCTTGACGCAGCTCAGGAAGGTATGAAGATTGTTGGTGACCGTTTTGAATCCGGCGAATACTTCGTAGCTGACCTCATTTACGCAGGTGAAATCCTTACCAGCGCAATGGAAATCATGAAGGACGCTCTTGCTGGTGACGGCAACGCTGCTATGGGCAAGATGATTCTTTGCACCGTTAAAGACGACCTTCACGACATCGGTAAGAACATTGTTCGCGCAATGCTCGAAGCTGGTGGATTTGAAGTTGTTGACCTTGGTATCGACGTTCCTGCAGAAAAGATCGTTGAAACCGCTAAGGCAGAAGGCATTAAGATTATTGCTCTCTCCGGCGTACTTACTCTTGCTCTCGACTCCATGAAGGCTACTATTGATGCATTCGCTGCAGCAGGCATGAGAGATGACGTTAAGATCATCATCGGTGGTGCTCCTGTATCTGAAGATGCTTGCAAAGCCATGGGCGCTGACGAATGGGCTTACTCTCCAAAGAAGACCGTTACCGTTTGCCAGGGTTGGGCTAAATAAGTTTTCAAAACGCTTAAAAACACCTCACGAATTTCGTGGGGTGTTTTTTTCTTGTTTTTTAGTATTTTTAAGTGACTTTTGTTAAAACAGTGGTATAGTGAGGTAGATGTGTTAGAAAAGGAGATGTTTTTATGAAGCAACGCTTCGCAATTCTTGCACTTATTCTTTGTGTATCCTTTTTCTGCGCCATGGCAGATGGCTGCAGCTGCGGCACGCAGTCTGCTGAATCCAATACGCTTCCAAACGGCGGTTCTGCCGTATCAAATGTGGAAACTGTAACGACCACAATGGAAAAATCCACTACCGGTCAGGCAACCACAAAGAAGAACACGGAATCGGAAACTACCAAGAAGGAAACCACCAAGCCTTCCAATACAGAAGCCAGCCAGACCACGCCGTCTGAAACCACCAAGCCTTCTTCCACCACCACCCAGGTAACGCCGGAAGACATTCCATTGGCAGGCGGTTGGCAGACCTATGAAGGTCAGGGCATTCCTGCCAAAGCACAGGTTGCTTTTGAAAAAGCCATGAAAGGCTATGTCGGTATGAAACTGACCCCGAAGAAACTCATTGCAACGCAGGTGGTTGCAGGCACCAATTACAAGTTCCTCTGTGACGGCACCGGCGTTTATCCGGGAGCCAAGACCAAGGAATATGTGGTTGTTATTTACCGGGACTTAAACGACAACTGCACCATTTCCAGCGTGACAGAAGTTTAATCCTTTTGCGAAAACACAAAATAAAAAAGCCCTTCCGTTTGGAAGGGCTTTTTGTTTTCTTTTTATTCAGCAAATGCGGAAGGAACTTTTACCTTTGCATAAGCCAAAATGGTGTCGGCCAGCTGTTCGGTGGTTATGTTGGTGGTGTTGATACAGAGGTCATAGGTTTCTGCGTTGGCCCATTTGGTGTCAGCGTAGAAGTCATGGTACTGACGGCGCTGTTTATCAACAGCCTTAATTTCCTTAACGGCTTCTTTTTCGTCAATGCCAAGGGCTTCCATGATGTGGTTTACACGGTAGTCCCAGTCAGCATGGAGGAAATAGGAAACCATATTTTCACAGTTTGCCAGTACGTAATCGGCAGCACGGCCAATAACAATGAAGGAATGACCGGCAGCAGCTTCGGTGGCCAGGAATTCAAAGGTCAGGGTTGCAACGACCTGCTCACTTGGTGTAGAGAAGTTGTCTTCTCTCTTGGCAGCAAATACCTTAATGCGCTTTTTATCCCAAGAGTTTACATCCTGGAAATCAAAGCCTTTTTTCTGCAGCATGTCGGAAATGGCTGCGGTATCATAAATTGGAATATCCAGTTTTTCGGATAATGCTTTTGCAATAGCGTGACCGCCGGTGCCATTTTCACGGCCAATGGCGAGAATAAGCTGATCTTTCATATAGAGACCTCCCTTTAACATTTGTCTATCTGATTTCATTTTATAGGAAAAACGAAAAAAAGGATAGATGCTAGTTTTTTCTTTTCTGTTTTTGGGTTTTTCAGTATAATAAGCCCATATTATTTTTGAGGTGACCTATGGCAACTATTTTTGATTACCTTACGTGGCGGGGAGATATCCCTTTCTCGGAAGCTGCGCCGCTAAACCCTGCGGATCAAATTATTTTGACCCGGATTTCGTACCTTCCGCTCCGTCGCTTTCATTGGAATAAAGAACATACTTTGGCTGAATTATGCGAAAAAATGGCCCATTATGATGAGTCCAAATTTCGCATGCATGCAGATATAGAACTGGTTCGGTTTCTCAAAGATGCCCCAAGATATCAGAATCTGTTGATAACAGATTATCAACAGGAATTACATGTTTCTGCAGAAAAGCAGTTCTGTGCCGTAACCATTCATCTTTCCGAAGAGGAACTTTATTTGTCCTACTGTGGTACTGACGGAACCTGGGCAGGATGGAAAGAGGACTGGAACCTGTCCTACATGGACTTGGTGCCTTCCCAAGGGGAAGCCCTTCGGTATGCCAAGACCATGCTGGAAAAATATCCGGAGAAAAAGGCGTATTTGGGCGGCCATTCCAAAGGAGGAAACCTGGCTTCCTTTGCGGCCATTTTCTTGTCGGAACCGTTACAGGACCGTGTGCTGGGTGTTTGCAGCCTGGATGGTCCCGGCTTTGGAGACTGGGTCATTGAGAATCAGGGCTGCAAAGCCATGAAAGACCGAATGGAAATCTTCGTCCCAGGGGACAGTTTCTTCGGTCAAATCTTAACTCAGCCGGTGCCGGCTAAAGTGGTCAGCAGTACCGCTTTCGGCCTGTCTCAGCATGACCCGTTTACCTGGGAAGTGTTGGGTCCCAATTTGGTGGCATGTGAATCCGGCTTAAGCCTGTTCAGTACCATTGCCAATGTATCCAACCATTTGTGGATGGATAACACCTCTCCGGAGGACCGGGCTGTTACCATTGATGTTGTTTTTGATTTCCTCATGGTAGGGGACAAGATGACCACCAAGGAAACCCAGCAGGATTGGCTTAAATTGACCCCGGCATTCCTTTCGAAACTGGCCGGTATGACCCCAAGCCAGCGGGACAATGTAATTGAAGTCCTTGGGGAACTGGCCAAAGCCTATGGCACAGGCGCCTGGGATATTACCGTGGATACCGCAAAAGACTATGCTTATACCACTGCAGCGGAAGTGTATCAACAGTTTCCAACTTCCTTAAAGTGGGTGGCAGATTATATATTAGACAAGACCGATACGGTTCTTCCGGGAATCAATGACAAAAAATAAAGTAAGAAGAAGGCATATTTATGGCTGACACTTTGAAAGAAAGAAGCGAACTGGATCCCAATTTTATGTGGGACCTCAGTACTTTATATGAAGACGATGCCGCTTTTGAAGCAGCATTGGAGGGCGTGGCTGAAGTAACGGAAAAAGCAGCCGGGTTTGCCGGTACTTTGTCCGACGCCAAAACCATCCGCGCCTATTTTGACGCGGAGACGGAGCTGGACAACCTGCTTTCCGACCTGTTCTGCTACGCCAATCTGCGCCGCAGCGAAGACACCAGGGCAGATGATGCGCAGAGCATGTATATGCGGATTTACAGCACTTATATTGAGGCGGTTTCCAGCATTGCTTTTGCGGTGCCGGAAATCTTGAATTTGCCGGAAGAAACCCTGACGGCATTGGCCGATGCAGAAGAACTTCTTCCGTACCGCCGCAATATGGAATTGCTCCTGCGCAGAAAGCCCCACACCTTGAGTGGGGCAGAAGAGACCCTGCTGGCCCGCTTCGGCGAAGTCTTGGGAGCTCCTTCCGAAATTGCCGACAACTTGCAGGATGCGGATATGGTCTTTGACTCCGTAGTGGATGCGGAGGGAGAAGAACACGAAGTCACCGGCTCCAACTACATTCTGTTACAGACCAGCCCGGATAGAACCTTGCGGGAAAATGCATTCCGCTCTTTTTATCAAGGCTATCAGCAGCACAACAACACCTTTGCTGCTACCTATTCTGCCAATGTAAAGTGTGCTGCAGTAGAAGCAGAAGTGAAGCACTATGGCAGTTCCCGTAACATGTATATGAGCGGGGAAAATGTGCCGGAAGAAGTGTACGACAACTTAATTGCTGCCGTACGGAAGCACCTGCCTACCATGTACAAGTATGTGGATTTCCGAAAGAAGATGCTGGGTCTTGAGGACCTGCACTACTACGACGTTTATGCGCCGCTGGTAGGGGAATCCACCAAGCAGTATACCTATGAAGAGGCACAGGAAATGGTGCTGAAGGCAGTGGCTCCTCTCGGGGAAGACTATGTGAAAACCGTAGCGGATGCCTACCATGCCCGTTGGATTGACGTTTACCCGAACAAGGGGAAATCCGGTGGTGCCTTCTCCAGCGGAACCTATCATTCCAATCCGTTTATCATGACCAATTTCACCGGCACCCTGGATTCCGTTTCCACCATTGCCCATGAAATGGGTCATTCCATGCACACCTATTACAGCAATCAAGCTCAGCCGAGCCAGTACGCACAGTACACTATCTTTGTGGCTGAAGTGGCTTCCACGGTAAATGAAAACCTGCTGATTACCCAGCTTTTGGAACAGACCGAGGAACCAAAGGAACGGCTGGGCTTGCTGAATCAATATTTAGAAAACTTCAAAGGTACCGTTTACCGCCAGACCATGTTTGCCGAATTTGAGCGGGAAGCTCACAAAATGGCAGAGGAAGGTCAGGCTTTGACGCCGGATGCACTGAATACCCTCTATGCCGGCCTGGTAAAGGATTACTTTGGAGAAGAACTTGTTCTTGACGAAGAAGTGGGCCTGGAATGGTCTCGCATTCCTCACTTCTACCGTCCGTTCTATGTTTACAAGTACGCCACCAGTTATTGCGCCGCCATGGCCATTACAGAGGCCATTCTCTCCGGCAAGCCGGGAGCAGTAGAAGCCTACCGCAAGTTCTTGACGTTGGGCGGCTCCATGGACCCATTGGACGAACTGAAAGTGGCCGGCATAGATCTCACTTCTCCGGCTCCAATTGAAGCCGCTTTGGAAAAGTTTGAACAAGTGCTGGCGGATGCCGTTGCAACTGCAGCCAAATTGGACTAAAATAGGCAATTGAATAATCCGGGCGTAGCCCAAGGGAAAGGAAGAGACAGGATGAAGAAGTACACTACATGTAAGGTCATGCTGGAAACCGGTTATCTGGGTGCCGGCAAAACCACACTGTTAAATAAAATCCTTGCTGACCCTCAGGGTCATAAGGTAGCCGTTATTGTAAACGACATTGGTGAAGTCAACATTGACGCCAAACTCATTGCCAAAAACGGTGGTTCCGTTTCCGAACAGGAAGGGGACTTAGTTCCACTGACCAACGGCTGTATTTGCTGCACACTTTCCGAAGACTTAATGCAGCAGCTGTCCGACCTGGCTTACACCAACAAGTATGACTACATTGTCATTGAAGCCTCCGGTATCTGTGAACCAATTCCAATTGCCCAGACCATCACCATGATGTCTGAAGCAACCACCCGCAAGGGATTGCCTCCAATTGTGGATCTGGACAACATTGTTTCTGTTGTAGACGCTGCCCGTTTCAAAGATGAATTCAACTGTGGTGAAGACTTGGTTGCCAAGCAGGCTGAAATGGCTCTGGAAGACGACGATGACGACGATGAAGAAGATGAAGATTTGGCATCCCTTCTGGTGCAGCAGCTGGAATTCGTAAATACCGTAGTGCTCAACAAAACCGACCTGGTTACCGAAGAGGAACTGGGCCGTGTTCGTGCCGTTATTAAGGCCATTGCTCCAAAGGCAGTTATTGTTGAAACCACCTTCGGTGATGTTCCATACGAAGAAGTATTTGACACCGGCCGTTTCGACTATGAATCCGCTATTATGTCTGCCGGCTGGATTGAAGCCATTGAACATCCGGAAGAACATGAAGAAGGGGAACTGTATGAATACGGTATTGAAACCTTCGTTTACGAACGCAGAGAACCGTTCTACATGGAAACCCTTCAGGAAATCTTTGGCAACTGGCCACTGAATGTCATCCGTACCAAGGGTTACATTTGGTTTGCAGAAGACAAGAACGATGCCTTCCTTTTGGAACAGGCCGGCCGTCAGGTTACCATTCAGCCGGATGGTATGTGGCTGGCTTCCGCTCCGGAACGGGAACGCAAGAAAGCCTTCAAGGAATATCCGGATCTGGAAAAGGATTGGGATGACTATTATGGCGACCGTGTAAACCGTTTGGTTATCATTGGCCAGGATTTGGACAAGGAAGAAATTACCAGAATGCTGAACAGTGCCATCTACGAAGATTTCAAACTGTAAATTCCATCAAAACAAAGCCCACCAATTTTGGTGGGCTTTTTCTTTTTTGGGAGAGGGGAAAGATAGCACGCTATTGGTGCGAAAAACCGCATCGTTATAAGGAAAACAAAAGCCATGGATTTTGAATTTTTTCGGATTTTTCCTAAAAAACCGCCAACTGTAAAGGCGAAAGACTTTACAAAATACAACAAACGGACATCTATATTTCTAGATTAGAAATAAAACACAAGAAAATTTTTGAAATTTAAAATCTTCCAGATTTTGCACAAGGAAAAAATATCACAAAATAGGGTAGAAGACTGAGAATTTGTGCTCAAGTCCTAGTAGGGCCTTTTTCAAATGCTTGCAATTAATTGCATGAAATTGATAGTTTGCTATTGACTTTGCAAAACCAGACTCTATAATGGGTAACATACGCGTTTTCACGCGTACGTAATCTAAGGAAAGGCGGTGTAGGAATTTGGATCAAAACCAAAGTATTGGAAAGATGATTAAAGTCATCACCGTACAACTGGAAAAAGAAATTCATACCGCAATGCAAGACAGTGACTTTGCCGACGTAACACCGGAACAGGGACGCCTCCTTGGCATTCTGATGCATCACGACGGGGTTCTCTCCATGAAGGAGATTGAACGGAAAATTCACCTGTCTCAGCCAACCGTAGTCGGTTTGGTAAAACGCCTCGAATGCAAACATTTAATTAAGACCTACGCCAAAAAGGGCGACCGACGGGTCAAGATGGTGGAACTGACCGAGCTGGGCAAAATTGCCTGCAAGGACACCGTGACTGCCATTCATCAATCGGAACAGCACTTGACCGACGGACTAACGGAAAAAGAACAGGAAGTACTTTCCATTCTGCTTTCAAAAGTGCTCAATAACGTAAAACCGGGCTGCCAAGAAGAATCACCGGTAGAACAGGAGGAGAAACATGGTTAAAACGTTGCTGAAACATGTTAAGGAATTCAAAACCGTTTCCATTTTGACTCCAACCTTTACCGCTTTGGAAGTATTGGTAGAAGTGTTAATTCCATACGTTACCGCATGGATTATTGACCGGGGTATTCAGGCTGGAAACATGTCCAATGTATATAAGTACGGCGGATTGATGCTTGTCATGGCCTTCTTAGGCCTTACCTTCGGTGTGTTGGCCGGCCGCTTCGGCGCAAAGGCATCCACCGGCTTCGGCCGAAACCTGCGCCGGGCTATGTACGACAACATTCAGACCTTCTCGTTCTCTAATATTGATAAGTTCAGCACCGGGGGTCTGGTTACCCGTATGACCACCGACGTTACCAACGTCCAAAACTCTTATCAGGCCATTCTCCGAATTGCCGTCCGTGCCCCACTGAACTTCATTACCAGTATGGTAATGTGCTTTGTTATCAACACCAAGATTTCCCTTACCTTCTTGGGTTTCTTGGCCATTATGGCTGTGGGTGCTGTCCTGATTATGGGCTTTGTTACCGGCATCTTTAAAAAGGTATTTAAGAAGTACGACGAATTGAATGCTTCCGTTCAGGAAAATATCTCCGCCATCCGCGTGGTAAAAGCCTTCGTTCGTGAAAAGTTTGAAAACAAGAAATTTACCAAGGCATCTGACAACATCTACCGCCTGTTCTTAAAGGCAGAAGGTCTCATGGCAGGAATTTCTCCAATCATGATTCTCTTCATCTTCACCCTGATGTATGTCATCCTGTGGCAGTCTTCTCATTACATTGTTATGGGTGATATGGAAATTGGACAGATTACATCGCTCATTTCCTATATTTTGTCTGCCATGATTTCCATGTTCATGCTGGTTATGGTATTCATCATCATTACCATGTCTATTGCTTCCGGGGAACGTATTTGCCAGGTTTTGGATGAAACCGCTGACATTGTGGATCCGGAAAACCCAATCAAGACCGTAGAAAACGGTTCCATTGATTTTGAAAACGTTTCCTTCACTTATCCGTACTCCAAGATGGTAACTGACACCACTGAGGAGAAGAAGGGACCGCCTTCCTTCGGCAAAAAGAAGAAGAAGGAGGAGGAGAAGCCACCAGAACCAAACAAACCGGTTTTGACGGACATTAACCTCCACATCGGTTCCGGGGAAACCATTGGTATTATCGGTAGTACCGGCTGTGGTAAGTCCAGTTTTGTGAACCTGATTTCCCGTCTCTATGACGTCACCGAAGGCTCCGTAAAGGTAGCCGGTCACGACGTAAAAGAATATGGGGTTGCAGAACTGCGTGATGCAGTTTCTGTTGTACTTCAGAAGAATGAACTCTTTACCGGAACGATTCTGGATAACCTTCGCTGGGGTAAAGAAGATGCCACCGAAGAAGAGTGCATCCGTGCTTGTCAGCTGGCCTGTGCCCACGATTTTATCATGGAATTCCCAGATGGCTACAACACCATGATTGAGCAGGGCGGTACCAATGTATCCGGCGGTCAGAAACAGAGAATCTGTATTGCCAGAGCCCTTCTGAAGAGCCCGAAAATTCTCATTTTGGATGACTCCACCAGCGCAGTAGATACGGCCACCGACGCCGCTATCCGCCGCTCCTTTAAGGAAGACATTCCAAACACCACCAAGATCATTATTTCGCAGCGAATTAGTTCCATTGAAAATGCCGACAAGATTATTGTCTTGGAAAAGGGCCGCGTAAACGGCTTCGGCACCCACCGGGAACTGCTGGAAAATAACACCATTTACAAAGAAATCTTCGAGACCCAGCAAAAGGGAACCGGAGACTTCGATATTGCATAAGGAAGGAGGATACGACTATGCCAGGTCCAGGTCAAAACAGAAGACCAAGAGAAAAAGTAGACCATCCGTTTCAGGTCTTTTGGCGTGTTGTTAAATACGCCTATGGTCACTATAAAATCCAGTTGGTAGGCGTATTGTTCGGTATTGTCCTTTCCGCTGCTGCCATGGCTGTTATCATGCTGGGTATGCAACGGGTTGTAGACGATGCAATCCTTCCAATGCTGGATCAGGCCATCCCAGATTATGGCCCACTAATCAAATTTATGAAACTGGGTATCCTTATTGCATTGGCTGCCGGTTTGGGCTCCTTCATGCAGTCCTTTATTAACGTATTTATTACCCAGGGTACTCTGAAAAAACTCCGTGTAGACGTTTTCGAAAAGATGGAATCCCTTCCAATCAAATACTTCGACCAGCGTTCTCACGGTGACGTAATGTCCGTTTACACCAACGACGTAGATACCCTCCGTCAGTTGATTTCTCAGTCCTTGCCGAACTTGATTTCCGACATGTTCACGCTGATTGTTACCTTCGTCAGCATGATTGTACTGAGTGTGCCTCTGACCGGCATTTCCGTTGTCATGGTAGTGCTCATGGCCACCGTTTCCTTGAAACTGGCCAACATTTCCAGTTCCTACTTTGCCAAGCAGCAAAAGGACCTGGGTGCCGTAAACGGCCACATTGAAGAAATGATGACCGGCCAAAAGGTAGTTAAGGTCTTTAATCACGAAGAGAAGAACAAAGAAGCCTTCTTCGAACTGAACGACGGCCTCTATGAATCCGCTTCTACCGCCAATACCATTGCCAACATCATGATGCCAATCAACGGCAACTTGTCCAACATCAGTTACGTGCTCTGCGCTATTGTGGGCGGCTTGCTTGCCCTCAGCGGACACTTTGAATTGACCGTTGGTACACTGATTTCTTTCTTAACACTGAACAAGAGTTTCAGCAGCCCGATTGCCCAGTTGTCCTCCCAGATTAACGCCATTGTTATGGGTCTGGCCGGTGCGCAGCGTATTTTTGCGCTGATGGATACCGAGTCCGAAACCGACAACGGCTATGTAGAACTGGTGAACATTAAGGACGACGGTACCGGCAACTTCGTAGAATGCGAAGAACGCACCGGCAAGTGGGCTTGGAAGCACCCGCATGAAGACGGAACCGTTACCTTGGATCCAATGAACGGCAAGGTCATCTTTGATGACGTAGACTTCGGTTATACCGATGAAAAGATTGTCCTGCACAACATTGATATGTATGCAAAGCCAGGTCAGAAGATTGCCTTTGTTGGTTCCACCGGTGCAGGGAAAACCACCATTACCAACTTGATCAACCGGTTCTATGACATCCAGGATGGTAAAATCCGTTACGATGACATCAACATCAACAAGATTAAGAAGTCAGACCTTCGCCGTTCCTTAGGAATGGTTTTACAGGATACCCACTTGTTCTCCGACACCATTATGGAGAACATCCGGTATGGCCGCTTGGATGCCACCGACGAAGAATGTATGGCAGCTGCCATGCTGGCCAATGCGGATGAATTCATTCGGGATTTGCCGGATGGCTACAACACCAAACTTACCGGAGACGGCTCCAACCTGTCTCAGGGTCAGCGCCAGCTGCTGGCCATTGCCAGAGCTGCTGTAGCAGACCCGCCAGTACTGATTTTGGACGAAGCCACTTCCAGCATTGACTCGCGTACCGAAAAGCTGGTACAGCAGGGCATGGACGCTCTCATGTCCGGCAGAACCACCTTCGTCATTGCCCACCGTCTTTCCACGGTACAGAATTCCGACTGTATTATGGTTCTGGAAGATGGACGCATTATTGAACGTGGTAACCACGACGAACTCATTGCCATGAAGGGCCGTTACTATCAGCTCTATACCGGCAACCCTGCAGAAACACAACCTGCTTAAAAGAAAGCCTCTACCACTCTTGGTAGAGGCTTTTTCTTATGCTAAAATGGGAACAGATTTATCTTTTTGGGAGGAGCCCATGAAAGTCGTATTTGCATCGGATTCCTTTAAGGGAACCATGACACAACAGGAAATTATTGAAATTCTCACCGAAGCAGCGAAGACTATTCCGGATGTGGAATGCGTTGGGGTGCCGGTAGCCGACGGCGGCGAAGGCACCGTAGACACCGTGGTTGGGGCATTGGGCGGAAGCTACCGCACGGTCACCGTTCACGGCCCGCTGATGGAGCCTGTGGAGGCCAAGTACGGCCTGCTGCCGGGGAACAAGGCCATTATTGAAATGGCAGCAGCCTCCGGCCTGACCCTGTTGCCGGAAGAACAGCGCAACCCGCTGTACACCACCAGCTTCGGTTTTGGGGAACTCATTGCGGATGCGCTGCTCCAAGGCTGCCGTGACATTACCGTAGCCCTGGGTGGTTCCGCCACCAACGACGGTGGTATGGGCGCCCTGAATGCCCTTGGTTGGGCCTTCCAGGATGTGTACTCCAACTACCTCCGTCCAAGAGGGGAAGAACTCTACAATGTAGCCCGCATCCTCTACGTGGACACCGCCAACCTGTATGTGAACGGCTGGACGGACATTCCTTCCGACTTTAACCTCCGGAAAGCACTGGTGGAAACCAACTTCACCATCATGTGCGATGTAGATAATCCACTCTTAGGTGCCCGCGGCGCCACTTACACCTTCGGCCCACAAAAGGGCGCCGACGTGTCTGACCTCATGCTCTTAGAAGACGGGATGACTCACTTTGCAGAAATCTGCAAAGGATATTTGGGCTCCGATTATTCCGCTCTTCCGGGTGCAGGTGCAGCCGGCGGCCTGGGCTTCGCCGTGGCCGGTTTCCTGGGTGGGGAAATGAAGAGCGGCATTCAGGCTGTCTTGGAACTGGAACACTTCTCTGAAAAACTGGAAGGTGCAGCATTCTGCATTACCGGGGAAGGCCGCTTAGATGAACAGTCTGTTCACGGCAAAGTGATCAGCGGTGTCATTGAGGCCTGCAAAGCCAAAGACGTACCGCTCATTGCCATTGTCGGCATGAAGGGTGAAGGCTGGGAAGCAGCCTTAGACGCCGGCATCAAGGAAGTCATTTCCACAGATGTTTTGGGGAAAGACCCGGAAGATGCCTTCCAAAACGGCAAGAAATATTACATCCAAACTGTTAAGGACTTTTTTCGCCAGAGGTTGCTAGAAGCAACCACTCCCACCAAGGTCATTGAAGGCTGGTTTACGGTTTACAACAACGCCAAAGAACTGGCTTTGGGCAAGAAAGCCCTCATTGTCACCGGTGCCCATTCTGCAGAGGAAACCGGCGCCATAGACGACGTTACCAGAGCTTTAGAAAAAGAAAACGTGGACTACGTCCGCTTTGCCAAAATAGAAGAAAACCCGTCCATTGAAACGGTCATGGAGGCAACCGCATTTGGCCTGGAAAACCAAGCCGATTTTGTCATTGCCATTGGTGGCGGTTCTCCACTGGATGCAGCCAAAGCCATTGCGCTTATGATGGCTCACCCGGACCAGCCGGCAGACTTCTTATATGAAGCAGGGAATGACACTGCTTTGCCATTGGTGGCCATTCCAACCACCTGCGGTACCGGCTCCGAAGTCAACGGCATTGCCGTCCTGACTATCCATGCCAAGAAGACCAAGGGCAGCATGTCCCATCGGGTCTTCCCGACGGTGGCACTGCTGGATCCACAGTACCTGTTCCATGCACCAACCAAGGTGCTGAACAACACGGCTGTAGACGCCCTTTGTCATTTATATGAATCTTTCATCAACACCAATGCAGATGACGTAAGCAAAGCTTTAGTGAAGCAGGGAATTACCTATTGGGTCAAAGCCAAGGACATGCTGGACGGCACCCGGGATGCCACCGTGGAAGACTTCCATAGTCTTCTGTTGGCCTCCATGTGGGCCGGCAATGCCTTAACCCGCACCGGTACCTCGCTGCCACACGGCCTCAGCTACTACCTGACTTACCATTTGGGCATTCCTCATGGTCAGGCCTGTGGCATCTTCTTGGCCAACTACTTACGGCAGGCAAAGGCCGCTGACGTCACTGAACTCTTACAGGCCACCGGCTTTAAAGACCTGGACGACTTAGCCACCTTCGTGGCCAATACCGCCGGCATACCGGACCTGACGGAAGCAGATTTGACGGCTGCTGTGGAAAGCATTTCTTCCAACCCAAAGAAACTGGCCAACGCGCCATTCTACGTAGATGAAGAAGTTCTCCACACCATTGCAAAACAATAAAAAAAGCCACCCAAACGGGTGGCTTTTTCTTATTCAAAGGGATATTTCAGCCCCATCTGCCGGCGGCATTCGTCCATCATGCGCATGACAGCCAGGGTGGCTTCAAACGGGATGACATCAGACTCGGTTTTGCCTGCCTGAATTTCTTTGGCCACGGCATTGAACTCGTGGAGATATTCCGTCAGGCCGAAGACCATGCGGCTGCGGAGGCCTGCCTTCAGGCGTCCGTGGGCGGCCATGTGGAACATAGGCAGGTGAATGGTGCCCTTGGTGCCGGTAATGGTGCAGAACTCATCGTTGCGGTCAAAGTAAACGGAAAGGTGTGCTTTAAAGCCTGGATAGGACAGGGTAATTTCTTCCCGAATGTCAATTCCGTCTTCCAATGTGCCTTGGCAGGAAATGTCTTCCGGGTATCCGAACAAGTTATAACAGTAGGTGAGGGCATAAATGCCAATGTCTAATAGACAGCCTCCGGCGGTGTTCGGATCCCGCACTCTGGAGGATGGGTCTTTGCCAAGACCGTTGTATCCATAGTGGATAACCACATCCTGGACCTCTCCAACGGCACCTTCCGACACCCACTTTTTCACCTGCTTTGCCACCGGGGCAAACCAGGTCCACATGGCCTCACAGAAATAGGTGCCATGCTCCTTGGCAGCAGCAATCATTTCAGCCGCATCCGCCTCGGTGACGGCAATTGGCTTTTCACAAAGCACCGGCTTGCCGGCGGCCAGCGCTTTCAGCGCATACTCCTTATGTGAGGTATGAGGTGTGGCAATGTAGATAGCATCTGAATCGCCCAGTAAAAGTTCCTCATAGGTTTTACAAGGCTTGGCTCCGTGGAGGAGGCCAAACAGTTTTACTTTTTTGGCATTGCGGCCATAGACGTGGGACACCGTATGCTTGCCAAGTGCAATGTTATAAGCGGTGGTCTGTGCAATCATGCCATTGCCCACGTAGGCCCAGCGGAATTTGTTCATAGGGAACCTCCTAAAAAATCTACTTCTACTATACCACAGACGGTTTCCAAAACGGGGCATTTTTGCTAGACTAGGGGAAGGAGGATGATTCCATGAAGAAAGTTATCAGCATCTTGCTGGCCTTGGTGGCCGTGCTCACTGCGTTGACTTCTTTTTCCGCCTGTGGGAAAGAGGAAAAAGAGGCAGACACCTTAAATATCTACTTTACGGAGGCAATGGATATTGCCAATATTCGGGTGGAAGTGTCTACCAACTACATTCCATATGCTTATTTGAATATTCCTATTTCGGACAACATTTCCAGCCCATACGTGGTTGAACTGGGGGACTGGTACGGTTGGACCGAATGTAATGTAACCCTCTACAACAGCCAGGGTTTCATCATTACGGCGGAATCTTTCGTGAACCATCCGTGTGACCGTATTGATTTAAAATTTGACGTAGAATCCTTTGTCATGGATTACGTGGGTGCAGATGACGAAACCCACGGCAACATCGTCAGTGCAGAAGCAGAACCATAAGGAGAAATTATGTTAACCAATGACTTTTTAGGAAATGAAATTAGCCGTCTGGGCTTTGGGGCCATGCGCTTCCCAATGAAGGACGGGGAAATAGATGTAGAACTGACCAAGCAGCTCATTGACACTGCCATGGCAGCCGGCGTCAACTACTATGACACCGCATGGCCATACCTGGGCGGCAAGAGTGAAATCGTCCTGGCAGACTGCCTCCGTGCTTACCCGAGAGACAGCTACTACTTGGCAGACAAATACCCGGGACATCAAATTGCCGACACCTATTATCCTGCCGAAATCTTCGAAGAACAGCTGAAAAAGTGCCAGGTAGACTATTTCGATTACTACCTTCTTCACAACATTTACGAAGACTCCATTGACACCTATCTGGACGATAAATGGGGCATTGTAGAATACTTTGTAGAACAGAAGAAGTTGGGAAAGATTAAGCACCTTGGCTTCTCCACCCACGCTAGATACGCCACCTTAAAGCGCTTCTTAGATAAGTTTGGCAAGGACATGGAATTCTGCCAAATGCAGTTAAACTATGTAGACTGGACCCTGCAGGATGCCGAATCCAACTACAAGCTCTTAAAAGAATGGAACCTGCCAATTGTTGTCATGGAAGGCCTCCGCGGCGGCAAACTGGCCAACTATGAAATCAGTGAAGCAGAGCAGTTGAAGAAACTCCGCCCAGACGAAAGCCTGGCCGCCTGGTCCTTCCGTTGGCTTCAAGACAAACCAGAAGTCAAAGTCATCCTGTCTGGCATGAATGCCTTAGACCAGGTAGAAGACAACATTGAAACCTTCCAGGAAGAAAAGCCGCTGACAGAAGCAGAAAATGCCCTTCTCCAGCAGTTCTCCGAGAAGTTCCAGAGCACCGTACCGTGCACCGACTGCCGTTATTGCATGACCGTCTGCCCACAGGGCTTGGAAATTCCACGGTTCATGAATGCCTATAACGACATTACTTTTGACAAGAACTTCACCCTTCGCATGGGCATTGATGCCTTGCCGGAAGACAAGCGCCCAACCGCTTGCATCAACTGTCAGACCTGCCTGCACATGTGCCCACAGAACATCGACATTCCAACCATTCTTGCCAACCTCAGCGCCGAACTGGACACCCTTCCATCCTGGCGCCAAATGTGCCTCGAACGGGCTGCCGCAGCCAAGGCCATGAAGGAAGAAGGCTAACGCCACCCGGCCGCGCAGCCGACGTGCTGACGCGCCGCCGACTGCCGTGTTTGCCGACGCCATCAAAATCAAGCAAAACAAAAAGCCTGAAGCAACTTGCTTCAGGCTTTTCCTTTTTGCTTTTAAGCAGTTTGCCGTTCGGCAATCTGCTTTTTGGCGGCTGGCGTTGCCACCACTCCGTTATTCACTTCTCAGTGCAACAACCGGATCCTTCTTGCTGGCTTTCTTTGCCGGGATCAGGCCTGCCAGAACGGTAAGGCCGATGCTCAAAACAATCAGCACGATGGCGTCATACCATGGCAGGGAGGCGGCAATGCCAATGCTGTTGGTAAACGCATCCAAAATGGCGTTCACCGGAATGCACAGCAAGGCAGCCACAATAACACCAATGATACCGGACAGCAGTCCAATAAAGAAGGTCTCTGCATTGAAGACGTTACTGATGTTCTTCTTCGAGGCACCCAGTGCACGGAGGATACCAATTTCCTTGGTTCGCTCCAGTACGGAAATGAAGGTGATGATGCCGATCATAATGGAAGAAACAATCAAAGATACGGCAACGAAGCCAATGAGAACATAACTGATGGCGTCAACAATCTTGGTGACGGAATCCATCAACAGTCCAACCATGTCGGTGTAGGTGATGCGGTCGCCCTCTTCTACACCTTCGTTGTACTTGTCAATGCATGCTTCAATTTTATCCTTATCTTCAAAGCTGTCTACGTAGATGCTGATGCCCTTTGGCTTCTCCGGATCTACCACGCCGAAGGCTTCCAGGTTGTCCTCATAATTGGTGGCACTCATGAGCTGGGTAGCCATGCTGGTAAGGGAGTTGCTGAGGCCAAACAGTTTAGCGTAGTTATCCATCTGACCTTGAATGTCACTTTCGGAGGCGAATTTTTCGCCGGTGAGCACGTCAATGTCGTGGTTGGCTTTCTGTTTCTTAACGATTTCGCTGGCATCGGTACGCTTCAGGATTTCCTTGGTGAGCTCTGTGGTGTAGCCGATGTAGCCCTTCAATTCATATTCAGAGTCCGGCTTGGACTTGATGAGCCCAACTACTTTTACCGGAATTTCGTTTGGTAAGATGGCTTCCAGCATATCGCCATTATTGGCGATGTAGCTATAGGTTCCATCCGGCTGCAAGTGGTACTGGTCACAGGCCGGTACGACGTAGAAGGTCTTGTTTCTCAGGGTGTCGAAGGACAGCTGATAACTCGGTACGTCTACGGCCTCTGCGTTGTCAATTTGCTGCCGCAGGGAGTCATATTCGTCAGCCGGCAAGTAGCCGCATTTATAGAGAAGGGCCAGAGGCAGTTCGTCGTTGGAATTTACCACCAAAACCACTTCGTTATAGGCCGTTGGCCAAGTACCATAAACCACTTCATAGGAATCCAAAATGGCATCGGAAATAAGAGAATCCGTGCCCGGAAGCAGTTCGCCGAACTGAGCGGCGGTGTTGTCGGTACCCATGATGTCCAGGCTGCTGCCGATGGTTGGTACGTCGTTCGGGTCAATGTAAACGTCATCGGTATCAATTAAAGTTCCCTTAGGGTCGTGGGTGTAGGCCTTAAAGGAGGTACCATACTGATACATGATGCCGTTGGAGCCGATGTATTTATGGATGTCACTGTTCGGGTCTTCCAAATACTTTTTGAAGTTGGCTAAGTTGTTGCTTTGAACCCCCAGGTTGGCCTGGGCTTCTAATTGCAACTCGCCGCCGGTGGAGTAAACGGAATGCCCATCTTTCTTATGGTCCTCCTTGGCCACCACGTCGTCTTTGTGTTTCCCGATAAAGGTGTCCACAACGCCTTCCATGTTAATGGATTCTTCCTGAATGGAAATAGGGTAGGACAGCATAGTCTCCCGCTGGAGGCTATCAATATAGTCCCGAACGCCGGAGGAGAATGCCAAAATGAGGGCGATTCCGATGATACCAATGGAGCCCGCGAATGCGGTCAACAAGGTGCGTCCGGTTTTGGTGCGCAGGTTGTTGAAGGATAACTGCAGTGCAGTCAGGAAGCTCATGGAACTGCGTCCCATGTTTTCGTGACGGGCAGTGCCTTCTTCAATGGCATTGAGTTTGTATGGATTGCTGTCACCAACAATTTGGCCATCCTTCAAGTTGATAATGCGGTTGGCATATTGGTTGGCCAAGTCCGGGTTATGGGTAACCATAACAACCAGTCGGTCTTTGGCCACTTCCTTCAGCAGTTCCATGACCTGGATGCTGGTCTTAGAGTCCAGCGCACCGGTCGGTTCGTCCGCCAGCAAAACGCTTGGGTTGTTGACCAAGGCGCGGGCAATGGCCACTCTCTGCATCTGACCGCCGGACAACTGGTTTGGCTTCTTCTCCAGCTGGTCACCCAAACCAACTTTTTCCAGTGCTTCGGTGGCCCGCTGCTTGCGTTCCTCCATGCTGATGCCGCTGATGGTCAGTGCTAATTCCACGTTGGCCAACACCGTCTGGTGGCTAATCAGGTTATAGTTCTGGAATACGAAACCAACGCTGTGGTTGCGGTAAGAATCCCAGTCCCTGTCGTCATACTCTTTGGTGGAGATGCCGTCTATGATCAGGTCCCCTGAATCATAGCGATCCAAACCACCGATGACGTTCAGCAACGTGGTCTTACCGGAACCGGATGCCCCCAA
This sequence comes from Acutalibacteraceae bacterium, assembly GCA_045642465.1. Classification (GTDB taxonomy): domain Bacteria; phylum Bacillota; class Clostridia; order Oscillospirales; family Acutalibacteraceae; genus RUG420. The sequence goes on from JAZUIY010000015.1 coordinate 467,789, forward strand.
AATGGCCACGAACTCATTGTCCCTCAAATTGAGGGACACGCCGTCCAGGGCCACCGTCTTAAGGTCACCGGTCACGTATTCCTTTCTTACATCTTTAATTTGCAGCATAAAAAATTCCTTCCTTATGTTACGTTTCGTGGTTAAAAGCCTGTTGATATGTTATGCGTTATTCAACTGGATACCGCCGGCCCACTAGAGGCCAACTTTAACCTTTTCTTACAATTTCTGTTCATTCTTATCCATTATAGCATTGTTTTGATACATTTTTCTGTGATAACTTTTCACAAATTTGCTATAATGGCTTTGTGACGGGGTTTCTTGTGCAGAGACCCTGTCTTTTTTATTTTTTAGCGCCATTTAGCACTTGCGTTGCCTCATTTAGCACTTGCGTTGCGCCATTTAGCGCTTACATTGCGCCATTTAGCACTTGCGTTGCCTCATTTAGCACTTGCGTTGCGCCATTTAGCACTTGCGTTGCCTCATTTAGTGCTTGCGTTGCCTCATTTAGTGCTTACATTGCGCCATTTAGAAATTGCATTTCCTCATTTAGCGCTTACATTGCGCCATTTAGCACTTGCATTTCCTCATTTAGCGCTTACATTGCGCCATTTAGCACTTGCATTGCCTCATTTGGCGCTTACTCAGTGCTTCTTTGCGCTTGAAAATTCGTTTTTTTGTTGCGATGCAGTTCTGAATCCCTTTTTGAAAGCTCTTTTTCTGTTTTTAGCGTTTGAGTGATTCATTTTCCCGAAATTCGCCTATTTTGAATCACTAAATTCAGGTCTTTTGGGAAGGGAAAAGGTAAAAGTGATTCATTTTTTCGAAATTTGCCTATTTTGAATCACTAAATTCAGGCCTTTCAAAGAGGAAAGAAGGTAAAAGTGATTCATTTTTGCAGAAATTCCCATTTTTGAATCACTTTTCTCAGCTCATTGCTTGGCTTGCCCTCAAAAAAGTGATTCATTTTTCCAGAATTCCCCGTTTTTGAATCACTTTTCACTGCTCGCAGCTTACTTTGCCCTCAAAATGGTGATTCATTTTTCCAAAAAACGCCCTCAATGAATCACTTTTCCAGTTTTGAGCCTCAACAGGGCCCAAAATGGTGATTCACTTTTTCCAAAAACAGCCCTCAATGAATCACTTCCCTTGAAAACAGGGAAAATCATCATCCGCAGACCTTTCAAAAAGGCCGCAGCATGTACTGTTGGTCTTAAAAGGTCAAACCATCCATCAAAATGTGGCTTTTTGGGGAAAAGGAGTGTTATGAAACATATTAATCAGAATGAGGCTTACTTGAACCTAGCTAACCAGAGCAAAGCTAACCAGAGCAAAGCCAACCAGAACAAAGCTGACCAGAGCAAAACCGCTCAAAAAACAACCAACCAAAATCCATCCAACCCAACCTCACCTTATACGCCGGCGCCGAATTATTTTAAGACGGCGGAGTTGCGCATGCAGGAACTGCAGCAGATGGCGAATGTGGCAGAGAAGAGAATTGCCATGGCGCCGTCCGGCAGTTTGGATGTTTGTAAGGGAGATGGAAAAGTCAGGTATTACTGGGTAGAAGGTGGCCAACGTAGTTACTTGGATCAAAAGCAGCAGAAGACCATAAAGGCACTTGCGCAAAAGTCCTACGACAAAAAAGTGGTGCAAGCAGCCAGGGAAGAGTGGTCCTACTGGTCACAGTTGAAGCGCTTTTATACGAAGGGAAAGAATCCTGAATCCATCCTTTTTTCCCTAAACCAAGAGAGACACCGCTGGATTACGGCAATAGCCGACTCAGATGAGGAGTTCGTAGCCAACTGGATCAAGAAAGGCCAACTGGCAAATAGAGACCACAGTGATGAGTCTTGGCGAAGCAGGGGCGATGCAGTCTTTCTCACGGAGAACGGCGAACAAGTTCGCTCCAAATCCGAAGTGATTATTGCAAATGCCCTGAAAAATGCCGGTGTCCCTTATTTGTACGAACAACCTTTGGAGTTGGTTAATACTTTTGGACGAAAGAGGACGGTTTACCCCGATTTCACCGTTCTCAATGTGAACACAAGAAAAGAATATTATTGGGAACATTTCGGATTAATGGGAAATGCAGAATATCAAAAGTCGATGTTTCAAAAAATATCAGATTATCGGGTGAGCGGGTTCCTAGAATCAGGGCAACTCATTGCCACGTTTGAAAATGATGAGCTTCCGCTGTCCCAATATGAAATCAAGAACATTATTCAAATGCTCAAAGAAGGTTGAGAGAAAAATAAAGCGAGGCAGATGAAAGACAAAGAGGAAGGGAGTAAAGAAAGAGTTAAAGCAAGAAGAGTAAAAACAAGAAGAGTTAAAACAAGAAAAGTAAAAGCAAGAAAAGTTAAAACAAGAAAAGTTAAAACAAGAAAAGTTAAAGCAAGAAAAGTTAAAGCAAGAAAAGTTAAAGCAAGAAAAGTTAAAGCAAGAAAAGTTAAAGCAAGAAAAGTTAAAGCAGGAAAAGTTAAAGCAGGAAAAGTAAAAGCAAGAAAAGTAAAAGCAGGAAAAGTAAAAGCAAGAAAAGTAAAAGCAAGAAAAGTAAAAGCAAGAATAGTTAAAACAAGAAAAGTTAAAGCAGGAAAAGGCAAAGCAGGAAAGTAAAAGCAGAGTTGACGAAAAAGCAGTGCCAAAAAGAAGGGGACATTTTCTCTAGTTTGCGAATAGAATCCTCAAACCCATTTTAGTAAAATAAAAGGTAGATTTAGGGAAAGCGATTCCAGGAAAAGAAAATCCAGGAAAAGAGATTAGGAAAAAGGGGAAATGTTGGATGGCGTCTGCTTTGAGAACGTATTCCAAAAAAGAGTCTCGCATGTATCTGACTGGTATGTGCGGACAAAACATGATTTATAACATTGTAAATACCGGATTGTATTTCTATTTCCAGAATGTTATCTGCCTGCCGGCAGTAGCATTGGGCTGGATCTTTGCCATTGCCAGGGTTTGGGATGCAATCAACGACCCAATGATGGGTGTGTTGGTTGACCATACCAAAACCAAGTGGGGCAAATGCAAGCCGTACTTGATGTTCATTCCATTTGTTATTTTGGTGGTCACCATTGCCGGCTTCTTAAACGGCAACTATGCGGATGCGAAAGCGGCAGGGGAAACCAGCAAAATGATTTTCATTGTTGCGTGGGCTGCCTTTTCTTACATCCTTTGGGGAATGTGCTACACCATTGGTGACATTCCACTGTGGGGCGTCATTGCCAGAATGTCTGAAGTAGAAAATGACCGTGCAAAGTTGATTTCTTGGGCTAGAATTTCGGCAGCCATTGGTACTGCCCTTTCGGTGGTGCTCATTGTTGCCGTTTCACAGGGCGTCAATGGTGCACTGGGCCTGAGCCAAAACGCACAGCGCGGCTTCATTATTACCGCCATTGGATTTACGGTCGTTGCCACGCTGCTCTTCGAGTGCGCAGGCCTCGGGGTAAAGGAACACGTAAAGATTGATGACGGTCAAGAAAGTAAGGGCTTTGTGGATTCCATTAAGATTATGTGGTCCTGCTTGCCGTTCCGCCGGGTATTTGTTTCCGGCTTGCTGCGTTCTCCAATTTTCCTGTTCAATAACTTAATTATTACCCTTGCAACCTATTACTATTGCGACGGTGACTTAATGAACTTGCTGCAGGGCGGCAAAGCTGTGCTGGCATTGCTATTCTTCGGCTTGGGATTCGGCTTGGGCCAGTTCGGCTCCATGCTGCTGGTACCACCGCTTATGAAAAAGTTCGACGTCAAGCAAATTTACAATGCCACCGCCTTCAGCGCCATCCCAATGGCCCTGATTTTCGTGGTCTACCTGATGGCTCCGGATGGAGGCTTTAAGGAAGTGGGCTGGGGCGCCCTGGTTGGCATCCTGATGCTCTTCGGCGGCGCAGGCCAAGGTATTGTAAATGTGTGCCAGTCCGTTATGATTTCCGACTGCATTGACTACGAAGAATACCATACCGGATACCGTCCGGATGGCGTGTTCTTCTCCGGCCAGAGCTTTATTACCAAGTTCTCCTCCGGCGTGGCATCTCTCATTTCCGGTTACATCTTCGCCTACGTTGGATACACCGACATCAATATTGCTGCCATGAATGAAAAGCTTGCCGCCGGTGCCAGCTTCTCAGCTGACTTTAGTTCCTATGCCTGGGCGATGTGGCTTTGCGTAACTATCCCAGCAGCCATCGGTTTGGCAATTGCTGTTATCCCAACACTGAAGTATGAAATTACTCCGGAACATAGAGAAGAAATTACTGCAGCCTTAAAGATCAAACACGATCAGGCAGAAAAACGGGCTGAAGAAGCAGAATAAACAAGGCGGAAAGAACTACCGCAACGAGCATAAAGGAATAAAGTAATGCAAGATTTTGACTTTAACAGAGACTGGTATTTCCAAAAGATTGGGCCGGAAGGCGGCCCTGGTGTGGGCAAAGAACCAATTCCGGTAACCTTGCCACACGACGCCATGCTCCACGATGAGCGGGACCCAAAGAGCCCGGGTGGCGCAGCCGGTGCGTTTTTTGTGCCAGGCTGCTACCAGTACACGAAGACGTTCCGTGCGCCTGCCGAGTGGGAAGGCAAACATGTGGAACTGTACTTTGGCGGCGTCTATAAAAATGCCTCTGTTTACTTAAACGAACAGCTTATTAAAAAGCATTCATATGGATATACCCCGTTTACCGTGAACCTGGATGAGGCCCTGAAGGCAGGCGAGGAAAATACCCTTCGTGTGGTTGCGGACAATTCCAAACTGCCGAATACCCGTTGGTATTCCGGCGCCGGAATTTACCGTAACGTCACCTTGCGCCTGGGGAACAAAACCCACCTGGCAAGCCACCCGCTGAAAATCAAAGTGGTGAACTACAAACCGGCCAAAATTTATTTTGAAACCAGATTTGTTGATGGTTTGAAAACTGGAATCAAGGAAGCCGAAATTAAGGAAACCGAAATTAAGGAAACCGGAATTAAGGAAGGCGGAATTAAGGAAACCGGAAGCAAGGAAGGCGCATTACAGAAAGAAGTAAAAGTTAAATTAGAAATTTTAGATCAGGGCCGCAGAGTGGCAGCCGGAGAAGGGGAGAAGTGTACCCTGAAGATTCCCGCTGTAAAGAACTGGTCTGCGGAGAACCCGTATCTTTATACCGTAAAGGTTTATTTGGAACAGGATGGCCATGTGGTGGACGAATACGAAACCGAGTTTGGTGTTCGCGGCATTGAGTGGTCTTCTGCAGGCCTGCACATCAATGGCAGAGAAACCAAACTGAGAGGCGGCTGTATCCACCACGACAACGGTTTGCTGGGCGCTTGCTCTTACTATGAGGCAGAAGAACGCCGGCTTTCCAAGATGAAGGCACTGGGCTTTAATGCCGTGCGCATTGCCCATAATCCGGCGTCTGATGAACTGCTGAAGGCTGCCGACAAGGTGGGCATGTACGTCATGGATGAAACCTTTGATATGTGGTACATCCAAAAGAACGCTTACGACTATGCCTTGGACTTTGAAGCCAATTGGAAGGACGACGTAAAGGCTATGGTGGTAAGAGACCAGACCCATCCGTCTGTCATCATGTATTCCGTGGGCAACGAATTGTCTGAACCGGCCAAGAAGCAGGGCCAGGACAAGGCCCAGGAAATGATGGACTTCATTTGGGACCTGGACAATTCCAGACCGGTGACGGCAGGCCTAAACATTGATATTCTTACCGCCGCCAAGTATGGCATGAACACCTATTCCGATAATGGTTTCATGACCGGCTCCGACAAGAGCAATAATTTAGTAGAAAACGTAACGCAGAAAATTACCGGCAGTTTGCTGTTTAATACCCTTTACCAGAAGGTTGGCTTTGCAATGAACATTGTAGCCATGCTTCCGGTGGTGGACAGCGCCATTAAGCCTATTTGCGATATTCTTCATATCAGCGGTTACAACTATGGTTCCTTCCGCTACACCATGGACCTGAAGAAATATCCGGCCCGTATTATTGTGGGTTCGGAAACCCTGCCGCCGGATATTTACAAGAACTGGTCCAAGGTGGAGAAGCATCACAACTTGATTGGTGACTTCATGTGGGCCGGATGGGACTACATGGGAGAAGCTGGCGTTGGCACCTGGAATTATGAAGGCATCAACCTGCTGAACGCCGGTTACCCGTGGATCCTGGCAGGATCCGGGGTCTTCGACATCAACGGGAACCCGGACGGTTCTGCCTTCTATGCTTCTACCGTCTGGGGCAAGAGCAAACAGCCGCTCATTGCCGTCCAGCCGGTGAACCATCCAGGTGAAAGCATTGCGAAATCCGCGTGGCGCGGAACCAACGCCCGTCCGACTTGGTCCTGGAAAAACTGTGACGGAAATACGGCAGTGGTGGAAGTGTATGCGGATGCCACTATGATTGAGCTGATTCTCAACGGAAAATCCGTTGGATTTAAAAAGACTTTTGCAAAGAAAGCAACGTTCCGGGTTCCGTATGCGCCAGGCACGCTGGAGGCCGTGGCCTATAATTTGCAAAATCAGGAAGTGGGCCGCAGCAAACTGACTTCCGCCCAGGGCGAATTGCATGTTGCCCTGCTGCCGGAAGTAACCGAAGCGGCCATGGGAGACCTGATTTACGTGCCTCTGGAAGTGCAGGATGCCAACGGTGTCCTGGAAGCCAACGCTGACGTCACGGTCAGCGTGGAAGTAGAGGGCGGCCAGCTCCTCGGACTGGGCAATGCCAGCCCGAAAAACGCCGAACCGTACACCGGCAGCACCTGCACCACCTACTACGGACAGGCCATGGCCATCGTCCGCGCCGGCGCCTCTGAAAACGTCACTGTAAAGGTAACTACCTTTACAGAACCGCAAAAAACCGCTTGTGCCTCCACAACGGCAGAAATTTCCATTTCAGTGGTTGACTAGATATTGTGTTTTGCCAAACACGGCTGCGGCTTGCAAAACACAGCCACCGTTTGAGGAAATTCATTTTGGTAGCAAAGCCAAAAGGCTAAAAATATTTTTTGGGAGACAAATTTTCTAAGGAGATGATCTTATGGGATTCTATTGGTTCCTGATTGTGGTTTCCTTCGCACTGCTGATTTATTACATCTATGAAAAGTGCAAAGCTTACACCGCAAAAGCTGTCATTATTAAGGCAACTGTATCTGCTCTCTTTATGATGGTAGGTACCTACTGTGCTTTCATGGTTCCGGCCATGGCACTGCACAGAGGTTTGGCCTTCTTCATTGTGGCAGGCCTGCTTTGGGGCTTGCTGGGTGACATCTGGCTGGACCTGAAATTCGTACATCGCTCAGACGAAAGAATCTACACCTATGCCGGCTTCATTGTGTTCTTTATTGGCCATATCATTTACTTTGTAGGCATTTGTAAGGAATTCGGCGCAGGCCATCTGGTATGGTGCATTGTTCCTATTTTGGTAGGCTTGGTCATTGGCGTTGTCAATGTACTCATCGGACCAAAGATGGGTATGGATTACACCGGCTATAAGGGCATTACCATGCTCTACGGCGGTGAACTTATTGGGATTACTTTGTCCGTTATCTGCCTGGCAGCCTTCGGCTATTACTGGGAAAATCCGGTGCTGAACATTTTCGCCATCGGTTATGTTCTCTTCTTGATTTCCGACCTGGTTCTCAGCCAGACCTACTTCAAGGGCAACGAAAGCAAGTGGATTATTGCTGCAAATTATGCAACATATTATGCAGCTATGTTTATCTTTGCTTCCATTCCTCTTTGGATTTCCTAAGGAAGATTCCCATCCAAAATGGAAACTGCGTGACCACAAAATGTAGTAGTTATGCGGTTTAAATTAGCCTTAAAAAAGAAATGGCCACCTGCCAAAAGGTGGCCGTTTTTCTATTGCAAGGTGAATAACTTTACAAACAAGTACGGAAAAAGTTTGTTAAATGTTACAAAATGTAACCAATTCGTAACCATTTTGAAAAAATTGTGTTATAATGCCACTTGTGCGTGAATGCTATTTCGGCATAACCACGCAAATGCATCTCATTTGATGAATAAATAAATTGGAGTGAAAAGATGATTTCAGTCAAGAAGCACCAACATTTGAGTGCTGTTCTCAGTGCTCTTATGGCAGTTATTCTTCTCCTTGGTGTTTTTGGCATTAGCACTTCTGCCAATGCAGCAAAAGCATTTTCCCCAAGGTTGACTGCACCAACTGGCGACAATCCATATTATTTTTCTAGTATGAATCCATTCTATGCCTGCGGTTACGGCATGCCGAACTGCACCGCATATGCATTTGGTCGCGCATATGAAATTTTGGGTACCCGCCCTAACTTGTGTGAATCTAGCGCAAGCCAGTGGTACTCTTACAACAGAAACAATGGTTATTACCCATATGGTAGAGAACCAAAACTTGGCGCAATTGTTTGCTGGGCTAACCACGTAGCAGTTGTAGAAAAGATTAACGGTAATACCATTACTATTTCTGAATCTCATAGAAGCCACGGCTTCTTTGATACTTACCAGCTGACAAAGGGTAACGAAGGTTCCTACTGTGGCGGCTTCCAGGGTTACATTTACATCCTGGGCGGTTCCACCATCAGCTTCTTCCCTCAGTTAGTAAAAGATAAGGGTTACGCATCCGGTTATTACACTGTAAATACCGACGGCCCGGATCTTCGCGTTCGTATTTCTGCATCCACAGATGGCGAACAGATTACCTCCATTCCAGATGGCACTGAAGTTTACGTAGAAGAAGTAAGCGGCAACTGGGGTAAGGTAAATTACAACGGCCGTTCCGGCTGGATCTGCCTTGACTACTGCAACAACTTTAAGGGCGTAGCAAAAGTAGACAAGGACATGTTCTACTTCAACAAAGACAAAATTGACTACTCCAGCACTGATATTGTGAAATCTGGAAACGGTTATTACTATGTTGAAAATGGTACCGTTAATAAGGACTACAACGGTGTGGCTTCCAATGACGAAGGCACCTGGCTCATTAAAAACGGTAAAGTTGACTTCACTGGCACCGGTAATTACACCTTCAACGGTAAGGATTACACCGTACTGGCCGGCAAAGTCATCAAATAATAGCAAATCATAATAATTACACAAACAAAAAGAGCACCTTACCGGGTGCTTTTTTTGTGCCCAAAATATTTGGGCAAACTCGCCATTTTGCCCAAATATTCGTATATACTGAAGGAAACAGGTTATGGGCGATTCGGACAGCCCATTTTTCTAACTAATGGAGATTCATTTTGGGAAGGACCGATTTTTTTAGGAAAAGAGGTTTCTAAATGAACAACATTTTGAAAAAGGTTGTCGGTATTATCATGGTGGGAATCATGATGTTACCGACCGTACTGGTTCCTGCTAGCGCAGTGGACGCCAGCTTGAACTTAAGCGGCTTCCTGGATGCCCTGTTTGGCTCTGGAACAGCCAAATACCTGAACAGTGTGGTAACGAACATCAAGCAGAAAGTTTGGGACGCGGAAGGGGATGGCCCTGCCGCTGACACCAACATTTGGGGCATTTTGGCCTATGATGGCATGAACGGTGCCGTTCCTTATGACAAGTTGGAAGTTGCTGAAAACCAGGAACGATTCCCGGAACACGTATATTTCAAAGACAACGACGGCGGCTACAACAATGTGTATGACATTGTGCTGGTAGATGGAACCATTTATTTGAGACGGCATGACACCGATGACCAGTGGCGTGTGGCCCCTCAGCCGGAAAGCCTGAAGGGTCACATTCAGTGCATGTCTGTAGACAACAAAGCCTTCTACTTTGTAGACGACAAGGGCTGGACCTACGGTAACTGGATGGCCCGGGATGACACATCTAAGTGGACTTGGAATACCGCTGTTTGCGGTACCATGGAAACGGATCCCAAGTGGAAAATGCCAAACTATGGCGTAGGCCAGTGGGCATCTTCCAGTATGAACAATGGCTATGACACGGTCTATATTGACCCGGACGGACGGGAACACCAGGTAGGTTGTACCAGCTGCACCGACGTGTACTACGTAAATCCAAAGGACAATAGCAAAATCTGCTACAGTGACCCTTGGCTGCCGGGGGACAATTCCCGGGAAATCGCTTCGCCGTACCACGGCAGATTCCCGATTCAGTCGCTCAGCGCATCGTCCTCCACCATCTTTGTCACCAACAAATACGGGGATATGTACACCAGATTGTTTGACTACGACATTGCCGGGGGCGATGAAGTTTTCTTCGACTACAGTTACGAATCTCAGGCTGGCAAGTGGGATACCAAGTATGCCCCATTGTCTGACTTGCTTCCGGGTTCCAATTTCCCACTTTGTGCGAAGATCCGATTGCCGGGAGAACCTTGGTATCATCAGCCAAAGATTGACGGCGAAATTACCGACCGGATTACCATTCAGTCACTGGGTGGTTCTTCCAACAACCGCATGCTCCGTGTAGAAGGTAAGCAGGGGGATGAAACCGGTTACTTTTCCAAGATGCTCTATGGCGATACTTGGACTTTCCATGCCACCGGTGAACCACTGAAGGGGAACCTACTTGAGAATTCCCCGGAAGATACTTCCGACCGTGACTTATATCCGGATACCGGCATTGTCTTTGGCGGAAAAATCGGCTGTGGCGCCACTTTGACGGTGGTAGATTACAACTACGCTGACACCGAAAATGAATGCTACATTTCCGTAGGACAAGGGGAGGATACCATTACCGTTCCGGCAGTGCTTTCTGCCATGTATGGCAACTTGGGTACCAAGCTTTCTTCTGTTATTCTGCCTCATTCTGAAGGACTCACCAAGGATGCCCGTCTGTACCGGGGTGCCATTCTTCTTCCGGAAGAATCCAAGGAACAGTTGGAACAGACTTGGGAAGGCAGACAATTCCTGATGTTCTACATGAAGTTTAAAGACGTTCACGAAATCAGCATGATTGTCAATGAGAACCACATGCTAATCATGGACGGCAGCAAACTGACTGCGGACACCCACCAGCGTCACTACACGCTAGACAGAATTGCGATGACGTAATCTGAATCCCAAACCGAAAGCCTTACCGGCGGACAAATCAAAAAATGATTCAAAAAAGCACCCCGGAAGGGGTGCTTTTTATATTTTACTTTTCCGGCTTTTCGTATATTCTGTAAAGGGATACTTTACAAAAGGGAAAGGACTCAATAAGAGAGGGGGTTCCTTATGAATCAAAATATGAAAAAATTGGTAAGTTCCATGATGGCAGTGGCCGTTATGGCACCGTCCGTGTTGATCCCGGCAAGTGCAGTCGGCTTCAACCTGGGCGGGATTCTGGACGACGTTTTCGGGGAAGGTACCGCAAAGGCCGTAGGCTCCGCCGAGGTGAAGGCAAAGCAGACCGCCAAAGCCGCAGGTTTGGATCTGCCGGCAGCAGATGCCAATACCTGGGGCTTCATTACCTGGGAGGGACAGAACGGTGCCGTTTCCTATGACAAATTGGAAATTGCCAAAGACCAAAGCCGCTTCCCGAAGCACGTCTATTTTAAGGACAATACCGGCGGCTTTAACGACATTTACGAATATGCTTTGGTAGAGGGGACTCTTTATTTAAAGAAAAAGGATACCTCTGACCAGTGGCGTGTTGCTCCACAGCCGGAGAGCCTGAAGGGGAACCTGAAGTGCATGTCTTGTGACAATAAGTCGGTTTACTTAGTAGACAACAAGGGCTGGACTTATGGCACTTGGGCCGCCCGGAAAGATACCGCGGAATGGTTCTGGATGACCGCCGTTTGCGGCACCATGGAAACCACGCCAATGTGGAAACTGACCAACTCGGAAAACGGTCAGTGGGCTGATTCCAGTGTGTCTCCGGACTACGACGAATTTTACATTGACTCTGACGGAAAGGTGACTTCCATTGGCGGTTCCGGATGTACGGACCTTTACTATTTGAATCCGGATGACAACACCAAAATTGTCTACTGTGACCCATGGCTCCCTGGAGATGATTCCAGAGAAATTGCATCGCCACTGCATGGCACCTTCCAAGTGAAATCTTTGTCTGCCTCTTCGTCCACGCTGTTCATCACCAATGAATACGGGGACCTGTACACCAGACTGTTTGACTACGACATTTCCGGCGGCGATGAAATTTTCTTCACCTACAGCTACTATCCGCAGGATGGCAAGGAAGACAATGTAAATTCTCCGCTGAACGATACGCTCAACGGGTCCAACGACCCGCGTTATGCACAAATCCGGGTACCGGCAGAAGCTTGGTATCAGCAGCCGAAAATTGACGGCACCATTACCGACCGTCTGACCATTCAGTCCCTTGGCGGAGACTCGAATAACCGCATTCTCCGTGTAGAAGGTATGAAAAACGGAAAGACCGGTTACTTTGAAAAGATGCTCTATGACGCAAAGTGGACTTTCCATGCCACTGGTCAGCCATTAAAGGGCACTATCTTGAAGAATTCCGCCAAGGATACTTCCGCCAATGACGTAACCGAGGAAACCGGCATTGACTACGGCGGATACATTGGCGGCGGCGCATGGCTTCAGGTAACCGACTTCAACTATGCAGCTACCGAAAACCAGTGCTACATTACCGTTGGTTCCGGCAAGAATGCCGTTACCGTACCGGTTACCCTGGTTATGATGTACGGCAACTTAGGCTCTGCCACTTCCAGTCAGGTCTTCCCACATTCCAAGGGACTGACGGAAGAAGCTCGTGTTTATAACGGCGCACTGATGTTGAGTGACGAGGCTTACGCCGAACTTCAGAAGACCGACGCCGGTCAGAAGTTCTTAAGCCAGTACATGAAGAACAACACCATTCGGGATCTTTCCATGAACATTACGGTGAACCACATCAGCATCATGGAAAACCGCCGGCTGCAGAAGTTCGTGAACCTGGGCTGCTACCAGCTGGACCGCATGGACTAAAAGCCCAAAATGACAAAGAAAAAGCACCTCAAATGGGGTGCTTTTTTGTTGCCCATTATAGTAAAATGAGAAGTGGAAATTATTCCGGAATAGGGGAATTATAAGATGAAACAGACTTTGAAAAAACTGACCAGCGGTGTTCTGGTAGCAGCCCTCATGGCTCCGGCTGTAGTGCTGCCTTCCAGCGCCTTGGACCTCAGTGAAATTGACTTTGACAATCTTGCCATTGATACCGTGGTTCATGCCCTCCTTGGGGACGAGGCATCCAAGGCCATTGGCAAGGCAGAACAAACCATTAAGAATACCCTGGAAGCCAACGGCATTGACCAGCCGGAGACCGACGTTCTTACCTACGGCTTCGTCACCTGGGATGGCGAGGGCAACCGCATGCCATATGACGAACTGGAAGTAGCTAAGAACCAGAGCGTATTCCCGAAGGAAGTGTACTTCCGGGACAACAACGGCGGCTTCAACCAGCAGTATGAATTCTACCTTTATAAAGGCACTCTCTACATCCGTAACAGAGACGCCAAAGACGCTTGGCGTGTAGCCCCAATCAATGACTCCTTGAAGGGCAAACTGAAGGCCATGTCTGTGGACAACAACGCCCTCTACGTGGTAGATAACGACGGCTGGGTTTACTTCAACATTTATCCAAACAAGGGTACCGAAGAATGGCGTTGGAAGACCGCTGTCATCGGCCTCATTGAAAGCCAGCCAAGCTACAAGCTGCTGACTTCCGAACCGGGCCAGTGGGTACTTTCTTCCACCGACGCAGAATTTGACCAGTTCTACATTGACTCCGAAGGGGAACAGCGTGCCACTGCCGGCGCAGGCTGCACCACGCTGTACTACGTCAACCCGAAGGACAACACTAAAATCATTCTCTGTGACCCATGGTTGGCGAACGACAATTACAGACAGGTTGCATCGCCGGTAAACGGCCGGTTCCAAATTCAGGCCATGTCTGCTTCTTCTTCCACCATGTTCGTCATCAACGAAACCGGGGACATGTTCACCAGACAGTATGACTACGACCTTTCCGGTTCCGACGAACTGCAGTTTAACTACACCTACGAAGACCACAACGAAGACGGTGACATCCATCTTCCGGCAGAATCCTGGTACCAGCAGCCGAAAATCAACGGCACTATTACGGACCGTGTTTCCATTGAAAGTTTGGGTGGCGGCTCCAATAACCGCTTGCTCCGTGTAGAAGGTGTGAAAAACGGCCAGACCGGTTACTTTGAAAAGACATTAAAGGCCGGCTCCTGGACCTTCCACGCCACTGGCGAGCCACTGAAGGGTAACCTTTTGAAGAACACCACCAAGGATACCTCCGGTCAGAATCTGGCAGATCCAACCGGCATTGTCTATGAAGGCGCTTTTGCCGAAGGCTCCACCCTCATTGTTACCGACTTTAACTATGCTTCTACCGAACAGGAAGCTTACCTTACCGTTGGGGAAGGTACCGACGAAGTGACCGCACCGGTTACCCTTTACCTGGCACCGGGCAACTTGGGCACCTTGACCTCCGGTGAATACCTGCCACGGCAGGAAGGCCTCACCGAAGAAGCCCGTCTTTACACCGGGTGCCTGGTACTCAGTGACGACGCCTACGGCCTGTTCCAGACCTCCGAAGCCGGCCAGAAGTTCTTAACGAACTACATGAAGGGGGAAAAGAAGCGTGCCCTTGCTGCTTATGTCAACGACAAGACCTTCTGTATTACCGAAAACGGCCGTCTGCAGCACTTCATTCAGCTGGGCGTATACAAACTGGAACGTATGGACAACCGTCCTATGCTCATTGCCACTGACGCTAAATAAACGGAAATCAGCGCAGAAAAAGAAAGCCGAAAACAAAAGAAACAAAACCGAAAAGCCACCCAAACCGGGTGGCTTTTTCCTTTTTTTACAAAATTTAGTATAATGAGGGCAGTATAGGGAAGGTAAGGAGAGATTTTCTATGAAAAAAACAAGAAAAGTAATTATCTCTATCATTGCTATTTTGGCAATGGTATGCACCGCCATGTGTCTTACCGTATTTGCCGGAACCTCCTTCTCCGGCGGTAAGGGAACTGCCGCAGACCCGTATATTATTACCAAGGCTGACCAGCTTGGCAGCATGGAAAACAAAGAAAATGTATACTACAAGCTGGGAGAAGACATTTCCGTAACAACCAACGACTTGGCTGTCATTCTTGCCAAGGGAAGTGTCTTTGACGGCGCCGGCCACAAGGTAACCTACCAGACCGGTTCCAAAGCAGGATATCCTATTTTTGCCCAGAATAACGGTACCATTAAGAACCTGAAGGTGGCCGGTTCAGACCGCTTAGTTGCCGGTATTGTTATCCTCAACAACGGTAAGGTTTACTCTTGCGCCAACACTTGTAATGTATCTGCCACAGAGAAATCCCTTTCTTCCAGCACACCGGTAGACATGCCTGTCTTTGCCGGCGGGTTAGTGGGTATGAACAGTGGCAGCATTTATGACTGCTACAACACCGGAAAAGTAAGCGCTACCTCTGCTTCCACTAAAACCAACGCAGCCAATGCCGCTGCCGGCGGTATTGTGGGTGTAAACCAGGGAAGCACCATGAACCACTGCTACAACGTAGGTGCCATTACCGCTTCTTCCACCAAAGGAACTGCCTTGGCAGATGCCATCGGCTGTAAATATAACGCCACCGCTAGTTATGTATTTACTAGCACACCGGCAACGTATTGCTACTACTTAAAGACGGTTTCCAGTTCCAAGGGCTCTCAGGGTAAGACCCAGGAAGAAATGGAAGCACAGGAAACCTATGATGACTTCAGTTTTGGAAGTGTATGGGGCTTCAGAGACGGGGACTTTGTTTATCCGGAACTCCGTGCTTTCTTCCCGGAAGTAGCTGACCCAGTGGATCCGGAAGAACCAACGCCGGAACAGCCGGCAGACCCAGAAGACCCATCCGACCGCAACGGCACCTTGGTTCGCTACTATGGTGACACCCGTTATGGCACCGCTTATGAAATTGCAGATCAGATGAAGGCCGTCTTAGGCGTAAACCAGTTTGACAACCTGATTTTGGTATATTCTCAGAACTATCCGGATGCCCTGTCTGCATCTTACTTGGCTGCACAAAAGAACGCACCAATCCTTTTGGTGGACTCTAAGGGCCACGAAGGGGAACAGCAGTTCTTAGACTATGCCAAGAAAAACCTGAAACTGGGCGGAACCCTCTACGTAGTAGGTGGGGACGCTGTTATTACCAACAGTTATTACTCCAAACTCATGGATATGGGCAAAGAACAGAAGTTCAATGTCAAAAAACTGTCTGGCAAAGACCGTTACGAAACCAACCGCAAAGTGTTGGATGAAGCCGGCGCACCAACCAACGAAGTTATCATCTGCACCGGTGAAAACTTTGCAGATGCCCTGTCCGCTTCCGCTTCCGGCAGACCAATCCTGTTGGTAGACACCAACTATTGGCCAAACACCAAGCCACAGTTAGAATACTTGGAAAAACACCTGGGTAAGAGCGCTGAAATTACCATTGTTGGCGGCAAGAATGCAATCAGCAAAGATATGGAAAGCAACCTCGTTGACAAAGGCTTTAAAAACTTTAGAAGAGTGGAAGGGGAAAACCGTTACCAGACCTCTGTGAATTTTGCAAAGGCCTTCTATGACTTCACCTCCGGTGCAGTGGATGACGTCTGCTGTGCTTGGGCCGGCAACTTCCCAGATGCCCTCTGCGGCGGCCCATTGGCATACCAGTTAGGTGCGCCATTAATCCTGACGGATGAATGCTGCAGTGCCAGCTTATACGACTTCCTGCCAAGCAAGATTAGAGTGGTAGGATTCGGCGGTGCCGGCGGCATGAATAATCAGCTGACCAACAAGACCATGAACCTGCTTTGCGAAGGTACCATTAAGGTCTATCACAACCCAAATTAAGGGCTGCGAAAGCCTTATGGGAAAGCCATTTTTTCCCGTAAGACAAAACAAAAAACAAAGACAAATTTAAAGACCGTTCATTCTCATGAACGGTCTTTTTGCTTTCTGCCCTACAAAGGCCCAAAATCCGTTTCTGAAGCAAGCCTTAAAGGATTTGGCCAAAACCCCCGATTTTGTTGTGCTTTTTGTGAGAACAATGGAAATCACCTTTGTGAAAACTGGTTGCATCAAAAGCGGTATAATTAATATGTACCAATATACCTAATAAAAGGAAGGGAGGGACTCATATGAAAAAACACGGCAAACTAATTCTGTCTGTCTTACTGTTTTTAAGCATTTTTATGAGTATCTCCTTTAGAACCTTTTCGGTGCTGGCTGCCGATGCGGAAAACGTCATCGGTCCGTCTGCTCAGTATGAACTGAGTTTCTGTCCGGAGGAGGAGAAGGAAATTAAATTTACTTCCCCCGGGGAACAGACCTTCTACTACTTCACCTACGAATCAGACTGTGGTGGGACCCTTCTCATCGCCCTGAATTCCGAAGGGAAGATTCTCACCTCCGACGGCACCAAGTACATGAAGTCTTACTTGTTCCGGTCCGTTACGCCGGGTACTTACACCGTAAAGGTAAAGGGTGCCACGGATGGCCTGACCAAAATTTTAGTGCTTCACATTGGCCACGATGTGGAAAAGATCCCTGCCATTGACCCGACCTGTACCAAGTACGGGAAAACCGAAGGCGCCGAATGTAAGCGCTGCAAGCAGACCTTGGTAGAAACCAAGACATTGGAACCGCTGGGTCATATGAAGAAGACGGTGAACGAGAAAGAGCCGACCTGTTCTGAGGAAGGCTACACCGGAGACGTTATCTGTGAACGTTGTAATACCGTCCTGGAACAGGGCGAAGTCATTGAGCGGCTGGAACACCATTATGCCGCCGGTGTCTGCACGGATTGCGGTTCCACTGCCATGTTCACCGATGCGGATATTATCCGCCTCTATGGCAGTACCCGTTACTATACCGCATATGCCGCAGCAGAACAGCTCCGTGAAAACTACAATTTGGAGAAGTTTAATAGCATTATTGTGACTTACGCCAAGAACTTCCCGGACGCCTTGTCTGCTTCTTACCTGGCAGCGCAAAAGAAGGCGCCAATCCTGCTGGTAGACCCAGCAAACCATGAAGGGGACAACCTGGCCTACAATTACATTAGAGGAAAGTTAGCCAAGAACGGTACCCTTTATATTGTTGGCGGCAACAGTGCCATTCCGCCGGAATACGTTTCCGAACTGCAGAACTTGGCCAAGGCCCAGTCCTTCAACGTGAAACGGCTCTTCGGCAATGACCGCTACGCCACCAACCTGAAGATTTTGAATGAAGCCGGGGCTCCGACCAATGAACTTATCATTTGTACCGGAGAAAGCTCTGCTGATGCTTTGTCGGCATCCGCTACCGGAAAACCAATTCTTCTCATTGATACCAGCAACAAGGCCTGCGTAGAAAACGCAGAATCTTATATCAAATCCCATTTGGGATTAAGTGCACGCATTTACATTGTCGGCGGGAAGAAAGCCATTAAGACTTTCCTGGAAGATGACCTGGCCAAACTGGGTTACTCCAATGTTCGGCGTCTAGCCGGCAGCACCCGCTATGACTCTTCTATCCTGGTGGCAAAGACACTCTTTAACACCACCAACCTAGAAGTGGCCACCCTGGTTTGGGGTGAAAACTTCCCGGATGCCTTGTGCGCCGGCCCGCTGGCTTACCAGCTGGGGGCACCACTTATCTTAATTGACAAGAGCATGAGCCCATCTCAGTATAAGTTCATGCCAAGCACCGTGAAGGTCCTTGGTGTCGGAGGCCCGGGTGCCAAAGACAACCAGTTAACCAAGAATGTATTGGGATATTTACGCACCGGTAAATATCAAGAAATCTTTTACCAATAAGGAGGGTAATCTGTCTGATGAAAAAACGAATCATTTCGCTTTTGTTAGTTTTGGCTTTGGCCGCTAGCATCTTTGGAATCCTGTCTGTATCAGCCGCCACTAGTGCAGACCCAGCTGATCAGACAATTACCATTGAAACCAATACGGAAACCCCTCTTACGGTAAACCGTTATATGGGGTCGCCGTACGCTGTAGTGAATAAGAACGTGCCGTTCTTTACCGACGACGAACTGACCACCAACAACTTCGTAAATTTCGAAGAACTGGATAAAGAGGGACGTGCTACTTTGGTAACCGCCTGCTTGAGCCAGGAAACCTTGCCAAAAGAACCGGACCCAGGCAATGTTACGAACCTGTATCCAACCGGCTGGAAGACCAAAGACGCTTCCAACAACCACCAGTACCGGTTTATTCCGGAAAACGGCGGGAACCATGCGCTATTTAACCGCACGCCGCTGCTGGACGCCACTTTGGCAAATGGCACCGACCGGATGGAAAACCTGGTTACCGGCACCTACATGCTCCGCTATGAAGGCATGCAGCCGTGGGTACAAAGAGTAGCAGACTACATCGCCAAAAACGACGTGCATGTCATGTACCGCGTAAGACCATATTTCGGCACGAATGAACTGCTTTGCCAGGGCGTGCTGATGGAAGCCAAGTCCGTAGAGGACAAAGGCCAGGGCTTATCTTTCTGCGTATTCGCTTACAACGCACAGAACAGCGTTACCCTTGACTACGCCACCGGAGCCAACACGGCAGATTTAATCCGTCTCTATGGCGATGTACGCTATGACACCTGTTATGCCATTGCCGATCAATTGAAAGACACCCTTGGGGTAGAGAAATTTGATTCCATGATTGTGACCTATTCCAAGAACTTCCCGGATGCGTTGTCCGCATCCTACTTAGCCACCAAGAAAAAGGCCCCAATCCTGATGGTGGATTCCATTCAAAAACAAGATGTCAGTGACTCCGACTTGAGAAGCGTAGAACTGGCACTGAATTACATTGGCCAGAACCTGAAGGCCGGCGGAACCCTCTACTTGGTAGGCGGGGATGAAGTCATTAAAAAAGACTTCTTAGAGCCAATTCAGGAATACCTGACCAAAGCAAAAATTACGGTTACCAAGTTTGCAGGGGAAAACCGCTATGACACCAACCGGCAGGTTATAAATGAAGCCGGTGCCCCGAAAAACGACGTCATTCTTTGCACCGGAGAAAATTATGCTGATGCACTGTCTGCTTCTTCCACCGGGAAACCAATTTGCCTGATTAATACGGCAGATCCAAAGAATGTAAAAGAAACCATTTCTTATTTAAGCGAAAGCCTTCGCCCGGAAGCCAAGATTACCATTCTTGGCGGTGAAAATGCAGTGGCTCCGGAATTGGAAGAGGCACTGAAAGAAGCCGGGTTTACCGACATTACCAGACTGGCAGGAAAGGACCGCCATGAGACTTCCGTTATGGTAGCCCAGCAGTTCTATGACCTTTCCGAAATCAGAAACCTTTGTCTGGCATGGAGTCAGAATTTCCCGGACGGCCTTTGCGGCGGCCCGCTGGCGTACCGTTTGGGTGCACCACTGGTGCTCATTGCGGAAGGTGCCGATCCGGCAACTTATAATGTATTTGGAGACGATATTGTTGTTTTAGGGCTTGGCGGCCCGGGCAGCCTTTTAAAGAAGCAGCTGACGGATAAGGCCATGAACTATATCCACTCCGGATATATTAAAAACTTTAAAATGTAACCCACTTTCCGAAAGGAGCTTTGACTACTATGAAACGTGTCATCAGCGTTTTGTTGGCAGTGGTTATGGTATTTGCCCTTCTGCCAACTGTAGTCGTTGCTGTGGACCAGGATGAGTCCACCGGATTAACACAAATTGTATATCTTGAAAGAGACCTTTCCTTCAAAAAGCAGTTCATGAAGGACTACGAAGTGAAAGATTTCGAAGTAGAACCTAGTCCAACTGTGAGCAAAGCCAAGAAGCTCTTTGTAACGTTCCTTGGCACGGAATCCATTTATGACCGTGCAAAAGGGGATTACGCCTACAAGGACTTTGACAAGCGTTCTCACCCGGCCCAGCGCAAGGCGCTGTATAACTATTTGTTCGCACTTAGTAAGGAAGTCTACACCAGTTTGACCAACATCAATAAGACTTCCGGATATTATATTGCTGACCGTATTTCTTTGGCTGAGTTCGGATTGACCACGGATGAAGCCGTTGAAACCTTCTTCATGTTCAAGCATGACAACCCGTTGTTCTACTTCTGGGATTACTCTATGTTGTTATCCAGTAAGTATGCGTACTTCTGCGTATTCTCGGATTACGTCAGTGGTACCACCCGGGGCAATTGCAACGACCTCATTGAAAAGAAATTAAAAGAATATTCCAACGTGTATAATGCCGGCAAATCGGACTATGCATCTTTGCTGAACGTTTACACCAAGCTGTGTGACGAAACCACCTATGCATATCAGTCCAACGGTGAACCGGAAACGGCAGGTTGGGCCCATTGCATTATGGGATGCTTCCAAAAGGGCAGCGGCGTCTGTGAAGCCTATGCCAGAACCTTAGGCTTGGTACTGAACTACTGTGGCCTGCAGAACATTCCAATCAATGGCGTCAGCGAAGGGGTAGACCACATTTGGAATGCGGTTAACCTGAACGGCAAATACTATTATGTAGATGCTACTTGGGACGATGCTTATTCCGCACTGCCTTACTTCTGTAAGGGTACCGGAAACTTCAAGAACCACACGGCCTACACCTCTAAGGGAACTTCTCTGAAATTCCTTTATGATATGCCATCCACTCTTTCCAAGGATGACTATAAAATTACCAGCAACTCGTCTATTACCCGTATTTTCGGTTCGGACCGCTACAAGACCTCTATGATTGTGGCTGAGGAACTGAAGGAAGCCATGAATGTTTCTAAGTTTAGCAACATTGTGGTAGCCAGCGGGGAGAACTTCCCGGATGCCCTCAGCGGTTCTTACTTAGCCGTGGTAAAGAAGGCACCAATCATCATGGTGAATGCGGAAAAGGGACAGACCGTTGGTAGTGACTTAATCAATTACATTTGTAACAACCTTGCCAGTGGCGGCAATGTTTATCTGCTTGGCGGTACCAGTGTCATCAACACGGACTTTGAAAAGACCATGCAAGTAAACCTGGGCAAAGACCGGGTAAAGCGCCTGGCCGGCAAGGACCGCTACGACACCAATTTGGCCATCCTCAAGGAGGCAGGGGTCAAAGGAAAACAGGTTATGGTCTGCGACGCCTACAACTTTGCAGATGCCCTCTCCGTATCCTGTCTCGGTAAGCCTATTCTCATCATAGATAAGAACAGTGGACAGCTTACCCCGGAACAGCGTACGTTCTTAAAGAACGCTGCAGCCTCCACTTACTGTATTATTGGTGGTCCAAGTGCCGTGCCGGAAACCCTGGCACAGGACATTAAGGCCACAACCGGTACCGGTTACCAACGCATTGGCGGAAACAACCGGTTTGAAACTTCTGAATTAATTGCTGTAACATTTGCCCCGAATGCCAAGAAGGCAGTCCTTGCCACCGGATCTAAGTTCCCGGATGGTCTCTGTGGCGGTCCTCTGGCTTACCAGTATGGTGCACCAATTCTCTTGGCCACCAACTCGGAAGGGGAATATACCTATGCTGTAGACTTCGTGAAGCGCCATAGCATTGTGAACATTGCCGCTCTGGGCGGTACCGGCGTTCTCTCCGACAAAACCCTCCGCACCGTGGTAGGGAATCCAAGTTCCAGCATTAAGGTGGAACAATATAAATAAGCAAGAATATAAAGAAGGAAAAGTAAAAAGAAAAACCAAAATCAAAGAAAAAGCCCTCGGCAATCCTGCCGGGGGCCTTTTTTTGCAAAAAAACGGAAAAATTTTCCACAAAAAAGCGAACAAATTCGCGGAAAATCTGTAAAGTTAAGTAAATTTACACCACAAAATATTGTAAAGTACTTCTCATTGTCATCTACCTGTGGTAGAATATAGTATCTATAATTGTATTATTATGAGTTAATGTGCTGAAGTGCGCCTAAATACGCCAAATTTTGCACATTTTCGCACAGAAGTGTACTAAATTTCGTTGCATGGAAAAAAGAAAGGAAATTTCTTATGTATCAGTCAGGAAAGGCTTCTTGGAGTAAGCATATTGACTTTACAGTCTTTGAATTGCTCTTAACCCAGGGCTGCCTCATTCTTTGTTTCTATCTTTACCAGAATTCTTGGTTTGGATATGACTTTGAACTTTATAAGGTGTTGGCTCCGACCCTTTTGGTCATTCAGCTTCTAACAGACCTGGCCATCCAACCTTATTCCGGAATTTTGCGCCGTGATATTTTCAAAGAGTTTTTCTCTTTGCTCCGCTACGTTATCACCTTTTTTGGCGCAACCATTGTGGTGCTTTACTTGGTGCACTTCATTGGACAGATTTCCCGACTGGTATTCGGTACCACCATGTTGGTATTCTTCCTGATTGCCATTATTACCAGAACCCTTTGGAAAAAGGTACTGGACAAGAGAGCCAAAGCCACCGGTGGTAACCGTTCCGTTTGCGTTATTACCGTAGACGAATACCGTGACCAGATTGCAAATGATTTCCAAAGCCCGGCCTTTAACAGCATGCGCCTTCGCTGCATGGCTATTATGGATAACCCGGATCCGGAAGTGTTCCAAAGCATAGACGTCCGTGTCATCGGCGCAAAAGAAAACTTACTCGGTTACCTGAGCCGGGACTGGGTAGACGAAGTACTGATTTATTTACCGAAATCCAAAAAGATCAATCCAATTGTATTGGATGAAATTTTCAACATGGGCATTACCGTCCATACCTATCTTTCCCGTGAAGACGGGGACCGCAGAGAATTCACCGAACGCTACGGTGCCTATCAGGTTTTGACTACCACCATGAACTCCGTTACTCCAATGCAGGCCTTCTTAAAGCGCTGCATGGATATCCTCGGTGGCTTGGTTGGTTCCCTCATTACCATTATTTTGGCCATCTTGGTTGGTCCGTTTATCTTCTTTAAGGATCCGGGCCCAATCTTCTTCAAACAGACCCGCATTGGTCTCAACGGTAAGAAGTTCAAGATGATTAAGTTCCGCTCCATGTATAAGGATGCGGAAGCCCGCAAGAAGGAACTCATGGCCAAAAACGAAATGGGCGACGACCTGATGTTCAAGATGGAAGACGACCCTCGTATTTTGGGCAAAGTGGGCAAACTGATCCGGAAAGCAAGTATTGATGAATTCCCGCAGTTCTTTAACGTTTTGAAAGGCGACATGTCCATGGTTGGTACCAGACCGCCAACAGAGGACGAGTGGCATAAATATAATCTGCACCACCGTGCAAGAATGAGCATTAAGCCGGGTATTACCGGTCTTTGGCAGACCTCCGGCCGCTCTAAGATTACGGACTTCAATGAAATTGTTAAGCTGGATACCCAGTACATTCAGGACTGGAGCATTGGCTTAGATATTAAGTTAATTCTCAAAACCGTTTGGGTCGTTCTGACCAGAGACGGTGCGGAATAAGAAAACGAGACTAAATCGAGGCGTAGTAAGGAATGAATCGAAAAACACAAAAGAAGGTAGCAATCTTACTGATTATTTGCTCCTTTATTACCATGTTAAGTTCCTGCTTCTTAGACAAGCTGGACTTGGTGGAATACAACGAAGGTAACTACTCTGCCGGAGAAGAAGGACAGTACAGTACCATTGACGATTCTGAATTTGAAAATCTTCAGTACGTAGAAGGCGGTTATGGTTTACCGTCCGGTAACGTTTACTCAGATAAAAACATTGTCAATATTTTGCTGCTGGGTACCGATGAACGTTCTGAGAACTTTAAGTCCTTTGCCCGTTCTGACTCCATGATTATTGTTTCCCTCAACTTGAAGACCGACCAGATTAAGTTGGTTTCCTTTGAACGTGGTACCGGTGTACCGGTATTAGAAGGGGAATACCAAGGTCAGTGGGACTGGTTGACCCATTGCTTCGAATACGGCGGACCAAGCCTGGTTATGAAAGAAATCCAGACCGCCTACTTATTAGATGTTAATTACTACGCTCGTACCAACTTTGCTGCATTCATCAAACTCATTGACGCCGTTGGCGGTATTGACATTGACCTGACGGATGCCGAAGTGAAATACATTAATACCATTCATGAATCCTATGACACCAGCGTTTGGTCTGTTGCCCATGCCAAGGAAATGGGCGTTACCAAGAAGGTTCAGGTTGTTCATACCGGTAGAAACCACTTGAATGGTGCCACCGCAATTATCTACGCCCGTTGCCGCCAAATTGATACGGACTGGGGCCGCATGAGCCGCCAGCGTACCGTACTGCAGGCAGCCGTGAACCAGATGAAGGGCCTCAACGTCATTCAGCTGAACAAGCTGCTCAATGACGTATTGCCACTCATCCAGACCAACATGGGCAAGGGTCAGATTGCACGACTGATGACCCAGGCACCTGGCTTCATTGGTGGCGTGGACATGGAAACCATGGTTATGCCGCAAGAAGGTACCTACGGCTCCATGCGGGGTATGGAAGGCAGAAGCCTCTTTGCGGTAGACTTCCAGACCAACGCTGCTAAACTGCACGAATTCTTATATACCTATTAAGAAAAAACACTACAAAGAAATCCCATATCTGAATAACCCTATTTTGAAATAAGCACTTTTAGAGGAGAACCATTATGGTAATCACCAAAACCCCGTTCCGTATGTCTTTCTTTGGCGGCGGAACGGACATGGAAGACTACTTCCGTGAAAACGGGGGCGCCGTCCTGTCCACCACCTTTGACAAGTACTGTTATGTTACCGTGCGTCATTTGCCGCCGTTCTTTGACTACAAAACGGAGTTGTCCTACGCCAAAACAGAGCGGGTTGTGGATGTAGATGACATCCGTCACCCGGCCATCCGCAACTGCATGAAGTGGATGGAAATGGAAGATGTGCGTCTTACCTACGAAGCAGACCTGCCAGCCCGTTCCGGTTTGGGCACCTCCAGCTCCTTTGCCGTTGGCATGATTAGCGCCTTCAACACCTTGAAGGGCATTCCAAACGACAAAAAGCAGCTGGCAGACGGAGCCATTTACCTGGAACGCCAACTCTGCGCAGAAGTAGGCGGATGGCAGGATCAGATTGCTGCCTCCTTTGGTGGTTTTAACCGTATAAACTTCTCTAAAGATGGCTATGAAGTCAAGCCAATTGACATTGGGCCAATCCGCAAACAGACCCTTAATAATAACCTTCAAATGTACTTCACCGGATTCACCCGTTTTTCGTCTGAAGTGCAGAAGGAAAACAATACCACCAAAAAGGAAGACAAGGCAGCACAGCTGAAACAGATGTATGCCTTGGTAGATGAAGCAGAAGCCATTCTCACCAATCCAACCAAGGACCTGGATGACTTTGGCCGTCTTCTGGATAAGACCTGGCGCTTGAAGCGCCAAACCGGTGCAGCTGTCACCACCGACAGCATTGACGCCTTTTATGAAAAGGGAATAGAGGCAGGCGCCCTGGGCGGCAAGCTCTTAGGTGCCGGCGGCGGTGGGTTCCTGGTATTCTACGTACAGCCGGAAAACCAGGAAAAAGTAAGGGAAGCCATGAAGGACTTAATGTATATTCCATTTAAGTTTGAAGACGAAGGCACCCAGACCATTTTCTGCAACGAATAGGGAATTCCTTCACCTGAGTAAGCACGGGTGAAGTTCCATAAAGGGCGTGAGTAAGCACGCGCCAGGATTACACTGCAAGTTCGCTTACAGTAATAATTACACACCAATTTTATTTCAAAAATAGACTTCCTCCGGAGGTCTTATCAAGTACTCCAAAAATAAGCTTTCTAAGGAAGGCTTTAGAAGGTACTCCAAAATTAAGCTTCCTCAGGAGGCTTTAAAGAGTACTCTCAAAATTTGAAGAAAGGAGCAAGCTATGAAAGTAGTCATGATGGCTGGCGGTAAAGGCACCCGCATTAGCGAAGTGGCCAGTAATATTCCGAAGCCAATGATTCCCATTGGTGACAAGCCGGTGTTAGAGCAGGAACTGATCTGTTTACGGGACCAAGGGTTTACTGACTTTATCTTTACCGTCAGTCATTTAGGCCAAATCATCATGGACTACTTCGGGGACGGATCCAAGTTCGGCGTACATATTACCTATTATTTCGAACAGGAACCCCTCGGCAATGCAGGCGCTCTTTTCGAACTGAAGGATCAGCTGACAGAGGACTTCCTCTTATTAAACGCTGACTCCGTTTTTGACATTGACTTTAACCGATTCGTAAATTACCACCGGGAAAAAGGTGGACTGGTAACCCTTTTTACCCATCCCAACAGTCATCCCTATGACAGCGGTCTGCTGGTGGCGGACCCATCCGGTGCAGTCACCCAGTGGCTCACCAAAGAGGATGACAGACCTCAGTGGTATCAGAACCGCATCAACGCCGGACTTCATATCCTGTCCCCGAAAGTGTTGGAGCACCGTCCCGATACCCCGAAAGTGGACTTAGACAGGCAACTGCTGAAACCATTGGCAGGCACAGGCAAAATGTTCTCTTACGACAGTCCGGAGTATGTCAAAGACATGGGCACACCGGATCGCCTAGCCCAGGTCCAAAAAGATTTTTTAGAAGGAATTCCAAGAAAACGAAACCTTCGAGAAAAACAAAAAGCCGTCTTCTTAGACCGAGACGGCACCATTAACAAATATGTAGGCTTCTTAACGGACATAGCACAGTTCCAGTTAAATGAAGGCGTAGCCAAAGCCATCAAACTGCTGAACGAAGCCGGTTACCTGGTTATTGTAGTAACCAACCAACCTGTCCTTGCCCGGGGCGATGTAACATTCCCGGAACTGAAAGAAATCCACAACAAAATGGAAACTCTTTTGGGCAAAGAAGGAGCATACGTAGACGGCATTTACTATTGCCCGCACCACCCGGATAAAGGGTTCGAGGGAGAAGTGCCGGAACTGAAAATTGACTGTGACTGCCGCAAACCAAAGCCGGGCCTTTTGCTGAAGGCTGCAGAAGACTTCAACATTGACTTAAGTCAGTCCTGGATGGTAGGCGACAGTGAAAATGATAGATTAGCAGGCCAAAATGCAGGCACCAAAACCAAACTGCTGGAAACTGACCAAGGTCTGCTCTCCTTTGTGGAAGAATTGCTTGAGGTGAACCCATGAAAACTTTAGACCCTCGCCTGAGAAAACACATAAATGTCCTGGTGGACCGTTATCCAAACTTGTTTGACCTCCGCGAAGACATTGTAGAAGCATATATGGAACTGGAAGCCTCCTTTGAAAAGGGCGGCAAGCTTCTGGTTGCCGGCAACGGCGGTTCTGCTGCCGATGCAGAACACATTGTAGGGGAACTGATGAAGAGTTTTAAACTCCCGAGAACCCTGACGGAAAAACAGCAAAAGGCCTTACGCAAAGCGGACGAAACCTTAGGAGAGGTTCTTGCAAAGAACCTGCAAGGTGCGCTTCCGGCAATTGCCTTAGACGGCCACATTGCCCTCAGTACGGCTTATTTAAATGACTGCGAACCACTGCTTTGCTTTGCCCAGCAGTTAAACGGTTACGGCAATGAAAACGACGTGTTCCTTGCCATTTCCACCAGTGGTAACAGCAAGAATATCCTCTATGCTGCCACTGTGGCAAAGGCCAAGGGCATGAAGGTCATCGGCCTGACCGGGCAGAAGGACAGCAAGCTGTCTGAAATTGCTGACGTTTGCATTAAAGCTCCGGCCACCGAAACCTACATGATTCAAGAATTGCATCTGCCAATCTACCACTGCCTCTGCCTCATGCTGGAAGACAGATTCTTTGGCGAATAAGGAGTATTCAATGGAAAAACAACCCCTGCTCAACACCTTTGTTTCCAATGCCACCATGGAGGAAGCATTGGCGGAACTTGAGGATATGACAAAAAGAGACCACAAGTCCTACGTGGTAGCCATCAACGTGGACGTGGTCATGAAAATGGAAGAAGATGCCTATCTGCGGGAAATTACCGACAATGCCGACATGGTGCTGGTAGACGGTCAGCCTCTGGTTTGGGTGGCCAACTACTATAAGCGCCCGGTCAAGGCCAAAATTTCCGGATCCGACCTAGTGCCGGCCCTTTGCGAAGTGGCAGCAGACAAGGGATATTCTATTTACATCATTGGGGGAAAAGAAGGCATTGCCGATAGAGCAAAGCAAAAGTTAGAAGAAAAGCTGCCAAACATCAACATTGTTGGCACGTATGCGCCACCGCTCGGCTTTGAAAACGACGAGGAAGAGCTGCAAAACATCAACAATAAAATCAATGAAGCAAATCCGGACTTCCTCATTGCCTGCTTCGGCTGTCCAAAACAGGAAAAGTGGATTTATGAAAATATAGATAAATACAACGCCAAAGTTTCCATTTGTGCCGGCGCCACCGTTGACTTCTTAGCAGGCAACGTACAGCGGGCACCAAAGTGGGTTTCGGACCACGGCTTTGAATGGTTCTACCGCTTCTTAAAGGAACCAAAGCGTCTCTTCAAACGCTACTTTATTGACGACATGAAAATCTTTAGATTGGTCTTTAAATATCAATGAAAATCTTAGTTGACTTAACCTCTTTGTCCTACCACATGTCCGGCATTGAACGCTACGCTGCCAGCGTAACGGAACAGATGCTGGAACAGGACAACGAAAATGAATACATCCTGGTATTTCGGGAGGAAGTGCATCCACTGTTCCAGAAATACGAAGGAAAAAGCAAGGTGCAAATGAAGGTCCTGCAGGGGGACAACAAACTGCTCTTTATGCAGGTCATTCTCCCACTGGAACTTTACAAGCTGAAGGCAGACAGATACCTGTTCTTTGCCTTCACCAGCCCAATTCTGTTCTTCAGAAAAGGCATTTACAGCACCATTCACGACATGGGCCCATGGGATTCCGGGGACTCCATGAGCACTTTACAGAAACTCTATTGGCGGGTTTCCATTCTGGTTTCCGCCTGGGTTTCCCAAGGCTTAATTACGGTGTCTAACTTCAGTAAAGGACGCATTGCGGCCATTACGAAAGTTTCTCCAAATAAAATCAACGTCATTCACTCTGCGGTCCACCAAAATGTCATAGACAGGGACAAGGTGTCTGCACAGGAGACTAGGGTAAAATATCTGCTTCCGGACAAGTACATTATGGATTTGTCCACCTTGGAACCGAGAAAGAACCTGCAGTTCCTCTTAGAGGCATATGAGGGAGTATCGGACCAAGTAGATTATGACCTTGTCCTGGTAGGCCGCAAGGGTTGGATGATGGACGAAGTCTTAGCCAAGTATGCTTCCAAAGACCGGATTCACATTACCGGCTTTGTGGAAGACGAATACGTTTCTCATATTTATGAAAACGCGCTTTGCTTCGTGTTCCCAAGTCTCTATGAAGGTTTTGGCCTTCCGCCGGTAGAAGCTCTTACCTTGGGTACGCCGGTGCTGGCTGCCGATGCCGCTTCCATTCCGGAAGTCATGATGGACCGGGCCAGCTACTTTAAAAACGATGACTTAGAAGAACTGAAAGACAAGCTCATTCACTTAGAAGAAAACCTGCCGACCATGGCAACGCAGCTAAATGACTTCCAAAAAGAAAACTACCGCTTTGAAACAGCGGCTAGAAAAGTACTGAAACTGATAGGGGCAAATTAACCATGAAAATTCTCATTGCCAATATGTATTACGCTCCCAACCTGATGGGTGGGGCAGAATACTCAGTCAAACTGCTGGCAGAGCAGTTGGCTTCCCTTGGCCATGAAGTAAACGTGGTAACCCTTGACGGAGAAAAAAAGAAAAGCGGAAAACCGGAAGCCCAAGGAAAAGTAACCGTTTACCGCTTTTACGACAAAAGTATTTACACCAGACGGATTCTGGGGGACAAGAGCAAGAAGTACCAAAAGGTTATGAACGGGCTCCACTCCCTGAAAAATCCGAAACTGGACCTAAAACTGAAGCAACTGCTGAAAAAGCTAAAACCGGACGTCATTCACACCAACAACCTGGTGTCCATGTCCTATGGTATCTGGGAAATTGCCAATGAATTAAATATCCCGGTGGTACACACCCTCCGAGACTATTGGCTCTTGGACCCACGGACCGTCTTTGACGAGAATCCGAACTTGTTAATTCAGCTCTTCCGCAATTACACCAGAAATAAGACCAACAACAGTCCTATTTTGGTAACCGCTCCATCGGAGAGCACCTTAAAGATTTTTGCTAACTATGACTATTTCCAGTATCAGTACGCCCAGTGCGTGCCAAACGCTTTGAACTTTGACAACGCCAAACTGGAAAAAGCCATTGAGGAAAAACAAAAGAGGGAAGGACCAGTCACCTTCATTTTTGCCGGTACCCTCACCGAAAACAAAGGAATCCACATTTTAGTGGAGGCCTTCCAAAGAGCCAACACAGATGCCAAATTGGTCATCTGCGGAGAAGGCCCACTGGAAGAATGGATTAGGGAAAAATCCAAAAACGTGGAATTAAAGGGGAAACTGAAACAGGAAGACCTCTTTAGAGAATATGAAAAGGCAGATGTTTTGGTGGCTCCATCCCTTTGGGCGGAACCATTCGGGCGCATTGTCTTGGAAGCCGTCCAGTATGGCATGCCGGTCATCGGCTCCGACGCCGGCGGTATTCCGGAAACCATCCGCCACTTAAACTGTGGCAGCATTTACGAAGCACGAGACGTAGATGCCTTAACAGCGCTTATAAAGGCGTACTCCAACCGAGAAATTTTGAAAGACTATCTGGCACATCCGCCAGTCAACACGGATGACTACTCTTTAGAAAGGCAAGCGGACTCCTTCCTGGAACTGTACCGGAAGGCAGCTGAATTAAAAGACCATGATTGACTTTTTCAAAAAGCATATTGGCACCATTCAGACCATTTTTCTGATTGCCTTTGTCATCTGTTTCATTCCACCGGAGTGCTTTAGATACATTAGCGGCCTTACCTTCTTGCCGAAGATATTCGCATTAGGCCGATATGCTTTTACCGCCCTCTTTGGCATCTCCCTCGTTGTGGGAGAAGGGGACCACTTAGCCAGAAGAGACTGGAAAATCCTCCTGGCAACAGGGCTGGTTGTAGTGACCATTCTCATTTCTCTTTGTGTCACTTCCACCATTTACCTGACCGCAGCTCTCAGCTTCTTAACCTTCTTTGGCTTTGTTCTGGGGAATATGTATTTCTATGATCAACAGCCGGATAAGCTGCTGAAAACGTACGCAATTACGGTATTTATCTACATCGCCCTGCAATTTGTTACTCGACTACTTTTACCGGATGGATTCTCTGCCGAAATGACAGGGGACAACCGTGTCTGGTTCTTAGGCACCAAGAATTTGGTTACCCTTTATATGCTTTTGGGACTGTTTTCTTTCCACCTGTTACAGGACAGGAACCCGAAAAAGGAAGGCAAGTGGCTGAAATACCAGAATGTAGCCCTCTTTGCTGCGCTGGATGTGTTCGTTATTGTGAACCGCTCCACCACAGCTCTCATTGCACTTTGTATTTACGAAGGATATTACCTTTGCACCTACCTGATGCGCAGAGCCAAAGTGAATAACCAGAAGGACATTGAAACCATTGTTTTGGTTGTGCTGTTTGGCGTGTTCTTCCTCTTCGTCTTTGTCTCATTAGCTTGGGGCCACGGCAATTACTCCTTCTTCTATATGCTCTATGACATTACCGGCGGCAGATTCACCTTTACCGGTAGAACCAACATCTGGATGAAGGCCACCAACCTGATTTGGACGGCCCCTTGGTTCGGTCATGGCATTGAAATTACCTTACATCCATGGGCTTCCATGAATGTCTTTGTTTATTCCGCGCATAACTTTGTTCTGGACTACCTGGCTAAGTACGGCGTCATTTCCTTCGTTCCGTTTGTGGCCTTCTTCGTCCTGACCCTCATTAGCGCCATTAAAGATAGACGGAATAATTACCAGAAACTCTGCCTGGCAGCTTTCGTTGCCACCTTTGCAGGTTCTCTCCTGGAAGCTACCGAAACCTATTACACCCTCTGGGCCATTTGGATGCTCATCTACCTGACCCAGGTGAATAGCAAGAAAGAATTAGGAAAATGAACAATCGTTTCACCAGAAAATGCAATAAGCTAAGAGACCATGCCATTGGCCTCGCGGTTAAGCGTCACACCGAAAAGGCCACCTTCCGGTATGGGCTTTATCAGGGAAAACGCAGACCGGAGAAGTACTTGGTTTCCGTTGCCTCTTTTGCCGACCGCTATGACACCTTGCCACTGACCTTAAAGAGTCTGCTGCTGCAGGACGTAAAGCCGGATAAAATTGTGGTTTTCTTAGATGACGTGCCAATTACGGACACCTTAGAAGACATGAAGCAGTACGGCATTGAATTTGTCTACACCAAGGACCACTTGAAGCCACATAAGAAGTACTACTACGCCATGATGCAATATCCGGACTACAACCTGATTACGGTAGATGATGACTTGATTTACCGCAAAGACATGGTGGGCAGTCTCATTTGGGAACACAGACGGTATCCGTCCTGCATTATTGCAAGACGTGTCCATAGAATTACCCTGAAAGACGGGGAAGTCCAGAAGTATCAGGACTGGGTATATGAAGACCAGCAGTCCTTCCGGGCCAGCCATAAGCTGTTGGCTACCGGGGGAGCGGGTACCCTTTATCCGGCCGGATGCCTGACGGAGGAAACCCTGAACATGGAACAGATTAAAGCCCTTTCTCCAGAGGCAGATGACCTCTGGCTGAAGGTCATGGAACTGAAAAGTGACGTCAGAGTGAAATGGCTTCCAAACGACTACGTAATGCCAATTGAAGTGAACGGCAGCCAGGAGAAGAACCTGCAGTCAACCAATGTTCACGAAGGCAAAAACGACGAGGCTTTGGCCCGTCTCTTTGAGGCCTACCCTGAGGCAAAGGAAAAATTATTATGACACCACTTGTATCTGTCATTATTCCCATTTACAACACCCCGACAGACTACTTAAAAAGATGCATTGAAAGCGTAGCTTACCAAAACTACAACGCCATTGAATGCATCCTCATTGACGACGGCTCCAACCAGAAGACCGCCGAAGCATTAGACCAAATTGTGAAAGACCTCAAAAAAGAAGTAGCCAACTTTGGGGATGAACCCGTTTGTAACGAAAACTACTGCATTTGCCCCCAAAGTAGATTCTTGGTCATTCACCAAAAGAACGGTGGGGTAAGCAGAGCCAGAAACGTGGCGCTCCGAAAAGCCACCGGAGACTACATCTGTTTCCTAGATGCAGACGACTATTTCCACCGGGACTTCATCCAAAAGCTAGTGAAAAAAGCAGAAGCAGGCTACAACATGGTTGCCTGCAACTTCACCCGGGTAGATCCGAAGAACGAAGAACTGAAAACTTCGGAAAACCCAAAAGGGGATTATGAAAATGAGGATGTCTGGAAGTACGTCAACACGGGCTTCATCTGGAACAAACTCTATAAAGCAGACCTTATTAAAAAGGAACAGTTCAAAGAGGGCATGACCCTTTGCGAAGACCTGCTGTTTTTAAATCAAATTCTAGAAAAGGAACCGAAGTGTTTCCAAATAGAGGATTCCCTCTATTTCCACACCGTGGACCCGAACAGCACCACCGCATGGCTTTCTGCTGATCAGTATCAGCAAGCCATAGATGCTGTGACCTATCAGTACTATTTGCCATTCATCCAGCAGGACGAGGAACTGAAACAAAGTAAACTCAACTATTTGGCAGAATGGGAAATTAAGCACCTGGATATGTTACTGGCGGAAGGCCGTAAAAAAGAATTCAAAGGTGCCCTTCGTCATTACAGAACCTGCATTGCCCCAAACATAAATAATGCAGGGAAACTAGTCACAATTTCTACAGAAATAAGCAAACTACCAAGACCTTTGGTAAGAATGTATTTTAGAGTCTTTCACGGCCTCAGAGTCCTGAGACTACAAAGAAGAAAGAGAGTAAATAAATGAGTCAGAAAAGTATGGGAAGCCACTTTTTAGCCATTGGCTCGGCTACCATTGTGAACATGATCATTTCCTTCCTGACCACGCCAATTATTACCCGTTTGGTAGACACCAACGAGTACGGTCAGCTGTCCATGTTCACCTTGTATGGCCAAATTGCCATGACGGTGCTGATTTTAGGCTTGGACTTTTCCCTGGTCCGTTATTACTACAACGAGGACAGCGGGGAATATAAGCACAAACTCATTCAGTACTGCCTGAAACTGCCTTTGGCCCTCACCGCATTTGCAACGGTGGTCTTCGGAATCCTCCTAAAGTTCACAACACTAACTTTGGACTTTTCCTTCTCCATTTGCGTCCTGCTTTGCATCTACGTGTTCTTAAAAGTGCTTTACCGCGTTGCAGAACTGGTAGTGCGCTGTGAACAGGACTCCAAACTCTTTGGCTTACTGAATATTATTCAAAAACTGGCTTATGTGGTTCCAACCATTTTGCTTTGCATCTTCGTAAAGCAGGATTACGCCTTAATTCTGACCGGATGTACCACATTTGCCGTAGCCGTTACCCTGGTCATGGCAGTATATAAGGAACGCCACCTGTGGTTCGGGAAAAACTTAAAAGACAAAGTAAACGAAGCAGTAACCCAGAAGGAACTGCTGAAATACGGTGCTCCATTTATTGTGGCAGCTTTGGTTGCCATGGTTTATGAAGCCATGGATAAGCTCTTCATTAAGCACTTCTTGGGCTATTCCCAAGTGGGTATTTATTCCAGTGCCGTAGCCATTGTGGGCATCTTTGCCATTGTGCAGTCCACCTTCAATACGGTTTGGACGCCAATTGCTGTAGAACATTATGAAAAAGCGCCGGAAGACAAACAGTTCTATGTGGACTGGTGCAACAAGATTGCATCCGTCATGTTCTTCTTGGGCATTAATATTATCTTCTTCAAGGACATCATTGTCCTGCTTCTCGGTGCCAAATACCGGGATGCAGCCACCATCATGCCATGCCTCTGCCTCTGGCCAATTATGTACACCATTTCTGAGGTTACCGTAGGCGGCATCACCTTCATGAAGAAGAGCAAATATAACATGGTTATTTCCATTGTGTCTTGTCTGGTGAACTTCGCCGGCAACTATCTTTGGGTACCGACTATGGGGTGTAAAGGTGCAGCCCTTTCCACCGGATTATCCTACATTGTGTTCTTCTCTCTTAGAACCTATTTCTCCAACAAGGTATATCCAATTGAGTACAGCCTGAAACGAATCTATTTCATGACCGCACTCTTTGCACTTTTCGCCATTTACAACACCTTCTTCCCGTTCATTGTGGTAAACATCATGTTCTATCTGATTCTGATGTTCTTCACCCTGATTCTCTTCCGCAAAGAATTCAAATACTTCTTTAGCTTGCTGAAGAAGAAGGAAAAGACCGAAGAAGAACCAGCAGAAATAGAAGAACAAAAAGAAGAAGAACCGGAAGACGAGTGGACCATTGCTAAGCGGATTGCCAATGAAAACATTGCAAGGGCAAAAGCCGACTATGCAAGAAAACACGGAAATTAAGTTGAGAAAGTACATGAGACTTTTACATAAAAAGTAAAGGAGGAGGTAACGCAAAATGAACAAGAAAAAACTCCTAATTCTCATTGCGGCTATTTTGGCGGTCATTGTGGTTGCCCTTGTGGCAATCTTCATGAATACCAAAACGGTTGAACCAAACGGTATAGCAGAATACGATGGGGGAGATTCCCCCCAGGCCGCATATGACCTACTGCTAAACCAAGTGCCGGTAGCCTATGCCGGAAACACCAAAGACACCATTAGTTTGTCGAAACTGGTGCAGCAGGCAAAACTTGCTACACAACTGAAGGCAGAAGCGGATCCGGTAGATTACTACGTGAATTTACCGTCTGCCGATACCCTGATTGCAGAATGCTGCAAACTCTTAGGTGCTCCATATAACTTTGGGGCAAAGGGGTATGAAAATCCTTATTTCAACAACGAAAAACAAAACGTTGCCAAGAGTCTGTCAACCAACCGACAGAACGGGGTAGACTGTTCCGGTTTGGTTTATTGGGCCATGTCCAATTTGGGATACGGTTCTTCCGGATTCTTTCAACTGGACACTCCGCCAATTGACTCCATTCACTGGATTACCAACGACTCTTCCGCTTATAAGCTGACTTATAAGGGTGAAACCGTTCCGGTAAATGTAGAAAAGTGGAACGAACTGCATACTGCCAGACCATACTGGCAGATGGCAGACGGCAGCACCATTGCTCCGGGTTCCGTAGTGGTCGTTCAGAGACATGACAACAAATCCGGGAACCATGTTTGGATTTACTTAGGTGAATTCAAAGACCGGGACGCTGTCATTGAATACTTGAAGAGTATTGGCGTAGACAAGAGCCTCTTGACCAAGAAAAACATTGAAGCAGGCAATGCAGAAGGCGGCACCCACTGGAGAATTGAATCCACCATGTCCGACCTGGACCATGATGGCAAAGATGAAGTGGCACAGGTTTGCATCAACAACCGCGTACGCGGCGGCTTAACCCACGATGATGAAACCATGTATGCCTTCCAGGTAACCAGCCACAATGACCATAAGAACTGTGCCAAAGTAGAAGCAGGCAAAAAGCCAACTTGTGAAGCAGAAGGCACCACAGATCAGATTTTCTGTACCTTCCGCAACAAGATTGTTCAGGAACATCAGGCCATTCCGGCCACCGGTCATGACTGGGTAGAAAAGGCAGGTACCGCTGCTACTTGTACCAAACCGGGCACCGCAACGGATAAGACTTGCAAGGTTTGTAACAAGATTGAACTGGGCGAACCAACCAATCAGCTGATGCACAAGTACGTAGACGGGAAGTGCACCATGTGCGGCAAAGTCCAGGACAAGACCGCAACATCCATCGACCGCGTCTTTGACGGGTATGGCATTGTGAGAGCCTACGGCGACTCACGCTACCAGACCTCTCTGCAGGCGGCCGAACTCATGAAGCAGGCCATGAACGCCACCACCTTCGGAAGTGTCATTATTGCGTCTGGTGAAGACTTTGCCGATGCACTTTCCGGTTCCGGCCTCAGCGCCAAGGTGTCGGCACCAATCCTTCTCGTTGACCCGAACAATTACCAAAACGTCAACGACAAGACCTTGGCCTATATTAAACAGAACCTCGTTCCAAACGGCACCATCTTCATCCTTGGTGGCACCAATGCAGTGCCGGAAACTACTGAAACCGCACTCAAGGCCATCAGTGCCAACACCATCCGCCTCTTCGGCGAAACCCGTTATGACACCAACGTGGCCATTCTGAACGAGATTGAAAATTATACAGAATCCAAAGAACTCCTTGTTTGTTCTGCAACTAGCTATGCAGATGCACTTTCTGTATCCGCTACCGGGAAACCGGTTATGCTGGTAGACCCTGTCACCGGTACCCTTACCGAGGGTCAGAAAGAATATCTGAACAAGAGAATGCCAAACACCATCTACATCATTGGTGGCGAATCAGCCGTTCCGGCTAGCATTGAAGGAGACATTACCGCGAATACCGGTGTGGTCCCAACAAGACTGTTTGGAGCAAACCGATATGAGACTTCCGAAAAAGTGGCTTCTGCCCTCTTTGGGAAGGATATCACCGTCGTAACCTTAGCTTACGGAGAGAACTACCCAGACGGACTTTGTGCCGGCCCGGTAGCATATCAATTAGGAGCACCGCTGCTTTTGGTTATGCCAAATGAATATGGCAATACGTTCAACGATATTGCCAGAGACTACGTTGCTACTCTGTCCGGAGACGTCAAGTTACTTGCCTTCGGCGGACCGGGCAGTAATAACCGTCAAATGACCAATGCGGTTATTCGGGGCGTAAAGGAAGGAACGGTGATAGACTGCAAGTAATGAACCATAAAAACCATCTTGTATACTATATATATAGTAACCACAAGATGTAGCGTGAAAAACCATAAAAACCGCGTAGTTATAGGAAAAACTTGCATTTTTAATGGAGTTCATGTATTATTACACTACATTTTTATGGAATTTTCTAAAGGAGGGAAATTTCTATGGAAAACACTCGTATGCGTAAAAGATTGCCAGCCTTAGTGTGCACCGTTCTGGCCCTGGTCATTATGATGTCCGCTTTCCTGACAGTTTTTGCTGCAGATTCCAAGATTCCTGAAGCTATCTTGGATTTGAATGCCATCACCGTTCAAGATGATCAGCCGCCTCGTTCTTTGTCTCTCGACGAGGATGACTATAAAATCACTGAATTCTATTGGACTCAGGACGATGGTACTGTATTTGGCAACAAGTATGACAGCAAGACAAAGGCCGTTAAAACCTATGCAGGTTTCAAGACCTTCCAGTCCGGTCATACCTACAACATGACTATTGTAGTCACTGCTAAAAACGGCAATAAGTTTGATAAAGAAGCAAAAGCCAACATTTCAAACTGGAACTATCCAGCTAATGCTCTTACAGCAACTGTTTCAAGTGATGGAAAAACCATGACCATTACTGCTAAGGGTATCAACCCGAAGGATGACAAAGTAATTGTTGCTGCATCTGTTAACTCCATTACTCTCAAGAAGGGTAATAAGGGCCTCGTAGCAGAGCCAAGAGCTGATGGAACCATCTACACTTATGGAGATGCTCTTACCAAGCAGTTGTCTGGTACTATTAGCCTTGCAATTGATGGCAAGACCATCATTGACAACGTTAAACTTTCCGACCTTAGCAATTGTGTTTACAATGGCGTAAAGGCTGACGTTACTGTAACTTCCTTGTTCGACATGGACCTTCTTCCATTTGGCGTTTATGCTTGTACCGCTCACTTCAACGGTTGGAAGAATGCTCTTGGCTTGGACGTTACCGCTGACTTCCTTGTAACCGTAACTTCCGGTCTTCCATATGAAGACTGGTTCATGGGTGCAACCAAGTTTAGAGCTTATGGTGACAACAAATATGGCACCTCTTTGGCAGCTGCAGATATGTACCTTGAAATCCTCAAGGACAACTGCAACCTTCTGAAGTTCAACAACGTAATCATTACCACTGGTAGAGATTACGCCGACGCACTCTCTGCATCTGCTCTTGCAGCTCAGAAGTACGCTCCAATCATCTTGGTAGATACCAAGAATGGTAAGCAGATTTCTCAGGACGTAGTTAACTACGTTAAGGATAACCTTCAGATTCTCGGCTCCGTTTATATCATCGGTGGCCCAGACGCAGTATCCTATGAAGCAGAAAATGCTCTGAAACAGGCTTGCGGTAATATCAATGTTTACCGTAATCCAGGTAAGACCAGATACGAAACCAACCTGTCTATCCTAAACAAGGTAGGCGTATTTGGTAAGGAAGTTCTGGTTTGCTCCGCAAACAACTATCCTGATGCACTGACTGCAGCCGCTACCGGTAAGCCAATTCTTCTTGCTGATAACAAGACCGGCAAGTTGAACCAGGCTCAGAAGGACTTCTTAAAGAACTGCGGCGCTGCTTCTTACACCGTAATTGGTGGTAAGTCTGCTGTTCCTGATTCCATTATTCAGGACCTTAAGGCTGTAACCGGCAAGACCGCTAGAAGAATTAATGCCGCTAACAAGCAGGACGATCATAGATACGGTACTTCTAAGAAAGTTGCTGAAACTTACTTCAAGACCACTGATCTTGCCTTCTTGGTAACCGGTGAAGACTTCCCAGATGCTCTTTGCGCAGGTCCAATTGCTCACCAGCTTGGCGCTCCTATCCTTCTGGTAAGCAACCATGAAAGTGGCTTCAAGTATGCTAGAGATTACATCAATGCTACTAACGTTAAATATGCTATTGTTCTCGGTGGACAGGGCGCTGTTGCTGATGCAACTGTAAACGCTGTTCTCCCAGACGGCCACAACCAGATTACAACTAAGTACTTCACTTTCTAATGTAAATCTATATGGAAAGCACCCTTTCTTAAGGGTGCTTTTCTTTTTGCATTATGCTAAAATATTGGGTGTTCTAAAGAAAAGAGGAGCAGAATAAATGACAGATTTACATTGCCATATTTTACCCGGTTTAGATGACGGTGCCAGAACCACCTTTGACACCGTTGACATGATGAAGGACGAAATATCTCAAGGGGTTAAAAACGTAGTGCTAACGCCTCATTTTGACCCGGAACAGGACGACTTTGAAGAGTTCCTCATTCAGCGCAAAGCCGCCTGGAACAGGATGAGAGCCCACATAGATGAAGTCCCAGAACTCCGTGACATGAAAATCCGTGTTGGGGCAGAAGTATTTTATTCTGCCAGCCTTGCACTGCAAGAAGGACTGGACCACCTCTGCTTCACCAATACCCCGTACCTTCTCTTAGAACTGCCGGTAGGATACCGTCCTCAGTTTTTTGAAGAAACCATCAGCAAACTGCGTATGCAAGGATACAAAATCATTATTGCCCACGTAGAAAGATACAAGTACTTAATGGATGACCTGAAGTCTCTGTACCGCCTGGTAGAAAACGGATGCATCATCCAAGTGAATTGCTCCTCCATCATCCGTGGAGGGGAAACCGCAAAGCAGGTTATCAAACTCATTGACTGGGGCTTAGTTCACGTCATTTCTTCGGATGCCCACGACATGGAACGCCGGAACCCGAACATGTACGAAGCAGCCCTTGCCCTCAGTGAACAAATCGGCAACAAAGCCACCAAACAAATCCTGCTCAACGGCAACAATATTTTTGAAAACAAGCCGCTAGACTTGCCTGAGCCACACTGCCCACGCAAGACCCTCACCGGCAAATGGAGATAACACATGAGCATTTTACTCACCGGCGGCACCGGCTACATCGGCTCCCACACCGCTGTAGAACTCCTCACCCAAGGAGAAGACGTTGTCCTTGTAGACAATCTTTCCAATAGTGAACGAGAAGTGGTAGACAGAATTGCAAAAATCACAAATAAAACACCTACTTTCTATGAGGCAGATGTTCAGGATAAGGCCAAGATGAGAGAACTCTTCCAAAAGGAAGACATTGAAG
Organism: Acutalibacteraceae bacterium; assembly: GCA_045642465.1. Classification (GTDB taxonomy): domain Bacteria; phylum Bacillota; class Clostridia; order Oscillospirales; family Acutalibacteraceae; genus RUG420. The sequence continues at coordinate 509,628 of JAZUIY010000015.1, forward strand.
CAGTTATCCACTTTGCAGGGTTAAAAGCGGTAGGGGAATCCATGGAAAAACCAACCCTCTACTACCGCAACAACATAGACACCACCTTGACCCTTTTAGAAGTCATGGAAGAGTTCGGCTGTAAGACCATTGTCTTTAGTTCCAGTGCCACGGTATATGGCACCAAAAACCAGGTTCCATACGTGGAAACCATGGAAGCCGGAAACTGCTCTAACCCATACGGCTGGACCAAATACTTCATTGAACAAATCCTCGTGGATGAGTCCAACGCAAAGGGCTTAAACGTAGTACTTCTCCGGTACTTTAACCCGGTAGGTGCCCATGAAAGCGGCCTCATTGGTGAAAAGCCAAACGGCATTCCAAATAACCTCATGCCATACATCATGCAAACTGCAGCAGGCATCCGAGACCACCTAAACATCTTCGGTAACGACTATGACACCCCAGATGGCACCGGCGTCAGAGACTACATCCACGTAGTAGATCTTGCCAAAGGCCACCTCAAGGCCCTCCAGTACGCCAAGACCCACAAGGGCACTGAAATCTTCAACCTCGGTTCCGGCAAAGGCACCAGCGTCTTAGAACTGGTAGAAAGCTTCCAAGAAGTGAACCAAATAGACGTTCCATACCAATTCACTGACCGCCGACCAGGAGACCTTGCCTGCTACTACGCAGACGCCACCAAAGCCAAAGACATCCTGAACTGGCAAACCGAAAAGACCGTAGCAGACATGTGCCACGACAGCTGGAACTGGCAAAAAAGCCAAACGAAATAAACAAAGGAAAAAAGAAAAAACAAGCAAAACGCACAAAGAGGCATCACACATGTGACGCCTCTTTTTATTTGCTTGTTATTTTTAATCGGACAATGCTAAAATAAGCCTATAATAAGTAAATAGAGAACGCTCTGGAGTCCCCTAAATCTAGAGCAACTTTTGACTCCAGAACGGCTGCGTCCCTAGGCACGGCTTTGTTTTGGAGCGTTTTTTATTTCAAGAGGAAGGAGAGGAACACACATGAAGAAGTCTTCACTGAGACTCATTCAGGCTATTCTTGTGCTGGCAATGTTGGTTAGCACCATTATGCCTTTGGCAGTATATGCTGAAGAATTACAAGATAATAACCCGGTAGTGGATGGCTTCGTTGCATGTGCAGTTGCTCCGAAAGATCTGGCCATGGATGCCACCGAAATGCCGTTGGCAGACGGCCAGAAACCAGGAACCTTGAAACTGGAAAATGACTGTGGCTCTTGCATCATTACCAACCAGAGTTGGTTCTCTGAAGATGACCCGAATCTGGAAACCTTCAAAGACGGGAAAACATACTATTTCAATATCGCTTTAAAGGCAGCAGACAACTTCTACTTTGATAAAACCCAGTATGAAGATTATGCAGCTAACTTGTTTAAGTGCGTAGATATGGAAGAAGTATCCGGTAGGGTAGCAGATGACCAGAAAACCATGGAAGTACAGGGGAAATACACCTGTGACAAAACTTCTATTGGCAGCATCATTTTAGATGGCAAAGAAATTGAGCCAAAGCTGAAGGAAGCCGGTAAGTTACCAACCATCAATAGCGAAGACTATGACGTTCAAATGGAATGGTACAGAACCGCTTCTGCCAAAGGATTTGAATATTTTGAACCGTCTGATAGTTACGAACTAGAAATGAAGTTCACCGCTAAAAACGGAAAGCACTTCAGCCAGAACCTTAAGATTGTACTGAAAGACGTAGAATGGTTTGACACCTTCTCTTGGGTAGATGCAGAAGGTTCTATGGCGGAAGCCGTATTTACCTACATTACCAAGGACGAAAGAACCATTAAGGAATTGAAAGTAGATGACACCACTGTCCTGAATAATTCCACCTTGATGAATGACTACAAAGCCCTTGGCGAGATTGACTTCACCTGGAGCGGCCTTCCTGGAACCATTGTATTTACAGATGGCTCTGAGAAGAGAGTAGCCAATATGCAGCAGTTAATTTATAACGGCACCATTCATTATGGCACCATCCGCACCCAGGAAATTCCACAGGAAGTGGATACCAGCAATATTGACTATGCAACCCTTAGCTTCTACGATGACCCAATGGAAGCCATTGCAAAGGCAGAAGAGGAAGCAAAGCCAGATCCTATTTATGAGAAGATTGAAGAAGTAGGAAAGACTTACAAGCTGACCCTTGCTTTTGAAGAAGAAAACTTTAACTATTCCACCGACTTCAATGCAACGCTGCAGAACGGTTTTGATCTTCTGAAACTTGCTACCAAAGATATGGAAATCAAGTTGGATAAGGCTCCAACGTACCTTTCCATTAAGGACGGAATGCATCTTAGCATTGCAGAACAGAAGTGGACCGAAGATTTAGAAGGAACCACTCCTATTGAAGGAAATTTAGTGGCTGAACAGAATTACTATTACACCCTTACTTTGAAGGCAGAAGATGGGTATCTGTTTGAACTTCCGGGTTGTATGGATTACAACACCAGAAAGAATAATGTCTTTGATAACCCGAACCTCTTTGATTGCCTCATGAAGGATGAAGTGTCTCAGGACCGTCAGTACTGGACCCTTTGCTACAACATCCGTTTTGAACTTCCACCGGAAACCAACCTGTATAATCACATCATGAACAGTGCTCCAAAGACGGAGGAAGCAAAACAAGAAACTACCAACAAAGAACAGAAACAAGAATCCACTGACAAGCAGCAGAGCGAAGTAACTGTTGCCAAGGATGCAAAAGATGCTAAAGAAACCAGCGAGGTTGCAAAAAAAGTGGTAGACACAGCAGATCATAGTTACATTTTCAAGTGGTCTTTCGTATTTGTACTCTCCGGAGTGGCATTTGTAGCAGTAACCTGGTACGACAAGGCTCGCTGTAGGGAAATTTAGAACAAATAAGCGAACAATAGAACGACTACGTGACAACCACATAACGTAGTTAAGGCTTTTTTAAGGAAACATTGTTAAATGTACAACATGTAGGGCTCTTCCCATCGGGAAGGGCCCATTTCTTGTCCGTTTTTAACGGTCGTTTTGCATTTTAAATCAACTTGTGTAAGGTATACAACAGCGTGAATTAAGATTCATTTAAGTTTAGTTTAATTGTGAATAGAAACTCATAGCCTGCGGAATTACAATAAACTCGAAATTAAAAAAGAAAGGCGAGGAATTCCCGCAATGCACAAGACTACGGTATACGCAATCAAAGTTGTTCTTGTTTTAGCAATGGTACTTTCCATTGTTCTTCCATTTACTGTTTTTGCTGGCACAGATAACAGTAACAATATTCAGGTAGCAGACGCAGTGGTAGATACTTCCAACTGGACTGTTGCAGAAGGCAACATGCCGGGTGCACTGAATATTAAGTCCGACTCCTTTAAAGTGGAAGAACAGTATTGGACTGTTGACGGCATTACTCCTCGCACTCCTTTTGAAGCTGGCAAAGAATATTCCTACTATTTGGAACTCTATGCAATTGGCGACAAGGTATTTGACACCAACTTAGATAAAGCTTACCTCAACGAATGGTTCGGTGACTTAGGTCTGGATCATATGAAGATGTCCATCTGCACTTACCAGACCAATTACGACACCATCGTAATCACCGGTGAAGTTACTCCGTTTGCAAAGGTATCCAACGCCATGAATGGCCCAGCACTTGCTAAGCAGCCTGCTAAAGTAGCTACCAAGGATAAGGCAGTTCTTTCCACCGCAGTTGCAGAAGAAGTTGCTGTAGAAGAAGAAAAAGACTACAAACTGGATAACGGTGATGCTCAGGAAGAATACGTTCTTGCTACCGCAGTAGAAGAAGACGTACAGAAAGACAAGGGTGTAGTTATTACCCCAGTAGAAAACAACGAACTTCCAGAAGCACAGGCAAAAGAAGCAAAAGCAGAAACCAAAGAAATCAAAGCTACTCCAGTTGTTGCTCAGAACAGAGTAAACGTTGAAACTCCAAAGGCAATTGTTTCCACCCCAAAGGCAGCTGAAACCAAGAACAGTAACCACGCTGGCAAATGTTTCATTGCTGCAGCCGCTTGCGCAGCAGCCCTCATCGTATTCGCTGTATACGACGTAAAGAAATTACACAAAGAAAACTAATCCATATACAAAAACGGGAAAGACATATATGAAAAGGCCACCTCTTAGAGGTGGCCTTTTTGTCACGAAATAAACTTTTTGTAAATATCCTAAAAACCGAAACAAATCTTCCTTATTATGGTATAATTTTTGTGCTTTGTTTTGGAAGGACAGATAGGGGCTTGGGGTTAGTTATGAATAAAAAAACTGAAGAACTCAATAGGATAGTTACCTTTTTATTGGGCATGTTTGTATTGCTGGCTTTGACAGCAGTATTTTCTTACTCGTGGTTGAAAATAAATTCGACTCTAACGGTGTGGCCCTTTGATAAAAAAGGTAACTATTTAATTATCTTCTTTTATTTTGTTCTGCAATATCTCTTATCTAGAATATATGGTGCTTTTCAAGTTGAGTTTAACAGACTTTGGGACTTGATTTATTCTCAAGCTCTTACAACGGTTATTGTTGATGTACTGATGTATGTTGTAATGAGTTTGGTGGCACGTGAACTTTTGAAGCCAGGAATTGTTCTTTTGATGTTTATTGTTCAACTGGCAGTGATTATTGTATGGGCAGTAATTAGCAAAAATATCATCAAAAAGATGTATCCACCAAAAGATTTACTTATTGTCTACTCAGATAAATATAAAACAAATATTATTCAAAAAATGAAACTGAGAGATGACCAATTCAGAATTACTGAAGCCCTTAAGGTTGAAGAAGACTTAGATAAATTTGAAGAGAGTCTGTCAAAGCACGATGGTGCAGTTATTTGTGATATTACCGGATCTATACGAAATGACCTGTTAAAAATCTGCTATGAAAACGGAAAACTGGTTTATGTTATGCCGAAAATAACAGATATTTTAATTGAGGCAGGAGAGGATGTGCATATTTTTGACACACCTCTAATCCTTTGTAGAAATATTGGTCTTACGTTTGAAGAAAAGATTGCTAAAAGAATTTTAGATATCATAGTTGCTTTTATTGGCCTTGTTGTTATGAGTCCGTTCATGCTGGTTACAGCTATTGCCATTAAACTTTACGATGGCGGTCCGGTTTTTTTCAAACAAGACCGTGTTACTAAAGATGGAAAAGTCTTTAAAATCATTAAGTTCCGAAGTATGCGTGAAGATGCGGATCGAGATGGGAAAGCTCACTCTGCAACAAAAGATGATGAAAGAATCACTCCAGTGGGAAAAGTAATTCGTGCATGCCGCATGGATGAATTTCCTCAAATTATTAACATTTTAAAAGGTGACATGTCCATTGTTGGACCTCGTCCAGAAATAATAGAAAATGTTGAAAAGTATTCCAAAGAAATACCAGAATTTAAATATCGACACAAAGTAAAAGCTGGATTGACCGGCTATGCACAAATTTATGGGAAGTATAACACCACAGCATATGACAAATTAAAACTAGATTTACACTATATTGAAAACTATTCAATTCGAACGGATATTCGTCTTATTCTCATGACAGTCAAAGTCCTTTTTATGAGAGAAAGTACAGAAGCGTTTGAAGAGTCATAAGTAAGTTTTTAGGGGAAATAGAAGGGGTAAAAACATGAAGCAGAACAACCGAGTTCTACTTATTGGAAATACTGAATTGACAGTTTTTGGATTCCGTGAAGAACTTGTAGAGCGCCTGGTGAAAGATGGCTATGAAGTATATGCAAGTTTTGCACCATCTGATTTTGGCGATGGAGTAACGACATCTAAAAGATTAGGTTGCACTTTTCTTCCATTGAACATAAGCCGCCATGGTACAAATCCACTTGAAGAACTCAAACTGGTTAAAGAGCTTGAACGTTTAATTCGTGCAGTAAAACCAGCTATGATTTTCACTTATACCATAAAACCAAATATTTATGCCGGTATGATTGCTCGGTTAAAAGGCATTCCGTACTGTCCAAATGTTTCTGGATTGGGACAAGCATTTACAAATGGTGGAGCATTAAAATACTTCACCATGGCATTATATAAATTTTCGTTTTCTGGGGCACAAACGGTCTTTTTCCAAAATGAATATAACGAATCTGTCTTCACCAAATATGGAATTGCTAATGATAAACACACTGTACTTCCGGGATCTGGTGTAAATTTAAAAAAATTTGTTCCGCTTCCTATGCCAGAAGGAGAAAATGTTAGTTTCTTATTTATGGCTCGAATTATTAAGGAAAAGGGTATAGACCAATACTTAGAAGCTGCAGAAATTGTAAAAAAAGAGAACCCAAATGCGATATTTTATGTCATCGGTCGATGCGATGATGAATATAAAACAATTTTAAAGGATTATGTAAAACGAGGAATAATAAAATACGAGGGGCTACAAACAGATGTAACCCCTTATTTGAAAAAAACTCATTGTGTCGTTCTCCCAACGTATTACGGAGAAGGCGTATCAAATGTTTTACTTGAAGCGGCTGCTTCAGGACGTCCAATTATTACTACGAACAGGCCTGGATCGGCAGAAACATTAGAGGATAACGTTACAGGTTTTTTTGTCGATGCGAGAAGCACAAAATCTTTGGCTGAAAAAATGAAAATATTCCTTTCAATGACAGAAGTTCAACGAAAATGGATGGGCCTAAACGGAAGAGTAAAAATGGAAGAAGAATTTGATAGACAAAATGTCGTTAACCTATATGTGGAACAATTAATTTAAACGGGTGAAAGGTATGAATAAATATTTTAGAGCGGCATACTGTGTTCCTTGTGGAATAATCAAAATGAATTGGACAAAATTGTTTAATTTAAAAAATTTTGCTGGACCGTATTGGGCTCTGATTTCCCCTTTTTCAGAAATTACTTTGGATGCCGGTGGGAAATTGACTATTGGTAACTCTTTTAAAATGCGTGATGGAGCTAAATTACGAGTTAGGAAAAATGCCACGCTGAAGATCGGTGATAGGGTATCAATTAATTCTAATAACATTATTGCATGCCACGATAGCATAACCATTGGCGATGATGTCATTTTTTCTCCCAATGTTCAGATTTATGATCATGATCACGATTATAATGCGCCGAACGGACTAAAAGAAAATCGATATGTTACTTCTCCTGTTTTTATTGGCAACAATGTCTGGATTGGGGCTAACGCAATTATTCTTCGTGGAAGTGATATTGGAGATAATTGTGTAATTGCCGCAGGATCGATTGTTAAAGGAAAAGTGGATAGTGGTACAGTTTTCATCCAAAAGAGAGGGTAATTATGGAACCAATTAGAATACTTCAAGTTATCGGAAGTTTAAATATTGGTGGTTCTCAAACTATGATTATCAATCTTCATAAAGCCATTGATAGAACTAGAATCCAATTTGATTACATTTGCGATAAAAGTGATGAAATGGAATTAAGACCAATCGTTGAATCTTTAGGAGCTAAGGTATATGTATTGCCTGCTTTCAATGGCTTAAATTTGATGGAGGTAGTTAAAGCTTGGGACGACTTTCTTATTAATCATCCGGAGTATAGAATACTTCACTCCCACGTTAGAAGTTATGCGTCTCTTTATATACCGATTGCAAAAAAACATGGTTTAAAGACGATAATTCATAGCCACAGTACATCGAACGGAACTGGGTTTAAGGCTTTTGGAAAAAAAGTATTGCAGTTCCCGCTTCGTTATCAAGCAGACTATTATTTTGCATGTTCTAAAGAAGCTGGTAAATGGCTTTTTGGAAATAGAATCGTTAACAGTAGCGATTTTTTTATCGTGCCTAATGCAATTGATTCTGAAAAATTTTCTTACGATTATCAGACAAGATTAAAGATTCGAAAGGAATTGCATATAGATAATAATTATGTGATAGGGACGGTAGGAAGATTAACTAAATCAAAAAATCAATCTTTTTTGTTAGACGTTTTTGCTGCATATAAAAAAAAGAATACTAGTTCTGTTTTACTCTTTATAGGAGATGGGGAATTAAGGAGACAATTGATGGAGAAGGCACGTAGGTTAAACATTAGCGACGACGTACTTTTTGTTGGAAATAAAGAAAATGTGCAAGATTATTATCAGGCAATGGATTTGTTTACATTCCCGTCATTGTGGGAAGGGTTAGGTACGGTGGCAGTTGAAGCGCAGTGTTCTGGATTAAGATGCGTTGTGTCTACCGGAGTTCCAAAATCAGTAGATTTGGGATTGGGTTTATTAACTTTTGTTAATGTTGGGAGTGCTGAAGAATGGGAACGTTCTTTGACAAATCAGGCATATAGCAGAGAAAGTCAACGTTTGGCAGTAATAAATAGAGGCTTCGATATTAAAGAAAGCGCTAAAAAACTAGAACAATTTTACGGTTCTATTTTTGAATAATATGGACACTGGGAGTATAAATCATAATGAAAACTTATTTGTTTATTACATACTCTGATTTTTCACAAAAACTAACTGGAGCTCATAGACGTTTTCTTGAGTTGGTAAAAGGTATATCTCGAGAGAATAAAGTTATTGTTATTGCAAAATATTTGCCTAAAGAAGTTTTTAATGAAAATGTTAAGTGGCTTAGGCTGGCAAATATTAACGAATCTTTCTTTCCAAAACATATTATTGGCATGGCTGAAATGATTTGCTCGTTATTACGATATAAACAAGAACTTCGTTATGATTTTGCTATTTCATTTGCACCTCAAATAACAATATGTTTGGGATGGTGTGGATATGAGAACATCATTAGTCTATTTCGAGAAAATCTAATAGAATACCAAAAATGTATAAAGGCATCAAAAAGAAAAATAGCATATTTTTCAGTGCTCGAAAAAATTGCACTTTGCTATTCAAAGAAAGTGATTGTCCAAAGCACTTCAGATAAAAAGGATTTGATAAAGCGGAATAGTTTTTTATTAAAGAAACTAAAAACGCCGATATATATTCAAACCAATAATGTTAATGCTTCATGGATGGAATCTGATTTCGTTCCAGATGATAAAAAGGAAAAGACTGTTCCTCAAGTACTGTTTATTGGCGATTTTTCAAATTGTAGAAAGGGACATGATGTTCTTTTGCCAGCCGCTGCGAAATTGTTAGATGATGGATATTTATTTGATTTGTATATCGTTGGAGATGGCAAAGAGTTAAATGATAATGTAGTAAAATATAAGCATTATACTAATATTCATTTTTGTGGACACAGTAATAATACAAAATGCTATTTTAGAAATTCTGATTTTGAAGTGGTACCTTCATTAATAGATTCTTGTCCGAATACGGTATTAGAGGGCTTAGCGCATGGAATTGCTGTGTATGGTGCAAATCGAGGAGGTATACCTGATTTGTTGGGTGAAGACTACTTGTTTGAACCACAAGAAAGCAGTCTATACCTTTTTCTAAAAAATATTATTGAAAAGAAACGATACTTGCTAGATTCAAAAAAGCAAGTGCTTGAAAAGGAAAAGCTAATATTTGATTGGTCGGCGGAAATAGAAAAAATAGTTAATGGGTAAAAGGAAGAATGTCATTGATTGGATTAAAGATAAGAGTGCACATCCCTCAAATAATAGATGTATTGTTTTTTATATATATTCTTTCTATTTATGTTTTCTCTTTTGTAACGGGATTAAATTCTTTTTGTAAAATAATAGCTCTTGTTTTAGCTGTTTCTTTAGTGGTAAAAAAGATAGTTAAAAAAGAAAAAACAATGATTATAGATCCATCTATAGTCGTATTAGTACTATTTTTGTTGTTTTGCATTTTGTCCAGTGTTTGGGCTGTTGATAAATCTTTGGTTTTTGATCGGGCAGTAACGTTGTTTGAAAATATTGCACTATTGCTTTTGCTATTTGACTATTTTGAAACTGAAAAAAAAATAGGAGTGGTAATTGAATGTCTTGCGTGGGCAGGCGCATTATATTGTATTTACGTGGTATTATTCTATGGCGTAAATGAGTATATGCACCTCCTCCTTTCTGGATCTCGTATTGGTGGGGAAATTACCAACGTAAATAGAATTGGCTTGGTGTCTTCAAAAGCTGCTTTAATATTCTGCTGGTTTGTTATATATAAAGAAAAATATTGGTATGCTGCCCCAGGATTACTTTGCTTTATTGTTGCGTTGGGAACTGGGAGTAGGAAAGTCCTTTTAACTATTGTGGTAGGACTCATACTTCTGTATATTCTAAAAGGCAGGAGTGTTCAGAAACTAAAAAGCTTGTTGAAAATAGTACTGATACTATTTTTGCTTTATTGGGTTATAAAATTGCCTTGGTTAGATGTTATGGAACAAAGAATAACATATGCATTCAATTTCTTAACAGGGAAAGGGCAAACAGACAAATCTATGATAGAACGATCCGCTTTTATTAAGATGGGTTTGGAAACGTTTTTAGATAAGCCGTTTACCGGTATAGGAGCAGGAAATACAGGATATATTACAGTGAAATACTCCGGAGGGTATACATATCTTCATAACAACTATGTGGAATTGTTGGCATCGGTTGGTTTATTTGGAACAATATTATATTATTTAGCCTACTTTTTCCCTATTAAAAAATTGTTTAAACGATCCTTGGGCTTGGATTCTTTCGCAATACTTGCATTAACCTTGATTGTAACTACCTTAGTCTTGCAAATAGGGGTTGTGGATTATTTTGAAAAAACAACATACTTGTACTTTTTGCTTTTTTTGTTAGCCCAAAGTAGTAGTGACACATATGAAAAGGAATCGTTATAAAATGTTAATTCATATTGATAATAAATATTTACACATAAAAAAGTATTTATTGTTTTTTTTGAGTAAGGGTATATTGAATTTTTCATCAGATGAGTGTTTCTTGAAAATTAGATATTACCTTATGTTAAACAAAAAACTAAATTTGACAAATCCAACCGACTTTAACGAAAAGTTGCAATGGTTAAAAATATATAATCACAATTCAGAATATACTATGATGGCGGACAAATATTCTGTAAAAAAGTATGTTGAAGAAAAAGTAGGAAAAAAATATGTTGTTCCCACATTAGGCGTTTGGGAAAGAGCTGATGTTATAGATTTCGATTCATTGCCAGAACGATTTGTTCTTAAGTGCACTCATGATAGTGGTGGATTAGTTATATGCAAAGATAAAGAATCTTTAGATGTTCAGCAAGCAAAGAATAAAATTAGCAAAAGTTTAAATCGAAACTATTATTGGTACGGTCGTGAGTGGCCATATAAAAATGTTGAGCCAAGAATTATTGCAGAGTCATATTTGGAAGGTATAAACAGTTCGGACGGTTTGATTGATTACAAGTTTTACTGCTTTCACGGTTTACCAAAATTTCTTTATGTCTCACAAGGATTAGGTGGAAACCATAAAGAGGCCATGATGAATTTTGTGGATTTAGATTGGGAAAAAACACCTTTTCAACGTCCGGACTTTAAGGGGTTTGATGTATTACCCAATAAGCCGAGACATTTTGGTGAAATGATAGAAATAGCGAAAAAGCTTTCAAAGGATATTCCATTTGTACGGGTAGATTTATATGAAGTAGATGATCAAGTTTATTTTTCGGAACTCACATTTTATCCGGGTTCTGGATTTACTCCGTTTGATCCTCCTGAATGGGAAAAGGAAATTGGAAGTTGGATTCATTTAGAGGAAGTGTAATATGCCTGATGTGGCTCTAAACAAAAAAATTGGGAGTGCTACAAAATGGTCTACAGTTACTGAAATCATTGCCAAATTGATTTCTCCTGTGACCAATATGATTTTAGCTAGGCTACTAGTTCCGGAGACCTTCGGAATAGTGGCCTCTATTACTTTGGTCATTACATTTGCAGATTTGTTTACAGATGCAGGATTCCAAAAGTACCTAATTCAGCATGAATTCAAAGATGAAGATGATTTAAGATTAAGTACTAATGTTGCCTTCATCAGCAACTTTGTTTTATCAATCTTTATTTGGTGCGTTATTGCCATATTTTCATCTTCGTTAGCAACCTTGGTAGGATGTGCTGGTTATGGATTGGGAATTATGGTTGCGGCTTTGGATATTCCGCTGCTTTCATTTTCTAGTATCCAAATGGCACTCTTTAAACGGAACTTTGATTTCAAAACACTGTTTAAAGTGCGGATGGTTACATCTCTAATACCACTAGTTGTAACTGTTCCTTTAGCTGCTGTTACTCGCAGTTATTGGGCACTGATTATTGGCATTTTAGCAAGAGAGTTTGTGAATGCATTTTTACTGACTATAAAGTCCTCTTGGAAACCAAGCCTTAGATATAGTTTTGAAAAACTAAAAGAAATGTTTGGCTTCAGTGTTTGGACCATGTTCGAACAGTTTTCAATTTGGCTTACTACGAATGTGGATATCTTTATTGTCGGGAGAGTTTTAGATTCACATTATTTAGGTGTATATAAGACTTCCATTACAATGGTAAATGCTTTCATGGCCATTATTACCGCTTCTATTACGCCAGTCTTGTTCTCCGCTCTTTCTCGTGCTCAAAACGATGAATCTTTGTTTAGAGAAACGTTCTTCAAATTCCAGCGTCTAGTATCACTTTTTGTTATGCCAATGGGGCTGGGTTTGTTTCTTTATCGAGATCTAGCCACAAGTATTCTGCTTGGATCTCAGTGGAGTGAGGCCGCAGATTTGATTGGCTTATGGGCTTTGATAAGTTCTTTAGTAATTATCTTTAGCCACTTTAACAGTGAGGTTTACAGAAGTAAGGGACAGCCAAAACTATCTTTGCTTAATCAGTGTATTCATATTGTATTTTTAGTAATCACATTGTTGATAGCTTATCCGTATGGATTTGTTGCACTTTATACGAGCCGATCCTTAATTCGTTTGACGATGATTTTGATTGGTGCATTTATCATGTGGTTCGGTTTCCGGATTTCTTTTGCATCTTCATTTAAGAATGTATTCCCAACCATTGTGTGCACGCTTATTATGGGTGCTGCAGGGTATGGAATGTTACAGATAAGTACGTCTATTGTTTGGCAAATAATATCTATTGTTATTTGCATTGCAATTTACTTCGGAAGTATTATGTGTTTCCCGAAAACACGTAAAGAAATTTTTGGCTGGATAAAAGGAGGAGTCAAGGATGTTTCATAACTCTATTCTCGTCACTGGCTCCGCTGGTTTCATCGGAAGCAACTTGGTGAAGCGGTTAATAAGTGAATCGCACGGCGCAACGATAATCGGGTTGGATAACCTCAATGATTACTATGATGTGTCTTTGAAGGAGTACCGCTTGCGTGAACTGGATCAGCTTGCAGAGCAGCATCCGGAGAAGACCTATAAGTTTGTGAAGGGGAACCTGGCTGACAAGGCACTGGTGGATTCCCTCTTTGAGGAATACAAGCCAAACATTGTTGTAAACTTGGCTGCTCAAGCCGGTGTGCGATACAGTATTGACCACCCAGATGTGTACATGGAATCCAATGTTATTGGATTCTACAATATCCTCGAGGCTTGTCGGCATAATCCGGTAGACCACTTAGTTTACGCTTCTTCTTCTGTATATGGAGGAAATAAGAAGGTGCCATTTAGTACGGATGATAAGGTAGATAATCCGGTATCTCTGTATGCTGCTACCAAGAAGTCCAATGAACTCTTGGCACATGCATATTCGAAACTTTACGATATTCCATCTACCGGGCTTCGGTTCTTTACCGTATACGGTCCGGCTGGTCGCCCTGACATGGCTTACTTTGGATTTACAAATAAGTTATTGGCAGGGGAGACGATTAAGATTTTCAACTACGGAAACTGCCAGCGTGACTTCACTTATGTTGATGACATTGTTGAAGGCATTGTCCGTGTCATGCAGGGACCGCCAGCAAAAGCCACTGGTGAAGACGGCCTCCCAGTTCCACCATATGCTGTTTACAACATTGGTGGTGGCCACCCAGACAACCTGCTCGAGTTTGTTGACATCCTGCAACAGGAACTGGTACGTGCTGGTGTGCTGCCAGAAGATTATGACTTCGAGGCACATAAGGAACTTGTTCCAATGCAACCAGGCGATGTTCCTGTAACATACGCCGATACTACCGCCTTGGAACGTGACTTTGGATATAAACCAGAAACCACTTTAAGAGAGGGTCTTCGAAAGTTCGCTGAGTGGTATAAAGAATATTATTTGTAAAAGTAAAAGCCCACCGGTTATCCGGTGGGCTTTTTTGTTTTGGGGCGTTAAAGTATTTCATCTGGAGAGTTGCTATGTGGGGAGAATGAACTCCCCTGCTAAGGGAGTAGGGCGGGAGGTTCCAATAATGGGATTGATGGGATGGGGGGGAGTGGTATACTGGAGGTAGTAAATACATATATGGCAAGGGAGAGTGAACGTTATGGAATGGATTTTTGATGGAATAGGTACTGAATTAGTTGGGTTGCTAGTGGGCTTTTTATTGGGCTGTCCTTGTGGGTATGGAATTAAAGTTGTAATAAATAAACAGAATGCAAAAGATAATGCAAATCAGATTCAAATTGGAGAGATAGTGAATGAAAAAGGAAAGAATGGTGAGTAACAATCAAAAGGCTGGAGACAATTCTCAGCAATTTCAGGCAGGTACTGTGATTGTATACAATGGCATAACTGAAGAATGCGCGAGAAGTATTTGTCAGGAATTGTCTCAAAAAGCATTTGATGAATACGCAACTATTGCCCAAAATGTGGCAAATGAACGATTAATACAGTTTGAGAATTCCTTATTGGCTAGAATAGAGAAAGTGGAAAGTGGTCTAGAAGCCTTTGCAGATCCGGCTTTTCACATTGCGGTAAGAAAAGCACAAGTGGAGGCAATATCAACGGATAGGGAATTGGATTATACTTTGCTATCTGAATTATTAGCTCACAGAGTTACTAATATGAAGGATAGAAAGAAAATAACGGCGATTTCAAAAGCAATAGAAGTTGTTAATAAAGTGGATGATGATGCATTGTGTGCAATTACAGCTATGTTTGCTTTTTTAATATGCATGCCCTATTCGTCTAGTATGTTGGAAGGTATTCACGATTTAGAAAAATTACTGTCAAATTTCGTTTCTGATTTGCCCCAAAATGATGAATGGATAGATCACTTATATTTGTTAAATATAATTCGCCCGTTAAAGATTACTAGGCAGAAGAGTTTTGAAGAAATAATAGAAAATAAGTTGCAAGATTATTTGGCGTTAGGAATTGAAAAAGATACGGATGAATATTTAAAGTGTGTAGAACTTTTGCATTCTATTGGATTTTCAAAACGGGTTTTGGTAGAAAATGATTTTGATAAAAATTATGTAAAACTCCCGCTAGGTAGCACTGGCTCATTTGATGGAATTACTAAAACAGGCCATGATATAAATGTGGCCATCCCTCTTTCGAGTGAGGAAATTGAAGTTTTAGAAAGAATAAAAGAGTTATATACAAAAGACGATGTTAAACTTAGTGCATTAAAGGAATTTTTTGAAAATGTATTGTCTGAATCTAAGTCGATAATGAAAATGAAAGAATGGTGGAATGCTATTCCTGTAGGTATTGAAATAACGTATGTTGGTGGGTTGTTATCTGTTACAAATGCAAGAATTGTTTGTGGCGATTTTCCATATATAAGTGATTATTAACAAGCTGCTTCTCTTTTCTCCTTATCAGCCCGTGCGCAGCACACCCGTCCCCGAAGTTCCGGGGAAAGGCACAGACCCATTCTGCCGTGGCAGCATGTATGTCTGTGCGAGGGGTTTTGGTGGGGAGAGAGTGAATTATAAGAGGGTGCGGAACCGCTGGTGGAGACTTAGTGACCGTTCATACCCCTCTTTTATGATAATGGTTAAAAAGCAGCTTGATTTACCGTTATTTTTATACTACTTGCAAATGGAAAACTATACTTATAAGTGTACAATAAAGGTGTAGGGAGTGATCCTTTGAGAGGACAACGGATAGCACCTCTTTCCCTAGTGGGGGACATAAAATATACCATGAATGCTCGGCAATAGGTGATATGTTGTCAGCTATCCAACGGTAAAATGAGTGGGCTTGATCATACGATCAAGCCCTTTCTTTTTTGGAGGTGAAAGTATTGAGCAATGTCTTTGGGTGTAAAAATGGAAAAATCGAAAATAAACAAAAAAAGTGTTCAAAGCATTGTAAAAAGTGGTACAATGTTGCCACAGGAGGTGTTTTGATGAAACTTTTGTATGTAAAAGCCAGTGGGTTTAAGAATTGCCTGGATGGCGTGGAATTGAATTTTCTGCCGAAATCAAAAAAGACTGAAGTTGATAAAGAGTATGAACTTCAGGAAATCGCCCCAGAATTATTCACGTTTAATACAATTGCATTTGTCGGAAAAAATGCATCCGGGAAAACCAGTGCGGTTCAACTTCTAGAGGCTTGCTACAATATCTTGAGTAATTATACTTTGTTAGATTTATACGATGTTTTTGAAAACGTTCATTTAGAGATGATTTTCTATCATGAAGGAAATGTATTCTTTTATAGTACGGATTTAGTTAAATCTGAAACTTTGGATAATAATATTTCCTTTAAAAATCAAAAATTATTGAAGAAAAAGTACTTTAAATCGGAAGCAAGAAGTGTTCTCAATTTTGAAAGTTTTAAAGAAGATATAACTCCAAACGACAATGATTTGCCAGAAAATATTTCTGCAATTTTTTCTGCGGTAAAGTCGAAAGAAATTAGGGGAATCTCCTTTGATTGCAGTGGCTTGTTTGAAAACAGATATGCTTACGATTTTGATTTCAGTTTGATTGATTTATTTAAAATATCAGATGAAACATTAATTAAGATAATCAAAGTATTTGATAGCAATATCGACTCATTAGAAAAATTGGATAATGACAATTATAAATTGGTTTATTTAGGTGAAGAAAAGAAGTGCTCTTCAGTCGAACTGTTCTCTTTGCTCTCAAGCGGAACAACAAAAGGCTTGTGCCTGTATAGCATGATGTATGGTTCTTTAAAAAATGGATTTGATTTAGTGGTTGATGAAATTGAAAACCATTTTCATAAAGTTTTAGTTGATTTGATGATCAGTTTATATAAAGACAAGCGGGTCAACACTAAAAATGCAACCTTAATATTTACAACCCATTATGCGGAAGTAATGGATAGCTTTAATAGGCAGGACAATATTTGGATTTGTAAAACGAAATCAAACCACAAGATTACATTCGAAAACATGTATGAATCATATAAGGAACGCTCAGAGCTAAAAAAGAGTAAGCGCTACTATAACAATGTTTTTGGAACAGCTGTTGATTATGATTCTCTTATGGATATTAAAAAGGAGTTGGTTAAGTGAGTAAACTCCTAGTTATGTGTGAGGGATCATGTGAGGTGGCTATATTAGATATACTTTTAGATGCTGGCTATTTGTCGTTTACACGTGATGATTTGTTGGATTTGCGGATTTTTCATGCAAGGCAATTGTCAGATTCTATTCTTCAACCTATTCTTGGCTATTGTACAGAAGGAATAACCGTATTCAGAGTAGGTGATAAATTGGCTGAGAGGCTTTCTACGAAGAGTGTTCCTGACGGGAAAATAGAATCCATAGAAAAGTACTGTACAAAGCCAGAACTAGAAGTTTTAGTGCTGATTAATGAGGGGCTATACCATGAATATGAAAAGCAAAAATCTTCTAAAATGCCAAAAGAATTTGCTAAAGAAAAGGTAAAATATAATAACAAAAGATTTCGTGCTACGAAAGAGTTTTACAATTTGTATTATGGGAAACGACCAGATGTATTGGTAGATAATATAGTTACTTATAAAGAAATAAATCATGGCCATAAAAAAGATGAAAAATTTTTAGCAGATTTATTAAAGAGAAGGTAGAGCGGGCATGCTCTACCTTCTCTTTTGATATTTTTTAATACTATGTAATCTGCTATAATATCTTTGCATTTTGTATTGCACAGAAGAAAGGAAAAACCTATGAAAATTGCAGTTGCCGGTACCGGCTATGTGGGACTGTCTTTGGCTGTGCTGTTGGCGCAGAAGAATAGTGTAAAGGCAGTGGATATTATTCCTGAAAAAGTTGATAAGATAAATGCTAGAGTTAGTCCTATTCAGGATGCTGAAATTGAAGAATATTTAGCTACCAAGGAGTTGGATTTAGAAGCCACTTTGGATGCTGATTCGGCTTATGCTTGGGCTGATTTGGTTATTATTGCAGCACCAACGAATTATGACTCTGAGAAGAACTTCTTTGATACTTCTGCTGTAGAGTCCGTCATTGAGGCAGTGCTTTCCGCCAATCCGTCTGCACCAATGGTAATCAAGTCTACTATTCCGGTTGGATATACCGAGAGCGTACGTGAGAAATATAATTGCAATCGTATTCTCTTTAGCCCGGAATTCTTGCGGGAAAGCAAGGCTTTGTATGACAACCTGTATCCGTCTCGGATTATAGTAGGTTGCCCGGCTGATGACGCTAAGATGATGGCTGTTGCAGAACAGTTCATTGCATTGCTGGAAGAGGGCGCTCTGAAAGAGGATATTGAAACCCGCATTGTAGGCCTTACCGAAGCCGAAGCAATTAAGCTCTTTGCTAACACTTATCTTGCACTGCGTGTATCTTACTTTAATGAATTAGACACCTATGCTGAAACCAAGGGGTTAGATACCCAGCAGATTATTGATGGGGTATGCCTGGATCCTCGCATTGGTGCACATTATAATAACCCATCCTTTGGATACGGCGGATATTGCCTGCCGAAGGATACCAAGCAGTTACTTGCTAACTATGCTGATGTACCACAGAACCTCATTGAGGCTATTGTAGAGTCCAACAGAACACGTAAGGACTTCATTGCAGACCAGGTACTGAAACTGGCTGGATATTACTCCTATGACTCCGATTCCGCTTTTGATTCCGCAATGGAAAAGGATGTTGTGGTTGGCGTATACCGCTTGACCATGAAGTCCAACTCGGATAACTTCAGACAGAGTTCCATTCAGGGTGTCATGAAGCGTATTAAGGCCAAGGGCGCGAAGGTTGTCATCTACGAACCAACGTTGGAGGATGGCAGCACGTTCTTTGGCAGCTTGGTAGTGAATGACTTGGATAAGTTCAAGACTATGTCAGACTGCATTGTGGCCAACCGCTATGATGCCTGCCTGGACGATGTTGAGAAAAAAGTTTATACCAGAGACTTGTTTAGAAGAGACTAAAAAAGACCAGCCGTTTGGCTGGTCTTTTTCTTTAGTTGGTTTGCTTTTTGTTTTCTGGTTTCTGTTTTTTGCTTTGTCGTTACTTCAACTTTATTGCGGCCTGGAAGGCGGAGCGGGTGGCGTGGACAATGCGGCCTGGGGTGGTGGCGTCACCAATGACGGTGGTACGCTTGGTGATGGCCCTAGCGTCCTTGGCCAATGGGTTGACGCTCTTGACACCGAGGGAGAGAACTACCTGGTCTGCGCCGATGGTCTTGATGTTGCCGTCTTTGGCTTCAATGCGGATGGCATCGTCAGTGACCTCGACCAGCTTGTGGCTGGTGATGAAGTTGGTGCCCACTTTCTCGAGGCGTGGAACTACGTCCCAAACGTGCTGGGAGTAGGTGCCAGGAGCAATCTGCTTGGCCATTTCCACAACGGTAACATGGTTGCCTTGGCTGGCAATGAGTTCGGCGGTTTCCAAGCCTGTCATACCGGAACCGATGACGGCAACGTTTTTACCGGTGAGGTTAATGGTGCCGTCCAAAATCTCGGTGGTGGTGCAAACGTGCGGCTTGTCACAACCTGGGATGTTTGGCTTAATGGAGGCACCGCCGGTAGCCAGAATAATGGCGTACGGCTTCAGAGCCTTCAGGGTATCCTTGGTAGCCTCTGTGCCGAACTTAAATTCAACACCGGCAGCCTTGGCATTTTCATACAGGTCGGAAATGGCCCAGTTCATCTTATCCTTATGTGGAGGAGCTGCAGCCAAAATCAACTGACCACCTGGAATAGCGCACTTTTCCAACAGGGTTACATGGAAGCCACGCTTGGCGGCAACACGGGCAGCGGTGAGACCGGCAGGGCCTGCACCTACTACAACTACATTCTTGCCTTTGCCGACCTTCTTGAGATCGTCTTCCAAGAACTTGTTTTCTCGGCAAGCAGTCGGGTTCAGAGCACATTCACATGGCTGGCCTGCAAGGGCATTGAGTTCGTCTGTCTCGAAGCAAGTGCAACAGCAAATGCAGTGCTGAATGAGTTCCGGATGACCTGCTTTGGCTTTCTTAGCCCAATGTGGATCTGCAATGAGCGGACGGCCCAAGCCGATGATATCCTGATTGCCGCTTTCCAGCAGGGCTTCGGCCTGATCCGGATCACGGATAACGCCAACGGCCATAACCGGAATGTTTACTGCGTCTTTTACGGCCTTGGCCAAATAAGAACGCCAGCCCGGTTCAGCGGAAATCGGTTCAATTAAAGTATTCAGGGTTTCGTAGTTACCGCAGGAAACGTCAATGGCATCAATGCCGGCTTTTTCCAAGCGCTTTGCCATTTCAACGCCTTCTGCAAGCTGAATGCCACGGCCCGGGAATCCAATGGTGTCATAGAATTCATCTACGGTAAGACGTACCATGATAGGGAAGTCCTTACCGCACTTTTCGCGGATGCCGGCAATGATATTCAGCAGAAAACGCATGCGGTTTTCTAAACTGCCGCCATATTCATCGGTACGCTGATTGGTATATGGGGAGAGGAACTGCTGAATCAAGTAACCGTGGCTGGCGTGCAATTCTACGCCATCGGCGCCGGCCTTCTTAACTCTGCCTGCAGCATCAATAAACTGCTTTTCCAACTTCTTAATTTCTCTCTTTGTCAATGCTCTGGTTGGCTGCCCCTTAATAATGGTGGCACCTAAACCTACCGGAACATTGGATGCGGAAATAACCGGCGGCATCATTTTGCTGCCCAAAGCTACCAGTGGGCTATCTAACATTTCCAAGGAAATTGGAACCTTGCTGGTAACGCTATACATCAAATCAAAGTAATGCGGAATAAACTTGTTCATCTGAAGCAGCATTGGCCACATGACACCCATGGCGGACAAATTCTGTCTACCCGGATGGTGCAACTGAACGAAGATTTTTGTGCCATGCTTATGAACCCGCTTAACGGTCTTGGCAAAGGCTGGAATTCTAGCATCCGAAGCCATGGACAACTGTCCCGGCAGAGCAACGCCATTGGTGTCATTGACTCTGGTAACCTCTGTAATAATGAGGCCGGTACCACCTTTTGCCCGTTCTTCGTAGTAGGCTGCGAAGCGTTCACCTGCATCGCCGTTGCCTTCGGCTACACATACGCCCATGGCAGCCATTGCAATACGGTTCTGCAGTGTCAAATTACCGATTTTTACTTCACTAAATAAGTTGTCATACATAAAAAAGCCCCCCATAAAAATACACGAATCCATTATAAAGGCTTTCATACTTTTCTTACGTCTTGCTTTCCTTTCCCAAAAGCGCCTCCGATGGGAAAAATAATCAAGACCAATCCTTTTTACGGGAAAGGTCTTATTTTATAGAACATTTTAAGGTTTTGGAGTACACTGAAAGTATAAGGGGGTGTACACCTTGAAGCGACGTCATATATGGCTGGGACTTGTGCTTGTTCTCTTAGTCATGTCTACGTTCATTTCTATGTCGGTTGCCGCCGAAACCGATGTGGACATTGTGGGTACCAATGTGGAAAACCAGAATTATGGTGCCAAGTACCCGTACTATGCATCTCCGGTATATTCTTATCTTGCAACAGCATCTGATGGCACTTTGATGCGTGTGCAGGCAAAGCCGAACGACTCTAGAGTAGTAGTTCAGTTCCTTGACTCGTACTTCAAAGTGACCTCCGTGAAAACAATCCAGATGGATTATCCGGTCTTTGGTGCGTTCTACGCATCCGGAGACAACTACTACATTCTGTCCGGTAAGAATAATACCGCGGAAAATGACGAGGCAGTCAGCTTTAATTTAACCCGGTACGACAAGTACTGGAACGAAAAGAATAACATTCAAATCATAAAGTGCAATACCACCATTCCGTTTAATGCCGGTAGCGCAAGGATTGATGAAGTTGGAAACTACCTGGTAGTCCGCACCTGTCATGAAATGTACGGAACAGCAGATGGAAAGCATCATCAGGCCAACTGCACTATGTGCTTTGAAAAAGACAGCTTGAACCTGACCGACTATTACTTCTGGCCAAACAACATTAACCAGAGAGGATATGTCAGCCACTCCTTTAACCAGTTCGTCCGCACGGATGGCGGCAAAGTATACTGTGTAGACCACGGGGATGCAAATCCGCGGGCACTGACTTTGCTGGGATTTAAAGGGGACGCCACAGACGGGAAATTCGTAGACAGTGAAACCAATAATACGAAGATTTTCAGCGCCCCAGGCAACTCAGGGGACAACTATACCGGCTATTCTGTTGGCGGTTTCGAAATTTCTTCCACTGCATTCTTAATTGCAGGGAACAAAGTAGATTTTAATAAGTTTAGTTCTAGCAAGACTTTTAACGTTTTCCTTTCTGTTACCCAGAAGGGTTCTAACGGCACGCTGGGATCCACCACCGTAAAACAGATTACTTCCTATCCAGAAGGTTCTGAAAGCGCAAGTACACCGCAACTGGTTGACCTGCAAAACGGTAGATTCTTACTGATGTGGTCCCGTGGAGGAAAGGTCTATTATGTAGGCTTGGATGGCAACGGAAGGACCGCTACTGACATTTATTCTGTCACTGGCGCCTTGTCCGACTGCGCTCCAATTATGTACGGCAGCCATGTCCTTTGGTACACCTATAAGGATAACGAAACTACGTTTTACAGAATTAACACTTCCACACTTGCCGCAAGCACCATTATCTGCTCTGCCAAGATTGACGGAGGGACTTCCTCTGGTGGAAAGAGCGGCGGAAACAAAGTTGAACCGGGTCAATCTTCCTCCGGTGGTTCGTCCTCTGGTGGATCATCTTCTTCCGGCGGTCCGTCTGCCTCTGATCCGGTGACCAACCCTGTTACCCGGATTACGGATAACGACAATACCGTCCGCATTTACGGCGTGAACCGTGCAAGAACCGCGCTGAGCGTTGCTGCAGCATTAAAGCAATCCTATGGTGTCTCCAAGTTCGGGCACATTGTAGTGGCATACAGCGAAAATTATGCAGATGCTCTGGCAGGCTCTTACCTTGCCTGCAAGATTCATGCGCCAATCCTTATTGTGGACAGCATTGGCTCAGGAACTGCTGCTACCGAGTCTGTTACTTTAGTAAAGAACTACATCAAAAGTAACCTGACTTCTGATGGTACCGTTACCATTCTCGGTGGTACCAAAGCAGTGTCTTCTTCCTTTGAATCTTCCATTAAGTCCATGGGCTTTAAGACCCAGAGACTGTATGGCAACACGCGCTTTACTACTAATATTTCCATTTTGAACACCGCAGGTGTATCCACCGGTGCAAACATCATTGTCTGTGACGGCTACAACTTTGCAGATGCGGTATCTGTATCTTCTACCGGGTATCCGGTTCTACTGTTGGATACCAAAAATGATAAGCTGTGTTCGGAACAGATTTCTTGGCTGAAAAAGGTGAAGCCTTCCAACATCTACATTGTTGGCGGCCCGAATGCAGTATCCCAAAAACTGGAAGAAGAACTGTATGATTACGGGAAGAAGTTTGGTAGAATCTATGGGGATTCCCGTTACGCCACTTCCATTAAAGTGGCTAACTCCTTCTTTACTTCTTCCAAGTGTGTCTTCCTAGCATGGGGAGAAAACTATCCGGATGCTTTGTGCGCAGGCCCATTGGCCTACCAAATGAATGCCCCGATAGTTTTGGTAAGTGAAGGAACCGCAGCTGCAGTTCCAGAACAAGTAACCTTCGTAAAGAAGGGGGCACGCATCATTGCTGTGGGCGGTCCTGGCAGTACCCTGAAAAAACAGCTGACAGATAAAGCCATTCACGCCATTAAAAACGACACAATATCCGTATTTGTAGGAGCATAAAGAATTAAGACCCTGCCTCATGGCAGGGCCTTTTTTGCGTTTTTCAAAATTTTTATGAAAGTATGTTTCGGCATTTTGACTACAACAAAATTCGAATTTTGTCCAAACTATATATTGTGGAATGGCTCTCTGTGAAAAGCCGCCAAAACACAAGAGGTGTAACCCAAGTATTAAACCCGTTCATTTTGACGAACGGGTTTTGTTCATTTTTTGGACATAACATCCCGAAAAACTTAGTAGTTATGCGAATGGAAGAATGTACGCACGTGCGTATAATTAACTATACGTATATTGTGCTTACTCTGCACAGTTTTAGGCTTTTATACCTATTTGATTTTTTCTACTAAGGGGAGGTCTATATATGAATAGACGAATGAGAAGAATCGGAAGCCTTTTAATTTGCTTCGCTCTGATTCTTGGCATTTCTCTCACTGCAGTCTCCAAAGACTTTAGTATCTTTGATGTTGCAGCAGAAGGCCAAGCAGCAGACATTGTCATCATTGAAGGCGACGAAACGAAACCACAGCAAGACCCAGACGAACCAGTGCAAAAGGATGAAATCCTTCGCAGCGTTCGTGCCAACAAAGGTGGCACCGTTTGGGAATTCAACTATACCAAAGGCATTTTGACCGTTTATCAGGACGTTCAGAATGACCCTAAGGGTATTGATGATGTTGATTATACCGCTGTTGACTTGCAGAAGTATCTTGAAGAACTGAAACCTGCTAATCAGAAGTATTTGGATGACAGACAGAAGTTAGAAGATTCTATGGCTCAGTCGAAAGCAGATAAGGACGAGGCTGAAAGCAACAAAAAGACCAGTGAAGAAAAACTAAACAACGAAAAAAAAGCTAAACAAGATTACATTAACAATAATAAAGAACAAGATCCTGAGGTGTTGAAAGATTATGATACGAGAATAGGGTCTTACGAAAAGTCTGTCAAAGATTCTGAAGCTGATATTGCTAAGTATACTAGTCAGATAAATGATTATGACGCTAAAATTAAGGCTCTTGATTCTAGCAACAAGGAACTGGTAGAGAAGAAAGGATTAATTGAAAAGGTTCTTAATGCCGGTTTCCCGAACTTTACCGTTAATAGAGTGGTATACGGTGAAGGCGTGACTAAAATCCGCAATACCGATCTTCCTGAAATGTATGATTTGACAAAGGTCGTTGTTGCAAACACCGTTGAAACCGTAGAAGACGGTGCTTTTAGAAACTGGAACCTGAATACTGTTGGCCCAACTCTTGAGGACTATGATATTCAAATTTGCTGGAACAAGAATGTTCCGGATGAAGCATTCAAAAATTGCGACAACATTACTGCTGTAGCTTTCAAAGATGGTGTTAAGACCATTGGTAAGAAGGCTTTCTATGATTGTGACAGCTTGAGTTCTGTTAAATTCCCGGAAACTTTGCAGACCATTTTCCCTTCT
This sequence comes from Acutalibacteraceae bacterium, assembly GCA_045642465.1. Classification (GTDB taxonomy): domain Bacteria; phylum Bacillota; class Clostridia; order Oscillospirales; family Acutalibacteraceae; genus RUG420. Next base: position 535,086 of record JAZUIY010000015.1, read on the forward strand.
GCATTTGAAAACTGCGATTCTTTGAACTACGTAGTAATCCCAGCATCTACTATTGCTATTAATAGCAAAGCATTTGCTTATACTCAGAGAGATGGCAAAAAGGCTATTCCATCTCCTTTGACCGACGTTTATTTTGCTTGCGAACAGGATAGCATTGATATTGCTTCTGATACTTTCTCTGGATTGGTTAAGCCAACCGGTCATGTGCTTTATGGCTTAAAGACATGGGATGTAGATGCTCTTAACGGTAAAGACTTTAAGGGTGGTAAGACCTGGACTTGGAAGTATTATGATGTCAACATGTTGGTAGGTTTAACTGCCGATATTACTGACAAATATTATCTTACCGGTGATTCACTTGATTTCGAATCCTTGACTCTTAAAGCTGAATATGTAACCGGCTTTGAAGAAGAAATCCCTGTACTGGTTGATTCTGGCCGCAAGGACCAAAAAACCGGTAAAAAGATTTATGAAGTTAACCCAGAATTAAGATTCACTATTCCTGGTGATAATGACTTCACTAAAACCTTCGTACTTCGAAAGGCTGAAAGAAAGCAGATTTCTGTAGCATATAGAAATGTTTCTACTACCTTTGAAGTATATGTACATGATCCTGTGGAACAGGCTTTGACCAACCTGCCAGAATCTGCACATAACTACAAGGCAAATGCAAAAGACGAACAGATTATCAAGGTTGAAGATGCTAGACAAATCACCTTCACCTTCTCTGATAAGACTGAAACTGAACCAAAGAACGACTACATTTGGATTTACGACAATAATGGTAAACTTCAGGAAAAACTTACTGGCAAAGAAGCTGCTGGCAAGAAATTTACCGTTATGGGTGATGAAGTAAAGATTGTACTTACCTCTGATGGAAACGATGAACGCTATGGCTATGCCATTACTAAGGCTACCGCTATTGTTCCAAAGCATGTAGCTGCTTCTCTTGATAAGGAAAACAAGGATGCTACTTGCACAGAAGATGGTCTGAAGGGCCATGCTTGCTGCGAAATTTGTGGTAAGGCTTCTAACCCTGGTGAAGTAATTCCTGCACTGGGTCATGACTTTGATGCAGATGGTGTTTGCACACGTTGCGGATATGACCGTCTGTTCGGTGAAAATGAACTTGCCCGTATTTGGGGTGACAACCGTTTTGATACCGCATATGCAATTGCTGACCAGTTGAAGATTAAGCTTGGCGTTGATAAGTTTGATGCTATTATTGTTGCTTACTCTGAAAACTTCCCAGATTCCTTGACTGCTTCTTATCTTGCAGTGAAGAAGAATGCTCCAATCATTCTTGCTGATTCCATTAAGAACAATGGCGCAACTGCTGCTGTTGATTACATTAAGGCCAACCTGAAGGCTGGCGGTACAATTTATGTACTTGGTGGCGACAACGTTGTATCTGCTGATTTTGTTAAGACCTTAAATGGCCTTGGCACCGTTAAGCAGCTCAACGGTAACAACCGTTATGACACCAACCAGATGATTCTGGACGAAGCTGGTGCTCCAAAAGATGAAGTTATCATCTGCACCGGTGAAAACTACATTGACGCTCTTACTGCTTCTGCAACTGGTAAGGCAATCCTGATTGTAAATGACCAGTATGATCTTGTTAAAAACGACGTTATGGACTATATCAAGACTAACGTAAATAAGAGCGCAAAGGTTTACATTGTTGGCGGTTATGAAGCTATTTCTCACGACTTCCAGAATGAACTCGCTGACCTTGGTTACATCAACATCAAGCGCATCCCTGGCGACTCCAGATTCGAAACTTCTGTAAACGTTGCTAAGTACTTCTATGGCGATGTTAAGAACCTGAAGACCATTGGTGTTGCTTGGTCTGAAGACTTTGCAGATGCACTTTGTGCAGGCCCATTCTGCTATCAGTATGGCGCTCCGCTGCTTCTTGTTGCTGATACCGCAAACGCTAAGGTATACACCGATGCAGGCTTCCCAGTAGAACTTGCTAAGGTTATTGGCTTTGGCGGTATTGGTACCTCCAACAACCAGCTGACCGATAAGGCTATGAACCTGATTAAACTTGGCGACATTACCGACGTTAAGTATCAGGCAAACTTAAATGCTGAAAAGGCTGCTGAACAAAGTCAGGAAGTAGCTCCAGAAGTTGATACTTCTAAGCTTGCTGACGAAAACTAATCCCAATAGTAGATTATTTATAAAGGCTCTCCCAAAAGGGAGAGCCTTTTTATGTTATAATGCTTGTAGTTTTATACGGAGGCAAAGACATGAAATTTGTAATTCAAAGAGTAACAGAAGCGTCTGTTACGGTAGAGGATTCTGTTATTGGATCCATTGGGAAAGGCTTCCTGGTCCTGATTGGAATAGAGGATGCCGACACCAAGGAAATTGCAGATAAGATGATTCATAAGATGGTAGGTCTTAGAATCTTTGATGATGCAGAAGGGAAGACGAACCTGAGCTTGGATCAGGTAGATGGTTCTCTTTTACTGGTGTCTCAATTTACGCTCTATGCCGACTGCAAGAAGGGCTTTAGACCGTCCTTTGTGAAAGCCGGGAAACCAGACTTTGCCAACGTCATGTACGAATACATTATTGCGGAATGCAAGAAGTCGGTACCGAATGTACAGACCGGTTCATTTGGAGCTGATATGACGGTGTCATTGGTGAATGACGGTCCGTTTACCATTGTTTTGGACAGTAAAGAACTGTAAAAAGTAGATATTTTTTAATGTTTCCGCATAAAAAGCAGTGAAAGATAAAAGAAATGGCTTGTTTTTTTAATCTTTTACTGCTATTTTATTGTTAAGATGAAAGAAAGGAGAATAATTGTGGAATATAAAGATTTAAAAAAACTTTTCCATAGCGATAAAGAAAACTATCAGAAGATTTACTATTCCAGGTTCGAATCCGACATGTCCATAAAGTTGAATTTTGATGTGGCTGGTTGTTCTGCGTTTTTTGTGCAATCGGAAGAAGTGCTTCAATTAATGTTTCACATTCTCCGGTTAGATAAGGAAGTAACTAACTTGGCTAGTCGACTGCCGGACAATGCTTTGAACCAATATTTGTCAAATCGCCTAATAACTGAAATTGAACTGACAAATAAAATTGAGGGGGTTCATAGTAGCAAGAAAGAAATAAATGAAGCGCTAACTATTTTAGAAGAACAAAGCAAAGACAAAGGTAAAGAAGTTCGCTTTTTTGGAATGGTAGAAAAATATAATAAGTTGTGTCGTCACGAGTTGGTAGATATTGCATCGCCCAAAGATATTAGAACAATTTATGATGAACTGGTTTTGCCAGAAATAATTTCTTCACATGGGGACCAGCCAGAAGGAGAACTCTTCAGAACCGGCTCGGCCTCAGTTTATGATCAGTATGACAAACCGATTCACACCGGAATTAATACGGAAGCAGGAATTGTTCAAGCTGTAAATCAGGCTCTTTATTTCTTAAATAATAATGCAATTGATGAATTATACAGAATTTGTCTTTTCCACTATTTGATAGAGTATATTCACCCTTTTTACGATGGCAATGGCCGTCTTGGACGTTTTATCCTGAGCTATGGATTGAGTCAAAATTCTATGCCACTTGTGGCATTGTCCATATCTGCAACTATTCAAGAAAACAAAAAAGCATATTATCAGGCTTTCAATATTTGTAATGACCCTTTAAACAAGGGCGATTTAACGCCGTTCCTCATTATGATGTTAGAAATGATAGAAAAAACCGAGTTGTCATTAATAGATTCTCTTTCAGAAAACTTGGATAATCTTCGCTTTTTTTCAGAATGTGCAAAAGGCATAGGTGGAGAAGATGCAAACCAAGAAAAACTTTATCGAATTTTAATTGAAAGCGCCTTATTTAGTGTCTATGGAATTGGAATAAAAAACTTAGAAAAGTACTTTTCTAAATCCAATCCGACAATCAAAAAATGGCTTTCCATGCTGGAAAAACAAGGATTGCTGATAACTCGGCAAGTTGGTCATACAAAGTATTATCAAATGAATTTAAACAAATTGAGGGAATTTGAAAAATAGGAAAAAGGCACACCCTAGGGTGTGCCTTTCTTTTTGTTCGCCTGTTTTTTAGTTGTTATTTAATTTTTATATATATCAAACCGACCCCGGAAATGCCGGTTTGTTGTTACTGCTCATTCTGCCAAAGACCATGAATATTGCAGTAAGCAAAGACTTTCTCCAGGGTTTCCTCCGGCTGCAAGGTGAAGTTGGTTTCAGGGGAGTCGGATGGCTGGAGATAATGGGTGTAGATACCTTTGTCTGTGACAAGGGTAACCCATTCAATGTAGTGCTCCTCGAGCATCGGGTGTGGAGCAGAACCCACAGAAATGGTCACGTTTCTACCTACTTGGTTAACAACAGGTACGTGCTTCTCGTGAGCTCCATCCGAGGTGTTCGGTACAAGTTTCTCCATGCGTTTCCCACAGCATAGTGTAGGGATGTTGGTATCATCTGTAATGCAGATGGTTTTTCTACAGAGATTGCAATAATAATAGTCAGCTTTCATAGTGTTTATCACTCCTTTTTGAAAATGTTTTATTTTGTGGTTTCAACATACACCCGCTATTTGCATAAAACAATTCGTATGTTATTATGATAAACATATAGAATTAGTTATGGATAGGAGACAGGTATGGACTTACGCCATTTTCAAATATTCTGCACCGTATGTGAGTGTGGCAGCTTTACTTCCGCGGCGGATAAATTGTATATGAGTCAGCCGGCGGTGAGCGTTGCCATGAAGGAACTGGAAGCGTTTTACGACACCCAGTTGTTCATTCGGGCCAACCGGAAAATCTATTTGACGGATGAAGGAAGACTTCTTTTTGACCAGGCATCCGACATTATGGAAATCTTCCGGAACACCCGTCTTGCTCTGAAAGAAAATCAGATGGTAAACAAAGTTTCGTTAGGCGTTAACATTACCACTGCAGAAACCTGGTTAGCTCATTTGGTGGATGATGTCATAGAGTCCAAAATGGACGTGGAACTAAATTACAAAATAGGGAACTCCGACATGCTGGAAAATCTGGTGCTGGAAAATCAGTTGGATTTTGCCATTATTGACTTAATTTCTATGCCGAAGCAGCTAAAACTGATGAAACTCTATGACGACGAAATGGTTGTGGTATGTAACCCGAAGTACTATGCCGACACTTCAATTTCACTTGCCGCCTTGGCAAAGCATCCGCTGTATTTGCAGGAAAAGGGGACCGGCTCTAGGCGATGTGTTGACTCCGTATTTTTGGCCAACGGTTACTATCCAATTGTGAAGGCAGAATCTACCTCCAGTTTGAGCTTGATTCAGTTGGCAAAAAGTGGAAGAGGCTTTGCTATCTTATCCAGTGAAACCGCAGAAACCTTCTCCTTGGATCCGGAGCTGCAAACGGTGGAAGTACCCCGCGTAGCCTTCAAAAGACACTATTTTTTAGCGTACAACAAGAACCGCCAACTGACTTCTGTCCAAGCTGAGCTGGTGGATTGTATGTTAAATGCCAAGTAGATACGCCATTTTTTAAAGCACTTGTAAGTTATTCACAAAAACCGAACAAATTTATTTGTGGAAAATTTAGGGATTGATTTTTCCCCGGCCTATCCGTTATTGTAAAGGCGAAAAGGGAGTAGCTGACGCGGCGTCCCGGAAAATTAGCCGCGTTTACCAATCGTCAGCCGGCGGGAAACCACCCGGTTGGTAACTAAGTAGCAAGACTTTTCTGTACGTAGCCTGCAGAGGAATCTTACTAGTTAGTAATATTGCATTCACTAGCCCTCTGCAGTAATTGCTGCGGAGGGTCTTTTTATTTGTCCCTCCGCCTGTGGTCCATGACTAAGGAGGAATATTATGGACAAAATCATGTATGGAATGTTTGTTCTTGTAACAAAGAAAGAAGACGGTGAACAGAGCGGTTGTGTCATTAACACCATTATGCAAGCAACCAGTGTACCGAACCAGGTACTCTTCACCATGAACAAGCGGGACTACACCCACGACCTTTTGGTAAAATGCGGAAAATTTACCGCATCCATCTTAACGGAAGATTGTCCGTTTAACGTAATGCGTACCTTCGGATATTTGTCCGGGCGGGACGTGGACAAATTCAAACTGTATCATGCGGTGAAACCGGCATCCAACGGGATCTACTACCTGACAGAAGGTACCAACAATTACCTTACTGGCACGGTAACCCAGATTATTGACCTGGGAACCCATTCTCTCTTCATTGCATCTGTTGAGGATGATATTGACTTAAACGACAAGCCGTCTATGACTTACGAGTTTTACCACAAATACATTCTCCCAAAGATGCAAGAGGAAACCAAGGAAGCTGCAAAGGCGTCCGGCGCAGATTTGACGCCCTCCAATAGAACCGTATGGAAGTGTAAGGTATGCGGCTACGTCTATGAGGAAGAAGAGATACCTGAGGACTTTTCCTGCCCGGTATGCCACCATCCGGCGTCAGACTTCCAGAAGATAGAGGCAGCTGAACTTCAGCCGACGGATGACAATCCCTACGCAGGAACAAGGACGGCAGAAAATCTGCAGGCCGCCTTTGCAGGGGAGTCTCAAGCCAGAAACAAATACACCTTTTTTGCCTCCGTGGCACGAAAAGAGGGGTATGAACAGATGGCTGCACTCTTTCAGGAAACTGCGGACAATGAGAAAGAACATGCTAAGCTTTGGTTTAAGGCCCTGAAAGGAATTGGCACCACCCCGGAGAACTTAGCTTCCGCTGCTGCCGGAGAGAACTACGAGTGGACGGATATGTACGTGGGGTTCGCGAAAGTGGCGGAGGAAGAAGGTTTCTTTGAATTAGCAGATCAGTTTAGAGCCGTAGGAGAGGTGGAACGCCATCATGAAGAGCGTTATTTGAAACTATTGGAAAACCTGGAAGATGAAGAGGTCTTCCAAAAGGGGAATATTTCCATTTGGAAATGCCGCAATTGCGGCCACATTGCTATTGGCGTATCTGCTCCTAAGGAATGCCCTGTATGCAAACACCCGCAGGCATATTTCGAACTAAACTGTAATAATTTCTAATACGAGAAAACCCCCAGCCTATTGGCTGGGGGTTTTCCCAATGATTGAAGAAATGTGTGACCATGTCTCCATGGAACAGCACCTCTGCTGCATTGAAGTAACTGTTCCGTGTAGGATGATTTTAATTATGGCTACTAGTAAAGTAGTGGCCTAAGCACCAATTAAAGCTCAAAGTACTTTTTTGCAAAGGTGTCTAAATCCTTAGATGCTTTTTGCAAATGTGGACGGAGTTCCAAGATGTTGAGAGAATAATAATTCTTGGTTCCTTCCGGACGTACATTAACTACCCCGGATTCCTTCAACACTTTTAAGTGATGGGAAACTGCAGGGCGGGAAAGGTGAACGGCATCCTGGATGTCTCCAACGCGGATACCTTCTTCACCTGCCATGATTAAGGTCATGACAATTGCAGAACGAGTGCTGTCACCAATGGCTTCGAAAAACGGCTGACAAGACTCAAAGTTGTCTCGTATGATCCGTAGTTCTTCCTTTGGAATGGACAAAACGAACACTCCTTTCATATAGGTTTAAAACTTTGAACCGTAAGTAATTATAAAGTAGACTGGGTTCCCTAACAATATTGGTAAAGGTATTCAATACCATTGTTTTTTGCAACTGCAAAAGAACCGTCCAGAGATGGACGGTTCTTTTTGTGATTTTTCGTCTGGTTTTGTTGTATTTTGCCGTATTTGCATTTTCTCCTAACCAGGTGCTTCCTTTATTCGTATACCTGTTGGAAGAAATACTGAGCGTTAGACCTAAAGTCCACCTTAATGACGAATCTGCCGTTTACAGTAGCTTCCTGATATTGGCCCGGACGCGGCAGGGAGAAGGACTCTACTTTGTAACTAGAGTATTCTCTTGCATAAGTAATTAACCCCAAAATATCCGACTGGGTAATGTTGGTGGTAATGTCCGGAAGAATCATGTCAGCCATGTCCTTCAGTTCCATGAGGCTCATATTCTTGGCTTCGTTCATGATGGACTGGATGACATCCCGCTGACGACGGGTACGTTCAAAGTCGTTGTCTATGTGACGGCAGCGAGCGTAACAAAGTGCCTGCGTACTGTCTAAGGTACAACTACCGACACTTAAGTTTCTGTTGTCATGACCTGATTCTTGTTGGTTAATGTAATTGATTTCTTCCTGACTCAGGTTGACGGTTACACCGCCTACGGTATCTATGATGTCCTTGAAGGCTTCAAAGTCTACTTTGGCGTATTTGGTAATTGGAATGTTGTAGTTATACTGGATGGTTTCAATGAGCAGGTTCATGCCGCCGTCGGAATAGGCACCGTTTAAGCGGTCAGAACCGTGACCCGGAATGTAAACGTAACTGTCTCTTAGAAGAGAGGTCAATACAATTTTGTGGGTCCGCTTATTAATAGAAAGGATAATCATGGAGTCACTGCGGCCATATTCATTAGAATAATGTCCGTCGACCCCAACCAGTAAAACGTTTAATACGTCTTTGTCGTCAAACTTGATATCTGACCTTTTGAGACCGTTTTCCTCCAAGAATTTGTAGAATTCCAGAAGTTCCGGATCCTGTTCGTTTACCTCGGTTTGCTCCCCATTTTCAATGGCTAAGCGTTCGTAGTTCATCTTGTCATAAAAATGGCTGAACAGGGAACCGATTACCAAGGTACAGAGCAGGAAGATGGAAACAATAACCAGCAGAATGCCGGTTCCTTTTTTCATCTTTCGTGTCTTCATTTGGATTCACTCCTGTTAGTCTAAATTGTATTAGATTATAAACAAAAAATGACTAATTGAAAAGGGCAGTTTGTGTTGCGGCTTGACGATGCAATCATGTATAATAATGCTGATATTTTCTCGGGAAAAACTAGGAGGATTTTTCTATGAGTAATGAAGCTCGTGCCCAAGAAGTGGACGTTATTGATCTTGCAGAACTGTGGGATGCAGTAAAACGTCATGCCATTCTTCTTGTAGCGGTTACCGTTATCTTTGCGCTGCTTGGCTTCTGTATTTCCAAGTTTGTTATGACCCCGCAGTACGAAGCATCCGTTAACATGATTGTTAACACCCAAAATAACCAAAACGGAGACAGCAACTACGTTTCCAACGACAGTATTAATTCTGCCGAAAACCTGGTTGACTCCTACGCCATTATCATCAAGTCCAACCGTGTTATGAAACAGGTTATTCAGGATTTGAACTTGGATATGACCGTAGAACAGTTGACCAAGTGTGTTGGGGTACAATCCATTAACAACACCCAGGTTATGAAAGTATCTGTTGTTACTCCAGACTTAAATCAATCCGGTGCCATTGTCCTGGATATTTCCAGAGTGGCTCCGCAGTATATTGTCAATGCGGTTAAGGCCGGCTCCTGTGAAGTGGTTTCTGACGTTACCAGAAACAACGACCCGGTAAGCCCGTCTGTGTTGAAAAACACCTTGGCTGCCGCTTTAATTGGCCTCATTCTGGCCCTTGCCTATGTCTTCTTAAAGGAATACCTGAATAACGGTATTGTAGATGATGCCGATATTACCAAACAGTTAAATCTTCCTGTTCTGGGCGTCATTCCAAATGTGGGCACCGACGAGGATAAGCAGGCCAAAGTGGTGGACAAGCGCTTACTCCGCAAAGGAAAAGAAGTTCACAGAAACATTGAAGACCTCCACCTAATTTTGGACGAAGACGAACCGTTCAATTACATTGAAGCGTTCAACTCCCTTCGTACCAATATCAACTTCCTTTCTCAGTCCGACGACATTAAAACCATTATGTTGACCTCTGCTGTTCCACAGGAAAGTAAGTCCAACACGGCCATCAATCTGGCTGTTGCCCTTGCCACAGAAGGCAAAAAAGTAGCTTTGGTAGACTGTGACCTCCGGAAACCGGCTGTCCACAAATACCTTGGCATTCCAAACGATAGAGAAGGCTTAACCAGTCTTTTGACCGGTTCCATTGAACTGTCTCAGGCACTGGTAACCTTTGAAGATATTTCCATTACTGCACTTCCATGTGGGGTCATTCCTCCGAACCCAACGGAAATGCTTGGCTCTGAAAAAATGGGTGCCGTTCTCCGTGCCCTTCGCAGCCACTTTGATTACGTTATTCTCGACACTCCGCCAGTTTCCGTTGTTACGGACGCATGTGTTGTAGGTAAATATGTAGATGGTGCCATTTTAGTTGTTCGATCTGACTTTGCACCACGAGAAACCATTCAGTTAGCAAAGAAGAAACTGCAGGATGTTAACATTAACGTCATTGGTGCCACACTGACCCAGTACGACACCAAGAGCGCAAAGAAATCCTCCGGTTACTACTATGCTTATGATTATGATTACTACAAGAAGGATTGATTTTAACGTATGAGCATTTTTAATGTTGTTCAGTTACTTGGCGGCTTGGCTTTCTTCCTGTTTGCAATGACCATTATGTCAAACGGTTTGCAACGTTTGGCTGGTGGCAAACTGGAAAAAATGTTAAGAAAAGCAACGGCAAAACCACTTATGGCCTTAGGCCTTGGTGCTTTTATTACCGCTGCCATTCAGTCGTCCTCCTCTGTAACTGTAATGCTGGTTGGTTTGGTAAACTCCGGTATTATGCAATTGGAGCAAGCTGTTCCAGTTATTTTTGGTTGCGAAATTGGTACCACAATTACCTCTTGGATTCTTTCCTTAACCGGTATAGATGCGGATAATAGCATTCTGCTTCAATTTTTGAAGCCGAAAAACTTTGCTCCGCTCTTTGCTTTGATTGGTGTCATTTTAGCTATGGTGGGAAAAACCCAGAAAAGGAAAGACGCCGGATCCATTTTAACCGGTTTTGGTATCCTGATGTATGGCATGGTAATGATGTCCTCTGCAATGGAACCGCTGGCTGAAATGCCATCCTTTACCAGTATCTTAGCTCGCTTTAACAATCCTGTTTTGGGTGTTGCAACCGGTATGCTTTTTACCGCTTTAATTCAGTCCTCGGCAGCAACACTTGGTATTCTCCAGGCGCTGTCTTTGAGTAGCACCATTTCCCTTGGCCAGTTGGTCCCGGTTATTATGGGCTTAAATATTGGCACCTGTATTACGGCGGTTCTTTCTTCCATTGGTACAACCAAAAATGCAAAACGTGTTGCCTGCGTACACGTTGGATTTAACACGGTAGGTACTATTATTTGGTTGACTGTATGGCTGGTTGCTACTACTTTCTTCATACCGTGGGCCAAGGCTATAGAGGTGAATCCTCTAACGGTTGCCATTGTTCATACCATTTTCAATGGTGGTAATATTATTCTTTTGTTTGGTTTCCGTAACTTGCTTTGTAAATTGTCTAGACTGATTATCCGAGACGGTTCTAAGTCCGAAACCGCATTAGACGAACACCTGTTTACCATGCCGGCTTTCGCTGTTCGCCGTGCTTTTGAAACCACTTCCAAAATGGGCCGTGTTGCAAAGCGTTCTGTGAATGCTGCCATTGGTATTTTGGAATCCGGTTCCTTCACAGATGAGGCGGGAGCCAAAGTGGATGGTTACGAAGACCGTCTGGACCACTATGAAGATGACTTGGGAACTTACCTCCTAAAAGTGTCCAAATTGGAACTTTCTGAAAAGGATGTAAAAAATACATCGCTCATGATGCATGGCATTACCAACTTTGAACGAATTGGTGACCACGCTGTTGACTTAATGCATTCCGCAAAAGAACTTCATGACAAGGAACTGGCTCTTCCGGAAAAGACTGCTGCTGAACTCAAGGTTCTCTATGCAGCTGTTTCTGACCTGGTAGACAAAACCGTAGAGTCCTTCCAGCAGGACGACTTGCGCATGGCGAAAACCATAGAACCACTGGAAGACCGTGTAGACAAACTTTCCTACAAGATTAAGGCGCACCAGATTGACGCTCTTCGGGAAGGTGACACTACCGCTGAAATGGGCTTTATCCTCAGTGACATTTTGACTGCACTGGAACGTATTGGTGACCATTGTTCCAACATTGCTGCCACCATGATTGAGTCCGAAGAAGGGGAATATGACCAGCACGCTTATCTGCAGAACACCAAAGAAGATGCAGACTTTAAGCGCATGTATCAGGAATACAAAGCCCAGTACAATTTGGACAATATTTGAGTTTGAAAAAAGCCACTGCTTATGCAGTGGCTTTTGTTATTCCTTTAGGGCGTCAATAGCTTCAAGGTAGCCTTGGAAGCCGTGGCCTTTGATGGTTTGTTTGGCGTAGTAAGAAACGTAGCTGAGGCTGCGGAATGGTTCCCGTTCGTCTATGTCGGAGATGTGGACTTCAATGGTTGGAATGTTGGTGGCTTTGAGGGCATCCAGGATGGCAACGGAGGTGTGGGTGTATCCACCCGGGTTGATGACAATGCCGTCAAACTTTTCAAAGAAGGCTTCCTGAATGCGTGTGACAAGGTCTCCTTCATGGTTGCTTTGGAAGAAGGTAACGGATATGTCTTCTGCCTTACACTTGTCTTCAATGAGGGCGTAGAGGTCCTTGAGGGTACTCTTGCCGTAGATGTCAGGTTCTCTGATACCTAGCATGTTTAAGTTAGGCCCATTGATGACCAGGATTTTCATTGAGCATTCCTCCAACAAATTGATATAATGATTTTAGCATAATTATTTTGGAATAGGGAGGAAAATTCAATGAACATTTACATGTACAAAAAGCTGAATGACTGGATTTCCACCAACAATGAAATGATGGTATCGGAATTCATTTTCAAAGGCTCTGAAAAGACCGTGTTGATGGACACCGGTATGGATTTCTTTAATCTTTCTGACTTCATTGCTAAGAAGACCGGGGATGCCGACTACATGGTTGTAAACAGCCATTTCCATCCGGACCATTCCAACGGGAACCACAACTTCTCCAAGGTTTATATTGGGGCAAAGGATGTTCCAACCTTCACCACAGATGACTGTTATTACAAGCTGGTAGATGACATTAGCACTGCTTTGTATGCCGGAATTAAGTCTAAGCTTGTGAAGAAAGTTTTGGAAAAGGTAGTGGACAAAGCTTTGATGACCAAGGCCGGTGACACGGAATATGTTCCGCTTTATGACGGGGATGTCATTGATTTGGGAGACAAGAAACTCATTGTAAAAGACTTCCCAGGTCACACTCCAGGTTCCATTACATTCCTGGATCCGGAAGACAAAACCATTTTTGCAGGGGATGCCTGCAACATGGGCTTCTGGGCATTTACCAACCCAGACCTGAACCTGCATGATTATGCCAATACGGCTCGTGCATACTATGAAGACGTGAAGAAGCTTGGGTACAAGAAAATGTGGGGTTCTCATGTACCGTTCTCCAACAAGATTAGCTTCATTAAAGACAATGCCAAATGGTTTGACCAATTGACGCCGGACCAGGCACTGGTTCAGATTAATGTCCCAGGCGGACGCTCTCCACTTTGCATTGCGGTTCACCCAAATTTGAAGCATGGCACATTTGCTTCCTTCTACTGGGCACATCAGTGTGGTAACTAAAATAAAAAAGCCTCCCTGTTGGGAGGCTTTTCTTTTTGTTTTAATTACTTAACGTCTGGAAGAGAGTCAGCAAGCTGAACCATGCCAAGGAAGTATTCCTGATAGTCCTTCTTAGGTTCTAAGAAGCCCATCCAGGAGAAGTGGTCCTTGTGTTCTACCGGCATGTTGTGCCATACGCCTGGTTTGATTTCCATGCCGTCTACATATTCAACGGATGGCTTGTCAAATGGAGCGGAAGTACAAATGGTGTTAACAGGTCCGTCGGACTTGAACCATTCGGAGTTTACGCCGTAGTTGTCTCTCAGGTCGGCATTGTTGAACCAGCCAACGATGAGCTGAGAAATGTGAGCGATTGGGAAGGACTTGAGTTCCATTCTCTGGAACTTGGTGTTACCAATCTGCTTGGTGCGGCAAGCACGACGAGCGAAGTAGTAGATCTTGTCGGAAGTCTTGGTCATGGAGTTGAACTTAGCAGTGGTCTGTACAGACATTTCACCCATGATGTTATCCAGATTGTTCTTGTTGTAAGCAGCAAGCTTTGGCTTCAGTTCGCTGATGCTCTGGATGTTCCAGCCAGTGATTTTTTCAGGATCTTCGGAGATGTCCCAGTGGTCCATCTTCATGTCCCAAAGCTTCATGAATGGGGTCTTACCAAGGATACCACCGAGGATACCTACGCAAACCCAGTTTACGAAGTTGGACATTGGTTTCGGAGGGAAGGAAGCCATGGTAGTACCGTTGTTGGTACCGGAAAGGGTAGTAGCGGTATGAATCCAATCAGCTTTTCCGCCGGCGAAGAGTGGAGACAGTTCGTCTGCAGGAGTTCCTTCTCTTTCTTCTGCGGAACCGTGAGCTACCAAGTCGGTGAAAGCAATTACGGTTGGGCCGCCGAAGGAGTGGCCGATGATGTTGATCTTCTTGCCATTTTCGCCCCAGTCTTTAACAAGACCCGGATAGGTACGGCCATAACGGGCATGACCATATTTTTCAGAGTGAACTTTACCGAAGTCAACGGTACCACCCTTAATCATGGCATAGAGGATGCAAGCACGGTCCCAAGCGGAGTTCCAGGAACCTACGTTTGGAGTGTAGGTTTCGTAACCTTTGTCGTTGAGGTACTTTTCAACTGGTCCATGGTATCCACCGAAGTACGGAGAGATGTCATTCAGAATGGAGCCGGTGCCCCAACCGAAGAAACCATGAACGATAATATTAGGATATTTCATTTTCAATTTCCTCCCTAAGAAATTAGTACGCTATTACATTATACGCCCCACTCAGATTTATTGTAAATACTGGCTGAGAATGATAAAATGTAGAAAAAGAAACTCCATTTTCGGTAAATAGAACAAAAAGGGGACAACTGATGAAAATCTCTGTGGCCATGGCGGCATTTCGAGGGGAAAATTTCATAGAAGAACAGCTTCGTTCCATTCTCGCGCAGCTTCGGGAAGGGGACGAAATTATTGTTTCCGACGACGAACCGGGTGGAGAAACCGAAGCCATTGTACGACGCATGGCAGAAGCCGACTCCCGCATTCAGTATGTGAAGGGACCGGGCCAGGGCGTCATCCGCAATTTTAGCCATGCCATTTCTTTGACTTCCGGGGACATCATCTTCTTGGCCGACCAGGACGACGTGTGGCTGCCGGGAAAGGTGGACACCTGTGTTGCTGCTCTGAATACGTGCGATTTAGTCCTCCACGACGCTCAAGTAGTAGATGCCAATTTGGTAGAAACAGAGCCTTCCTTCTTTGGCGTACATGGTTCCAAACCGGGGTTCTGGCAGAATTTGGTGCGCAACTCTTATATGGGCTGCTGCATGGCATTTAAGGCCTCGTTGAAGGCCGACATTTTGCCAATCCCATCTTACGTGCCTATGCACGACCAGTGGATTGGCTTGGTGGCAGAACAGAAAGGTTCTGTCTGCTTCCTGCCAAAGCAGCTGATTCAGTACCGGGTGCATGGTGGAAATGTAACGGGAAGAGCCACATCGCTCACCGAAAAAATAGGTTGGAGAGTAGATATTGCCCACGCTTTGTTTAGCCCTTGCAGACGGAAGAGTGAAGTGTCTTCCGCCTCTGGAAATGGCGTATCTGCATGTATTGTCACCTATAACAATGAAGATAAAATATACGATGCTGTTCGGAGTATGCTGGACAATGTAAAGGCAAAAGACTTTACACTTTACATTGTAGACAACGGCTCTTCCGACAACACCTTATCCATTATTAAGTCTTCCTTTGGGGACGACCCACGGGTGTTCTTAATGGAAACTTATGCCAATGATGGGTTTGGCGCAGGACACAACAAGGTGATTCCGCTGCTGAACTCCAAATACCACTGTGTGGTGAATCCGGATATTATCCTGGATTCCGATGTGGTCAGCATGATGGCGGGGTACATGGATACCCACGCCGACGTGGTGCAGCTTTCTCCGCGAATTCAGTTCCCGGATGGCACCGATCAGGTCTTAGGCAAACGGATTCCCCATTTGCCGTACCTGCTGATTAGCCACTTCCGGGACAAAAACGGAGCACCGAATGTGGTCATGCGCCATTACGCCATGCTGGGTAAGTATGACCGGGGCCTGCCGTTTAAGATCCGCAATGCCACCGGCTGCTTTATGCTGTTCCGGACAGACGTCTTCAAAGAACTGGGGGGCTTCGACCCACGGTACTTTATGTACTTTGAAGACTGTGACATTACCCGGGAAATGAACAAGAAGGGGACCGTACTCTTTTATCCGGAGGCTGTGGTTTACCACGCTTGGGAGAGAGGCAGTTCCTCCAATAAGAAACTGAAGATAATCCATATTCAGAGTATGCTGAAATATTATGTGAAGTGGTACGGCGGACCACTGGCTCCTTTGGGAACCTTTATTTTGAAGAAATTCGACGTCCGTCCGTAAGAAAGGAGAACACCATGGTTGTTGCTGCGGTTATGGCCGGCGGCATTGGAAGCCGCATGGGAGCAGATCTGCCAAAGCAGTATCTGCCACTTGCCGGAACCCCAATTATTGTCCGCACCACAAGGGTACTGTACGCTTCTTCGGAAGTGGACCATGTCATTGTGCTGGTGCCGGAAGATTGGGTGGACTACACCACACAGCTCATGTCTCAATCTGGTTTTTCCTCATCTCGTGTTACCGTGCTTTGCGGCGGTACCACGCGGAATGACACCTTGCAGTGTGCCTTGTCCTTTGTGGATACCCATTACGGTTTGGCCGACAGCATTCTGTTGACCCAGGATGCGGTTCGCCCGTTCCTGACCTTGGACATGGTATCTGCCAACATTGCTGCGGCCAAAGAATATGGGTGCTGCAATACGGTGGTTCCGGCTACTGACACCATTATTGAAAGCGTGGACGGCAAGACCATTTCTGCCGTACCGGACCGTTCGGTCCTTTACCAGGCACAAACTCCGCAGACCTTCAAAGCGGATCAGTTGCAGGTTTATATGGATTCTCTGACAGATTCCGAAAAAGAAACCTTAACCGACGGCTGTAAGATTTTCCTGCTGAAGGGTGCTCCGGTGCACCTGGTAGAAGGCCACGTCACCAACATGAAAATTACCTACCCAACCGACATGGCGGTAGCAGAGGCAATCCTCAAGGAGACAGCCCATGAATAAAGCAGAAGTAGATGTGCAGCTGAAGGCTGCAGCCATTCAGCATGACGTTTGGAAAACCCTGCTGAAGAACCTGGTAAAAGACTTTGCCTTCCGGGGTTACGCTTTGCTCTTTAGCTTGGCCGCCTTGCTGCCGGTAAAGAAGAATAGGGTAGTGCTCTTCTCCTTACACGATGCCAGCTTTACGGATGGCCTTGGAGAAATCGAAACGGAACTGAAGTCCCGTGGCGGGTACGATATTCTCCGTGTAGACCGTCAGGATTTGTTCCGGGGCAAAAAGGCACTCCTCAAATTTTATTTGGTAGATAACATCCGGATGGCCCGTGCCAAATGGATTTTCTTAAACAACAACTTCTTCCCGTTTGGGTTTGCCCACTTTAACAAGGACACCAAGGTGGTCCAGGTGTGGCATGGACAGGGCGGCTTTAAAAAGTTTGGCCTGGATATGCCGCAGCCAAAGCGGGAACGCAAACTGGAGAAACGGGCCTATGCCCATACGGACTATGTGGTTTGCAGCGGCCCGAGCTGTAAACCAATTTACATGTCCGCCTTCGGCATGGAGGCCCAGCAGGTCATTGACTGTGGGAACCCGGTGCAAGACCAGTATTTCGGAGAACGGGTTTCTCCGGCGGCTTTGGCTGCCAAGCGGGCTGCATTTGACGCCCAGTACCCCCAGTGCGCCGGCAAATACCTGGTGCTTTACAGTCCGACCTTCCGGGACGACGGAAGCTCCGTGGTAGAGCACATTGACTTTGCTCGCCTTCGGGAGGCTTGCAATGCAGGCCTGAGAGCCAAGGGCTCTGACATGGAATGTGCCATTTTGGTTCGCCTTCATCCACACGACGCTTGTTCCCGTTCCGACTTCTCTCTGCCGGGGGTCGTGAATGTTTGTGCCTATCCAGACAGCAATGAACTTTGTTTTCTTTCCGATGTTATGATTACGGATTACAGTTCCATCTGCATGAACATGGCACTTTTGGATAAACCAATGGTGTTCTACGCCTATGATTTATCTGAATTTTCATTAGACCGTGACTTCTATTTTTCGTATGATACGGTAGGCGGCCCAATTGTCACCAATATGGATGACCTCTGTGAAGTATTTTCAAAGGGAGACTTTGCAGATGCCAAACGTGCCGCATTTCGGGAGTTACATTTTGGAATACCACAGGCTGGGGCCACGTCCCGTCTGCTTGATACCTTAGGTGTCTAAATAAAGGAGAAAGACTATGAAAATCAACCACAACTTCGACAACCTCGTGCCAAACTATCTGTTTGCCGACGTTGCCAGAAAAACCAACGACTATATTGCTGCAAACCCGGACAAGCCGGTCATCCGCATGGGCATTGGCGATGTAACCCTTCCACTTCCACCGGTTGTTGTTGACGCTATGAAAAAGGGCGCCGATGACCTGGCCAAGAAGGAAACCTTCAAGGGTTACCCTGACTACGAAGGCTATGACTTCGTTAGAGAAGCCATTGCAAACTACTATGCTTCCTTCGGCGTAACCGTAGGTGCAGACGAAATTTTAGTTACCGACGGCGCCAAATCTGATAGCGCCAACATTGGTGACATTTTTGCAAAGGAAAACACCGTCCTTGTAACGGATCCGGTTTACCCGGTTTACGTGGACTCCAACATCATGGCCGGCCGCGAAATTATCATTGCGCCATCCACAGAAGCCAACGGCTTCTGTGCAATGCCGGACCCATCCGTTCACGCAGACATCATTTACCTTTGCTCTCCAAACAACCCAACCGGTGCTACTTACACTTTGGACCAGTTGAAGGTATGGGTTGACTACGCAAACGACAACGACGCCATCATTATTTATGATGCCGCTTACGAACACTTTATTGTAGATGACTGCCCACGGAGCATCTTCGCCATTCCTGGCGCCCGCACTTGTGCCATTGAGCTTTGCTCCATGTCCAAGACAGCCGGTTTCACCGGCACCCGTGGCGGGTACACCGTTATTCCAAAGGAATTGGAACGAGACGGCGTCAACATCTACAAGCTTTGGTACCGCCGTCTGTCCACCAAATATAACGGTGTGTCTTGGCCGGTACAGTGCGGCATTGCCGCTGCCTTCTCCCCAGAAGGCATCCGCCAGATGGATGAAAATATTGATTATTACCGCAGAAATGCGCAAGTGATTATGGATACCTTCTCCGACTTAGGTGTATCCTTTACCGGCGGTAAGAACTCCCCATACATTTGGATTCAGTGTCCAAATGGCATGGGCTCCTGGGAATTCTTTGACTACCTTTTAGAAAACGCACAGGTAGTTGGTACCCCGGGCGAAGGCTTCGGCGAATGCGGCAAGGGCCGTTTCCGCTTTACCAGCTTTAACTCTTATGAAAACACTGTAGAAGCAATGAACCGCATTCGGGAGTTGCTGAAATAAACTAGGAAGAAAGAACATGGACGTAAAACAGATTTTTGGTGCCAATGTAGCCCGCCTCCGTACGGAAGCAGGCTGGACCCAGTTGGAACTGTCTGAAAAACTGAATTACTCTGACAAAACCATCAGTAAGTGGGAACGGGGGGAATCCATTCCGGATGTCTCCACCATCCAAGCGGTTGCCGCCCTCTTTGGAGTAACCATGGATGACCTGCTGACGGACCCGGATGGTAAGGAACCGCACTTCGTTCGGGAACTGACCCCGGAGGAACTGGCCCGGAAGAGACGAATCCACATTTCCATCTGGACCATTGTCTCCGTAGGATACTGGGCAGCCGTTTTAATTGCCCTCTTTGTCATCCTAAATGCAGCTAATTTCTTCTTCTGGAAACTGCTGGTATTTGCACTGCCGGTACAGTTCATTTTGAGCATTGTATTTGGTTCCCTTTGGGCAAAGAAAAAACAGCCTTGTGTGTTCATTAACATCCTCTGCTTGGTGGCTTCCATTCTGGCCATCATCTATGTCATTTTCTTGTCCCAAAACCTGTGGCAGCTGTTCTTATTCCTGATTCCAACCCTGATAATCTTGCTCCTTTCGTTCAATATTTTTAAAAATAAAAGCCATTAATAAAACGCCTCGGCAAATGCCGAGGCGTTTTTCTTATCTCTCACTTTCCCTTTATTTACGCCAATTCTACTACTGGGAGAGTCCCACTCTACTGGAAATGGAGGCGGATTTTTCGGTAGGAGGGTGCAAAGTGAATCGCCCAAGCTTAAGGTGGGAGGTGGGAGGCGACTTATATGTCGGATTATGTATTGACTTGCTGTAGCACAGCAGATATGAATGCAGCATTTTTTGAAAAAAGGAACATTTATTGCGTACCATTTCATTACTATCTTGATGACGTAGAAGGCTTGGACGATGGATTTCAGTCCATTTCCGTAGAAGACTTTTACGGAGCCTTGAAGGAAGGGAAATCCACCCGGACTTCACAGGTGAACATTGAAGAGTTTGTAACATTCTTTACTCCATTTTTGGCACAGGGTAAAGATGTTGTTCATGTATCTTTCTCCAGCGGTTTGTCAGGCGTCTTTAACTCCGCCGCAACCGCCCGTGACCTGTTGCAGGCAGAATTTCCAGAGCGCCACATTATTATTGTGGACTCTCTGGCTGCCTCATCAGGATACGGACTTCTAATGGACAAATTGGCTGATTTGCGAGATAAAGGCATGGGAATGACCGAACTGGCCGCTTGGGCAGAAACTAACAAAAGCCGTGTGAACCACTGGTTTACCACCACCGATTTAACCTACTACATAAACGGTGGGCGTATCTCCAAGGCCAGCGGCTGGTTCGGTACTGTGCTGAAAATTTGTCCAGTTTTAAATATGGATGAAAAGGGGCATCTAGTTCCGCGCCTCAAGGTGCGGGGAAAGAAGGCCGCTTTGAAAACATTGGTGGATAAGATGTCTGAATTGGCGGACAACGGCGCTGAATACGCTGACTCCGTATTCATCAGCTCTTCCTATTGCACAGACGATGCATTGTACGTTGCATCAGAGATTGAAACTAGGTTTCCTCACACCGCTGGCCATGTCCGCCGGTTCGACATCGGAACCACCATTGGATCCCACACAGGACCAGAAACAGTTGCCCTGTTTTTCTGGGGCAGCCCGAGAGAATAAAAGAAAGGCCGAGGATTTAATCCTCGGCCTTTCCCCTTTCTGTAGGGAGGGAATCGGAGTGATACTCAGGAGATAGATGGTCGTTCAGCTTATCTGGGTTTATGATTCGTATCTGTCCTCGCTTTAAGGAAAGCAAGTTCATTTTTGCGAATTTGTTGAGAACACGATTGACAGCTTCCCTGGAAGAATAGGCCTGCTTTGACAACTTGTCTTGGGTAACATATATGATGTTACTATGCGAGGCCTCACTTTCTTTCAACAGTAAATAGACTATTCTTTTGTCCAAGGGTAAGAACAAAGTTATGTTCATAGATTCTACGATGGCATTCATTCGCTTCGCATAGAGCTGATCCAGAAAGACTTGCATTTCATGATTTCGGTAGCTTAGCGAAAGAAGCGTTGACTTCGGGATTAGGAGAAACGAGGCGGGGGTGGAAGCAGTGACCCGATTTGTCACTGTTTTGAACTCCGTCACAGATAATTCTGAAGTCAAAAAACAGTCAAAACCAGAGAGATAAGTTGAGACGTTTTCTTCGCCTTCAATTGTGGAAATGATAATATGTAAGGTCCCTTCAAACAAGATTATGACGCCACAATTGTCTAATTGTTCCTTTGGTACAGAACAGCCTTGTTTTAAATCTAGATGGGCTGTACTAGAGAGAAAGTCTTTTCTTTGGGCAGTATCTAACTGATTCCAAAAGGGCAGTTGTGCCAATTGGATTTCTGTAAAAATCACTTCGAATACACCTCCTTCCTTAAGGTTGCTTTATTCTTACATATTCTAAGAAAAAAGTAAGTGACTTCCGCACATTTCTAAAATTTTTGTTGGGTATGCCACAAAAGGACTTTCATGCTTTGTCTAAAAGGACAATAAAAAACTCGGTTTGGTGGAAAAATCACGTTTGACTTTGCAACTGAATTGTGTTAACCTTTCCATGACCCATGAGGGAGTAGGGAGCGTGACCCATTTACGTAGCAAGTCAACATCCTGGCCTAAAAAACCTGGCTTGTTTTAAATTCCGAGACTCATGTATAACACGATATTGCTATACATGACCTCTTCATAACGCTTTTAACGCCAAGTATGCAAATCGTGTACTTGGCGCTTTTTTGTGCCGTAATAAAGGAGAAAGATGATGACCTGGAATTTTATGTTCTTTCTGAACGCCATCCTCTTTGGCGTTGGCTTGGCGATGGACGCATTTTCCGTTTCCATGGCAGATGGCCTGAATGAACCAAAAATGAACTGGAAAAAGATGCTGCTGATTTCCGGTACCTTTGGCCTCTTCCAGACAGCAATGCCACTCATTGGCTGGGCCTGTGTTCACACCATTCTGAATTTGTTTACGTCCTTCCAGAAGTTTATTCCGTGGATTGCCTTAATTCTGCTGCTCTACATTGGTGGCAGCATGTTGAAGGAAGGCATTGAAAACTGGAATACCGCACCGGAAGAGTTTGATGGCAAGAAATTGACCATCAAGATGCTGATGGTGCAGGGGGTTGCCACTGCCATTGACGCCTTGAGCGTCGGCTTTACCATTGCGGATTATGACTTCCCATTTGCCTTGGTGGAATCCATTATCATTGGCGTAGTCACCATGGCAATTTGCATTGGCGGTTTGCTCATCGGCAAACAATTCGGCACCAAATTGGCCGGTAAAGCCTCCGTTCTAGGTGGCATTATCTTAATTGGCATTGGCTTAGAAATTTGGATTAAAGGTATGTTCTTTTAAGGAGTCCCTTTATGGAAAAACACAAACAACAGTTTCAGTATCTCTTTGAACAGCTGGATGGCTTCCATGCCAATCATACCGAAAATGATGAATGGCAATTGGCCACCGCTATTTCCGAAGGAAATCTCGAGAAGGTGGCAGACCTTCTCGCCGGTGGAGAAGAGATCAACTACGAAATCATAGACGCGAACCAGTTTAAAACCTACGAGTACATGGCCGTCTCCACCGTGGCGGTGGTGACCCGAATTGCCATTCTTTCCGGTTTGCCGGGCACGGAAGCCTACCGAATTTCGGATGTAGCGCTGCAGCGGATTGCAGCATGCAAGACCGTGGCAGAACTGCAAAAAGAACAGCGGGATGCCATTATGGAATTCACCGAAGAAATCCAGCTGCTCTCCAAAAGCACCGTCCGGAACAGTCTGGTGGAGCAGGCAAAGACCTACATTGCGGATCATATTTATGAACCCATTTCTCTGTCAGACTTGTCTTTAAACTTACACGTTTCACCCTCTTACTTAGGCCGGCTCTTTGTAAAGTATGAAGGGGTCTCCGTTGGGGATTACATTCTGTACCGCAAAGTATCCGCTGCCAAAGAAAGCTTGGTTTACACCGACAAAAGTATCTTTGAAATTGCCGACTATTTCGGCTACTCCTCTCAAAGTTATTTTTCAAAGCAGTTCAAGGCCGTTACCGGCATGACACCAAAAGAATACCGGAACGCTTTTGCAAGAAATACTAGGTTGTAAAATAGGCCCATCCGTTTGGATGGGCTATATCGCAAAAAGGAGAACCATTATGGCTAACGATTCTAAGAAAATTTCCCTGGGCGGCATCGACAATGCGGCCGAAGAAAAGGGAAGCGGCACCAAGACCCTCTGGCAGTTCATTAAGTTCTGCCTTGTCAGCGGCATTGTCACCATCATCCAACTGGCGCTGGCTTACCTGCTTCCATTCCTCTTTGATGGCCTCACAGCCACCTTGCCAGCCTTCCTGGCAGCAATCTTTAAACCGGATGTCATCTTTGATGCCACCACCGCAAAGGGCGCTGCAGACATGGCAAAATACGTAGTTGGCGGTACCATTACCTGGGGCTACATCCTGCCGTTCTTCTTGTCCAACTTCATTGCCAACTTCTATGGCTACTTCCAGAACAGAAAGACCACTTTTAAGAGTGACACTCCGGTGGCCAACGTAGTTATCTACCTGGTTATCCTGTTCTGCTTGATTCTCTTCTCCACTTGGCTGCAAGGTGTTGTCTTCGGCCTCTGCACCAGAATTGACTCCAGCTTCATCCACGGCCTGGCCCGCATGATTGCCGCCGGTGCCGCCGGTTTTGTCCAGTTCATTGTCATCTTCCCGCTGGAAAAATTCTGGCTCCTCAAAGAGAAGAAAAACGACTAACTGTTTCCTTCCTCAATGAAAGGAAACTCCATTCCCATTGCCTTTCGCTTTTGGCAGGCAACCGCTTGCCAATGGAAACGCAATTCCCATTGCCTTTCGCTTTTGGCAGGCAATCGCTTGCCAATGCAAAAAAGCCTCCCTTTACCGGGGGCTTTTTGTTTTGCTTTTTTAGCGCATTCCTTTTTGTTATAATTTAGGAAACTGATTTATTTATTATTTTGAAAAGCTCATTTTGAAGCAATTCATTTTTGAAGCAATTCATTTTGAGCAATTCATTTTTGAAGCAGCCCATTTTGAAGCAGCCCATTTTTGAGGCAATTCATTTTGAAGCAATTCTAATTTTTGGAGAAATATCTTTTTTAAAGGATGTGACTTTATGAAAAAACTAATTTCTCTTTTTGCCAGCCTTCTTATGATCCTTACCATGGCTTGCTCTTTTGCAGCCTGTTTTGATTATGATGGGGAGTATGCTGAGGTGAAAACCACTACATCGCCCGTGGAATTGAAGGCGGCGAGGGGATGGCCGAGCAACCAGTATACCAGCCTGCTGCCGACACCGAAGGGCCTCAGCGTGGACCACGTTTACAACTACGCCAGTTACTGCACTGTGCAGGTTACCTGGGATTGCCAGGAGGCTGCCCAGGCCTATGGCAAGGCTTTGGAAGCTGCCGGTTTCACCGTGAATCAGCAGAAGGTGGACGGCCAAGCGTCCTACCTGTACGCTGCTTCCAACAAGGACGGCTACACAGTTCGCGTTAGCTGGTTTGACACGGAAAATGGTACCAACCTGATTACGGTTGGCAAGAAATAACCATTTGGAACAACTTAGCAATTTGAAAAATTGCTTATTGGAAAGCAATTCTTATTGAAAAGCAATCCTTATGGAAAAGCAATTCTTTTGGAAAAGCAATTCTTATTTGGAGGGAATTTAAATGGATAAAATTTTACAGTTTTTGACCGACGCCGGGGTTTACTATCTGGCCACCGTTGACGGGGATCAGCCACGGGTTCGCCCATTTGGCACCCAGCTTATTTTCGAAGATAAGCTCTACATTCAAACCGGCAAAGTAAAGCCTTGCTATCAGCAACTTGCTGCCAATCCAAAGTGTGAACTCTGTGCCTTCAAGGATGGCACCTGGCTCCGCATTGAAGGGGAACTGGTTGAGGATGACCGGGTGGAAGCCCGCAAAGCCATGCTGGATGCATTCCCAATGCTCCGCAACATGTACGATGAAAACGATGGCAACACCGTAGTTTTCTACTTCAAGAACGCTACCGCCACCTTCAGTTCCTTCACCGCAGCCCCGGAAGTTATCACCTTCTAATTTGGAACGACCTTCTGAATTTAAAGCTTTCCTTTGAAATGCGTGCGAATTGTGAATAAATTTCATATTTTGAAAAGCCGAACGGGAAGTTCGGCTTTTTTTATTGGCTTTTTGAAATTCCTTGTTTTTCTTATACTTATGGGATTTGTGTGGCTATTTTGGTTCGTCTTGTTTTCTTTTACAAAACAAATCGCCCTTGCATTTTCGTTCACTTTTTGTTAACATTTATACGGTTTATAGAACTATGTTCTATGGGAATTTAATTTTAGGAGATTGTAGAAATGAAAAATGTAATGAAAAAAGTGGTAGGCATTGTTCTTGCACTTACTATGCTCGCCAGCATCGGCGCTGTATCTGCAAACGCTGCAACCCCAGAAACCGCAAAAACAAATAACACCGTAGTTGACGTTAGTAACGCAACTGCTAACCTTACCGGAATTGGCGCCAACTTGGCTAGCCAGACCGTAGATATTGCAAACGCTGCTGTACAGGGCGTTGCTATCCTGGGCGATTTAGTAGGCCAGGCTGACGACTTCGTTAACATGACTGCCAGCATGGCAGGTACCATTGCCGGTCTCACCGGTTCCATTGCCCAGATTGTTAACACCATTTATAAAGACACCGGTCTTCTTGTTTTGACCGCTGATGTAGTAAACATTATTGATGGTATTGCTCAGGTAAACTACAGAGTTGCCTCTGATGCTTCCATTGCTACTCAGAGAGCACAGAAGCAGGTAAACGTTGCAAGCGCAGTTGCAGGCTTCAATGCCAACAACGCAAGCCTTGCATCTCAGTTCGCTAACCAGGTTAACGCCATTGCTAACGGCGTTACCGGTGCTGTCAATGAAGCATCCGGCAACGTTGAAACCGGCAAAGCTACCGAACAGACCGCTGGCATCCTGAACTTCACCAACACCGTCAACGAACTGACCAAGGGTATCTCCGGTACCGTTGGTGCTCTTTCCAGCGTAACTGGTTCCTTCTCTAACATCACCAGCGCAATCGCTGACCTGTTCTAAGAGAACGCGCGCGCCGCTTTGAACGCTTGCTCTGGGCGCTGTTCTGAGCGCTTGCTCTGGGCGCCTGCTTTTGAGCGCTTGCTTGAGCGCTTGCTTGAGCGCTTGGGCGCCTGCTTGGGCGCCTGCTTTTGAGCACTTGCTTGGGCGCCTGCTTTTGAGCGCTTGTTTTTGAGCGCTTGCTTTTGAGCGCCTGCTTTTGAGCGCTGTTTTTGAGCGCTTGCTTGGGCGCCTGCTTGAGCGCTTGCTTTTGAGCGCTGCTCAAACTAATTTTGTGAGAAAATCTTTGCTTCACCCGCTGAGATTTTTTAGGTATACGCAAACCGGGAAAAGGACCGAGCCTTTTGGCTCGGTCCTTTTCCTTTTTATCATTATATAACGATTTCCTTTCCTTTTCTTTTTTCTTTTCCAATGTTATCCCTTATTCTGATTCTTATTATTTCCGCACATTGCAGTTCGTTGTGCTTTGGGGCACTGTACCTTATACTTTGCGCTTATTATTTCCGCATACTGTAGGTTGTTGCGCTTTGGGGCGCTGTACCTTATGCTTTGCGCTTATTATTTCCGCATACTGTAGGTTGTTGCGCTTTGGGTACACTGTACCTTATTTCCCGAGGCTGTGCGCCTGATGGGAGTGAGGAGATGAGGTGTGTTGATCCGCCAAGCGTATGAAATGAGGTGTGTTGATCCGCCAAGCGTAAAAGTGATTCATTTTTTCGTGAAATGGCGTTTTTGAATCACCAAAATCAGATGTTTTTTGGGGTGATAAGGTAAAAGTGATTCATTTTTGCTGGAAAGTGCAATTTTGAATCACTAAATTGGGAGTTGGTTGGGGGAGAATGAGGTAAAAGTGATTCATTTTTGCTGGAAAACTCAATTTTGAATCACTTTTGGTGGTTCGTTGGCTGAATAGAGAGAAAAATAGTGATTCATTTTCTGCGAAAAACGGGAAAGTGAATCACTTTTTGCTTTTTGGGGTGAAAATGGCGTGAAAAAAGTGATTCATTTTCACAGAAAAGAGTAAAAATGAATCACTTTACTATTTTGAAGAGTTACAAACCGAATTACTTATGGGAAAGCAGCTTATTGTGAGTGTTGCGTGATGAGTGGTGCGTGATGAATGGTGCGTGGTGAGTGGCGCGTAAAGAGTGGCGCGTAAAGAGTGGTGCGTGAAGAGTGGCGCGCGATGTGAAATGTGCGATTTGGGATGTACGATTTGGGATGCACGATTTGGGATGCGCAATTTGGGATGTACGATTTGGGATGCGCAATTTGGGATGCGCGATGTGGGATGTGCGATGTGAGATGCACGATTTGGGATGCGCGCGGTGAGCGGCGCGTAAAGAGTGGCGCGTAAAGAGTGGTGCGTGATGAGTGGTGCGTGAAGAGTGGCGCGTGATGAGTGGTGCGTGATGAGTGGTGCGTGATGAGTGGTGCGTGAAGAGCGGCGCGCGGTGAGTGGTGAATGATGAGTGGCGCGTGAAGAGTGGCGCGCGGTGAGTGGTGAATGATGAGTGGCGCGTAAAGAGTGATGCGCGATGTGGGATGAGCAATTTGTGATGTGCGATTTGAGATGCGCAATTTGGGATGTGCGATGTGAGATGCGCGATTTGGGATGCGCGATTTGAAATGTGCGATTTGGGATGCGCAATTTGGGATGTACGATTTGGGATGCGCGATGTGGGATGAGCAATTTGGGATGTGCGATTTGGGATGCGCGATTTGGGATGTGCGATGTGAGATGCGCGATTTGGGATGCGCGATTTGGGATGCACGATGTGAGATGCGCATCAAGTGGTGCGCGGTGAGAACGCGGCGAAGGTGGGTATACGTAAACCGGAAAAAGGACCGAAAGCTTTTGGCTTCGGTCCTTTTCTTTTGTTATAAAGATTTACTTTTCAATGATTTCGGTCATTTCGCCGGCGTTCATCTGGCGGACAGCCTCGGATTCGAGGATCTGCTTTAAGATGTTGCGGGCGCAGCGGTCAACGTCGGCAAAGTAGATGGTGCCGAGGAGGAGCTCCAGCTTGATGAGGAGGCCCTCAACGCCGATGCCAGGCATCTGGAGGTCGTTGCCGGCCTTAACGCCCTGGCCAGGCTTGCCGCTGTAGAGGCTGCCGAACCAGTCGGACATTACGACACCAGTAAAGCCCCATTCGTTACGGAGTACCTTGGTTAAGATGTCGTAGCAGTTGGAGGCGGCTACGCCGTTGATCTTGTTGTAAGAGGACATGATACCAGAGCAGTTGCCTTCCTTAACGGCAATGCCGAAGCCCTTTAAGTAGAGCTCACGGAGGGCACGTTCGGAAACGTTGGAGTTACCGCCCATACGGCCGTCTTCCTGGTTGTTGCAGGCGAAGTGCTTCATGGAAACATAGTTGCCTGGGATGGTCTGAACACCGGTAACCAATGCTTTGGCAAATGCGCCGGTGAGGAATGGGTCTTCGGAGTAATATTCGAAGTTACGGCCGCACAGTGGGTTACGGTGAAGGTTTACACCAGGGGCCAGCCAGTAGGTGCAGGCGAACTCTTTCATTTCTTCGCCAACCTGAGCGCCGATTTCGTTGACCAGGTCCACGTTCCAGGTCTGGGCCTGGGCAATGGATACCGGCCATGCGGTGGCGTACTGGTATGCAATGCGTTCGCCTTCCACGTGCTTCGGCTCTAAGATTTTCTGAACAAACTTCGGCAGGAAAGAGGTGTCGGTAATGAGGCCGGCAGCACGAACTTTGCCGTTTGGCATAATGTGAGTTTCCTTGGCAATGCGGAGGCCGGCAGGGCCGTCACACATTTCTACGTTTGGAACTTTGTCCAGCATCTTGGTGGTGGAGTGACCGACTGCGCCGCGGCAGTTGATTGGCCGCAGGGTTTCTACCATGCCGGCACCAACACAAAGCTGAATTTTCTGCTTCTGGGTCAGGGTGTCCATAATAGCATCCACTTTTTCGTCGTGGTATGGAGCTGGCTTCTTATAGTTGTGAATGACTGTTTCAATGTCAGCATTCTTTAATTCTAAGGTTGGGAGACCGGTCAGGTCTTCTTCTGGCTGAACCGGAATATCCAATTCGGTAAAGTCGTTTACTACGGAGCAAATGTTGGTGCACTGTTCTACTACTGCAGTTTCTGCGAGGCCAATAACTGCAACCTTTTCTACGTTAGCAGAAGAGTTACCTACGCGGATAACGTAGTTGCCTTTGTCCAGAATCCACTGCGCCTGGTCTTCATAGTAGGAGGCAGTGTTTTTCATGTCATAGGAAAGGGTCAGTTCTTCGGATTCACCAGGCTCTAAGAGCTTGGTTTTGCCAAAGGCAACCAAGGCTTTGGCTTCCTTCAAAACCAGCCCGGCCGGAGCAGACTGATAAACCTGAACGACTTCCTTGCCGGCAAACTTACCGGTGTTGGTAACCTTGACTTTTAAGATGACGTTGGTCTTGTCCAGAGCAATCATGCCGGTCTTCAGGTCAAAGGTGGTGTAGGAAAGGCCATAGCCGAACGGATATTGTGGCTCTACATGGTAAGAGTCAAAATAGCGGTACCCAACCAGGATGCCTTCCTTATAGTATTCTTCCTTAACGTCACCCTTTAAATAGGAGAACTCGTCATGGAATGGGATGTCTTCATACTTCTTAGCCCAGGTGTCGGTGAGTTTGCCGGACGGGCTGGTTACGCCCAACAGCAAGTCAGCCAAAGCGTTGCCGCCTTCTTCGCCTTGCTGCGCAAAGAAGATGACGGCGCCAAGCCCAGGCACCTTATCCATGAAACCCATGTCCAAAGAGCAGCCAACGTTAATAACCAAAATGACGTTCTTGTAGTTTTGGGTTAACAGTTTCAAGTTTTCAATATCTGCAGGGGAGAGGTCATTTTCACCTCTATCAATTTTACGGTCAGCACCTTCGCCGGCTTGGCGGGTTGCCACGTAAATAGCAGTGTCTACATCGCCCTCAGAAGGAATGTCAGAAGCAGTCATGGATTCGTCAATTTTTACGACGCCGTTGCCTTGAATGAGGGAAACGATGTCCATGAAAGCAGCCATGTCCATGTCTTTCATGATGCCCTTGACGGTGTCTTTCAGAATGTTGTCTTTTCCTGCCTGAATCAGAGTTTCAATGCGATTCAGATATGCCTTGGAAACCACTTCAAACCCGCGATTTTCCAGACCTTCCAAAATGGAAACGGAGTGGCGTTCGTTTACGTCACCGGAGCCGGAACCGCCCTTAGAAGTGTTGGCAGCACCGTAGCCGAACAGGGCAACTTTCTTGTTTTCCAGTGGCAGGCAGCCGTTGTTTTCCAGTAAAACAATACTTTCCAGTGCAGCACGGTATGCAATTTCTCGGCTCTTCAGCTCGATCTCGTTTGGCTCGTTGCTGAAGTTGTAATTTGCATAAGTTTTCATACTTTTCCTCCTATAAAAACGATATTACAGCATCATCATACGAAATTTTCTAGTTCAAAATTAGCACGATTCAATACTGATTATAACAAAAACAACTTCATACCCCAAATTTAATTTTTCTTTTGCAAATGTCCAAAAATCCGTAGCTTTTTTAGGCAAACGTTCGTATATGCATAAGAATCTATAGAAAGGAGAAAGAACTGAAATGGAATTAGCATTGAATTCTAAAGGTTTTTGCGAATTGAGCGAAAATGAACTCTTTGAAGTTGATGGCGGTCTCATCCTGTCTACTCTCTTGTGGGTAGTTGGCGACGTTGCTGCGGTTACAGGAGCACTTTTCATGGCTATGGGCCAAACTGAAGGTGTCTTGTTAGCGTATGCTGGCATTGCAGCTATCATTGGTGGCTTCCTTGCTTTGCCGCTCATCTAAAAGCACAAATAAAAAAGAACAGCCTTTTGGCTGGTCTTTTTTTTGGCAGCGGAATAGGGATTCGAACCCCAACAAACAGAGTCAAGCATACGTTTTTTACAATTGTCTAAAAAGCGGTAGCTTTTTTCAAATGGGCTCGTATATAAATATATGGAAAAAGAAGACATTTGTAACGGGACTATAGAAGTTGACGGATGTTTGAGAAAAAGAAATGATAATCGATTCACGGAGAAAAGTGGGTTGATTCAAATAAAAAATAGAAAGGAGAAAAACAAAAATGGAAATTGCATTGAATTCAAACAGCTTTTGCGAATTGAGTGAGAATGAGCTCTATAAAGTGGAAGGCGGTATTGCTTTGTCTGCGGCCTTGTTAGCACTTGGTGGCATTGCAGGGATCTTAGGCGTAGTTGCTACGGCTTTGGGCCAACCTGTTGTAGGTTATACGTTAGGGGCAATTGGAATTGTATCTGGTGGACTTGCTGCTTTGTTGGTACCGATTTTATAAAGGGGGCTTTCTAATGAAAACGTTTTACAAAATTTTGGATATTCTACTTATTTTGGCTGCCGTCGGATTTTTTGCTATGGCAATCGTTCAGGCAGTGACAAATGGCATATCCTTTGATGAAAATGATTATTGCATTTGGCGCTTTACAACACAAATTGCAGGCGGCTTAATAATGCTAATCGGCTTTAAGGTTAATAGACATAGAACAGATAGGTAGAAAAGCAAAAACAAAAAGACCAGCCTTTTGGCTGGTCTCTTTTTTGGCAGCGGAATAGGGATTCGAACCCCAACAAACAGAGTCAGAGTCTGTCGTGCTACCTTTACACAATTCCGCTACAAACTAATAAAGGGGAGTGGTTACCCCGATATTCCTAGTTTGTCAGAGGCACGCATAATTATGCGCGAGTCACCTTACCGGAACGCAGGCAACGGGAGCAAACATATACTCTCTTTGGAGTTCCGTTTTCAATAACCTTAACTCTCATGAGGTTTGGTTTCCATGCTCTGTTGGAACGTCTGTGGGAATGGGAAACCTTGTTTCCGAATTTAACTTCTTTGCCACAGCAAGCACATTTTGCCATGTGTCGGCACCTCCTTGTTTTATAGAATGGCGCAAAAAGCACCTTAAATGCAACGTAGATATAATATCATTGACATATCTAATTTGCAAGAAGTTTTTCACCTAATTTAGAAACTTTTTCTTGGGGCAAAAAATGGCTATATATAAAGGTAAATAAAAGGCCTCCTTGGGGTGGGCGATTCAGCGGTCACATCTTGTAGAGGCCAATGCCGCTTAATCTAGTGTTATGACCGTCTGTTCGAACAGAATTGCCTACTGTCCCAAAAATAGTACCGTTAGAGAAAAGTACGTAAATATACGGAAAAATGGGCTTGCAAAATTGGAAACGGTAATCTATAATGATAATCGTACCGAACAAATGTACGTTAAAGAAGCAAATCTTTGCATGACAATATATGGAGGTATTTACCTTGGCAGACAACAAACAGAAAGCATTGGAAACCGCCATTGCGCAAATTGAAAGACAGTATGGTAAAGGCGCCATCATGCGCCTTGGTGCAGAAGAGAACCTGCAGGTAGAAGCCATTTCTACCGGTTCCCTTACTTTGGATGCAGCTACCGGTATCGGTGGCCTTCCAAAGGGACGTATTATTGAAATCTATGGACCGGAATCTTCCGGTAAAACCACCCTGGCTCTTCATGCCATTGCAGAAGCCCAGAAAAAGGGTGGGGAAGCTGCCTTTGTAGACGCAGAACATGCTTTGGATCCAATCTATGCTGCTAACCTTGGCGTAGACGTTGACTCCTTGCTGGTTGCACAGCCCGACAACGGGGAACAGGCTCTGGAAATTGCCGAACAGTTGGTTCGCTCCGGCGCAATTGACATTCTGGTAGTAGACTCCGTAGCAGCTTTGGTTCCACGTGCTGAAATTGAAGGGGAAATGGGGGACTCCCACGTAGGCCTCCATGCCCGTCTTATGTCTCAGGCACTTCGTAAGTTGGCTGGTGCTGTTTCCAAGTCCAACTGCATTATCATCTTCATTAACCAGCTCCGTGAAAAGGTTGGCGTAATGTATGGTAACCCAGAAGTTACTACCGGTGGCCGTGCTTTGAAGTTCTACGCATCCATGCGTATTGATGTCCGCAGAACCGAACAGTTGAAAAACTCCAAGGGTGAATTTATTGGTGCTAGAACCAGAGCTAAAATTGTAAAGAACAAGGTTGCCCCTCCATTCCGTACCGCTGAATTTGACATTCTCTTTGGCCGTGGTATTGCCAAGGAAGGTGAAATTTTGGACGCTGCTGCTGAACTGGATATCATCCACAAGAGCGGCGCTTGGTACTCCTATAAAGAAGACCGTATTGGCCAGGGCAGAGAAAATGCCAAGCAGTATCTGCTTGACCATCCTGACTTTATGGCTGAAGTGGAAAACGAAGTTCGTGTTCGCCAGGCTGAACTGGTAGAACAGATGAAACCGTCTTACAAGGGCGGTCAGATGCACGAAGAACCAGTGAATGCTGCCGCTGAACCGGTTGCAACCTCTGCTGCTTCTGCTAAGGCTGCTTTGGATATTACCGTTGACGACTAACTTATGATTATTCGGACGAAGAACGGCCGTGGGGAAAAGGTTCACCTTATGGTAGACGGAGCGTATACCGCCACCACCACCCAGACCTTTTGGGCAAAACACGGCGTGGAAAATGGTGCTGACGTTTCAGCCGAGGAATTGGAAGAACTGCTTTCAGCCATTTCCTTTGGGCGCATGTATGACAAAGCCCTAGACCTGCTGTCCGCCAGAGACTATTCCCGAAAAGACCTGGAAGACAAATTAGTGCAGAAAACTGCAGAGAAGAAAAGGAAGGACGGGGAAGCCGTCAATTATGAGAATCTGCGGAATGCTGCAAGCAAAGTTTGTGACCGACTGGAAGAACTTCATCTGCTAGATGACGAACGTTATGCCCGCCTTTATGCCGCTGAACTGGTACGAAACAAGCATATGTCTGCCCGCGGTATTCGTACCCAGCTGGGACTAAAAGGCATTCCTCATAACGTGGCAGATCTGGTGCTGGAAGAAATGGACTTTGACAACAAAGCTGCCATTTCGGAACTTTTGGCCACCAAGTTTAAAAACCGGGACCTAACAGACGAAAAACAGAAGCAGCGTACCGTTGCTGCGTTAGTTCGTCTGGGGTATAACCAGGGGGATATTTTCTCCGCCATTGGAGAATATACTTCTCTCTTTTCGGATACTTCTTACACGGAAGATTAAATTGCATTTCCTTTCTGAGTCAACGGGCTTTGCCTGTTGGCTCTTTTCTTTCTTTGTACTATAATCTATATGTTTATGACCTTCTTAAA
Organism: Acutalibacteraceae bacterium; assembly: GCA_045642465.1. Taxonomy (GTDB): domain Bacteria; phylum Bacillota; class Clostridia; order Oscillospirales; family Acutalibacteraceae; genus RUG420. Next base: position 570,019 of record JAZUIY010000015.1, read on the forward strand.
GGAGACATTAGATGAATGAACCAAAGACCATTGGCATGATTAGCCTTGGCTGCCCGAAAAACCAGATAGATGCAGAACTGATGCTGGCCAAACTCAGTGTGGCCGGATATCAGATTTCGGAAGAACTGTCCGGCTGTGACGCAGTCATCGTGAACACCTGCGGTTTTATTGACGATGCAAAGAAAGAAGCCATTGAAAACATTTTGGATGTGGCTGACTATAAAGAGGCAGGACTGGTTGGAAAAATCATTGTTACCGGCTGCATGGCAGAACGGTATCATGACCAGATCCTGGAAGAGTTGCCGGAAGCAGACTGCGTTGTCTCCATCGGGGACAACGGCAATATCGTTTCCATTGTGGATGCGGTGCTGCGGGATGAAGAATACAATGCTTATCCGGATAAACTCTTGCTGCCACTGGATGGCCCACGGGTGCTGACCACCCCGAATTACTGGGCTTACCTGAAAATCTCGGAAGGCTGTTCCAACAACTGCGCCTTCTGCGCCATCCCGGGCATCCGTGGCAAGTTCCGCAGCCGCACCATGGAAAACGTGCTGGCGGAAGCCAAAGACTTGGCTGCTTCCGGCGTAAAAGAAATCATCCTGGTGGGTCAGGATACCGGCCTCTACGGCAAAGACCTCTATGGTGAACTGAAGCTGGCTGCTTTGCTGACGGAACTCTGCAAAATTGACGGCATTGAATGGATCCGCTTCTTATATACTTATCCGGAACGCATTACGGATGAACTGTTGGAAGTAATGGCCAGAGAGGAAAAGGTCTGCAATTACTTAGACATTCCTCTCCAGCACGCGGATGAAAGCGTGCTTCGCTCCATGCACCGTGTTGGCAACTATGAAAAACTTTCTAAGTTAATTGCCCACATCCGTGACATGGTTCCGGATATCTGTATCCGAACCACCTTAATGACCGGCTTCCCTGGGGAAACCGAAGAAAACTTTGAAACCTTATCCCGTTTCGTTCACGAAATAGAATTTGATAACTTAGGCTGTTTTGCTTTCTCTCCGGAAGAGGGAACCAAAGCTGCCGAATTGGACAACCAGTTGGATGATGACGTAAAAGTACATCGCCAAGAACTGATTATGGAACAGCAATACCCAATTGCTTTGAAGAAAAACGAAGCATTTGTGGGCAAGACCTTGTTGGTTTTAGTTGACGGGTTTGACCCGGAAGCCGAATGCTACGTGGGCCGTTCCTACAGAAATGTACCGGAAATTGACGGCACCGTGCTCTTCGGGTCCACAGAGGACTTGGAACCGGGCACCTTCGTGGCAGTAGACATTGTTGCCGCAGAAGAATACGACTTAATTGGTAGAGCAGTGGAGGATTAACAAATGTGGAATTTACCAAATAAATTGACCATGCTCCGTATGGTTATGACCCTCATCTTCTTGGTTATGTTTACCGTGAAGATTCCTTATCATATCTTAATTGCGTTCTTCCTCTTTGGCTTTGCCTCTCTGACGGACGCATTTGACGGCCACATTGCCAGAAGCAGAAACTTAATTACCAACTTCGGGAAACTGACGGACCCACTGGCTGACAAAATGCTCACCACCGCAGCCTTCCTTGGCCTTATGTCCATGGGCTACTGCAACGTTTGGATTGTGTTCCTCATTCTCTTTAGAGAATTCGGCATTTCCTCCGTTCGCCTGCTGGCTGCTTCCCAGGGCGTGGTTATCCCGGCCAACATCTGGGGCAAAATCAAAACCACTATGATGATGATCCTGGTGCCAACCGCCATGTTCTTGGTTTCCCTGAAGGAAGACTTTGGCGTTTTGTCCGACACCTTCCCATTGGTAACCGTTTCCAATATCCTTTGCGGAATTACTTGTCTGGCCGCCATTGTTTCGGGCATTATTTACATTGTTCAAAGTGCGAAAATCATTGACTTTTCTAAGTAAAATGATAAGATAATCTTGCGAATTACATATAAATGCGTTGAACGGGAGAGTACCCGGTTTCATAAAGCATCAGAGAAGAAGGATCATTGGCTGAAAGTCCTTCCTGCAAAAGAGACCGAAGAAATGCACCCGCGAGCAGGCGAGGGGAACAGGCTTCTCAGTATCTTCGCTCGGCTAGCCACCGTGAAAAGGCAACGAGTTATAAACCGGAGTGGAACCGCGGAAACTTTCGCCTCCGTTGCATTATGCAACGGAGGCTTTCTTTTTTCTCAGGTCTTCGGTTTTGACTGGAGGAACACTATGAGCGTAGTGAACACATTTTTTGGAGGCAGCAAGAAAATGCTTGGCCTCATTAAAGAAGACGTGGCCACGGTCTTAGAAAGAGACCCGGCTGCCTCTAACAAAGCAGAAGTATTATTCTTGTACCCGGGGCTTCACGCCATCTGGTACTACCGCGTTGCTCACGCACTGCAGGTGCGGGGACACAAATTTCTTGCCCGTGCCATTTCTCAGCGTGCCGCTAAGAACACCGGCATAGAAATTCATCCTGGCGCAACCATTGGCCGCCGGTTCTTCATTGACCATGGCCACGGGGTTGTTATTGGAGAAACCACCGAAATTGGAGACGACGTCACGCTCTACCAAGGGGTTACCCTTGGGGGTACCGGTAAGTTCACCGGCAAGCGTCACCCGAACATCGGCAACAATGTCATGGTTGGCTCCGGCGCCAAGGTCCTTGGCCCAATCACCATCGGAGACAACACCAACGTTGCTTCGGGTGCTGTGGTGTTGCAGGACATTCCGGAAAACTCCACTGCCGTTGGCGTACCGGCACAGGTCGTTCGCCAGAACGGAGAGCGTGTGGACTCCCTGGACCAGATTCACGTACCGAACCCGGTTCTGGAAGAAATCAACGCCTTGCAAGAGCAGCTTGATAAATTTATTAATCAGCAAATTCAATAAAGAGGGGAATATAAATGAAAGTATTTAATACTTTGTCACGCCAGAAAGAAGAACTGGTACCAATGACCGAAGGCAAGTATAAAATCTATGCCTGCGGACCAACTGTATATAACTACATCCACATTGGTAACGCCAGACCACTCTGCGTATTTGACGTACTGCGCAGATATCTGGAATACCGTGGAAACGAAGTAACCTTCGTACAGAACTTCACTGACATTGATGACAAAATCATCAAGCGCGCCAACGAAGAAGGTACAGATTACAAAACCGTTTCCGAAAAATATATTGAAGAATTCTGGGTAGACGTAAAGGGCATGAACATTAGAGAAGCTACTGTTCATCCAAAGGCTACCGAAAACATTGATGAAATCATCAACATCATCAGCACCCTCATTGAAAAGGGCCACGCTTATGCTGTTGACAATGGTGACGTTTACTTCAGCACCAAGACCTTCGACGAATACGGCAAACTCTCTCACCAGCCTCTGGAAGACTTGGAAGCCGGCGCCCGCATCATGGTAGGCGAAGTAAAGAAAGACCCAATGGACTTTGCTCTTTGGAAGGCCGCTAAGCCGGGTGAACCATACTGGGAATCTCCATGGGGCCAGGGCCGTCCAGGCTGGCACATTGAATGCTCTGCCATGAACCGCCGTTACTTGGGAGAAACTATTGACATCCACTGCGGTGGTCAGGACCTTATCTTCCCACACCATGAAAACGAAATCGCACAGTCCGAATGCTGCAACGGCGTACCATTTGCCAACTACTGGATGCACAACGGCTACATCAACGTAGACAACGTAAAAATGTCCAAGTCCCTCGGCAACTTCTTTACTGTGCGCGATGTAGCAGAACAGTATGGTTACGAACCAATCCGTTACCTGATGATTTCCTCTCACTACAGAATGCCAATCAACTACAGCATTGACATTATTGAACAGTGCAAGGCTTCTCTCCAGCGTTTGTACACCTGCAGAGATAACTTAGACTTTGCTCTGGAAAATGCTGCCGTAGAAGATCATCAGCAAGACTTCGAAATCAAGAAGACTTTGGACAAGCACAGAGAAGACTTCATCGCCGCCATGGACGATGACCTCAACACCGCTGACGCTTTGGCCGCCATCTTCGAACTGGTTAGAGACATCAACACCTTGGTTCTCACCGACCATCCATCCGAAGGCTTACTCAACTTTGCCATTGAACTCTTTGACGAACTCACCGGCGTTTTGGGCTTGGTTTACAACCGCAAGAAGGAAACCCTGGACATTGATGTTGAAAAGAAAATCCAGGAACGTCAGGCAGCCCGTGCTGCTCGTGACTTTGCCACTGCCGATGCCATCCGTGACGAACTGAAAGCCATGGGTATCATCTTGGAAGACACCCCGCAGGGCGTAAAGTGGCACAAGGAATAAATAAACTTTCAAAGAAAAAGACCGATTCGTTCGAATCGGTCTTTTTGTCTTTCTTAGTCGTGTTCGTGTGGCTGCTCCAGTTTGTGGTTCCGCATGATGCGGTCAATTTCGTGGTCATCGTTCATGATGACGAAACGGTGACCTAGGAGCTCGGCTAAGGTGTAGTTGTGGGTGGAGATAATCAGCGTCTTCCCACTGTTCTGAAGTTCCTTTAAGAAGCTCACAAGCCATTTCTGGGTTTGCTGATCCAAACCGGCCAGCGGTTCGTCCAATACCAGCACGTCTGGGTTCATGGACAGGATGCAGGCAATGGCAACCTTTTTCTTTTCGCCACCGGACAGGTGGTAAGGAGCGCGGTCCCGAAGCTTCTCAATGCCAATTAGTTCAATGACGTCGTTAACACGTTTCTTGACCTCTTCGTCACTGAGACCCATCTGCTGTGGACCGAAGGCGATTTCTTCTTCCACACTGCCACAGAATAACTGCACATCGGAATTCTGGAAAATGAAACCCATTTTCTGGTGGAATTCCTTGGAGAAGGATTTGTCCTTCATGGACTTTTCGGAAATTTCTTTTCCGTGGAAAAGATAGGTTCCTTCATTTGGGAAAATCAACCCATTCATTAACTTCAGTAGGGTGGACTTACCACAACCGTTGGAGCCCTGCAAAACAACCGTTTCACCGGCATGAATGTGTAAGTTAATGTGGCGCAGGGCAATATAGTCGTCATACGCGAAGCACACGTCTTGTAAATCAATAATTGGTTCGCTCATGTTACATGCCCCTTTCTAAGATAATAAATAAGATAACAAAGAGAATCAGAACTGCTGCGTAAGCAAGATCCATTGGCTTCAACTTTGTTTTATGCGTAATACTGTATTCGCCTTCAAAGCCCCGACAGGTCATGGCGTCAAAGACTTCGTCCGACAGTTCCCGGGATTTTAAGAAGGTGACCCCCATAATGCCGGAGAAACTTTCTTTCTTCTTCTCGTTCTTCCCAATGGACCGCATCTTGAGAGATTCCAGCATGTTCTGGGCTACATCGCCCAGCATAACAATGAACTTCAGGGTGATGTCCAGGGTGAAGATGAACAGGTTTGGCACATGGTAGAAGCGTAGCCCTTTGGTCAGCTGGTTCCACGGGATGGTGGCGCTGAGGAAGGAGATGAGCCCTACCGAGATGAAGACTTTCAGGCACACGGTGATGAGAGTGCGGGGAGAGCCTAAGAGGGCGGCCGGGAGAAGGATTAAGAAGGACAGGCCCACGGCACCAAGGGTGGCGGACACGGCCGGCTTCAATTGCTTACCCGGCAAGAGGCAAAGGCAGATGAGGGCAAGCCCCAGCACGCAGTAGGTGAAGAACGCGTTCTTCGCACATGCGGTCAGCACAATGAGCGTAAGCACCGTCAGCAGTGCAACCGGTGCGCTGCCTTGGAGCTTGCTCGGCTTACCCGAATTCCGGGCCTTTGCCAAGACTCCCATGATGGATAACATGGTCTTTCTGAGGAATCCATCGGAATCTTTCGGCGCTATGTAATTTTCTTCGGTTTGCATCCACTCCGGAATGCGAGTTGGCTCACTCACGAAGAATACTCCTTTACCTTACTTCTCTTACGGTTTACTTCTCTTACAGTTTACTTCTCTTACAGTTTACTTCTTATCAAAATCTACTTTTGATTTCATGGTGGCAGCAATGATACGGAACAACAGTACCGTAATTGCTACGCCAATAACAGCACTTAAAATGTAAGCGGCTACATCCGGCAGGCCTGCCATGGTGTAGTCAGGGAAAATGGAAGACCATTCCCAACCGTCCAGCATACCCTGTGGGGTATAACCCAAAACGGTGCCGCCGGTAATGACATTGCTGATTTCATCAGAGCCCCATTCGCCCCAGGCGGTGCCTTGGGCCAACAGTCCCAGTGGGACGGCGCAGACGAGAACAGCCATTAAAATGTAAAGGGCTGGGTGGCTCTTCTTGCCCTGATTTTCTACGGATACAATGTCCGGCGAGGTCTTGCTGACAAAGGCCAGCACTGCAGTGGTGAAAATGAGTTCTGCAAGACCTGCAACGGTAAGGTGTCCCAGCATCATGGCTGGGATACTGATGCTAAAGCCGTAAGGGCAATACAGCGCTTGTCCTAAGGCATCATGGAAGAGATACGGTTGTGCACCGAACTCGATTGCCGCCGCCAGCGCTGCTACGTTGATTCCAACGTAAGAGCCCACCGCTGCCCCCAGGTATTTTCCTTTGGCAGACTTGGCTTTTTTGCTGATGACTTCATAAATGGCATATCCTACATACGGAAGCAGGAAGGCCATATTGAAACAGTTGGCGCCGAAGGCCAACACACCGCCGTCCCCGAATAAAAGTGCCTGGATCAGCAACGCTATGGTGACGGATATACACGCGGCATCGGGTCCTAGAAGGATGGCAATTAAGGTACCGCCAACGGCGTGCCCGGTTGTGCCACCCGGCAGGGGAATGTTAAACATCATCCCCAGGAAAGAGAAGGCTGCGCAAATGCCCAGCAGCGGCATCTTTTCCTTTGGGATTTCAGCTTTTACTTTTTTTACGGCGTGAACCCACACCGGCACCATGGCCAACGCCATAACGCCACAAGTTTCTGGGCTTAAGTAGTTTTCTGGAATATGCATGTTGTTCTCCTTATGGTTTTGCGAAAACAGGAACCACTATACAGTGCGTACAAAGCACGGAAAAAAGAAAAGGCACCGTTTCTCTTCTTGAAAAACGATACCTTCATGATACCTTTAAAATTTCGTAAAACAGTTTAATAAAGAGGACTTCTGTCCGTGAGATTACTTCTTGTAATCAACACTACTATTTTACTGTACGATATGCATTTTCGTCAATGTATTTAGCCCTTCAGGATGTCTTTGATTTTTTGCATAGCATCATCTAAAAGTTCCTTGGTGCCGCTGTCTTTCACGCCGGCTATGACGGTGTCGCACTTGTTCATTGGAATCAGCACACGCTTGGCACTGCTCTGACCAACTGCTTTGGCCATGGCAGGAGTAACTTCACCCATTAAGGCATCTGCAATTACAATGCCCACAGGGCCAACAATGACGTCAGCTTTCCGAGCTTCTACAATAACGGAATTTTCTCCGGTGGCAAAGTACTTCACACCGGCTTTTGCCATACTGGAAGTGGCAATACTGTTGGTGCCAACTGCCAGCAAGTCAGCATCCGTCAATTCGGCCAAAATGCGTTTTGCCAGTTCCTTGCCAAGGGCACCGCCCTGACCGTCAATGAGTAAAATGGTCATATCTTGATCCTCCCGAGGACATTCTCTTAAAAGAACGCATAAACAGAATACTTATTTGTAGAGTGCTATAAAAAATAGAATACTATAGATATAATAAAGAACAGGAATCAATTTCGCAAGGAGCGGGAAAATGCAAAAAATCATGGGCCTCATGCGTAAGGCAATGGAACAATATGAAATGATTAACGAAGGCGATGTAGTGGCTGTCGGACTCTCCGGCGGCAAAGACTCTGTGGCCTTGCTGTTCTGCCTTTCTACCATGCGCCGTTATTATCCGAAAACCTATGACCTCAAGGCCATCCTTCTGGACCCATGCTTCCATGGGCCAATGGAAGAGGCCTCCGTGAACCAAATGCGGGACTTGTGCGCCCATCTGGAAGTGGAGTTCATTTATGAGCAAACCAATATAGGCCACGTGGTCTTTTCCGCCACGGAGACCAAGTACCCGTGCAGCTTGTGTGCCAAACTGCGCCGCGGCACCCTTTGCAAGGTAGCCGCCGAACACGGCTGCAACAAACTGGCCCTTGGTCACCACAGAGATGACGTAGTAGAGACCTTCTACATGAACCTCCTAGACCAGGGCTCCTTAGGCTGCTTCGCACCGGTAACCCATCTGTCGGATACGGGCATGACCGTCATCCGCCCTATGGTTTTTGTCCCGGAACAGGACATCTCGTCCGCCGTGGCCAAAGCCACGCTGCCGACCCAGACCACCTTGTCCGCAGCCGGCCACTCAGCCGAGGCCGTTTCGCCCGCAGTCGGCCACTCAGCCGAGGCCGTTTCGCCCGCAGTCGGCCTGCCAGTCCTGTCCAGCACCTGTCCTCTGGACAAAGCCACGGAGCGCCAGCGCATCAAGCTCTTGCTGGCCACCCTCCGCCAAGACTACCCAGCCATCCCTCAAAACGTCATCTCCATCCTCCAATCCAACCACATTAACAACTGGTGATTCTACTTTTGTCATAACCCCTTTTTTAAAATCACAAAACCTTATTAACAGCAAAAAGAACAAGGTTTTATATCCGCAAAGCGTAATAAATAAGGTGTTTTAATCCGCAAAGCGAAATGGATAAGGTGTTTTGATCCGCAAAGCGTAATAAATAAGGTACTTTGATCCGCAGGGCGAAATGGATAAGGCACTTTGATCCGCAGGGCGAAATGGAGAAGGTGTTTTGATCCGCAAAGCGTAATGAATAAGGTGTTTTAATCCGCAAAGCGAAATGGATAAGGCACTTTGATCCGCAGGGCGTAAAAGTGATTCATTTTGCTTGAAAATGCTGATTTTGAATCACCAAAATCGGGTTATTTGTGAGGGGTAAAGGTAAAAGTGATTCATTTTTGCCGGGAAACCCATTTTTGAATCACCAAATCCGGGTCGTTGAGAGAAAAAAGAAGGTAAAAGTGATTCATTTTTGCTGAAAAATCCATTTTTGAATCACTTTTTGCGAATTGAAAGTTAGATAGACATAAAAATAGTGATTCATTTTCTTCGAAAAAGAGGAAAGTGAATCACTTTTTCTTTTTTTGAGCCAAAAAGCCTCGAAAAAGGTGATTCATTATTGAGAAATATGGGAAAAATGAATCACTTGAGCAAAATTTGAACTGAAAAAGCAGGCGTAAGTGAATCTGGAAAGAAGGGTTGAGTTAAAGAAAGAGCCGACGGTGGAGATAAAGCGGAAAGTTAACGGAATGAGAAAAGTAAATCGCCAAAAGAGGTAGATGAGGAAAAGGGCAATAAAAGCGGAAATTGGGGCGTGAGGGGAGAATTGGGCGCTGAAAGCAGGCGAAGAGGGAATGTGAGGGAAGAATTGAACTGAAAAAGCAGGCGTAGATGAGGCGTGAGGGAAGAATGGATCTGAAAAAGCAGGCGTAGATGAGACGTGAGGGAAGAATTGAACTGAATAAGCATGCGAGGTGGGGCAGAGGGAAAAATTTTTTGAAAATAGCGCGAGAGTAAATGCAATGAAAAAGAGAGAAAAAACGAGAAAAACGGAGATTGTGCTGTGCTAAATTAAAATATACCAAATTTAGTGTTGACGGGAAGAAACCGCAGTGTTACTATATTCGAGCAATAAAAGTTGTTGCTTTAGAGCAATTAAAGTTGCCTTCGAGCAATAAAAGTTGCCTTGGAGCAATTAAAGTTGCCTTGGAGCAACTAAAATCTATTTATGGAGGAACTAGTATGTCCACTACTATGCCAAAGGCAAACGAAGTTGAACGCAAGTGGTACGTGCTTGACGCTGAAGGCAAAACCCTCGGTGCTCTTGCAGTAGAAGCTGCTAACCTTCTTCGTGGTAAGTATAAGCCAATCTTTACTCCGAACGTTGACACTGGTGACTATGTTATCATCATCAACGCAGCTAAACTGGTTTTGACCGGTAAGAAGCTGGAACAGAAGATGTATTATCACCACACTGGTTACATCGGTAACATGAAAAAGGTGAAGTATAAGACTCTCATGAACGAAAAGCCAGAATTTGTTGTTAAAAAGGCTGTTAAGGGTATGCTCCCTGACAACACCCTTGGCGCAAAGGCTCTGACTAGACTTCATGTTTATGCAGGCGCAGAACATCCACACGCTGCACAGCAGCCGGAAATCCGCGAATTTTAATAGGAGGGCAATATAATGTACGAAAGCAATTACTATTACGGCACTGGCCGTAGAAAGAGCTCCGTTGCCCGCGTTCGCGTATATCCAGGCAATGGTAAAATCACCATCAACGACAGAGACATCGACGATTACTTTGGTCTTGATACCCTTAAGCTGATCGTTCGTCAGCCACTGGAACTCCTCGGTCTCACCGAAAAGTTCGACATCGTATGCCGTGTAAACGGTGGCGGTGTATCCGGCCAGGCTGGTGCAATCCGTCATGGTCTTTCCCGTGCACTTCTTCAGTATGACGAAGCTCTTCGTCCACAGCTCAAGAAGGCTGGTTTCTTGACCAGAGACCCACGTATGAAGGAAAGAAAGAAATACGGTCTCAAAGGCGCACGTCGTGCTCCACAGTTCTCCAAGAGATAACAACACCCGAACGGGTTTACTCAAGGAAAAAAAGCTCCCACATCTGTGGGGGCTTTTTTTGTTGTCTTTTGCTGGGGAGAGGGGACAGGAATAGAAATGATAGGGATACTAAAATATGTTAGTTGATTTTTAAAATGCCGATAACGATGGGAAAGAGGGCTTGCTTGCTTAGAAAAAGATGCTGGTTTTGAAGGGAAAAGCGGCGGAGTGGAAAAGTGCTTATTATGCGATTTTTGAGAAAGGGGGTTGAGATGGATAAGAGAAAAGGCGTAGTTGCGCCAAAAGTTACGAATGTGAAAAGATAGATAAACTATGGAAAAAACGACAATTTTTGTATGGGTATAGTCTGCCAATAATTGAGCGATGAATTTGCGGAATTTAGGCAAATTTTTACAGTTGACAAAAATTGACCGCACACATATAATAGTGCCCAATGATTGAAATGTTACCAAATTATTAACAACTAACAAATGTTGGTGCGGTGCTTTAACGCCCGCTTTCGTATTCCTTTTGGCAGTTAAGTGCAGTGCTTTTTGACCTGTTTAGCATAGTGCTTGGGGAGCTGCCCAAAGCGGTACCCAGCGCACGTTTAGCACAGCACTTTAACATACAAATTATTGGAGGAGTTAAGATCATGAATAAAATTACCGTATGTGGCGGCGGCGTATTGGGCAGCCAGATTGCTCTTCAGAGCGCTTACACCGGAAAAGACGTTACCATTTGGGTAAGAAATGAAGATTCTGAAAAGCGCACCCAGGCAAAGTTGGACCGTTTGAAAGTGGTTTATCACCAGATGCTGGACAAGATGAACGAAGCTCAGACTGTAGAAAACTTCTGCGGTGGTATCATTGAAGACTATGACAGCATGGATTATGCTGCATGCTCTAAGAAGATTGATGAAGCATATGAAAATGTAAAGATTGAACTGAACCTGAAGAAGGCAGTTAAGGATGCTGACCTGGTTATTGAATCCATTTCTGAAGACCTGAAACTGAAGAAGGATTTCTTTAAGAAGGTTTCTTCCATGGTGAAGAAGGACGCTATCATTGTTACTAACTCTTCTTCTTTCCTTCCTTCCAAGTTCTCTTCTCAGGTTAAGAGACCGGATCAGTTCTTGGCTTTGCATTTTGCAAATAACATTTATAAGCAGAACCTGGCAGAAGTTATGGGCACCAAGGAAACTTCCAAGGAAAGCTTTGACGCAGTAGTTGCTTTTGCTGAAAGCATCAACATGCTGCCGGTTAAAATCATGAAGGAACAGGAAGGCTACCTGCTGAACACTTTGGTTATCCCATTCATGGCAGGCGCTATGGACCTGGTTGTTAACGGCGTTTCTACCGTTGAAGACATTGACCTTGCTTGGCGATTGGGCACTAACGCAGCTTACGGCCCATTCCAGATTTACGACATTGTTGGCCTGGAAACCGGCTATAACATTGTTAAGAAGTATGTAAAGCTTCCAAGCGTCATTGCTCCATACAACTTTAAGGGTCAGGCCGCTCTTCTGAAGAAGTACATTGATGAAGGTAAGACCGGTGTTATTGCTGGTGAAGGCTTCTTCAAGTATGATGCAGACGGCAATCGTATTGACTAATACGGATTGCAATAATAGTTGCAATAAACAATTGCAATAATAAATGCAATAACAATTGCAGGAATAAATGCAATAATAATTGCAGTAATAGTTACACTAATAATTACACTTTTGTATATCTTTTAAGACAAAGGCAGCTTCTCCTGAGGGAGGGCTGCCTTTGTTCGTTCTATTCAGTTTCATTTGTTAGTGTTTGTCCAACCGTAAGGCAGGGCATTTTTTTGTTAAAAAAATGTCTGTCTAACTTTCGGCTTTTTAGATTGTTTTTTAGTTAAAATATGTTACAATTCCTTCAATTTAATTGGTGAAAGGGAGCACTCATATGAAAAAGATAAAATCTTTCTTGAGCGAAATCTTCATTGACGGTCTTTCCGGTATGGCGCTGGGCTTGTTTGCCACCTTAATTATTGGCACCATCATTGGACAGATCGGTACGTTGGTAGGTGGCGTGGTTGGCACCTATCTTGTTATCATTGCCAATGTGGCAAAAACCGCCACCGGCGCCGGCATCGGCGTTGGCGTTGCCGTAAAGCTGAAGCAGGGTCCATTGGTGACCGTTTCTGCTGCTGTTTGCGGTATGCTTGGCGCATTCCCTGCTGTGGGCACTTTGGCCGAGCCATTGACGGAACTTGTCCTTGGCAAACCAGGTGAACCGCTTGGCGCATTCGTTGGCGCCATTGTTGCCGTTGAATTCGGCAAGCTGGTTGCCGGCAAGACACCGGTAGATATTATCGTAACTCCGCTGGTCAGCATCCTTACCGGTGCTGCTGCCGGCCTGGTTGTTGGCCCGCCAATTTCCAAGTTCATGGTTTGGCTCGGCCAGCTGGTAAACTATAACGTAGACGTTCACCCAATTCTGGGCGGTATTATTGTATCCGTTCTTATGGGTATGATTCTGACCCTGCCAATTTCCTCTGCTGCTATTGGTATCTCTATGAGCATTACCGGCCTCGCCGCCGGTGCCGCCACCATTGGCTGCTGCTGCAACATGGTAGGCTTTGCTGTAGCTTCTTACAGAGAAAACAAGATGGGCGGCCTGGTTGCCCAGGGCATCGGTACCTCCATGCTGCAGGTGCCGAACATTGTCCGTCATCCACAAATTTGGATTCCAGCCATTGTTTCCTCTGCGGTCCTAGGCCCAATTTCTTCCGCTGTGCTGAAGATGACCAGTAACCCAATTGGTTCCGGCATGGGCTCCGCCGGCCTGGTAGGCCAGATTTCTTCCTTCCAGACCATGGCTCCGGAAATCGGCGCCGGCCTTGCATTGGTAGAAATCATTGTTATGCAGTTTATTTTGCCTGCACTCCTGACCCTTGCCGTATCTGAACTGATGCGCAAGAAGGGATGGATCAAGCCGGGCGATATGGCTCTTGACCTGTAAAAGGAATTTCACAAACGAAGGGCTTTCAAAAATGAGAGAAGCCCACAAAAGTTTCGAACCATACTAAAAGGCTCCCACATGAGTGGGAGCCTTTTTGGGTTATTGGGGCCTAATCCTTATGAAAGGTTAACGATTATTCTGTGCGTTCTCAATGTCGGGAGCAGATTGGGGAGTCCGACGAGGCCATACTAGGAGTAACATCTTTAGAGAATCTTAAAAAAACGCATAAATTCACGTTTGTGAAGCAAAAGAAAGAAATAAGAACCAAGGGGAAGGAATCAAAATCAAAATAGTGTGTTTTTGGGAAAAAATCTTTTCAAGTGCAAAAAATAAGTTACAATGAAATTGTAGATAGGAAGCGCGTTCGGGAAGAGCGCTTTCGGAACGCAAACAGAAAGGGTGATTCTTCATGAAACCGGTCATTACCATTAGTAGAGAATTTGGCAGTGGCGGACATACCGTCGGAAAAGAAGTTGCTTTCAAATTGGGCATTCCATTTTATGATGGCGAAATTGTAGAACAGGTTGCTCAGCAAAGCGGACTGAATAAAGAGGCTGTAAAACAGATTGGAGAGTACACCTCTCACTGGGATGCCTATATCAGCAAAAACCCATATTCTCACTATGCAACTATGCCGCAGGATGAAGTTTTCAAATTGCAGTGCAACGTTATTCGCGAAGCAGCTGCTCAGGGTCCTTGTGTTATTGTCGGCAGATGCGCAGACTATGTTTTAGCTAAAGAAAACATAGACACCATTAACGTGTTCATTCATGCCGATACTGAGCATAGAGCAGAGAGAGTACTGAATCGCTACGGCGAAACGGACGACAAAATTGAAAAACGCCTGGAAGAAAACGACAAAGGCCGGAAACGGTACTACAAAAAGTACACCGACCGCAAGTGGGGCGACTATAAAAACTATCAGATTGATTTGGATAGCGGCGCCCTTGGCATTGATGCTTGCGTTGACATTATTGTGGCAGCCTATCAGGCAAAAGGCGAGTAACGAGAAACGCTACGGAGGAGTCCTTGTTCCAATTGGAATAGGGACTCCTTTTTGATATAATGAAAAAAGGTGGGAAAAGTTGAAGACTTTTTTATTTTTGCTGCGTATTAATATTTGTACGAACAAATAACTTCGGAAAGAAGAGAGAAGGGGGACTTCTATGAAAGACTTTCTGAATACTATAAAAGTAAAAATTGCAGCTTTGGCTTTGGATGAAAAGTGGAATGGCTTCAATAAGAAGCAGAAGGCTGCTTTGGTAGTGGCCCTGGCTTTGCTGCTTTCTCTTTTGGTTGTGGGCGTCAAAGGCTGTGTTTCCAATAGAACGGTGGACACAGAAGACTCCGTCCGCAACGTGGAAGTAAACCTGCTGAATGGCTCCGAACGGTTGGGCCTGAATCAGGCAGGCCAGCAATTTGCCTTTTATAACGACGGCACCTATGCCGTAAAAGGCTTCCTCATTGAAAACAATAAGCTGCTGACCTATGATGCTACCGGCAAATACACGGTAGACAAAGACGGCAAAATGAGTTTCCTTTCTGACCCAATGACCGTTACCAAAGGGGACTCCACCGAACAGTGGGACAGCAAAATTGTCAGCACCATAAATAAGAGCAACTGGACCCTTGCTTTGCAGGGCACCAGCAAAGAGAAAAAGGAATATACCTTTGCACAGTTTGACCTTGGAAAGGAACAGGCTTCCAAACTGGGTGTCAGCGGGGTTGAGGGCATTCGTGTTCCGGATACGGAATTCTTTAAAGTCAACAAACAGTCTTCCGGTTTTGCTGACATGGATATCAACGCGTTGATGAATATGTTCGGCGGAGACATTGCCAAATCCTTTGACCTTTCTGCTTTCACCGGCGGAACTAAGGAAGACAGCAAACAGAACCAGACGGTTGTAACCGAAGTCAAAGAATTACAGGAATCTGTGAAGCAGGCAGAAGCCGGCGCAGAAGATTCCGATGTACTGGTAGCCGTAGAACAGGAAGGTATTACTTTGGCCTTCTTCAAGGATGGTACTTATATCTTCAGCGGATCTGCCACCAAGGACGGTCAGTCCCTGACCATTTACCAGAAGGATACCTGGTCCATTGTGGATAACAATCTGAAATTGGACAACAAGAATGAGGCTGTGGTTTCCGCAGACATCTTGAAGCAGTATGGTATGGACAATTTGGCGGTTACCACCAACCACTATGCCGAACTGAAGAACGGACAGCTGGTTGTATACATTGTCATTGATGTTCCATCTTCCGGTTCTCAGACCGTTGGCAATTATACTTTGAGCCAGGCTCAGACTGCTGCCCTCGGCGTAGACAATGGATATTCTGATGGGAATCATCACAATCAGGATGACACCTTTTTGAAGAAAATCTTTGGCTAAACAGTCCTAACAATATGCATAAAAAACTCGTCATGTTTTTGACGAGTTTTTTTGTTTTTCGGGGTATTTTTCCTTGTAAGACCCATTTTCATAGGGTATAATGTTAACAAAATATGAACTTGCTAAAGGAGAAGTAAGAAATGAAAAAAACAATGAAACGCATTGTTTCTGTTGTGCTTGCCCTGACTATGATGGGTACTATGCTGAGCGTATTCGCTTCTGCTGCAACAGCATCTGACGTACAGCGTTACGATGTTTATGTAAACTTGGGTGACTCCATTGCTTCCGGTTTTGGCCTTTCCACCGATGACAAAACCCCGAAGACCTGCGTACAGGGCTCCTATGGTGCTCGTGTTGCTGCTGCTGTTCAGGCTCAGGAATATTATCCGTATGCACAGCGTGGCTTCCGTACCGCTGAAGTTCGTGCTCTTTTGGACGACTCCTACACCGGTGACTCCCTGACCAACTCTGTAGAAGTAAGAGATGCCTCTGCTGGTTACACCAACAAGGATTCCCTTGCTAGACAGAAGGAAGATTACAAGCAGGCTGTTGCTAAGGCTAAGCTTGTTACCCTTGACGTTGGCTTCAACGACATTTGGCTGCCAATGACCCACGTTATTAACCAGTACATGGGCAACACCGTTTCTGCTGTTGTTACCACTCCAATCCTTCTTGGTGAAACCGTGTGGCAGTGGACTGCAGAATTCATGATTAACTATGCAGCAATTGTTAAGACCATCCGTCAGCTCAACGCAAACTGCACTATCGTTTTGGTAGGTTCCTACAACCCATGTGATACCTGGTCCTTGCTTGGCACCGGTTTCGGTTATGGTAAGTTGCTTGCTCCTATTTGGGAAGCTATGAATGCTTATAAGCGCATTATTGCTGCTACCACCGACAACTGCTACTTCGCATCTGTTACCGGCGTTGACATTGGTACCAAGAACCTGGACCTTTCTAAGGGCGGTTTCGAACCACACCCAACCTTCGCCGGCCACAAGTTCATGGCTGACCAGATCATTGGCGTTCTTCCTTCTAACAGCGCTTCCCGCGTTGCTAAGAGACCAACCGCTACTTTCGTTCAGATTGGCAAGGGTACTCCAAAAGTAGTTACCCTCAATTCTAACGGTTACTATGTATAAGTAAAAACAATAAAGCACTCGGCATTTGCCGGGTGCTTTTTTTCTGCCCTCAAAAAGGGTAAACTATAGAAAGTACCCAACGAAACACATTTGAAATGACAGGTGGTGAGCCCATGCGAAAACTGAAATATGACAAGTTGTTTTCCTTCTACACAGAAGAGGCTCACGTGGGGGAACTGTTCGCCCTGCTAAACGACCTGTTTTATGACGGAGCCTTGCCGGACGTGCACATCTGCCTAAAGGACCTTCGTGACGTGGGCGATGCAGCGGATTTATACATCAACGGCGAATTCCGCATGTTCCGGACGGAATCCGGGGAACCCACTCTTTACTTAAACCCAAGCAGCATTATGTCCGGCCCATTTAGCAATTCTCCACGGAGGTGTTTCTACTTCCTCTGTGGCTATATGCTTCATGAAATGTGCCACTATTATTGTTCCCTCCACGGTGTCCGGGAAACGGACCAGGAAGGGGAGTACCACAACCTAAAGTTTAAGGATGTGGCTATGCGCCATGGCCTCAATGTGCGCCTCAGCATGAGCCATCCCAAGGAACACGGCTATAACAGTACAGAACTGTCTGCCACCGCCGAGAATGCCATAGACGCCGCCCTGCTGGCTCTGCAGCAAAGACTGTAAGCGCGGATTGCGCACCACAGCAAAGGCCGAAGATGCGGCTTTGCTACAAGACAAAAATAAAAAGCTCCGCTTTTGCGGAGCTTTTCTTTTTTTGCTTGGTGCGCTTGCTGTGCGCCTGATGCGCTTGCCGTTCGCTTGCAGAGTGCTTGATGCGCTTGCTGTGCGCTGGTTGGGCGCTGTTAGTTGGCCAGCACGAAGCGGTGGATGACTTCGGCAACGCCGTCGTGGTCGTTGTCTAAGGTGGTGACGTACTTGGCGACGGCTTTGATGGCGTCGGCGCTGTTGGCCATGGCCACGGATATGTAGGCGGTCTGCAGCATTGGCAGGTCGTTGTCGGAGTCTCCGACGCCAATGGTGTTTTCCATTGGCACTCCCAATGCATCTGCCATCCATTCAATGGCAGATCCTTTGCTGATACCGCCTCGGACGAATTCCACGAATTCATTGCAGGAGAAAAATCCGGTTAGGTTGTATTTTCCACTGCATTCTTTGGTAATGTGCTGCCGGAACCGCTCTAAGCGGTCATGGTCCTCTAAGTCAATGCAAAGGACTTTGAAAGGCAACTCCGGAAGGTCTTTGGGAAGGGTAGGAATAAAGTGAGGTTCCATGCCGGTAATACCGGAATAGGTTCTAAATTCCTTGCAGTCTTTTCGGGTCAGCAAGAAGCTGGAATCATAGGTCTGGGCGTAAAGGCCAATTTTGTCGGCTTCCCCCCAAATGAATTCCACCTCTTCCGCGGAAAGCGGGGAGGAGAACAGGGCTTTTTGCCGGAAGGTGTCGTAAATGAGAGCACCGTTATAACAGATGGCGTAGCAGCCTTCTTTGTCTAGAGAAAGACTTTTGATGATTTTCTTCATGGCAGAGAGGGGACGGCCACTGCAGAGAATGATTTTATGGCCGGCCTGCCGGGCCTCTTCCAAGGCAGCCCGGTTTCCCTCTGAAACCTGCTTTTCACTATTTAATAAGGTGCCGTCTAGGTCTAAAAACAGCAGCTTGGTTTGTTCTTTTGCTAGGGCCATGGTTCCCTCTTTTGACGGAGCCATGGTTGGTTCATTTGCGAAAGTCATGATTTTTCCTTTAAATTCGTAATTGTTCGGACTAATTTCCTTG
Source organism: Acutalibacteraceae bacterium (assembly GCA_045642465.1). Lineage (GTDB taxonomy): Bacteria > Bacillota > Clostridia > Oscillospirales > Acutalibacteraceae > RUG420. The sequence goes on from JAZUIY010000015.1 coordinate 588,883, forward strand.
AGAATGTCCTTTATATACTATAGAATAGATTGCATAAAAAATGAATGATTCATTTTTCAAATCTTTGAATGAGGTGAATACCTTGCGTATTGTAGTAAAGGTGGGCACATCCACATTGGCCCACAAAACCGGGAACTTGAATATTCGCTTGGTACGGGACCTTTGTACCGTACTGGCAGACCTGAAAAACGCCGGAAACGAAGTTGTATTGGTTTCCTCCGGCGCAATTGGCATGGGCGTTGGGAAACTCTCCTTGGGTGCCCGTCCCGATGATATTCCCGGTAAACAGGCCGCTGCTGCCGTAGGACAGTGCGAACTGATGTACACATACGACAAGCTCTTTGGAGAATATAACCATGTAGTAGGTCAGGTATTGCTGACTGCCGACGACGTATTAAACGACGAACGGTTCCAGAACTTCAGTAACACCATGAACCGCCTGCTGGAAATGGGTGCCCTTCCGGTAATCAACGAAAACGACTCCATTTCCACTGCAGAAATTGCACTGGGTGACAACGACACCTTGTCTGCCATTGTTGCCAAGTCTGTCCATGCAGATATGCTGGTTATCTTGACCGACTGTGATGGCCTCTTCACTGCTGACCCGCGTACTGACAAAGACGCAAAACTCATTTCTCTGGTTGAAACCATTACCGAAGACTTAATGCAGTTGGGCGGCGGCAGCGGTACCAAACTTGGCACCGGCGGTATGGCCACCAAACTGACCGCAGCCAAAATGGCTACCGGCTCCGGTATTGATACCATCATCATCAATGGCGAAAAACCAGCCGTATTGTATGACATTGTAGCCGGCAAGGACTTTGTCGGAACAAAGTTTAAGGCACAGTAAGAAACAGTAAGACACAGCCTTTTGTGCCAAAAACTGTCACAAAACCAGTAGTAATTCGAACTCTAAGGAGGACATGATGGACTCTTCTACTATTACTTTATGTAAAGCTTCCAAGGGAGTGGCCGGCGCCATTGCCGCTTTGACCACAGACCAGAAGAACGAAGCTTTGCTTTTGATGGCTGACAATTTGGTTGCCGCTACGGACACCATTTTAGAGGCCAATGCTTTGGACTTATCCGAAGCCAAGGACAACGGCATCAATGACGTTATGGCAGACCGCCTGCGCCTGACCACAGACCGTATTGCCGGTATGGCAGACGGCCTTCGTGCTCTGGCTGCATTGCCGGACCCGGTAGGGAAGGTAGAGCGGGAAGTCACCCGTCCGAATGGTATGACCATTCAGCGGGTCCGGGCTCCTCTGGGCGTCATTGCCATTATTTATGAAAGCCGTCCAAATGTAACCTCCGACGCAGCCGGCATTGCCTTTAAGGCAGGGAACGCCTGTGTCCTTCGCGGCGGCAAGGAAAGCTACCGTTCTTCCAAGGCCGTAGTTGACGTGCTCAAAGCGGCTTTAAAGACCCTTTCCATTCCAGAAGATGCCATTAACCTGGTATCTGACTTAACTCATGCCAGCGCTGACGAATTGATGACTGCTACCGGACTGGTAGACATTCTCATTCCGAGAGGCGGCGCCGGCCTCATTAACCGCTGCGTACAGAATGCAAAGATTCCTTGCATTCAAACCGGCACCGGTATTTGCCATGTCTATGTAGATAACACTGCAGATCAGGCTATGGCACTGAACATTATTAATAACGCTAAGACCCAGCGTCCTTCCGTTTGCAATGCAGAAGAAGTGCTGCTGGTTCACAAAGATATTGCAGAAGAATTCCTGCCAAAGGTAAAAGATCTGTTGGTTGACCAGCGGGAAGCTGCCGGCCTCGTTCCGGTAGAACTTCGTTTGGATCCGGCTGCCGCAGCCTATATTCCGGGCACACCGGCAGGGGAGAAGGACTTTGACACCGAATTCTTAGATTATATTCTGGCTGTCAAAGTGGTAGAAGACGTAAACGAGGCCATTGGCCACATTGCCTTCCATTCCACAGGCCACAGTGAAGCCATCATTACCAAGACCGAAGCCAATGCAGAACGCTTCACCAAGTGTGTTGACAGTGCTGCACTTTATGTGAACACCTCCACCCGCTTTACGGATGGCGGCGAATTTGGCCTGGGCTGTGAAATGGGAATTGCTACCCAGAAGTTACACGCCAGAGGTCCAATGGGCTTAGAAGAAATGACCACTTACAAATATCTCATCCGTTCCGACGGACAGATTCGATAATAAGGAGCCGACTATGTATCAGTATGGATTTATTGGAGCAGGCAACATGGCCAATGCCCTTTCTTCCGGTTTGGTGAAGGGAATTGACCCGAAACTGGTTGCTATTTCTGATGTAGACACTGTAAAGGTGAATGCCTTGACAGAGAAACTCGGATGCAATCTTTCTGACAACGAAACTATTGCAAAATCAAGTAACTACGTTGTTTTAGCAGTGAAGCCCCAGATGCTTCCAAGCGTTTTGCCACCGTTGCAGGACGCAGTAAAGGCCAACGAGGGTGTGGTTTTGGTCACCATGGCCGCCGGCACCAAAATGGCTACTATTTGTGACTTGCTGGGAGCCACTTATCCAATTATCCGCATTATGCCGAATACACCATGCTCTGTTGGCGCCGGTGTTATCCTGGTGGCCAGAAACGAATTGGTCTCCGACGAACAGTTTAACGCCTTCATGAATGACTTCTCCGCCTGTGGCGCCATTGTGCCACTGGAAAAGGAAGAACTCATAGATTCCGGCTCCGTTATTTCCGGCTGCGGTCCTGCCTATATATATATGTATATAGATGCCATGGCAAAAGCAGGGGAAGCCCTGGGCCTTGACTATGAAACTGCAGCCACCCTGGCAAAGGCAACTGCCAGAGGGGCAGCCACGCTGTCCGAACAATCCGAAGCTTCTTTGGAAGACTTACGTATTGCCGTATGCAGTCCGGGAGGATCCACCATTGAAGGGGTCAAGAGTTTGGAAGAATCTGAGCTAAATCAGGTGGTAAATAAGGCACTGACCGCTGCATTTAAGCGCACAAAAGAGCTGGCCGGAGAGTGACTTTCTTTACACTTTAGGAAAAAATTGGGCAAAATGACCTAGTTTTAGTACCGCTAACAGAAAGTGGATTAAAACCCTATAAATAAAGGAAAAACCACCTTTTTAGGTGGTTTTTTTATGTCTAAAATAGAACAAATAACAGTACATGTAAAGGCCATTTGCTTTACAAATTTTTGTTACTTTTTTGTAACCTTTTTGTAGTTTTTTGTACTTTGCACAAAGAAACTGCACTAGTTTTTCCAAAACAGAAAATAAACAAGAAAAAGCGGGTAGAACCCTTGCTTCCTTTGTGTAAACTGCACAAATTTGTACGCGTATTTTATTTGACTTTTCGCTTTTTTGCTTTTAAAATGCCAAAAGTCAAGGTATAACGTCAAGACAAAGGAGATTTTTGATGGCAAAAAACCAAGACGACCATAAACGTAGTTTTGCCCAGTCTTTAAAGGCTAGAGTAGCAGCTGTCATGGTTTTGGTACTGTTATTCTGCATGGCTGGAACTGCAGCTTCTGCCACTATATATACAGTAGATGTTGCAGCTGACGGCAAAACACAGACGGTCAAGACCTCTGCCCGTAAAGCAGACGGTGTTATTGAAAAAGCCGGTATTGCCCTTGGTACCAAGGACAAGATTGATGATTCTAAATTCCATGCCGGCACAAGTAGTGAGCAGGGAAATGCCCTTAAGGTATACCGCGCTTACAAAGTTAGAATCCAAGATGGCACTGATACCATTGCCAGACTGACTGTAGCAGGCACCGTACAGGATGTCCTGGATACAGCCAAGGTAACCCTTAGCCCGAAGGATAAGCTGAGCTACCCAAAGGATAAGGAAATTACCGAAGATACCACAATTGAAATTATCCGTTCGGATTCCATTCGAATCTGCGCAGATGGCAAAACCCAATATGTAGCTTACGAAGAAGGTACTGTAGCTGACGTCCTTGACAGACAAGGGATTACCCTTGGTAGACACGATGAAGTAGAGCCTTCTTTGGATACTGTTCTTAAGGGTGGGGAAACCATTACGGTAAAACGTATTTCTTTTAGTACCCACACCACCACGGAAACCATTCCGTATAAAACCATTATTAAGAGCAGCCCGCTTTTGAAGATTGGTACCTCCCGCGTATTAGTGGAAGGCCAAGATGGAACCAGAGCAGTAGTCTACAAGGATAAGTTTGTGAACGGAAAAGTAGAATCTTCTGATGAACTTTCTGCTATTACTCTTTTGGAACCAATTAATCAGGTTGAAATTAATGGTACCAAGATTAATCTGAAGAAGGCTTCTGATACCTCTTCTATTTCCGATTTCGAACTGCCAAGCCATTATCACCTTTATAACGGTGTTCCTACCGATGTAAAGGCTACCATTACCGGCCCTGCCACCGCTTATACCGCACCTGCTAAGGCATTGTGCGCTACCGGTGTGTATGCACAGCCAGGTTATGTTGCAGTAGACCCGAGAGAAATCCCGTACGGTTCTGAACTTTATATTGTATCCGCAGACGGTAAGCAGGTATACGGTTACTGTATCGCTGCTGACACCGGCGGATTCATCTACAACTCCAACACTGTGGTGGATCTTTACATGAACACCGAAAACCAGTGTGTACAGTGGGGCAGAAGAGATGTTATTATCTATGTCCTCAGCTGGGGTAACTGGAAACACTAAGAAAATAGACCGGTCCATTGAGGCCGGTCTTTTTTTATGCAGATTCCTTGCTCTTTTTCTGTATTTTAATTAAGTTTTAATCCCAAAATATAGTATAATAGCACCTTAGGGATTATACCAAGAAAGGGGGCTATGCTTTGAGGGACCCTTATGAGGTTCTCGGTGTACCGCGGGGCGCAAGCGACGAAGAGGTATCAAAAGCCTACCGTGAACTGGCAAAAAAATATCATCCGGACCTAAATCCGGGGGATGAAGTTGCTGCTCAGAAAATGTCAGAAATCAACGACGCTTACGACCGTATCAAACGTGGCAATACCGCAACCAATCCGTTTAGCGGAAGTTCTCCATATGGCTCCGGATCCGGTGGATATCAAACCGGTACCGACGGCTTTGATGATTTTTATAGATGGTTCACCCAGCAGGCTGCCCGTAACAAACAAGAGGGGCGTACGTATCAAACGTATACCGTACATCGCCGCGGTGGATGTCTCCGTTCCATTCTCATCAGCATTGCCATAACCATTTTGCTGAATATGCTGCTGGTAGCATCTTGTCAGGGCTGTGGCTGTGGAAGACCGCACCGGTACTATGTAGAAGACCAGCGGTCCTACTATGAACAAATGGAGGAAGAGCGCAGCGAATACAATGACGCTGTCAGCCGCCTTCAGGAAGAGCAGGACGCTAGAAACCGCGCCTTCGCTGACTCCAGCAGTAAATTAGAGGAAGCCTACAGCATACTGCAGGATCAAACCAAGAATAAAACGGTGGTCTACGACCAAGACGGCCACCCAACTATATATTTAGAAGAGAGTGATTCCATTTGAACTCCAATTATGGCAACAACTATAACAAGAATCCCTACGGAGGCCAGTCCTTCGGTGGGAAGAATTTAGACCCGGAACAGGTCCAGAAGTTAATGAACAATAAGTTCTTCCAAAAAATGGTGGCTTTTGCATCCAAAGTGAATTCCAAAACGTATACCCTGATGAAGGGCCGCAACGGTATGGATGCATTGAACTTTTTCCTGATGATGCTGTTCTGCGTACTGATTCTGGTAGATGCCTTTGTACAGACCTATTGGCTGTCCGGCATTGGCGGTTTGGTGCTGATTTTCATGCTGTACCGTATCTTCTCCAAAAAGCTGCAACTGCAGGCCAAAATGAATGGCCCGTTTAAAAAGGTAGAAGAGAAACTGAAGCTGGAAGCCAAGTACAAGAAGTTGAAGAAGAGAGACCGCTACACCCACATTTACAAGAAGTGCCCGAAGTGCAAGCACGTGCTCCGCGCAAAGCGTATGCCGGAGAAGCGGGTTATTCCATGCCCGAACTGTGGTGCTGACGTCACCTTCAAGGCGGTAAAAGAAAAGCAGCCAAAGGTGAAGAAGGAAAAGCAGCCAAAGGAAAAGTAAAGAGAAAAACAGAAGTAATTTCTAGAAATAGAAAACCAGAAAAAATAGGAACCCATAGAGAGGAACTCGTTTTGCCACACTATGACTATTTGATTGTGGGCGCCGGACTGTTTGGCGCCACCTTCGCTCATGAAGCTATGCTGCATGGGCTTTCTTGTCTTGTGGTGGACAAGCGGGGTCAGATTGGCGGCAACGTCTACACCGAGCAGGTGGAAGGCATAGATGTGCACCGTTACGGCGCCCACATTTTCCATACCGACGACGAAGCCATCTGGAAGTATGTAACCGACCTGACCAGTTTCCATCCGTATACCCATTGCCTGAAAGCCAACTACCGCGGGGAACTGTATGACATGCCGTTTAACATGAATACCTTCTCCCAAATGTTCGGGGTTTCTACACTGGAAGAGGTAGAAAAAATCTTGGCGATGGAGCGGGCCGAAATAACCGGCACCCCTACCAATTTGGAAGAGCAGGCCATTGCCCTTATTGGCCGTTCGGTTTATACGAAATTGGTGAAGGGGTATACCGAGAAACAGTGGGGGAAGGACTGCAAGGAGTTGCCGCCTTCCATCATAAAGCGTCTGCCGGTGCGTATGGAATATAACAACAACTACTTTAATGACCGCTTCCAAGGCATTCCGGACCAAGGCTACACCGCCTTGGTGGCCCGCCTTCTGGAAGGGGCAGACGTGCTCTTAAACACCAATTTCCTGGACCGAAAGGCCGAACTGTTGGCCATGGCCGACCACTGCCTGTATACCGGCCCACTGGATGAATATTACGACTACTGCCTTGGTACTTTGGAATACCGCAGCCTCCGCTTTGAAACGGAAGTGCTGAACCGGGAAAGCTTCCAGGGAATGGCAGTGGTGAACTATACCGACCGGGAACCGGCTTATACCCGCATCTTGGAACACAAGTATTTCAATTTGAAGGATCAGCCGAAAACGGTCATTACCAGAGAGTACCCGGCCACTTGGAAACCGGGAATGGAACCGTATTACACGGTAAACGATGAAACCAATATGGCCTTGCATGCAGCCTACAAGGAAAAAGCCGCCGCTGAGGGGCTTTTGGTAGGCGGCCGCTTGGGCAATTATCAATATTACGACATGGATGACGCCATTGGAGCGGCATTACAATTGGCGAAGGAGGTGCTGTCATGACCAACCCACTGGTATCCGTTATTATGCCGGTGTACGGCGTAGAAGATTACGTGGGACGTGCCATTGAAAGCCTCCAAGCCCAAACCTATGAAGACTGGGAACTGTTCTGCGTAGACGACGGCTCTCTAGACAACAGCGGCACCATATGCGAAGAATATGCTTTTCAGGATGACCGCATTACCGTGCTCCACAAAGAAAACGGCGGTGCCCCAAGTGCCAGAAACCTGGCCATAGACAAAGCCAATGGGGACTACATGTACTTTATGGATGCCGATGACTGGGCAGAACCAACCATGCTTCATGACATGGTGGAACTGGCAGAAGAACATCAGGCTCAACTGGTGGTTGCCGGATTCTACATTGACACCTACTACAACGACACCGACAAGTTCCAGCAGGAACAGACGGTACCGTCGGTAGCATACCTGACCCAGCAAGACTTCCGTGAACATGCTCACGAACTCTTTGATCAGAACTTGCTTTATACCCCATGGAACAAACTGTTCCGTGCGGATTACATTTTGGAAAACGGACTCTATTTCCCGCAGACCTTCTGGGACGACTTCCCGTTCGTCCTCTCCGTTATCCGGGACGTGGAAAAGGTGGTTGTTACCGAAAAGAAGTACTACCACTTTATCCGCCAGAGAGAAGAGTCTGAAACCGCCAAGTACAGAGAAGGCATGTTTGAAAAACGTCTGGAAGAGGACGAATGGATGTCGGACCTGTACGCTCACTGGGGCATCATGAACGCGGATGTGAGTGAATTTTTAGACCGCCGTCACATTGAACGGTTGTTTGGATGCCTGGAAAACGTAATGAACAAAAGCTGCACCCTCCATTTCTTTGGAAAGTGCAAAGCCATTCATACCATGCTAAAGCACCCACGCACTGTGGAATCCGTCCAAGGCTCCTCGCCACGGTCCAAATACATGAGCGTCATGATGATTCCCGTTCGCTGGGGCCTGGTCCTGCCGGTTTATATTGAAGGCAGGGTCATTGCCTGGGTGAAATCCAACAACACCAAAGTGTTTGCACAATTAAAGGCTGGTAGATAAGATGACACCAATGCTCAGTATTATTGTTCCTGTCTACAACGGGGCAGCATACTTAGACCGTCTGTTTGAAGCATTCCGAAATCAGGAGGGAAAGTTCCTTCCGGACTTCGAACTTATTTGCATCAACGACGGCTCTACGGACAACTCCTTAGAACTGTTGTCTCAGCACGTGGACACCGAACCATATCCTGTAACCGTATGGACCATTCCAAATAAGGGCGTATCCAATGCCCGGAACAAAGGAATGGAATTTTGCAGGGGAAAATACGTGGCTTTCGTGGATTGCGACGACCTCGTTTCCTCTCAATACCTTAAAACCTTCTCAGAGGCCGTTTTAGACAAGCGTCCCAAAGTTGTGGGCTTCCGTTCTAAAAGAACGGAAAAAGCCCCGAAAACGGGCTCTCAGAGCAAAAGAACCGCATTTCACCTCATGCCGGGCCATGACATGCTCCGGAAAGTGGCGGAAAACCCAACCAATTTTGGGGTTTACAACTTTTTCTATGATGCCGGCTTCTTAAAAGAAAACGGCCTGCAATTTGCCGTTGGCTATGACTACTACGAAGATTACGACTTTATCTTCCGGGTGCTGGCCTTGGCAGACACCGTGTCCTACACGGAAGCCCAGCTCTACTACTACATGCTGGAAGAGGGAACGGCAGTAGCCCAGTTCAAACCGGCGCGGGTTGCCAATATTGAACTGCTGCAGAACCTGGTTCCGTTCCTAAAGGAACAGGCACCGGAATTCGTGGAAGAATATGAGACCCACGTCATTCCGAGAATCTATTGGTCCATTCTTTGGCAGGCATCTCTTGCCTTCCCACTGATTGACGCACTTCGCTTTGCCAAGTGGGCAGACATGAAGCATCAACTGAAGGCGTTAACAGATGCACCTTGCGTAAAAGTATCTCTCAGTTCCAAACTGTATGAGGTTCCGGTAGTTGGACCAACCGCCTTCATTACCGCTGCCCGTCTGCTTGGACGAAACCGTTCCAAAATTACCCCGGCAGATTTAGAAGACTTTAAAGACTGTTTTCCGTCTTAACTGCCTAAAGTAAAAAAGGCAAAAATAGAAAAAGAGCAAAAAGAAAAAGACAAAACCAAAAGCAAAAAAGCCACCCAAAACGGGTGGCTTTATTGCGTATAACTATACTTTGGAAAACAATGCGAAAAAACGGAACTCAAAAAGTCCATAAAAAAAGACCAAGCCGGATGGGGGATCATCCGGCTAGCCTTTTAAAATAGGAGAAAATGAAATGAAAAAGTGAGTAGGGTGTGGGGACCCTATTAATCCATTTTGAAAGGAGTGACTGGGTCCTTTCTGGATTACGTATAGTTTATTCTAGAAATCTTAAAAAATGCTTAAAAACGCACAACTATGCGATTTTTAGCACATCTGTGTTAAGAACATGTCAAAATATACATCTTTTTTTGCATATTTTTTCGAAAAAAGCGTAACAAATGTGACTTTAAACGGTTCGTTTTGTCTGCCCAAATTGTCCGAATAACATACGAAGAATGAAAAAAGGAAAAATCCTTAGCGGGGGAGCTAAGGATTTTCCTCTTTGAAATAGGAGAAATGAAATTTAAAAAAGCGAGTTATGGGGTTTGTATTAACTACACTCGTTGCTCAACAGGAGGGAGAATTCCGTTGAGCTTGTCTTAACTATAAAGGGGCAAGTTAAAACTAACCTAAAAAAGGAGTGAAAGTTGGAAGTTTTTTAAAGAATTTCCAAAGCCTTGAAAAGTGGGCGGTTTCGTTGTAACCGAAGGCTTCGGTATGGTATAATAAACGCAACTATGTAAAACAACTCGGAGGACAAAGAATGAGTAGTTACATTAGTACCATCAAAGAAATTGCTACTGACCATAAAGAGTATCGGGAGCAGACCTTTAAAATGGCTAAGTCGGATATTATCCGCACCTATCGCGGGTCCGCTCTTGGCTGGATTTGGGCTGTCATTAAACCGGTTATTACCGTCTTCATTTACTTCTTTGCTATGTCCGTCGGACTGAAGGCCAGCAAGGATATTGACGGTTACCCATATTTCCTGTTCCTCATTGCCGGTCTGGTTCCATGGTTCTACATTTCCGATATGTTTAACCGGGGCACGGACTGCATGAGAAAGTACCGGTATTTAATTACCAAAATGCATTATCCGGTTTCCACCATTCCGACCTTTGTCAGCATTGCCAACATTTCGGTAAACCTGATTATTTTCGTGGTGGTTATGATTCTGAACATCTGTCTTGGCTTCCCGCCAAACCTCCATTGGCTTCAGATTCCAATTATGTACCTTTTCATGTTCTTATTCTTTACCGCATGGGCTTTGTTCTCCGGTCCAATTTCTGCATTGTCCCAGGACTTTTCCAACTTGATTAAGTCCTTGGTATTTGCCCTTCTTTGGGGTTCCGCTATTTTCTACCCGGTTAGCACCTTTGACAGTGTGGTACTGCAGTGGATTTTCAAAGTGAACCCAATTACGTACATTGTTTCCGGTATCCGTGCCGGCTTCATGGGCACCCAGTGGCTTTGGGAAACCCCATTGGAAACCGGTATCTTCCTGGCAGAATTACTGCTGATGATGTTCCTTGGCGTTTGGAGTTACAAGAAACTCCGCAAGGAAATCCCGGACGTACTTTAATTGGAGGTGCACTATGGCAGAACCTATTATTGCATTTAAGAACGTCACCAAACGTTACAAGTTATATTCCGGAAGCAAGCAGCGTTTGGCTGCCATCTTCCTGAAAAACATCAAAGTCAAAACCAAGGATGCCATTCAGGACGTATCCTTTACCGTAGACCGGGGCGAATCGGTGGCTTTTGTTGGCAGCAATGGTGCCGGCAAATCTACCATTCTGAAGATGATTACCGGGGTATGTTTCCCGACCGAAGGGGAAATTACCGTAAACGGACGTGTCTCCGCACTCTTGGAACTGACCGCAGGCTTCGAACCGGAAATGACCGGTCGGGAAAACATCTACCTTAGAGGCACCACCCTGGGCCTCAGCAAGGAAGAGGTAGAAGAACTGGAACCGGAAATCATTAACTTCGCCGACATCGGCGAATACATTGATCAGCCGGTACGTTCTTACTCCAGCGGCATGAAGGCCCGCCTGGGATTTGCCATCAACTCCAACGTTCGCCCCGAAATTCTCATTGTAGACGAGGCCCTTTCCGTTGGGGACGCCAACTTCAAAAAGAAGTGCTTAGACAAGGTAAACAAACTGATTGCAGAAGAAAATATTACCTTGCTTTTGGTTACCCACAGTTCTAACACTGCCAAGCAGTTCTGCAAACGCGGTATTTTCATCAAAGGCGGTAAGCTGATTTATGATGGTACCATTGACGAGGCAGTAGAACAGTATGAAGCATCCATTAAGAAGAAAAAGTAAGGGGACCCCTATGAAAACAACGCTGGTAATTATGGCAGCCGGTATCGGCAGCCGTTTTGGCAAAGGTATTAAGCAGATGGAACCCCTGGGTCCCAGCGGCGAACTGATTATTGATTATTCCTGTCACGATGCCATTGAAGCCGGTTTTGATAAAATCGTCTTCATTATCCGTAAGGATTTAGATAAGGACTTCCGTGAAGTCATAGGTGACCGAATCGCCCAGAAAACGGAAGTGGCATATGCTTACCAAGAATTGACGGACTTGCCGGAGGGCTTTACGCCGGGAGAACGGACCAAACCTTGGGGCACCGGCCAGGCCATCCTGGCATGCAAAGGCATTGTTAACGAGCCTTTTGCTGTCATCAATGCAGATGACTACTATGGAAAAGAAGGTTTCAAACTCATCCACGACTTCCTGGCAGAGGGAGGCACTGAAGCTACTGAAGACGGTGTGTACCATCTTTGTATGGCCGGTTTCAAACTGGCAAACACCCTGTCCGACAACGGCGGTGTCACCCGCGGCGTCTGCCAAGCAGAAGGGGATCTTTTAACCCAAATTGATGAAACCTCTAATATAGAGAAGATTGACGGGAAAGCCGCCATCCGTGTCGACGGCCAGGTCAACTTCTTCCCGGAAGACACCTTGTGTTCCATGAACATGTGGGGTTTGCCGGCTAACTTCATTGATTCCCTGGAAGAAGGGTTCGTTACCTTCCTTCGCGGTATTCCGGAAGGGAATCTCAAAGCCGAATACTTAATCCCAATTATCATTGGGGATGACATCAAAGCAGGGCTTGCAGATGTTAAGGTACTTCCTACCGACGACAAGTGGTTCGGCGTGACCTATCAGGAGGATGCTGCTACCGTAAAAGAAAGCTTCAAAAAGCTGGTAGAAGCCGGCGTTTATCCTGACAATATTAAATAAAAAAGGCCCTAGTGAAAAGTGCCATTTTTGGCGTAAATTAGCAATAAAAAATGGTTGCATTTCCAATCATTTAGTGCTAATATATCTCACTGTAACGACTAAAGGAGAGGTTCAACTATGCCTAATATTAAATCCGCAAAAAAACGTGTTCTTGTAAATCAGAACAAGGCACAGAGAAATAAGTCCACCAATTCCGCACTGAAGACCGCTATCAAAAAGGCTAACATTGCCATTGAAACCAATGCTGCAGATAAGGATGAACTTGTTAAGGCAGCCGTAAAGAAAATTGACCAGGCTCAGGCAAAGGGCATTCTTCATAAGAACAATGCTGCCCGCAAAAAGTCTGCTCTCATGACCAAGGCTGCAAAATAATCTAGTTTCGCAAAAGCAGGACCGATGCCACGCATCGGTCTTTTTGCATATGGGGGGAGAACCATGGCAAAAAACAAAGATCCGAAAACCAACGCCATGCGGCAACTGGAACGGGCCAAAATACCCTATGAACCCTATTTCTATGCGTGCGATGAACGGGATCCATTCTCTAGCCTAGCCATTGCCCAAGAGGCAGGGGACGACCCAAGTTACGTCTATAAGACCTTGGTCACCACCGGTAAAAGCGGGGACCACTACGTCTTTGTTCTGCCAATTTCGGAAGAACTGGACCTAAAGAAAGCGGCCAAAGCCGTTGGGGAAAAGTCGGTTGCCATGGTGCCGGTGAAGGACATTGAATCTGTTTCCGGTTATATCCGCGGCGGCTGCAGCCCGGTGGGCATGAAGAAGCAGTTTACCACGGTTTTTGACCAAACCGCCGAAGAGAAGGAAACCTTTAAAATCAGCGGGGGAAAACGGGGCATTCAGCTCATTGTGAACCCCAAGGATGTCTGCGGACTGGTTCGGGGAACCTTTCAGGATATCCTCTTAAAAGACGAATAAGAAAAGCCACCCAAATGGGTGGCTTTTTTCATGTCTATTGGTGTTTGCCTCTTGCTTTTTGGCTTTTGCTTCTTGTCTCTTTCGGAGGAATTACTTGTAGAGGTACACTCTACATTCGTATGGCTTCAGCGTACAGCCGTCTTTCTTGGCAGGGGCATCCTGATAGTTCTGAAGAACCAAATTGCCTTCCTGGAGGTTGTAGCCCTTCGGAGCCTTAAAGGAAACGTCCTTCTTGCTGAAGGAACCAATGATTAAGGCCTTGGTGCCGTCTAAGGTCATTTCGTAGCAGTAAACCTTCTTGGACTTCGGGAAGTATTCTTTGTATTTACCGTAAACGAATACCGGGTTTTCCTTCCGAACCTTTAAGAGCTTTCTATAGTAGTTCAGGATGGAATCCGGATCCTTCTCTTCGTCGTCCCGGTTGATGCCGTTTTTGTAGTTCTGGTTGACAAAGAACCAAGGGGTACCGGTGGTGAAGCCGGCATTTTCCGTGTTGGACCACTGTACCGGAGTACGGGCATTTTCACGGGAAGTGGTGTTGGCAATCCAGAGGTAAGCCCAGCCCAGGCCAATCTTCTGGAAGAGGCGCTGGTTGTTGAAGGTCATAACGTCCTTGAAGTCTTCCACTTTGTCCAGCTTGTTGTTCAGCATGCCCAGTTCCTGACCCTGATAAATAAACGGTGTACCGCTCATGAGGTAGGCAATGGTTGCCAGGGTCTTCCCGGATTCCTTCCAATATTTTTCGGAACCGTAACGGGAAATAACACGTGGATGGTCGTGGTTTTCAATGTAAAGAGCGTTCCAGGCACCGGCCTTGGAAAGCTTGTACTGCCAGCTAGAAAGGGCTTTCTTCAGCTTCTTTAAGCTAAACGGCAGGTGAATGGTGTCGGTTATGAAACAGTCGGCGGACATGTGGTTGAAGTTAATCATCATGTCAAAGGCTCTGTCTTCGCCGGCAGTAAAGGCCAAGGCATCTTTTGCGTTGGTCATTGGCGATTCAGCTACTACAAAGCAGTCATACTGGTTGATGACATCTCTCCGGAATTCATCTACGTATTCGTGAATATGAGGCCCTTTGTTGTAATGTTCAATGCCACAAGCAACTGGGATAGGGAAGCCGTTTGGCAGGCCCTCTCTCTTGGAAATGAAGGTGATAACGTCTTCACGGAAGCCGTCAACACCCATGTCCAGCCAGAAGCGCATAATGTCTTTGACTTCTTCTCTGACCTTTGGGTTATCCATATTTAAGTCCGGCTGCTTCTTGGCAAAGGCGTGGAGATAGAACTGATCTAAGTCCTTGTTGTATTCCCAGGCACCGCCTTCAAAAATAGAGAGCCAGTTGTTTGGCGGGTTCTTACCGCCTTTGGAGTCTCCGTTTTTACCGTCTCTCCAGAAGTAGTAGTCGTGGTAAGGGTTGTCTTTGCTCTTCAGGCCCTCTTTAAACCAGTAATGTTCATCAGAGGAATGGTTGACTACCAAGTCCATAATAACCTTCATATCCCGCTTGTGGGCCTCGTCAAGCACCTTCTTAAAGGTGTCCAGGTCACCATATTCCGGGTGAATGTCTCTGTAGTCGGCAATGTCATACCCATAGTCTGCGTTTGGAGATGGATAAATAGGGGAGAACCAAATACCGGTAACCCCTAAGCTTTTAATGTAATCCAGTTCCTCCAGTACGCCCTGCAGGTCTCCAATGCCGTCTCCGTCCGTGTCCTTAAAGGAACGGCACCAAATTTGGTAAAAGACTTGATCCTTGTACCAAGAGTTGTCATATTTTGGAGCAGCCTTTTCGGCTGTTTTTTGTTTCTTCAAAAAAACACTCCCTTTTCCTTTTTTATCCTTTCTCATTATAACAAAGGAAAAGGAAAAAGAACAAAAGAAAAGACACGGTCCTGCACTGGCATACAGAATCGTGTCTTTTTTATATAATAAGTGCCCAGGCATCCCGGTATACGCATTAGAAGAATGCCGGGCGCTCATTAAGCAAATAAAAGGAGAATCAGAGGGAAATAAGGGGAATCTTATTTAGCAAGGTTGCTGTCACCAAGTTCATCCAGAACAAGGTTAGCAATGGTTCTATGACCGTTAGCAGTTGGGTGAGGGTTGAAACCGGTGTCATCCAAAGTCAGGTTTTCATAGAGAGGAAGCGTGTACTTGGTGTTGATCAGTTCAACGTCACGTTCCAGAACATAGTGGTAATTGTCGTAGATATCCTTGAACTTAGCCTTTTCAGCGTTGACATAGTCAAAGTATGGCTGAAGAACATGTTCAATAGCGTTGTCACCTCTGTAGAGGAGAGACCAGCCTGCGCATGGGTTGTAGCAGCCAAGTGCAACAATAGTAACATCTGGGTTCAACTGATAAATGCGTTTTACGATTTCATCGTAGTTGAAGTAGAAGTCATGTAAGAACATGAGAACTGCCTTATCCCATTCAAGCCAGAATGGAACCCAGTTGATTGGCTGAGTGAGCCAGGAAGCAAGGTAGTGGCCTACGTTGGAAGCAACGGTAAGTTCTGGGCCGTACTTAGCAACGGAATCCTTAATGGAGAAGCCATCACCAAAGCGGCTCTTGTCTGCCTGGTCATAAATGGTAGCAATGGTAGGGAGCCAGATGTCATCGAAACCAAGGTCAAGGGTGATGAGGTCAGCTTCCTTAACAGCGTTCTGATAGTCAGAACGGAGAGCATTCAGTTTTTCAACGGTGATTTCACCTTCGGAAAGGGTACCCATAACGCCTTCACGAAGAAGGTCGTCGCCAGGATAGTTGTTGTCCAGTAAGAAACGAAGTTCGGAGGAACGGATACCGGAAACGCCGTAAGCGTTTACTTTTGCGCCATAAGCCTTACCGAGAAGGTCAGGGTAAGAACCGGCAATGCGCTTTTCATATACTACTAAGCTGTCATACTGTGCATAGTCAGCCAGGCCGTAGCCGGAGCTTGCAGAGTCACCAAGAGCGGTAATTACTTTGTAGCCATGCTTCTTGGTAGCAGCAGTGTTGTCGTCTACAATAAGTTCGTCTTTTTCGTTGAGTTCATCAACGGAATTCTTCATGTCGTCAATCTTGTTGGAAATGTTCTTAATTACTTCAGGACCGTCCTTGATGGCAAGGAGCGGAACTGCAACAGCAGTAATTGGAACCATAACAACGATTGCACATACGATTACGCCAGCGAATACACCGAACAGTAATACGTTACCGGCGTTGTAAGCACCAAGGGTGGCAGCGTAAACAGCGCCACGGCCAAAGTCGCCGGAAGCTTTATAAATGTTTGTGAAGTCTAAGGAACGGATAACTTCGTCAATGTGAGCTGCACTGTCAAGATAGTCAGTTGCATAGTCAGCAAAGGAGCCTTTCAGGTGAGAAACAAAGTTGGTAGCCTGGAAAGCAGTCTGAGAGAGGAAGTTGCCAGCTGCGAAGTCTACGATGTTGTCGTAGTATTCAGGATGGTTTTTGTCACCGGTGCTTGCATAGTAAACAGCGGTAGGAACCAAAGTGTAAGCAGTAGAAGAATAGTACTTCAATGCTGGGTCGTCTACTTTACCGGACTGCAGGGTCTTGATGGCGTCGGTCATTGCTTCAGCAATACCGTCGGAGTAATCAAGCTTCTGTTCGTCCAAAGCAGCGTACAGGTCTTTTTCAGTGGTTTTGAAAATTGTGTCTTTCTGAATGTAATCTTCTGCGGCAAAAGCAAAGCCGGTGCAGCAAGAGAGAAGTACAACCAGTGCCAGAATGAGAGAAATAATTTTTTTCATTGCGTATACCTCTTTCAAAAATTCACGTATATACATCTGTGCGTACATATTTTTGTATATCTTCGTCCACCGCAAATCCGTGGTGGCTGCCTATACTATACGGATACAACTTGTACGGATACAAGAAACAAGGCAGTTGAAAAATACACAAACTTTAAGAATGATTTAAGGTTCACGCTATTAAATTTTCACATAAGCGGAAAAAATGGACAAGTGTCAAAATATTGTTAATGTATTAACTATGGCGAAATACTGCGATTTTTTAGCTTTCTATTGCACTTTTGCTCCTTAGGATTTATACTTTTTCATGCACCTAAAATTTCAGAACAATTTAAGGGAGATTCCGAACAATGTCAAAACAAATTAAGAAAGCTACATCGCTTTTCTTGTTCTTGGCGCTGTTGGTTACGTTATTATCGGCTTGTGGCTGTTCTACCGTTCAAGTCAACGAAGAGAACATCAACAAGTCCGCTTTTACCACTAGTAAGAGGCCATCGGTACCAACCAATACCACAACCAAAGTGAAAGAATACTTTCACCCGGTGAAAGAGGACCCAAAACCAAAGGGTCCGGCCGTCTGTAAGACAGACCCTTCTCCGGAGGAAGACAAGGTTGTGTATCTGACCTTTGACGATGGCCCTGGTAAATATACCAAGGACATTCTGAGTACCTTAGACAAGTACAACGCAAAAGCCACTTTCTTTGTAACGAATCAGTATCCGAGTTATCAGGACTGCATCGCCAAAGAAGCAAAGAAAGGCCATACCGTTGCCATTCATACCTATTCTCATACCTATTCCAAGATTTATAAGAGTACGGATGCCTACATGAAGGATTTGGACCAGATGAATGGCATTATTATTAAGCAGACCGGAAAACATTCTTATATTGTCCGTTTCCCGGGGGGCTCTTCCAATACGGTATCCCGCAAGTACAAGTCCGGTATTATGACGGAACTGACGGCACTGCTGCCAAAGAAAGGCTACTATTATGTAGACTGGAACGTGGACAGCCGGGACGCTGAAAATGCTTCTGCCGAATCCATATATAATAATGTAATCCGTGGGTTGCAGAATCATTCCTGCTCCGTGGTGCTCATGCATGACGTAAAAGAGAACACCATGAACGCTTTGCCACGCATCTTGCAGTGGGGGAAAGAGAATGGTTACACCTTCAAGGCAATGACCACTTCTTCCTACATGCCGCACCATTCGGTAAACAATTAAAGACACTTGTAAAAATACCTTGGTTTTACTTGATTTTTTAGTCACTCCGTAGCATAATACGGGGTGACTTTTTAATACTATTTAGAAGGAGTAATCTCATGTTAGTATCTGCAAAAGAAATGATTGAAAAAGCACATGAAGGCCATTACGCCATTGGTGCTATCAACATCAACAACCTTGAATGGATCAAGGCTGTTCTCCAGGGCTGCGAAGAAGCTAAGTCTCCGGTTATCATCCAGTGCTCCGCTGGTGCCGGCAAATATTGCGACGGCTTCAAGAATGTAGTTGATATGGTTAAGAACTGCATTGATTATCAGAACATCACTGTTCCAGTAGCTCTTCATTTGGACCACGGTACCTATGAAGCTGCTAAGGAATGCATTGAAGCAGGCTTCTCTTCCATCATGTTCGATGGTTCCTCTTTGCCAATTGATGAAAACATTGCAAAGACCAAGGAACTTGCTGCCATCTGCGCTGAAAAGGGCATCTCCCTTGAAGCAGAAGTTGGCGCAATCGGCGGCGAAGAAGACGGCGTTTCCGCTATGGGCGAATGCGCAGACCCAGCAGAATGCAGAATGATTGCTGACCTGGGCGTTGACATGCTGGCTGCCGGTATCGGTAACATCCACGGCGTATATCCAGAAGGCTGGCCGGGACTCCGCTTCGACGTTCTGGAAGAAATCACCAAGGCTGTACCTGAAATGCCGCTGGTTCTCCACGGTGGTTCCGGTATCCCAGATGAAATGGTTCAGAAGGCAATTACCCTCGGCGTATCCAAGGTTAACGTAAACACCGAATGCCAGCTGGTATTCGCAGCCGCTACCCGTAAGTACATTGAAGAAGGCAAGGATCTGGAAGGCAAGGGCTTCGACCCTCGTAAAGTTCTGGCTCCTGGCTGCCAGGCCATCGTTGACATGGTTAAGTACAAGATGGAAGTATTCGGTTGCGCAGGCAAAGCGTAAGCCAAAGCCACTAAGCAAAAAAAGTAGGGAGCCCGGTGGGGCTCCCTTTTTTGTTTTAGTGTGGCGCAATGCGGTTGCATGCAGGTCGCATGCTGCAACGCACGCTGCAAAGTGCAAAGAATTAGGGAACCCGGTGGGGCTCCTTTTTTTGCTGCTTGCTGTGCCGCTTTTGCGCATGGCGCGGGGCGTGGGCGCTGCTTGCTGCACTTTCTGCGCATAGCGCGGGGCGTGGGCGCTGCTTGCTGCACCACTTTTTGTTTTAGTGTGGCGCAATGCGGTGCGCTGTGGTAAAATAGCTTATCTTTTAAGTTCTCTAGTAAGAGAACAGTTTCACCTAACAGGAAAATCGAGGAATATCTTATGTACTACAATCAAGAAATGGAGACCATCAGTCGCGAAGCGTTAAAAGAACTCCAAAGCCAGCGACTCGTGGAAACGGTAAAGCGGGTCTACGACTCTGTAGCACCTTACCGCGCCAAGATGGATGCCGCCGGAGTAAAGCCGGAAGACATTCACGGTGTGGAAGATCTGCACAAGCTGCCGTTTACCACTTACATTGACCTTCGTGAGGCCTATCCGTTTGGTATGGCCGCAGCACCGAAGAGCGAATGGGTTCGTCTCCATGCATCCAGCGGTACCACCGGCAAGTCCAAAATTGCGGTGTATACCAAAAAGGATATTGAGACCTGGTCTGAGATTGTGGCCAGATGCATGGCCATGGCCGGCATGACCAAGGAGGATATCATCCTCATTGGCTATGGATATGGCCTCTTCACCGGCGGCTTGGGTGCCCACTACGGCGCTGAAAAGCTTGGCGCGCTGGTACTGCCGGTGTCCACCGGCAATACCCAAAAGACCATTGATATGCTTTTGGACTGCGGCGCCACTGCCATTGCCTGCACACCGTCTTACCTGCTTCACTTAGCAGAGGCCCTGGAAAAGAAGAACCTGTTAGATCAAGTCAAACTGAAATATGCCATCTGTGGCGCAGAACCATGGACTGACGAAATGCGTTCCCGTTTGGAAAGCAAGCTGTCCATTAAGTGTGTCGACATATATGGCTTAACTGAAGTCATGGGCCCAGGTGTTGCTTGTGACTGTGAAGCCCATGCCGGTCTCCACATTTGGGAAGACCACTTCATTCCGGAAATCATTGACCCGGTGACCGGCGAGGTGTTGCCGGATGGCGCTGATGGCGAACTGGTTATTACCACCATTACCAAAGAAGGTATGCCACTTATTCGTTACCGCACCAAGGACTTGACGTCCCTCCGTTATGAAACCTGCTCTTGTGGCCGCACCATGGCCCGCATCCAGCGTTTCAAGGGCCGCTCCGATGACATGCTTGTTGTCAAAGGTGTTAACGTATTCCCGAGCCAGGTAGAAGCCGCACTGCTGACCATTGAAGGCATGACACCGAACTACTTCATTACCGTAGACCGCGTAGATGATCAGGATACCATTGAGGTAGCCGTTGAACTGGACGACAACTTCTTCTCCGATGAAATTGCCGATCTGGAACGTTTGACCGACCGCGTAAAACGTGCACTGAAGCTGGCTATTGGCCTGAACTGTAAGATCCGTCTGGTTGAGCCGAATACGTTGGAACATTCCGAAGGCAAGACCAAGCACGTACTTGATAAACGTAATTTGTATAGCTAAGGGGGCAGAGCAATGTTCGTAAAACAGTTATCTGTATTTATTGAAAATAGAGAAGGCCGCGTGGAAGAAGTGTTCACTGTGCTGAAGAACGCAGACATTAACGTTTGCTCCGTCAGCCTGGCAGATACTTCCCAGTACGGTATTCTCCGTATGTTGGTAAACGATGTAGACAAGGCCCGCACCGTTTTGAAAGAACACGGCATCAGCTCCAAAGTGACTGACGTCATGGCCGTCAACATTCCGCACACCGTAGGTTCTCTGGAAGCAGTGCTCCACGCCATCAGCGAAGCCGGCATCAACATCTCTTACATGTACGGCCTCTCCTTAGGCGGCACCGGCGCTTCCATTGCCATCAAAGTCAACGACAAAGAAGGCGCAGCCAAAGCCCTCGAGCCTTTGAACATCACCTTCTACACCGACGACGACCTGAAAAACCTGTAATATTACGGCTCAACTCACAAATTGATTCAACTCACCAATTAGTTCAACTTACCAATTGGTTCAACTTTCCAATTGATTCAACTTACCAATTGATTCAACTTACCAATTGACTCAACTTTCCAATTGATTCAACTTACAAATTGGTTCAACTTACCAATTGGTTCAACTTACCAATTGATTCAACTTACCAATTGACTCAACTCACCAATTGACTCAACCAATTACAATCCAACAACCTTATTTATCAATCAACAAAAGCCCTGCTCTTTGGAGTGGGGCTTTTCCTTATTCCTTCTTATTGATGGCTTGCCATCCACCTTTTTCTTTACGCACATTGGCATGGCCGAGCATTTAATCAGCCTCATGAAACATAGGATTCCCTGATTTCCTGATACTTGTCTTCCTTACCCTTCTACTGGAGTTTCATTTTGAGCGTTTTTTGAATCTGAGTTATTTTTATCCTTCTTTTTTGTCTTTTCCGCTTTTTGAGGCGATTTGGTGGGCCACTTTTTTGGGAAAGTGATTCAAATTTTTTGAATTGGGCAAAAATGAATCACCATTTTAGGCGATTTGGTGGCCACTTTTTGGAAAAGTGATTCAAAAAGGCGAGAATTGGGAAAAAATGAATCACTGTTTTGCCGTTCTGTAGTGAGTCAACACTGGAAAAGTGATTCAAAAAGGCGAATTTTTGGAAAAATGAATCACTGTTTTGCCGTTCTGTAGTGAGTCAACACTGGAAAAGTGATTCAAAAAGGCGAAATTTTGGAGAAATGAATCACTGTTTTGCCATACTGCAGTGAGTCAACACGGGAAAAGTGATTCAAAAAGGCGAGAATTGGGAAAAATGAATCACTTTTTCCAACTCGTTGGAGGAAGTGAAGGATAAAAAGTGATTCAAAAACAGCGAAAAAGGGAAAAATGAATCACTTTAGTAGGTTTGTTGACGGAATAGAGATAAAAATAGTGATTCATTTTCTGCGAAAAACGAGAAAGTGAATCACTTTTTCCTTTTTTGAGGGAAGATGGCATGAAAAAAGTGATTCAAAATGGGCAGATTTACCGCTAAATGAATCACTTTTCCTATTTTCATAGATTAGTTGAGTGCTTTACTGAAATAAGTACAAGCTTTTTGTATAAATAACAGTAAAAATAACACCAGTAATTATCTATATAGGTAATTACTGGTGTTGATAGTTTTAGCGAATAGTTTTAGCGAATGGCTTTAGCAAATAGCTTGAGCGAATGGCTTGAGCGAATAGACTTGAGCAAATAGCTTTAGCGAAGGGCTTTAGCCGTTGCGTTTGGCAGCGAGGTTGGCAAGGAATTCGTCGCCGTAGCCGTAGTGTTCTACGACGAAGTCCAGGTCTTTGTCGCCACGGCCGGAGAGGTTCACCAGGATGGAACCGGTCTTGCCTTCGCGGGCAACTTTGATGGCATAGGCAAGAGCATGGGAACTTTCAATGGCCGGAATGATGCCTTCGTAACGAGACAGGAGGAAGAGAGCCTCAATGGCTTCTTCGTCATCGATGGTAACGTAGTTAACACGCTTTAGGTCGTGGAGAAGGGCATGTTCCGGGCCGGCAGCCGGGTAGTCCAAGCCGGATGCGTTGGAGTAGACAGGAGCTGGATCGCCATTTTCGTCAGCCAACATAATGCTGTTGAAGCCATGCATGATGCCCTGGGAACCGTAGGTGATGGATGCGGCATTGTCACCCAAAGCAGGACCGCGGCCAAGTGGCTCTACGCCGTAGATTTCTACCGGGTCAGCCAGGAACGGGGTGAACATGCCGATGGAATTGGAACCGCCGCCAACGCAGGCAACCACTTTGTCTGGAAGGTGACCGGTCTGATCTAAGAACTGGGCGCGGGCTTCTTCGCCGATAACGTACTGGAAGTCACGAACCATAAGCGGGAACGGATGTGGGCCTGCAGCGGTACCGATGCAGTAGATGGCATCCTTATATTCTCTGGAGTAAGCCATGAAAGCGGCATCTACTGCTTCCTTCAAGGTCTTCAGGCCGAAGGAAACAGGGATAACGTTTGCGCCCAGCATCTTCATGCGGGTTACGTTTGGGGCCTGCTTTTCGATGTCCACTTCACCCATGTAAATGTCACATTCCAGACCGAAGTAAGCGGCGGCGGTTGCCAGTGCTACGCCATGCTGGCCGGCACCGGTTTCTGCAATCAGCTTCTTCTTGCCCATGTATTTTGCCAGAAGGCCTTCGCCCATGCAGTGGTTCAGCTTGTGGGCGCCGGTGTGGTTCAGGTCTTCACGCTTTAAATAAATCTGTGTTCTACCCAACAGGTTAGACAAGGTCTGGCAGTGGTAAACCGGAGTAGGTCTGCCTTGGAAGTCTCTACGAATGCGGCGCAGTTCAGCAATGAACTGTGCAGACTGAGCAATGGTGTTATAACCTTCTGCATATTCGTTGAAAGCCTTAATGAGTTCAGGGTCATCTAAATAGTTACCGCCGTAAGGGCCAAAGTAACCATCTTCTGATGGGTATTCTTTCAGGTAGTTGTCAAAATCTCTGTACTTATTCATGTGTGTACTCCTTTCGAGGTTGCAAAACTTCGCGTCAAGATGGGGGAGGTGGCGGCGGGCAAAGGCCGAAAGCCAAAGAGCGAGGAACGGAGGTCCCGTGCGGAGTTTGGAACTTCGGCAAAATAAAAAGCCCCAGCAACAGTGTTGCTGGGACAGGAATTCCTGCGGTGCCACCCGGCTTGACGCTTTCGCGCCCTCTTAACGCATACTATCATATGCTGACAATTGGTAACGGAGAGTCAAACTCCGGCGCCCCTACTTAGTTTCCTGTTCGGTTTGCCCTCAGAAGTCCATTCGGCTTGGTATTCTCTGCTGTGATTCCACCATCCACAGCTCTCTCAAAGAGAAGGGAGAAAGCGTACTACTCTTCTTCAACGGTTTGGCTATTATTTTAGTGACTTCCCCTTTTCTTGTCAAGGGAAGAGGGAAAGCGGAAAGGCTTTTGAGTTCTATCCCTGCAAAGGGAAGAGGGAAAGCGGAAAGGCTTTTGAGTTCTATCCCTGCAAAGAGAGGAGGGAAAGCGGGAAGGCTTTTGAGTTCTTTCTCTGCAAAGAGGAGAGGGAAAGCGGAAAGGCTTTTGAGTTCTATCCCTGCAAAGAAAAGAGGGAAAGCGGGAAATGGAAAACGAAAACGGCGATGCAGTACGTTCCTTAGTCTCGGAAGTCGTAGTCAGCTTTGTGAGCGGACTGGAACTGCTTGTAGACTGCATCTATGGTTTTCTGATTTTCAACCAGGGAGAAACTGTCTCCTTCTACTAAGAGAATGAGGACTTCGTCCGTGCTGGCGCCTTCCATTGGGCGGAGGGCCACATACTGGTTGTCTTGATAGATGATTTCGTCCAGAAATTCGAATGGAATTTCATTTCCATCCTCATCATATAAGTAAAGGATATCGTCCATGGTGCACCTGCTTATCGTGAATTATTTTGAAACGTGAATTGCTTGAGAAGCGAATTGCTTAAGAAGCGAATTGCTTAAGAAAAGGACTGCTTAAGAAGAGGATTGCTTGAACCGTAAATGGTTTAACTTAAGCATCGGTGGGTTTACAGATTTTCCGGAGGGGTGGAGCCACTATCCGTCAGTTTGAAGTCGGTTTGGGCTTCTTTTCTTACTACGAAGAACATGATGAAGTAAACCACGAAGATGACAGCAAGGAAGGTGATGGAGGCAATGTTCGTGCTGAGCATGGCACAGGTGTCGTATGCGCCGTGAAGGAGCATTGGCACGATGAGTGCAAGAGCAGTGTTGATGCTTTGACCTACCTTGTCACCTTTCTGGTGGCAGGCTTTTGCCCGGGCGTAGAAGACACCCATAAGTACGGCGAAACTGGCGTGGCCCGGAATGGCCAAGAAGGCCCGCGGGAGAGCAACGCTAAGGCCGTAAGAGAAAACGTACTTTACGTTTTCAAAAGCGGCAAAGCCAAGGGATACGAATACGGCATATACGACGCCGTCAAATTTGTAGTCAAAGTTTGGATTCTTCCAAGTCTTCAGTTTTAAGAAGAGGAACTTGGCGCCTTCTTCGGCAACGGCCACAATGAGGAAGGCCAGAATCATGACATAGAGCGGGGTGCCGGATTGAATGCCGCTGAAGTTCAACGCGTTTTCGCCAACGACTTCCAAAGCAATGGCAAGGAAGGCGGCGCATACGCCCATCAGCAGGCACCAGGCCAAGAGGCCAACCGGTTCCTGTTCAGCCTTATCTTTTTTGTAAACATAAATCATGAGAGCAACGGCCGGTAAAACGGCAGCAGCCAAATAGATTCGTAACAAATACATGAGAGTTCTCCTTTTAAGAAGGACGCTGTTTCCCAAAACGGATGAGCGCCGCTTCGAAACACTAGATTAGATTGCATCTAGTATATCACGAAACGGGGAAGATGGCACGAAAGAGAAGAGAAATCGCAAAAAGGAAAAATCACAAAAGGGAAATAATGCAAAAGCGGGAATACTGCATCGCCCAAAAAGTGCAAACAAAGTCCTGTTAACATTTTAACAATCGCCTTGAAGCCCCACAGATAAAGGGAAAAGTGGTATACTAATAGTGCACTTTTGAGGGAAGGGGGAATCCTGATGAGCTTCGGTGGATATTACGAAAACCGGGACTGCGAATATTATCCGTGTCACGACATGGAGCACCTAAATTGTATGTTCTGTTATTGCCCGTTTTACCGGGAGGACAACTGTCCGGGATGTCCGACTTATATTACCAGTAAGCATACCGGCGAGAAAATCAAGGATTGCTCCCATTGTCTTTACCCTCACAAAAAAGAAAATTACGACGCCATTATGGAACGGATTAATGCCAAGACGGCAGATCGCCCACGGGTGGTGTTCCTGGATGTGGATGGCACCTTAATTGACTATAATGGGGAATTCCCAGATTCTGCCAAAGAGGCCATGCGTATGGCGCGGCGCAAAGGTCACCAAATGGTGGTTTGCACCGGACGGGCCCTTTGCCAGTTAACTGGATTTTTCCCAATGGAACTGCTGGACGGCGTCATTACCGCCGCAGGTTCCTGTGTATACCACGAAGGGGAACTGTTAATGTCTACTTGCTTTGAAGAAGAGTGGACCAAGCGTTTAGTGGATTACTTCAAAGAAAATGACATGCCATTTTTCCTGCAGGCAGAGGATCAACTGTACTCCGCCACTTGGTGCAAAGAAGCCGGCATGGAATTGTTCCGCGGCAAGGGCTTAAACGACGAAGCAGTAGAAAAAGTCTACGGCACCGTGGTCTTCGTGGAAGAACCATGGAAGCAGCCGGGGGTAGAAAAAGCCCTTTACTATAATTGCCAAAAGAATCCGGAAGAGGTTTGCGCTGACCTAGGCGGGTACTTCAACATTACGGATTCCAGTTACAAACTGTCCCGCTTCTGTGACGGGGAAATTACCCGGGCAGGCATAGACAAATCCGCCGGCATGCGGGCGTACCTGGACCACGTGGGTATTCCACGGGAAGACTCCATTGCTTTTGGCGATGGACCGAATGACCTAGAAATGATACGCTTTGCCGGTATTGGAGTTGCCATGGGCAATGCCACTTTGGAACTGAAGCAGGCGGCCAACCGTGTTTGCGGAGACGTGAATAACGATGGCCTCTATTTTGGCTTCCAAAGTTTAGGCCTCATTGATGAATAAAAAGAAAGCCACCCATTTGGGTGGCTTTTTTGATGGTTGTTTCTGTTTCTTGGGGTGCCGCTTTTTGCGTTACGCTTCACTGATTTCCACCACGTGGAGGGTGGAGGCGGTGTCGTCAATTTGGAAGCGGACATTGAGGCCTAAGTAGGTGAGGCCATAGGTGCGGCCCGACGTTGGAGCGGCGCTTTGGTCGGCGCCTGGGTTGACGCTTTGGTCGGCGCTCGGGTTGACGCTTTGGTCGGCGCCTGGGTTGACGCTTTGGTCAGCGCTCGGGTTGGCGCTTTGGCCGGCGCCTGGGTTGACGCTTTGGTCGGCGCTCGGGTCAGCGCTCGGGTCGGCCTGCCGATTGGCCTTCCGCTGATACTGTGGGCGAGGGTCGTGCTTTAAGATGCCAATGAGTTCCGCTTGGTTGGCTGCCGGAATCTTTTTCAGAAGTTCCTCTGGGAAGTCCACGGTGAGTTCCAGGTCCGGCAAGGTGTCGGTGTACCCGCCAGTGGCATCCGGTACGGCGTCGGCGTATGGCAAGTATGGCTTGATGTCAAAGATTGGGGTTCCGTCCATCAGGTCCACGCCGGACACGGTAATAACCGGTCCGTCCGGTGTGTCTAAGTCAATGGATTCCACTTTGACTACGGTGAGGCCTAAGTTGTTGGGACGGAACGGGGAACGGGTGGCAAAGACGCCCATGCGGGTGTTGCCACCAAGTCTTGGCGGCCGTACCGTTACCGGCGGCTTTTCTCCCGGACGGACAGCCTCCGAAAACTGCCAAATCAGCCAAATGTGGCTGAAGGTTTCCAGGCCTCTGAGTGCTTCCGGATTCCGATAGTCCGGCTCAAAGACAATGCGTCCGGTGAGGGTAGAAATGACGCCGCTCTGGCGGGGAACCCCAAACTTGCCGGACAGGTTTGTCTCAATATGTGCAATCTGATCCATAAAAACACTCCTAGATGTTGTATTTTTTTCTTCTCTAGGCTAAAATTATACCATATCTTTACAAAAAGGAAGAACTGGACTCATGTTAAAACCCATGAGAGTTTACGCGCAAATTGATTTAGACACTTTGCGTTACAACTTAAAACAGAATATGGACCATGTTGGCCCTGATGTTAAGGTCCTCGCTATTGTAAAAACTGACGCATACGGACACGGTGCTGTGGAAGTATCCCGTTCCTTAGCTGACGCCGGTATCTACGGCTTTGCCGTTGCTACCGTTGAAGAAGGGGTAACGCTGCGCAATGCAGGCATTCGTAACTTTATTTTGGTACTGGGTCACGTTTATTACAGAGACGTTCCTGCCGCCATTACCAACGGCATCACCATGACCGTAGATGAAATGGTAGACGCAGAACGGATTTCTGAAATTGCTTGCGCCATGCACCAGACTGCACTGATTCACGTTAAGGTGGACACCGGTATGGGCCGCCTCGGCTTCCAGCCAACGGAACAGAGTAAGCAGGATATTGAAAAAATCAGCAAGCTGCCGCGCATTGAATTGGACGGCATCTTTACCCATTTTGCCAAGGCCGACTGTGCCGACAAGACTTCCATGAATGAGCAGGAAGCATTGTTCCGTTCCTTCGTTGGAGACTTGGAAAGCAGAGGCGTTCACTTCCACATTCGTCATATGTGTAACTCCGCCGGTACCATGGAAAAGAATTCCGACTTTTATGACATGGTCCGCATTGGTGCCACACTGTATGGCTTCAATCCAAGCACGGAAGTGTCCAATCAGTACATTCAGCCGAAGCCGGTTTTGAGCCTCATCAGCCACGTTGCTCACGTCAAGGAAGTAGGCCCTGGCTTTACGGTTAGTTATGGTTCCACCTACGTAACCACCGCAGACCGCACCGTCATTGCTACCGTATCCGTAGGCTACGGTGACGGATATCCGCGTTCCCTTTCCGACAAGGGCTACGTGCTGATTTCCGGTCAGAAATGCCCAATCCTGGGCCGGGTTACCATGGACCAGATGATGGTAGATGTTACCCACCTTGACCACATTGAAATTGGCGATGAAGTGGTCATCATCGGCAAACAAGGTGACGAAGAAATTACACTGGACATGCTGGGTGAACTGTCCGGCCGTCTCAATTACGAGATTGTCTGCTGCTTAAACCAGCGTATCCCTCGCATTTATGAATCCGAAGGAAAGTCCATTAAAAAAGCATTGAAATAAGGCATTAGGCAAATGCCAAGTACATTTGCTTCATTAATAATTACACACGCAATAGTAAAAGATGCGTCTCAGACGCAAAAAAGCCGTTCCAGAGGAACGGCTTTTTACTTTATTTGGTTGCTGCGGCTTTGCAGTTGGTGCGCCGAGCGCAGCTGCAACCGAAAACTGTTGGTGCGCCGAGCACAGCTGCAACCGAAAGGGGTTGCAAGGGGTGGCGCCGGGCTTACAGCACCTTAGAGAGAAAGTCTTGGAGACGGTCGGACTGTGGATGTTCGAAGATCTGCTCTGGGGTACCTTCTTCTACCAGCTTTCCTTCGGCCATGAAGAGAACGCGGGAAGCCACTTCCTTGGCAAAGCCCATTTCGTGGGTAACAATAACCATGGTCATGCCTTCGTCAGCCAGTTCCTTCATCAGGTCTAATACTTCACCAACCATTTCCGGGTCCAAAGCGGAAGTCGGTTCGTCAAAGAGCATAACGTCCGGTTCCATGGCCAGGGCACGGATAATGGCAATACGCTGTTTCTGACCGCCGGACAAAGTCTGCGGATAAGCGTCTGCTTTGTCGGCTAAGCCAATGCGTTCCAGCAAAGCCATGGCCTTCTTTTCGGCCTCTTCTTTGCTGACACCCTTCAGCTTGATTGGGCCTAAGGTGATGTTGTCCAAAATGGTGTAGTTGTTGAAAAGGTTAAACTGCTGGAATACCATGCCGATTTTCTGGCGGGCCTGGTTGATGTCCAGTTCGTTTTCCTTCTGGATTTCCTTCATGAGGGCCTTATATTCTTTGCCTTCATGCTTTTCGTTCAAAAGATCTTCTGCCTTGATTCTGGCAATGAGCTGGGCCTTGATGGCGTCGTCGTCCTTGCTGTGACTGTGGAGGCTGTATTCGGAATACAGTTTCTGGTAGGTCTTGGAGGAGACGATAACATCTTCATGGAGATACGGGTCTACCGGAGTCACCAGTTTGCCTTCAAACCACACTTCACCGTAGGTCGGTTCTCCTAGGAGGTTGAGGCAGCGCAAGAAGGTGGATTTCCCGGAACCGGACGGGCCGATAACGGCAATCTTTTCGCCCTTCTGGATTTCACAGTTTACATTGTCCAGGGCATGGAAGTTTGAGAAAATTTTATATAAGCCTTTGGCATCAATGACGGGCATCACTTGCACGCATCCTCCTTTCAATGTAGTTTACAATCTTGGTAAAGATAAAGATGATAACAATGTAGATAATGGCCATTACCAGGTATGGAACCATGAATTCGTAGTTGCTGGAACCAATGTTGCGGAAGGCAACGCAGAGGTCGAAGGCGGCTACGAAGGAAACAATGGAGGTTTCCTTTACCAGGGTGATGAACTCGTTACCCAAGGTTGGGATAATGTTCTTAATGGCCTGTGGAATAACAATCTTCAGCATGGTCTGCGGGAAGTTGAACCCGATGGCTCGGCCGGCTTCGGTCTGACCTACGTCAACGGAGAGAATACCGCCTCGCATGATTTCCGAAACGTAGGCCCCGGAGTTTAAGCCGAAGACCACAATACATACGGTGAGCGATGCAATATTTACCCCGATTAACGGGAAGACTACATAGTAGAAGAGCAAGAGTTGAACTACCATTGGCGTTCCGCGGAACAGGCCAACATACAGTTCTACCAGCTTTTTTAAGAACTTCATGATGCCGGTGTTGCTCGGCACAATTTTAATGACAGCCAGCAGGGTACCAATGACAATACCAATGGCAAGGCCTAAAACGGCAATAATCATGGTATTTCTGAGACCTAAGAGAACGGTCTTGTAACCGCCGTTGTCGGCAAAGGACTTCCAGAAGACATCCCATTTGCCGGTGAAGGCGTTATACTTCTTCACTAGTGCCTTAGCCGGGGCTTCGTCAATGATGACAAAGTCAATGTTGCCGTTCAGCATATCCTGAACGGCCATGCCGCCGTTGTCGTATCCGTTGGATTTGGCCTTTAAGCCGGCGAAGCCGAAGCTTTCGTCACCGTCTACGTAGAGCTTGCCGGTGGTGCCGTTCTGGGTGCCGATGGTAACGGAACTATCCAGTCCGTTCAAAACGGCTTCCACAGAGGCCAAGTCCTTGCAGCCATCAAAGCGGGTGTCATTTTCTTTGACAATGATATACTGAGAAGCGTTGTAATAAGAGTTGGAGAAATTGACATAAGCTTTTCTGGCTTCGTTGACGGTGAGGCCTGCGGCAACAATGTCACCGTAGCCGGAGTCAATATAGGAGAGAACGGCGTCAAAGTCCATGTTGACCAGAACCAGTTCTTTGCCAATAGACTGGGCAAACTCGCTCATGATTTCCATGTCAATGCCATAGGCCAGTTCGCCTTCCATATATTCAAATGGGGCAAAGGCAATGTTAGAAGCAACTACCAACTGGTCTTTGGAGTCGTCTTTTTGATTGATTGGGATGCCGGTAGGCTCTCCATCGCCAAAATATTTTTCGGTGATTTCATCAAAAGTACCGTTATCCTGGATTTCTGCAATGAAGTTGTTTAATTGCTGAAGCAGTTCTGGTTCGTTTTTGTTTACACCAAAGGCGTATTCTTCCGAAGTCAGAGGAACGTCAATCAGCTTTACTGTGTCACTGGTTTTGGCTTTTCCGCATCCGGTGAAGGACAGCAGAAGCACCAGAATCAGCGCCAAAGCAAAAAAGCGTTTCTGGTTTTTCATAGGAAATCTCCTTGATTGAATAGATTAGAATAAATTATACTTTATACGCGCATGAAAAGGCAAATAAGAAGAGAGGTGAAAACCGTGTTTTACAACTCACTGAGTGACTATTTGAAGGATACCTATGGAGAGAAACTCTATAAGGTTTCTCTGTCCGCCGGATGCACCTGTCCGAACCGGGACGGCACCTTGGGGACCGGAGGCTGCACCTTCTGTTCTGCCGGTGGGTCCGGAGACTTTGCAGCTTCGGCAGAAGACGGTTTTACCACCCAGTTTGCTGCAGCCAAGGAGCGGGTGAAACGCAAGCACACCGGCAGCAAGTACATTGCCTATTTCCAGAGTTACACCGGAACCTATGGGGAACTTGAACGGCTGACAAAGCTTTACATGGAAGCCATTTCTGACCCAGATGTGGCCATTTTGTCTATTGCCACCCGTCCGGATTGCCTAGGGCCGGAGGTCCTGGAACTGCTGAAGAAGTTGCGGGCCATAAAACCGGTTTGGATTGAATTGGGGCTGCAGACCTCCAATGAGGAAACCGCCAAAGCGGTGCGCCGGGGCTACACCAACGAAGTCTATGAAAAGGCAGTAATAGCCTTGAATGCCTTAGACATTAAAATAGTAACCCACATTATTCTGGGACTGCCGGGGGAAACGGAAGAGGATATGCTTGCTTCCGTACGCTACGCTTGCGCCCAAGGTACCTGGGGATTAAAATTACAATTGCTCCATGTGCTAAAAGGAACGGACCTGGCCAAAGATTATGAAGCCGGTTTGTTTGCCACTTTGGAGGAAGATACGTATATAGATTTGCTCTGCCGTCTGCTGCCGCAGATTCCGAAGGACGTGGTCATTCACCGCCTGACGGGAGACGGCCCGAAAAAGATTCTCATTGCCCCTTTGTGGAGTGGGAACAAACGGGAAGTGCTGAACCGGTTAACCAGG
This sequence comes from Acutalibacteraceae bacterium, assembly GCA_045642465.1. Taxonomy (GTDB): domain Bacteria; phylum Bacillota; class Clostridia; order Oscillospirales; family Acutalibacteraceae; genus RUG420. The sequence goes on from JAZUIY010000015.1 coordinate 621,991, forward strand.
ACACTGACAGAGCGAAATATTGAACAGGGGAGTGCCTATGAAGGTAACCAATTATGATATTTTGGATCCGCGCCTAAGCCGGGATTACACCATGGTGATGCTGTCGGATTTACACAATAAAAGATATAAGCGCATTCTCCGTAAGGTGAAGCGTCTGAAGCCGGACTACATTTTGCTCTGTGGAGACTTTGTAGACCGCCACTTTAAAACCTACAAGCGGGCCATGCCGTTTATGAGAAAGATTGCAGACATTGCCCCTTGTTATTTTTCCTATGGAAACCACGAAATTAAGTTCCCGAAGCTGACGGCAGAGGAACTGACGGAAGCCGGCATTACCGTGCTGGATAACCGCTTTGTCCGGGTAACAGATTTTACCTTTGGCGGCCAAATTCCTATTGGAGCATCCGAAGAAATGGGAAACCCGGTTACCCTGGACTGGCTGGATGACTTTGAAAAAGCCAATGGCTTTAGAATTCTGCTTTGCCACCATCCGGAAGAATACTTGAAGTACGTGAAGGGGAAAGACATAGACTTAACTTTGTCCGGCCACGCTCATGGCGGACAGTGGGTGCTTTTTGGCCACGGCATTTTGGCACCGGGTCAGGGCTTATTCCCGAAGTATACCCACGGTCAGTTTGACCACTTTATTGTAGGCGCCGGCTGCTCCAACCCGCCGGGTCCGCTGATTCCAAGAATCCATAACCCAAAAGAAATTGTAAAACTGAATTTTCAGAAGGTATAAAGAGAAAAGGACCAGCCTGAAGGCTGGTCCTTTTCCACTAAAATAAACCATACAATAAAAGGAGCATAAAACATGAAAACTAGAAAGGAGTAAGTATTATGAAATTTAATAGAAAGGAAAGTTATTAAAAGGAGTACTTATTAAAAGAGGTCAATGATTTCGTCTAGGATGTAAAGTTCATCCATATAATCCATGTCCTCGTCAAAGAGAGGACGGTCGTCAAACAGATGTTCCACTTTCCCGTTTTCATCCGTAATAGGATCCATAAAGGATTTGTGGTGTTTGTTCTGATTTGGAATTTGTTTGTTATGATTCTTAAACATGAGAACCCCTCCCTTTGACTACAGTATAGCGTAGCCCTCAAAAAGATGAGCCCAAAAAGTGGGACAATGAAAAGAAAAAGAAAAAAGCCCCCGGAACCATTCCGAGGGTCATGGTGCGCCCGACGGGACTTGAACCCGTATGCGTAGGCACAGGCTCCTAAAACCTGCGTGTCTGCCAATTCCACCACAGGCGCACGTGCGGGACATATTATACAAGGTTTCGGGTGTCTTTTCAACTAAATGGACTGTCCGAAAGTATGGACAATCACAATATGTAGTGGTAAAGTTATTATAAGTATAGTACGGGAGGTGGAATTTTGGCCGGAACGGATAGTACAAAAAAGAAATTACTGTACCTCATAGATATTTTAAAGGAATATTCCGATGAGGAACATCCGCTGTCTGCCAACGACATCTGCACCATGCTGAAAGAAGACTATGGGGTAGACGCCGAACGAAAATCCATTTATACAGACTTAAAAGTATTGCAGGATTATGGCTATGACATAGAAAAGGTTTCCACTCCGAAAAAGGGCGTGTACCTGGGAGAACGAGAATACCAGGTGCCGGAAGTGCGGCTCCTTGTGGATGCTGTGCAGGCCGCGTCCTTTATCAGCCCGAAGAAGACTGCGGAGCTGACCAAGAAGATTACCGCTGTGCTCAGTGAGAACGAGCGCAGTCTGGTGGCAGATAAAGCTTATAAGAATGAGCGGATCAAGACCGGCAATGAGTCCATTTATTACACCATTGACGCCTTGGCCAAAGCCATTCATGAAAAACGGAAAGTGCGCCTGCACTATATCCGCTATATGACCACTTCCGGCAGTACGCCGCACCGGGTAGAGCAAATCTTCACTTTGTCTCCGTATGCACTGGTTTGGTCTGATGACCACTACTATGCCGTTTGCAACAACGCCAAATACGACAACTTCATGTCGGTCCGGGTGGACCGCATTAAGTCCGTAGATTTGCTCATGGATCCTATCCGGGACTGCGGCGAATTCTCGGGATACACTGACGGCTTTGACGTAGTGGACTATACTCAGAAAAACTTCAACGGCTTCTCCGGCGAGACCACGGTAGTGGAATTGCTCTGCAGCAACGACTTGCTGCAAACCGTCATTGACCGGTTCGGAGAAGACGTATCCATCCGGGAGGCGGATGACGACAAGTTCACGGTGGCGGTTACCGCTGCCATTTCCGACGGCTTCTACAACTGGGTAAGCCAGTTTGATGAAAAGATGCTGGTATTGACCCCGGCTTCCGTTCAGGAAGAACTGATCCGCCGCGCAGAATCTACCCTGGCCATTTATCGGGGCTTAAAAAAGGAGTCCTAAATGGAACGGGTGAATTACCAAAAACAATGTGAAGCCGTGCTGGCTTCTTTCAAGGACAAGCCGCGGCTGCTGCTTCACAGCTGCTGTGGGCCATGCTCCAGTTATGTGTTGGAATATCTGGCACCATATTTTGACATTACGGTGCTTTACTATAATCCCAGCATTTTCCCGGAGGAGGAATATCTGCATCGCAAAGCAGAACAACAACGTCTGATAAAGGAAATGAATGACCAAGGGGTTAGCATTTGCTTTGTTGAAGGGGACTATTCCCACGACGCGTTCCTTCAGTTCATTGCCGGACACGAAGGGGACGAAGAGGGAGGAACCCGCTGCCACCTCTGTTATGAACAGCGCCTGCTGGGGGCAGTCAACTATGCTGCCGAACACCAGTTCCCATGGTTTTGTACCACTTTGTCTGTGAGCCCGTATAAGAATGCGGAGCTGCTCAACGAGATTGGTCAGCGCCTGGGGAAGGAAAAGGGCGTGCAGTACCTGCCATCTGACTTTAAAAAGCGGGATGGGTACAAGCGTTCCATAGCCCTTTCCAAAGAATATAACCTTTATAGACAAGACTACTGCGGATGCGAATTCTGCAGTCACGGAGGTTAATCATGAAAAAACGAAATCCGGATGAATTCCGAAAAATTGTCATGTTTAATTTGAGCTTGCTGATTTTGCTGAGCTTAACCGTTGCCTTTGCATACGCCTGGATTAAATACTTCAACGTAGGTATTATTTGGGCCTTTGACCGCAGAGGTAACTACTTAATTATTGTTCTCTACTTTATCTTCCAGTACCTGTTCTCCAGAATTTACGGTGCCTTGAAGATAGACCAGTATAAAGTATCCAATATTGTGTATTCTCAGGGCCTAGCCACGGCCATTGTAGACGTACTGATGTACCTGGTAATGTCTCTGGTAGCCCGTAAGCTGGTATCTGTTGCCGTACTTGCCATTTTGTTCGTGGTACAGATGGGCATCATTTTGATTTGGGCTTATTTAGGTACCTTCCTTTATAACCGGCTGTATCCGCCAAGAAACTTAGTGGTTATTTACTCTTACCATTCCGCTACCAATCTGGTGCGGAAAATGTCTGTCCGTGATGATCAGTTCCATATTTGTGAAGCAGTCAACGTAGAACAGGGAATGGACTTTATTAAAGAGCGGATCAATGCCTACGACGGCGCCATTATCTGTGATATTACCGGTTCCCTCCGAAACGATATTTTGAAATATTGTTATGATCAGGGGAAACTGACCTACGTTACCCCGAAACTGTCCGACATCATTCTCAGTGGGGCAGAAGAAATTCACCTCTTTGACACACCGCTGCTGCTTTGCCGCAATACCGGCATCAGCTTCGAACAACGCTTCTTTAAGCGCGTCATAGACATTGTGGTCTCCTTAATCGGCCTGGTTGTTATGAGCCCGTTTATGCTGATTACCGCCATTGCCATTAAAGCCTATGACGGCGGTCCGGTCTTCTTTAAGCAGGACCGCGTTACCAAAGACGGCAAAGTATTCAAAATTATTAAGTTCCGCAGCATGAGAGAAAATGCGGATGCCGACAATGACGGCAAAGCCCATTCCGCTACCAAAGACGATGACCGTATTACCCCGGTGGGCAAGATTATCCGTGCCTGTCGTATGGACGAGTTCCCTCAGATTTTCAATATTCTGAAAGGGGAAATGTCTGTGGTTGGCCCACGTCCGGAATGCGTGGAAAATGTGGAACAGTATACCAAGGAAATTCCGGAATTCCCGTACCGCTTAAAGGTCAAGGCCGGCCTTACCGGCTATGCCCAAATTTATGGGAAGTACAATACCACCGCTTATGACAAATTGAAGCTGGATCTGAACTACATTGAAAACTATTCTATTAGTGAAGATTTGCGTCTCATTTTCCAGACGGTAAAAGTGCTCTTCATGAAAGAGTCCACCGAAGGGTTTGATGCACCGGAAATCAATGATCATTCCGCCAGCGGAAAGGCCCAAAGTTAAGCTCCCCAAAAATAAGAAAAGACAGTGCCTTGGCACTGTCTTTTCTTGGTACTTTTTGAAAAAAGGGTAGAAGAAAAGAGCTAGTCCGCCAACCAGCTCTTCTCCCGTTGCATTGGGAATGTTCATAAAGAACATCTGCACAGAAAGGATAGGGTGTATCCTCACCTATATAATACACAAGCCTAACTAAAATGTACATAAAAATTAAAAAAATCTTAAAAAAATCACAAAATCCCAATTTCATTGTACGCGTTCAAAAATCTTTACCAAAGGCTGTTTTTATTATAACTACGCGAAAAACAATGGTGTTGATATCCTTTACGGTTTAAACAAACCTGAAAGGTTGTCCTATTTTTTTGTATATGTATAAAAACGTGATTCACAAGCGTGCATCACTTTTGTACATGGAAAAAGGCCCCAAAAGGGGCCTTTCAAAAGTGTGCTTATTTTAAAGTTTACAGTTTCTCAACAATATCACGGGTGTCTCTGGCAATCATGAGTTCTTCGTTGGTTGGAATCAAGAAGACTTTTACCTTGGAATCTGCAGTGGAAAGACAGGTTTCTTTGCCTCTGAGGCCATCGTTTACGGAAGCATCCAGTTCAATGCCGAATGGCTTCAGGTAGTTGCAGATGGCAGCGCGGGTTTCCGGACCATTTTCACCAATGCCTGCGGTGAAGCAGATGGCGTCCAGACCGCCCAAAGCTACGGCATAAGAACCAATGAGTTTAGCAATCTGATAATACAGAATGTCTAAGCAGAGCTGTGCACGGTGGTTACCGTCTGCAGCAGCAGCTTCAATGTCTCTGGCGTCGGAAGAAATACCGGAAACGCCAAGGAAGCCGGACTTCTTGTTCATCATGTCAGAAGTTTCGGCAGGGGTGAGGCCTTCCTTTTCCATAATGAAGGTAATGGCGGATGGGTCAACTGCACCGCAGCGGGAACCCATGATGAAGCCGTCCAACGGGGTAAGACCCATGGTGGTATCAATTACCTTACCATCCTTAATGGCGGAAAGGGAGGAACCGTTGCCCAAGTGGCAAACAATAACCTTATTGAATTCCGGATGGAGTTCTTTCAGTCTGGCACTTACAAAACGGTGGGAAGTACCGTGGAAACCGTACTTACGAACCTGATATTTTTCATAGTATTCGTATGGAAGCGGATACATGAATGCCTTTTCCGGCATGGTGCTGTGGAAGGCGTTGTCAAATACAACAACCTGAGGAGTGTCGCCGAATACTTCCTGTGCAGCGCGGATACCCTGAAGGTGAGCAGCGTTGTGAAGTGGAGCTAAGTCAATGAGAGATTCAATGCCCTTAATGACGTCTTCGTCAACCAGAACGGATTCTTTGAAGAGTGCACCACCCTGTACAATACGGTGACCGATTGCGGAAATGTCGTCTAAAGAATCAATGACCTTTAAGTCACCCTCGGTGAGGTTTTTCTTTACTTCCAAGAAAGCTTCGGTGTGGTTGTTGAAGATCTTGTCATAAGATACCTTCCTACCGTCGCCGGTCTTGCTGGTAATACGGCCGTCAATGCCGATGCGTTCTACCAAACCCTTGGCCATGACAGATTCGTCAGCCATGTTGATGAGCTGGTACTTCAGAGAGGAACTACCACAGTTGATTACAAGAATAATCATGCTACGACTCCTTTTTCGTTGAGTTTATTTTTTTACAGATTGAGAAAATTATAGCACAAGTGGTACTGCGGTAAAAGCCAAAAAGGAGGCCACTTTGGCAATAGTTTTTATAAATAATGTAATTTTCCTTTTCGTTGGCGATTTTGTTTTCTCCCCGTTTGTACTAAAATGAAATCAGAACAGGCACAGAGGAGGTACTGACATGAAAACCGTAGGAATTGTTGCCGAATATAACCCGTTCCACAACGGACATGAAGCCATGGTGGCCCAATGCCGTGAAGAGGGGGCAACCCATGTGGTTGCCGTCATGAGCGGGAACTTTGTTCAGAGAGGCAGCGTGGCCATCATGGACAAGCGCAGCCGCACCGAAGCGGCTTTGAAGGGCGGCGTGGACCTGGTTTTGGAACTGCCGGTGCCTTGGGCCGTTGCCACAGCCGAAACCTTTGCCTACGGCGGGGTTTCCGTGCTGGACGCACTGGGCTGTGTAGACCAACTGCGCTTTGGTGCAGAACGCACCGACAAGCAGTTGTTCCTCCAAACGGCCGATGCCCTCAGTGACCCAAAGGTAGACGCCCGTATCAAAGCCGAATTGGACGGCGGCGTCAGTTATCCGGTGGCAAGAGCCAATGCCCTTGCCAAAGAATATGGGGAAGTGCTGAGTTCACTTCTAAATGGTCCAAACAATGTGTTGGGATTGGAATATGTGAAGGCACTGAAGAAACGAAATTCCACCATGGACTTTCAGCCAATGCTCCGTCAGGGCGTAGGCCATGATGAATTGAAAGACACCGGGGAATTTGCCAGTGCATCTTCTCTCCGGATTAAGTTGGAGCGAGGAGACGAAAGTGCCTTTAATTACATGCCGGATCCATCGGTAGATGCCTTCCTTGCCCAGAAGAAAGTGGGCCGTGCCCCAGTGGCACAGGACGAAAGCGAACGGGCCATCTTGTCCCGTCTCCGCATGCTGTCGGCAGAAGAAATTGCCAAAGCACCGGATGTGGGAGAAGGCTTGGAAAACCGTATTTATAACGCCATTCAGTCTGCCACTTCCTTAGAAGAACTCTACGACATTGTAAAGACCAAACGGTACACCCATTCCCGTATCCGCCGCATAGTCACCGCACTCTATTTGGGTATTACCCCGGAAGACCGTGCCATGGAAGTGCCGTATATCCGCGCCCTCGGATTTAACGAACGGGGCCGTGAAATTCTGAAAGCGGCCAAGGAAACGGCTCGCCTGCCAATTGTCATGAAATCCGCTGGCATGAGCGAATTGTCAGAAGAGGCAAAGCATGTATTTGCACTGGAGTGTAAAGCAACTGACCTTTACAACCTGGCCACCCCGAGAATTCTGCCGTGTGGCACCGAATATTCCGACAACGTCATTATTCTTTAAAGACATAAGAAAAGCCCCGCAGTTGCGGGGCTTTTTTATTCTATGATTTCACCGGTACAGAGGTCTCCGTCCACGCCGGTAATGCGGACGCGGAGGAATTCATCCTGGTGGCTTACGTCAGAGGCCACACGGACCGGGGTGTAGTTTCTGGTGTAACCGGTTAAGTAACCGTCGTGAAGGGTTTCTCCCAAAATTTCCACTTCGGTTCCCACTTGTTTCTTTAAGAACGCGGTGCGGATTTCTTCTGCCACTGCCAGCATGCGGTGGGCCCGTTCGGTCTTCACGGCCTTTGGTACCTGCGGAAGTTCGGCAGCCTTGGTACCCGGACGGGAAGAATAAGGGAAGACGTGAATTTTTTCAAAGCCGACGGACTTGGCAAAGGCCATAGAGGCTTCAAAGTCTTCTTCCGTTTCTCCCGGGAACCCTACCATGATGTCGGTGGTAATGGTGGTGTCCGGCCAAGCAGCCCGGAGTTCGTCACAGAGGGCTTTGTATTCCGCCGTAGTGTAATGGCGGTTCATGGCTTTTAATGTTTTGTCACAACCTGACTGCAGGGACATGTGGAACTGTGGACAGAAGTTTGGCAGCTTGGCCAGTTCTTCCACTTTGTCCTTCGTAATGTTATCAAACTCCAAAGAGCCAATCCGAACCCGAGGGAACCCGAAAGAGCAGGCCAGGGCAATTGGATCCACAAAGGACAGCCCGTTGTCTAAGCCGTAGCAGCAGAAGTTGATGCCAACCAGCACTACTTCCTTGTGGCCGGCTTCTTTAATCTGCTTCAGTTCAGCCCCCAAGTCCTCTAAAGAACGGGAACGGCTTCTGCCTCTGGAGTAGGGGATAATGCAGTAAGAACAAAACCGGTTGCAGCCATCCTGTACCTTCAAAATGGCTCTGGTCCTAGTGGAAAAGGATTCAATGGGAAGGTTCTCAAAACACTCGTTCTTTTCGTGCTCTTCAATACGGACAATGCGTTTGCCGCTGCCGTCAGCCCGGTATTCGTCTACCAGACGGAGGACGTTGGCGTGGTCTCCATTGCCGGTGACAATGTCGGCTTCCGCCAATTCCTGTGCCTGACTTGGGTATGCCTGCGGCATACACCCGGTCAGCACCACCAGCGCTTCCGGTGCGCTGCGCTTAAAGCGGCGCACGGCCTGGCGGGTCTTCTGGTCGGACACCGCCGTGACGGTGCACGAATTTACCACTATGACGTCAGCATCCTCCGGGGTGGCGGCTACTAAATAGCCGTTTTCCTGGAATAGTTCCGTCATGGCTTCGGTTTCGTATTGATTCACTTTGCATCCGAGGGTATAGAAATAAACCTTCATAAATGCTCCTTTTTCTAAGTTCCATTCATTATAAACGGAGGCTTTCTTCTTTTCAACCGACCCCCCCCATAGACTAGGCAAATCTGTTTGACATCGTTCCCGTATAAATGGTATATTTTTATTTAGTTTAAGTTTCTTTTCCTTTGGGGAAACAATGGGGAAAACTTGGAGGTTATGATCATGAAAAAATACGACTACCCGGTTATTTTAGTACCAGGTCTTTGCGCTTATGGCGAAAGCGGTTTGGGTAAGAATCTTCCTTACTTCGGCCAGACTGCTAAATTGCTCCGCGCACAGGGGTTAACCTGTCATACTGCTACTTTTACTGCACTGAACGGTGTTTGGGACAGAGCTTGTGAACTCTACGCTCAAATCATCGGCGGTACCGTTGACTACGGCGCTGCTCACGCAGAAAAATATGGCACCAACCGCTTTGGCGTATCTTATCCTGGTTTCGTAAGCAATTGGAACAACACCAACAAAGTAAGCTTGGTAGCTTACGGCTTTGGTGCACCGGTTGCCCGTCTTTTGGCTTACCTTTTGGAAAATGGTTCCAAGAAGGAACAGGAAAGCGGCGCTGCCGATATTTCCCCACTCTTTAAGGGCGGTATGGGCGAATCCATCAACGTTATCATCACTTTGGCCGGTGACAACGACGGTACCACTTTCTTCCAGGCTTTGGACGAATATGTTCCGTTTACCGAAACCGCTACCAAACTCATCTGGAAAGCCAAATCGCTCTTCCGCGGCGAAGATAAGCTGACCTATGGTGAATTGACTGATGCACGTTTGGAAAAATACCTGAATGCCGGCAGAGACAACCTGTTCTTTGACGTAGGCCTGGAAGGTATGGCTCAGCTCAATAAACTGTTGAAGATCAACCCGAATGTTTACTATGTTTCCTTCACCGGTGAAACCTCCAAGAACGTGAAGGAATTCTTGCCGGAACTGAAGACAAAGAAGCACGGTAATCCGTTTACTGATAAGAAGATCAACCTGCTTGACGTAAACTTAGATATCCCAACCTTGGCTTCCGGTATTCTTGCTCCGTTTGCTCTGTTAATCGGTACCTACAAGAATTACCTTCCGGAAAAGCCGGTTGCCACTCCTGTTTATCATGCAAATGACGGCTTTATGCCAACCAACTGTGCACTTGCTCCAAGCACCGAAGAATATACTTCTTTCCGTTACTTAGACGAATGCCGACCAGGCGTTTGGTATCAGATGCCAATTGAAGCAATGAACCATCTGGCATTCCTTGGCTACTTCGTAAAGAAGGATAAATTCCAGAACTTCGTTTTGGATTTGGCTGACATCTTAACCGACATTGGTTAATGAATGAAAACGTAAGGAGCACCCATTATGGATGCTCCTTTTTCTTGAATCAGCCTGTTTTTTGTGATATCATACTGTATCAAATAACGCTAAAGAAAAGGAGGAGCATATTATGAATTTTGCTGAAGGGTATTCCTTAATTACCCCGCAAATTGAAACCCTGGCCTCTATTGCCGTAGAAAACAACGTAATAGACCCAAGTCTCTATGGCAAATATGACGTAAAACGCGGCCTCCGTGAACGGGACGGCAAAGGTGTTTTAACCGGCCTGACTGAAATTTCCGAAGTACAAGGTCATGAAATCGTTGACGGTGTATATACCGAAATTGAAGGTTTACTCCGTTACCGTGGTTACGCTGTTGAAGATTTACTGAAGGGCGCATCTGCCAATAACCATTTCGCATATGAAGAAACGGTATTCCTGCTGCTCTTTGGCCGACTGCCATCTGCTGAAGAATTTGAAGAGTTCAAAACCGTATTTGCCAGCTACCGCAGCCTGCCGACACACTTCCTTCGTGACATCATCATGAAGGCTCCTAGCAGAGACATGATGAACACTTTGGCCCGCAGCGTATTGACTTTATATTCTTACGACAACAACCCGGATGACACCTCTGTGGAAAACGTACTGCGTCAGTGCCTTGCTCTCATTGCACTGTTCCCACAGTTGGCTGTATACGGGTACCAAACTTATAAATACTACCACGACGGAGATGAATTCTTTATTCACGCTCCAAAGGAAGAATATTCTGCAGCCCAGAACATCCTTTACATGCTTCGGGAAGACGGTCAGTTCACCGACCTGGAAGCCCGTGTGCTGGACATGGCTTTGGTGCTTCATGCAGAACACGGCGGCGGTAACAACTCCAGCTTTACCACCCATGTAGTTTCTTCCTCCGGTACCGACACTTACAGTGCCATTGCTGCAGCCTTGGGCTCCTTAAAGGGCCCTCGCCACGGCGGTGCTAATATTAAGGTAGTAGGTATGATGGAAGACTTAAAGTCCAATGTATCTGACTGGGAAGACGATCAGGAAATTTCCGCTTATCTGAATAAGATTCTGAATAAGGAAGCTTTTGATAAGGCCGGTCTCGTTTACGGTATTGGACATGCCATTTATACCCTTTCTGACCCACGTGCTAAAATCCTGAAGGAGTGCGTAGCTGCTCTTTCGGAAGAAAAGGGTTTGACGGAAGAATTCGAACTTTACCAAAGAGTGGAACGCTTGGCTCCGGATTTGGTTGCTGCAAAGCGCAACAACGGCAAGAGCCTTTGCGCCAACGTAGACTTCTACAGTGGTTTCGCTTACACCATGCTGGATCTTCCAAGGGAACTCTACACACCGCTGTTCGCCATTTCTCGAATTGCCGGCTGGAGCGCACACCGTATGGAAGAAATCATTACCAAGGGTAAAATCATCCGTCCGGCTTACCTCTATGTAGGGGACAGAAAAGACTACGTTCCAATGAACAACCGCGAAGAAGACAAATAAAATCGTCATAAAAAAAGACCTTGCAGCTGCAAGGTCTTTTTTGTTTCTTAAATTAAGCGGCAGAATTGTCAATTTCTACATTGCCGGAGTCAGTCGGTTCTTCTGCGTCTTCACCGCCGTCTCCGTTCCCGCCAAAGATGTCTAACCAGTTGGAGGTGGTTTCTTCTGCTTCACCCCAAACGGTCAGGTAGCAGGTGGTTCCCTTTTCACAAGCCTTACCGACAGATGGTGTTGCGGAAGCAACGGTGCCGGAATTGTGAGAGCCGTCGTTGTCCTTGGTGGAGGTGCTTACCCGGAATCCAGCTTCTTCCAGCAGGGCTTTTGCTTCGTCTTCCGTTAAGCCAATGACGCTTGGCATGGTGATTTTTTCGGTACCCTTCGAAACGGTAAGGGTAATGAGGGTATCCAGTGCAGCTTCTGAACCAGGGTTGACACTTTGACGAATGACAATGCCTTCTTCTTCGTCTTCGCTATATTCGAACTTGAAGTTAAAGTTGAAGGAGTCTCCATACTGTTCTTCAATGTTTTCGGCTTCCATACCAACAAAGTTTGGAACCTGAACGGTTTCTCCCTTCAGACCGCTGAAGCCAAAGGTCTTGCCACCAAAGAGCAATACCAGTACCAAAGCGGCAACGGCAACCACGGCCAGCAGAACGGCAATGATGGTAACGCTGTTACCGGAAGAATTTTTCTTCCGCTTGCCTTTTACCGGAGGTTCTTCTATGAATTCCTCTTCCTCTTCTACCATGGAGGCAATGAATGGGTCTGGGCGCCCTTCGTAAATGCGGCGCTTTCTGGCCTTTTCTTCTTCCCGGAATTCGTTGGCCATTTCTGCAACCTGAGAGCCGTCCAGTTCGGAGCGGAAGGCGTCAATGGTGCGGGTGCGGTCTTCCGGATAAACCTGCAGGGCATTGATGAGCGCGCGGATGACGTAGTCCGGCAGTTCTTCTGCAATGTTGGCAGGGATTTTCATGGTGTCACGGTCTACACGGATGGTGGATTCTACCGGAGTCTTGCCGGTGAGTGCCCGGTAGAGCACAGCGGCAAAGGAGTAGATATCCGTCCATGGACCGGCAGCGGACTGAAGCCCTAACTGCTCAATTGGGGTATACCCAGGATACACTTCTGCGGAAAGCCCGCTGTTGATGGTTCTTCCTTCCGGAATGCAGAACCCGGTAATGCGCAATTTGTGATCCGGGTAAACCATTAAGGTGGCAGGGGAGATGCCTCTGTGGATAATGCCGGCAGAGTGCAGATTGGACAGGGTGGAAAGCACCGGCATAAACATAACGCGGGCGTTTTCCCAACTCAAGTAACCTTTCTTGCTGTTCAGCAGGAAGTCTCTTAAGGTCATGGAACCTTCCACGTATTCCGAAATGGCGTATACGGTGCCGTTTTCTTCCAGAATATCCAGAACTTCTACCAGAGCAGAAAGGCCTTGCATGGCCTGCAGTTTGCTCCAGAGTTCCATATAGGAACTGCGCAGGGCAGTGTATTCTTGTTCTTTTCCGCTGCGAACGCCTACCAAAATGGTGTCGGTACGGTTGACAATGCGGCTTGGGAAAAATTCGTGTAATAGAACCGGATAATTCGGTTCGGTGTTGTATGCCATGTAAGTGAAGCTGTCACCACTGGTTTCCAGCACGGCGCCCACCAGGTACTTTTCGCCAATCATGGTACGAAGCGGTAAGTATGGGGCCATTTGCGATGCAGTGTCTTCCCGGTAATGACAGTGCGGACATTCATGCTGAAGCGACTGAAGGCCGGACCGTTCCTGCATGCAGTGCATACAAAGCTTTTCGTAGGACATAGAGTTCCCTCCGAGTGAATTTAGGTATATTAATACCATATTATAATAAACTATAATACAGGACTTGTCTTGTTACAATAAGTTACACTTTCCACCTTAAATTTAAGCAAAGTACGAAAAATAGGACTATACAAAACTAAAAAGAACATTTGTGTTGACAGGGGCTTTTCGGGGTGTATAATGGGATTGTAAGAAACAAATGTTCGGTTGGAGGTAACCATTATGACCTTTATGATAAAAGTATTTTTCGAAGTAGTAACAGTTGCATTCATTCTCTATGGTATCTACCATGAAGCAGAACTGGTAGCATTTGAAGACCGTATCCTTGCTTCTGTCAAGGCATCTCTTCAGGGCTCCAAGAAACAGACTGCACAGAAGGCCACCGGTCATTCCAAGACTTATACCAAAGCTCATGCAGCAGAAGCACAGGCCTTTGCTGCTAGAGAAGCCCGCGCCAACGCTGCAGAAGCTGCTAGAAAAGCAGCTGCCCGCCAGAACGCAGGCAAAAAAGAAGTAGCAGGGGAATCCAAAATCATCAAGTTCCCACACGCTGCGTAAATTCGTTTGTAGCCGGCTGTCTGCCCATTCCGCCGGTTTACATATCCAAGGTAATTCTTATACCACCAGAAAGACCCGGTCCAATGTGGACCGGGTCTTTTTGGATTCTGATTAAAGCAGGTCTTCTGCGTCTTCTGGGTTTTCCCAGTTGTGCCAGATGTTCTGAACGTCTTCGTCGTCTTCGAAGTATTCAACCATCTTAGCCATGTTCTTTAGGGATTCTTCGTCATCCAACTTAACGAAGGTGGAAGGAACGTACTGAACTTCAGCGGTTTCAAACTTGTAACCGGCTTCGTCCAAAGCATCACGAACCATACCAAGGTCGTTAGGATTGGTGCGGATTTCAAATACGTCTTCGTCATCTGTGAGGAAGTCGGAAGCACCGGCATCAATGGCAGCTTCCATTAAAGCTTCTTCATCCACGTCATTGTCGTCTTCGTCAATGCGGGCTACACAGAGCACACCAGCACGTTCAAAGAGGAAGCCTACGCAGCCGGAGGTACCCATGTTGCCACCGAACTTATCAAAGTAGTGACGAACATTACCTGCGGTACGGTTTCTGTTGTCAGTTAAGGTTTCAACTACAACAGCAATACCGTTTGGACCGTAGCCTTCGTATACGATTTCTTCGTAGTTGTCAGCTTCGGTATTACCGGCAGCCTTTTTGATGGCACGTTCAATGTTATCTTTCGGAATGTTGGCAGCATTGGCTTTTGCAATGCAGTCCTTCAATTTAGAGTTAGAAGATGGGTCCGGACCGCCCTGCTTTACGGCAACGGCAATTTCACGGCCAATCTTGGTAAATACTTTTGCACGAGCTGCGTCGTTGGCACCTTTCTTACGTTTAATGGTGCTCCATTTGTTATGTCCTGACATAAGTGCTAGGCCTCCAAATAAGTGGAATTTTCTTTAAAATACGTGAAACATTATAACGGTTTTTCTTCTGCTTGTCTATTGTATATCAGGGTGAGAAGTTCTTTTAACCGGTCTTCCTGATCTGTTAAATAGAGCCATCCGAAGAGGGCTTCGAGGCCAGTGGCAGCATGGTAGCTGGCACTGCTCATGTTCTTCGGGGTGTGGTTTGTTTTGGCGTTTCGTCCCCGGCGGAAAATGCTTGCTTCCTGTTCCGTCAGAAGGGGAGCCAAAAAGTCGGCAGCTTCCTTTTGGGCGTCTGCGTTGACAAACTTAATTTTGGCAGCATGTAAATCCGAGGTTTTGCGGTTCCCCAGAGAAACCAGGGCTTCTCTCACATAGAGTTCCTGAACTACATCGCCCAGGAAAGCCAGATCCAGCATGGAAAGAGAAGAAACGTCTACATCTTCCTGAAAAAATCGGTTCATGGCTTCTCCTTATGGTACATACTCGAATTCAATATCGTAAAGGGAGACGGTGTCTCCATCCTGAATGCCACGGTCCTTCAGTGCCTGGTCAATACCGGAACTGATTAAGACGCGCTGCAGATACTGGAGGGATTCATAGTCTTCCAAATTACACTGGTTGAGAATTGGAATGAGCCAGTCGGCTTCCACAATGAAGAGGTCGTCTTCCTGAATGATCTTGAAGCCACGGTCCTTCTTCTTTTCCAAGAGCTCCATTGGAATTTCTTCGGCTTCGTACTGCTTAATAGGAGGCAGGGTGGCCAGCTTGGCAGCTACGGCATTAATGAGTTCCTTGGTGCCTTCCTTAATAGGAGCACAGATGCTGAAGTACTGATATCCTAAACCTTCTACGTAATTTTTGAAGGTTTCAATTTGTTCATCGGAAGCCATGTCAATCTTGTTGCCGGCTACAATCTGTGGCAGGTCAACCATGTCCGGATTGAACTTGGCTAGTTCTTCGTTAATGGCCTTGAAGTCTTCAATTGGGTCTCTTCCTTCGGAGCCTGCTACGTCTACAATGTGTACCAGCAAACGGCAGCGTTCTACATGGCGCAGGAATTCATGACCCAGGCCAATGCCATCGGCAGCCCCTTCAATGAGGCCCGGAATGTCGGCCATAACGAAGGAGGAACCTTCGCCCATGGAAACAACGCCCAAAACAGGAGACAGGGTAGTGAAGTGGTATTCTGCAATTTTTGGCTTTGCCTGGCTTACCACGGAAATGAGGGTGGATTTCCCAACGCTTGGGAAGCCTAAGAGACCAACGTCAGCCAGGAGCTTCAGCTCCAGCTGCAGTTCCCATTCTTCTCCCGGTGCGCCGGCCTTGGCAAAGCGTGGCACCTGACGGGTGGCAGTGGCAAAGTGGCAGTTTCCCCAGCCGCCGTTACCGCCGCGGGCTGCAATGAAGTCTTCCTCTCCGGACATGTCGGCCATGACAACACCGGATTCCACTTCACGGATAACGGTTCCCTTCGGAACCTTAATAATCAAGTCTTCGCCCTTCTTACCGCTACAGCGGTTACCGCGGCCGTCCTGGCCGTTTTCGGCGGCATACTTGGTCTTATACCGGAAGTCAGCAAGGGTAGAGAGGGACGTATCTACACGGAAAACAATGTTTCCGCCTCTGCCGCCATCGCCACCGTCCGGTCCGCCGGAGGCAACATATTTTTCCCGGTGGAATGCCACAGCGCCGTGGCCGCCCGTACCGGCTTTTACTTTAATTTTTGCAATATCTACAAACATGATTTCCTCCGAGGAATTTTTTCTCTTATTTATAGTATAACCTAAAAGCAGAAACATTATAATAGACCACTATTTACCTGTCAAACGGATTTCTATATACTAAAAACAAGACTAATAAAGGGAGTTTTCATATGAAAATTGTCATGCCGGAACTATACGGTTTAACCCGGGAAGATGTGGATCTGTCCGCCTTGGAAAACCTGGGTGATGTTGTGGTAGTAGACCGCGCCAGCAAAGAGGAACTGAAGGCCAAATTGAAGGATGCAGAAGTACTCCTTGTAAATAAAATGGAAGTAGATGAAGACCTCATCAAAGACGCAGAAAAACTGGAATACGTAGGGGTAACCGCCACCGGTTACAACAATGTAGATACTGCGTATTGCAAGGCACGGGGCATTACCGTTACCAACGTGCCGGGGTATTCTTCCAACGCAGTAGCCCAACAGGTGTTTGGCTACTTACTGGAATTCTATGGCCGTACCCACGACTTTAATGACTTTGTACAGCGGGGTGGCTGGACCGACTCCAAAACCGTTAGCCCGCTGGTATTGCCACAGGAAGAACTTGCCGGCAAAACCCTTGGCCTCATTGGCTACGGTCAGATTGCCAAGAAGGTGGCTAAAATTGCAGAAGCCTTTGGTATGAGCGTGCTGGCTTACAGCCGTTCCGCCTTAAAGAGTCTGGAAGCAGAATCCAATACCCAGACCAGGGGATATCTGAATCGCGCAGACAGAAACGTTTCCTTTGTTACCTTGGAACAACTGTTAAAGCACGCGGATGTTATTTCCGTACACTGCCCGCTAAACGAGGATTCCCTTCACATGTGCAACGCCGAATTCTTCCACCAGATGAAGAAAGGATCCTTCTTCATCAACACCGCCCGAGGTGCCATTGTGGAGGAAGCCGCCTTGAAACATGCCTTGGAATCCGACCATCTGGCCGGCGCAGGGCTGGATGTGTTAGAAGAGGAGCCAATGTCGGCAGACTGCACCCTGAAGGGCGTGAAAAACTGCATCATTACACCTCACGTGGGCTGGACTCCGAAGGAAACCCGCACCCGCCTGGTAGGCATTGTGGCAAAGAACTTAGAAGCTTACCAAAACGGCAAGCCGCAGAACGTGGTGGAATAATAGCCACAAAAGGGAAAAGCACGTATAACTAAGTGGAATTATTAAGATACATGGAGGAAAACACAATGAAGAATATGGAATTAGATGATAAATTGTTGGCTGCAGTTTCCGCCGGTTGTTCGGATGAATTGGCTGAAAAGCTGGAACGCATTTTCGGCAAAGACCGTTTGGGTGACAAGAGCCTGACCTTGGGCAACATTGCAGATGCTGAACTGGACAAACTCATTGAAACCTTGGCTGCTGCCGGTGCCGACGCCGACACCATCAACACCGTTTATGCCATTTCCGGCAAGACCCCAAGAAAAGCCGACATAGACAACAAGTTCATTGGCTAAACACAAAAACGAAAGCCCTGAGCGTTATGCTCAGGGCTTTTTCTTATAAGTGCTTCACATAAAGGCCATGTTTGTTGCAATAGTAGTAAATGTCTTTCACCATGCGGGTCTTGAAGCGGGCTTCACAGCTGCCTTCCGGATAGAGTTTTACAAATTCAATCCGTTCTGGGGTAACTGCAGCCATAAAGGAAATGAAGTGATCCTTGGTCATGGGGTGATCCATGGAAACATAGTATTCATCTTCCACCTTTTCTATGTCAACTGGGTAGTAGCAGTGTTCGCCGGCAACTTCGGCTTCTAAGACAGGGAGGGTAATGCCACAGCAACTGACAACGGCTTCTCCACCGGCAAAGATTGGGTTGCCACAAATAGGGCAAACATAGATTTTGGTGCGCTTCATATTGAAGGAACGGTTGGTGTTGGTAATACTTTCGCCGGAAAGTAATTCTATGGTAGAAACGCCTAAGGCTTTGGCCAATGGTTCTATTAAGGTGATATCCGGATAACTTCTCCCGGTTTCCCATTTAGAAACGGCTTTGTCACTCACCATCAGTTCTTTGGCAAGATCTGCTTGGGTGAGGCCTTTATTTTCACGGCAGGTTTTAATCATGCTGCCGGTAATATATTGATTCATTGGAATCCCTCCTAACAATTGCAGTTTATCATACTGGGCAAAGAGAGGATACCTACTGCTGGTAGAGCGGTGGGTTCGTGGTATAATGAACCTAGTTAGAAAAAAGAGGTGTCCTATGGAAAACGGAATCATCAATGACATTGAATATATCAAATTTGGAACCGGTTCTAAAGTTTTTGTTATGCTGCCGGGATTGGCTGTAAAAAGCGTAATGGGAGTTAAAGAAGCCATTGCAGATGCTTACAAAGACTTTGATGAAACCCATACCACATATCTGTTTGACCGCAGAACACCGGCACCGGAAGGCTACTCCATTAGGCAAATGGCAGAAGACACCGCCGAAGTCATGAAGGAATTAGGCCTAAAAGACGTGGATCTGTTTGGCGCCTCCCAAGGCGGTATGATGGCTCAGGTAATTGCCGGAGAATACCCGGAATTGGTTCACAAATTGGTGCTGGGTTCTTCTGCGTTTTGCACCACCGACACTGCCTTAAAAACCATAGGGGAATGGGTGGAATTGGCAAAGCAGAAAAACCCAATCGCCTTGGCAAAAAGCATTGTAAAAAACCTCTATTCGGAAGACACCATTGAAGCTTTAGGTTCCGCCCTTATAGAAGACAATGCAGATGCCACGGAAGAACAGTTGAAACAGTTTGCCACAGTAGGGGATTCCATCCTGCATTTTGACAATAGCGAATTCTTAAAAAAGGTGACCTGTGACACGTTGGTTCTAGGTTCTACCAATGACAAGGTTTTGGGACCGGAATCCTCTTTGCAGATAGCCCAGCGCCTTGGATGCTTTTACTACATTTACGACGGCTATAGCCATGCTGTATTTGATGAAGCGCCAGATTTCAAGGCTCGATTACTTGAATTTTTTCTCAATTGAAAACCGAGACGGTTTTTGATACAATTTTCCCGTTATAAACCCATTCGGAGACGTATCGAAGTGGTCATAACGGGGCTGACTCGAAATCAGTTAGGCAGCAATGCCCCGCGGGTTCGAATCCCGCCGTCTCCGCCACAAAAGGCAGTAGATTTGCTAAAATCTGCTGCCTGTTTGCATTTCAAGATCTGCGTTACATGGTATAATCTATCAGAGGTTATTGATGTCAAAAAGGAAGTTTGAGGATGGAAAATATCATTCAGGAGCAATTGTTTGCTTTTAGGGATAAGGAATATGCTGCCTTTCAAAGCAAGCTGACGCCTACTGTTCCAAAGGAGTGCTTTATAGGTGTGCGGGTACCAAAGTGTAGAGCTCTTGCAAAGGACCTTTCTAAGAATCATCCGGATTTAGTGGAAGGGTTTTTGGCTGAATTACCACATCAGTACTATGACGAGAACATGCTTCATGGGTTACTTATTTCTGAAATAAAGGATTATGACAGTTGTTTGAAAGAACTGGAAGCATTTCTCCCATATGTGGATAACTGGGCTGTATGCGACATTATGTCTCCGAAGTGCTTTAAAAAGAATAGGGGAGAACTGTTGCCTCAAATTAGAACTTGGGCAATGGATTCAAAGGAGTATACCATTCGGTTTGGCCTTGAAATGCTGATGTCTCATTTCTTAGATGAAGATTTCAATCCTTCGTATTTGGATATTGCGGCAAACGTCCATTCTGACAAGTACTATGTCAACATGATGATTGCCTGGTTTTACGCAACCGCTTTGACCAAGCAATGGGACAGCACCATTGGGTATATTGAAGACGGGAAACTGGATGAATGGGTACATAATAAGACCATTCAGAAGGCCCGAGAAAGTTTTAGAATTACAGAAGAACAAAAGGCTTATTTGAAGCAGCTGAAGCGGTAAAAAGAGTTAGGGAAGGAAATTGCCTATGGCAAATGGGATAACGAGTTTCAGAATTGTTTGTGCTTTGGGTTTGATCTTTTGCCCCACATTTTCGACTTGGTTTTTCGTGCTTTATCTCCTCGGTGGGATTAGCGATATACTAGATGGCTTTGTTGCACGGCATTTTGGAAAAGAAACCACGTTTGGCGCAAATCTTGATACCGTTGCAGACGTTATTTTTGCAGTAGTTGTAATCCTAAAAGTAGTGTTGACGGTTACCGTTCCGGAATGGATTTTAATCTGGACCATTTGTATTGCTGTTGTGAAATGCATCAACATAATCTGCGGATTTGTAGTGCAGAAAAGATTTGTTTCAGAGCATACCGCTTTAAACAAAGTGTGCGGTGTTCTTTTGTTTGCTATTCCAATTTATATGGGCGTTTTCCCTTGGAAAGTGGTTGTGGTACTGCTGGCTTTGACAGGAGTGTTTGCAACCATTGCCGCTATCCAGGAAGGACACTATATTTGTATGGGAAAAGAAGCATGATTTTCTTTCCATGGCTTTCCCAATAGTATATAATTAATTAGATATACTTTTGCGAAGTATGCTTTGGGAAAGGTCGTTTAAACGATGAAATTATCCGTTGTTTTATATATGGACCGCTGTGAAGAAACCGCAAGGGCTCTTTCAGCGTTAAAACAGAATAGGAGCTTTGAAGAGACGCAAGTAATTGTTGTGGATCCGTTTTGCAGTGAAGACTCTGCTGCCGTGCTGGCACCGTTTGCCGGCTGCGGAAATGTGGAAGTGCTGCAGTTGCCGGAAACCTTAATGGCCGTTGCATATGGCGCAGGCCTGAAAAAGGTGGACGGGGATTATGTCAACTTTACTTTGGCGTCTTCTTTGCTTTCTAAGGGCACTTTGGATGCCGTTTTGAAAGCCGCTGGAAAGCAGAACAAGGTTCTTCTTTTCAACACGGCTGTTCAGGGCATCAGCACGGTAAACGACATGGTGCATCCGGTGAACTACAAAATGCAAGCCGGCAGCGAAGGCCTGTTCAATGTACGGGAACAGCCGGACCGGCTCAACATGATTCTCCAAAGCTACTTCATTGAAACCAAATTGGCAAAAAGTCTTTCTTTCCATCCGGCCTTGGGCAGCACGGCAATTAACGCATACCTACTAGAACTGCTGGAACAGGAAACCATGGTTTATACCTTGCAAAAGCAGCTCTACACTTACTATGAACTGCTGGAGTTCAGCGCCAACGCTACAGAATTGGCCCGTGATAAGGACTGGTATACCGACTCGCTCCGGAATTTCTATATCCCGTTTGTAAAGCGGTTGACCGAAGAAAACGGTACTGCTCCAACCTATTTGCAGGTGGCCACTTTGTACCTGATTTGGGCAAAGTACAACTGCAACTACTTTGACCGTGACCGGGAAGTGCTGAATAGGGAAGAGGCCTTCGAATTCTATGATGTGACTTGTGAATACTTGAGCTACATCAACGACACCGTCATCTTCCAGAACTACCCGTGCAAATACACCATTTCCCGTTACCTGAAACTGCATTTCTACCTGGGTAAGTGCAAGTACATGGGCACGGAACCTTGCTCCGCCACCGTAGTGGAAGGGGGCGCCTTTGCTCACCAGCTGGTGCTGAAGGATAAGAATTATGAGGCCTACACCAAGGAGCAGTTGAACGCTTTGGAAAGCCGAAAAGAATTCTATGACCTGTGCGATTTAGGCCTGGCTGAAAATCAAAATGTGAATATCCGTATTTTGGATTACATTGACGGCAAAATTGAAATGGACTTCGACTTCGTTTCTTATCTGCTGGATACCTCTGACTATGAACTGTATCTGAAGATTGGAAATGACAAGAACAAAGTGACTGCCGTACCGACGGAAGTGTATTCCTTCAACAAGTACTTTGGCATTACCATTAGCCGTCAGAAAACCTACCACGTATCTATTCCGGTAGATGTTCTGATGGGAAAAAAGTTAACCTTTGGTTACACCCTGGACGGGGTAGACTACGAAATAAATATCAACTTTTATAAAGTGTATTCCCGTCTTTCCAACAGCAACGCTTCCTATTGGATGCTGGGAAAAGACAAGTGCTTAAACGTACAGGGGAACAGCATTGTGTGCACCCCGATTAACGGAGGAAAGCGGTTCCTAAAAGAAGTGAAGTTCTTTGCCTACCGTTTTGTCAGCACACCGGTGGCTTTGAGTCTGAGAGTAAAGTATCTGTTGTTACGTTTGCTCTATTGGATTGTGCATCCGTTTATGAAGAAGAAACGGATTTGGCTGACCTTTGACAAGCTGTATAAAGCAGGGGACGACGGCGAATACATGTTCCAGTACTGCATGCAGCAGGATGACGGCATAGATATCTACTACATTGTTAGCCCAGATTCTGCTGACTATGCCCGCTTAAAAGCACAGCATGGCAAGCATGTCCTGAAGCAGAACTGCCTGCGGCTGAAGTTATATGCCCTTTATGCCGAATGCATTTTGGCAACCCACGCAACGGTAATCAACTACTTGGGCTTCACCCCGAAGACCAATATCTTTATTCGGGACCTGTTCCATGGCGTCATTGTCTGCATTCAGCACGGCTTGACCATTCAGAAAATTGCCCAGTATCAGAACCGCTGGTTTGACGACACCCGTCTTTATACCTTGGCTTCTAAATACGAAAAGCAGAATGTGGAAACGCCAATTTACGACTACTTCGGACCGGAACTGAAAATGACCGGCTTGGCCCGTTACGACGGCCTGAAGAACAACGACCAAAAGCAGATTCTCATTACGCCGACGTGGAGACGGAATGTGGTAAACCAGAGCATTGCCTTTGTGAAAAAGACCCACAACGACTCCTTTAAAAACAGTGAATACTTCCGTATTTACAACACTTTAATTAACGACCAGACGTTAATTGACTGTGCCAAGAAGACCGGCTACAAGCTGATTTACCTGCTGCACCCGGCCATGAGTTCCCAGGCAGAAGACTTTGACCGCAACGACTATGTGGACATTGTCCAGGCCACCGGAGACATGAGTTATGAAAAGATTCTTACCGAATCTTCCCTCATGGTTACCGACTACTCCGGAGTTCAGTTTGACTTTGCCTATCAGCGGAAACCGCTGGTTTATTACCATCCGGACACCTTGCCTCCACACTATGAGGCTGGCGGCCTGATTTATGAAACCATGGGCTTTGGCCCAATCTGTAAGAACCACGAAGAAGTGGTTTCTGCTCTCTGCCGCTACATGGAAAACGGCTGCAAGATGGAAGAAGAATATGTAAAACGTGCAGATGACTTCTTCTACTATGATGACTTTAATAGCTGTGAACGCATCTACAAGGAAGTAACTGCGTTCCTTGCTGATCCGAACAATTTCTAAGAAAGGGATACCCATGAAAAACTTGCTCTATGAAAAGGGTGTTTTCACCGATGACAAGGGGAGAGAATACTACTTAGATAATGCAAAGTTCATTCTGATTTTCTTCGTGGTTTGTGCCCACTTGTTTGGCACCATGAAGGGCGCCGATGTGTCCTATGTCAGCGCCACGGCCTATGGGGTCTGGAACTGGATGAACACCTTCCACATGGCAACCTTTATCTTTATTTCCGGCTACTTTGCCAAGCGCTTCGTGAAGAAGGGCTACACCGTGCAGAAGCCGATTACCTATTTCCTGATTTATCTGGTGGCACAGTTCCTGTTCATTGTGGCAGAACTGTACTGGTGGCATGGCGCTGCCGGCTGGACCATCTTCAAAGCACAGGGTTCCTTATGGTTCCTGCAATGCATGACCATCTGGTACCTGCTATTGCCAATGCTGGACCAGTTCAAGCCAAAATACATGCTCATCGGCGCCATTCTCTTAGCCCTGGTTGTGGGCTATGATTTCAAAGTTAACGACTACTTAAGTTTCTCCCGTGTACTGGTACACCTGCCATTCTTTATGGCCGGTTATTACACGGACAAGGTAGATTTGGAAAAACTGAAAAAGCCAGCTATTATTGCCGGCTCCTGGGTTTATCTAATTCTTCTTTTCGTGGTAGATACCGTTTTGGGAAAGAAAGTACCGTCGAAACTGTTAACCTGTAACCATCCGTATTCCGACTGTGACTTCCAAGGCCCGACTGCCATTTGGTGGCTGTACCGTCTGGCCTTTTATCTGGTGGTCTTCGGCTGCATTGCAGCCTTCCTGGCCATTGTGCCGCGGTGCAAGACCTTCTTCTCTAAATGGGGGTCCCGTACGTTAGCTGTGTACATTCTGCATCGCTTCGTCTACAGAAGCTTCATGTACTACGGCTGGTCGGATTACTTCGACGACAACTGGCTCACCATGCTTGGCCTGTTGGCCTTCGTCATTCTGGTGGTTGTGGTGCTTTCTCTGAAGCCGTTTAGCATTCCGTTTGATTACATTCAAAAAATATCCATCCGTAAATCATTAAAGGAGAGAAAGTAAATTGCACAAAGTAATTGACTTTTTAAAGAAGGAAACCGTACTTAGCGTGTCCTTCTTGTTGGCATTGGCATCCTGCTTTTTTGTTCCTCCCAATGCCGGGTACATCCAGTACATTAATTTCCGCACCTTGTGCATTCTCTGGTGCCTCATGACCATTATGGCCGGCCTGCGGGGAGTAGGGTTCTTTACCTACGCCGGACGAAAACTGCTTTCGTCTGCCTCCGGAACCAGAACTCTTTGCCTGGTACTGGTGCTGCTGTGCTTCTTCTTTGGTATGTTTGTTACCAACGACGTTGCCTTAATTACCTTTGTACCCTTCGCCATTGTGGTTTTACACATGGCTAATCTAGACCGATACTTAATCCCAGTCATTGCCTTACAGACTGCCGCAGCCCACTTGGGAAGCATGCTGCTCCCAACCGGGAACCCGCACAACCTTTATCTGTTTGCCCTGTCTGGCTGGTCCTTCGGCAAATTCGTCGGTGCCATGGCACCGTACTCGGTAGCAGCGTTACTGCTTTTGGTATTGGCTGCCTTGTTCATTACCCGCAAAAAGGAAACCATTGTCTACGACGACCAGTCTCCATTGCCAGACCTAGCCTCCCGGAAGAAGGACCTAGTGGTTTATTTCCTCCTGTTCGCTTTGGTTATGTCCGTGGTTATTGGGAAAGTTTCCTACGTGGCAGTGGCCATTATCATTTTCTTCGTGGTGCTGCTTCTGGATAAGAAAATCCTGCTGTATGCCAACTACGGCTTACTGCTTACCTTTGTCTGCCTCTTCGTGTTCATTGGCAACATGAAGCAGATTCCCGCCATTACCGACTTCTTCTCTTCCATCTTAGAGGGGAGAGTCCTTTTGGTTTCTATTTTGACATCTCAGGTCATCAGTAACGTGCCGACCTCCATTTTGCTGTCCGGCTTTACCGATGACTATTTCGCTTTGGCCCTGGGCACCGACTTGGGTGGCCTGGGTTCTCTGGTGGCCTCCATGGCTAACCTGATTTCTCTGGGTGCCTACGGCGCTACAGAGGGCAGCAAGAAGGGAAAGTTCTTAGGCTACTATGCCGTGCTTAGTATCCTAATCTTACTTCCACTAATTGCACTCTACTACGTACTGACGTAAAGGAAGGATCTTATGCGTAAAAAACTTAGCAATGACTTGGTTTATTCCACCGCTCTCGGCTTCTTTGCCAAATACGGTTACAAGAAGACCACCCTGGACGACATTGCCGTTGCCTTGGGCATGACCAACAGTAACTTATATTCCTATGCCAGAAGCAAACAGGATCTTTACATTGACAGCATTACCTACGGCATTGACCTGTGGCAGGAGTCCGTCCGCCAGGCCACCGATGGCATTGAAAGTGCTACCGAAAAACTGCAAGTTGCTTTCCAGTCTGCGGTGGACTACATCGCCTACAGTGAGACCGTAAAGACCCTTCTCAAAAACGACCCGAACATCTTCCCAATGTTCCCAACCTCGGACCCAATTGAAGAGCTGAACATTTGGGCTGTGAGCTTCATAGAGGGCATTTTGGAGCAGGGCATACAGCAAGGCGAATTCCGGGAAATTAACGCCAAGGAAGGCGCCAGGCTCATTTTTAACTTCTATAAATACTTCATCATCAGCACCTTCGTAGATGAAAGCGGGTACGACGTGGATATCAAGTCTCAAATGACCACCATGTCCGAACTGTTATTCCACGGTTTGGTAAAGTAATACGAACGGCACTCACCGCTTGGTGGGTGCTTTTTTTGGCCCAATTTTCTTGCCTTGCAGGGCGATTTGGTTTACTATAGAAGTTGATAACTGAACTTTTTGTTCAGAAATTAATTTAAGGAGGAAATAACTTATGTTATGGGGTCCAAACACAGACGAAGCCAGAGCTATTGTTGATAACGCTTTGTTACACGTACGTGATACTCAGAACTTCGACTGGACATTCATTGCACTGCTTGCATGTGTAGTAATCGGTATTTGGGTACCGCACGTTAGAGACAAGAAATGGGACGCATGTGGTGCAGCTCTTGGCCTTTATGGTTTCCATTGGCTGTGCGAAATTGCAAACGCAACTATGTGTCATTTCTCCGGTTACGGCTCTTGGCACGTAACTCCGGAAAGCACCACCTTCATCATCATGATTGGTGTATGTTGGGAACTTTCCCTTATGTTCTCCGTTGCAGGTTTCTCCATTGAATTGATGCCAGAAGATCCTAAGGCTAAATTCCTGGGCATGAACAACCGTGTATTCTATGTACTTTCCATGGGTATCGGCTTCTCCCTGTTCGAAATTTTCCTTGCTTCCACTCCATCCTTCCAGTGGGTATATTCCTGGTGGGGCGCAATCCCAGTATGCATTACCGTTTACATCCCATTCTTCATCGCAGCAGTACTCGGCTACGACTTGAAGGGTAAGGCTAAGGCAATCTTCCTTGGCGTTACTTGGGGCCTTGTAATTGCTCTCATGGCAATTCTTGTTCCACTCGGTATTGTTTAATATCAGGTTTAACGAAATAAAAAAGACCGTACGCTTGGCGTACGGTCTTTTTTTGTCTTCTTATAAGTCAAACTTGCTGAGCAGGTCGTAAACATCTACCTTAGATTCTTCGGCTTCGTTTGCTAATTCCTTGGCTACGGCAACTTCGTCTACCGGAGGCTTGCCCTTATTGCGTTCGGCCTCTTCCTTGTGGATGGTTTCCAGCGCGGCAGCGGTTTCAGCTGCTTCCTGCTCTGGGGTCTTGCCACTGCGGATGGAGTGGGTGCGCTTGGCAAGCTCAATGCTGGCCTTGGCACGTTCCCGCTGGGTTTCGGCGGATTCCACTTCGGCTTTCAGTTCCACAATTTCTTCCGGAAGGAACTGATTGGCATCTACGGTGCTAGCAACAATTGGGGTAATGTCTGCCTCTTCTCCAAAGAGCTTTTCGCTGATTTCTTCGGATTCTTGTGCCAGTTCTTTCATTAACTGTTTGCGGTCTTTTTTATCCTGCTTTTCTGCTTTCCGCTTTCCTGGGCGAAGCACCCATTCCACCGGAATCATAAACGGCTTCAAGGAGAAGAGAACCGTCAGGAGAATGGCTCCTGCCACGCAGGTAATGCAGCAGTACAGGAGGGAAGTATGAGCAAACGCATAAATCGGTCTTATGTTGGTGAGAACGGTGACAATTGGCAAATGCCAGAAGTAAACTGCCAAGGTTCTTTGACCGGCATTGGAAACAAACGGAATGTGCCCCTTTGGTACCAATGCCATGACGGCAAACATGGTAAGGAGGGTGAGGCACATGACGCCCAAGCGGAAGACCGGTGCCGTCAGGAAGACGGTGAGGTTCAGCTTGTACTCTTCGCCATACAGGGTGGCGTAGGAGTTCTGGCCGGTAAAGAATTTACGGAGGGCATAGGCACCGTCATCTATGAGCAAGAAGAGGATGACGCCATAGGCGGCCAGCCAAAATGCGGAAAGGGCTTTCAGCACCTTGGAGTCCAGCAGGTGACCTACTTCCGTTGGGTCTAACAGGTAACCCATGTAGAAGAACGGATAGAAGCAAACAATGCGGGACAGGGCCCAGCCGGTATTGAATTTGGTGTCATAGCCCACAATGAGGGCAAAGAGAACGGAAATAATCAGCACGTTCTTGTGAGGATATTTCTTTAAGAACCAAGTAACGGCAAAGTAAACGAAGAGAACCCACAGGTACCAGCTGATATTGTCTTGGTCTTTGATGTGGAAATTCTGTTCGTGGTCAAAGAGGTAAAGGCTCAGGTTCCGGTAAAAACTCAGGAACACACAGAGCACGGCATAAGGCACAATTTTGTGCCAGTCCAGTTTTTCGGCGTCTACCGTATGCTTGGCAAACAAACCGGAAATAAAGAGGAAGGCCGGCATGTGGAAGGTGTAAATATAAGTGAACATACACCGGATGCCGGAGTAGGCGTCAAGATAGCAAGATGCCATGTGGCCTAGCACAACAAGGAAGATCAGGGCAAATTTAATATTGTCCCAGCGGGTGTCACGTTTGGTCATACAGCACTTCCTTTCATACTTTCTATGGTGCGTTTGAACATTTCGTCCATAGAAACGGTTGGCTGCCAACCAAGGGCTTCCAGCTTTTCGGTGTCAAGACGGATGATCATTTGCGGGTTATAACCGAAAGAGGAAATATCTTCCGGAATCTCAATGCGAACGGAAATACCCTGTTCCGGATAGAGGCCGGCTACCAGCTCAGCCATTTCCTTAATGGAACAAGAAGTATTCATATTGGTAACGTTATAAGCAGCGCCGACTTCGCCCTTTAAGAGAAGGGTGCCTATGGCGGTAAGGGCGTCTGCAGTGTAGCAGTAGGTGCGGACGGTGGAACCGTCGGTGTGGAGGACAATGTCTTTGCCCTCAATGGCACAGCGTGCAAATTCGGCAAAGACGCGGCCGTCGTTGTAGTCTACCCCGGCACCGAAGGTCTGGGACAGACGGGCAATGCACACCGGTACACCGTATTCGCTGGCGCAGGAGGCGCAGAGGTTTTCTACCATACGCTTTCCTTCGGAATAGGAACTGCGGACACTGAGCGGTTCAATGAAACCATAGTCGTTTTCCTTAATGGTTTCTTTGGTGCCGTCCGGGGTTCCGTAGACTTCCAAAGAGGAGAGGTAAACCATTTTCTCCACCTTTTTTTCATAGGCAAACCGGAGAATCTGGTTGGTGCCTTCAATGGCGGTGAGAATGGTTTCTACAGGCTTATTGACAAAGTCCTTGGAACTGGTTACGGAAGCGCCGTGGACAATGTAATCCACCTTGCCGTTATAAACCGGAACAGAGGAAAGGTCTCCCTTTACAAAGCCCAGTTTTTCGTTGTCGTATCCTTGGAAAACAGTAGCTGCTTTGGTACGGTTGCGAATATAAGCTACCACGGTAATGTCAGCGTCATACAGGTCGTTGCACTTCATGAGTGCCTTACAAAACTGGGACCCGATGAGGCCGGTGGCGCCGGTAACGAAGAAGGTCTTGCCGTTGAACGCCGGGTCATACAGCTTCTTGGCAGCCTCAGTTAAATCTTCTTCTAAAATCTGATTTAAATTCATGGTTATTTATCCTGCTTCTTGATGAATTTGTTCAGGCGGTTCCGGTTCCCGTTGGTAATACCGAAGCCAAAGGCCTGTTCGTTTTCTTTGTACTGGAGGAGGGCACGGAAAATGTAAACGTCTTCCGGTGTGGTAACTTTGATGTTACCGCGGTTGCCTTCTACCATGTGTACCGGGATGCCCAAGGTCATGCAGATGGTGCAGTTGTCTACCATGTTTTCGTAGCCGTTTTCGGTGGCACGGATCTGGTCATGGGCGGCAATGATGTCCTTCAGTACGAAGGTCTGCGGAGCCTGGCCGGAATAGGTATCCTTACGGTATGGTACAGAGTCAACATGTTCCCCATTCTGAGAAATCAGGATGGTTTCAAAGCAAGGTGTGGTGGTAATGGCGTTGCCTTTTTCCTTGCAGGTTTCAATGTTGGCAGTAATGACGTCGTAGGAAATGAATGGACGGACACCGTCACTGAGCAGGACAATGGAATCTTCCGGATTTTCTTCGGCGCCCTTCTTTAAGCAGTTGTAAATGGAGTCCTGAGCGGTGGCACCACCCGGAATAACAGCTGCCACTTTGGTGAGATGATATTCTTCCACCAGGGATTCTACATATTCAATGTAGTCCGGCAGGGTGGAGATATAAATCTTGTCAATGAGGTGGTGGTATTCAAACTGCTGTACGGAGTGGACCAAAACCGGCTTTCCGTTGATTTCCAGGAACTGTTTTGGAATACCGGCACCCATTCTTACACCGGAGCCGCCGGCAAAAATCATAGCAATATTCATGAAATTACCTCCGTAAATTGAATTTCGTTTAATAGGCGATTTAGCTCTTCCCGCTGTTCCAACTGCTTACGGAATTCCTCCGGCAGCTGGCCGAGAATCAGCCAATCAATGACCCGGTCGGATGCGCCGGAGTCAATGTAATCAAACTGCTGGGCAATGTAGTCTTCCACTTTTTCGTACTGGAAGTCCTTTGTCTTTAAGGCTTCCATGAGTTCTGGGAAACTAGCGCAGACTTTGCCCGGAGCAGAGGCTTTGTAGTTCCGGTGGAATCCACGGGAGATACTGTATTCTGCTTCATCAAAGGCAAAGAACAACATTGGCTTCTTCATTAAGGAATATTCGAAAATGTTGGAAGAATAATCCGTAATGAGCAGGTCGGTTACATAAAACAGGTTGTTGATATTTTGATAGTGGTTCAGGTCTAGGAATTTATCTTCCATGCCGGCCGGAATTGGGACGGCATCCGGAACCCAAGGGTGCATTTTGAAGAGCACCACGTATTCCTCTCCACAGAAGTCATAGAGGGCGTTAAAGTCTATGAGTTCATATGGATAGTGGGCATCTGAATGATTGGTTCCCCGGTAGGTGGGGGCAAAGAGGATTACCTTTTTGCCAAGAATCTGTGGGAACTCTTTTTTCAGTGCTTCTTCCACTTCGGCTCGGTGAGCCGGATATAAATATTCGTCCATACGAGGCATGCCCGTAGGGAGAACCTGTTCTTCGTTGATGCCCCAGACTTCGGAGAAGAAGTGGGCAATGCGCTTGCTGCCGGCAATACCGTAGGTGTACTGGCGGTGAGCGCCATATGGGGCAGGGCAGCTGCCGTGACCCCAGCGGGCGTAGCCGGAAGATTTGAATCCGGCACCGGCGTGCCAAAGCTGGATGAGGGTTTGGTCTTTTCTCAAGGTGAGCCAGTCTAAAATAGGGGCATGGTCATCTACCAAAATGACGTCTGCTTTCCCTAATTTCACGGCTACATCCAGCCAGCTGCCAATACCATAGGCACTGCGTTTCTCCACAATGGAGCGGGTGCTGGTTTCTATGGTCCAACCCTTAAGGTCCCGTTCTTCCATGCGGTCCTTCACGGCCCTTAGGTTGGTACTTAAGGCTTCCGCCTGTTCGGTGAAGAACAAAGCGGTTTTTTGATGCTTTGGTTTTAGAAGGTGCGTTCCGGTATATACTCCGGTGACGCCGGTTTTAATGGCGCCTTTTACCAACTTCTTGGCCTTTCCTTTTATGCTTTCTGCCATCGGGGATACCGGCTGGTCCGTTACGGTGAAACCGGTTTCCAAGAAGGAAAGGGCATATCCTTTGGTTTCATTTTCATAGAGGAAGGTCTTATTGACTTCGGACAGGGCTGGCAGGAGAGAAGGGGATACCTTCGGAACGCACAAAGCGTCATCTCCTCGGCAGATAACCAAACGGTAAGTGCCTTCCGGTAGGCAGCGGCAGTTGCCTGGGTTGGTAACATTCAGTGTCAGTACCCGATTCTTGCCGTCCTTTTCCTGCGGCAGGATGGCTTTGGCCTGGCCTTGCTCGTTGACCAAATAGAACGTTAGCGGTTCTAAGTCTTGGTCTAAAGAAACCGTAAGTTTTAGGTAAATACGGTCCCAAGTTAGGGCCGTAATTTCAGCCGAGAGGAGCCCCTCTAATGTGAAGTTGTTCAGAAAAGCCACCTCCCCTTATAAAAACATGGTATAATTCAATTTAGTATACCATATATAGTCGTCCGATACCAAGACTATTCTTATATCTTGTTATTTTTATGATTTTGTGGTTACATGGATAAAAACCCAAAAGGAGGAACGCCAATGAGCATTTTAATCTGTCCCAACTGTGGCAAGCCCCTGGAACGAAACGCTGCTTCCAGATGCTTTACCTGCCCAGACGGACACTGCTTTGATCAGGCCAAAGAGGGCTACGTGAATTTGCTGATTGGCTCCAAAAGCGGGGAGAACCGGGGAGACTCCAGGGAGTCTGCCAGGGCCCGCAAGGAGTTCCTCAGCAAAGACTACTACCGCTGCTTGAAGGATGCCATCGGACAGCGCCTCACCGGCACTGTGCTGGACATCTGCTGCGGCGAAGGTTACTACGATGACTACGACGGCCCTCTCTATGGCTTTGACCTGAGCAAAGAAATGGTCCGTCTGGCCTCCAAACGGTATCCGGCGTCTACCCATCCCGGCCACCAATACTTTGTGGCCAACCTGAGCCACATCCCTGTGGCCGACGCCTCTGTGGACACCGCCATGCATCTGTTCGCACCCTTTGATGACGCCGCATTCGCCCGTGTTCTAACGGACCAAGGGCGCCTCTACTCCGTCATCCCGGGGGAAAACCACTTATACGAAATGAAACAGATTGTGTATGAGGAACCCTACAAAAATGACGAACAGGCACCGGTTTCGCAGCAGTTGGAATTGCTGAATCGCACCAAGGTCAGTCAACAGGTTTCCATAACGGGGGAGGACCTTTTGACCTGCTTCTCCATGACACCGTACTTTTACCGCACTGCAGAACAAGACCGAAAGAAACTGGAGACGGTGGAGACCTTGGATTTAACCGTAGAGTTTGTTATATTGGAATATAAGAAAAAATAGAAAGAAGGCGCACCAATGAAAGAACGAATCTTTGTCCTTCTCATGACCTTGGTTATGTTGCTTTCCATGGCAGCCTGCCATCATGACAAGGAGGATGCTTCCGCCGGTGGAAAAGAAACATCTTCCACCACTATGGCAGAACGTCCTACCCAGACCGCTGAAAAGAAAGACAACGCCAAAGAGGACATCCAGGATATTCATGAAGACCTGAAAAAGACGGATTCCAAAAAGACGGAAGACAGCAATAAAATCAGCTTTGTTACCGACAACACCACCGTGGTGTTCTACCATGAAGGCCAGAAAATTACCGGCCACGAAATTATGGTGGACTACGGTTCTGCTGATGTGGCAAAGGCTGCTTATGAGGCCATTAAAATGTCCGGTGCCTATGACACCAATGAAATTAAGGACATCTCTTTAAAAGGCCAGTATATGATCTTTACTTACGCTGCTTCTGAGTATCAGGGCTATACCTTAGACGAAGTCCGGGAAATGGCTGCCAATACCCAGGAAGCATTAAAATAAGGAGGCACCTATGAAAAACATTGTAAAAATTGCCATTGGCATTGTGGGTGCAGCGCTGATTGTCTGTGGACTGATCTGTGTCTTTTCTCCACTGGCAGCACTGACCACTGTATCTAAAATCATTGGTATTATCTTAATTCTCTCCGGCATTGGTTCCGCTGTTATTTTCTTCTTAGGCGGCGGATTCTTAATCTTCTCCTGGCTGGCATTGGTAAATGCGGCCTTGGACATCATTGCCGGTATTATCTTCATGAGCTACTCCGGTACCATTTCCAACGTAGTTGCCGTACTGCTTGGCATCCTGTTCATTTTGGCAGGCGCCGGCTGTGCTCCAATTTCTTTGCTGGTAAAGAAACTGCTGAAGGATAGCAAGGCTTGGATCTTTGTCCTTGTCTTTGCCGTCATCATCTTCATCCTCGGTATTGCTGTGGTGAAGAACCCGGCTCTGGGAATGACCTTGATTGCCATCCCGCTTGGCTTAATCTTAATGGGCATTGGCCTGGCTTATATCTTCATTGCAAAGAGCCTTTTGAAGAAGGGCGACGAATCCGAATACCTGAAGATGAAAGAATAAACCCAAAAAGAAAAACCCGTTCCGTTTTCGGAGCGGGTTTTATTTTATGAATTTCTTTTCTTCTTCCTCTTTCACCGTTTCAAAGTCCGACATAAGGCCGTGTAAAGCGGTTTCCAAAATGAGGATTTCGGAGTCAAAGAGGCCCAGCCGTTTGGCTACCTCTGCCTGCATGGGTTCCAACTTTGCCCGAAGGGCTCTGCCACGGCGGGTGAGGGCAATGGACAAATACCGTTCGTCATCCGGGTTGCGGACCCGTTCTAAGAAACCGGCCTGTTCCAACTTCTTTAACAGGGGGGTCAAGGTGCCGGAGTCTAGCGTCAAGCGCTTGCCCAGTTCCTTGATGTTGACGTTGTCTTTTTCCCAAAGGGCGGAGAGTACCAGGTACCCGGTGTAGGTCAAATTGTATTCTTCCAAATACGGGCGATACAGCCGTATCAGCTCTTTGGAACAAACATACAGTGAAAAACCCAGCTGGTGGTCTAAATTCTGCGGGTCTATGCTGCTTGCCACGAACGTCACCTCCCCAAAAGTGTGCCTTCCCATTATAGAGAATCCATTTGGAAAATACAATTACATTGTGCACAATCTTTTCAAGGAAAATCGGCTTTCTTTTTTGGAAAAGGGTAGGTATAATAATGCTAGTTTCCTGCAGAAAGGGGAAGGACCGTTATGAAATATTCTTATACCACCAAAGGAACTTGTTCCAGACAGATTGACTTTAACATCCACGACAATGTGGTAACCGACATTGTCTATACCGGAGGCTGCAACGGCAACACCAAAGCAGTGGCTGCCCTTTGCGAAGGAAAAACCGTAGAGGAAATTGAATCCATTTTAGGAGGCATTACCTGCGGCTTCAAAGGCACCTCTTGTGGAGACCAGCTGGCAAGAGCCGTCCGTCAGGCCTATGACGAAGACTTTGACAGCGAAGCATAAATTCATGATGAAAAAAGAAAAGCCTCTGACTTTTGTCAGAGGCTTTTTTAGCGGAATTAATTATTCGCCTTTCGGTGCGCCGTTAGCGGAACCGTTTTCCTTCATTACTTTGAGGATTTCAGCAAGAAGTTCGTTGTCGGTTGGAGCTGCAGGTGCTTCTTCTTCTGCTTCGGCTTCGGTCTTCTTTAAGGTAGAGAGCTTGTTGAGGCCCTTTACAATCAGGAAGATAACGAAAGCAACAATCAGGAAGTTGATGATTGCGGAAATAAAGTTACCATAGGTAAGAGCAGTGCCACCTACCATTACGGAGAGACCTTCGAAACCGTCAGCGCTGAAGAGACCGATGATTGGGTTCAGGATGTCATCCATAAGGGAGTTAACGATTGCGGTGAATGCGCCGCCTACGATTACGCCGATAGCCATGTCCATTACATTACCGCGCATGATGAATTCTTTAAATTCGTTCAAAAAACCTTTCATTTTTGAAACTCCTTTTCCTGGCAGTCACTGCCAATTTTTTTACGCCCTTATTTTATCAAACTGGGAAAGGGGATACAACAACCTATACGAAAAACAAGATAATATAGATTACAAAAAAGCGTGCCCAAATGGGCACGCTTTTGTTATATCAATCAATTTGTCTGTTATTTACAGAAGACCGCCTACAGAAGCAATAACGCCTGCAAATACAGTGGAGATAATGGTCATCAATTTGATGAGGATGTTGATGGATGGACCAGAAGTATCCTTGAATGGGTCACCAACTGTGTCACCAACAACGGCAGCATGGTGTGCGTCGGAACCCTTACCGCCGAACACGCCGCCTTCAATGTATTTCTTTGCGTTGTCCCAAGCACCGCCGGCATTGGCCATGAAGATAGCCATGAGAACACCGGTGACAAGGGAACCTGCCAGCATACCGCCCAAAGCTTCCGGACCAAGGAGAAGACCAATGGCCAGTGGAACGAGAACGGCGATGATGCCAGGAAGTACCATTTCCTTCAGGGCAGCCTTGGTGGAAATGGATACGCAAGTTTTGTAATCAGGATCATCGGTTCCTTCCAGAATGCCTGGCTTTTCACGGAACTGACGACGAACTTCTTCAATCATTTCGTTGGCTGCTTTACCAACAGAGGACATGGTAAGTGCAGAGAACAGGAATGGAAGCATACCACCAATAAAGAGACCTGCTACTACAGTGGCGTTGGTAACGTCAATGCCGGTGTCGGCAAGGCCAACCATCTGGGTGTAGGTGGTGAAGAGTGCCAATGCAGTCAGAGCAGCGGAACCAATAGCGAAGCCCTTACCTACAGCTGCGGTAGTATTGCCTACGGAGTCAAGCTGGTCGGTGATTTCACGAACTTCTGGATCCAGTCCGGACATTTCTGCAATACCGCCGGCGTTGTCGGCAATAGGACCGTATGCGTCAACAGCTACGGTGATACCGGTGGTGGAAAGCATACCTACTGCTGCAAGAGCAATACCGTAAAGACCTTCGCACTTAAAGGCCACCAGGATGCCGATGGCAATGAGAATGATTGGAATAGCGGTGGACATCATACCAACGGAGAGACCGCTGATGATGTTGGTGGCGGAACCGGTCTGAGACTGTTCGCCAATTTTCTTAACGTGCTTATACTTGTCAGAAGTGTAGTATTCGGTAACGGTACCGATGAGAAGGCCAACCAGAAGGCCGGCTACTACAGCAAAGAAGGCACCCATGTCAATGAAGCAAACCTTGCAAAGTACAAAGGCAGCAATAATTACAAGACCAGAGGATACCCACTGAGCAATCTTCAGTGCAGTATGTGGATTAGAACCATCTTTACCCTTTACAAAGAAAGTGGAGATGATGGAAGCAATAATGCCCAGAGCGGCCATGGCAAGTGGGAAGAGTACGCCGGCAGCGTCAAACTTCTGCAGGCCTACTACACTAGCTAAGGTACCAAGGGTAAGAGAGGAAACAATGGAACCAACATAAGATTCATAGAGGTCGGCACCCATGCCGGCAACGTCACCTACGTTGTCACCAACGTTATCTGCAATAACGGCTGGGTTACGAGGGTCGTCTTCCGGAATGTTGTTTTCTACTTTACCTACCAGGTCAGCACCTACGTCAGCAGCCTTGGTATAGATACCGCCGCCAACACGGGCAAACAGGGCAATAGAGGAAGCACCGAGAGAGAAGCCGAAGAGAATGTCAGCATTCTTGGTGATGGCATAAATAAGGCCAACACCAAAGAGACCGAGACCTACAACGGACATGCCCATTACGGCACCGCCGGAGAATGCAATGGAAAGGGCTTTGTTCATACCGTGTTCCTTAGCGGCGTTAGCGGTACGGACATTGGCACGGGTAGCAACCTGCATACCGGCAAAACCGGCCAAAACAGAGAAGAGAGCGCCAATAACAAAGCAAATTGCAGTTGCCCAACTGATGGCGAAGCCAATCAAAAGGAAGAAGACTGCAACGAAAATGGCAAGGATCTTGTATTCGGAGAACAGAAAAGCGGTAGCACCTTCATTGATGTGACCGGAGATTTCTTTCATCTTATCTGTTCCAACAGGAGCCTTGATGATGCGTACGGTTAAAATACCTGCAAAGAGGATTGCAAGTATACCAGCGAGTGGCACAAGGTAATAAACCATCCCAAATACCTCCTAAATGGGTTTTTTGTAACCTTAATTCTAACAAAGTGAGTTGGCACTCTCAATAAAAAACAAAAAAATAACAAGGCAAAAGTTGTCAATAATATAACAAGGTACTGCAACTTCACGTTGCAGCCTTTTCATTTTAGCTCCTTCGCAAGGACTTTGAGTACACAACTATATACCTATATATATAAGGGACACCGAATCGCCTGGAAAAAGGGGAAAAGGAGGATTTGGTAAAAGTTACAAAAAATTACAAAAAAAAATTTACATGCCGCTTCCGTCAACCACAAGATGTAGTGGTGGTTGAGTCCCGAAACCACAACTAGGCAAAAAAGAGGGGTTGCGTAGGGTGGTTTACGGGACTATACTTTAATCATCGAAGTGGGGCAAAGTGTCTCAAAATGGAGTAAAGTGGAGCGAAAGGAGGAAGAATTACATGGATTTCCTTGGAATCTATAACCATAACTTGGATGCAAAGAACCGTGTGTTCATTCCTTCCAAGTATCGCGACACCTTAAAAGGTGGCTTTGTGGTATGCAAGGCCCCGGACAAATGCCTGTACGTTTATTCCAAAGAAGATTGGGAACCGGTAGCAGCACAGGTAAAGAACCTGCCGGGTACCGAAGAGTACAGACGTTATAAAAGAGACTTCTTCAAGAACGCCGACATGGTGGAACTTGATAGCCAAGGCCGCTTCACCATCAAAGCAGATTTACTGGAGTATGCCGGTCTTTCCAAAGAGGTTGTCATTGCCGGTGCCGGTAACAAGTTCGAAGTTTGGGACGCAGCCCTCTACACAGATGACTGTGACAAGACCATGACGGCTGACGAATTGAACATTGAGGTAATCTTCTAATGCCAGGCCTGGAATTTTCTCATATTCCGGTATTGCTGGAGGAAACCATTGCTTCCTTGCAGATTCGGCCGGATGGGACCTACATGGACTGTACCGCCGGAGGTGGCGGACATTCTGCTGAAATTTTGAAGGCGCTGGGGCCAGAGGGCAGACTCATCTGCCTGGACCAAGACCCAGATGCCATTCGGACCTTAACCGCTAGATTCGATGATGACCCACGGGTCACCATCGTTCACGATAACTTTCAAAACATTTCTGAAGTGGTTTCCCGCTTGGGCCTTTCCGGCCTAGACGGCATTTTGGCTGATTTGGGGGTAAGTTCCCATCAGCTGGATACCGCAGAGCGCGGCTTCTCCTTCCATGCAGATGCTCCGCTGGATATGCGCATGAGTCAGGAGGGCGCTACGGCA
This sequence comes from Acutalibacteraceae bacterium, assembly GCA_045642465.1. Classification (GTDB taxonomy): domain Bacteria; phylum Bacillota; class Clostridia; order Oscillospirales; family Acutalibacteraceae; genus RUG420. Next base: position 661,368 of record JAZUIY010000015.1, read on the forward strand.
GCGGATCTTTGCAATACCCTTCCGGAACAAGAACTGAAACGTATCCTCTATACCTATGGGGAAGAGAAGTTCGCTCCGGGTATTGCTGCCGCCATTGTGCGGGCAAGGGCTGAAAAGCCAATCGAAATCACCTTGGAACTCAGTGACATCGTTTCCGGTGCCATGCCGGCCAAGGCAAGACGCCTGAAGCACCCGGCACGGAAAACCTTCCAGGCACTGCGCATTGCAGTGAACGGGGAAATGGATGTGCTGGACACTGCACTGAACGACATGTTCACGGCCCTGAACCCAGGCGGCGTGCTTTCCATTATTACCTTCCACTCCTTGGAAGACCGCATGGTAAAGCAACGTTTCCAGAAGTTCTGTGAAGGCTGCACCTGTCCACCGGAATTTCCGGTGTGTGTTTGCGGCAAAACGCCGGCCGGCAAATTAAGCTTTAAATTTAAAAGCGCGTCAGAGGCGGAACTGGAAGAAAACGCCAGATCCCGCAGCGCCAAGTTGCGCGCTATTGAAAAAATACATGAATTAAATTCGGATTAACCGAAGGCGCGAATCTAGAATGGGAGGTGAGCGCATGGCGGCTAATACAGCCTATCGTACCCAAAGTCAATATCAATACGGCACAGCCGTCCCTGCAGCAAAGCCTCGGAGACAAGCGCAGCCGGTAAGCCAGCCGAGAGAGGTCCGCAAGACCAAACGGCAGCTGCAGGCAGAAACCAGACGGGCCAGAGCGCAGGCCATCAAACTGATGGCAGTGGCTAGCGTGTGCTTCTTCCTCATTGGTTTCCAGATCTTCAGCCACGTTCAGGTAGAAGAACTGAACCACGAAATTGAAGCAGTCAACACCTCCATCAGTGTGATGGAAAGTGAGAACACCCGCCTCAACATGAATCAGAACGCCAACGTATCTCTGGACAGAGTTGAAGACTACGCAGTGAACGTGCTAGGCATGGTAAAAGTAGAGAACTATCAAGTAAACTACGTGAACCTTTCTGAAGGAGACTCGGTAGAACTCAGCGGTGGGAAAACCCACGAGAGCTTGCTGCAGAGAATCCAGATTGCAATGAAAAATTAAGAGACTAAATTTGAGAGTTACGGAAACTTCCGTAACTCTCAAAGTCGTAATAAAGGGACCTTTTCTAGGAGTATAAAAATGGCTAATTCTAAGGCACAGACCCAGAGAAAACTGAAAAAAACAATGGAAACTAGGGCAATGGCTGCTCTGGTTGTCACTGTGCTGGTTGGCTTTGGCTTGGGTATTTTGGGCCTGATTAACGTAGGGTTAATTCACGGTTCTCAAAACAAGCAGAAGGCAGAGGCAGAACAGCTTTCGGACAAAACGGTAGCCGCACAGCGGGGTACCATTTATGACCGGAACATGACTGTGTTTGCCCAGAGTGCCGACGCCTACAAGGTCTACATAGATCCGTCTCAGATTCCGGATGATGCCGCAGCCGGCAAACTGGCAGGGGAATTGTCCCAACTGCTGGAAGTGGATTACGAAGAGACCCTGACCAAATGCATGAAGAAAAAGAGCCGCTACGCCGTAGTGGCCACCAAAATTGATAACGACACCAAGAAGAAAGTAGAAAAGCTGAAGAAGGAGAACAAGGGCTACAACAACATCATCGGTTTTGAAAAAGACGTAGTCCGGTTCTACCCATATGACAACGCTGCTTCCACCATCATCGGATTTACCGGTGAAAACGACAAAGGGCTTTCCGGCCTGGAGTACTACTACAACAATGAACTGACCGGGATTGCCGGCCGTTCCATTTCCGCCCAAAATGCCAGAAAGGGCATGATTTCCTCTGACTACGAAACTTTCTATGCTGCCGAAAACGGCTACAGTATGAAACTGACCATAGACCAGAGCATCCAGTATTTCTTGGATTCCGCACTGTCTACTGCAGTAACCAGTTTGAATGCAACTTACGGCTACGGCATTGTAATGGACACCCATACCGGTGCCATTTTGGCCATGAGTTCCAAACCAGACTACAACCTGAATGAGCCGCGTACCGTGGCCAACCCAAATGCCCAGGCCGAACTGGACCAGATTGTAGATGAAAACGAACGGGCACAGGCTACTTCCGATGCACTCTTTGCCCAGTGGCGTAACCGTACCATTACGGATACCTATGAACCGGGTTCCGTTTTCAAGTGCGTTACCGCAGCTGCCGGCATTGAAGAGGGCGTTGTAAGCCCGGATGAACGGTTCTGCTGTACCGGTAGTTACAAGGTACAAGACCGTACCTACCACTGTTCCCATACCGCCGGCCACGGTTGGGAAGACTTCACCACCTCTTTGGCCAATTCCTGTAACCCGATTTACATTGAAGTAGCTCAGCGCTTAGGCTCTGAAACCTTCTACAAATATTTCGAAGCTTTTGGTTTTGCCGAAACCACCGGTATTGACCTTCCGGCAGAAGCCGAACCAAAAGAAGACGTAACTTACCACTCCTTGAAGAAGCTACACTCTGTACAGTTGGCATCGTCTTCCTTCGGTCAGACCTTCCAGGTCACCCCAATTCAGGTCATCAACGCCATCAATGCCATTGCCAATGACGGCAAGTTGATGCAGCCGTACATTGTAGATTCCTACTTGGACGACAACGGCAACCTGGTAAAGAAGACCCAGCCAAAAGTAAAACGTCAGGTTGTTTCCAAACTGACGGCAGATACCGTAACCGACATGATGGTAGACGTTGTTACCAACGGTACTGCGTCCAACGCCTATGTGGCCGGTTACAACGTTGCCGGTAAAACCGGTACGTCCCAGAAACTGGCCACCGCCAGCGGTTATTACCTGGGTTCTTTCTGTGGCTTTGCTCCGGCAAATGACCCGGAAATTACCGTGCTGATTGTAATTGACGAACCGAAAGGTTCCCATTACACCGGCGGTAGTACCGCAGCACCGGTAGCTGCAGAAGTCATTGAAAACACCCTCCGCTACTTAAACGTAGAACCGGAGTACACGGAAGAAGAAGCCAAGAAACAGGACATTGCCACTCCAAACGTGGTTGGCCAAAACGCCTCCATTATGAAGGCACAACTGGAAAACCAGGGCTTCACCGTTGTGGTCAACGGCACCGGAAACAGTGTTGTAGCCCAGATGCCGGTCGCCGGCAAACTGATTCCACAGAAGGGCGTCATTGTTCTTTATACCGACAAGAAACCGGTCACCGTAAAGGTGAAGGTTCCGAATTTGACCGGCATGACACCGGATCAGGCAAAATATGCCGCCAAACAGGCCGGCTTAAATATTCAAATTTCCGGTAAGGCTATTGGCAGCTCTTACAAGCAGAGCGTCATTGCCGGAACGGAAGTAGCACAGGGCAGTGTCATCACCGTTTCCTACATGACTTCCAACAGTGAAGCCGATGGGGAAGCCAGCGAAGCCCGTGAAGCATTTACAGACTAACACCACGAAGGGAAACCATATTATGAGACCATTTACCACTGAAGAAATTGCAAAAGCCACCGGCGGAATTGCCAGTGGCGCAGCTACCATAACCAATATTGTGATTGACAACCGTGAGGTGGTAGAGGGTAGTTTGTTCATTGCCATCAAAGGGGAACGCTTAGACGGTCACAGATTTATTCCGGCAGCAGTAGAGGCCGGTGCGGTGGCAGTCATGTGCCATACCCCAGTGGAATGCGACGTGCCGACCATCTTGGTAGAGGACACCACCTTGGCATTCAACGCGTTGGCACATGCGTACCGGGAAGAGTTCCAAATTCCATTTGTAGCTCTCACCGGCAGTGTGGGCAAAACCACCACCAAAGAAATGATTACCTGTGTGCTGAACGCCAAGTTCAACACCCATAAAACATATAAAAACTGGAACAACGAAATCGGCTTGCCAAAGGTACTCTTTGGCCTCAGCCCGGAACACACTGCTGCCGTAATTGAATTGGGCATGAACCATAAGGGAGAAATTTCCCGTCTGTCCAAAACGGCTGCCCCTGACATTGGGGTCATTACCAACGTCGGCGTTTCCCACATTGAAAATCTGGGAAGCAGAGACGGCATTCTGGCTGCCAAGCTGGAACTGCTGGACGGTATGAAGCCGGGTGCTCCGCTGTTCTTAAATGCAGATAACGACATGCTGGCCACCGTACAGCGTGACGACGTTACCATCAAGCGCTTCGGCATTCAGAATCAGGCCGAAGTCATGGCCAAAGACATTCAGTATCTTCCGGATGCCACCATCTTTACTGCAGTTACGCCGAAGGGCAACTGTCAGGTAACGCTGCCGACCGCCGGCGAACATAACGTCTACAACGCCTTGGCAGCCATCTCCGTTGGCTTGGAATTGGATATCCCATTGGAAGATGCCGCAAAGGCACTGGAAAATTACATTCCGGCCGGCATGCGGGAACACATTGTAGAAAAGGGTGGCATTACCTTCATTGAAGACTGCTACAATGCCAGCCCGGATTCCATGAAAGCCTTAGCTACTACCTTGTCCATTAAGGGGGACGGCAGAAGAAAGATTGCCGTAATTGCCGACATGTTAGAGCTGGGGGATTACAGTGAAGAAGCACATCGCCGCGCAGGTGCCTACATGGCCGATGCAGGAACGGATTTGCTGATGACCTACGGCCCGCTTTCCAAATTTGCTGCCGACGAAGCCAGAGCCCACGGCATGGTCCGCGTCTTTGACTTTGACAGCAAAGAAGAACTTGTTTCCAAACTCAAAGCCATGATTCGGGAAAATGACGTGGTTGCCTTTAAGGGCTCCCGCGGCATGGAACTGGAACAGGTCATTGAGTCCCTTTATGAATCTTTGAACTAAGGAGAAATCACTATGAACACCATCGTTTTGCTGATTTTGTCAGCAGTCATTGCCTTTGGTATCAGCGCACTGCTGGGTATCAAATTGGTGCCATGGCTTCACAAACTGAAGTTTGGCCAGACCATCTTGGACATTGGCCCAAGCTGGCACAAGAATAAGCAGGGTACCCCAACCATGGGCGGCCTTATGTTTATCATCTCTACCATTTTGACCTTCATTATTGCCGTTATCATTGCTTCTGTAACCGGCGTGGATCTTTACAACGTGGTAGACTCCATCATTCCATCTGATTCCGCTAAAATCCGCATTATTGCCGGTATTTTCATGGCACTGGGTTTTGGTATCATCGGATTCTTAGATGACTTTATTAAAGTAAAAAAGGCCCAGAATGAGGGCCTTACCGTATTGCAGAAAACCTTGCTGCAGCTGGTTCTCTGCGGTGCTTATATTGCAACTCTGGCCATTTCCGGAAACCGCTTCATGGTCATTCCGTTTGTTGGCACTTGGGACTATGGCAACGTATTTGTCTTTGCCATCTTTACCTTTATTGTTATGTACGCTGCAGTCAATGCAGTTAACTTCACCGACGGAATTGACGGCCTCTGTGCTTCTGTTACCGTTACTGCCGGCCTTGGCTTTGCCGCTACCGCTTTTGTAATGCATCAGTTCGGTGCTTCCTTGCTGGCCTGCATTCTGGTTGGCTCCTGCGCCGGTTACCTGATTTGGAACTGGCACCCGGCTAAGTGCTTCATGGGGGACACCGGTTCTATGTTCTTAGGCGGTATGGTAGTTGCTTTGGCTTACGCCATTAACTGCCCGCTGATTTTGCTCTTGATTGGTCTTATCTATGTAGTAGAAGGCGCTTCTGACGTCATTCAGATTCTCTACTTCAAGATTACCAAGAAACTGGCTCAGAGAACCGATCCGGAAGCCACCGGAAAAAGACTCTTCAAAATGGCACCAATCCACCATCACTTTGAAAAGTGTGGCTGGAAGGAAGAGAAGATCTGCATTGTCTTCTGTGCCGTAAACCTCATTGCGTCTATTATTGCCGTACTCCTTGTGAAGTTCGGCTTCTAAATAGAAACTTTTAAATTACACTGTAAGCAAAACCATCCGAAGGAGAACCCATTATGGCTCACACAACGAAAACGAAAAAGCAACGTTCCGCAATTTGGAATATTGGCGGTTTCGATATTCCGTTTTTGGCAATTGTTCTGACGCTTGTAACCGTCGGATTAATTATGATGTTCTCCGCTAGTTACACCTATTGCTACTACAACCACGGAGACAGCTTTTACTATTTAAAGAGACAGCTGTTCTTCGCGGTAGTAGGCATAATTATCATGTTTGTTGTTTCCCGCGTGGATTACCACGTATGGGGGAAACTGGGATTCCCGCTGCTGATTGTTTCTTACGTCCTGCTGGTCATTGTTCTTGTGATTACTCCGCCGGCAGGCTATGAAGAATTCCACCGTTGGATTTCCCTTCCGGGCATTGGTACCTTCCAGCCGTCTGAAATTGCAAAGTTTACGCTGATTCTTTATTTGGCATACCATATCGCCAAGAATTATAAGCAGATTAACAGCAAGTCTCTTTCCACCGCAGGCTGGGCCATGTCCTTAAACCAAGACCATGATTGGCGCATTAAACAGAAAACAACCTGCGCACTGCTTTACATTTTCATTGTGGGGTCCATGTGCGTACTGGTTTATTTAGAAAACCACGTATCCGGCGCCATCATCCTGTTTGCCTTAGGCTTTATGATGATGTGGATGGCAGGGTACGACAAACGCTGGTTTATTGCAGCTGCCGTACTGGTTGCTGTCGTTGCCGTTGTTGTCATTTTGAACCCGGACATTCTGCCAACCCATGCACAGTCCCGTATTGTGTCCTGGCTGGACAAGGATTATGATCCGCTGGGGGTTCGCTGGCAGACCAACCACGCCACCTATGCCATTGGCTCCGGCGGGCTCTTTGGGGTAGGCATCGGCAACTCCAAGATGAAACAGTTGTATGTATCAGAACCGCAGAACGACTTCATTTTCTCCATTGTCTGTGAGGAACTGGGCATCATTGGTGCTTTGGCTATCATTGCACTGTTTGTTCTGCTGGTTTGGAGAGGCTTCTACATTGGCGTCCACGCCAAAGATCGTTTCGGTGCTCTGCTCAGCATTGGCTTGACCTTCCAGGTTGGCCTGCAGGCAGCACTGAATATTGCCGTAGTAACTGACATGTTCCCGAACACCGGCATTAGTTTGCCGTTCTTCAGTTACGGCGGTACCTCGCTTTTGATGTTGATATTTGAAATGGGCATTGTACTGAGTATTTCCCGGTCGGCTCATTTGAAAAAGGTATAAAGGAGAAAAACATGAAAGTTCTATTTGCCACCGGCGGTACCGGCGGACACATTAACCCGGCTCTTGCCGTAGCAGGCAATCTGCGTGAAAAATTTGGCGATGAAGTGGAAATCCTTTTTGTCGGCACACCAAACCATATGGAAGCACAGTTGGTTCCAAACGCAGGTTATGACTTTAAAACCGTAGAAGTTTCCGGCTTTTACCGCAGCTTTTCTCCGGCTAGCATCAAGCACAATCTGATTGCGCTGAAGCAGATGTTTACCTCTAGCAGAAACGCAAAGAAAATCATTGCAGAATTCAATCCGGATTTGGCCATTGGCTTTGGCGGTTACGTCAGCGGCCCAGTCATCCGCCAGGCACATAAGCTGGGTGTGAAGACTGCTGTTCACGAACAGAATGCTTATCCGGGTATTACCAATAAAGCCTTGGCAAAGAAAGTGGACTTGGTTATGCTCACGTCCGAAGCAGCCAAGGACCGCATGGAATGCAAGAACGAACCGGTGATTACCGGCCTTCCTGTCCGTGCAGAAATGATTGCCGCAGACCGCAAGGCCTGCCGGGAAAAGATGGGCATCCCGGATGACAAACTGGTCATCCTCTCCATGGGCGGCTCCCTGGGCGCCGATGCCATCAACAACGCCATGATAGAACTCATTACCAATGAGAAGGATAACGACAAGCTTTACTTCATTCATGCCATGGGCCAGTACGGACTGTATGTTCCGGACAAACTGGGGGAAAATGGGGTAGACCCAGCCGAAATGAAGAACCTGGACCTTCGGGAATACATCCACGACATGGATGTCTGCATGCCGGCAGCTGACCTGGTTATTTGCCGTTCCGGTGCCTCTTCTCTTTATGAACTCCGTGCACTGGGCAAAGCCTCCATTTTGATTCCTTCTCCATACGTTACCGAAAACCATCAGTTCCACAATGCAATGGAACTGGTAAACAACAATGCGGCAATGATTATTGAACAGAAGGATTTGACCGGAGAGGCGCTGACTGCTATTGTTGAGGAGTTGGCAAATCAGCCGGACCGCATTGCCGAAATGGAACAGAATGCCAAATCGATGGCCATTCTCAATGCTACAGACCTGATTGTAGAACACTTCTTGGGCTTGTTGACCCCTGCTGAGGAAGCCAACGAAACCGATGAAACCGAAACGGTAGAAGAGGAAGCATAATGGCTCAAAAAAAACAACCACCGAAAAAAGCACCGAACCGGACTGCCAATGGAAAGCAGGCCCAGCCGGCGCAGAAATCCCGGGGGGAAATGAATAAAGAACTCCGCATGAAGCGGGAACGCATCCGCAAGATAAAACGGATTGTTACAACGGTTTTTGTCTGCGTGATTGTAGCCGCTATTGGCGTGATTCTTTCCCTGACTGTGTTCTTTAAAGTTGCTACAGTACAGGTAACCGGTACCAGCCAGTACAAAAACGAAGAAATTTTAAATGTATGTGGCGTATCTGCCGGAGACAATCTGTTCTTAGTCAACAGAGACAAAGTCAAAGAACATGTGGGAGAAGCCCTTCCGTACACCGGAGACATTACCGTAAAGCGGAAGTTCCCGAACAAGATTTTGATTGACGTAACCGACTCCGTTCCAACCTGTGCGGTTTTAATGGGGGACAGCAGTTACGCTATTATCAATAAAGACCTGAAAGTCCTGGCCAACGTAAAGTCCAAAAATGAACTCTACACGTTCGTGGCTCAGCAGGAAAACATCCGTAAGACCTGCATTGCCAATGCCAAAAAGGCAGAGGCCGCAAAGGACAAGAAGGCAGACAAGAAAGCAGATACCACCAAGGCTGCCACCACAAAAGCAGGGGAAACCACCAAGGCGGGGGAAACCACTGCTTCCGGCACATCAACCACTACCACGAAGAGCACCACTACAGCTACCACCACCAAGAAGGCTGTTTCCGGTGGAGAGGAAGCAGGCCGCACCACCGCGTCTGTTCCGGTAGCAGGAGCACCGAATGGTGGTTCTGACGAGGTTGGCCGTGGCTCTGCCGTATCTGCCAACACGTCGTCCACCACGGCTGCGGTTACCTCTGCACCAAGCCCTGAGGCTCAGAACGGTGCTACGGTACCAACCACTGCTCCTGCAGCTGGCTTAACAGACCAGCAGGCCGCTGCGGCCACTTCGGTTCCGACAGATGACTTCGTAGATCTGTCCGGCGCCCAAGTAGACGAAGCTGCTGTGAAGGCTGCAGAAGAAAAGATTATGATTGTGGATGGCCTTACCGTAGAGGCTGCCGAACCGGGCAAAACCATTGAATGGACCAACTCCGCTGAGTTGGATATTTATAAACAGCTGATTGAGGCTTTGGACAAAGCCCAACTGAAGGGCTTTACCGAAATGGATTTACGCAATGCCAATGACCTGCGTCTGACCTACCAGGACAGAATTGTGTTCCGTTTGGGTACCACTTCCAGTTTGGAGAAAAAGCTGCAATTGGCATCCAAGGTGCTGGAAGAACAAAATCAGATCAGTACCGACTTGGAAGGTACCATTGTACTTTCCATTAGCGGCCGGGCTTACTTCTCTGAAGGAACCGAAACCGTAACCTATTCCCGTCTTACCGAACCGGGAGAGGCAATTCCGTCCGAAGTGCCACCGGAGGGGGAAACCTCTGTTTCCGCACCATCCGATGAGGTAGGGGCAACCAAAGAAAGCGCAGCCCCATCCCAAAGCAGCACAACCACAACTACGGTAGCAGCATAAAAAAATTGAATTTTTTCGCATAACATGGTACTATGTTTACCGTATCAGTATATTTTTAGGAGGATGCTCAATGAGTTTTGAAATGTCTGCAGATTTTGAGAGCGTTGTACAGATTAAAGTTCTCGGTGTCGGCGGCGGCGGCGGAAATGCCGTTAACCGCATGATCCGTTCTGATGTAAAAGGTGTAGAATTCGTTGCCATTAACACTGATAAGCACGTATTGCTTCAGTCTCAGGCTACCCATAAAATCCAGATTGGTGAAAAAGTTACCAAGGGACAGGGCGCAGGCGCTAGACCGGAAATCGGTCAGCGTGCAGCCGAAGAAACCAAGGAAGTTATCACCGATGCATTGAAGGGTACCGACATGGTATTCATCACTGCTGGTATGGGCGGTGGTACCGGTACCGGTGCTGCTCCTGTTATTGCCAACATTGCAAAAGAAATGGGTATCCTTACCGTTGGTATCGTAACCAAGCCTTTCGCTTTTGAAGGTAAGCATCGTATGGAACAGGCAGAAGCCGGTATTAAGGAACTTGCTGCCAATGTTGACAGCCTTGTTATCATTCCAAACGACAGACTGAAGTACTTCACCACCGAAAAGATTACCCTTGCTAACGCATTTGATGCAGCTGACGACGTTCTTCGTCAGGGCGTTAAATCCATTTCTGAACTCATTAAGGTTCCTGGTTTCATTAACCTGGACTTTGCTGACGTATCCGCAGTTATGCGCGACGCTGGTCATGCTCACATGGGCGTTGGCCGTGCAAGCGGCAAAGATAAGGCTGAAGTAGCTGCTCAGGCTGCTGTATCTAGCCCACTTCTGGAAACCACCATTGATGGCGCTCATGGCGTTATCATTTCCATTACTTCTTCTCCTGACATCGGCTTGGAAGAAGTAGAAACCGCATCCACACTCATTTCCAATGCAGCTCATCCGGATGCAAACATCATTTGGGGTGTTAACTTCGATGACACGCTCAATGACGAAATGATTGTAACTGTTATTGCTACCGGTTTCGGTGACAATGCTGTTAAGAATAACGCACCTGAAATTGACTTGGACGTTCCAGTATTTGGCGACCTGAACTTGGACAATGCCGCTGCTCCTGTTGCTGCTCCAAAGACTGAAGCTAAAAAGGCAAGCTCCGGCAGATCTCCACTTTTCGACTTTGATGACGAAATTGGCTCTACCGGTTCTGGTTTCGGCATGGATATGGACGACGATTACTTCGACGCCATTGACGATATTTTCTCCAGCCGTGGCTAATTAAAACGGAATAGAAATAACCTATTGCATTTTACAATGCTACATGTTAGAATACTCAAGCAATCTCAGGGGACGTAGTCCCAAAAGTATCCGAAAGAGGTGAAACGAATGAAAGAAGGAATTCATCCAAACTACGCACCAGTAACCGTTAAATGCGCTTGTGGTGCTGTTATTGAAACTGCATCTACCAAAGAAGATCTTCGTGTAGATATTTGTTCCAACTGTCATCCATTCTTCACTGGTAAACAGAAGCTCGTTGATACCGGCGGACGTGTTGACCGTTTCAACAAGCGTTACGGAAAGACTTTGGCAAAATAAGTCAAATTCCAAATTTCAAACTAGGCGGTACAATTTTGTACCGCCTTTTTATTTTGTAAGGAGGGGAGCCGGATGAAAGATTATCTTACGGTAGCAAAGCCGGGAGAAGCTTCTTTTGAAGAAAAGCATTCCAAATTTATTGCCCATGTGAAACCGGTTACCACTCCGGAAGAAGCCACTGCATTTATAGAGGAAATCAAGAAGCAGTACTGGGATGCCAAACACAATGTTTCCGCCTTCGTGCTGCGGGATGGAACCCAGCGTTTTTCCGATGACGGAGAGCCGCAAGGTACTGCAGGTATGCCAACTTTAGACGTTTTACTAAAGTCCGGCGTCACCGATGTCTGCGTGGTTACCACCCGTTATTTCGGTGGTGTTTTGCTGGGGGCAGGCGGTCTGGTCCGGGCCTATTCTCACAGTGCCAGCATTGGACTGGATGCCGCTGGTATTGTGGAAATGAAGCCTTGCAAAGAATGCCGATTTTCTTGCGATTATACCTTCTATGGAAAAGTACCATCCATTCTCTCTGAGTGGGATGTGGACACCCTGGATACCACTTTTGAAGATGATGTTAAGTTAACCGTTCAAGTGCCAGAAACCTTCTTAGAGGGCTTCTCAGAGGATTTGGTAAACCTTTCTTCCGGGAAAGTCACACTTACCGTGGGAGAAGACCAATATAGAGCGGTTTCAAAGTAAATGAAATGGGGAGGACAATATGAATCATAGAGCAAGAAGAGACAAAGAACTGCCTTACATTTGTGAGGTAGGACCGGTCTTAGATCTTTTTCACTGCAAATTTTGGCTTCGGAAACTGAATAAAAGTATTCCCTTTAACCTGCCGAAAGAATGGCTGATTTTTAAAATCATCGGCCTCAAAGCCGGAAAGAACTGTGTGATTGAAACTCCATTTCGCTGCGCCGTAGGGAAAAACATTACCATTGGGGATAACTTCTACTGCAATACCGGCTGCTCCTTTGAAGACCCGGGAAAAATTACCATTGGCAATGATGTTTTCATTGGCCTGAATACTTGCCTTTGCACTGCCGGCCATCCGGTACATCCAGAGGCTAGAAATACCCGCTTTGAATACGGTATCCCAATTACCGTTGGGGACAACGTTTGGATTGGTGCCAACGTGCTGGTGCTGCCAGGGGTTACCATTGGCGACAACACCGTGATTGGCGGTGGCAGCGTGGTAACCAAAGACATTCCGGCCAACGTGGTTGCTGTGGGCAATCCATGCCGCGTGCTGCGTGAAATTACGGATGAAGAAAAGCAGTATTATTTCAAAGACCGTAAGTTTGACGAGGACGCATGGAAAATTGTCAAAGACTTTAAAAACGACTAATAGATAACAAAAAAGGCTTACCCAAGTGGGTAAGCCTTTTTGTTTTTACTTTTCTGCCAGAGCACGTTCCAACCAGGTGGAACCGATGTCCAGTGCAGGATAGAGACCGTTCTTTTCACTCTTCTTGAGTACCATTTCTGCCGGGTTAACGGTAGGGTCGGTATTCAGCAGCTGAACGGTAACTTTATCTGCAATATCCATGTCTGCTACTTTCTGGCTGCTCTTAATGGTGAGCATGATTACGTATGGGTCATACATATTGCCGTAGTAGAGGGTATTGCCTTTTCTTACCAAAGGTTTTCCTTTGTAGGTGAGGAAGCTTTGATCAGCCAATGGATTCACTCCTTTAAATGTTCAGGAACTCCTTCACAAGAGCCTGCAACAATTCGTCGCGGTCAATCTTGCGAATGAGACTGCGTGCATTGTTGTGGGTGGTAATGTAGGTAGGGTCCTCGGACAAAATGTAGCCAACAATTTGGCTGATTGGGTTGTACCCTTTTTCTTTCAATGCATTGTAAACCTCGGAAAGGATTTCACGCATTTCATTATCTGGGTCCTGCTTCAGAGAAAATTGGATTGTTTTATCTGTCATTATTTCCACCTCCAACAAAAATATCTAGTCCTTATTATAGAACAACTTCAAGGTTTTCACAACTGCAATTAGGAACGAAGTTCGGCACCTAATTTAGCAGCAGCGGCAATGGCCTTTTCTACAGCAGCAGTACATTCTTCGTCGGTTAAGGTACGGTCTGCGGCACGGAAGCGGAGGGAGAAGGCAACGGACTTTTTGCCGGCACCAACTTGTTCGCCTTCGTATACGTCGAAGAGGTCAATCTTTTCTAAGATGCCACCCTTAACGGCGTTCTTGATGGCCTTTTCGACAGCCAGAACCGGCTGGTCCTTATCCATGATAAAGGCAAGGTCACGAGAAGTAGCAGGGTATTTTGGCAGGTGCTTATAAACCTTGGCAAGGTCTGCTTTTTCATACAGGTATTCCATGTCAAAGGTAGCAATATAAGCGCGGGTACCGATACCGTAGTTAGAGAGAACGGCTGGGTGAATTTCACCTAAGAGGCAAACTTCTTTACCGTCTACCAAAATGGAAGCGGTTCTGCCCGGATGGAAGGTTGGGTTGTCCTTGACCGGTGTTACATCATAGTCCTTGATGCCAACTTCAGCCAGCAGTTTTTCTACCATACCCTTTAAGGTGAAGTAAGTGGCTTTGTTGCCATAGAGACCGTAGATGAGCTGCTGGTTTTCGTCTGGCAGTTCTTCCAAGGTGGCATGTGGTACATAAACGGTGGAAAGCTCATAGAGATAAGCTTTTTCGTTACGGTTGTTGTAGTTTCTGGAGAGGACTTCCAGCATGGATGGGATGGAAGTAGTTCTCATAACAGAAGTATCTTCACCAAGCGGGTTGCTGATGACAATGCTGTTGCGGAGTACAGAATCTGCAGCCAGGCAAATCTTGTCATAAGACTTCGGGCTGATGAAGGAGAAGGTCTGGATTTCGGAGAGGCCTACTGCACGAGAGGTCACTTCTACCAGACGGTTGAACTTCTGACGGTCAGTGAGGGATGCTTTGGCTACGCCGTGCATTTCACTGTTCGGGATTTTATTGTATCCATAGAAGCGGGCAATTTCTTCGGAAATGTCAGCCTGGGATTCAATGTCAATGCGGAAGGATGGAGCAGTAATGATGCCATCTTCTACGGTGAAGCCAATCTTTTCCAAGATGGCTTTCTGTTCGTCTGCGGAAAGATCAATACCGATGAACTTGTTGGTCCATTCCGGCATAAACGGAAGGGTGACTTTCTGCTTCGGGTTGGCATAAACGTCTACGGTGCCGTTAATAACGTCACCGGCGTCAAGCATCTGTACCAGCTGAAGAGCACGGTTTAAGCAGGTGTCACAGTCATCCGGGTTCAGTTCTTTTTCAAAACGGGCGGATGCTTCGGTGCGCATGCCCAGTGCCTTGGCAGCACGGCGAACGGATGGGCCGTTGAAGCAGGCGGATTCGAAGACGATGGTTTCGGTGTCATCCATGATGCCGGAGTATTCTCCGCCCATGACACCGGCAACAGCAACCGGCTTCTTTTCGTCGGCAATGACCATGATGTTTTCGTTCAATGCCCGTTCTTCGCCGTCCAGGGTGGTGATGGATTCACCAGCCTTGGCATTGCGCACAATAACGTGGTTGCCTTCCAAGAAGCGAAGGTCAAAGGCGTGCATTGGCTGGCCGTATTCCAGCATAACGAAGTTGGTAATGTCAACAATGTTGTTAATTGGACGGACGCCGGATGCGCGCAGACGTTCTCTCATCCACAGTGGGGATTCTTTGACACGAACGTTCTTCACCACAGCGCCAACGTAACGGTAACAGGTTTCCGGAACGTCAATGGATACCTTCAGGTAATCCTTTACGTCACCTTCGCCGGCAGCAACCACCGGTTCTTCCACGTGAAGAGGAAGGTCATAGGTAGCAGCAGCTTCTCTGGCCAAACCAATAACGGAAAGGCAGTCCGGACGGTTGGAAGTGATTTCGAATTCGGTAATGGTGTCGGTGAGGCCGATGGCTTCACAGATATCCAGACCCAATTCCTTTTTACAGTCATCTCCCAAAATGAAGATGCCGTCTTCAATGGCATATGGGAAGTCATGAACGGTGAGGCCCAGTTCAGCAACGGAGCACATCATGCCTTCGGAAACCACGCCACGCATTTTGCCCTTGGTAATCTGATAACCGCCGGCAACGGTGGACTTATGCAGTGCAACCGGAACATAGTCTCCTACGGAGAGGTTCTGGGCACTGGTGACAATCTGAATGTTTTCTTCTTTGCCAACGTTGATCTGGCAAACCCAGAGGGTGTCGGCATTGTCGTGATGGACAATTTCTTCTACGCGGCCTACGACCACGTTAGAAAGTTCCTGTCCTTCGTAACGGTAGGATTCAACCTTGGAACCGGAGAGAGTAATGGCTTCAGCGAAGTCGTGGTCGTCTACTTCCAGGTCAACGTAATCCTGTAACCATCTTTTAGATAAATCCATTTTCTTCGCCTCCTTTAAAACTGTTCCAAGAAGCGCATGTCGTTTTCATAGAGCATACGCATGTCGTCTAAACCAAAGCGGAACATTACAATACGTTCCAGGCCTACGCCGAAAGCAAAGCCGCTGTATTTGTCAGGGTCAATGCCACCGTTGCGGAGTACCTTTGGATGTACCATACCGCCGCCGAGGATTTCAATCCATCCTTCGTTCTTGCACATTGGGCAGCCTTTGCCACCGCACTTGAAGCAAGAAATGTCAATTTCACAGGACGGTTCGGTGAATGGGAAGTGATGTGGGCGGAGACGGATTTTGGTGTCTTCGCCATAGAGTTTCTTTGCGAAGGTTTCGAGGGTGCCCTTCAGGTCACCCATGGTGATGCCTTCGTCCACAACCATTCCTTCAATCTGGTGGAAGAGTGGGGAGTGGGTGGCGTCCACTGCATCGCTTCTATATACGCGGCCAGGGGCAATCATGCGAAATGGTGGCTGATTGTTTTCCATGTAACGGATCTGGCAGCCGGAAGTCTGGGTCCGAAGCAGCATTTTGTCGTTGATGTAGAAGGTGTCCTGAGTGTCACGGGCAGGATGGTCTTCCGGAATGTTCAATGCTTCAAAGTTGTAGTAATCCCATTCCACTTCCGGACCGGATGCTACTTCAAAGCCCATGCCAAGGAAGATTTCCTTTACTTCGTCCAACACGATGGACAGTGGGTGCTGGTGACCCATTTCCACTTCTTCGCCCGGTAAGGTAACGTCAATGGTTTCCTTTAAGAGCTTTTCTTCCTGCTTCTTAGCCTTTAATTCTGCGGTTTTGGTTTCAATGTTTGCGGTGATTTCTTCCCGTACTTCGTTGGCAATCTGGCCAACAATTGGGCGTTCTTCCGGAGACAGACCACCCATGGTCTTCAGTACGGCAGTAAGTTCACCTTTTTTCCCCAGGTATTTTACGCGGATGGCGTCTAATTCTCCCAGGTCAGCGACTTCGGCAAGTGCCTTGGCGGCAGCTGCGCGAATCTGTTCCAGTTGTTCTTTCTGGTTCATGTTTGTACCTTCCTTTTCTAATTTGGTTTGAGTGCGGGAAGAGTAAAAAAATAACTCCGTCTCCTAAGAAAGGGACGAAGTTTACTCCGCGGTACCACCCGATTTCCCACAAGGTCTGTGGGCACTCAATGCTCGTAACGGGAGCTGCCGTTCGGTCTTACTTGCTGACATGGCGATGTAGGTTCGGACCGACCGCTCGGGAGGGAAATTCAAGAAGAAGTCACATTAGGTTCTTTTCCAGCCGATGAGAACCCTCTCTGAAATGTGGGAGCACTTCTCTTTACTGTGTCTCCGTCATAGCGTTTTTTATGTCGTGTAGTATTCTAACAAAAACCGGAGACGAATTCAACCAAAAGAAGCCATTTATAAGTATTTATAAAGAAAATACTTTATGCTACACTTACTTTGATACTGAAAGCAGAAAGGGAATACCAAATGGATATTTTAACTGCAGATGAAATTCGCGAAGTAGAAGAACTGGAAAACAAAATCGGAACTCCGTTTTTGAAGCTGATGTCCTTGGCCGGCGGCGCCTGTGCTGAGGTCATTATGGAACGGTTCCCAAAGGAACTGGGCCCGGTAGCTGTGGTCTGCGGCAAGGGGAAAAATGGGGGAGACGGCTTCGTTATTGCCAGAAAATTACATAACGCAGATTATGATGTCAGCATTGTTTTGGCCTTTGGTGAGCCAAAGGCAGAGGACGCTGTTGTCAATTACAATAAGGCCGTAGACGCCGGAATTCCGGTGGTCCGTTCGTATCCTGACCATGCCTTTGCAGATCAGGTCATTGCCAAGGCTGCCCTTGTGGTAGATGCCATGTTTGGCATCGGGTTCCACGGTGCTGCCAATGAAGAACAGGCCTACATTTTTGACCTCATCAGCCGTACCACCGGCACCGTCATTGCCATTGACGTACCGTCCGGAGTAGACACCGACACCGGTGCAGTGGAAGGGTCTGCCGTAGCAGCAGATTTGACCCTGACCTTAACCTGTCTCAAGCCGGCTCATGTCATCTTCCCGGCCCGTGCCTACTGTGGAGAAACCATGGTTTTAGACATCGGCATTTTGGAAGAATCCTTTACCTGTGTAAAACCAACCTTAGAGTCCTTCTCCGAAGAGGAAGTCATGGACTTGCTGCCGGACCGTGCCCGCACGGCCCATAAAAATGACTTCGGTCATGTGCTGTCCATCTGCGGCAGCCTGCGGATGCCTGGGGCTGCCCAAATCGCCTCTGCTGCGGCTCTCCGCACCGGCGCCGGTCTGTTGACCGCAGCCTTCCCGCAGAGCGCATACCCGGCCATGGGAGCGGGGCTTCCGGTGGAAGCCATGCGCCTGCCGGTGGCCGATGCCGACGGACAGCTTTGCCTGGACAGCGTCCCAACCATTTTGGACTTCATGAAGAAGGCTTCCGTCCTAATTTTGGGCTGTGGCCTCGGACAGGGAGAAGGGGTAGAACAGGCTGTTATGGCCATCCTTTCTAACGCTACCTGCCCAGTGGTTTTGGATGCAGACGGCTTAAATGCTGTTGCCAAAAATCCAGCTGTTTTGAAGGACGTCAAAGGGAAAGTAATTGTTACTCCTCATCCTGGAGAAATGGCTAGACTCTGCGGAAAATCCGTTCCGGAAATTGCGGCGAACCGTAAGGGTACGGCCTTGGAATTTGCCAACGAATACGGTGTTACCGTGCTGCTGAAAGGCCCAGACACCCTGGTGGCTACCAAAGGCCAAGACAAGGTCTATGTGAATACCACCGGAAATGAAGGTCTGGCCAAAGGCGGCTCCGGAGACTGCCTCTCCGGCATTATTGCCGGCCTGTTGGCTCAGGGCCTTTCTGCCTATGATGCAGCAACCCTCGGTGCCTACCTCCACGGCCGCGCCGCCGAATTTGCCGCTTACAAAGGCTCTCTTCGTTCCATGTTGGCAACAGACCTGATTGAGGCTCTGCCACAGGTTATAGAACAACTGGAATACTAAACGTAATAGGAAACAAACATAGAAAAAATCCTCTGTCTTCGGACAGAGGATTTTTTAGTTGTTATTTTTAATTGTAAATATTTTGGTCCCCGGAAATGGCCCGGCCCAAATAGTCGTCAATCCATTGGAGGGCACCTTCGATATCTCTTTTTTCCATGAAGTTGCAAAGGGTAATTTCATTGTTGTAGAGGCTTTCAATGCCGTAGCGCTTACAGAAGCGGATCCACAAAATGATAACCGGTTTGCGGAAGGAAGTGTAGAAGAGGGGAAGAATGACATCTTGGCTGATAATGGCCAAGTGATGCTGAAATTCGAAGGCGATTTCGGCAGCTTCTTCTGGGTCTTCCGTGTCTAAAAGCCGGTCTGCAATTTGGCCTAACTCCTCAATTTCATCCTGAGTGGCAACTTCAATGCTCTTTTCTACGGCCATGCGGCCCAAGGCTTTTCTGACGTCCAAAACGGAACGGACGCCATCGTCTCCCAAGGCGTTTCCGTCATATTCCATCATGGCAACTAAGGTGCTCAAGTTACCGGTTTTTCGGAAATCTGCCACCACAACGCCTTGTCTCGGACGGACTTCCAAAAAGCCTTTTTCAGCCAGTTCAGCAATGCCGTTGTTGACCACAGAACGGCTGATATTCATTTGTTCTGCCAACTCCCGTTCCGTTGGAAGGGGAGCACCTACCGGCAATTCACCGGACAGAATTTTGCCCTGAATCTGCTGAACAAATAGTTCTTTTAGAGTTGGCGTAGTTACCTTTGAAAATTCCATATTTTGCCTCCCAAAATCCACTGGTTCAACCAGAACCATCTGTGCTTAAAATAGCATAATTAGTTGCTTCTGAAAAGATAGGAAAAGAAAATGAAGTTCTGGTTCAACCAACGTTTTGAAAAAAAGAGAATCATAGGTTCTTTTTTTGCTATATATATGTAATTTTTACTGAATGCCTTGTACCCATTGAACGAATATGATAAACTGTTGTACTACTGATATTATGACTAGAGGTATGTCTTATGGGAAATTTGTTGGTTTTGGAAGGCCTGGATGGGTCCGGGAAATCCACCCAAACGGAAGCACTGAAACAGGCTCTTTTGGCAGAGGGGGTAGCCCTGAAGCAAATCAAGCTGCCTGACTATGACAACCCTTCCAGTACGTTGGTCAAAATGTACTTGAATGGGGACTTCGGTGAAAACCCAAACGACGTAAACGCCTATGCCGCTTCTGCCTTTTATGCGGTAGACCGGTTTGCCAGCTTTCAAAATGGCTGGAAGAAAGACTATGATGACGGCACCTTAATCTTGGCTGACCGTTACGCCACCTCCAATGCCTCATATCAGATGACCAAACTTCCAAAAGAAAACTGGAAGGATTACTTGACTTGGCTGGAAGACTTCGAATACGGCAAGCTGGCCCTGCCGGCACCGTCTTTGGTAATCTTCTTTGACATGCCAATTGAAGTCTCTCAAAAACTCATGACCTCCCGTTATGAGGGGGATGAACAAAAGAAGGACGTCCATGAAAAAGACGTAGCCTATTTGAACCACTGCAGAGACGCCGCATTGTTTGCAGCCGAACAGCAGGGCTGGGTGGTTATTTCCTGTGCAGAAAACGGAATGCCACGGAGCATTGAAGATATTGCTGCCGAAGTCCTGAAAACAGTGAAAGAAAAGCTGAACCTGAATTAATCCAAGGAGGATACTATGCTGTATCTCTTTTTCGCAAACGGCTTCGAAGAAACCGAAGCCATGGCACCACTGGATGTGCTTCGCCGTGCCAAGGTGGAAGTCACTACCGTTGGTGTGGGTGGAACCGCCATTACCGGTTCTCATAACGTTACCTTCATGGCAGATATCACCACAGATCAAGTGGAACTTGGTCCGGATGTGGACGGTATCATCCTGCCGGGCGGCATGCCGGGTACCTTAAACCTGGAAGCAGATGCCACCGTACAGGCTGCCATTGACTATTGCGCTGCAAATGACAAACTGCTTTGTGCCATTTGCGCAGCGCCATCCATCCTGGGCCACAAACAGCTGCTGGAAGGAAAGCCGGCCACCTGTTTCCCAGGCTTTGAGGACGACCTGTACGGTGCTACACCAACTGGCACTTCCGTCGTTTCTCATGAGAACATCATTACCTGCAGCGGTGCCGGTGGTGCTTTGCTTTTTGGTAAGGCCATTGCCGCCCGGTTTGTAGGGGAGGAAACCGCAGGGAAGGTACTTGCTTCCATGCAGTATCCACACGAATTTTAAGTAAGAGGAAAGAGAATAAGTTTATGTCCGAAAACCAGAATCGAACCACCGGCGCAAAGAGTACCGGCAGCATGAGCAGTCTGAAAAGACAGCGTCTGACCAAACCTTTGCCACAGGAAAAGCGGACCCCAAGTGCTCGCTCTTCCAAGTCCGGTGCCACCAACAAAACCTCCGCTGAAAAGCGCAAGACCCAGAGTAGTGCTGCCAGAAGCACTGCTTCACGTCAGGCTGTCCAGCAGAGACCAAGCCAGCAGAAAACGGCTCAGCAAAAGGCTGCTCAGCAAAAGGCCGCTCAGCAGAAAACCGCTCAGCAGAAAGCTGCCCAGCAGAAAGCCGCTCAGCAGAAGGCTGCCAAGCAAAAGGCCGCTCAGCAGAAAGCCGCTCAGCAAAAAGCCGCTCAGCAGAGACCAACTCAGCAAAGACCGGCTCAGCAGAGTGCTGCAAAAGCAAAGGCTGCCGGTGCTGCCCAGCGTCCGGTAAAGAACGCTGCTCCGAAGAAGGATCCTGCAGCAGTAGCAGCTAAGGAAGCTGCCAAAGAGCGGAAGAAAGCTGCCAAGGCTGCAGACAAGCAGGCAAGAAATGCCGAAAAAGAAGCAGCAAGAGCCGCTTCCAAGAAGGCTTCTGCCACAAAGCGTGCTGCCTATGCCGCAGAACATCCGGAAAAAGCTTCCGGTGTAAGGGTTATTAAAGTGCCGGGCTTTGACCTGGAAAAAGAAGTGGACTTCTCTTGGGTAAAAGAAATCAAGAACTTCCGCCTCAACAAAATTGGCCCTACCGTGGCAGACATTAAAGCAGACCCATATAAGCTGTCTGTTGCCGTAAAAGTAATTATCCTCATTCTGGCTTTACTCTTCTCTTTCCATTTCACCTCTGTTGTCAACGACATCATGGGCTTCAATAGAAGTGACAAAAACGTCACCTTTAACCTGCCGGAAGAAAACATGTCTACGGACAAGGTCATTTCCCAGTTGGATAAGCAAGGCCTCATCCGTCACAGTTTGGAATGCAAAGCCTTTGTCAAACTGACCGACGGCATGCGTGGTACCTCCAATGCCACTTACCTGAAAGGGGACTATGTCCTCACCAAAAACATGGGCATTGAAAAGATGCTGATTACCTGCATGAACATTCAGAAACAAGAAACCGTTCAGGTATCCATTCCGGAAGGCTTCTGTGTTCAGCAGATTGCAGAAACCCTGGAAAAGAACAAGGTTTGTTCCAAGACAGACTTCCTCAAGGCATGTCAGTCTGTTTCTTATAACTATGACTTCATGCTTGGCATTGATAACGCCAACATGCGTTATGCCGCTTTGGAAGGTTATCTGTATCCGGATACTTATGAATTCTTCATGGGCTCCAATGCAACCGACGTGGTTTCCAAGATGCTGTCCAACTTCAACAGCAAGTGGACCGATGCCTATGCACAGCGTGCTGCGGAACTGGGCAAGACCATGGATGACGTCTTAACCGAAGCTTCCATTATCCAGAAGGAAGACAGTACTCCATCCAACATGGCGTATATTGCCTCTGTATTTAACAACCGTTTGGCTTCTGCCAACTTCCCAACCTTGCAGTCTGACGCCACCGTCAATTACGCCAAGGAATACATCAAGCCGTACGTTTCCGAACAGGAATATCAGAACTACAACAACCTGTATTCCACCTACGTCTGCAAGGGCTTGCCACTGGGCCCAATCTGTAACCCAGGTGACGATGCCATTAAGGCAGTTCTGTGGCCGGAAAGCACCAGTTACTACTTCTTCGCCCACGACGAAGAGGGCAAGCTGTACCTGGCACGTACCGCCAACGAACAGATTTACAACGTGAACCGTGCTACCACTTCTGCCGAAAGTGCAGTAGGCAAGGTATCAACCACCATCAGCGGTTAACCAAAGGAGACAGAACGTTGCCAACCACAAACATGAAAGCACCGGAACTCTTGGCCCCAGCCGGGGATCCGGAGCGTTTGGCTTCCGCACTGCAATATGGTGCAGACGCCGTATACCTAGGGGGCCAGGAATTTGGGATGCGCGCGGCGCCAACCAATTTCACCCACGACACTTTAATAGAGGCAGTGAAGCAGTGTCATAACCAGGGCGTGAAGGTTCATTTGACCTGCAACACGCTGCCGAGAAATAACGAATTAGAAGCCCTTCCGGGCTTTTTGGAACAGGCACAGGATGCCGGGGTAGATGCCCTCATTGTGGCAGATATCGGCGTCATGCGTGCTGCTCAGAAGTATGCACCGAAGGTAGACATTCACATGTCCACCCAGGCAGGTGTGGTCAATTACATGACCGCCAACGCCCTTTATGACTTAGGCGCCAAGCGCATTGTGCTGGCCAGAGAAGTGTCCTTAAAGGACATTGCGGAAATCCGGAAGAATGTACCGGATGACCTGGAACTGGAAGCCTTTGTCCATGGGGCTATGTGCATGTCCTTCTCCGGCAGATGCCTGTTGTCCAACTACATGACCGGCCGGGACTCCAATAGAGGGGACTGCGCCCAGCCTTGCCGCTGGAAGTACCACCTTATGGAGGAAAAACGTCCGGGCCAGTACTTTGAAATTACAGAGGACCGGGAAAACGGTACCTATTTCTTAAACAGCAAGGACATGTGCATGATTGAGCACATTCCGGATTTGGTAGATGCCGGCATCAACAGTTTCAAAATAGAAGGCCGTGCCAAGTCTGCTTTCTACGTAGCCGCTGTCACCAACGCTTACCGTTGTGCCATTGACGGTTACATGGAGAATCCAAGCAAGGACTACATGCCGGAACCTTGGATTATTGACGAAACCAAGAAAATCTCTTACCGGGATTACTGCACCGGTTATTTCTACGGTGCACCCAACGAAGATGCCAACCTGTACTACGACGGCATTTACATCCGCAACTGGGACATCATTGCAAACGTGTTGTCCAGTGACGGGGAATACCTGACCGTAACCCAGAGAAACCGCTTCTTCGTCGGGGACCAGCTGGAAGTCCTCATTCCGGGGACCAAACCGTTTACCATTACGGTGGAAGAAATGACAAACGAAGCCGGGGAGTCCATAGAAGTGGCTCCAAACCCAATGGCTACCATCCGCATTAAGTGCGGGGAAACCATTCCGGCCGGCTCTATTTTAAGAATGCAGAAGAGAGAGGGATAACATGGCAACCATTCGCGAAGATACGGAACGCTACGAGGATTTATACCTCTCTTCTTACGGCATGCGCGTAATCAACACCAAGGGCCGCATGGTTCCGGATGATCAGGACGACTACCGTACGGACTATCAGCGGGACCGTGACCGCATCATTCACTGCAATGCGTTCCGCCGCCTGCAGCATAAGACCCAGGTGTTCCTTTCTCCAACCGGAGACCACTACCGTACCCGTCTGACCCACACCCTTGAGGTATCCCAAATTGCCCGTTCTATGGCAAGGGGCATGAAACTCAACGAGGACTTGGCGGAAGCCATTGCCTTAGGTCACGACCTGGGACATACGCCGTTCGGCCACGCCGGTGAGCGGGCCCTGGATGCCGTGGTACCGGGAGGATTCAAACACTACGAACAAAGCCTCCGTGTAGTTGACGTGCTGGAAAAAGAGGGTAGGGGCTTAAACCTGACCTATGAAGTCAGAGACGGCATCCGCTGCCACACCACCGGCAAAGAAGCTGACACCTTAGAAGGCCGTATTGTAAAACTGAGTGACCATATCGCTTACTTAAACCACGACATTGACGATGCCATCCGCGCCGGTCTCTTTGAAGAAACCGACCTGCCTCGTCTGGTGCGGGAAACCTTGGGGAAGTCCAAGAGTAAGCGTATTGACACCTTAATTCATTCCGCAATCGATTGTTCCGACCGGGACATCAAGCTGGCTCCGGAAGTGCAGGAAGCCATGGACATTCTGCGGAACTACATGTTTGAAAACGTGTACACCAACCCAATCTGCAAAGGGGAAGAAGGAAAGGCCATGGCCATTGTCCAGGCCCTCTATGGTTACTTTGCAGAACGTCCGGACGAACTGCCGGAGGACTACCGGTATATTCTGGAAAAAGACGGCCCGGAACGTGCCGCTTGTGACTACATTTCCGGCATGTCTGACCGCTATGCACTGCTGGTATACGAAAACCTGTTTATTCCAAAACCTTGGGTAGATTAACTGCCTAACGGTGAACACAGAATAGTGAAATATTACGGGAAAGGAGGAGAGCCCATGCCGCGTCTCAATGAAGAATTTATTGATACCTTGCGCCAACGTCTGGACATTGAAGAGTTCATTGGCGGATATGTTGCGCTGAAGCGCCGGGGCCGCCTCTCCAAAGGACTTTGTCCGTTCCACAGTGAAAAAACCCCGTCCTTTACCGTCTATCAGGACACCCAGTCCTTTTATTGCTTTGGCTGCGGCAAAGGCGGAGACATTATTACCTTTACCCGTGACATTGAAAACTTAGACTACTTGGATGCCGTTAAATTATTGGCGGACAAAGCCGGCCTCAACATGCCGGATGACGACTACGACGACACCCTTTCCAAAAAGCGTGCCAGAATCCTGGACATGAACAAGGAAGCGGCACGGTTTTACCACGCCTGCCTGCTGGGTCCGGATGGACAAGTGGGCCTAGACTACTGGCGCAACAAGCGCCGGTTAACCCCGCAGACCATTAAGCACTTTGGCCTGGGGTATGCGCCGGACAGTTGGTCTGCGCTGCGGAATCACATGCGCAGCAAAGGCTATTCCGACCAGGAACTGTTGGAAGCCAACCTGGTCCGCCGCAGTCAAAAAGAAGGCAAGACCACTTATTATGACAACTTCCGCAATCGGGCCATGGTGCCAATCATAGATCTGCGGGGTCATGTCATTGCCTTCGGAGGCCGTGTGTTAGACGACTCCAAACCGAAGTACGTCAACACCTCAGACACCTTAGTTTATAAAAAGAGCCAGGCTCTTTTTGCTTTAAATTTTGCAAAGAGTTCCGGAAAGGACAGCCTCATTCTCTGTGAGGGCTATATGGACGTCATTACCCTCCATCAGGCCGGTTTCACCAATGCGGTGGCAGGCTTGGGAACAGCCCTGACAGACGAGCAGGTGAGACTGCTTTCCCGGTATTGCAATGAAGTCATCCTGTCCTACGACAGCGATGAAGCCGGCCACGCCGCCACCGAAAAGGCACTGGAAAAATTTGATAAGACCGGGCTCAATGTCCGCTCTCTCAATTTGACCGGCGGCAAGGACCCGGATGAAATTATCCACACCTTCGGTGCCGAACGCTTTCAATCCATTATTGATGGTGCAGCCAACGAAACCGAGTACAGACTGTTGCAGCAGCGCAAGAAGTTTGACCTGAACACCGACGACGGCCGCGTAAAATATTTACGGGAAGCCGTTAAGGTGCTTGCCCGACTGGATTCTCCGGTAGAGCAAGACATTTATGCTTCGCGTCTCTCCGACGAACTGGGCGTCAGCAAGGAAGCTATTCTCTTACAAATCAAGGACGTAACCAGCAAACAGCGGAGAGCCTCTAAGCGGGTAGACTTCGGCGAACTGCGCCACGAGTTTGATCGGTACAAGGCTCCTCAGAGTTCTCAGAACACGGACAATATGAAAGCCGTCAAAGCCGAAGAGTCCATATTATCTCTTCTGCTGAACAATCCGGATTATTATCCGAAAGCCCAGCAGGAATTACAGCCGGAAGACTTCGTCACCGCCTTCCATAAGAAGGTTTACGAAGTGCTCAGCAGCCGTTTGGAAAACCAGCAATCCACAGATTTGATTTACCTGTCCGCAGACTTTAGTCCGGATGAAATGAGCGCCATTGTAGCGCTGCGAACCGGGGAGAATCTGGTATCCAATACCGTAGACGAGCTCATGGGCTGTATCCAGGTGCTGAAAGCCCAGCGGGGAAGTGGAGCCCCAGTGGATCCCGCCACCTTATCGGATGACGCTTTCCGCAACCTGTTCAAAAACCATAAGTAAATTCTGAAAAAGGGAGTTTTTTCATGGAAGAAAAAAAGCAGAAAGTCATCAACGCGCTTGTTGAAAAGGGCAAGGCTCAGGGCAAACTCTCTACCAATGACATTGACACCGCCATTGTAGAAATTGACCTGGACATTGACGAACTGGACAAGCTGTATGACACGCTGGAATCCAACAACATTGAAATCATTGACGACCTGGGCGATGCAGCTCTGGAATCCTTGAATTTTGATGTGGAAACCGCAAAGCCAAGTGAAGCAGGCGCCAATGCCGAAGCCGGCAAGAACGCCGCAATGGATGATCCTGTTAAGGTTTATCTGAAAGAAATTGGCCGGGTTCCTCTGTTGACTCCGGAAGAAGAAATTGAATTGGCCATCCGCATTGCAGAAGGGGATGAAGAAGCCAAGAAGAAACTGGCAGAATCCAACCTTCGTCTGGTTGTTTCCATTGCAAAGCGTTACGTAGGTCGCGGCATGCAGTTCTTAGACCTGATTCAGGAAGGTAACTTGGGCCTCATTAAAGCAGTTGACAAATTCGACTACACCAAGGGCTTCAAGTTCTCCACCTATGCAACTTGGTGGATTCGTCAGGCCATTACCCGTGCCATTGCTGACCAGGCCAGAACCATTCGTATTCCGGTTCATATGGTAGAAACCATTAACAAGGTTAAGAAGACCAACAGCCAGCTCTTACATAAGAATGGCCGTGACCCAACGGCAGAAGAAATTGCCGCTGAAATTGATATGCCGGTAGAAAAGGTCCGCGAAATTCTCCGCGTGGCTCAGGAACCGGTTTCCCTGGAAACTCCAATCGGTGAAGAAGAAGATTCTCATCTGGGAGACTTTATCCCGGACGATGATGCACTTGCTCCGGCCGATGCTGCCTCTCAGCTGCTCTTGAAAGAACAGCTGGCTGACGTGCTCAAGACTCTGACGCCGAGAGAAGAAAAGGTTCTTTCTCTCCGCTTTGGCCTTGAGGATGGACGTCCACGTACTTTGGAAGAAGTTGGTAAGGAATTCAACGTTACCCGTGAACGTATCCGTCAGATTGAAGCAAAAGCCCTCCGCAAGCTTCGTCACCCAAGCCGTTCTAAGAAACTGAAAGACTTCTTAGACTAAGACAAAAAGAAAAGCCCTCAGGCTCTTGCCTGAGGGCTTTCCTTTTTCACTTATGCGCCTTCACCGAAGAAACGCTTAATTTCAATTTCAGCGGTTTCCGGAGAGTCGGAACCGTGAATTAAGTTGAACATGGAGGAGGAGGCGTAGTCCCCGCGGATGGTGCCGCCAGGGCCTTCGCTGCTGTTGGTAGGACCCATGAGGCCGCGCATGCCTTGAATGCAGTGGTTGCCTTCTACAATCATGCAGACAACCGGACCGGAAATCATAAACTGAACCAAGTCAGGGAAGATATCTAAGTGGGAAATGTGAGCGTAGTGTTCTTTTACGGTAGCTTCTTCTAAGGTTTTCATTTCCATTCTGGTAATGGTGTAACCCTTCTTTTCAATGCGGGCAATGATTTCGCCCATGAGGCCGCGCTTCACTGCGTCCGGCTTTAACATAATGTAAGTTCTTTCCATAGTAAACTCCTTGTTTTTCATTTGGGAATACTATAGCAAAACAGGGGGGAGAAGGCAAGATTTTCAGGGACTATGAAACGCCCGGCTCCGCTTATAATTTACTTTTCGAGCAGTACTGACTTTTTTCCCTTTGCCACTTGACGAGCCACCGCTCAATCTATAAAATATATGACTACATTATAACGGAAAGTCTCGCTTTCCGGAAACACCATAAAACCGCATGGTTACAACAAAAACCAGTGTTTTTTAATCTTTAGAACGGAGTGATTACGGCCCTATGGTAAATGTAAAAGAAACCAAACTCGGCACTACCACTCGAATGAATTTTTCTACCATTGATGAAGTTATGCAGATGCCTAACCTCATTGAGGTACAGAAGAATTCTTATCAGTGGTTCCTCGATGTTGGTCTGAAAGAGGTATTCAGAGACATCGGCGAAATTACCGACTTTACCGGCAACTTGGTTTTGGAATTCATTGACTACACAATGGATGAAGAACCAAAGTACACAGTAAAGGAATGCAAAGAAAGAGACGCAACATACGCTTGCCCAATTCGCGTTAAGGCCCGCCTTTTCAATAAGGAAACCGGCGAAGTAAAGGAAAGCGACGTGTACATGGGTGACTTCCCACTCATGACCGACAGCGGTACTTTCGTAATCAATGGTGCGGAACGTGCCATTGTATCTCAGTTGGTTCGTTCCCCAGGCGTATATTATGGTATGACCCATGATAAGACCGGTAAGGAACTGTTCACAACTACTGTTATTCCAAACCGTGGTGCTTGGCTGGAATACGAAACCGATCAGAACGACCTGTTCTACGTTCGTATCGACAAAAACCGTAAAATTTACATTACTACTTTCATTCGTGCTCTTGGTCTGTCCACCAACCAGGAAATCTTGGATTTCTTCGGCGGCGATGAACGCATCATGGCAACCTTGGAAAAGGATACCACCAAGAACGCAGAAGAAGCTTTGCTGGAAGTTTACAAGAGACTGCGTCCGGGCGAACCACCAACATTGGAATCCGCTCAGCAGCATTTGGACAACTTGTTCTTTGATGCGCACAGATATGACCTGTCTCGTGTAGGCCGTTATAAATACAATAAAAAGCTTGCTATTTCCGGCAGACTGGCCGGCCAGAAACTGGCGGAAGCCATTGTTAGCCCGGCTACCGGCGAACTCCTTGCCGAAGCAGGCGAAATCCTGACCGCTGAAAAGGCCTATGAAATTGAACAGGCCGGCGTTATGACCGCTACTGTCCTGGTAGAAGACAGGGAAGTAAAGGTTGTGGGCAGCGGCATGGTTGACATTGCTCCATTCATTACATCTTATAAGATTACCGAAGAAGAACTGGAAGCCGTTGGTATCAACGAAAAGGTTCGCTTCAGCAGTCTCACTGAAATTTTGGACGAAGACATCAAAGACAAGGACGAATTCCTTGCTGCATTGAAAGAACATGCTGATGACTTGATTCCAAAGCACATTATCATTGACGACATCTTGGCCACCATCAACTACCTCAACTGTCTTGGCTCCGGTGTCGGCACCACCGATGACATTGACCACCTGGGCAACCGTCGTATCCGTTCTGTCGGCGAATTGCTCCAGAATCAGTTCCGTATCGGCTTCACCCGTATGGAACGTGTGGTTCGCGAACGTATGTCTCTCCAGGCACAGGATCCGGAAAAGGCAACTCCACAGGCTCTCATCAACATCCGTCCGGTTGTTGCAGCCATCCGTGAGTTCTTCGGTTCCTCTCCACTGTCTCAGTTCATGGATCAGACCAACCCACTTGCAGAATTGACCCACAAGCGTCGTCTTTCCGCATTGGGCCCTGGCGGTTTGTCCAGAGACCGTGCCGGATTCGAAGTTCGAGACGTTCACTACACTCACTACGGCCGTATGTGCCCAATTGAAACCCCAGAAGGACCGAACATCGGTTTGATTTCTTACTTGGCCACCTTCGCCCGTATCAATACCTATGGCTTTATTGAAGCTCCATTCCGCAAAATCGACAAGAAGACCGGTAAGGTCCTGGACGAAGTTGTTTACATGACTGCTGACGTAGAAGATAACTACAGAGTAGCTCAGGCAAACGAACCTTTGGATGAAAACGGTTTCTTCATGAACGACCGTGTCACCATCCGTTACAGAGACGAATTTGCAGAAGTAGACCGCAGCGTACCAGATTACATGGACGTATCTCCAAAGATGCTGGTATCCGTTGCAACCGCTATGATTCCATTCCTGGAAAACGACGACGCAAACCGTGCCCTCATGGGTTCCAACATGCAGCGTCAGGCAGTTCCTCTTATGGTTACCGATGCTCCGTTCATTGGTACCGGTATGGAATACAAAGCAGCTGTTGACTCCGGTTCCGTTGTCATTGCTAAGCATGCCGGTACCGTTAAGTATGTTGACGCTACTACCGTAAAGGTAGAATGCGAAGACGGCAGCATTGATACCTACGAACTCATTAAGTTCATGCGTTCCAACCAGGGCACCTGCATCAACCAGCGCCCAGTTGTTTCCCGTGGACAGAAAGTCGTAGAAAAGCAGGTACTGGCCGACGGTCCTGCAACCAAAAATGGTGAAATCTCCCTTGGTAAGAACGCCCTCATCGGCTTCATGACCTGGGAAGGTTACAACTACGAAGACGCAGTACTCCTCAACGAACATCTGGTTCGTGATGACGTATATACTTCCCTTCATATTGAAGAATATGAACTGGAAGCCAGAGACACCAAGCTTGGACCGGAAGAAATCACCCGGGACATTCCAAACGTTGGTGACGATGCACTGGCAAACCTGAACGAAGAAGGTATCATCCGCATTGGTGCCGAAGTTCGCTCCGGTGACATTCTGGTTGGTAAGGTTACCCCGAAGGGTGAAACCGAACTGACTGCAGAAGAACGTTTGCTCCGTGCCATCTTCGGTGAAAAGGCCCGTGAAGTTCGTGACACCTCTCTCCGTGTACCACACGGTGAATACGGTATCGTTGTTAACGTTGAAATCTTCACCAGAGAAAATTCTGATGAACTTTCCCCAGGCGTTAACAAAGTCGTAAGATGCTACATCGCCCAGAAGAGAAAGATTCAGGTGGGCGACAAAATGGCAGGTCGTCACGGTAACAAGGGTGTCGTTTCCCGCGTACTTCCTCAGGAAGACATGCCATTCCTTCCAGACGGTACTCCACTGGATATCGTTCTGAACCCACTGGGTGTACCTTCCCGTATGAACATCGGTCAGGTATTGGAAGTAAACATGGGTATGGCAGCTCGTTCCAAGGGCTGGAAGGTCATGACTCCGGTATTCGACGGCGCTCATGAAGAAGATATCCAGTACTTCTTGGTAGAATCTAAGCTCCTTGCTGAAGGTTCCGAAGAAGTGAAGAACTTGGTACTTGCTTATGAAGACAAGCACGAAAAGGAAGGCTTCAACCTTCTGGAACTCGTTGCTGAATTAAAGAAGAACCTGAAAGACGAAGCAGATCTTGCTCTCGTAGATACAGCTTATGAATACAGAGATGGTAAGACCCAGCTCATCGACGGCCGTACCGGTAAGCCATTCGACAACCGCGTTACCGTTGGTGTTATGTATTACCTCAAACTGCACCACTTGGTAGACGATAAGATCCACGCCCGTTCCACCGGCCCTTACAGCTTGGTAACCCAGCAGCCACTTGGTGGTAAAGCACAGTTCGGTGGCCAGCGTTTCGGTGAAATGGAAGTTTGGGCACTGGAAGCTTACGGTGCTGCTTACACTCTTCAGGAAATTCTGACCGTTAAGTCCGACGACATTGTAGGACGTGTTAAGACTTACGAAGCCATTGTTAAGGGACAGTCCGTTCCGAAGTCCGGCGTTCCGGAATCCTTCAAGGTTCTCATTAAGGAACTGCAGGCTCTGGCTCTCGACGTAACAGTTCTGGACAAAGACGGTTTTGAAATTGACCTCAGACAGAATTACGAAACCGACGACATCGGATTCCGTTTGGTAGAAAACGAAGATTTCCGCCAGGTGAACGATGCAGCCACTGCGGAAGGTTACACGCTTCTCACTGCAGAAGGGGAACCGGAAGTTGAACCTGCAACCGAAGAATCTTTCAATGAATCTGCCTCCGAAGACTTCATGGTAGAAGCCATGGATGCCTTCGACGAAGAGTTTTAATCTCAGGAAAGGGGTCGCCACATGACTGACATTCAGACTTTAACAACCTCCACTGACGAACTGGAATTCGATTCCATCCGCATTGGTCTCGTTTCTCCGGATAAAATCCGTGAGTGGTCTTATGGTGAGGTTAAAAAACCGGAAACCATTAACTATAGAACTCTCAAGCCGGAACGCGACGGTCTTTTCTGTGAAAAGATCTTCGGGCCGACCAAGGACTGGGAGTGCTACTGCGGTAAATATAAGAGAATCCGCTACAAAGGCAAAATCTGCGAACGCTGCGGCGTTGAAGTAACTAAGGCTAAGGTTCGTCGTGAACGTATGGGTCACATTGAACTTGCTGCTCCTGTATCTCACATCTGGTACTTCAAGGGTATTCCTTCCAGAATCGGCCTGATGCTGGACCTGTCTCCAAGAAACTTGGAAAAGGTTCTGTACTTTGCTCTTTACATTGTTACTGACCCTGGTATGACTCCACTGGAAAAGTACCAGACTCTTACGGAAAAAGAGTATCAGGACATGAGAGAAAAATATGAAGATGACTTTGAAGCCGGAATGGGCGCAGAAGCCATCAAGAAGCTGCTTGCTGAAATTGATGTTCATTCTCTTTCCGAACAGCTGACCGAAGAACTGAACACCGCTACCGGCCAGAAGAGAACCCGTCTTCTCAAGAGACTGGAAGTAGTGAACGCCTTCAAGAATTCCGGTAACAAGCCGGAATGGATGATCCTGGATGTAATTCCTGTCATCCCACCAGACATTCGTCCTATGGTTCAGTTGGACGGTGGCCGTTTTGCTACCTCTGACTTGAACGACCTTTATAGACGAGTAATCAACCGTAACAACCGTCTGAAGAGACTTCTCGAATTGGGTGCGCCTGATATCATCATCCGCAACGAAAAGAGAATGCTTCAGGAAGCAGTAGACGCCCTGATTGATAACGGTCGTCGCGGCCGTCCGGTTACCGGTCCAAACAACAGACCGCTGAAATCCCTTTCCGACATGCTGAAAGGTAAGCAGGGACGTTTCCGTCAGAACTTGCTTGGGAAACGTGTTGACTACTCCGGCCGTTCCGTAATTGTAGTAGGTCCGGAACTGAAGATGTATCAGTGCGGTCTTCCGAAGGAAATGGCACTGGAACTCTTTAAGCCATTCGTTATGAAGCGCTTGGTAGAAACCGGTGTTGCCGGCAACATCAAGTCTGCCCGTAAGATGGTAGAACGTTCCCGTGACGAAGTATGGGATGCTTTGGAAGTTGTAATCAAAGACCATCCGGTAATGTTGAACCGTGCACCAACCCTTCATAGACTTGGTATCCAGGCCTTTGAACCGGTACTGGTAGACGGTAGAGCTATTAAGCTTCACCCACTGGCATGTACTGCATTTAACGCCGACTTCGACGGTGACCAGATGGCAGTTCACGTACCACTTTCTGCGGAAGCTCAGGCAGAAGCCCGTTTCTTGATGCTGGCTGCTAACAACCTGCTCAAGCCATCCGATGGACGCCCTGTAACCGTACCTACCCAGGACATGGTTCTTGGTTCCTACTATCTGACTTTGGATAAGGACGGCGAACCAGGTGAGGGTAGAGCCTTCAGAGACGTAAACGAAGCTACTATGGCCTACGAAGAAGGTTCCATTACACTTCACTCTAAGATTAAGGTAAGAATGACCAAGGAAATTGACGGCGAACAGAAGTCCGCTTTGGTTGATACCACCCTTGGTAAGATTATCTTTAACAATCCGGTACCTCAGGACCTTGGTTTTGTAGACAGAACCATCCCGGGTAACGAATTTAAATTGGAAGCTGACTTCCTTATTACCAAGAAGACACTTGGTAAACTGATTGACCGCTGTATCCGTGTTCACGGTACCCAGCAGACTTCCATCATGCTGGACGAAATCAAGGCTCAGGGTTACAAGTATTCCACTCTTTCCGGTATTACCGTAGCCGTTACCGACGCCAAGATTCCAGATTCCAAGTATGACTTGGTTGCGCAGGCAGAAGCTCAGGTTGATCAGATTGAGGAACTCTATCAGAGAGGTATGCTTTCCTATAAGGAACGCAAACGTCACATCCTCACCGCTTGGGACGAATGTACCAAGCAGGTATCCAACGGTCTGAAAGAAAACCTCGGTGCCTACAACCCAATCTTCATGATGATTGACTCCGGTGCCCGTGGTTCTGACTCTCAGCTCCGTCAGTTAGCCGGTATGCGTGGTTTGATTGCCAACACCTCCGGTGAAACCATTGAAATTCCAATTCGTGCCAACTACCGTGAAGGCCTTAACATCATTGAATACTTCATTTCTTCCCGTGGTGCCCGTAAGGGTCTTGCCGATACCGCACTTCGTACCGCTGACTCCGGTTACCTCACCAGACGTCTGGTTGACGTATCCCAGGAAGTAATTGTTAGAGAAGAAGACTGTGGTTGTAAGGAAGGTATTGCTGTTTACGACGTTAAGGATGGCAACGAAGTTATTGAAGAACTGCAGGAACGTCTTGTTGGCCGTTACTTGGTAGAAGACCTGGTAGACAGAGCCACCGGCGAACTGATTATGGCCTGTGACCATCAGATGACCGAAGACGACGCTACCGTTGTTGATCAGTACGTGAAGAAGATTCACGAAGAAGATGTAGCAAGCGGTGCCGTTTCCGAAGATTCCAGAGCCGAAATCAGAATTCGTTCTCTTCTTACCTGTCGTTCTCACCACGGCGTCTGCATTAAGTGCTACGGCCGTAACCTGGCAACCGGCGGCCCGGTTACCGTTGGTGAAGCTGTCGGTATCATTGCCGCACAGTCCATCGGTGAACCTGGTACCCAGTTGACCATGAGAACCTTCCATACCGGTGGTGTAGCATCCGCTGCCGATATTACCCAGGGTCTTCCAAGAGTTGAAGAACTCTTTGAAGGACGGAAACCAAAGACCCTTGCAATTCTTTCTGAAATTGACGGTCTGGTTTCTATTCAGGAAATCAAGAAGAGCAAGTACGTTGTTGTAACCAACGCCGAAGAAGGGGAAGAGAAGCAGTACCTGATTCCGTATGGCCTCCGTATCCGTCAGGCTATTCAGGATGGCGTTTGGATCAAGAAGGGCGACGCTCTTACCGAAGGTTCCATCAACCCGCATGACCTTCTGGAAATCATGGGTGTTGACGCAGTTCATGACTACCTCATCCGTGAAGTACAGAGTACCTACCGTCGTCAGGGTGTAGACATCAACGACAAGCACATTGAAGTTATTGTCCGCCAGATGATGAAGAAAGTCCGCATCACCGATGCCGGTGACACAGACTTCATTGCAGGTTCTGTTGTTGAAAAGTCCGACTTCCTCGAAGCCAACGACAAGTTGATTGCAGAAGCAGAAAAGAACGGTACCGAACCGAACCTTGCCGAAGCAGAAGCTATGCTCCTCGGTATTACCAAGGCTTCCCTTGCTACCGATTCCTTCTTGTCTGCTGCATCCTTCCAGGAAACCACTCGTGTTCTTACCGACGCAGCCATCAAGGGCAAGATTGACCCACTGAACGGTCTGAAAGAAAACGTTATCATCGGTAAGCTGCTTCCATCCGGTACCGGTATGAAGTGCTACTCCGAAGTTGACGTGGAACGGAAGCACGAAGAATTCAACAGCATTGATCCGGAATTGTTCATTGAAGATATCTCTCTTCCACTGGAATTAGAAGACATCTAAAATGTTGACTTTTCCCGTAGGTTAGTTTAAAATGCTAACTTGCCGTGTTATGTAAACGGCTAAATTTTGGTTACTATTTGGAGAACTTTCCTCTTTTAGAGGAGAGCTCTCCTATAGCAATATATCTACATTTTTACATTATTTCGCAGGAGGTGAAATAGCTTGCCAACCTTTAACCAGCTTGTTCGTCAGGGTCGTAAGACCTCTGAAAAGAAGGCTAAGGCTCCAGCTCTTTTGAAAGGACTTAACTCCAAGAAGAACGTTATGACTGATAACGCTTCTCCACAGAAGCGTGGTGTTTGCACCGCTGTAAAGACTGCAACTCCAAAAAAGCCTAACTCCGCTCTTCGTAAAGTAGCCAGAGTTCGTCTTACCAATGGTATTGAAGTTTCCGCTTACATCCCAGGTGTAGGACATAACCTTCAGGAACACTCCGTAGTACTCATCAGAGGCGGACGTGTAAAGGACCTTCCTGGTGTACGTTACCATATTATTCGTGGTACTTTGGATACCCAGGGTGTAACAGACAGACAGCAGAGCCGTTCTAAGTACGGTGCTAAGAAGCCGAAGTCTAAGAAGTAATCCGTATACTTTAAACGACGGAAAAAAGTAGAGTTTTCAATCTTCTTGCAGGCTGCGCAGCGTTCTGCGTAACAATGTAAGGGTGTATATATATTGCTTATACGCCTCGCATTGGCGCCACGAGAAATTGTCACTCGAGTACCTATGATATCATTACTATGAAGGAGGGAAGCGAAGTGCCAAGAAGAGGCCAGATTGCAAAACGTGACGTTTTGCCAGATCCGCTTTACAACTCAAAGCTCGTAACACGCTTAATCAACAGTGTTATGCTCGATGGTAAAAAAGGTGTCGCTCAGAAGATCGTATACGGCGCTTTTGAAATCATCCAGGAAAAGACAGGCAGAGATCCTCTCGAAGTATTCGAAGAGGCTATGGAAAATGTAATGCCTGTACTCGAAGTAAAGGCTCGCCGTATCGGCGGTGCTACTTACCAGGTTCCAATTGAAGTACGTCCAGAAAGAAGACAGACCCTTGGTCTGCGCTGGATTACTTTGTATGCTCGTCAGCGCAACGAAAGAACCATGAAGGAAAGACTTGCAAACGAAATTATGGATGCAGTTAACCAGACCGGTTCCGCATTTAAGAAGCGCGAAGATACCCACAAGATGGCAGAAGCAAACAAGGCTTTTGCACATTTCCGTTGGTAATCTCTTTCCGTGCATACATTTAATTGGAGGTAAAACATGCCTAGACAGGTATCTTTGGAAATGACCAGAAACATCGGTATCATGGCTCACATCGATGCCGGTAAGACCACCACGACCGAACGTATTCTGTACTACACCGGCGTTAACCACAAGATTGGTGAAACCCATGATGGTGCAGCTACCATGGACTGGATGGCTCAGGAGCAGGAACGTGGTATTACCATTACTTCTGCTGCTACCACTTGTTTCTGGAAAGAACACAGAATTAACATCATCGACACCCCGGGCCACGTTGACTTCACTGCAGAAGTAGAACGTTCCCTGCGTGTATTGGACGGCTCTGTAACCGTACTTTCCGCTAAGGGCGGTGTTGAACCACAGTCTGAAACCGTATGGCGTCAGGCTGATAAATATGGCGTACCTCGTATGATCTACGTCAACAAAATGGACATCATGGGCGCAGATTACTACAACGTAATCGAAATGATCCGTGAACGTCTGAAGGCCAACCCTGTTCCAATTCAGATCCCAATCGGCGCTGAAGCACAGTTCAAGGGTATCATTGACCTGATTACCATGAGAGCCGAAGTCTATTATGACGAAATCGGTAACGACGTACGCGATGAAGACATCCCAGACGATATGAAAGAGCTTGCTCAGAAGTATCACGATGAACTCATCGAAACCGTTGCTTCCTATGATGAAGAACTCATGGACAAATTCTTCAATGGGGAAGAACTCACCATTGATGAAATTAAGGCTACCATCCGTAAGGGCACCATTGCCAACGACATGGTACCTGTAACTTGCGGTACTTCTTATAGAAACAAGGGTGTTCAGCCTCTGCTTGACGCCATTGTTGACTACATGCCGGCTCCGGTAGACGTACCTGCAATCAAGGGTATTAATCCTGATACTGACGAAGAAGAAGCTCGTGAATCCACCGACAATGGCCCATTTGCAGCTCTTGCATTCAAGATTGCAACTGACCCATATGTAGGTAAGCTTTGCTTCTTCCGTGTATATTCCGGTATCGTTAATGCAGGTGAATCTGTACTTAACGCTACCAAGGATAAGAGCGAACGTATGGGCCGTATCCTGCAGATGCACGCCAACCATAGACAGGACCTTGACGTCTGCTATGCAGGTGACATCGCAGCTTGCGTAGGCGTAAAGAACACCACCACCGGTGACACGCTTTGTGATCCTAAGAACCCAATCATTCTCGAATCCATGGACTTCCCAGATCCAGTTATCCGCGTAGCCATTGAACCGAAGACCCGTGCAGGTCAGGAAAAGATGGGTATTGCACTTGCTAAGCTGGCTGAAGAAGACCCAACCTTTAAGTGCTATACCGATGAAGAAACCGGCCAGACCATCATTGCTGGTATGGGCGAACTTCACTTGGAAATCATTGTTGACCGTCTGCTTCGTGAATTCAAAGTAGAAGCAAACGTAGGTCAGCCTCAGGTAGCTTACCGTGAAACCATTACTGCTCCTGCAGATGTTGCTTGCAAGTACAAGAGACAGTCCGGTGGTTCCGGTCAGTACGCTGATATTAAGATTAAAATTGAACCAAACCCAGGCAAGGGTTACGAATTCGTTAACGCTGTTGTCGGCGGTGCAATTCCGAAGGAATTCATTGCTCCTACCGAACAGGGTATCAAGAGCGCTATGAATAACGGTGTACTTGCAGGTTATAACGTAGAAGACGTCAAGGTTACTCTTTACGACGGTTCTTACCACGAAGTAGACTCCTCTGAAATGGCATTTAAGATCTGCGGATCTATGGCATTCAAGGATGCTATGAAGAAGGCTTCTCCGGTTCTTATGGAACCGATGATGAAGGTTAGCATTACCACTCCTGACGACTATGTTGGTGATGTAATTGGTGACGTTAACTCTCGTCGTGGTCTTGTTAAGGGTATGGAACCTGTTACCGGTGCAACCCAGATTTCTGCAAATATTCCACTTGCAAACATGTTTGGTTACGCTACCGACCTTCGTTCTAAGACCCAGGGTCGTGCTCAGTACGTAATGGAACCATCCCATTACACTGAAGTTCCAAAGAGCATTTCTGAGGATATTATTACTGCCCGCGCTAAGAAATAAGAAGGCTGGTTTTGGCGCTTGCTTAAAAGCGCCGTAATTGGTACAATATTTAAGTATTTTGAGACGATTATGAAATCGCATTTTTAAAGGAGGAAACCCCCCATGGCAAAAGAACATTTTAACAGATCTAAGCCACACGTAAACATTGGTACCATCGGTCACGTTGACCATGGTAAAACCACTCTGACCGCTGCTATTACCAAGACTCTCGCAATGAAGGGCTATGCTAAGTTCGAAGATTACTCCGCAATCGATAAGGCTCCAGAAGAAAGAGAACGTGGTATTACTATCAACACCGCTCACGTTGAGTATGAAACTGACAACCGTCACTATGCTCACGTTGACTGCCCGGGCCACGCCGACTACATCAAGAACATGATTACCGGTGCTGCTCAGATGGACGGTGCTATCATCGTTATCGCTGCTACTGATGGTCCTATGGCTCAGACCAAGGAACATCTTCTCCTTGCTCGTCAGGTAGGCGTTCCAGCAATCATCGTATTCCTGAACAAGGTTGACCAGGTAGATGACCCAGAACTTCTTGAACTCGTAGAAATGGAAGTTCGTGAAACCCTCGCTGAATATGAATTCGACGATGCTTGCCCAATCATCGCAGGTTCCGCTCTTCAGGCTCTTGAATATGAAGGCGGTGACATCGACGCTGACGTTCTCAAGCCAATCTGGGAACTCATGGACGCTGTAGACGAATACATCCCAACTCCAGACCGTAAGGCTGACCTTCCATTCCTTATGCCTGTAGAAGACGTATTCACCATCACCGGTCGTGGTACCGTTGCTACTGGTAGAGTAGAACGTGGCCAGCTCCGTATGGGCGAAGAAATTGAAATCGTTGGTCTTAAGGACGAAAAGACCAAGACCGTTTGCACCGGTATTGAAATGTTCCGTAAGATCCTTGACTACGCTGAAGCAGGCGATAACATCGGTTGTCTTCTTCGTGGTATCGACCGTAAGGGCATCGAACGTGGCCAGGTACTTTGCCAGCCAGGTTCCATCAACCCACACACCAAGTTCCACGGCCAGGTTTACGTACTGACCAAGGACGAAGGTGGCCGTCATACTCCATTCTTCGATAACTATCGTCCACAGTTCTATTTCAGAACCACCGACGTTACCGGCGTTATCGCTCTTCCAGAAGGCACTGAAATGTGCATGCCTGGCGACAACGTAGAAATGGACGTTGAACTGATCACCCCAATCGCTATTGAAGAAGGTCTTCGTTTCGCTATCCGTGAAGGTGGCCGTACCGTAGGTTCCGGCGTTGTTACCGGCATCAACGAATAATTCGTAGCGAAGTAACAATCTAACAAAAAACACCCGCACACTATGTGCGGGTGTCTTTTTTTGTCTTTAGTACAAAGGAAAGCCCAAAGAATTAGGCATATTGTCAATGGTGTTGTACGATAAAATAAGATAAACTGAAGGCGAGAAGGGGGAAAAGAAAGGCTGAAAAAGGAAAGACATTTTACTGTTGGAGGTAATTTTTATGGGACTTATTATTGAGACTATCATTTGGTTCTTTGCAAATTTAATCTTCGATTGGCACTTTTTCCTTTTCTAAGATGAAAATCGCATAAGTAACCTCATTCACAAAATCATCAATTATCATTGGGAGGTACATCATGTTTGAATTAATTCTTTGGGGCCTTTGGACCGCATTTGAACTTTTCTTAGGAATTATTGTTTTCTAAAAATTTTATGCATAAAAAAACAGTCCTGTCGGGGAATGACAGGACTGTTTTTTGTTGCTTTTTATAGACAATCTGGCGTTTTTGGATATAGAATAAATCCAGATACCATCATAGAAAAGGAGAAAATAGTATGGCAATCGTAAAAAAAGAAGCAACCTTCAAATCCACCTGCCCAGAAGATATTAACATTTATTATGCTATCTGGCAGGATGACGCAGTGAAGCCGATTGGTGTTATTCAGTTAACCCATGGCTGGGGGGAACATATCAACCGTTATGAACCAATGATTCACTTCCTTTGCAAGAATGGTTACATTTGCGCAGGACAGGACCACATTGGCCATGGTAGAACAGCCGGGGTTGCTAAAATTGGCATTTACCCTTATCAAGCTGCAGACTACATGGTAGAAGACATGTATGAACTTTACAAGATTGTTCACGGTCTGTATCCAGAACTGCCATACATGCTCTATGGCCACAGCCTGGGTTCTATGATGGCCAGAACGTATCTGACCCAGCATGGCGCAGACTTGACGGCTGCCATTATTTGCGGCACCGTAATTATGCCTGGCTTTGCCTACAAGGCAGATGAACTTCTTTACGCTGTTGCTAAGTTCTTTAGCCCGAACTTCAAAAAGATCTGCAAGGCTTATGACAAGAAGTTTGAAAAAGACCCGCCAAGAGAAAAGGCTTCGGATGAAAAACCACAGGGACTGGACTGGGTTATGGCCTGCTGGCTTTCCTTTGACCAGGATAACATTCAGAAGTACTATGTTGACCCGTACATTGGTGTAGCAGTAGACCCAAGTGTACTAAACATGCTTCCTGCAGTATTCAATGCAGCTAAGACCGGTTGGCAGGAAACCTTCCCGAAGGAATTGCCGGTATTCTTCATGTCCGGTATGGAAGATATTTGCGGTCTTTTCTCTGTTCAGCCTAGACTGTGCCACTTAAAGCGCAAAGCCATCGGCGGCAATTCCAAGCTGAAGATTTATCATCATGCTATGCATGAAGTTCATAATGAAGCCCGCATTGCTGATGAAGTATTCCATGATATTTTGAATTTCTTCAACCAGTACAACCCAAATAAATAAGACATAAAAAGAGCTCCCCAGAGGGGAGCTCTTTTTTTTGTTTGTCTGATGACAGCTTAGTCTTCTAAGGACTGAAGCATGTCACAATGAGCTTTCCAATAATCCTTGTAAGGCTTAGATTTGCCAGGGCCAATATAGGTCAGAGAGCCGCCGATTACGGTGCCGTGGTCAGCAGAGTAGTCAGGCATGGTGTACCAGATACCCTTCTTGATTTCCTTGGCATCTTTGTAGAATTCGTGCGGTTCCTTCTGTGGGAAACGAGCGGATTCCAGTGGAACAAGGCCGTCGTTTGGACGCCAGTTTTCGTTGATTTCATAACCGCCAATATTGCCAAGTGGGAACTTACCCATAACCTTAGCAAATGGAATGAAGGCGAAGATCATGATCTTGTCACGAATCTGGAATTCTGGGTTTTCCGGATCTGGTTTGGTACCCTTACCGGCAATGCTGAAGTAGTAAGCCTGTGGAATTGGATACAGATGTTCGTTGATTTTAGCAGCTTCGTCAATGCGAAGGTTGTCATAAACGTTATCCTTATATTTGAATACGTTCTTCATGCCCTTCAGCTGTTCCTTGGTGAAGAGGAGATGCTTCTTGAAGGTTGGATCTCCAGGAGCTTTGTTGAGACCGAACTGTTCCATGTGAACGTCGTAAATGCCGATACCGCCAAGGTTAGCAACTAAGGTAACAGCAGCAGTAGCAATGGCTTTTACGCCAACCATCATTTTTGGGAATGCGTGAACGAAGGTAGTACCGTCATGTGGGGCGGAGATACCGGTAACGGTCATAACCCAGTTGCCGTGGCCGCCTGCAAACAGAGGGGACAGTTCGTCTTTCGGGGTTGCGTTACGTTCTGCTTCACAGCCAGAATCCAAGAGAGAAGCAAGCATACGGATGGTAGCGCCGCCGAAGGAGTGACCCAGCAGGTGAATCTTTTTGATGCCGCCGTCAGCCATTGGCTGGCCCCAGCCTTCAAAGAGAGGCTTGTCAAAGGTACGGCCGAAACGAGCGTGGCCATGTGCCTTGGAGTGAGCTTCACCATAGTCTACGGTGCCGCCAACCAACTGTGCATACAGTTCACAAGCGCGGTCCCAAGCGGAACCGAGAGGACCTACCTGAGGAGCATAAGCTTCTACGCCGGAGTCTCTCATCTGCTGAACCAGGTTGCCGCATACCATGCCCCAGTAAGGGAGCTTGTACAGGCCTTCACATTCGCCCCAGCCCATCATGCCGTGAACAAAGATAAATGGGTATTTGTTTTTGTACATAGGTTATTCCTCATTTCCTCTGGAGCTTAGCGGTTCACTCCATTTATTTTTCTCCATTATACTATACGATTTGTAACTGAAACTACCCTGAATTTAATTGACTCGCTTTTCTTATCCTTTGGGCGATTTAGCAACTTAGTTTCTTTCCGACGTCTCTTTTTTTCCAGTTGC
The DNA here is from genome assembly GCA_045642465.1 of Acutalibacteraceae bacterium. GTDB lineage: Bacteria > Bacillota > Clostridia > Oscillospirales > Acutalibacteraceae > RUG420. Next base: position 705,506 of record JAZUIY010000015.1, read on the forward strand.
TTCTGTGGTATAATTTTTAGGCTATTTTAGTAAAAGGAGAAGTATGCCCGTGGCAATTTCCGAAGCGCAAATCCAGGAACAATTTGACTATATGACAAGGGATAAGCAGTTGCTGCTTGACCGCTTTGGTGGCAGGGGCGCAAAGGCCTACACCCGTACCTTTGGCTGCCAGGGAAATGTGGCTGAAGGGGAACGGATTGACGGAATTTTGGAAGCCATCGGCTTTGACTTTACGGATGACCCGAAAGAAGCAGACTTTATCCTTTACAACACCTGCTGCGTGAGAGAACACGCCGAAGAGCGCGTGTTTGGCAACTTGGGCAGGTTCAAAAAACTGAAAGACGAGAATCCAAATCTGATAATCTGCGTCTGCGGATGCATGGCTCAGGAAGACCATGTGGCAGAGCGCATCAAGAAGAACTTTAAATATGTGGATTTGGTGTTTGGAACCCATGTGCAGTATAAACTGCCGGAGTTTTTATACCGCTTATTCACGGGAGAAGAACGGGTGTTCTGCTTAGAGGAAAACCATTCTGTAGCCGAGGGCTTCCCGCTAAAGCGCACCAATTCCCTAAAGGCGTTCCTGCCCATTTCCTATGGCTGCAACAACTTCTGTACCTACTGCATTGTGCCTTATGTCCGCGGCAGGGAACGGAGCCGTGCCTATGAGGACATCATGAAGGATGCCCGGGACTTGGTTTCCAAAGGAATGAAGGAAATTATGCTCATTGGCCAGAACGTCAATTCCTATGGCAATGACTTCGGAGAAACCAATTTGTTTTCCCGGCTCTTACAGGATATCAACGACATTCCGGGAGACTTTTTAATCCGCTTCATGACGTCCCATCCAAAGGACTGCTCCTTTGAACTCTTAGATACTATGGCCCGCTGTGAAAAGGTGGAACGCCACCTGCACCTGCCGTTCCAAAGCGGCAACGACCGGGTACTGAAGGCCATGAACCGTCACTACGACAGAGCCAGATACTTAGAAGTGGTGGCATATGCTAAGAAAGTTATGCCGGACCTGTCTTTAACGTCTGACGTTATTGTTGGGTTCCCGGGAGAAACTCACGAAGAATTTTTAGACACTGTATCGCTCATAAAGGAAGTAGAATTTACCTCTCTTTACACCTTTATTTACTCCCCGAGAGTGGGGACGCCGGGGGCAAAGATGGAGGACCCGATTTCCCACGAAATGAAGCAGCAGTGGTTTGAAGAACTCCTGTTCCAACAAGAACAGATTGCTGCGGAACGCTCCGCCAAAACAAAGGGAGAAACCTTCCGGGTGCTGGCTGAGGGAAGAAGCAAAAATGGCCGCATTAACGGCCGCACCTCCGGCAACGTCATGATTGAATTTGACGGACCGGACGAACTCATTGGTACCTTTTGCAATGTCACCGTGACAGAACCTTTGACTTGGGTGCTGCGCGGGGAACTTGCTGATGAAATAAAAATGGGCTAACGCCCTTTAAAGGAGAATACACATGGATGTAATTGAACTTGCCAGAAATCTTGGCGCTGCACTGCAGGAAGACGAACGTTATTTGAAGTATGCCGAAGCTTCTAAGGCTACCCAGGAAGACCAGGCTCTTAACGAAAAAGTAGCTATTATTCAGACCCTTCAGGCCGCTTATCAGGGCGAGGCTTCCAAGCCGGACGCTGACCAGGCTGCACTGCAGAAGATTGATGAACAGTTCCAGTCTGTTTACGGTGAAATGATGGCTATGCCGAGCATGCAGACCTTCAACGAAGCCAGAAATGAACTGGACGGTCTCATGAATTACATTACCCAGATTCTTTACCTTTGCATTAACGGTGAGGATCCGGCTACTTGTGAACCACAGCAGGGTTGCGGCGGCAATTGCGGCTCCTGCGGTTGTGATGGGGACTGCAGTTCCTGCAACTAAATGAGGGCGTTCCATAGGGACGCATTTAAAGTAAGCTAAATTCGTTTGAAATGTAAGTTTGAGGTGGAACCTGTGGCAGAATTTACCCCGATGATGAAACAGTATCTGGCTACCAAAGAGCAGTTTAAAGATACCATTTTGTTTTATCGACTCGGTGACTTTTATGAAATGTTCTTTGAGGACGCAAAATTAGTATCCTCTGCACTGGACCTGGTGTTGACCGGGAAAGCGTGCGGACAGGAAGAGCGCGCCCCAATGTGCGGGGTACCGTTCCACAGCGCCGATAACTACATTGCCCGGCTGGTGCAGAAGGGCTACAAAGTAGCCGTCTGCGAACAGGTGGAAGACCCGGCTTTGGCCAAGGGTCTGGTGAAGCGCGAAGTGGTTCGCATTGTCACCCCGGGCACTGTCATTGAAAGTAACATGCTGGACGAAGGTAGAAACAACTACCTTTGCAGCATGTATCATGGCGAAGGCAAAACCGGCCTCTGCTTTGTGGATGTCTCCACCGGGGAAGTCCACGTAACAGAGGTGGAAGAGTCCGTAGCCGGGGAACGTACCCTGAATGAATTGGGGCGCTTCTCCCCACGGGAATTGCTCTGCAATGCCCAGGCATCTAAGCTGAAATCCTTGAAGTCCTACCGGGAAAAACTGGAAGGAACCAGTCTGGAAGAGAAGCCGGATGCAGACTTTAACCTAGAAGTGGCCGGAAAGACCGTAGAAGACCACTTTGACAGAAGCCTCGAAGAACTAGACCTGACGGGAGAAAACGCCGTCAGAGCCCTTGGGGCGGCTTTAAACTATTTGTACGACGTACAAAAAACCGAACTGAAGAACATCCGGGAAGTGAACTACTACACGGATGCCAAGTATATGAAATTGGACTTTTCTGCCCGCCGGAATCTGGAACTGACGGAAACCATGCGGAACAGAGAAAAGCGGGGCACACTGCTCTGGATTTTGGATAAGACCAAAACCGCCATGGGCAAACGTCTGCTCCGTTCCTATTTGGAACAGCCATTGGTTTCCGCTGCAGGTATTTTAAAGCGCCAAAACGCAGTGGCATTCTTGGTGGAAAACATGCAGATGCGGGATGAAATTGCGGAGTACATGATTCCAATCCACGACATGGAACGTCTCATTACCCGCATTTCCTATGGCACTGCCAATGCTAGAGAACTGCGGAGCCTCTATGAAACCATAGTCCGTCTGGCTCCTATTAAGGCACTTTTGGCAGAAGCTCCAACGGAATTGCTGAAGTCCATTGAACATGACATTGACCCACTGGAAGATGTGCTTTCTCTTATTGATGAAGCCATTGTGGAAGAACCACCGTTCTCCGTCCGGGAAGGGGAAATGATCAAGAACGGCTACAACGCCGAACTGGATGAACTCCGGGACATTGTCAACGGCGGCAGAGGGTATCTGGCCACCATTGAAGCAGAGGAACGGGAAAAGACCGGCATTGCCAAACTGAAAATTGGCTACAACCGGGTCTTCGGCTACTACATTGAAGTGCCAAACGGTTCCAAAGACGATGTACCGGAAACCTATATTCGAAAACAGACCTTAACCAATGCGGAACGCTTTATTACCCCAGAACTGAAGGAACTGGAATCCAAGGTGCTGGGTGCTCAAGAGCGGATTTCCAAATTGGAATATGATATTTTTGCAGGCATCCGGGAACAGATTGCGGCCCAGTTAATCCGCATTCAGAATACCTCCCGTGCCGTAGCAACCTTAGATGTACTTTGCTCCTTTGCCAAAGTGGCTGTGGAAAATAATTACATCTGCCCTGAAATTACGGAAGACGGTTCCATTGAAATCAAAGATGGCCGCCATCCGGTCGTGGAAAAAATGTTGGATGGCAGTCCGTTTGTTCCAAACGACACCGTACTGGATCAGGACAACCGTCAGGTGGCCATTATTACCGGACCGAACATGGCCGGTAAATCCACCTACATGCGCCAGGTGGCTCTCATTGTCATCATGGCACAAATTGGTTCCTTCGTTCCGGCTTCCAGTGCCCGCATCAGCATTTGTGACAGCGTCTTCACCCGTGTAGGTGCTTCGGACGACCTGGCCTCCGGCCAGTCCACCTTCATGGTGGAAATGTCGGAAGTGGCCAACATTTTGAAGAACGCCACAAAGGACAGCCTGATTATTTTAGATGAAATTGGACGTGGTACCTCCACCTTTGACGGCATGAGTATTGCCAAGGCGGTACTGGAATACGTTTGCAATAAGCGCAAGCTGGGTGCCAAAACCCTGTTTGCCACCCATTATCATGAACTCACCGAAATGGAAGAGGAAAACCCAAGCGTAAAGAACTTCAACATTGCCTGCAAGAAGCGGGGAGATGACATCATCTTCTTACGCCGCATTGTTCCAGGACCGGCAGACGGCTCCTATGGTATTGAAGTTGCCAAACTGGCCGGGGTTCCAAATCCGGTGGTGAAGAGAGCCAGAGAAGTGCTGGAAGAAATTCTGGCATCCCAGCTGGCAGTCGGCAACGCAGAAGCCGCCAAAGCCGTGGCAAAGCGGGCCGCAGAACCGGAACCGGAAGCAGAGCCTTCCATGTTCCAAATGAGTTTTGGCCAAGGCAAGCAGGATGAAATTGTGGCATCCTTAAAGACCATGGACGTAAACACCCTGACTCCAATTGAAGCCATGCAGACCCTTTATGAACTGTCTGCCAAGGCGAAGGAGTTGGAAGACTAACAAACGAGAGGAGGTTTTCACATGCCGAAGATTAACGTGTTGCCGAAGCACATGGCAGACTTAATTGCAGCAGGGGAAGTGGTAGAACGCCCTGCCTCTGTCATTAAGGAATTAATGGAAAATGCCATTGATGCCGGTGCTACCACCATTACTGTGGAAATCAAGCACGGCGGCATTACCTACATGCGCGTTACCGACAACGGCTGCGGCATTGCCAGAGAAGACGTAAAGAACGCCTTTAAAAGCCATGCCACCAGTAAAATCCTGACGGAAGAAGACCTCCATAAAATTGGCACTTTGGGATTTCGCGGCGAAGCCCTTGCTTCCATTGCCGCTGTTTCCAGAGTGGATATCTTAACCAGAACACCGGAGGACGACATTGGTACCGTCTACAAAGTAGAGGGTTCCGAAGAAGTGCTGCTGGATGATGCCGGGTGTCCGGCCGGTACCACCATTGTGGTAAAGGACCTGTTCTATAACACCCCGGCTAGAATGAAGTTCCTTAAAAAGGACGTTACTGAAGGAAACAGCGTGGCCGGTGTGGTAGACCGGATTGCCCTGTCCCATCCGGAAGTGTCCATCCGCTTCATTCGGGACGACCGTCAGCAACTGGCTACCCCGGGCAATGGCAAGCTCAGCGCCGCCGTCTATTCGGTCTTTGGCTCTGACTTTTCCCGCGGCCTCATAGAAACCGAATATGAGCTGAACGGCATCAAAGTTTATGGCTTGGTTTCCAAGCCAAGCGCCAGCCGTTCCAACCGCACCATGCAGTTCTTCTTCCTCAATGGCCGCTTGGTCAAGAGCAAGACCGCCACAGCGGCATTGGAACAGGCTTACAAAAACGCCATTATGGTAGGACGCTTCCCGTCCTGCGTTTTGAATATTGACATGCCGCTGGAGGCCGTAGACGTCAACGTCCATCCGGCCAAAACCGAAGTCCGTTTTGAAAACGAACGCCCGGTATTTGATGCGGTATACTACGCCGTGAAGAATGCCATCCAGCAAAAGGATGTGCCAAACAGGGTAGACCTGAGCCGTTTGGAAGCCAAACAGCAAAAGGCCTTCAAAGCAGACTCCGGCGAACAACTGAAACTGAACCAGAAGGACAACGGCCTACCACAGAAGGTGGAAGGCTTCTGGTCCAAAGAACTGCCGAAGAACTACAAAGAAGACCTTGGTTCTACAGGCAAAAAGCACACCCCGGCTGCAAAGCCGGCCGCTGCACCAGCCGCCAAACCTGCTGAACCTGCTGCAACCCATGAGGAAAAGAAGCCACAGGCTGCCATTCCATATATTCCAAAGAGTCAGCGGGAACCGGCAAAGCCAACCTTCACGGAAGAACCAAAGAAGGTGCTGGTGGAAGTGGAAGACATTCCACTGCCGGAGGAAGCACCACCGGTGAAAAGGGAAGTTTCTTTGGATATCCTTTTGGATGAACCAATTAAGGAAACACCAAAAGAAATGCCGAAGGAAACAACAAAGGAACCAGAGGTTATTCCTTATAGCGAAGAAGAGGTTCCTGACTTCCGCATTATTGGGGAAGCCTTCAAGACCTACATTCTTGTGGAAGTAGAAAACAAAATGCTGTTGGTGGACAAACACGCTGCCCACGAACGCATTCTCTTTGATCAGCTTCGTAGCCAAGCAGGACCGGTACAGTCTCAGTTGCTGCTGAGCCCGTTGTCCGTGTCTCTTAGCAAAGAAGAGTACACCGCTCTCATGGACAACAAAGAGTCCCTGAGCAAAGCGGGGTATGACATAGATGACTTCGGTGTTGGCACCGTACTGCTCAGAGAAGTGCCGGTGATGCTAGCAGAGGAAAACCCGAAAGCACTGCTGGAAGAGCTAGCAGGGTATCTCCTTAGCAGCCGTGCACCGGAACCGGAAAAATTAGAATGGCTCTATGAAAATATTGCCTGCCGTGCCGCCATTAAGGCCGGCAACAAGACCACGCCGGCAGAACAGGAAAAGCTGGTGGAATATTTGTTGAGCCACAGAGACATCCGTTACTGCCCGCACGGAAGACCAATCTTAATTGAAATGACCCGAAACGAACTGGAAAAACAGTTCGGACGGATTCAATAAGAGGGAAAAGATATGAAAAAAACAGCTCTAGACTATGCACTCATTGTCATTGGCGGCGTCATCCTTCTTGCCACCGGCGTTTATCTACTTGCCACTTGGAGCACCATTCCTAATCTGGTTCCAATTCACTTCAATTTTTCTGGAGCAGTAGACCAGATGGGAGGGAAATCTACGCTTTGGGTCATCTACGCCATTGAGGCCTGCCTTTATGTTTTTTGCACAGTAATGACCCAGTTCCCAAAAACCTGGAACAACCAACCGAAAAGCAAAGACCCGGTAATGCAATTGAAATACATACAGACCTATCAACGGATGATGGAAGTGCTAGACCTTCTCCTTGTCATCTTGTTTGCCGGAATTATTTTGTTTGTGATTCACGGGATGACAGGGCTAAATACCTTTTTTGTGATTACGTTTGTACTCATTATTTTTACTTCCATCTTTTTTGGGGTTAAAGCAAGTAAATACAATAAATAAGAAAACGCTCCCATTTCCTTGGAAATGAGAGCGTCTTTTTTGTTTTCTAGGCGATTTAGACTACGCTATACAGCAAGTCGGTATAGGTTGGAAGCGGCCACAGTTCTTTGGCGGTAATGACTTCCAAACTGTCGGCAACAAAGCGGAGGTCTTCCATGTTCTTAAGGACGGTGTCCTTGTAGAAGTCTCCCAGGGCCTGGGTTTCTTCCAGGGTATCTGCCTTTGCCAAAGCAGCTTCTAAGTCGTCTGCCTTTGCCATTAAGTCGTCTGCCAAAGCGGTGAGCTTCGTAAGCAGAGCAGTTTCGGACTTGTGTGCGGTTGCATTAGCAGCATCCAAAGCAGCTACGGTAGAAGCAACTTCTTTCATATAGGTCAGAACAGCCGGGTAAATGGCCTTTCTGGTAATGGTGTTCATGGTGAGAGCTTCCAGACGGATGGTCTTACAGTAGTTCTCCATGGAAATTTCGTAGCGGGCCTGCAGCTCAGCCTTGGTGTAGATTTTGTGCTTCTCAAAGAGAGCCACATTCTTGTCAGCAAGGTAAGCAGGGAAGGCATCCGGACAAGTCTGGAGATTGCAGAGGCCACGGCGGGCAGCTTCTTCTACCCATTCCTGAGAGTAGCAGTTGCCGTTGAAAATGATTCTGTGGTGGTCTGCAAAAGCGTCATGAGCAATGGCGTAGATTTCGCTTTCTATGTTGTCGGCCTTTTCTAAGCGTTCTGCGAATTCAGCAAATTCTTCTGCCATGATGGTGTTCAGTACGGTGGTGGAACCGCTGAGGGAATCCGAAGAACCAACCATACGGAATTCGAACTTGCCGCCGGTATAGGCGAATGGGGCGGTACGGTTCCGGTCGGAGTCATCCTTGTTGAAGCGAGGGATGACTTTTACACCGGACTTCATAACAGCCTTTTCCTTGGTGTGGAACTCATGTTCATTTTCCAAGGCATCAATGAGATTGTCGAATTCATTGCCCAGGAAAATGGAAACAATGGCTGGAGGTGCTTCATCGCCACCCAAACGGTGGTCATTGCCGGCAGAAGCTGCGCAAACCCGAAGCAGGTCCTGATATTCGTCTACGCCTTTGACAATGGCTGCCAAAGACAGCAGGAACAGATGATTGTGGATAGGATCCTTGCCCGGCTTAAACAGGTTGATGCCTGTGTCAGTAGCAATGGACCAGTTGTTATGTTTACCGGAGCCGTTGACGCCGGCGAATGGCTTTTCGTGAATGAGGCAGGCCAGGTTGTTGGCGATGGCCACGGTCTTCATGGTTTCCATCATCAGCTGGTTCTGGTCAACGGCAGCGTTGGCGTCGGTAAATACCGGAGCCAATTCATGCTGTGCAGGAGCAGCTTCATTGTGTTCGGTTTTGGCAAAGATGCCGGTCTTCCAAAGTTCTACGTCCAGGTCGGACATAAACTTCTTTACACGAGGCTTGATGGTACCAAAATAGTGGTCTTCAATTTCCTGTCCACGGGCCGGCTTGGCACCGAAGAGGGTACGGCCGGTTAACTTTAAGTCTTCCCGGGCGTTGTAGATGTCACGGTCAACCAAGAAGTATTCCTGTTCGCCGCCAACGCTTGGGTAAACATGTTTTGCGCCGGATTCGTTACCAATGAGGTTGATGACGCGCATGGCCTGCTTGTCAATGGCCTGAATGGAACGAAGCAGCGGGGTCTTCTTGTCTAAAACTTCACCGCCGTAGGAGCAGAAGATAGATGGGATGCAAAGGGTGTCTTCCTTAATGAAGGCATAGGAGGTTGGGTCCCATGCGGTATAACCTCTGGCTTCAAAGGTGGAACGAATGCCGCCGGAAGGGAAGGAAGAGGCGTCCGGTTCGGAACGGATTAACTCCTTGCCGGAGAAGTCCATAATGACGTTGCAAGCATCTACCGGAGTTAAGAAACTGTCGTGCTTTTCAGCGGTTAACCCAGTCATCGGCTGGAACCAATGGGTAAAGTGCGTGGCGCCCTGTTCAATAGCCCAATCCTTCATGGCCTGTGCAACGGCAGTGGCAATTTCAGACGTGAGGGGACGCTTTTCGTCTACACATTTTTGCATGTCTTCATAAACGTCTTTTGGTAAACGGGCTTTCATGACATCGTCATTGAAAACAAGGGAACCAAAGAGTTCAGGAACATTTGTGATACCCATAAGTGGTTTGCCTCCTTAATAAAAGGTATAAGTGGGTTAAAAGATACTTAATTTTACTTTTTTCATGCACAAAGGTCAAGGTACTGGGGAAAGACTGTGTCAAGGGAAATGTGCTTTTCCCGACTTTTGTGATTTTCACAAAGAAGTGGGGGTTTTGTCTTGATAGGTTTGTGTATTTCGTGTAGAATGTAGACAAGAAATAAATCTATCGCAGTTGGAACCATTTGCATAGATATTAAATACTTTAGGAGGATTTACCTATGGTTTATCTTATTATTGGCCACAAAGGCTCCGGCAAGACCACTCATCTTATTGACGGCGTAAAGGCAGCAGTTGATGCTTCTCTCGGTAACGTTATTTGCGTAGAGAAGAGCAAGAAGCTGACCTACAATATTGATTCCCGCGTTCGTCTCGTATCCGCAGATGATTATGCTGTATCCGGTTACGACGCTTATTACGGTTTCCTCGCAGGTATGTGTGCATCCAACAGCGATATTACCGATATCTTCGGTGACGGCACTCTGAAAATCGGTGGAACTGACATGGAAGCTCTTGGCGCATTCTTAGAAAAGGTGAACAACCTTGGCGCTGCCAATGACACTAAGTTTACCTTCACCATTTCCGCTGACAAAGACGAACTTCCAGCAGCCATTTTTGACTTCTGCGAAATCGCATAATAACGCCTTAAATCGGCCCCGGAAAGCAGGTCTTTCCGGAGCCTTTTTTTGTCTGAAATTCTATTGACATAGCAGGGGGCGGTTTGTATAATATTTACGCATGTCGAACCGTATCTACGGGATAAACGAGGTGATTTCATGTACGAACTGGATCTGGAACCTCTGTTCCTCAATGAGGGTTTCACTCTGAATGTTAATCATGAAGTAACTTGCACCGAAGTTGACGAATTCGGTGAACTTCTGTTTCCACAACCATTCAAAGTGACCGGTGAGTTTCGTAATGAAGCCGGCGTTGTCTCATCATACGCTACCATCGACGCAGACCTTCATACCGTCTGTGACCGCTGTGCCACAGAAGTGGTGGAGAAATTATCCATTCCGATGGAACATACTTTTGTCACTGAGCTCAACAACGAGGAGAATGACGACCTCTACCAAGTTGTCCCGAATCGCAAAGTTGACTTAGATGCCCTTGCAACAGAAGATGTATTTCTCAGTATCCCAACGAAGGTCCTCTGCAAGGAAGATTGTAAAGGAATCTGTCCTCAGTGCGGCAAGAACTTAAATGAAGGTCCTTGTGACTGCACCAAACCTGTGGATCCTAGACTCGCAGGCCTCTTGTCCTTACTGGAGGACAATGAATAAATCTCAAGATTAATGGGAGGGTAACACCATGGCAGTACCAGCTAGAAGAGTTTCTAAAGCTAGAAGAGACAAAAGACGTTCCAACGTTTGGAAGATGAACGCACCGGAACTTGTTAAGTGCCCACAGTGTGGCGAATGGAAGAGACCACACAGAGTATGTCTTGAATGCGGTTACTACAACGGCAAGAAAGTCATCGACAAGGACTAATTACAGTTCAGTAAAGGTGGAGAAGGGGAAACCTTCCCCACCTTTTATTTCTATATTTTAGGGAGGTGGACGTATGTCGAAACCGGTAGTGGCCATTGTTGGTAGACCAAACGTAGGGAAATCTACTTTGTTCAACAAACTTGTCGGCGCACGTCTGTCCATTGTAGACGACACCCCAGGCGTAACTCGTGACCGTATTTACGGTGACTGTGAATGGCTGGGTCATAAAATGCTTCTCATTGATACCGGCGGTATTGAACCTTATTCCGACGACATCATCCTTACTCAAATGAGACGCCAGGCTGAATTGGCCGTAGAAACTGCAGACGTTATCATTCTGGTAACCGACTTACGGGACGGCGTGGTAGCCACCGACATGGAAGTTGCTTCCATGATGCAGAAGTCCGGTAAGCCAATTGTACTGGCCGTCAATAAATGTGACTCTGTAGGGGAACTTCCTGCAGATTTCTATGAATTCTACAACCTTGGCTTGGGCGACCCAATTGCCATTTCCTCCGTCCACGGTACCGGTACCGGTGACCTCTTAGACGAGGTACTGAAATACCTGCCGGAAGAACAGGACGAAGACGAGGATGATGAAATCATTACCGTAGCCGTTATCGGCAAGCCAAATGTAGGGAAGAGTTCCTTAATCAACGCCATCTGTGGCGAGGAACGCACCATTGTATCCAACATTGCAGGCACCACCAGAGACGCTACCGACACCTTAGTTACCAACGAGTACGGTAAGTTCCTCTTTATTGATACTGCCGGCATCCGCCGGAAGTCCAAGGTGGACAATGCCATTGAAAAATACAGTATTATCCGTGCCCGCATGGCAGTAGAACGTGCCCACGTCTGCGTCATCATGATTGACGCCCTGGAAGGCTTCACCGAACAGGACTCCAAAGTAGCAGGTATGGCCTGTGACATGGGTAAAGCCTGTATCATCTGCATCAACAAATGGGATGCTTACGAAAAGACCGACAAGTCCATGCAGGAATATACCAAGAAACTGCAGCATGACTTTTCCTTCATGTCCTACGCTCCGTTCCTGTTTATTTCCGCTAAAACCGGCCAGCGTCTGGACAAGTTGTTCCCACTCATTGTGAAGGTGGACAACCAGAATGCCATGCGCATTTCTACCGGCCGCCTGAACGAAGTGCTGGCAGATGCCACCGCCCGTGTGCAGCCGCCAACCGACAAGGGCCGCCGCCTGAAGATTTTCTACATGACCCAGGCATCTACGCGCCCGCCAACATTTGTGTGCTTCGTCAACCGTAAGGACCTGTTCCATTACAGTTACCAGCGGTATTTGGACAACCAAATCCGTGAAGTATTCGGTTTGGAAGGCACGCCAACCCGCTTGATTATCAGAGAACGGGAACGGGACAAAACCAAATAAGAAAAAGCTCCTTCTATTAGAAGGGGCTTTCTTTTTTGTCCCGAAAACCCCGTTCGAACCGTGCTAAAAAGGGGCCGCTATGGTATAATAAAAGTGGTGAAGGACAAAGAAATAATGAAAGGATGTGTTTCAATGAACATTACCGTATACTGTGCAAGTCAGTTTGGCACCAACCCTCATTTTGCAGAATGTGCTGCCGAGCTTGGCGCGTGGATTGCTGAAGAAAATCACACATTGGTATATGGCGGCGGCCAGGTTGGCCTGATGGGTGTTCTTGCAGATACAGCCCTGGCGGATGGCGGCTATGTCATCGGTGTTATTCCGGAGTTCTTAGCAACCACTGAGCAGGTGCACCCAAACACCAATGAAATGATTCACGTGGAGGATATGTCCCAGCGTCGGAATCTGATGATTGAGAAAGGGGATGCCTATATTGCTCTGCCTGGCGGCACCGGCACGTTGGAAGAAATTTCCGAAGTTTTGTCCCACAAACGCTTGGGCATTTTGAAAGGCCCATGCATTTTCTACAATGTGGACGGCTTTTACGATTCGCTGCAGGAAATGCTTCAAAAAATGGTGGACTGTGACCTCTATCCAAAGAAGGCCTTTGAGGACATCTGCTTCGCCAAAAATCTGTTGGAAATTGCCGCTGAAATTTGTAAGAACTGCTAAGGGTGGTTTTGTTGACGAAATACCCCTATATGAAGTATAATTCTAGCAGTTAAAAACAATATATGGAGCGAGGAATTATGATTCTTTCCAAGGCCGAACTTCTGGCTAACGCAGATTTTAATAACACCGAACATCCATTCGGCGGACCTCGTGTTTCCAAAATTCAAAATGTAACTATTTTTCCCGGTTTTTTTGATGTGCATGTGCATTTCAGAGAACCGGGATTTTCTTATAAAGAGACCATTCGAACCGGGTCCTTAGCAGGGGCTCACGGTGGGTACACCAGCGTGTGCACCATGCCGAATCTGAACCCGGTGCCGGACAGCCTAGAGCACTTAAAGGTGCAGCAGGACATCATTGACAAGGATGCCTGCATTGAGGTGCTGCCGTACTGTTCCATTACTGTTGGAGAAAAGGGACAGCAGTTAGTTGACATGGAAGCCTTGGCACCGAAGTGCTTTGCCTTCTCCGACGACGGCGTCGGCGTGCAGGAGGAAGGCATGATGCGGGAAGCCATGCAACGGGTGAAGAAGACCGGCAAGGTGCTGGCAGCCCACTGCGAAGTGAACGAATTGCTCCACGGCGGTTACATTCACGACGGTACTTATGCAAAGGCTCATGGCCACCGAGGCATTTGCTCCGAAAGCGAATGGAAAGAGATTGAACGGGACATCCGTCTGGCCAAAGAGACCGGCTGCCCGTACCACGTATGCCATGTATCCGCCAAAGAAAGCCTGGAACTGATTCGCCAGGCAAAGGCTGACGGGGTAGATGTGACCTGTGAAACCGGCCCACACTACCTGGTTATGGACGACAGCATGCTGGAAGAAGAGGGTAGATTCAAAATGAATCCGCCTCTCAGAGATAAAACCGACTACGAGGCACTCATTGAGGCCTTGAAAGACGGCACCTTAGATATGATTGCCACCGACCACGCACCGCACTCCTTAGAGGAGAAGAGCAGAGGATTGGAAAAGAGCCCATTCGGCATTACCGGACTGGAAACCGCCTTCCCAATTCTCTACACCAAGCTGGTAAAAACCGGAGTCATCACTTTAGAAAAACTGGTAGAGCTCATGGCCATTAACCCTCGTAGGCGATTCGGCCTTTCCCTTCCAAAAGGAGACTTCAGCGTTTGGGACTTAGATGCCAACTACAAGGTAGACCCGGAACAGTTCTTGTCCATGGGGAAAGCCACTCCGTTTACCGGTTGGGACGTTTACGGCAAGTGCCTGCTGACCTTCCATAATGGAGAAGTGGTCTACCAAGATCCATCTGTAACATTAGTAGATTAAGAATAAAGGAGAAACCGATGAAACAAGGATTCTACCGCATTACAGAAAATGTGGCCTTAACCGATACGGTTTACCGCATGGTGCTGGAAGGCGATACCTCTGCCTGCACCGCTACCGGCCAGTTCATCAACCTGAAACTGGACGGATTTTATCTGAGACGTCCTATTTCCGTCTATGACTGGGACGACAAGAGCATTACCATCATCTACAAAGTGGTAGGCAACGGCACCGAAGCCATGGCAGCCCTGCCGGTTGGAACCGAACTGGATGTGCTTACCGGATTGGGCAACGGCTACCACACCGACAAGAGCGGTGACAAGCCGGTACTGCTTGGAGGCGGCGTTGGCATTCCGCCACTGTACGCCCTCTGCAAAAAGCTACTGAGCGAAGGCAAGCAGCCAAGCGTTATTCTGGGCTTCAATACGGAAGAAGAAATCTTCTGCCAGAAGGAATTTGAAGCACTGCTCTCCGACACCGAAGGCAAAGTCTATGTGACTTTGGTAGACGGTACCGACAAAAATGGATATATTCCGGGCTTCGTCACCGACGCCCTGAAAACCATAGATTACACTTACTTCTACACTTGTGGCCCAATGCCAATGTTTAAGGCTATTGAAGCCACCGCCACCACCAGCGGCCAGTTCAGTTTTGAAGAACGCATGGGCTGCGGCTTTGGTGCCTGCATGGGCTGTACCTGCAAAACCAAGTACGGCAACAAGCGTATTTGTAAGGATGGACCGGTTCTGGAACGGGAGGAAATAGTATGGTAAACATGAAAGTCAACCTTTCCGGCTTAGAACTGGAGAACCCGATTATCCCTGCCAGCGGCACCTTCGGCTTCGGCTACGAGTTCGCTGACATTTATGACATTGATATTTTGGGAAGCATCTCCTTAAAGGGGACCACCAAGGATCCTCGTTTCGGTAACCCAACCCCTCGTATTGCAGAATGCTACATGGGCATGATCAACTCCGTTGGCCTGCAGAACCCAGGGGTAGACAAGGTCATTTCTGAAGAACTGCCGAAACTGAAAACCTGCTTCCACAAACCGGCTGTGGCAAACGTTTCCGGCTTTGCCATTCCGGACTACGCAGAAACCTGCGCCAAATTGGATAAAGAAGACCAGATTGGTCTTTTGGAAGTCAATATTTCCTGCCCGAATGTTCACAACGGCGGTATGAGTTTTGGTACCGACCCTGACAGCGCCTATGCAGTAACCAAGGCCGTCAAGGAAGTTACCAATAAGCCGGTTTATGTCAAACTGACCCCGAACGTAACGGACATTACGGTCATTGCAAAAGCATGTGAAGAAGCCGGTGCCGACGGCCTGAGCCTCATTAACACCCTCATGGGCATGCGCATTGACCCAAAGACCCGCAAACCGGTTATTTTTAACAAGATGGGCGGATTCTCCGGCCCAGCCATTTTACCGATTGCGGTTCGCGCAGTGTATCAGGTCTACGAAGCAGTCAACATTCCAATCATTGGTCAAGGCGGCATTTCCTGCGCTGACGATGTCATTGAAATGATGCTGGCCGGCGCCACCGCTGTAGAAGTTGGCGCAGCCAACCTGGTAGATCCACTGGCATGTAAGAAAATCATTGAAGATCTGCCGTCCCGCATGGAAAAATTCGGCATCTCTTCTTTAACCGAAATCATTGGAGGCGCACACTAATGGGTAAAGACGTAATCATTGCCTGCGACTTTGCAGGAAAAGAACAAGTAATGAACTTTCTGGACAAGTTCGGTGACGAACGTCCCTTCGTAAAAATTGGGATGGAACTCTACTACGCCACCGGCCCAGACATGGTAAAGGAACTGAAGGCCAGAGGCCACAAGGTATTCCTGGACCTGAAACTTCACGACATTCCAAACACTGTAAAGAAATCCATGAACGTGCTTTCCACCCTGGGTGCTGACATTGTCAATGTCCACGCAGCAGGCACTTGTGCCATGATGGAAGCTGCAGTGGAAGGGGTTACCAGAGAAGACGGCAGCCGTCCACTGGTCATTGCTGTCACCCAGCTGACCTCCACTTCCGAAGAACGCATGCAGAAGGAACTGCTCATTGGCGCTCCGCTGGTAGACACGGTTTTGGCCTATGCTGAAAATGCGAAAAAATCCGGTTTGGACGGCGTTGTATGCTCTCCACTGGAAGCCGGCGCAATCCACAAACGCTGCGGCAAGGACTTCTTCACCATTACCCCTGGTATCCGCTTTGCTGACGGCGATGTAGGAGACCAGGTTCGTGTAACCACTCCGGAAAAAGCAAAGGAAATTGGCTCTGACTACATTGTAGTTGGCCGCCCAATTACCCAGGCTGATGACCCGGTAGCAGCATGGAAACGCTGCGTAGCTGAATTTGTTGATTAACCTAACAGGAGGATACATAAATGCAGAAATTAATTGCCAAAGACTTACTTTCCATTCAGGCCGTATTCCTTCGTCCGGAAGAACCATTCACCTGGGCTTCCGGCATTAAGAGCCCAATCTACTGCGACAACCGCTTGGTTCTTTCTGACCACAAGGTTCGCACCGATGTAGAAACCGGCCTCATGGAACTCATAAAAAAAGAATACCCAGACGTAGAAGTGCTGATGGGTACCTCCACCGCAGGCATTCCACACGCAGCCATCATTGCTCAGATGATGGAACTGCCTATGGGCTACGTTCGTGGCAGCAGCAAAGACCACGGCCGTCAGAACCGCATTGAAGGTAAGCTGCAGGCTGGCCAGAAGGTGGTTGTTGTAGAAGACTTAATCTCCACCGGCGGCTCCGTTATTGATGTTGTAGACGCCCTGAGAGAAGCAGGTGCAGAAGTACTGGGTATTGCCAGCATCTACACCTATGGCATGCAGAAGTCTGTTGAAAGACTGGCTGCCGCCAACGTAAAGAACGTCAGCCTCACCAACTTGGATGCTGTTTTAGAAGCAGCTGTAGAAGAAGACTATATTAAGCCGGAATGGGCACCAAGAATTAAGGCATTCCGAGACAATCCATCTGATGAAAGTTGGATTGGAGGGGACAAATAAATGAAAAAGGATCTCATTGACATTCGTGACCTGTCTTTAGAGGAAATCAATCAGCTCATTGAAACTGCCAAAGATATCATTGCCCACCCGGACGTTTACGCCCATAAGTGTGACGGCAAGAAATTGGCAACCCTGTTCTATGAACCATCCACCCGTACCAGACTCAGCTTTGAATCTGCTATGTACGAATTGGGCGGTCATGTCATTGGGTTCTCTGATGCCACGGCAAGTTCCGTAGCCAAAGGGGAAAGCGTAGCAGATACGGCCAGAACCGTACAGTGCTTTGCAGATATCATTGCCATGCGTCATCCAAAGGAAGGCGCTCCGTTTGTAGCTGCTAACAATGTAGACATTCCGGTCATCAATGCCGGTGACGGCGGCCACAACCATCCAACCCAGACCTTGACGGACCTTCTGACCATCTCTAGAGAGAAGGGTCACCTGGACAACCTGGTCATTGGCTGCTGCGGGGACTTAAAGTTTGGACGTACCGTCCACTCCTTAATTGCTGCAATGTCCCGCTATGACAATGTGAAATTCGTGTTGATTTCTCCGGAAGAATTGAAGATTCCGGAAAATGTCCGCACTGAAATCTTAGAAAAGAATGGCATTTCTTACGAAGAAACCACATCGCTGGAAAATGCAATGCCAAACCTTGACATCCTTTACATGACCCGTGTTCAGAAAGAACGGTTCTTCAACGAAGCAGATTACATCCGCTTGAAGGACACCTACATTCTGACCAAGGACAAACTGAAAAACGCCAAGGAAGACCTGGCCATCCTGCACCCACTGCCACGTGTAAACGAGATTTCCGTTGAAATTGACGCAGACCCACGGGCCAAGTACTTTAAGCAGGTATTAAACGGCAAGTTCATCCGTATGGCGCTGATGCTGAAACTGTTGGGGGTAGACTAAATGATTATTGGTAGCATTATTAATGGCTTAGTAATTGACCATATCCCGGCAGGCAAGGGCATGGCTCTGTATGATTACATGGGTCTGGACCAACTGTCTTCTGAAGTTGCCATCATCAAGAACGCACCTTCCGAAAAGCTGGGCAAGAAAGACATTATCAAAGTTAACGAAGTCATTGACATTGACTTGGATGTATTGGGCTTCATTGACCCGCACATTACGGTAAACGTCATTAAGGACAACAAGCGGGTGGAAAAACTGCATCCGGCACTTCCGGAAACCATTACGGATGTCATCCGCTGCAAGAACCCACGCTGCATTACCTCCATTGAACAGGAATTGCCGCATGTGTTCCGCTTGGCAGATCCGGATAACATTGTGTACCGCTGCATTTACTGCGATACCAAGGCCAAGGAAAACTTCTTAAAGAAGGACTAACCGGACCAATCAAGAGAAAAAAGAGTGTATTTTCGCAAAAAAGCGAGAATACACTCTTTTTGTTTTTTCTTGGTCTTTATTCTTCGTCTAGTGGAACCGGAACTTCGGTGTCCAAGGCAAAGGAATAGAGGTAGGCTTCTTTCACCGGGGTGCCGGTGCAGGAGGTGAGGGCACGGCAGTAGGTGAGAATTTGAGAACGGTAGCGGTCGGTTAGCTGGGCTGGGTCTAATACCCGGTCGGTTTTGTAGTCTACCACTACCAAGTGGCCGTTTTCTTCAAAGGCGCAGTCCACAATACCCTGGATGAGAACCTTCTCGGAAGAAAGCGGTTCCGGCAGGGTAGGGTCAAAGGTGCCCGCATCCTCCAAGACGGCGAACTTCTTTTCCCGGTAGAGGGTAGGAGATGCGAAAATCCGCGCTGCCAGGCTGCTTTCAAAGAAGCGCTTTACCTTTTCCGTTGGGATGACAGCAGCTTCTCCCTCTGTGAAGAAGTCTTCTGCCACCAGACGGTCCAGTTCGTCTTTCGGGTTTCTGGCAGCGTTTAAGAAGTCGGCATACTGCATGTATTTGTGGAGGCAGGTGCCTCGTTCTGCCGGGGTGAAGCCAAGTTTTGACATGAACTCCGGCTGGGCCTTGGCAAAGTAGTCCGGATGGAAGAGGCCTTCGTCTGCAGTGGATGCCGCACGCTTGGTAACGGTGGTGGCCAAAGCAGCATATGGGTATTCATAGGAAAGGCGTTCCTTCAGGTTCTGTACCAGGTCGGCGTTGGCGGAAACGTCTTCGGTTTCCGGTGCCAATGGGGCAGAAATGTCGGTGTCTTTACTGAGTAAGGTGAAGTTCAGGTTAAAGTCAGCTGCCAGCACCGGAAGGCGTTGCGGTGCCAAAGAAGCCAGTGGCTTCAAAGCAGGGTGACGCAGGTAAGACAGGGTCAGCAGATCTAAGAAACTGGTGCGGGTCTTTACCACGTATGGGTGAATTGGCTTCTCTTCGTGAAGGTACTTGGAAAGCCGTTCCACATACTTTTCGGCGTTTTCTATGGAGCCAACCAGTACCAGCTTTTCGGCGGCACGGGTCATGGCAACGTAGAGTACACGGAGTGCCTCCGACTGGGAAGACCGTCTGGTTTCCTCCTTCATGGCAGTGTGCACCAGAGTGGGATAGGTGAAGCCGGTGGAGAAGTCTCTGCCCTTGAGACCAATGCCAAGGCTTGGGTGTAAGAGCAGGGAGTCGGTGATTTCCGTGTTGTTGAAACTATGGGAAAGGTCTGCCAAAATGCAGTATTTGAATTGAAGGCCTTTACTCTTGTGAATGGACATGATGCGTACCACGTTGTCGTCTTCTGACAAGGTGGATGCAGCTTCCGGGTCCATGCCATGGTCTTCCATGCGGTCTAAGGAACGGAGGAATCCGGCAAGGCCGTAGGTGCTGTGGGAGTCATAGTCGTCTGCCAAGATTAGCAGCTGGCGGAGATTGGCTTCCCGTTGCAGGCCACCTCGTTTACCGGCGGCAATGCTGAGAAACGCGGTGTCTTCCAGAATTTGGCGGAGCAGTTCTCCGCTTGGCAGGGAGACAGACAGCTGGCGGTACCGGCGCAGCTGGGCTAAGAAGTAGGCACATTTTTCGTTCTCTGCTTCTGCTTTTAATACGGCAGCGTAGAAGCTCATGTATTTTCCGGCAACACGGATGGCAGCAATGTCATCTTCGGTGAAGCCGAACAACGGAGACATGAGGCAGGAGATTAAAGGAATGTCCTGTAAGGGGTTGTCAATGACCCGCAGGAGGGACAGTACCGTCTGAATGTCCGGGGTGTGGAGGAAGCCTCCGGTGGACCCGGCATAGACTGGAATACCGGCCTCGTTCAGGGCCTTTTCATAGGTGGCGGCGGAATTTCTTGGAGCCTGCAGCAGAATAACAAAGTCCTTAAACTGTAGCGGCCGTTCCGTGCCGGCACTTTCCTTTAATTTGCGTTCAATATAGTGGGTAACGAACCTGGCTTCCCGTTCTTTGGAGGTCAGGTCTTCTGTTTTTTCTAAGAGGAAGAAGTCGGTGTCCGGTTCGTCTACGGCTGGGTAGTCTGCACCGTAAACCAATTCTTCGGCTTGGTCATAAATGATTTCACCTACTTGCCGGCTCATGAGCTGGCGGAAGGTGAAGTTCACCGACTGGGTAATGCCTTCTCTACTGCGGAAGTTCTTGCCCAGGATAATGGTGGCAGGGTAGTTGTCCTGGCTTGGGTCATAAAGCTGATACCGGTTCTTTCTTCCCAAGAAGATTTCCGGCATGGCCTGACGGAAGCGGTAAATGCTCTGCTTTACGTCCCCAACCATGAAGAGGTTGGATTCCTCTTTAGACAGGGCAGAGAACAGGGTATCCTGCAATTTGTTGGTGTCTTGATATTCGTCAATGAGGATTTCCTTGTAAGCTTCCCCAAGGTCTTTGGCTAAGGTGGTGCGGGTGATGGTAGTAGAAGAAGGGTCTTCTACTAAGAGGCGAAGGGCATAGAGTTCTACGTCTGAGAAGTCCATGACATTGGCTTCCAGTTTCAGACGGTCATATTCCTTGCCAAAGTCCAAAACGGCATCTACCAGAGTGCAGGCCAATGGGTACAGTTCGTCACAGTCTGCGCGGTAGTCTTCCAAGGTGGAGACCAACAGTTTTGGAAGCTGGTCTTTAAGACAGGATTTCAGTTCGTCCCGGCAGGCTTTGGCAATGGCCATTTCTTCTAAGTCTTTTAAGTTCTTGCCACCGTTGCTCCATCTGTCCCAGGTGAAGTCGGTAAGGGTGGAAAGCGCTTCGTCTATGTTGCCGGCGTCGATTAGATCTTGAAGCCGTTCTGTTAAATTCAGCTCGTTTTCTAGGATGTTGGCTGCGGTGCAGTCAACGGTGTCCACGTTGCCCTGAAGGGCAGAAATTCCCATGAGGGCCTGTTCCAAAGCGTAGCTTAAGAGCAGGCTTATGTTATTCTGCAGTGCAGCAAAAATTGGAGTGGACGTCAGGTCTAAACCGGTGTCATAGGAACGGACTCCGGTTTTCAGCCAGGCCTCCGGAGACGGGTAGGCTCTGGAATAATTGTAAAGTTTTAAAATGGCTTCCTCTAAGGAGGCGTCGTCTCTGCCGGCAAACAGCAGTTCCACCAGTTTGGTAAAGGTTGGGTCTCCTTCGTCATACAGGTTTTCTACTATGGTGGCAACAGCATCCTGTTGCAGCAGTTTGCCTTCGTTTTCGTCTAACAGGCGGAAGTCCGGGGTAATGCCGATGGTGTCAAAATGTTCCCGCACCAAATTGGAACAGAAGGAGTCAATGGTACAGATTTGAGCAGACGGCAGCAGCATTTGCTGTTTTTGCAAATGCTCGTTATCCGGGTCTTCTTTTAAGGCCTTGGTCAAAGCGTTTTCCAGTTTCTGGCGCATTTCTGCAGCAGCCGCTTTGGTGAAGGTAACAATGAGTAACTCACTGACACTGCAAGGCTGGGTCTGGTCTAAGAGGCGCTGAATGACACGCTCAATTAAAACGGCGGTTTTCCCGGAGCCGGCGGCCGCACTGACCAAGACCGTACCGCGCCGTGCGTCAATACAGTTTCTTTGGTCCGGAGTCCAATTAGGCATGGTCATTCACCTCCATTTCCTCCAGCATTTGTAAGGCATCTCCGTGCTTGACGGAGCTAATTTCTTTGTAGAAGGCATTGTCTTCATAGGCGTCTTCTTCCAGACGGCAAATAGGGTAGTAGTCACACCACTCACAGGTCCGTTCAAAGCCGGTGCCTCTAGTTGGGTTGGCAGGAATGATACCCTCCTGCAAGGACTCTGCCATGGCTACCAAAATGTCATCCACACGGCAGTGGAGTTTCTGGAAGGCGGCAGGGGTAATGAGGCCCTTCTTCAGCTGGCCTTTGCTGTCTACCAATTTGTCATCTACCGGAATGAAGCGCTTGTTCAGTCCATGTTCCATGGCCTCTAACACCTCTGTGTTACTGAGGAAGAGGCCGTTGCCCATATCCTTCTTGATTTTCTCTTTGGCAACGGTGTCTCCGTCTGCCTGCTTGCTGCTCATGGAGAGGGAAGCCCGCTTGGCAGGGTAGTAGAAGATGCCGCTAGGCTCTACTTGGCCGTAGCGTTCTGCCCCGTTTTGCTCCAAGGCAAACAGGTAGATGAGCATTTGCATATTGAGGCCGTAGTTGATGACTTCGTTTAAGGAAAATTCCTTTCCGCCGGACTTGTAGTCCACAATGCGGACAAAGGTTTTCCCGTCTTTTTCATAGGTGTCCACCCGGTCAATGGAACCGTAGATGGACAGGAATCCGCCGTTCTTTAAACCTAAGGTGTAGGCCGGGACGGAAGGCTCGTTTTCCTTTTCCCCAATGGACAATTCAAAGTCCACCGGGCGGAAGTCAGACAGTTTGAATTCTTCCACCAGGCGGTCCACCACGTCGTAAAGGGTGAGGGCCAGCCGGCGGTATAAATAACGGAAGCGGACCGGCTTGTCTTCCAAGCCGCCCATTTCGTTTGCTACGTAGGTATTCAGCCAATGGTCCACCGCGGCGTTGCGGGCAGCAACGTCCATGTCAATGAGGGCGTCCATGTGGTTGTCTTTGATGATTTGTTCCAGCACGTAATGGATAACCGTGCCGCTCTGGGCAGGGTCTAAGGTAGCTGCTTTCCGCGGCTGGGCACAAAGACCGAACTTGCAGAAATACTGGAACGCACAGTGGTGGTAAACATCTACCCGGGAGGCGGACAGACCCATGTTTTCCCCAAAGAGCCTGGTGGCTAAAGCAGGGTCGGAAATGGCAAAGTCCCGAGGGTTTACCGCCTGATCCATAACGGCTAAGCGGTCTGCCATAGACGGGTTTTCTGTCAGCACTTGGCGGAGCGATGCAGCCTCTTCCAATTCCTTCGGTAGAGGGGAATTCCACAGTTTGGTATAAGAGGAGAACGCAGTGGCTTCACTTTCGGCAAAGTAAGCTTCCGGCAGGTCGGCAGCATGGAGCAATTCCACTTCTGGGAACAGTTCTTTCGTGCTGCTGATGAGCAGGGAAGGCTTTTGCCCGGCGCTGCCGTCCAAGATGCAATAGGAAAGGTAAACCTGTTCCGTTCCGGCAGTGGCAGCGGCATAGGCCATGTAACGTTCTTCATGGGCTTTCAATTCGTCAGACAGACTGAGGGCAAGGCCCACGTCTGCCAGGTTCTTCCGGTCCGTAGCGGTGAAGATACCGGTTTGTCCTACGGTGGAAGGGAAGTTGCCTTCTTCACAGCCGGCCACGAAGACGACTTTCGGGTTGTCTAAGCGGATGCGGTCGGCGGCGCCAATGGTGATTTCCTCTAAGGCAGTTGGAATGGAACCCAGATCTGCCATGGAGAGGACGGCACTGAACAGATTGGTGAAGGCCGGAAGGCTCATGACGGCGTCTCCACCGGCAGTGGAGAGCTTGTCAAACAGGTCCATAAGCAGTTCCCAAACCCGGTTCTGTTCATTGGCCAAGGCGGTAAAGCCGTCGTCGTTGAAAGCGACAGCAATGTCTTTTGACTTTTCAGGCACTTTGGTGTCGGTTAAGAAGTAGTAAAGGGCCTTGCAGATGCCTTCGGCAGACTGGTCCTTTACGTCTCTCTTTAAGGTGAACAGCGGAATCATGACGGCTTCCCGCCACTGGTTCAGAGTGGCCAGCTTCTTCTCAGAGGCTTCGTTTGCTGCCACGCCTAAGCCCTCCGGATGGAGGGTGAATTCCTGCTGCCAGTCTTTGGATTTCAAGTTCCAAAGCAGGGCATAGTTTTCCAGTTCGGCTACTTCCGAAAGGGCAAGGGGACCCAGCCCGGTCTTCAAATAATGAAGCAGGTTTTCCGTGGTGAAACCGCCTACCAAGAGGGACAGCACGGAGGTGCAGACCGTAATGAGAGGCTGGTTTAAGATTGGCTGTCTGGCGTCGTCAAAAGCAGGAATGCCATACCGGCGGAAGGCGGCCAGCAGCTCGTTTTTATAGTGGTCTTCTCTGCGGACCACCACGGCCATGTCTTTCAGACGAAGGCCCTGTTCCCGCAGGAGTTTCTTTGCGGTGGCCGCAATGTAATTGCATTCTTCCGACCGGTCGTGGGCGGCAAAGAGGTGAACGCCCTTTGCGTCTCCGGCATAGGCTTCCGCACCCGGAACAAACAGGTTTTGTTCCAGGTAGGCCAGGTCAGCGGATGCATATTTGGAATATTCCATGGATAGGGTATCCACGGAAATGTTGTTTTTCTGCGCAAGGGCCCGGACCGCTTTGCCGGTTTCATTGACGGCGGCAAAACAGAGATTCGGGTTCTTTCCGAAAAGGTTGTCGGTACAGAGGGTGAGGTACACGTCCTTACACTGACGGAGCAAGCGTTCTAGGATGGCCAGTTCCTGACCGGTGAAGCCTTTGAATCCGTCAATACAAATGGTGTAACCCTCAAAGAAATGGGTGGTGTCTAATTTCTTTAACAGACGTTCCGGCAGCAGGTCTTCGTCCTGGTAGGTACCGGCGAAGAGGGCTGCATAAGTATCCAGAATAAGTGCAAGTTCATTCATTTTGCGGGCCAGGGTGCGAGAGCCGCACAGGCCGCTGCTCTTCCGAAGGTCCTCTGTGGTAATGCGGGCCTGATGGAGTTCCCGCACACAGTGCAGCAGTTCGGTGGCGAATGGGACACTTTCCGTCTGCTTTCCGTAAAAGTCCAATTGGTCTTTTACCCCGTTCAGCGCCCGGAGCATGAGGATGATTTTGGTGGCGTCGTCTGCCGTGGAGCCGGCCATGCCGCCCAGTTCACGGAAGACGTAGTCTGCCAGACGGGTAAAACTCAAGACTTCCATGCGCTGTCCCAGTACCGGACCGAACTGCGTCAGCAGTGCCCGTTCACTGAGGAAGGAATACTGTTCCGGCACAATGAGTAACAGGCGTCCGTCTTGGTCTTGCTGCTCAGCTAGTTTGCCCAAAACGCTGCGGACGTAAGTGGTTTTTCCGGTGCCTGCCCGGCCGGTAACCAGATGTAACATAGTCCTGCTCCTTTCAAGTAATTTTTATGTATCAAATTATACTATAAATGCAAGCTCCTTACGAGTCATTAATGGGACAGTGGAGGATTCGGAATTTTTTCGGTCCTTTTTCAGGCTTTCTTGTTTTTTCAGGGGCCGATTTGTTGTATAATATCCAGTAACTGTTGAAAACTATCTAATCTTACTTGGAGGAGCTTATGCAGACCATAGATGAAGTGCTAAAGCAAATCAACCGAGTTCATTTTATTGGCATCGGTGGTTCCGGTATGACCCCATTGGCTGAAATTTTAATTACCAATGGTTATACCTTAACCGGTTCCGACAACAACCCGGGAGACAACATTGACAAACTCCGGGGTCTTGGTGCCGAAATCATCATGGAACAGAAGGCTAAAAACCTGGATCTTCTGAAGCCGGAATTGATTATCTACACCGCTGCCATTCTCAAAGACAACGAAGAACTGGTGGCTGCTAAGGCCAGCGGCATTCCTTGCTTTGAACGGGCAGATTTATTTGGTGCCATTTCCCGTATGTATCAGAATTGCATCTGCATTTGTGGTACCCACGGTAAAACCACAACCACATCCATGCTTTCCCAAATTATGGTAGAAGCTGGTGCCGACCCAACACTTGTTATCGGCGGCAGACTTCCTCTCATTGACTCCCACGGCCGTGCCGGCAAGAGCCAGACCATGGTTTGTGAAGCATGTGAATTCAATAACCACTACCACACCTTGTCTCCGGACACCAGCATTGTGCTGAACGTGGACAATGACCACATGGAATTTTTCAAGACCATGGACAACGTCATTGCTTCCTACGTGAAGTTCATGAACATGACAACCAATATTGTCATCTACAACGGAGACGACGCCAACACCCTGAAAGCAGTGGAACAGGCAGACAAGGAAGGGAAGAAGTTCATCGCCTTTGGTATGGACGAACACAACGACTACACACCGGCCAACATTACCTTCAACCGGGGCGCATTTGCTGAATTTGATGTGCTGAAAAACGGGGAAACCATTGGCCACGTAGCTTTGAACGTTCCTGGCAGACACAACATCTTCAACTCCCTGGGTGTCATTGCCGCCGCTTTGGAAAACGGGGTAGCCATGAAGGATATTGAAACCTACATTGGCAACTTCAAGGGTGCCGGCAGACGGTTTGAAATTTTGGGCGAATGTAATGGCATTACCATTGCCGACGACTACGCCCACCATCCAACCGAACTGGAAGCCATTCTGACTTCCGTTATGGCCATGGATTACAACGAAGTTTGGGCTGTATTCCAGCCGTTTACTTATTCCAGGACTTCCCTGTTAATGGACGACTTCGTCAGAGTCCTGCAGATTCCGGACCATTGCGTTATGACCGAAATCATGGGCTCCCGGGAAGTGAACACCATTGGAGTCTACACCAGCCAGATGGCAGAGCAGATTCCGGGCAGCGTTTGGTTTAACACCTTTGATGAAGTGGTTGACTACACTTTGTCTCATGCCAAGCCTGGTGACTTAGTCATCACTCTTGGCTGCGGTGACATTTATAAAGCCGCCAAGCAAATGGTAAAACGTTTCGAGGGGCAATAAACCGCAAATACACTTACTAGAGGAGAACATATATGGCAAGTGCAGAAAAAATTGGAATCAACAAACAAAACGGTGCGCTCTATGACGTTCGGTTAATCACCGACTTCAGAGACATGATTAACCAGAGTGCCAGACTCTTCCCGGAAGAGCCTGCATTCATGATGCGGAAAAGCGTGAAGGATGACTTCACCAGCATCAACTATAGAGAGCTGCGGGAAGAAATCCGTGCGTGGGGCACGGCACTCTATTCCATGGGTTTGTCCGGTCAAAAAGTGGCAGTAATGGGTGCCAACTCTTACCGTTGGTGTCTGACCTACCTGGCTGTTACCAGTGGGGTTGGGGTTATTGTGCCAATTGACAAGGAACTGATGTTTGACGACATCAACAACATCCTGACCGTATCCGAATCCAAAGTGTTGGTTGCAGATGCCAAGGCCATTAAGAAAATTAAGGATCGCAGAGGCGAATTGCCGGGCGATTTACGCATCATCTCCATGGACCCTGTTCCGGAAGGAGAAGACTACATTTCCTTTGATGAACTCTTTGCAAAGGGTGTTCAGATGAAGGAAGAAAACGCCAATGCATACCGCTACTACATGACCGAAAAAATTGATCCGGACGCCATGTCTGTTTTGATTTTTACCTCCGGTACTTCCGGACTGGCCAAGGGCGTTATGCTGTCCCAGAGAAATATCTGCTACGTTGTCATGTCCAACACCGCTGTAGCATATACCAGCCCTGGGGACAGAATGCTTTCTGTTTTGCCAATTCACCACACCTTTGAATGTTCTCTCGGTTTCCTGCTGCCACTGTATAACGGCTGCTGCATTTTCCATAATGACAGCTTGCTGCATTTGGCAACCAATATGCAGGACTTTAAGCCGACCATTATCTTTACCGTTCCACTGTTGGTGGAAAAATTCCACGACAAGATTGAAAAGGCTGCTGCCGGACAGAAACACGGTTCTACCAAACTCCGTATGGGACGTAAAATTTCGGTAGCTACTTCTAAGTTTGGTATTTCCATTTCGGATAAAATCTTTGCCGAAGTCATTAAGAACTTCGGTGGCTGCCTGCGTCTCTTCATTGTTGGCGCTGCTGCCATTGACCCGAAAGTAGTAGAAGACTTCAAGGCTTACGGCATTGGCACTTACCTGGGTTACGGCCTCACCGAATGTGCTCCGCTGGTTGCCTGCAACCACGACGGATTCCAGACCACAGATACCGTTGGTAAGCCAATTCCTGGTGTTCAGATTAAAGTGGTGAACCCGGGTGACGACGGCGTCGGCGAAGTTATGATCAAAGGCGACAACGTTATGCTGGGTTACTACAAGAACCCAGAATTGAACGAAGAAATCTTTGAAGACGGCTGGCTCCATACCGGAGACCTTGGTTACTTTACCGAGGAAGGTTATTTGAAACTCACCGGCCGTGCCAAGAACGTTATCCTCACCAAGAACGGGGAAAACGTATATCCGGAAGAAATTGAAGATCTGTTGATGAAGAATCCGTACATTGCAGAAGCAATGGTAGTAGGTCAGACAGGCGAAGACGGTATGGACACCGTTGTAACCGCTAAAATCTATCCGGATAGAGAAGCCATTGAAGAAGAACTGGAAAAAGCAGGAAAACCAAGTACTGCGGAAGCCGTTTCGGAATACATTGCCGGCGTTGTTAAGGAAATTAACAAGCTGTTGCCGAAGTACAAGAACATTGGTGCCTTTGACATTCGTGAAAACGAATTCATCAAAACCACCACTGCCAAAATCAAACGTTACGCCAACATGGACGACGGCGCTAAGACCGAAGGCTTAGACGTAAAGGAAGATGTGGCAGAGAGCACCGAAACCGCTGCTGAGGCAACCAATGAGGCTGCTGAAGACGTAGTGGAAGCAGCCAGCGAACCGGCAGAAGAAACTGACGAATTATAAGGAGACCACCCATGATCCAGCGTGACGATATAGTCATCAACTTACCTCGCTTTGATTATCTGTGCCAAAAGAATACTTATTCCGGAAGCCAGGGAGAATTTCGTTACAAATTCTTCCCACGCAAGGTAGACGATATTGAAACCGTGTTCGTGGCCGCCGTTTATTATCACAATTGCTACGAAGTGGAATTGGAGGCCGGCCGGGTAGAAGAGGCCACCTTCGCGTATTCCAATGAGGGCATAGACGAAGCAGAACAGTATCTGCTTTCCAAATTCTTAGAGCAATAAAAAGAAAGACCAGAGCAGTTGCTCTGGTCTTTTTGTTTTGGTTTTACTTTTCTACTTTCAGCTGGCTGGTTTCGCTCAGCGGTTAGTTTGCCGGCTTACAGTTCGTTCAGGGTGAAGAACTCGGCCATGGTTTTGGCTTTTACCATGTTTTCGTGGCTGTTGTCGGTGTAGCCAACGGCGAAGACAAAGACTTCACGGTCGGAAGAGCGCTTAATGAGGGTCACATAACCGCTGAAGTTCTCGTGGGTCTGGGTGTCTCTCATAATGGCCGGGAAAACGTTTTTGATGAACTTGTCATCCACATGCTGGGTGGTGTAACCGCCGTTGTCCCGGGAGGCAAAGTTAATGAAGCCGTTAATGCCTAAGTAGGCGGCCAAGGTCTTTAAGTCGGTTTTGCCTTCCAAGTGGTTGATGGTGCCTACACTGAAACAGTAGACAGCAAACTTGCCCGGCTTGAAAATGCAGTATTTTCCGGCATCCGTGTATTCGAAGTAGCTGGCCTCTTTCACGTCAGCAGTGTAACTGCCATACTGAGACCACGGTGCCAGATTGGTATCCGCTTCCTTTGGGTAAAGGAAGGAAACCCCTTCTATGGCATTGGAAAGGGAATAGGTGTTGGTGTCATATGGGCTAGCTGCCGGTGCATCCTTTTTGCCACAGGCACAGAAGGTGCATACCAGAAGCATGAGACAAAGGGCGAGGGAAATGATTTTTTTCAAAATAATAACCTCCTAAAATTCTGACAGCATTATACCATAAAACGTTTCCTTTTCGGAGCCATTTATACTATAATAGCACGTATGAAAAATTTACCCCCTTTGGAGGACCTATATGAAGACCATTTCGAAAGTCTTAATTGCCCTTGGCTCTGTCCTTTTGATCCTTACGGCAGCCTTGGGTGTAAAACATCATTTCTACCCGAATGCAGAAGTGAATCTGCCGGGACCATTGGAATCCATTACCGGTCTCATTCCGGGGGCTTCCGCTACTACCATTCCTACCACCGTAGCTGACACCGCTTCTGACACCTGCTTGGTCATTGGCTCTGAAACCGAAAGCAGCACGGTACCGGGAAGCACCACAACCACTCAGAAAGATGACGGTACCGTATCCGGCGGCCTCTTTACCACCAATGCGGAATACCGTAAAAATCATAAATACTGCATTGCCGTAAACACCGCGCAGAACATTGTTATTGTGTACACGGCTGACTCCACCGGCAAGTACGTAGTACCTTACAAAGCCATGGTTTGCTCCTGTGGCCTTTCTTCCACACCAACCAGACTGGGTACTTATTACACTCCGGAAAAATACCGCTGGCGTTACCTGAACGGTGACTGTTATGGCCAGTACGCTACCCGTATCAACGGCCATTACCTGTTCCATTCCGTTCCTTATAACAGCCAGAACCCAGGGGACCTGAAAACGGCAGAATACAACAAACTGGGCAGCCCGGCTTCCGAAGGCTGCGTCCGTCTTGCTGTGAAGGATGCCAAATGGATTTACGACAACTGCTCTCTTGGCACTTGCGTAACCCTGTACTCCAATGCCGGTAAGGTGGAACCAATGGCAAAGCCGGTTCCTACCCGCATTAACCCGAGCAGCCCGAACGCCGGTTGGGATCCAACTGACCCGGATCCGGCCAACCCTTGGCACTAACCGCTCTGGTTGCTGCCAACCCTTGACACTATTTTAAACACTAAACACTTTGAGCTACACGAAAGGTGTGTCCCATTTGTCCGACTACAAGAAGCAAATTCGAAACTTCTCCATCATAGCCCACATTGACCACGGGAAATCTACTTTGGCAGACCGTCTGCTGGAACTGACCGACTCTGTGGCCAAGCGTGACATGTCCGAGCAGCTGCTGGATGACATGGATATTGAACGGGAACGCGGCATTACCATTAAGGCCCGCGCCGTCAAACTGGACTACAAGGCCGCTGACGGAGAAACCTATGAACTGAACTTAATAGACACTCCGGGTCATGTAGACTTTAACTACGAAGTATCCCGTTCCCTGGCCGCTTGCGAGGGTGCGGTGTTAGTCGTGGACTCTACCCAGGGCATCGAAGCCCAGACCCTGGCCAATACCTATTTGGCATTGGACCACGATCTGGAAATTTGCCCTGTCATCAATAAAATTGACCTGCCGGCTGCAGACCCGGAACGGGTTGCAGGGGAAGTGGAAGAGGTCATCGGCCTCGACTGTGAAAACGCCCCTCGCATCTCTGCCAAAACGGGCCTCAACGTAGAGCAGGTACTGGAACAGATTGTAACCACCATTCCGGCTCCGGAAGGGGACGAGAATGCCCCGCTGAAGGCCCTTATTTTTGACTCCGTCTATGACAGCTACCGCGGCGTTATTGTTTACGTCCGGGTACAGGACGGTACCATCCGCATTGGCGACACCATGCGCATGATGGCCACCGGCGCTGAATTCACTGTCGTAGATGTAGGCTACATGAGAGCCACTTCTTTGGAATCTTCCGGCGTGCTGAAAGCTGGGGAAGTAGGCTACATTACCGCTTCCATCAAAACCGTTTCCGAAGCTCGCGTCGGTGACACCGTTACCTTGGCCACCAACCCGGCAGCAGAACCGCTGCCAGGGTACCGCAAGGTAAACCCAATGGTGTTCTGTGGCGTGTATCCGGCAGACGGTGCGGACTATGAAAACCTGAAGGAAGCCCTGGAAAAACTGCAGCTGAACGATGCAGCTCTTTCCTTTGAACCGGAAACTTCCGGTGCTTTAGGCTTTGGCTTCCGCTGTGGTTTCTTAGGCCTTCTCCATTTGGAAATTATCCAGGAACGTCTGGAACGGGAATATGACCTAGACTTGGTTACTACCATTCCAAGCGTTATTTATAAAATCCACTTAACCGACGGTACGGTTCAGGAAATTGACAACCCGTGCAATTATCCGGATCCTGCTGTCATTGACTTTGCAGAAGAACCAATTACCAATGCCCATATCTTTGCACCGCCGGACTACGTTGGCCCAATCATGGACCTCTGTCAGGAACGCCGCGGTGTCTTCAAAGACATGCAGTATTTGGATGCCGGCCGTGTGGATATTCACTATGAATTGCCACTGAACGAAATCATTTACGACTTCTTTGACGTACTGAAATCCCGCACCCGTGGTTACGGTTCTTTGGACTATGAAATTATGGGTTACCGCCAGTCCGAACTGGTGAAACTGGACGTTCTTCTGAACGGGGAAACCATTGACGCACTGTCCTGGATTCTTCACTCTGACAACGCCTACAACAGAGCCCGTAAGATTGCCGTAAAACTAAAGGAAAACATTCCGCGGGCCCTCTTTGAAATTCCAATTCAGATGGCCGTGGGCGGCAAGGTCATTGCCAGAGAAACCGTTAAGGCCATGAGGAAAGACGTATTGGCCAAGTGCTACGGCGGCGACATCTCCCGGAAAAAGAAACTGCTGGAAAAGCAGAAGGAAGGGAAGAAGCGCATGCGTCACTTCGGCTCCATTGAAGTGCCGCAGGAAGCATTTATGGCCGTTCTCAAATTGGACGACGAATAACCCACGGAGGTGCAGCATGAAACACATCGGTTTATACATCCATGTGCCGTTTTGTGCCTCTAAATGCCCATATTGTGACTTTTACGCAGAGCGTACCGAGGAATCGGTGCGCTCTGCTTTCGTTTCTGCCGTGAAGCGGGACATTGCCGCCTACGGTGCCAAAGGGGATTACTGCTTAGATAGTATCTACTTTGGCGGCGGCACGCCGTCAGTGCTGCAGGGCCAATGGGTTGCCGAACTGCTGACGTGCATTCGTCAGCACTTCGAAGTTTCGGAAGACGCTGAAATTACCGTGGAGTGCAACCCATCTTCGGACCTTCAGCACTTCCTGCCCGCCGCCATTGGGGCCGGCGTCAATCGGGTTTCCCTGGGGCTGCAGTCCGCTGTGGACGCAGAGCGCAGGAAACTGGGCCGCTTGGCCACCAAAGAACAGGTGACCACTGCAATTAAGTTAATCCGTGACTTAGGTGTTACCAACATCTCCTTAGACATTATGCTGGGGGTTCCGGAACAGACAGAGGAAAGTCTTATGGAAACCCTGCAGTACTGTGTAGACACCGGGGTGCCACATCTCAGCACTTATCTGCTGAAACTGGAAGAGGGCACCGTGTTCTACAAGCGGCAGGATACATTAAACCTGCCGGACGAAGACACCACGGTGGACTTCTATGAAAAAACCGTGGCCTTTTTGACGGACCACGGCTACGAACACTATGAAATTTCCAACTTTGCCAAACCGGGCTACGAGGGACAACATAACTTGAAATATTGGCACTGTGAAGAATACTTAGGACTGGGTCCGGCTGCCCATTCATTCCTAGATAGGAACCGCTTTTTCTATGACCGCAACTTGACCGATTACCTAAACGGTACGGAACCAATTGCAGATGGAACCGGTGGCGACCTTGAAGAGCGCCTGATGTTGGCTCTACGCCTGAAAGAAGGCTTTTCCGGACCGTTACCAACCACGGTAATGGAAAAAGCCAAACAGCCTTATTTGGCGCCTTACCTTACGGTGGGAGAAAACCATATCGCCCTGACAGAGAAAGGATTCTTGGTTTCCAACTCCGTTATTGCGGAACTGCTTTCCGCCTTTGAAGCATAAAAATAAGACCCTTCCAAACGGAAGGGCCTTTTCTTTTTTGAATTTAGTCGTCAATGGAATTGTCGGTAGCGACTTCAAAGGTATCCAAAACTTCTTTGCTTGGAGCCTTGGTAAGAAGAGTAACAATAATGGCTGCAAGCAGACCAACGATGAAACCAGGTACGATTTCGTATACGCCGGTAACGGTGGTGAGCTTGAAGTACCAGATTAAGTCAGTGGCTGCACCGGCAACAATACCGGCTACGGCGCCCTGATAGTTAAAGCGCTTCCAAGCAATGGAGAGAATGACAATCGGGCCGAAGCAAGAGCCGAACAGACCCCAAGCATTTTCTACCATATCCATGATTGCCTGTGCGCCGGAGCCCTTGGCACTGGCAATGAAGTAAGCAATGATGGCAACAACAACGACTACGCCACGGCCAACCCAGAGGAGTTCCTTGTCGGAAGCTTCCTTGCGGATGAGCGGCTTGTAAATGTCGTTGGTGAAGGAAGAGGAAGCAACCAGCAGCTGAGAGTCTGCGGTAGACATGGAAGCTGCAATGATGGCTGCCAGCAAAATACCGGAAATGAATGCCGGGAAGTAACGTCTGGAGAAGACAATAAAGATGGTCTGCTGCAGACCGTCCGGAAGGAGTTCTGCACCCAGAACCATACGGCCAAGGTATGCCATGAACATGGCAGCACCCAAGGTCAGGATAACCCAACTGATGGCAAGGGCAGCGGACTTCTTAATCTGAGATGGCTTTTCAATACCCATGAAACGAACCAGAATATGAGGCATACCGAAGTAACCAAGACCCCAGCCGAGACCGGAGAGAATATCTTGCCAGGAAGCAGAGAAGAGGTTAGCGGTAAAGGCATATTTGGTGCCGTCGTTGGCGTTGACAAAGACTTCTGTCAGTGCGGACTTATCCAGGTCTTCCATAACAAGGATGAGGATTGGCACAGAAAGCAGTGCAACCAGCATCAACATACCCTGGAAGAAGTCAGTCCAGCAAACAGCTTTGTAACCACCCATGAAGGTGTATACCAGAATAACAACTGCGAAGATGATCATTGCGGTGGATTTTTCCAAGCCCGGTACCAAAGAGGTGAATACGGTTGCACCTGCTACGAAGCCGGAGGCTACATAGATGGTGAAGGCTACTAAGAATACCACTGCGCAAAGAACGGACAGAATGTGGTTTTTGGAATAGAAACGGTTCTGTAAGTATTCCGGCAGGGTAATAGAGTCACCATATGCCTTGGAGAACTTACGAAGACGTTTTGCGGTGTACAGCCAGTTAGCGGCAGTACCAATGGCAAGACCGATGCCAATCCAGGCCTGGCCGAGACCAAAGGCAAGAATGGAACCCGGAAGACCCATTAAGAGCCAGCCGGACATGTCGGATGCCTGTGCGGACATGGCAGATACGAATGGACCCATCTGTCTGCCACCCAGGAAATACTGTTCAGAGGATTCGTCGCTCTTCCCCTTGAAGTAGAAGAAGATACCGATTCCGAGAACGAGAATAAAGTAGAGTACAAAAGCGAGTACTTCTGCATTAAACATAGAATCTCTCCCATATTATTAAAGTGCTTTCCATTTTACCAAAAGAGGGGCAGAACTGCAAATAAAAGACCTAGTCTGTGGCTTGGAAAGAACACAGAAAAGACCTACCCGAAAAGGGTAGGTCTTCTGCTTAATCTGGAAGCTTGTCGTGGCATTTAATCTGGAAGCTTGTCGTGGTAAATAAAGTCTTTTAAGAGTTTGCGGTTATAGGCTACGTCAAATGTGAGACAGGAGCCAACGCCCTTAATGTTTTCACTCTTATAGGTGCCATACATAGGAACAGATGCTTGTTCAATATCAAAGGTGCGGTAAAGCAGCAAGAATCCGATGAGCTTATTCATAATCTGGAATTCCATCATGTCGGTGGTGATGTACGGCATAACCGTGTTCATCAGAGACATAATATCGGAAGGATTCAGATTGAATGCCTTTTCCTTCAGGGCGGAAATAACTCTCCGCTGACGCTCGGCACGCATGACGTCAGAGTCCAGTTTCCGGATACGGGAGAACATCAGGGCCTTTTCGCCATTCATGTGAACGTGTTCGCCGGATTCGTAATGTAACGGGTTCCCGGTGAGAGTCCACTTTTGCCAAGTGGTGTTCAAGTAGTTGGCTTCCTTCGGCGTTACCTTAACATCCACGCCGCCCAGGGCGTCGATAAGGGAGGTGAAGCAGTCAAAGTTGACCATGACGTACTTGTTGATATGTACCTTATAGTTGTACTCCAAGGTCTTAATGAGCAAATTGGTTCCGCCCTTGGCCTGTGCCGCATTCAGTTTGTTATTTCCGTGTCCCGGAATGTAGACGTAACTGTCACGGAGGAACGAGGTCATTTTGATTTTGCGATGCAGCCGGTCTATGGATACCAAAATCATGGTATCAGAGCGGGAAGCGGTTTCTCCCGGACGGGCGTCTACGCCCAAGAGGAGAATATTGGTCACAAAGAGGGAATGGCGGGTGGTGAGCGGGTTGGTGCTCAGGTTGATGCCGTTGCTCTTTAAGTCTAAGTCGGTTTTGCCGAAGAGGAACAGTGATGTGCCGCCGTAGAGCAAGCAGACAATCAGCAGCATGCTGATGATCTTCTTGAGGCAGCCGGATTTTTTCTTCGTTGCTTTTCTTCGACTTTGTGGTTCCGGCAAGTTGCGGCCGTTGGCGCCTCTGCCGGAAGCGTTTCTTCGGCCTCTTTGTTTGCCTGCTTCCAATGCTGCATAGTAGGCGGCAGCTTCTTGTTTGTTAATTGGTACATCGCCACGGACAGAGTAGGTGGCCCGCTTCTTTGGCTGCGGTTCGTCCCAACCGCCGAATTCGCTGCCCCAGCCGTCGTCATAGTAGCTGTCAAGGTAACTGTCCACTTGGTAGCGCTGGTTGATGCGCTCCTGGGCTTCCCGCTGGGCAATGGCTCTGCGTTCGGCACGGAGCTGCGCCTGCTGTCTGGCCTCGGCCTGCTGCTGTCTGGCTTGTGCCTGGGCTTGCTGTCTAGCTTGGGCTTGTCTTGCTTGAGCTTGCTGTCTGGCTCGAGCTTGCTGTCTGGCTTGAGCTTGCTGTCTGGCTCGAGCTTGCTGTCCGGCCTGCGCTTGTCTAGCCTGGGCTTGCTGACGGGATCTGGACGGCGCTTCTTCTCTTACCTGTGTGTTCACCGTCGGGAATTGCACAGTGTCAAACAAGTCGTCAAAGTAGTCAGCATTCTTGTTCGGCATAAAGTCGTTATAATCTAAGTTCCCGGAATTCTTATGCTGTCTGGATGGCATATCGTTCCAGTCACTGAAGTCGTCTTTTGGCGTGATCCGTTTGGAACCACGTTTCTCGTCGGTAAAAATATTCTCTTGTTCATAGTCATAAGGCTGAAAGTCATTTCGGCCTTTTTGGTGGCGGTCATAGTCACCAAAATTAATATCTTTTGACATAGAGAATCCTTTCTAAATGGATTGGTGAGTTGGGATTTGCATTCGAATCCTGCATTCGAGTTCTGCATTCGAATCCTGCATTCAAGTTCTGCATTCGAATCCTACATTCGAGTTCTGCAATAACTCCGTACATTCTAGTACCTCAACCTTTATTTTACAATAAATGATGGGAGGCGTTTGACAAATTTTACGCTCTATTTTAGAATGCTAGCCGTGACCGGGTTGGGCAGCCGCTGGCACTTCGGTGCGAGAGGAAAGTCCGAGCCCCATAGAGCAGGATGACGGCTAACGGCCGCCGGGGGTGACCCTAGGGAAAGTGCAACAGAAAGATACCGCCTCTTTGAGGTAAGGGTGGAACGGCGAGGTAAGAGCTCACCAGCACGGTGGAGACATCGTGGCTATGTAAACCCCATCCGGAGCAAGGCCGACATGCAAGGGTTGCTCGCCCGTTAGAAAGCAGAAGGGTCGCTTGAACGTGTCAGCAATGGCACGGCTAGATAGATGGTTGCCTGAGAAAACAGAACTCGGCTTACACGCCCGGTCACCTATAAAATGTTTGGGACGCTTATGCATGCTTGCATGTTTAGGGATTCCTATTGATAGATTGTTTGCTGAAGCCTCGGCTTCGGCTCTTTTTTTGCCCATTTTTAGTACGTTTGCTTTCCAAATCGGGCTAATGTTAGCTGCCACTGCTGTAATGTGGCTTCTTAGTTGGGGCAATTTAGCTGGTACCGCTGTAATGTGGCTTCTTGGTTGGGGCAATTTAGCTGCCACCGCTGTAATGTAGCTTCTTAGTTGGGGCGATTTAGCTGCCACCGCTGTAATGTAGCTTCTTGATTGGGGCGATTTAGCTGACTTTTACGTAAAGTGATTCATTTTCTTTGATTTTCTCAAAAATGAATCACCAAAATTGGGATATTTTAGAGCGTTTTGAGAAAAAGTGATTCAAAAAGGGTGAAATAAGGGAAAATGAATCACCTTTTTCTATGTTCGTAATGAGCGCAGGACGTAAAAGTGATTCAAAAAGGATGAAATAAGGAAAAATGAATCACTTTTGTCAACGTTTGTAGCAAATGCAGGGTGTAAAAGTGATTCAAAAAGCGCGAAATAAGGGGAAAGTGAATCACTTTTGTCTTTTCCTTTGAAAAATTCAGGTGAAAAGGTGATTCAAAAGTGCCTGTTTGGAGGCAAAATGAATCACTTTCCTATTATTCCCATCTTTTTCAGTTGCTTGCCAGTGTTGAAAGTAGTGGAGGGTGTAAGACTGGCCCGGGAAAGAGGAAATAAGGTAGAAATGATTTGGGTCTTCCGAAATAGGAGGTAGTGGAGAGCGTAAGAGTGGTCCGGGAAAGAGGAAATAAGGTAGAAATGATTTGGGTCTTCCGAAATAGGAAGTAGTGGAGGGCGTAAGAGAGGTCTGGGAAAGGTGAAATAAGGTAGAAAGGCCTCACTTTTGGAAGGCGTTTTTCTGGATGAACGAAAGAAGATGGACTCTTGAAAGAAACAGCGCGAAAAAGGTAAAATGTTTAAGTGCCTAGAGCGAAAAGGTAAGCGTCTAGAGCGAAAAGAGAAAGCGTTTTGAGCGAAAAGATAAGTGCTGAGCGAAAAGAAGTAGATGCTGGGCGCAGAAAATGAACTGGTTTGGAGATAAGCGAAAGATGAACTGGTTTAGAGATAAGCGAAGATGAACTGGTTTGGAGATAAGCGAAGATGAACTGGTTCGGAGATAAGCGAAGATGAACTGGTTTGGAGATAAGCAGAAGATGAACTGGTTTGGAAATAAGCGAAGATGAACTGGTTTTGAGATAAGCGAAGATGAACTGGTTTGGAGATAAGCGAAGATGAACTGGTTTGGAGATAAGCGAAGATGAACTGGTTTGGAGATAAGCAGAAGATGAACTGGTTTGAAGATAAGCGAAGATGAACTGGTTTGGAGATAAGCGAAAGATGAAGGAGGTGAGCGGTTTGCCTGAGATGGAGCAGGAGTATGAAGTGCTGTATGGCGTGGCCGAGGAGGTCGTGTACAGAAAGGAAGACAGTGGGTTCACTGTGCTGGATGTGTCCACGGAGGAGGGCGAACTGGTCACCGTGGTGGGCGTGTTGCCCGAAATTAGCGCCGGCGAGGAGCTGAAGCTGACGGGACATTGGGATACCCATGTCACCTTTGGCAGACAGTTCCGTGCGGAACTGTGTGAACAGAGCATGCCGGCAACGGTTGCGCAGATGCTGAAGTATCTGGCCAGCGGCGCAGTCAAGGGCATTGGCCCATCCACCGCCAACAAAATTATAGAGGC
The DNA here is from genome assembly GCA_045642465.1 of Acutalibacteraceae bacterium. Classification (GTDB taxonomy): domain Bacteria; phylum Bacillota; class Clostridia; order Oscillospirales; family Acutalibacteraceae; genus RUG420. The sequence goes on from JAZUIY010000015.1 coordinate 745,348, forward strand.
CTTTGGGGAAGACGCCTTTGATGTGCTGTCCAACCGTCCGGAAGAACTGGCCCAGATTAAGGGCATCTCTCGGGCAAAGGCCAGGGAAATGTCAGAAGCCTTCAAGGACCAGTTCGCCACCCGGGAAACCATGATGGCACTGGGCCGGTTAGGACTGACACCCAATGAAAGTATTAACGTGTATAAAGTGTTCGGAGACCACTCTGTGCAGCGCGTCATGGAGAATCCATACGTGCTGTGCCTGGCAGACGTGGGCATTGGATTCGAACGGGCCGACAGCATTGCCAACGCATTTAGCGAACGGCCGGCTCCGGAATACCGAATCCAGGCGGGCATTATCCATGTTGTGAATCACAACATTGGGAATGGCCATACCTGTCTGCCAAGGGACAAGATGCTGGCACCCGCTGCATCGCTCCTAGACACGAATAATGACACCATAGACATTGCCATTGACGGGCTGGTGGAACACCATCAGCTGGAACAGGCCGTGCTGGACGGGCGGGAGTTTATTTTCCTGCCGTATATGCATGAGGCAGAATATAGTGCGGCCCAGCGGATTAAGATGATTTGCAAGTTCCCGCCGGCAGGGCGCCCGGCCTTGGAAAAGGAACTGAAGAAAATAGAAAAGCGCAACGGCATTCAGTATGAAGCCAAGCAGCGGGAAGCCATTACCATGGCCGTGGAGAAGGGAATTCTCATTCTCACCGGCGGCCCTGGTACCGGGAAAACCACCACGGTAAACGGCATTCTCCAAATGTTCGAGGAAGATGGCCTGAACGTTGCCCTGACGGCCCCAACCGGGCGGGCAGCCCAGCGCATGTCGGAAATTACCGGCAAGGAGGCCAAAACCATTCACCGGCTGCTGGAAGCAGAACGCACCGGGGAAGAGCACATGCATTTTTGCCGGAATTGCCGCAACCCAATTGAGGCGGATGCGGTTATTGTGGACGAACTCTCCATGGTGGATTCCGTCCTGTTCTCGGCACTGCTGGATGCGCTGCCAATTGGCTGCCGACTGGTCATGGTAGGAGACTCGGATCAGCTGCCACCGGTAGGGGCCGGCAACGTGCTCCACGACCTGATTGACTCGGAACTGCTGCCGGTAGTGGAACTGAACGAAGTGTTCCGCCAGGCCATGCAGAGCCTCATTGTCACCAACGCCCATAAAGTGGTGGCCGGAGAAATGCCGGAACTCCACGAAACCGATAACGACTTCTTCCACATGGAACGGTCCAACGGTTTGAAAACCGCCATGGACATTGTGGAACTCTATAAGACCCGCCTGCCAAAGGCCTATGGATACGACCCGGTGAAGGATATTGAAGTCCTGTGCCCATCTAAGAAAGGGGACACCGGCACCGTGAACATGAACCGGCTGCTGCAGGAGGCCGTCAACCCATCCGCCCGGGGCAAAGGGGAACTGAAGACCCAAACCCGACTCTTCCGGGAAGGGGACAAGGTCATGCAGGTAAAGAATGACTACAACATTCTTTGGACCCGGGGCCGGGAGGAAGGCAGCGGCATCTATAACGGTGACATCGGCATCCTCCAAAAAGTGGACCGCATGAGAGGCATTTTGGAAATTGACTTCGACGGCAGAACCGCCGTCTATCCAATGGAAAGCACCAAGGAACTGGAACTGGCCTATGCCGTTACCGTACATAAGTCCCAAGGCAGCGAATTCGAAGCCGTTATTATGCCTGTCATTGACGTGGCTCCACAACTCTGTTACCGCAACCTGTTTTACACTGCTGTTACCCGTGCTAGATCCAAAATGATTACCATTGGCAAGGAACAGCAAATTGCAGAAATGATTTCCAACGACAAAAAGATTCGTCGTTTTTCAGCCCTCAAATATTTCTTGAAAGAGGACTAAACTTTGCATCCATATCTTCGAAAAGCTGCCGGCATTTTATTTCCCGGAACCTGTATTTCCTGTGGAACGCTGGTGGACCCAACCGAATTTATCTGTGCCGAATGCCGGGAACGCATTCGGCACATTTTGCCGCCGTTCTGCCCTTACTGCGGGACGAGCCAGGTAGACTGCCGGTGCCGCAAAAGCCCTCATGCCTATGAGGCCAATGTGGCACCGTTTTATTATGAGGACGCCATCCGGGATGCCATCCTTGGCTTTAAATTTGGCGCCAAGGAGGAGACGGCGGTGTACCTGGGCAAGGCCATGAGCCAGACCATTGCCGCCCGCTACTATGGCATCCCATTCACCCTGGTGACCTGCGTCCCATCCACGTCCCACTCCCTGGGCGAACGGGGCTACAACCAAGCCCAGTCACTGGTGGAACAACTGGACTTTTCCCAGTTCACTTGGCTCAGCAAAAAGCCCACCGTGGACTGCCACTTACTGAAGAAAAACGAAACCGGAGAAATGCAGCATTTTCTAGGGGCAGAAGCCAGACGGGAAAACATCCGAAATGCCTACGCTCTAAAGAAAAACCGCAGGGTAGATGGCGAAACCATCTTGCTGATTGATGACATTGTCACCACCGGTGCCACTGCCAATGAAATCAGTGTCATTTTGAAACTCATGGGAGCCAGGGAAGTCTACATCGCCAGCGCCGCAATTACCCGTAATACAGGGGCACAAGGTGCCAAAAACAAAGGGGATTCAGGGACCTAAAACAGAAGTGCAACAGGAGCCCAAAAAGAAGCCAAAAACAGACCGTCCGCTCATTGACGGAAAGGCCAAAATGCTATATCCTTATAGTGATTTTTTATGCACATAGAGGAGGTGTAGCAATGCTTGGACTCAATATCGGAATTGACTTGGGTACCGCTAATGTAGTGGTTTACCAGCAGGGTAAGGGCATTGTTATGTCCGAACCGTCTGTGGTTGCCTATAAGACCAAAACCGGCAAGATTGCTGCTGTTGGCCGCAACGCCTATAAGATGTTGGGCAAGGAACCGGATTCCATTGAAGTGGTTCGCCCAATGAGAGACGGCGTCGTTTCCAACTTTACCGTTGCCGAACAAATGCTGCGCTTTTTCATCAAGCAGATTTGCGGCAACGAAATCTTCAAACCGAATATCATCATCAGCATGCCGGGTACCGTAACCAACCTGGAACGCCGTACCATTCTGGACGTCATTACCTCCAGTGGTGCCGGCAAAGCCTGCCTTTTGGAAGAGCCAATTGCAGCAGCACTTGGCGCAGGCATCAAAACCATGCACCCACATGGCGTCATGGTAGTTGACCTGGGCGGCGGTACCACCGACGTAGCTGTTATTACCATGGGTTCCATGGCCGTAGCTTCTTCTATCCGCGTGGCCGGGAACACCTTAAACGAAGACATCATGCGTTACTGCAGCCGTGAACGCAACGTGCTCATTGGCGAACAGACCGCAGAAGAAATTAAGAAGAGCCTTGGCTGTGCCTATCAGCGTTCCAGCGAACTGGCCATGATTGCCAAGGGCAAGGATTACATTACCGGTATGCCGGTGGAATTCGAAGTAACTTCCAACGAAATCTACTTCGCCATGCGCCCACACATCATTAATATTGTGGATGCGGTGCACAGCGTTTTGGAAAGCACGCCGCCGGAACTGTCCGCCGACATCATGCAGGAAGGCATCATCTTAACCGGTGGTACCGCGCTGCTCTTCGGCATAGACAAGGTCATTGAGGAACAGGTGGGCATTGCTACCCGCGTAGCCGACGACCCGCTGAACTGTGTGGCAAATGGCATCGGCCAATGCTTGGGCGATGTAGATCTTCTTGCCAACAACGGTTACCTCTTCATGTCCCGTCAGGATATCAACGGTGCCGACCGAATTGATGAAGGGGAGGACTACTAATATGGCAAACATTTTAGGTGAGCCTGTTTTTGACGCCTTCACCGAAGGGGTTAGCAACGGTGGTCTCCGCTCCAAAAGTGATATTCAACTTCTCATTTGTTATCTGCTCCGCAGCTTTAAAGGCTCCGCTCCGGTTCACATTCTTTCCGATGCGCTCCAGAGCGAAGAACTGGCCAACTATTTTGACGTCATGGACGCCATTTCCGAATTGGCAGAACATGGGAACCTGACCCCGGAACTCATTGACGGGGAAGAATACATCTCTCTGACAGAAAAAGGGCAGAACGCCATTGCTTTGGTGGAAAATGACTTGCCGAAATCGGTTCGCCGAATCGCCAAGGATTCTGCCACTCATTTTCTCAATTTGGAAAAGAACCTGCGGGAGAACAACATTAAAATTGAGCCTTACAAGGACGGCTTTCACGTGTCCTTCACCATGAACGAACAGGAGACAGACCTGCTGACCCTGACCGTTTTTGTGCCAGACCGTGACCAGGCCGAAAAGCTGAAAAATAACTTCCTAGAGAATCCGGTGAAAGTTTATTCCGCCATTCTCAACAGCTTGATGGAAAACTAAAACAAAAAGACCTCTCAGATGAGAGGTCTTTTCTTTTTGGAATTTTAGTTTTAAATGATTTCGTAAACCAGTGGCTGTGGTTCCGGCGGGTTTTCGGAGAAGGTGAGGGCAGACAGATATTTCTGGCTGGCTTCATAGAAGCGGGATTCGTTGGAACAGTGGGCAACCGCAAGGGGTTCACCGGCTTCTACGTAGTCTCCGGTTTTCTTTAGGAGAACCAATCCGGCCTGGTAGTCAATGCGGGAATCCTTTTGCTCACGTCCGGCGCCTAACATGGTGGCGGTGAGGCCGATGGCTTCGGAGTTCATGGCTGCAATGTAGCCGCTTTCGGTTGCCAAAATCGGTTTTTGGATTTTGGCTTTTGGAATGGCGTCCGGATGGAGAATTATGTTTACGTCACCCCGCTGCATGCGAACCATGGCAGCCAGTTTTTCCAAGGCGGAACCGTCGTCAATGACAGACTGTACCGCTGCTTTGGCTTCGTCCAATTCTTTGCCGAAGCAGGAAGCGTACATCAGGGCTGCAATGGTCTTGGTGACTTCTTTCAAGTCCTCCGGACCCTGGCCGTTCAGCACGGCAACGGCTTCTTCTACTTCCAAACTGTTGCCAATCTGGTTGCCCAAAGGCAGATCCATGTTGGAGATGACGGCCTTCATGTTGCGGCCGGCATTCTCACCGATTTCCACCATGAGGGAGGCTAGCTCTTTGGCTTCCTCTATGGTCTTCATGAAGGCACCGCTGCCTACCTTAACATCCAAAACAATGTTTTGACTGCCGGCAGCCAGTTTCTTACTCATAATGGAAGACGCAATGAGGGAGGTGTTCTGCACGGTGCAGGTCACGTCCCGTAGTGCGTAAAGTTTCTTATCTGCAGGAGCTAAGTCCTGACTCTGACTGATGATGGCCAGGCCAATAGAATTGACCTGTGCGGCGAAAAGGTCAGAGGAAAGGTTAATGCAGAACCCTGGAATGGATTCCAGTTTATCTAAGGTACCACCGGTGTGGCCTAAGCCTTTGCCGGACATTTTGGCTACCTTGCAGCCAAGGGCAGCGGCAATTGGCCCCACTATGAGGCTGACCTTGTCGCCCACGCCGCCGGTGCTGTGCTTGTCTACGGTAGGACCGTTAATGCCGGATAAGTCTACCGTTCCGCCGGAATGCACCATGGCGGAAGTCAGGTCAAAGGTTTCCTGCTTGGTCATGCCTTTAAAGCAAATGGCCATCAGCAGGGCAGAGGCCTGATAATCCGGAATTTTTCCGGTGACATAGCCGTTGATGAAAAATCGGATTTCGTCTTGCGTAAGTTCCAGTCCCTGCTTTTTCTTGTCAATAATGTCTACCATTCTCATGGCAATTCACCTCGCTTAAAAAGAAACGTGGATAGGTTTGCATGCATGGTCACAAAATAATAATTACATAAACGCTTTGGTAATGGTGGTGTAGGAGGAAATCTTCTTTAATACAGCAGCCATTTCCTCATCGGATTCCTGACAGCCACCGTCAACCCATTTTACCAGCAATTGCTGGAGTCCTGCTGCAGCATAGTAGAGTTCATATGGGTTGATTTCCTTGAGAAATGCGGAAAAAATGGTCTTGGACAACTGATCCACATAACTTAAAAATTTGTTGTTTAAAATGTAGGTCATGTCCGCCTTAATCAGCACTTCAATCAGGTCTTTGTGTTCCCGGAAAAACTGAAAATAACCGGTGTAGATATCCCGAATTTCCCGCTTGAGAATCTTGCTGATAAATTCGGCAAAAATGTCGTCAAAGTACTGGGTCAGGATATCTTCCTTGGACTGGTAGTTGCGGTAGTAAGCCATGCGGGAAACCCCGGCTTTTTCCGCAATTTCCGTAATGGAAATGCTGTTGAAATCCTTCTTTTCCATGAGTTGCATCAGCGCAATAAAAAGGGATTCCTTGGTAATTTGATTGAGTTCTTGGCTCATTTCAGACTTCATGGTGATAGCCACCCCTTAAATTTGGAAACTATCCGGCAGCAGGTCATCCATGTTGGTGGTGATGATGTTTTCATCCCCATCCTTCAAAATGACTTCAAAGCGGATGTCAGTAAATTCAGAAAAGGCCTGGCGGCAAATGCCGCAAGGGTAACAAAAAGCTTTAATAATGCCGTCTTTTCCGCCTACAATGGCGATGCGCTTAAATTCCCGTTCTCCGGCAGCGACTGCCGTAAAGAGAGCCGTCCGTTCGGCGCAGTTGGATGCCCCAAAGGAAATGTTTTCAATGTTACAGCCGGTGTAGATGGTGCCACTTTTGGCTTCCAACGCAGCTCCAACTTTAAAGTGGGAGTATGGGGCATAGGCGTTCTGCATGGCTTCTTCGGCAATGTTTAATAATTCTTCTTTTGTCATAGTGGCGCCTTCTTTCTATTCAGCTTAATACGGTAAAACCTGGCCCGGCAGGTTGTTTTCCAGACCAAATAGGTCTGCAATGGACTTGCCGATGTCAGCATAGGTTTTGGATACATGGAAGTTGGTGGCAGGACCGTTTGGACTGTACCAGAGCAGTGGGATATATTCCCGGGTGTGGTCTGTGTGGGCCACGTAACTTGGGTCACATCCGTGGTCTGCCGTTATGATGAGGGTGTCATCCTGCCGAAGCTTTGGCAGGAAGTACTCTAAAAAGTCGTCAAATTCATGGATAGCGGCAGCGTAGCCGTCAATGTCTCTGCGGTGGCCGTAGAGCATGTCAAAGTCCACCAGGTTCACAAAGCAGAGACCGTTAAAGTCTTTCTCCAAATAGGATTTGGTGACTTCCAATCCGTGGGTGTTGCCGGTGGTTGGGGTAGATTCCGTAATGCCGGAGCCGGCAAAGATGTCGTAGATTTTTCCTACGGAAATGACATCCAGCCAGTTGTCCTGCATGAGATTCAGCAGGTTATATGGCGGAACCAGGGAGAAGTCATGTCTCCGAGGGGTGCGGGTATAGTTTCCGCTGGTGCCGGTGAACGGCCGGGCAATGACGCGGCCAACGGCGTGTTCGCCGGTTAAAATCCGGCGGGCAATGCGGCAATAGTCATAGAGCTGTTCCGGCGGCACCACATCTTCGTGGGCAGCAATTTGGAACACGCTGTCGGCGGAGGTGTAGACAATCAGGTCCCCGGTGGCTACGTGCTGGTCACCGTAGTCCGCAATGACCTGGGTGCCGGAATAAGGTTTGTTGCAAAGTACCCCACGGCCGGTCTGCTTGGAAAACTCGTCCAACACTTCAGCCGGGAATCCTTCCGGGTAAGTAGGGAAGGGCTGCTCGGAAATGACGCCGGTCATTTCCCAATGGCCGGTGGTGGTGTCTTTACCCATGGACTGTTCTGCACATTTGCCGAACGAAGCAAGTGGCGTTTCCACCGGGCTGCCCACAGCAATCCCATCCATATTGAAAAGCCCCAGTTTCCGTAACTGGTCTGCTTTAAATTTGCTGCTTTTGGAGACCGCCTTTAAGGTGTCAGCTCCTTTGTCTCCGAAGGCTTCCGCATCCGGCAATGCACCGACGCCGAAACTATCTAAGACAATCAAAAATATCCGTTTTCCCATAGAAACCCTTCTAAAATAGCCCTAAAAAAGCCTTCTAAAAAATAGTCTTTCTAAAATAGCACTAAAAAAGCCTTCTAAAAAATAGTCTTTCTAAAATAGCCCTAAAAAACCTTCTAAAAATACTCTTTCTAAAAATATACCATATATTTGCTTGTAAAAAAAAGACAGCATCATACAAGAAGAGAAATCGCTGTATAAGAAGAAACCATGGTATAATGAACCGGAAGGGAGATGTGTATATGGCAGATATTGATATCTCGGTTGCCTATCCACCGAAAAGAGAAAAGAACGCGAAGGAATTCTTAAAAGCCTTCCTGTTTTATTTTGTCCAGTGGACTTGGGGGTTCTTAGTAAACTTCCCGGCTGCATTGATGTTCCTTTATTGGGTCCTCATCAAAAAGTGCCGCTGGCAGCGATTTGACTACAACTTCATTGTGTATATCCCATGGAAAAAGGGTGGCATGAGCATGGGCACTTTCGTGTTCCTCCGTGAAAACCATCCGGATCCGGTTTGGACCTACAATTCCCGCATTCACGAATACGGCCACACTTGGCAGTGCCTGGTTTTGGGCCCACTGTTTTACTTGGTAGTAGCCATTCCATCCGCCATCTGGTACAACTTCTTCGCAGGATACCGGGAAAAGAATCAAGTATCCTATTACAAACTTTACTGCGAATCCTGGGCCAACAACTGGGGCATGAAAGTCACCGGTATGCCAATGAAACTCGACAAACTCTTCACCAACGGTGTCCAGTACACCAACGGCAGATAACAAAAAACACGCCGACGGCCGGTAATCTGAAACACAAAAAAGCCTCTCCTTCGGGAGAGGCTTTTACATTTTGCTTTTGCTTACTTTTCAAACATGCTTTACTTACTTTTCAAATATGCTTTTGCTTACTTTTCAAATATGCTTTACTTACTTTTCAAATATGCTTTTCTTGCTTTTCAAATATGCTTTTCTTACTTTTCAAACAAGTTTTCACTTAATATTCAGAAAGGTTGCCGCCGAATCGCTTATATTTATCCAGAATCATGAGTGCCTTTTCTGTAGAGTAGTGGATTGGGTCAATGGAACAACCACCTTCGGAGTCGTTTACACTTACTTTGACATCTAAGGATGGATTGTTGGTTCTTACTTCCTCTTCAATACGAACGGAGGCGAAACTATTGGAACTAGCATGAACCCAATCGCCAACGTGAAAAACATATTTGTATTCTGCAGTGTCAGTTCCGCCAACGACGTTTTCTAAAATCTTATCTTCTAATTTGTTTTTCATGGTTTGTACCTCCTTGGCTTTCGTCGTATTGCTTCAAACCGTCAAGGGTTGTTCTTTCTCAATGAGTTCTTTCATCTAAATATACGAAGAAGCGCTGTGGCTGGCCAATGGCTAAATCTGCCATTTTGCATACTTGATTCTCGTTCTTTTTGAAGTGGAAAACACTTTTTGTACTATGCGGGCGGCGGGGCCCGGGGCGATTCGGCCTACTCTAAGTCAAAGTGATTCATTTTCTTTGGCTTTCTCAAAAATGAATCACCAAATTTGAAAGTTTTCAGCACCTTTTGAGTGAAAGTGATTCAAAAAGCATGAAAAAGGTAAAAATGAATCACCGTTTTCGATGTTCACAGCGAGCCCAGGGCCAAAAAGTGATTCAAAAACCATGAAAAAGGTAAAAATGAATCACTTTTGCCAATGCTCATAGCGAATACAAGTTGTGAAAGTG
>JAZUIY010000016.1:0-562158 GCA_045642465.1 Acutalibacteraceae bacterium
GCGTTAAGCTAGTAAGACCCCTGGAAGACTACCAGGTTGATAGGCAGCATGTGTAAGCATGGCGACATGTTCAGCTAGGCTGTACTAATAGGTCGAGGGCTTGTCTAAATACTTTAGGTATTTCTTGACTAGCAACTACAAATTGCTTCAATGAACTTTGTTCAGTTTTCAGGGTACATAACCCAAAGAACCTCAAAAGAGGTTCTTTTTTTTTGTCTTCTTCCTTGTTATAATAATCTTGTTGGTAACGGCAAATGAGTCGTTACTCACAAAAATTGTGTATTAATACTTCATATATAAAATAGGGAGGAATTCTCATGAAAACTTCTGAGAAAATTGCAAAGTGCAACCTGTCTCCAATGCGTAAGTATCGCCCAATTCAGTTGGAAGCAGAAGCACGCGGAATGAACATTTATCACCTGAACATTGGTCAGCCTGACGTTCAGACTCCTGACCTGCTCTTCGATGCCATCAAGGCATACTGTGATGAAAAACCGGTTGTATCCTATGCTCCATCTCCAGGACTTCCTGTTCTCGTTGATGCCATTAAGGATTACTACAAGAAGCTGGGTGCAGATTTCAACACCAATGAAATCTATATCACTGAAGGCGGCTCCGAAGCTCTTCAGACCACCATGCTTACCATCCTTGATCCAGGCGATGAAGTAATCATCCCAGAACCATTCTATCCAAACTACAACACCTTCATCAGCATTGCTGGCGGCGTTATTAAGCCACTCCAGACTTCTCCGGAAGAAAACTACTTCTTTGCTGACAAGGCTCGTTTGGAAGCTTGCCTTACCGACAAGACACAGGCTATCCTGTTCTCCAACCCAGGTAACCCAACCGGTACCATCCTTCGCAAGGAAGACTACCTTACCGTTCTTGACTTTGCTAAGGAACATGACCTCTATGTTATCTGTGACGAAGTATATCGTGAATTCCTGTACACCGGTGACATGTTCTCCGGCTGCCAGTTCCCTGGTTACGAAGACAACGTTATCATCATCGACTCCGTTTCCAAGCGTTTCTCCGCTTGTGGTGCTCGTATTGGTGCTGTTATTTCCCACAACAAGGCATTCATGACCGAACTCATGAAGCTCATGCAGGGCCGTCTTTCTGCTCCATGGATTGATCAGGTTGGTTCCGCTGCTCTCTACAACGTAGCTCCGGATTACTATGCTGCAGTTCGTGAAGAATACAGAAAGAGAAGAGACATCTGCTACAACGCTCTGAAGGACGTTCCTGGCATTGTTGTTCATTGCCCAGACGGTGCTTTCTACATGATGGCTAAACTTCCTGTTGACTCTGCAGATAAGTTCCAGCAGTGGCTGCTGAACGAATTCAACGACAACGGCGACACCGTAATGTTCGCTGCTGGCGATGGCTTCTACAAGACTCCAGGCGGCGGTGTAAACGAAATCAGAATCGCTTACATCCTTGAAGCTGAAAAACTGGAACGCGCTATGGAACTGCTCGTTAAGGGCATTGAAGCTTACAACAACAAGTAAGTGAAAAAAGTTTAAAAAAATCCCCAAACTACGCAAAGTTTGGGGATTTTTCTATTGACCCAAAGACCACATTGTGTTAATATGTTTCTTGCGTTCGAAAAGACCGTATGCACCATTAGCTCAGTTGGTAGAGCACCTGACTCTTAATCAGGGTGTCCAGGGTTCGAGTCCCTGATGGTGTACCATAAAAGTTGGTGTTTATAGCGCTGAGGGTCCACCCGTTCCCATCCCGAACACGGCAGTTAAGCTCAGCAGTGCCGAAAATACTTGGAGGGCAGCTTCCTGGGAAAATAGGGCAATGCCAACTTCATGCCTCAATAGCTCAGTCGGTAGAGCACCTGACTGTTAATCAGGGAGTCACAGGTTCAAGTCCTGTTTGAGGCGCCAACAAAAGGAGCAGTAATAACTGCTCCTTTTTATTTTGCTCATCAGACTTGAACCGTTCAAGGTACGGCTCGAAATCTCGCCCAAACCCTTTTGTCTGTAAAACAGACATTTCCCCTATAAGGGGAATCTCCTGTTTGAGGCGCCACTAGAAGAGTAACCGAAAAGGTTACTCTTCTTTTTTTGTTTCTCGGACTTGAACTGTTTTTTCTTCCGGGGCCGCCTTGGCAAAGTGCCTAAAATCCGTCCAAAAACTTTAACGCTTTTAAGTGCTAAAGTGTATTGATTTTAGCACTTTAAAAGTTTAAAGTAATAAAGTAAATTACTTTACTCGGGAGGAAACTCATGGTTATTAAAATTCTTATGCTTTGTGGCTACTTTGCCATTATGCTTGGCATTGGATTTTACTGCAGAAAGCATGCAACCGATGTAAACGGCTTTGTATTAGGGGGCCGAAGTGTAGGACCTTGGCTGACAGCCTTTGCCTACGGTACCTCTTATTTCTCTGCAGTAATCTTTGTTGGTTATGCAGGCCAGTTTGGCTGGCGATTCGGCTTGGCCTCAACCTGGATTGGGTTGGGCAACGCCTTTATCGGCTCCTTGTTAGCCTGGTCCATACTCGGCCGCCGTACCCGGATTATGACCCAGCATTTGGACTCGGCCACAATGCCTCAGTTCTTTGCAAAGCGTTATAACAGTGACGGATTAAAGTTACTGTCTTCTTTAATTATCTTTGTATTCTTAATTCCATACACTGCATCGCTCTACAACGGTCTTTCCAGACTGTTTGAAATGGCCTTCAACGTGGATTACACCATTTGTATTGTCATTATGGCTGTGTTGACGGCTATTTACGTTGTTGCCGGTGGTTACATGGCCACGGCCATTAACGACTTCTTGCAGGGCTGCGTTATGCTGGTAGGTATTGTTGCGGTTATTGTAGCAGTGCTGAACATTAACGGTGGCTTTATGGGATCCTACAGCGCACTGGCAGAAGTGATGGATGATACCGTTGCCGATATGGCCGGTACCTTTACGTCCTTCCTTGGGCCACACCCAATGCAGCTGTTCTTGGTTGTTATTCTGACTTCCCTTGGTACCTGGGGCCTTCCTCAGATGGTACAGAAGTTCTATGCCATTAAGGGCGAAAAGGACATCCATAAGGGAACTGTCATTTCCACCATCTTTGCACTGATTGTAGCAGGTGGCTGCTACTTCTTAGGTGGCTTTGGCCGTCTCTTCGGTATTGAAACCACTCCGGAAGGTGCTCCAATTTACGACTCTGTTATTCCGCACATGCTGTCTAACTTGTCCCCATTGATGATTGCACTGGTACTGGTATTGGTACTTTCCGCTTCCATGTCCACACTTTCTTCTTTGGTTCTGACCTCTGCTTCCACCTTGACCCTGGACTTCATTAATCCGGTTATGATGAAAGAAAAGGCTACCGAAAAATCCACTTTGTTGATTCTTCGTATTTTTGTTGCTGTCTTTGTTTTGATTTCTGCTGTGATTGCCGTTATCCAGTACAAGAGCAGCGTTACCTTTATTGCACAGATGATGGGTCTTTCCTGGGGTGCTTTGGCCGGTTGTTTCCTGGCTCCATTCCTCTATGGCCTCTACTGGAAGAAGACCACCAAGGCGGCTTGTTATGTTAACTTCGCCTGGGGTGCTCTCCTCATGGTAATTACTACCGCATTTAAGACCCAGCTGGGTCTGGCTGATTCCTGGTTCTGGAGCAGTCCAATCAACACCGGTGTAGTTGCCATGGTAGGCGGACTCATTATTGTTCCTGTTGTCAGCCTTCTTACCAAGAAGCCGAATGCAGAGGAAGTAAACGGTATCTTCTCTTGCTACGACAAGAAGGTTTCTGTACCTGTTACGGAAGCTTTGAACGCTGATGGGGAAGAAGAATGAAAAAAAGAGTATTAAGTCTTCTGCTGGCCCTTTCTATGATGCTGCTCTGCGCTTTGCCGGGCTTTGCTGCATCGCCAAAAAAGGATTACAGCGGATATCAAAACTATGTGGCATTAGGGGACAGCATTACCTCAGGGTATGGCTTGGAGCCGCTGGATATTGCCAGTTCTATCCACATGGAGGATTTATTAAATTTAGACTGGTCCAAGCTGTCTGAAAGCGGCTTCCAGCTGAATATGCCGCTGACCGGATACAAGAGAGTGGCCGGCTCCTTCCCTGATTTGGTTGCCAAGCAGACCGGCAGCAAACTGTATCAGTATGCATTCCCGGCTTGGCGTTCTGTGGAAACCCGTTATGTCATTGACCGGAACTACGAGGGGGACCGCTTCAATTTCCTGCTGACCGGTCAGACGGAAGCAGAGGCACTGGCTTTCCGAGCCCAAACCATAAACGCCATTGAAAATGCGGATCTCATTACCATTAACACCGGCTCCAACGACCTGCTCCTTACCGCACTCTTCAAAATGATTGCCGTAGCCTACGACTACAACGAGGCAGAAACGCTGGTTTACCTGCATCAGAAACTGGATGCCGGAAACACCCTTGAGCAGATTATCAGTGACGTCATTGGTTACGCTGAAGTGGCAAAAATTGTGAGCGATGTAGTTGCAGCCGCTGTGGATGGCATGTATCTCGGCTTTGAGAACTGTCTTACCAACTGGGATGCCATTATCAAAGCAATTCACAAGTTAAATCCGAATGCTACTGTAGTGGCCCTCAGCTACTACAACCCGTTCACCAACTATAAAATGTGGGACACTTCCCTGATTCCAATTGGTTCTGCTTTGGAAGGCATTTTCATTGGCCTTAACGCCAACATGAAAGCCAAGGCAGCCACTCTGGATTATACCTATGTAGATGTTCGAAATGTAGAAGTCAATGGGATTCCAACCATGAACTATGTTTTGAGCGGGGCAGACCTGGGAGAAATGGTAGAAGCATTGCTCTATGGTATTCATCCGACCGTTAAGGGTCATCAGTGGATGGCAGAACGAGTAATGAAAAAGTTACCGGAATGCCCAAAAGCATAAAGCTTTTCAAAAAATAAGAAAAGCGAACGTAACATAAAAAAGCGCTTCCTGCGGGAAGCGCTTTTTTTGATGCTTTTTTGGATTTTTGCTTTAGAAAACGTTTCTTCTTAGTCCATGGAATCCAGGTTGTTTAAGAAGGAAATCATATCCTTATTATACTGAAGATATTTCACTGGGTTTTCCAATAAACCGGCCCAAGAGAAGTGGTCCTTGTTTTCTACAGGGAAGTTATACCACTGACCTGGTTTTACGTCCATGCCTTCTTCATAGTCGTCAAACTTAGAGGAAAGAGGAGCACTCTGTCCAATGACATTTACCATGCCGTCGTTTGGCTTCCAGGCATCGGTAACACCGTAATTCTTTCTCAAGTGCGGCCAGATGATGTTGCCGGTAATGAGTTCGGTTAATGCGCATGGAATGCAGCAGCGAAGGGTAGGGAGGAAGAAGAACTTTGCATCAAAGGAGCGGTCTGCTCTGCGGGCAAAGTAATAAACCTGTTCGCCTTCCTTCTGGCTTGGATTCACAATGTCCTGTGCCACTTCAATCTGCATTTCTTTGGCAACGGAGTCAAAGAGATTGGCGTTATATGCTTTCATGTTTGGAATAAACTTCAGTGGATTCCGGAAATGGAACATCTTACAAGTTCTTGGGTCTTCTGTAAGGCCCCACTGATCCAGACCAAAGTCATACACTTTCTGTACGAAGGTGTCTCCGATAACGCCGGCAACGCCCATAAGGGCATAGGTGATGACGGTCATACCTTTCTGACCGAATGCGCTGGCCAAAAGGGTGCCGTTGTTTACACCAGACAGGGTGGTAACGGTGTGCAGCTTCTGTGGCTTGCTTGCCTTGAAGAGTGGAGAGAGTTCATCCGCTGGGGTTCCGGCAATTTCTTCTTCACAGCCGTGGAGAATCAGGTCTGCAAACATTTTAACAACAGGGCCGCCAAAGCTATGGCCGATGATGTTGATTTTTTCATGGTCTCCCTTTTCACCCCAGTCTTTTAATACACCCGGGTAGGTGCGGCCGTAACGAGCATGACCATACTTTTCGGAATGAACTTTGCCGTAGTCAACGGTGCCGCCCATAAGGCGAGCCCAAAGTTCACAACATCTGTCCCAAGCGCTGGCAAATGGGCTGAGAGAAGGGGCATAGGTTTCGAATCCGGCTTTATTTAATGCCTTGGTTAAGTCAAAGATTAAACCGTTTTGTGGAATTACCTTGTACATGCCATCCTGTTCACCCCAACCACCGAGGCCGTGAACGTATACGGTTGGATAATTGTTTTTTGTCATATTCATTTCCCCCTTAAAGGTTTTAACCAAATCTATTTTAGCATTAAATAGGAAAGCAAAAATACACAAAAAAAGACCCGGTGTTTTTACACCGGGTCCCTTTCGCGTTTTATTGGTTAAAAACGTTTTATCTTACTGAGCGTAGTCAGCAATCTTGAACAGCAAGTCACCAAGCTGTACGCCGAATTCTGGGCCACCAATTAACTTCAACTGGCCGGAAGCGGTCATGGAGAACATGTCGCCGGTGCCGAGAAGAATTGCGAGAGCATCAACTGGGGATGCGAAGCGCATGGTGAAGAAAGGATTGCAACGAGTGCAAGCACCCTTAGCAGCCTTGGAATTACCCTTGTTAAAGCGCATGTGAGCGGTGATTTCTGGATGGCCAACAACTTCCAGCTGATATACACGGTCAGGAGACTGTGCAACCCACTTGGAGATCATTGGTTCGCCCATCTTGTTAAGTACGGAAATACCAACGGAAAGAAGGTAGAAGTAGCACTTAACGGTGAGAACCTGAGTAGCTTCATCTTTTGGAGCTTCCTTAGCAGTAAGGAGGCTGGACATCTTGAGAAGTACAAGCATGAACTTGATGAACTTACCAAGGTTACCAATTTTGAATGCTGGGAGCTTGGTCATGTCGCCCTTCATGAAGGCAACCAACTTTTCACAGTTGGAGAAAGCGAGTTCGCCGTCGATTTTGCCGTCATAGCAACCCTGTACAACTTCCCAAACGCCGTCAGTTACGATGAAATGAACGGCTTTCTTTTCGTTTCCGTCTTTACCGGAAACCTGATAAACTGCGTTGACGCCCTTGAACTTAGCATTAAGAGAAGGATCGTCAGCAACAATGTATTTCATAAGAGGCAAAGCACCCTTGAGGAATACCTCAGTGCTGTATTTTACTGCATCATTTGCCATTGTGTCTTTCACTCCTTCTGTTAAATTTCGTCAGACCAGTCAAAGTCTTTTTCGCCTTCAACGCCCATAAGATCAAGAACAGCCTTTTCAATACCGTTGGCATCAATGCCAGCGATTTCAAGAAGGTCTTCCTGAAGACCGATGGTGGAGAAGTCGTTGTCGTGACCGAGCATCTTGAACTTGCAAGCCTTACCGGAAGCAGCGATTACTTCTGCAACTGCAGAACCCATGCCGCCCTGGGTAATTCTATCTTCAGCAGTAACGATAACGCCGGTTTCTTCAACAGCCTTAAGGATAGCTTCCTTGTCGATAGGCTTGATGGTGTGCATGTTAAGAACGCGAACGCTAAGACCAGCGTCGGATTCCAACATACGAGCAGCTTGAAGAGCTTCGGAAACTTCGCAGCCAACAGCGATGATGGTAAGGTCAGTACCTTCCTTCATAACAGCAGCCTTGTCCCATTCCCAGTTAACTTCATCAAGAGATTCGTTAACGATGGCGTCGAAACCACGGTTGATGGAGATGTAGCAAGGACCCTTAACATCTTCATAAGAAGATTTAACAGCAAAGTAAGCTTCAGCACCGTCGCATGGGCAGAAGATTACGAAGTGTGGAAGAGTCTTGATAACAGCGAGGTCGATAAGGCAGTGGTGAGTAGAACCAGCCTGACCGAAAGAAGTACCAGCGTGAGTACCAATGATCTTAACAGGAATGTTCTGATAAGCGATATTGGAGTGAATCTGGTCAAGAGAACGTGCGCAAGCAAAGATGGAGAAGGTGGAAGCGTAAGGTACGAGACCTTCTTTTGCCATACCTGCTGCAATACCGAACATATTGTTTTCGGCAATACCTACGTTAAACAGACGTTCTGGGAACTGTTTAGCGAAAACGCTGGTCTTGGTAGATTTTGCAAGGTCAGCGGTGATAGCTACTACTTCTGGATGTTCTTCTGCGAGTTCGCAAAGAGCACGGCCATAAACTTCAGCTGTGGTGAGCTGAGTAGCATCAAGGGAATTGTATAACATACCGCCCATGTCTTAGCCCTCCTTCTTTGCGCGAGCAACGCGCTTAGCATAGTATTTTTCGAGAGAAGCGTAAGCCTTTTCGAACTTTTCATCGTCCAAGGAACCGTAGTGCCAAGTGTAGTCGCCTTCGATGAAGTCGATACCGGCACCCTTAACGGTGTCCATAACGATGGCGGTTGGCTTGCCAACGCCCTTCTTGTGGTTGTTGATTGCAAATTCAATTGCATCGTTGAGTTCTTTGAAGTTCTGACCGTCAACGCGCTTTACGTTGAAGCCGAAAGCTTCGAACTTCTTGTCGAGAGGTTCGATTGCCATTTCTTCAGCAACAGGACCGTCGATCATGAGCTTGTTGTTGTCGACCATGATGCAAACGGAGTCGAGTTTGAACTGAGCTGCGGACATGAAAGCTTCCCAGTTCTGGCCTTCGTTAAGTTCGCCGTCACCGGTGATAACGAAAGTCATGTAGTCCTGACCCTTCTGCTTACCAGCAAGAGCCATACCTACTGCCATAGAGGTACCCTGACCAAGAGAACCGGTGGAGCAGTCAACGCCGATTACTTTGTTGGAGTCAAGGTGCATACCGATTTTAGCACCGGTAAGGTTGAAGATCTTGAGTTCATCAAGAGGCATGAAGCCGAGGTCAACAAGAACAGGAGCATAAGAAATTGCTGCGTGACCCTTGGAAAGAACGAGATGGTCTCTGCCTTCCATCTTTGGGTTGTTAACATCATACTTCATGAAACGATGGTAAAGAATGGTGAGGGCGTCTAAGCAAGACAGACCTCCGCCAAGGTGGCCGGAACCTGCCCACTGTACTGTCTTAATGGTAAGTACGCGGAGTTCGTTAGCCTTTTCTTCCAGTCTAAGCCATTCTTTTTTGTTAAACGGCTTGTAATCTACTGGCATATGGATAATCCCCTTTCATATGTTGATTAAAACATTTTTAACCAAAAATATTTCATATACAATTCTAATGATTTGAGGGCTTGTTTTCAATCCATGTGCACAAAAATCGGCGATTTTAACGGAATTTTTAGAGGCTTTTTTACATATTGACTAGAGCTTTTTGACACTTCTTGGCAAATGCGTAAGTCACGGCTCACGGCAGGGGTGAATTTTTACTCACCTTTTAGGTTTTTCTTAGGTTTTTTTGATACTCTTTTTCCAGGCGGAGAGATTCGGGGCATTTTTGCTCTTCCCCTTATCACACCATCTCTCTGCTGAGAAGCGCAAGCAAAATAACGGAAAAGACGGCAAGAGGTTCTTGCCGTCTTTTCTGTTGTTACTCTATGGGGTTCCATGATAAGATGGAAACAGAAAAAAGAGAGGAGGCAGTTCATGTTTATTCCAATTGCACCGTTAATTGCCACCAGTGTGCTGACACTTGGCATTCGGCTGTTGATTTGGGTGTATCAAGTAACCATTTGGATCAATGAACAGTTGTGTCTGATGGACCGGGAAAAGGAACAGATTGCCAACCCGGGTCTCAAAGTGGTGCTTTGTTTGGTGATTCCGTTTTATACACCTTATTGGTTTTATTACATAGGCGGCATTTTGGATACCTTTCCAGATGAGAACGGGGAAACCTCAAAACTGGCTTCTGCCTGTTTTATTTATGCGCTTCTTTGGCAGCCATATGTTGCCGTTGCCATTTTGCAAAATAGAATTAACATGTTGTCTGAGCCAAAGGCAAATTGGATGGCAAAAGACAACACCAAATATGCCACGGTAAGAAACCGTGCAGAAATTGAACGCCTCTATATTACCAGTGAGAATTTGATGTCCCGTATGGTTCTGACCTTTGGCTTTTATGGCCTCTATTGGATTTACCGTATGACAAAGGTACTCAATCAGGTTCCTCACTTTGAAAGAAGAAGCCCTAAATTGGCAGTGCTGTTTACCATCTTTATTCCGGGCTACTGCTCTTATTGGGTATATCAAACTAGCATTCGGACCCAGCGCTTATCAGAGTACAAGAAACATCCGGTGGACATTATTACTGTGAACTCCCTCGTTTCTGTTTTTACCGGAGTGTTTTTTGCCTCTCAGTTAATTCAAAAAGTAATTAACCAGGTGGTTATCAATACCTATGAGGAAGAACATGGTGCACTGCACAGTAAATATGATGATGTCACTTTGGTTTCCAAAATGTATTTCACCATTCACTTCAATAGAATGGACGAAAAACTGGAGCGCAGAGACTGGAACTGGTCGGCGTTTTTTATTACGCCATTTTGGTTCTTTTACCGGAAATACTATACTTATGGCATCTTGACAACGCTTGCAGACTTTGTTGGATTTTCTTTAATCCTCTATAGTATGGTATCCAACGTGGTTTGGGGTGCAGCCGGACTGCTGATTATCTTATTAAGCCATACAGCTTTTGGCTTTTTTGCCAATTCTTTTTACCGGAACCGGGTGGAAAAAATCCTGGCTGAGGGAAGAACCATTTCCTCGGATCAGGAGCGGGAAACCATGTTCCATCAAAGGGGTGGGGTCAGTGTCAGCTCTGTGGTAGCGCTAGCGGCTGTAGCAGTTATGTTCTATTCTTGTTCTTCTGTTTTTGTGGCAGAAGAAATGAAAGATATGTATGCAGCAAATATGATGTATACCTACGGGGTGTTTGACACCGATTATACTTCGGATATAGACCCGTATTTCTTGGATGAAAGCAACAACATCATAACGCCGGAAAACAAGAAAAAACTGGAAGAAGCTGCAAAGCAGGCGAAAGCCGAACGCATGAAGGAAAAAGAAAAAGAAGCTACCAGAAACGAAACCATTGCAGAATTAATCCAATTGGGAAAGGCCATATTCACATGACAGTAGAAGAAAAGGAAAAAGCATTAAAAAAGACAGAAAAAACCATCAAATGGGTTATGTACATAGGAATTGCCGTTTGCTTGATTGCTTTGGCAGTGGTGGTATGTACTAGCCTTGGTTTGGTATAAATTACCAAGAAGAAAATGTTCTTTTTGTGCAGAAATAATCTTAAAATACTCTTAACAAATGGATATAATAAAACGCGTGAGATAGGTCTATGTAGGGGTAGACCGACATCATATGAATTCAGTAGGAGAATTCAGATAGGGGAAACGACAAAGGGCAGAAGAATACTTCTGCCCTTTGCCTTTTTTTAGCATATTTAGGAAATGGAGATACTCTTGGTCAGCTTCTCCGGTTCCGGTAATTTTGGAAGAGAGACCGTTAATACGCCGTTTTCAAAAGTGGCGGAAATGGCCTCTTTATTAATATTGGAAACATCAAAGGATCTCTTGTAGGAGCGGGAGCTGCGCTCTTTATACAGGTAGGTCCCTTTTTCTTTTTCTGCTTCTTCCTGAACATTGGCAGAAATGGTAAGAATATTGTCTTCCAAATCAATTTGAATGTCTTCCTTTTTAAAACCCGGAAGGTCGGCTTCTAATTTATAAAGTGTTTCTTCTTCAGAGAGGTCGGTTTTCATTGGGGTAGTAGGAGATGCGTAAGAATCAAGATATGCGAATGGGTCGTATGCGGTTAACCAGCCATTTAACAGAGACAACATGGTGGTAGCCTCCTTTCAATATAAAACGAATAAAATAGGGGAGAGTTCCCGTCCCCGGATTCCTAAGGGAACGGGAACCAACTTATGTCAGCGGCTGTACTCTTTTCCTTCTGACAATTCTCATTATAGCCTTATTATTTTCTGATGTGTGAACAAACTATTAACTTTTAGCACTTAAATGCAGAGAGTGCTAAATTACAATTTTTGACAGTTGCCCAATTACACTTTTGGTATCTTGCAAAAGCTTTTTTCCTTTCCTATAATGTCTTTGTTATGTATTTTGCCTAGAAATCTGGGAAACGGGTAAAATATTTTGGAAAGGATGAAATGATTATGGAAACTGTAAAATTAAGAGCTGAAGCCGGCTGGCCATATGCCAATTCTCAGTACTATAAGGAAGGCGAATATGCCCTTCATTATCGTATTGATGAAGCAAAGGGCGAAGAAAAAGCAAAAATGTTTATGATTCATGGTTTTGCTTGCTCTACCGCTTTGTTTGACGAATTGGTTGACATTTATACCGCCAACGGCATTAAGTGTGTACGTGTGGACCTGCCTGACTTTGGTTTCTCTACCAGAGAAGTAAAGGGCATTGATTTTATTCCACAGACTAAAATGGTTGTTAATTTGATGAACGAACTGGATACCGATGGTAAGGGCTGGATTCTTCTTGGCCACTCCATGGGCGGCTCCGTTTCTTTGGAAACTGCTTCTCTCTTCGAAGATCAGATTAAACTGAATGCCATTATTTTGAATTGCCCTATGTTTATGGCAAACATCAACCCGAAGATGGGTCCTATTTTCCTCAGCAAGCCAATGACCGGATTCCTCAATGGCGCTTTGAAGCTGATCTATCCAATTGACTTCCTTTGGAAGGTTGCTATTTTTGCAATGACCTTTAACTGGGATTACTCCAAGACCTTTAACCCGGACCGCTTCCGTCTGCCGTTCATTCTTGAAAACTCCGGCACCGGACTTTGCTACATGTCCTCTAAGGCTCATTGCCCTGACTTTGATTTCATTAAGAAGATCAAGGCTCCTGTACAGCTGGTTACCGGTTCTGCTGACCTGTTTGTAATGCCAAACGTAAAGAAGAACCTGATTGCTAATCTTCCTGCCGGAACGGATATCCGCAACGTAAAGATGGGCGGCCACTGCCTCATGCAGGATAAGGCTGACGAAGCTTCCAGATATGCTCTTGCTTTCCTGAGAGAAAAGGGCCTTCTGTAAGAAAAAACTCCAATAAAAAGAAAGCAGTGCAATCTCTTGATTGCACTGCTTTTTGTGTTATACTCAAGAATAGAGTTAAAGGAACCACAAGGGGTTGTGACATATGAAAAAAGCATTACATGACTTCTGCAAAGATTTTATTTCCGCAGAGAAGATTATTTCCAAGGCAGAACCATTACAGATGCCTTATGTTTACCCAATCTGCGCCCAGATGTTTGCAGAACGGGGGTTAAAACCGGATGTAAAACTCATGAAGCAGTGTGACAAACTGTTTGCTGAAAAAGCAGGGCTGTTTTTTGACTTTACCGGCACCTCTGTACTGATGCTCATTTCGCATTTGTCTATGACCGAAAATCCACAAGAAGCCATTGAGGCTATTGGAGAAGCCAAAGCCATTTTAAAACAACGGTTTGACAGCTCAGAAGCCCTTCCATTAGCCGCTTTAATCTTGACTCAGGGAACAGAAAAGGACACTTGGCCTGCCATTGCAGACGAAGCCAAATCTATTTTTGATGCCATTGTCGGTTCCCATCATTTGCTCACTTCCGGCGGGGACATGATTTTCTCCATTTTGCTTGCAAAATCCGGAAAGCATGCCGAAATTACGGAAGATGCCGGTTCCTGTTACCAGCTTCTGAAAGAACTTCTTCCGGGAACAGACCCAAGAACACTTTCCCGTGTACTTGCCCTGGAAAACGGCGGGACACCGGAAGAAAAGTGTGTCCGTTTCATGGAAGTTTATAACAAGCTGAAGGAAAAAGGCTATGTATACGGAAAGCGGTACCAGCTGCCAATGCTTGGCTTAACCGCTATGCTTCCTATGGATACGGATGAAATTGTAGATGACATCTGTGAAGTAGACAAATATCTTTCCAGACAGGATCTCTACAGGGGCCTTCTGATGTGGTACAGCAAAACCGTCCGTTTAATGCATGCGGCCATGATTGTGGCCGGTGCTTTCGCTTTGGAACGGAGAA
Source organism: Acutalibacteraceae bacterium (assembly GCA_045642465.1). Taxonomy (GTDB): domain Bacteria; phylum Bacillota; class Clostridia; order Oscillospirales; family Acutalibacteraceae; genus RUG420. The sequence continues at coordinate 13,893 of JAZUIY010000016.1, forward strand.
GAAGCGGAGAAGACGTGGATGACGGCGTTAACACGCTGCTCACCTTGGACGTCTCTCTTTGGAGCCTCTTCTACGTGCTGTTTATTTAACCGAAAAAAGAAAAACAAAAAGCCGCTCTACCGAGCGGCTTTTTTCTTTGCTTTTTGGGCTTACATAGAAAGCATCTGGCCCTGAATCTGCTGCATGGTTTCTTCCGACGGCTGGCAGGTCATTGGGTCTTCTCCGTTGACGGAAAGATAAATGATCTGCATGGCGTCGTTCATCATGTCGTTGACAGCGGCGCGGGCGTCCTGAAGGGCAGCCATAGAAGGCACTTCATTCATTTCCTGATATTTTGCAATATAGCGTTGCTGAATTTCGTTCAGGTCATCTTCGGTGCGGTCTGCGTTTTCCATGAGGGCTTCAAATTCGCCCTGCATGTCCTGCAGTTCCTTGGCAAAAGCAGCTAAGCTTTCATCTTTACCGGCGGTTTCCTGTGCAGCCAGGAATGCCTTGTACTTGTCGTCGGCCTGGATGGCAACACCCAGAGCTCTTGCAGCGTCCATTACGTCCATGAGAATAGTCTCCTTTATGTTTTTCTTTTTTGATACGCGTTAAAAGGTTAAGTCCTTAAAGTAGTTCGGGGTCAGTTGATGGCTGCCCACCAGCTCCGCGCCCAGGTCAAAGGCACGGGCAATGTCATCTACATTACTGTAGGACATAACCACAGGTTTTAAGTGGCTTTCTTTACACAGTGCAGCGGTAGATTCGTTCCAGTTGTCTGTGGCCACGGAAATGTATTCTATTCCTTTTTGCTCACAATAGTCAATGGCTCTCCTTACCCGGTCTTGCTCCTCTTCTGAGGAATCTATGGCCTTTGGCAGGTAGTAGATGACATTGAAATCCAACTTCTGTTTTCTCAGAAGCCCGTAATCTTTGGCGGTGCGGATGCAAATCCAAACGTGAATGGAGGACATCCATGGGCCGCCACGGTTTACGTGGAAGGCATCGTGTAACTGCTGGAAAAAGACGTCCTTTTTTTCCTCTTCCGGAATGCCGATGTCCAAAATGAGGATGGCATCCGCATGGGGTGCAAACAGCAGCTTTCTGCGGAAATTGTGGAGGACATCGTGTAAGTTGGAAGTAGGGTAGAGGCCATAACTTTTGGCCTCTTTAAAGGCTTCTCCGGAAAGCGGCGGAAGTTCACTTTGCTGTTCCGGGTCTCCCTCTGCTTCCGGTGGAAGCGGTTGACCCAAACGGCGGTACGTGTCTTCATTCCATCCGTTGACGCAGACTAGCTTGTCGTTGGCATCCAGACGGACGTCCACTTCTAAGAAGCGGAATCCGCTCTTTAGGCTGTCCTTAATACCGACTGGGGTGTTTAAGTTATTGTTGATTAAGTCCTTGCCGCCAAGTGCGGTGGAAATGAGATGGTTACGGTAGTCAAAGTCAACGTTTAAGGTCACATTACGGGCACTGACTTTTTCCCTAAAGAAACGGGAAAGGCTATCTACTAAGGCCTGCTTTTCGGTTTCCTTTAACTTGCCGGCCCCTTCCGAAATGGCGGCTTCTAAGGCAAATACCATTTCCTCTGCAGTAAGACTGCTTGGTGCCAAGAACCGTTCCGGCTTGCCAATTTTCTGGCCCCAGAAACGGATTTTTTCATTCCATACAAAGCCGACGCTAGGAACTCCTAAGCTAAAGGCAATGATGTTGGAATGCATGCGTCCGGCAATGATGCCCCGGAACCCATTGATGGTGTTTACCAATGTGGCACCGTTGGCTGGACGGGTTACCTTTTCCCCGTGGCCAATGAAGGAGAGCACCTGCTCTGCAAACTGTTCGTCTGCGGTAAGTCCGTTTGTAAACAGCTTCCAGGTGTAGCCTTTTTCTTCTAAGAGGGTAGTCACTTCTTTCCAGAACTGTAATTGGAAGTCGGCATCTAGAGAACCGGTTCCATATTCTAAAAACAGTTCCGGGCGGGTAATGCCAAGACCAATGCACTTACGGTCTGGTTTTTCCAACCGGTTTTGATAGGTTTCCGGGCACCAGACGGCAGGATCCGGAACGGAATCCACCGGAATGGCTTTGCCGGAAAGGTAGGTATCTTGTAATGTGGAACAGTCGTCTCGGCAGGAGAAGCCTTTGACGCAAGGCAAGTTGAGGGCCCGCTGCAAGTTGATGCAACGCTCATCTTCCGGGTCATATCCTTCCACGCCTACGGAGTTAAAGAACACCGGTACATGGTGCTTTTCGGCTTCTTCCAATACCTGGATAACCGGTTCATAAAACTGTTCCTGTTTAAACTTAATGAGTCCGCCGCCGGCAAACACAACGGCGTCGGCAAACTGCACGGACAAAGGCTCCGCAGAACCTATGTTGTAGCGGAATATTTTGGCCGTTTTCTGCTGCTCTTTCGGCAGAGCTTTTCGAAGGAGATATTCCGCGTTGTCGGCAATGACTGCATCGCCCAAATTGCGGTTTACAATTTGAACTAATAGGATTTTCCAAGGGGAAAATGCTGCTTGTTTTTTCACGGAGTTCACCTGCCTTCATCACAATGTTTTTATTATATTCGAAAAATGGCTTTTTTTGAATGATAGATAGTGAAAAAAAGCGTATTCTATGATAAAATTTTTACCTGTATTTAGAAACTTTTCTGGAAGTAGGAGGAGCCCAAATGGAATATCGTTTTTCTGACAAGATTGCCAGCCTCAAACCATCGGCCGTTCGTGAAATATTAAAATCTACTGCAGATCCGGAAGTCATTTCCTTTGCTGCCGGTAACCCGGCACCGGATGCATTCCCGGTAGATGCTGTGAAACAGATTTCTCAGGAAATCTTTGGAGAAGACCCAATTTTGGCATTGCAGTATGGTGTTACCGAAGGTTATGGCCCACTGGTAACCGCTTTGACGGACTTGTTGAAAAAACGCTTGCAGATTGGCAAGGAAATGGATGCTCTGATTGTTACCAGCGGCGCCACCCAGGTTATGGAATTGGTGACCAAGGTGCTCTGTAACGAAGGGGATGTCATTGCCTGTGAAAACCCATCCTTCATTGGTTCCTTAAACTGCTTCCGTTCTTATGGTGCCCGCTTGGCCGGGGTTCCTGTAGAAGCCGATGGCATTGACATTGGCGCTTTGGAAGAATTGCTGAAAAAGGAACCGGATATTAAATTCCTCTACACCATTCCAAACTTCCAGAACCCTACCGGCGTAACCATGTCTTGGGAAAAGCGTCAGGCACTCTATGAACTGGCTTGCAAATATAACTTCATTATTTTGGAAGATAACCCATATGGAGACCTCCGCGCCTATGGCGAGGAAATTCCAGCCATTAAGACCCTGGATACCGAAGGCCGTGTCATTTATGCCGGTACCTTCTCTAAGGTGATTTCCCCGGGTATCCGTGTCGGCTATGTATTAGGCCCGGCTCCAATTGTGGCAAAGATGACTGTCGGCAAGCAGACCGAAGACGTTCACACCGCCATGTGGAACCAACTGATTGTATATAAGTGGCTGAAAAATTATGACTACGAAGAACATGTTCTCCGGATGCATGATATCTACAGAAAAAAGTTAGATTTAATGTGCAATATGATTGATTCCGAACTGGGCGATGTTGTAGAATACGTAAAGCCAGACGGAGGCATGTTTGTTTGGTGCAAACTGAAAGACTCCATTGATATGTTTGAATTCTGCCGTAAGGCAGTAGAAAAGAAGGTTGCTGTGGTTCCGGGAAATGCCTTCCTGCCAAATGAAACCGACGTAACCAACTGCTTCCGCTTAAACTTCTCTACCCCTTCTGATGAAAACATTGTAAAGGGCATGAAACTCCTTGGCGAAGTCGCTAAGGAAATGAACCAATAACTTTCCGAAAGGACAGATATAAATGGAAAACAATGTAAAACAGGAACCGCAGAAGCGCGTTCTGAGTATGATTCAGCCAAGCGGTCTCCCAACCTTGGGCAACTATCTTGGTGCATTAAAGAACTGGGCTGACGTGGCAGAAAACTACGAATGCGCATTTGCCGTAGCTGACCTCCACGCCATTACCGTACGTCAGGATCCAACCAAGTTTAAAAAGCAGGTTATGGAAATGTATGCACTGCTGCTTGCTTTGGGCCTGAACCCGGAAAAGAACATTATTTTTGTTCAGAGCCAGAACCCGAACCATGCTCAGCTGGCTTGGCTTTTAAATTGTTACACCCAGTTCGGGGAAATGTCCCGTATGACCCAGTTTAAAGATAAGTCTCAGCAGCACGCAGACAACGTAAACGTTGGTCTCTTTGCGTATCCTGTTTTAATGGCAGCTGACATTTTGCTTTACCAGGCAAACTATGTTCCGGTTGGTGCCGACCAGAAGCAGCACCTGGAAATTGCCAGAGACATTGCTAACCGTTTCAACGGGGTTTACGGTGACACCTTCACCGTGCCGGAACCACTGATTATGGATACCGGTGCTCGCATTATGTCCCTTCAGGACCCAACCAAGAAGATGAGTAAGTCTGACCCGAATCCAAAGGGCTACGTTACGGTATTTGATACACCAGATGTCATTGCCAAGAGAATCAAGTCTGCTGTCACTGACTCCGAAGCCTGTGTCCGCTATGCCGAAGGCAAGGACGGCGTCAACAACCTGATGTCCATTTATTCCTGCTGCACCGGCAAGAACAACGAAGAAATTGAAGCTGAATTTGCCGGCAAGGGCTATGGTGACTTCAAGTCCGCTGTAGCAGATGCTGTCATTGAAACCCTGGCTCCAATTCAGGCTGAATATAACCGCTTAATTACCGATAGAGCTTATCTGGAATCCTGCATGAAGGATGGCGCACAGAAGGCCACTTGGGCTTCCCAGCGTACCCTGGAAAAGACCATGAAGAAGATTGGCTTCTATCAGTTTAAGAAATAAGAAAAGAACCAAGTAAAACCAAAGTTTAAAACACAAAAATGCAAGGAGGTGGAACGCAATGAATAGCGGCGAAAAACCCCGAAGTAACAACTGCTTCAAATTAGATAACTGCATGCAGGCGTGCCACCTTGACGAATGGGCTTAAAGTTTAAGCCTATTCGCCTTTGCGGCCTTTTGTCCTGCATGCCGGGACAGGAGGTCTTTTTTTATGGATGAAAAGAATTTTGGCGAATTGTTTGCACTGCTTGCTGCCGGAAATTATTCCGGCCTGCGCAAAGAATTGGCAGAACGAAACGAAGTCGACATTGCAGACTTTATGGGGGAATTGGAACAGGAACAGTTAATTAAAGTGTTCCGCGTCCTCCCAAAAGATATTTCCGCAGAGGTTTTCACCTACATGGAAACCGAACTGCAGCAAGCCGTTATTGAGAAAATTACGGACCGGGAAGTTGGCCACTTGTTTGACGACATGTTCTTGGACGACGTAGTTGACCTTTTGGAAGAAGTGCCGGCCAACATGGTTACCCGTATTTTAAAATTGGCTCCGCCGGAAATGCGGAAAACCATCAATACCTATTTGAATTACCCGGAAGATTCTGCCGGCAGCATCATGACCAACGAAATGATTGCCCTCCACGACAGTTTGACCGTTGGAACCGCCATAGATCAAATCCGCAGCACCGGGAAAGACAAGGTTTCCATTTATACCGTTTATGTCATTGACAGCAAGCGTCATTTAAAGGGCACCCTGGAATTGGCTGACCTAATTTACAATGAGCGTGACGTCCTCATTTCTGACATCATGGATGACGAGGAGCAGCTGCTTTACGTCAACACCTTGGATGACCAGGAAGATGTAGCCGAAATGGTAAGTAAATACGACTTATTGGCCGTTCCTGTTTTGGACAAGGAACAGCGCCTGGTTGGTATTGTTACCGTCGATGACGTAGTAGACATCATGGAAGAAGAGGCCACCGAAGACATTGAAAAGATGGCCGCTATTACACCAACGGAAAAGCCATACCTGAAAACCGGGGTGTTTGCCACTTACAAATCCCGAATTCCATGGCTGCTGTTGCTCATGATTTCCGCCACCTTTACCGGCGCCATCATTACCAAGTTTGAAGACGCACTGGCCGTTTGTGTGGTACTGACCGCCTACATTCCAATGCTGATGGACACCGGCGGGAACGCAGGTTCACAGGCCAGCGTATCTGTCATTCGTGCCCTTTCTCTGGGCGATGTAGCTTTCTCCCAAATCCTAAGGGTTATCTGGAAGGAAATCCGCGTAGCCGTTTTGGTAGGCCTTACTTTGGCCATTGCCAATTTTGCAAAGTTGATGATTTTTGACCACGTGGCAATGACCGTTGCTTTGGTGGTTTGCCTGACCTTGGTGGTTGTAGTTGCAGCCGCAAAGATGGTGGGCTGTATTTTGCCAATGCTGGCCGACAAAATCGGCTTTGACCCGGCGGTTATGGCATCTCCGTTTATTACCACTTTGGTAGACGCCATTTCTTTGCTGACTTACTTTAAGCTGGCCACCATGCTTTTGCATATTGGGTAAAAATAATATGAATACAATTTAGTCCGCTAGTGTGGTAACATAGTAGCGGACTATATTTTTTGAAAAGGAGACCGTGTAATGAAAAGAATTCTTTCTTTGGTTTGCGCATTGACCCTTCTGTTATCTCTTGTTGTCATGACCGGGTGTGGCAACAACAACAGTTCCGATTTGGAATATGTAAAGGAAAAGGGAACCCTGATTGTAGGGGTAACCGATTTTGAACCAATGGACTATAAAGACGGAACCAAGTGGATTGGCTTTGATGCCGACTTGGCAACTGCCTTTGCCAAGAGCCTTGGTGTTAATGTTGAATTCGTTGAAATTGACTGGGACAACAAAGTGATGGAACTGAATTCCGGTACCATTGACTGTGTTTGGAACGGTATGACTTTGACTCCGGAAGTAACTTCTTCCATGTCTTGCTCTGACCCTTATTGCAACAATGCACAGGTTGTTGTTGTGAATAAGGATGTAGCAGACAAATATCAGACGGTTGACGCTTGTAAGGCCCTCAACTTTGCTGTAGAAGCAGGTTCTGCCGGTGAAGCAGAAGCCACCAATGCAGGCTTCAGCATTACGCCGGTAAAAGACCAGGCTTCCGCTGTTATGGAAGTTGCTGCCGGCACTTGTGACGCCGCTGTCATTGACTCCCTTATGGCATCTGCCATGGTAGGGGAAGGTACCGGTTACAGCCAGTTGACTTACACTGTTTCTCTCAATGCAGAAGAATATGGCGTTGGATTCCGTCAGGGATCTGACTTGACCGCTCAGTTAAATGAGTTCTTTAAGGCTGCTTATGCAGACGGAACCATTTTGAAGATTGCTGAAACCTATAAAGTACAGGCTGCTTTAATTCAAAAGTAAGAAGAGGAAATTCGTATGTCTTTTGCTCAACAGCTGCCAATTGTTATCAGTTCTCTGAACGTTGGCTTTTTACAAACGCTGAAGCTGTTTATTGTCACCTTGCTGGGGGCTCTGCCGTTGGGGCTCATTATTTCTTTGGGCTCTACCAGTAAGTTTAAGCCGTTGCAACTCTTAACTCGTTTTGTGGTTTGGGTTGTCCGCGGTACCCCGTTGATGATTCAGTTGCTGATTATCTATTTCTTCCCGGGCTTGGTACTTCATAATCCGGTCTGGGGCGGCGGGGAAGCCGGCCGTTTCCTGGCAGCATCCGTGGCATTTATCATTAACTATTCTTGTTACTTCTCAGAAATCTACCGTGGCGGCATTCAAAGCATTCCGGTAGGCCAGACCGAAGCCGGTTTGGTTCTGGGCATGACCAAGAGCCAGATTTTCTTCAAGGTAAAACTGTTGCAGATGGTAAAGCGGATTGTGCCGCCAATGTCCAATGAAATTATTACCTTGGTAAAAGATACCTCCTTGGCACGTATCATTGCGCTGCAGGAAGTCATTTGGGCAGGCCAGGCCTTCATGAAGGGTTCTAACGGCATTTCCGGTGCCATTTGGCCACTCTTCTTTACCGCAGTTTATTACTTGGTATTTACCGGTGTCCTTACCTTCTTGCTGGGCAAGTTGGAAAAGAAACTGGAATTCTTTAAGTAAGGAGGGGAATCCATGGCTATTTTAAATGTAGAAAACCTGGAAAAGCACTTTGGTGAAAAACAGGTTTTATCCGACATCAACTTCCAATTGGAAGAAGGCAAAGCCTTGGCTATTATCGGCTCCTCCGGATCCGGTAAGTCCACCTTGCTTCGCTGTCTCAATTTCCTGGAAACCCCAACCGGCGGGAAAATCTACGTCAAAGATGACTGCATTTTTGATGCAGACAGTACCGCAAAAGAAACGGATGCCGACTTACGGAACAAGCGTCTGCATTTCGGCTTGGTGTTCCAAAACTTTAACCTGTTCCCACAGTACACTGCTTTGGAAAACGTTATGCTTGCCAGCCAGTTACTGGCCAAGGAACGGGACGATTACAAAGAAAACAAGAAACAGATTTTGGCGGATATTGAAAAAGAAGCCAAAGAACTGCTGGCAAAAATGAGCCTTTCTGACCGGGAAGATTATTACCCACATATGCTTTCCGGCGGACAACAGCAGCGTGTTGGTATTGCAAGAGCGTTGGCCCTTCATCCTGACATTCTCTGCTTTGACGAACCGACTTCTGCCTTGGACCCGGAATTGACCGGAGAAGTGCTGAAGGTTATTCGTGAACTGGCAGAACAGGATGTGACCATGGTCATTGTTACCCACGAAATGAACTTTGCCAAAGATGTAGCCGATACCATCCTCTTTATGGATAAGGGCTACATTGTTGAGCAAGGGCCGGCGAAGGAACTCTTTGAAAACCCGCAGACAGAACGTCTGAAAGCGTTCTTGTCCAGCATGGGTGCCAAATAAGAAAAAAGAAGAAGGAATGGCCTAGGCCATTCCTTCTTTTTGTTATGGGACCGCAAAGCCCTCGTCTGCCAACTTCAAAAGAACCAGTTCTTTTGGTACTTGCAGCGCCGCTGCCATGTGGTCCAAATCCGGCCCTTGCTCTTTGAGAACGGCCTGAAACGCGGCATCCGGCAAAAGCAGGTGGGCCGCAAACAGATTGGCCTCTGCTTCGGACTTGGAATGGACCCGGTACAGCTCGTACTGGCTTAAAACATGACAGGTGGCAAGGTCGTGATGAAGAATGTGGTGCCCCAGTTCGTGGGCACAAACAATTTTCGCTTCTTGGTCAGAAAGCTGCAAGTTCAGTACCACAAAGGGGATTTGGTTCACTAAGAAGTACATCCCCTTGAGGGAACCCAAGTCATAAAACCGTGTCTCTACGCCAATTTCTTTGCATATTTGGAAAGGGTTGGGCAGGGAACCCGAAGAAAGGGCATAAGTGTAAAGGCGTTGCGCTTTACACTTAATATAATTCATGGTCTTCTTCCGGGGCAAACGAGGTGATGGGATTCTTATGCCCTTCAATGACTTCTCGCTGGGCTTCCATTCGCTTGGATTCCCAATAGAGTTCATTTAAGGTGCGCATGACCAGATCCTTGTCTTCTTCCGTGACATTACCTCCGGAGAAGAGGGCAGTCATGTCAGAAAGCAGCAGCCGGACTTTCACGGCATCCTTTGGCCCGCTGCGCTCGGCGGCATCTATGGCATAGAAGTCCGCCGGGGTAATAAGGGCGGTGACGGGAACATCAAAAAACGCTGCCAGTTTTTGGATGGTCACCCGCTTTTTGGGGAGGATGGTACCCCGTTCATAGTTTTGGATGGTTCGGGCAGACACTCCGATTTCATCCGCCAATTGCTTTTGCGTAAGTTTGTGAGCTTTGCGCAAGGATTTTAAGTTTTCGGAAAACATTTGGTAGAACTCCTTTCCTTTTCTTTTCCCAGGGTGCATTTTAGTGCTTTTTTAAGGAATTTTGAGGAAAACCGCACAAAATAGGCGTCAGCGATTGGCTCTTTGAAAGGTTCTTTTCCGCAATAAAAAAATACCCCTCCAATCATGCAAAACGAACGGCTGTTTTTGCTCCAAAATATTGCAACTCAGTCATTTTTTTGGTTTAATAAATTGAATATGCTTATCTGGCAAAAACCCACCATTTTTGCCGAATCCATAGAAAAAAGTGAGGGTCCACCATTGGAAAATCAGCCGAAACCGCATGATGCAAAAAAGAAGCGCATTTTGCCACTGATCATTGCCATTCTTTTGGTCGTTTTCGTTGTGACATTGGGCGTGAAAATTTCACATTATAGTGGGAATTTGGAAAAACCGGTACTGACTTCTGTTTCCTACGAAAATACCGGAAAAACCAATGCCGACGGCGGCTATGTCGTTTCTTTTGAAGCACAAAAGGGACAGACTTACCAGATTCTCCGGAAAACCGGGAGTCTGGGCTTTTTCCAGTCCTTAGATGAGGTCGTTACCGCCAAGGGTACAACCGCTAAATTCCAGGACAAAGCCATTGAAAAAGACAAAAAGTATACCTATAAAGTCCGTGCTGTCACGGTAAAGGACAACGGAACCGTGAAAAAGCACGGAAAGAAGAGTCATAAAATCAGCACCCATCCGGGCGTGGTAGAGGCAACGGTATCGGCAGGAAACCTGTCTACCGAAGTGACATTCCAAAACGTAGGCGCAGACGCCTACCGCATTTACCGGAAATTCCCGGGTCAGAAGAAGTATCAGCTTTTGCGGGAATGGGAATTGGCTGACCAGGAACGGGATACCGCTCAGTTGACCTTTATTGACGAATATGCCACTACCATGACAGAGGCCCAGAAGAAAACCTATTTGGATGGCAAATACTTGGCTTATCTGGACCCGGTTGTCAACGGCAACCGTTACCGCGTGGTGCCGGTTTATTTTGATAAGAAAACCGGAAAATCTAGCTGGGGTTTCTTTGATACCTATGGCTTTTATCAGATGAGAAAAGCCGTTATGTCTAAAGTTACCCTTTGTGATGAAGACGGTACCATCAAAACGGCGCAGCTGGCAGAACGCAAACCGACATACGTAACCGTAACCTGGCAAGAAGTGCCAAATGCCGACGGCTATTTGGTACAGCAGGGGAAAAACAGCAAGAACTTTAAAACGGTAGTAGATACCGCCATGTTAAAGGATCAAAACGAATTTAACTATCGGGAAGATACTACCGGTTCCAACGGGGCTGCTGCCAGTGACGAAGAAGTAACTACCTGTAAGGTAGACCTTCCCTATAAAGAAAAGAAGCCGTACTACACCGTAGTGGCTTACTTTGAACGGGACGGAGAACGGATTTATGCAGACTATGAAACCGAATTCTCCATTGAAAATAGAGACTATAGCAATATCAGCATGCTCTACATCGCCGACAGCATTGCCTATGGCACTCCATATACCACCCGTTCCACCGGCTACGAATATGCCTTCCCATTCCGGGTTACCCAGCTTACGGCAATCGATTCCTATAACGCCGGCATTCCGGGGGCAACCGTTGCAGATAAGAGCGGCGTCAGCGCCAGAAATTATCTGAAGGACGAATTGGAACGCTTGAAGGAAGGGGAAACCCCAACCTGTTACTACCTGCTGAACATGAAGGAAAACCACCGCGCCTTGCGGGAATTTGATATCATTGTTTTGGAAGGCGGGGCCAACGACCACACTTGGGACATTGACTTAGGAAAGCCGGACACCAAAGATGGGGAAACCTTCTACGGCGCCTGGAATACCATTTTTGATGCCATTATTGACGCCAGCAAAGAACGTATTGCCGACGGGGAAAAACCAATTAAGGTTATCATGATGGACCTGTTCTATTCTGACAAAGATAACGAGCAGGTTACCGTTCCAACCAGCCGGGAAGACAAGAAAAACATGTACGGCTTAACCTATAAGGATTACCAAAAGGCCGTAAACAATCTTTGCACCATTTACAGCAAAGAAAAGAGCATTGAAATGTACCACTTCATCAACGATGACTACGGTTTTGTTACCAGAGAAAACTGTGCAAAAACAACCGTAGATAATTTACATCTCACCACCAGTACCGCCAGTGATGTAGGCACCAAATTTGCCTACTTCCTGCGGGATATCCTGGATGGCAAACTTTCATAAGGAGGGAACACCATGGAAAACACACCAGTACCGGTTCCAGAATATCAAAATGGAAAACAATTTTATGTAGGGCTTGTAAAGCACGTACTGCTTTTGCTCTTTACCTTTGGCATTTGGTACCTCATTTGGATTTACAAAATGGGTGTCTATATGCACGAAGATGAAGAAGATCCAGGCTTCCCACCGGTTGTACACCTGCTGCTTTCTTTGTTCATTCCTCCGTACCAGATTTATTTCTTCTTTAAACTGGCACAGAAGCTGGACAAGGACTATGAGAAGGCCGGAAAGAAATATGACCGCACTCTTTACACACTGATCTTTGTTCTCTGTACCCTTTGCATTGGCGGCCCAATTGCTGCTGTTATTGCTCAGGACCAGGTAAACAGACTGGCAGATCCGGAACGCTATGCTCCAAAGACCATTGTCTGCAAGGCTTGTGGAAAAGAATTTTTAGATAACCACGCTGTATGCCCACACTGCGGTGCTTCTTACAAAGAACCGTTCTACAAGCAGGTTTGGTTTAAGGTGCTGGCTGTCCTGGCCGCTTTGGCTGTGCTTTGGACCATTTTCGTTTGTGGTTTTCTGCTGATAACAGGGTTACGCTCTTCCCATAACAGCGTAGAAGTTCCTGGAAACGACTATGGATATGAAGCCTTCGATGAGGCTTTTGATGAAGCCTTTGGCGAAGATTATGATATTGAACTGACACCGGACGGCGGCGTGAACTTTAGAATTGATAACGGCTCCGTCCATATGGAAACCGCGTAACTTTTTTAGGAGATAGACGCATTGAACAAAAAGAAATTATTTGCAGTACTGGTATCTTTGGCCTTAATCATTGCCATTATTATTGGTGCTGTTGCTTTGGTAGACCATAGAAAATCTGCCGCAGGCAACAAACTTTCCGAAACCGGTCCGGCCACCCTCTATGGCGACATCAACGCCAAAGAGAATGACAACGTAGACCAGTTGACGGATGAAGACACCATGCTGACCAAGGTTTGTCACGCCTTGGAAGCCATGAAGGAAAACGGAACCAGTAAGACGGCGTTGACGTTAAAGGAAACCGTTTCCAATCAGAAGACGGTTTACACGTTACTGTCGGACAAGAAGCAAACCGCAGTTTTCTTTACCTTTGAAGACAATGGCCCTGTAGTTCATTGCAACAGCAAAGAAAAGAATGACGTTGCACTCTTTGAAAAGTGCGCTGCTGTTTTAATTTATGTTTCCACCCCATCGGTAGGGAAGTATGAAGATTGTGCCAAGACCTTCGCTGCCATGAAAAACTTAATGTCCCGGGATGGTACTACCGTAAACTTCAACCAAAATTACACCGAGTTCACCTATCATCTGAAAGATGGAAGCCGTACCTTTGCTGCCACAGCAGCCAAGACGGTAGGATAAGGAGCCGATTATGAAATTAAAGACATTATGTATTATTTTGAGCGTTGCGCTTTCCATATTGGTTCTGGTAGCAGCCCTGCTTTACTTTTTGGGAAATCCGGTTCAATTGGTACAAGATAGCCTTTCGGGAGTGGAGTCCGAATCTGTTTCCCAGTTAGAGGAAGCCGGATATACAGAAGTAAATGTCACTTATGAAGACGGCAGTGCAGAAGCTGTTATTTCCGAATCTAAATTGAATTCGGAAGCTGCCTTAGAAAAGTATGTTGGAAGATCCATGACCTTCACCGCTGTGGTAAAGGCAACCAGTAATGCAGTAGGTTACATTGATTTGACGCCGGAAGCTGCGGAACTCAATGGGGAAACCCTGGCTTGTAATGTGGCAGATGGAACGGATCAGGATTTAATGGCTGTGGTCAATGCCTGCACACCGGGAGACCGGGTTACCGTATCCGGTACCTTCCAGAAGGACGAAAACAATCAGCTCCGGTTCTATATTGCTTCTACTAAATTAGCGTAAAGACCATTTCACCATACAGTAGCCCTTCTTTTGGAGTGTGTCGTATATAGGGTTGAAATGATGATTGGAGGTATTCGTAATGAAAAACACAATGAAGAAAATGGTAGCCTTATTGATGGCTATGATGATGTTACTCGGCTTTGCCGCTTGTAAGAATAAGTCGGAAGATGCCGCTGCGCCTGAAACCACTGTGGCTGCAGATACTGCCAATGCGGATGCTGCCAAGCAGGACAAGGCCCAGAAAAAGGACACCGAAAAGAAAGACACCAAGGAAGACGCAGCCAAGAAGACTGCGAACCCTTATGACTCCATTTTGAAGGCTTATCAGAGTGCTGTTTCCGGAAAACTTGGCCGCGAAGCCATGGGAGACAAAGGCCTGAATTACCTTGCTGCTGACGGTACTTTAGATAACATCTACTACAGCATGGTAGACCTGGACAAAAACGGTACTGAAGAATTGATTCTGACCACGAAGCAGTCCACTTTTGATGCTGCTAAGAGCATCAGTTCTATTATTGATATCTACACCATCCAGGATGGCAAGCCGGTTCTGGTAGTTCGTGCCGGAGAACGTGACCGTTACTATATTGCTGCTGACAACTGCATTTACAATGAAGGTTCTAACAGCGCATTTGAAAGCACCGCTACCAAGTATGTCCTGAAGGGTGCAAAACTGGTTCAGGTTCAGAAGGTAGAACTGCTTTATGCCAAGGATGAAACCGGCACCAACAAGTTCATTGTTACCACCAAAGATGGCAAGAAGAACGCTTCCGAAGAAGAAGCTCTTAAGATTTGCTCCGATTGGTATGGCTCCTACATTAACCTGAAGGGAACTCAGTTGAGAACTTACGGAAAATAATACTAAAAAAAGAAGCCCTTTCCTTTCGGGAAAGGGCTTTTTCTTATGCCGATTTCGTTGACACTATTTTCCTGGTTTGTTACACTTTTCTTTGTGCAATTGGAGGACATATATCATGAAAACTGAAAAAAAGAGAGGCAGCTTTTCCTCTCAAATCGGCTTCGTACTGGCCGCTGCAGGTTCTGCTGTAGGCTTGGGTAACATTTGGCGTTTCCCATACCTGGCCGCCAAGGATGGCGGTGGGCTGTTCCTGTTGGTTTACGCTATTTTAGTTGTAACCTTCGGTTATACCTTGCTGACATCTGAAATCGGGATTGGCCGTATGACCCGCCAAGGGCCATTGACCGCCTATAAAAAATTAGATTCCAAATGGGGCTTTTTGGGCATCCTTGCCTGGTTTGTCCCTATGATTATCTTGCCATATTACTGCGTCATTGGCGGTTGGGTACTGAAGTATTTGGAAGTATTCTTAACCGGCCAAAGCGTAGCTGCGGCAGATAGTGAATATTTTGGTGGCTTTATTTCTACCGTAGGAGAACCAATTATCTTCTTTGCCATCTTTATTGTTGTTACCGCTCTCGTTATTTTAATGGGCGTAGACAAAGGCATTGAACGGGTATCCAGTGTGTTAATGCCAATTTTGGTCATTATGATTTTGGGAATTTCCCTTTTCTCTTTGACCTTAAAGCATACCGATGCCACCGGCCTTACCCGCACCGGCTTGGAAGGTTTCAAAATATATTTGATTCCGAACTTTGATGGGCTGACCTTAAAAGGTCTTTTTAGCATCATTGTGGATGCCATGGGTCAGCTGTTTTATTCCATTTCCGTTGCCATGGGTATTATGATTACCTACGGTTCCTATGCGAAGAAAGAGACCAACCTGACCAAGTCCATTAACCAGATTGAACTCTTTGACACCGGTGTAGCATTCCTTGCCGGCGCCATGATTATTCCGGCTGTATTCTGCTTTACCGGTACAGAAGGTATGGCAGCTGGTCCGGGCCTCATTTTCGTTGCATTACCTAAGGTATTTCTTGCCATGGGCACCGCCGGGAAAGTGCTGGGTCTGGTCTTTTTCCTGATTGTTACAGTGGCTGCATTGACTTCTGCAGTTTCCCTGTTTGAAGCCATTTTGTCTTCTCTCATGGACCACTTCCACTTAAGCCGTGGCATAGGTTCCACCATTGTGTTTGCCTGGACCATGCTGGTAGGTGTTACGGTTTGTCTCGGGTACAATATTTGGACCCTGGATCTTCATTTTCCGAACGGCAGCACCGGTTCTATTTTGGACCTTTTGGACTATGCCTCCAACTATGTTTTGATGCCGATTGTAGCCATGCTGACTTGCGTCTTCGTGGGCTGGAAATTAAAACCGAAAACCTTGTTAAATGAAATCACCAATGAAGGCACCATCAAGCACAGAAGATCCAAATTGTACGTTGCCATGGTAAAGTTTATTGCCCCTGCAATGTTACTGACCTTACTGCTGCAGTCCTTCGGAATTATCCAGTAAACAAAAAGCCTTTTCCGCTTTTGGGAAAGGCTTTTTCTTTTTGGGGTTTATGGTATAATTTTCTTTGTAATGTTACGGCGATTTGGTGGTTGCTGAATCGCCAAGAGAGAGGGAATTAAAATGAAATATGCATTTATCAATGGATACGTTTTGAACGGAAACGAAGATATGCAGCCGGAAGCCGGCCTTGCGATTCTTGTAGATGGTGAAAAAATTGTTGATGTTGTTCCTGCCGAAGGTGCAGATTTAACCGGTTATGAAACAGTGGATTTGGCCGGAAAATATATTATGCCGGGCCTGATTAACATGCACATTCATGTGCCTTCCTCCGGTAAGGCCACCAAGGAAAATGAAAAGCCAACCGATTATAAAAAGCTCTTCAAGATCTTTAAAATTCCAGGCGCCTTACAGATTTTTGAAACCGTGCAGCATGGCATGGTGAAGAAGGAACTCTTCAGTGGATGTACCACCGTTCGTACCGTTGGCGGCGTATATGACTGTGACTCTCATATCCGTGACAAAGTCAATGCCGGAAAGATTGACGGCCCTCGTATGCTGGTTGCCAACAGTGCCGTTACTGTAGAAGGCGGTCATATGGGTGGCTCCGTTGCCATTGAATGTGAATCTATTGAACAGGCAGTTGCTCAAATCAACTACAACGCTGACCAGGGCGTAGACCTGATTAAACTGATGATTACCGGCGGCGTTATGGACGCTACCGTTCCAGGTGAACCAGGTGCCCTCCGTATGGACTTGGATATTGTAAAAGCTTGCTGTGACGCAGCTCATGCCCGTGGATTGGCTGTTGCTGCTCATGTAGAATCTCCGGAAGGTGTTCGGGTTGCACTGCAGGGCGGTGTTGACACCATTGAACATGGTGCCCAGCCGGACGAAGAAATTATTGAACTCTTTAAGAAGACCGGTTCTGCAGACATCTGCACCATTTCTCCGGCACTTCCGTATACCGTATTTGAAGAATCTGAATCCCACGCAGGTGACTTGGGCAGACTGAACGGTTCCGTTGTATTTGAGGGAATTGTAAACTGCGCAAAGACCTGTCTGGAAAATGGTGTTCCGGTTGGTCTGGGCACCGACACCGGATGCCCATTCATCCGCCATTATGACATGTGGAGAGAAGTACATTACTTCTCCGTATGGTGCGGCGTTTCCAAGGCATTCGCTCTGTCCACCGCCACCAAGGGCAACGCAAAAATTGCAAAAATTGATGACAAGGTTGGTACCATTGAAAAGGGTAAGTATGCAGATATGATTGTTTCTGCTAAGAACCCTCTGGACGATCTGAAAGTCTTAAAGAACCTGGATATGGTTATTAAGGGCGGCAAGATTTACAACCAGCCGAAAATCAAAAAAGATAAGTACATTGATGACCTTCTGGATAAGTACATTGACTTCACTCCGGAAGAGTTTGAAAAACTGAAAGCAGAGAGAATTTATAAATGATTTCTAACTTAAGATTCCGTATTCATTATTGGCCGAACGATGTAGTGGACCTCTACTTTGAATATAACAAAGGCTTGGTTTCCTACACCGGTTCTATTGAGGACCCACTCTTTTTAGACCGCAAGTTTGAAGGAACCCTTCGCCAGAAGAGCACCGCCTTTGTGGAGGACTTAGAAGCGGTGGGACTGGCTTCCTTTAGAGAAGTCTATAACAGTACTACCAGTGGCCACTATGACTGGAAAATGACCTGGCAGGAGCGGGGGGAAAAGCCACGCCATGCCCAGGGAAAAGATGCGGCTCCGGAAACCTTTGGCCAGCTGATTGCCCTTTTGCAGGAAGCTGTTCCGGAAGCAGCAGAAGACTTAGCAAAGTGGAGTACCTATGCGCTCTAAAAAGGTAATCCACAAAGAGACCATGTATTTATTGGCAGTGGTTATCTTGGCACTATCGGTGTCCTTGGTTTCCGCTGCCGATTTTGGCTTATCCATGATTGCCGCACCGGCCTATCTGGTGGGACAGGCTTTGGGCCTAACCTTCGGTCAAGGAGAGTACATTGTTGAAGGTATTCTTTTTGTCATCTTCTGTCTGATTATGAAGAAGTGTAAGGTGGCCTATTTCTGTTCTTTCCTGACCGGGATATTTTATGGTACGGTGCTGGATTTATGGAGAAGCATTCCCATCCTCAGCCAGGCTACTATTGATGCGGGGACCTTGCCAATGGCCACCCGAATTGTTTTCTTTACGGTGGGAGAACTGTTGACCGGCATTTCCGTTGCCATGTTCTTCCAAGCCTATTTTTACCCGGCTGTATACGACTTTTTTGTCAAAGGGATTACCGCTCAGTACAACCTTCCCATTTCCAGGTTTAAACTGGGCTTTGACTGTTCCATGCTGGTTATTAGCATAACCTTGTCACTGGTGCTGTTCCACGGCTTCGTGGGCATTGGCATCGGTACCTTAATTATGTGTGCGGTAAACGGTCCGCTCATCGGCTTTATGGACCGAACCTTACACCGTTTTTTTACGTTCCAATCTTTCTTCCCGAAGTGGGATAACTATTTCTTAAAACAAATATATTTTACTCCGAAAGAGGATCACGAATGATAGGTGCTTTGTTGGGAGACATTGTAGGCTCCGTTTATGAATTTAATAATATTTCCACCAAGGATTTCCCGCTGTTTTCGAAGGATTCCCGTCCGACGGATGACAGTATTATGAGCCTTGCTGTTGCGGCCGCACTCATGGACTATGAGGACGGCGGCAGAAAGGGCAGCCTGGGGGACCTGGCGGTGAAATGGATGCAGGACTTGGGCCGGGCCTATCCGTATGCCGGATACGGCGGACGGTTCCGGGTGTGGCTGCAGGAAGAACGCCCGTTGCCATACAACAGTCTGGGCAACGGTTCTGCCATGCGGGTGTCCGCCTGCGGGTTTATGGCCACCTCCATGAAGGAGGCCCTACAACTGGCGGATGCGGTCACCGAAGTGACCCACAACCACCCGGAAGGCATGAAAGGCGCAGAGGCCACTGTGGCCTGCATCTTCTTGGCACGCCAGGGAAAATCCAAGGCTGCCATTAAAAACTATGTGGAAGAACACTATTATCCGCTGGATTATACCGTGGATAACATTACCTCTGACTTTGACGAAACCTGCATGGGTACCGTGCCGGACGCCATTCAGATGTTCTTGGACTCCGAAAGCTTAGAGGACTGCATTCGAATCTGCATGTCCAAGGGCGGGGACTGTGACACCACCGGCGCCATTGCCGGAGCCATTGCAGAGGCTTACTACGGCGTTCCACAGGCTCTTTATGAGGAAACCCTGAACTACCTGGATGATACTCAAAAAACTATTTTAGAGGCCTTTCAGGCCCGTTTCCCGGTAATCTATAGTCAGGGAGCGGTCATTAAAGAACTGGACCCATCTGAAATAGACAATTTTTCCGCTGTGGTTTACCCACTGGTGGTAAATTACTACACCCCAATTGATGGGGAAGAGAAGGCCGCTTATATGGGCCGGATGAACCAAAGTCCGGAAGCTATCCGCAGACATCTGACAGAAGAAGGCTACCGCTACTACTATGCAGAACTGCAGGGTAAGGTAGTAGGCTACATCGCCTTTTACCCGGATGGGGACCGTATGTATTTAAGTAAGTTTTACGTAGACGAGGTATACCGTGGTCAAGGCATTGGACGCAAGATGTTCGAGTTCGTGAAAACGGAAGCGAAAAAAGCAAACTTACGGGGAATTTTCCTTCACGTAAACCGCCAGAACAAAACTTCCTTGGAAATCTACGAACGCCTGGGCATGCACAATGCCGAAGAAGTGGTCGTTGATATTGGCGGCGGCCATTATAAGTATGACTACATTTATGAACTCTTGTTCTAAGGAGGTCTTCCTATGAAAGGTAAGTTATTGGCATCTTTAGCACTCATTGGCGTTGGCACTGCCGGTTCTATGCTGGCTGCCACTGAGGAAAAGACCGCAGCTTCCGCTCTTGGCTTTGCCGTTGCACTGCTTGGCGTGCTGGGCTTCTCCAAAAACAAATAAAAAAAGCCACCCTCTTTGGAGGGTGGTTTTCTTTTTCCTTTAGAACAGTTTGTAAATGTCTTTGACGTCTTTTCTCGGACGGAAAATTGGCTCTTCGGAGCGGGTGCCCAGGGCAATGACGGCCATAAAGATTTCCGTGTCAGGAATCTGGAACAGTTCCCGCAGGCCTTCTTCATTGGTCAAGCCCATAATGAGGGTGTCGTAGCCGTGGTCTCTTGCAGAGAGCAGGAGGTAGGAGGCTTGGCAGCCTAAGTCATAGGCGCCCCATTCGTTGCCGACGCCGGTGCATTTGGTTTCCCCGTCGTCTTGAAAGCCTGCCACGTTTTTTACGAACGTGGACACAATAAAGGCGCTGGCATTCTGCGTGCTCTTCTGGTTGAAGGCCGGCAGAAGATTCCAAACTTTTTCTACCATGTCAGGTGTGTTGGCAATGTAGTAACGGCCGGTTTCTGTGTTCTTCCAGGAAGGGGCCATGATAGTATCTTTCATGATGTCTTCTATAACATCTTCCGGAATAATAGGTGCCTCTGCATAAGCGCGGCAACTACGTCTGGTTTCAAGTAATTCTTTCAGTTCCATAGGTCTTCTCCTTTACCGAAAACTTGCTACAATGTATAATATAAACCGAAATATTTGAAAAGCAAAGGTGATTCTTATGAGTGAAAACAAGAAATCTTTGAGCTTCAAAAAAGTACTGGCAGCAATTGTTGCGCTCCTGATTACCTTGGGAGTAGCCACTGCTGTTTTCTTTGCGGTGCGGGATAACCGTAGTATTTCCAATTTGCTTTTGGAAACGGAATCCGTATCTGAAACCCAGGTGCTGGAAGAAACCAACTCTACCGTAGAAACCGAGTCCAGTGTTTCGGAAGTGGAATCTGTGGTAGAAGAGGACCCGGGTGTTCAGATTGTGTTTGAAAACGGCACCAGCGGAGTGGTGACGGAATGAGTTATATCTTAACCGTTACCGGGAAACATTTTGACCCCTTTTACCCGGATCCAGAATTGCTGTGCCTTGAGGATATGGCCCACTCTTTGTCCTTCCTTGCCAGGGGGAACGGCCATGAAAAGCATTTCCATTCGGTGGCCCAGCACAGCATAGACTGCGCTAGAGAGGCGGAGGCCAGAGGGTATTCTGCCCGTGTGCAATTGGCTTGCCTACTGCACGACGGCTGTGAAGCCTACCTTTCCGACGTGCCAAGCCCGCTAAAGGAACACATGCCGGAATACTGCGGGGCAGAAGACCGGTTGACCCAACTAATCTTTGACCGGTTCATTACCCCTGCTTTAACGGAAGAGGAACTGGCCCAGGTGTTTTCTATTGACCATGACTACGTGGGGTATGAATTCCATGAACTCATGGTGGAAGAACTTTCGGACTTTTCCGGATTGCTTACGAGGCCTCCTATGCAGGAACGGCCTATGCAGGAAGTGGAAGCGGAATTTTTATCCTTGGGTTCCCAACTGCTAGCTGCTTTATAACAGTTACTAAAAAACAAAAGACTCCATTGAGTTTCCTCAGTGGAGTCTTATTTTTTGTCGTTATGGCTGACAGATGCCACATGGGATATAACCGTCTTTTACCAACTTGGCTCTGGTGCCGGTATAGGTCTGACGGTTTCCCTTATAAATGTCTTCCACGCCTTCACAGTCCGGACGGTGGAATTTCTTGCTTTTTACGTTGAGAATGTAGGTGTTTTCCTCGTTTGCTTTATCCTCTAAGGATTCGCCGGCCTTTACGTTGTCCCCGCTGGCGTAGTCAATGGAGACCTTTGGCTGCACGTTGTAGCAGAACACATTGAACTGAACGGCGCGGCCTTTGTCCTCTACAGAATAGCCCTCCATGAGGAGTCCGCGGCAGAGCAGGTCGTCTCCTACGAAAATAGGGGTGACCCGGTAAAGCACGTGGTTTCCGGTTTCTCTTACGTAGTCACCGGCCAAGTGCTCAAACTTCTGCATGGTTTCATTGAGATAGTGGGTGCCGGTAATTAAATTCTCTTCGTTGGCATTTTCTGCTGTCAACTGATATGCAATGAGGTGGCAGCGGTTGTAGAGCAATTCCCCATCTATGAAGTCGTATTTGTCGTAGTGCCAGGCAGTTGGTTTCACGTTGCTGATTTGACTGCGCTCTTCCGTTGGCATTAAATCTTTGCCAATACAGGCGATACAGCTGGTGCAGCGTCCGAGGGAATCCAGATTGCCATAGGTTTCATAAGATTCGGTGGTGTAGTCCTCTTCGGTAAAGTAAGGCACGTTATTATTGATGACCACGTAGCCTTTGCCACTGAATTCCGGAATGGAGCGAAAGTCAAAGTCCCCCGGAATTTCCACCGATGGGGTGGAACCGGTGGCCTGTCCCACCACGTCTTCCATGCTGGAACAGCCTACGGCAAAGAGCAGGGTGAGGGCAACGAAAAAGGCAAGGAGTTTAGTTGACTTCATGAACGTATACCTCTCTTCTGATATGGTCGTGGGATGTGCCGGCAAAGGTGGTGGTTTCTACCAGAGTCCACTGGGTTAAATCCAAATCCAGATAGCGGTCGGCGGGATAATCCCGGTTCCAATGGTATAAAATCAGGGCTTCTATTTTGTCTTCATAAGGCTTTAAATATTGGCCTTCTACAAAGCAAAATTGGCGTTTTTTGGCGGTTTTTAGCGGGTCTTCTACCACTTTGATATGCTTTTCCTTTGGGAACAAAGGGGCAGAGTAGTCAGAAATGTAAAGGGTTCTGCCTTTACAGAGTTGCAGTAAATTGGAAATAAAGCCTCTGTCTTGGCTTTGACGGCGCTCGTTAAAGAAGAGACCGCCGTCGTTATCAACACAGGTAATGACCTTCAAAAAGAGGCCTCCTTTCAAACCACAAATTTTCCTTATTATACCACAAATTGCTCCGGCGTTAGGCAATGTTAACTTTCTGTAAAGGTAAACAACTTTACAATATGGTGAAATATCCTTTATTTCTGCCGTCAATTGGGGTATAATACACCCGTTAAATAAGAAAAAGGCTTCGGTGATTTTATGACAAAATCCAAGTACAACAAGATCTTAACGTATGTATTCGTCATTGCCGCTATTTTGGCTGTGCTGTTTCTTACGTTGATGGTTGTTTTTTTCAACGCAAGCAATATTTATGAACCCATCTTTATTGCCCTGTTGGCAGTGGCTTACGAAAGTGCCTTCCGCCTGATTATTGGGGTGGTAGACGAGGCTCCGGACAACGACAAATATAAGTATGCAGAAGGATGGTTTGCCCCTAAGTCCTGGGACTTGAAACTCTTCAAGTTCTGCCACTGTGAGAAGTACGCAAAATACGTCATTGCAGTAGGCAAAGACGGACTGCCGGCACGCACCTGTGCTGCAGAAGTACTGCATTTGGTGAGCTTGCCATTGACGCTGATTGCGCTGGTGTTCTCCTTCTTTGTAGATGAGTCTCTGCGGGCACTGCTGCTCATTGCACTCGTTGTCATTGCGTTCTTCATTTACGAAGTGGTTGCTATTGCCTGTAACCGTTATGCCCGACTGAACTGCCTGGGCACCATGCCGGAAGAACCGCCATTGGAAAAGTCTTTGGCAGAACGTACGGCGGAACAGATGGTGGGAAAACCATTTGCTACCGATATGGATATTTCCAGTGTAAGTACCGAAGAAGTAAATCCGGAATGGGTGGCTGCTAAGCGGACCGCACGGGAAAACATTGCCAAAGCAAAGGCCCAGTATGCCAAAAAGCATGGCCTGCCGGTAGAAGAAAAGGTAGATTGTGCTGTGGCTGGTGCTACGGTGGTTGCGGTAACAGAAGCGGTTTCCGATTCTGCTGCAGAACGAAAGGCAGCTATTGCCAAAGCGGCTGGGGAAGCTGCTCGGAGAGCTACCGATGCCGAACGGGAAAGATTGTACCAGAAGCCGGCAACCGCCCCGCAGGAAGAAGCACCTGCCAAAGAACAGACGAAGGAAGAACAATTCTCCCAGAACTTTGCCGCCAATGAGTTGGCTGTGGCCTCCGCCGCTGCCAAGAAGGGCGAAAAGAAGGGGAGAAAGTCTAAGAAAAATCAGAAGATTCTGAAGACCGCAGCCACCACCAATGAAGATATGAGCTTTAACGCTTTGGGCGCTATGCTGGGTCATGTAGATGAGGAAGCCGACTTTGAAAATGGCCAAACCTATGAAGACAGATATGTAGACGCTTCCGGATTCCGCTTTGGTTCCGGCAACATGTTCCAAATGCGCACGGTTACCTTTGATGAACCGGAAGAACCGGTAGAGGACGAAAAACTGTAATGAGTACCACGCTTCTCTTAATTCTCATCTTAGTGCTTTCTGCCGTTGTGGTAGGGGTTACTGTAGTACTGGGAATCCAGACCAAATCCTATGTCATCATGATTGCTACACTGGTTAGTTATCTGCTGATTTTGGCAGTGGTTTACTTGCTTTATCAAAACGGAATCATTGCATTTTAAAACCATTTCCTCGTTGACACGAACAAATGTTCGGTATATAATGAGGCTACAGTGAATGGGCACGCTGACTTCGGTCAGCGTGCTTTTTGTTTTGGGGTGCAACATGGAGGAACAGAAAACGCGGGTATATTTGTGCATAGACCTGAAATCCTTTTATGCTTCGGTAGAGTGTGTGGAGCGGGGACTGGACCCCTTCACCACCAATTTGGTGGTGGCGGATCCGGAACGCACAGAGAAAACCATTTGTTTGGCCATTACACCGGCCATGAAAGCCCTGGGGGTAAAGAACCGCTGCCGCGTGTTTGAAATTCCAAAAGACTTGGAGTATATCATGGCTGTTCCCAGAATGCATTTGTATTTGGAATATGCTGCCACGGTATACGGCGTATATCTGCGTTATGTTGCCAAAGAAGACATTCACGTATATTCGGTAGACGAGGCGTTTTTGGATGTAACGGATTATCAACAGCTCTATGGCTTAAACGCCAAAGAACTGGGCATCCGCATCATGGAAGACGTCTACCGAACCACGGGCATTACCGCTACCTGCGGTATAGGCACCAATTTGTATTTGGCAAAAGTGGCGCTGGACATTACTGCCAAGCATGCGCCGGACCACATTGGCGTGTTAACCGAAAAGCGGTACCGGGCCACCATGTGGAACCATCAACCGCTAACGGATTTCTGGCGCATTGGCAGTGGGACCGCGGAAAAACTGGCCCACTACGGCATCTACACCATGGGGCAAATTGCCCGGACGGAGCCGGACTTTTTGTACCGGCTTTTCGGCGTAGACGCAGAACTGCTCATAGACCATGCCTGGGGACGGGAACCCGTCACCATTGCAGACATTCAGGCATTTGTCCCCAAGAGCAGTTCTCTGTCCAGTGGCCAAGTCCTTCCCCGGGACTACAGCACCGAAGAGGGCCTGGTCTTGGTGAAAGAAATGGTAGAACTCCTTTCCCTGGACCTGGTGGACCAGCGCCTAACAGCCGAATCCTTGGTACTGCACATTGGGTATGCCCGTGCTTGTGGCGTCCCTCATTCCCACGGTACAGCGCGGTTGGTTTATCCCAGTAATTCCACCAAGGAATTGCAAGGGCTGGCCGAACCGCTGTACCGCCGTATTATTGTACCCGGCGCGCCCATTCGCAGAATTGGAGTGTGCTTGGGACAGGTGGCAGAAGAGGGTGCCCGGCAGTACAGCCTTTTCATAGACCCCGCTGCTGCAGACCGGGAACGGTCCATGCAGGAGGCGGTTATTTCTCTGCAGTGGAAATATGGAAAGAATGCGGTGCTGCGGGGAACCAGTTTAAAAGAAGAAGCTCGCACCAGAGAGCGAAATGGGCAAATCGGTGGGCACAAAGCCTAAAGGAAGTGACACATTGCGTACGCCCATGAACCGAGCCATGCGGGCAAAGCAGTTTATGCCTTTTGCCGCATTGAGCGGATACGAGGAAGAACTCCTCAAAAAAGAAAAAATAAAAGTCCCCAAAGCCGTCCTTTCGGAGGAGTCCATGGAATGGCTGGACCAACTGCTTCGGGAACTACAAGTAAGGGACATCATAACCGTAACTTACTACAAGAAAGGGGAATACCTTCAACTAACCGGTATGGTTTCCGGTGTGGACCGGGTAAACCGGCAACTCAAAATTGTCAACAAAATCATTCCGTTTTCTGACCTTTACGCCATAGAACGAAATTAAAAAAGCGGCAGCCCTAAGGCTGTCGCTTTTCCGTTTACTTTTCTACTTTGTTTTTAAAAGCAAGATAGGTTTCTTCCGAAATGATGTGCTCAATGCGGCAGGCATCTTCCTCCGCCACATCTTCCTCCACGCCAATGGAGGTTAAGAACCGGGTTAACACCTGGTGGCGTTCGTAGATGGCTTCGGCCACTTTCTTCCCGTTGTCAGTGAGGACCAAAGCACCGCCGGCCTCTACTGTCAGCAGGCCGCCATCTTTCAGTAGCCCGATGGCACGGCTGACACTTGGTTTGGAGAAGTCCATGTATTCTGCTACGTCTATGGATCTGACTAATTCTTTTTCCTTCGACAAGCGAAGGATGGTTTCCAAGTACATTTCGCCGGATTCTTGTAACTTCATGCTGGACTCCTTTCAAAAAATGGAGCGGGTAATGGGAGTCGAACCCACCTGTTGACCTTGGGAAGGTCACATTCTACCGATGAATTATACCCGCATAGATAGCGCTCAGACTGGCTGAGCGCCTGAGAAATCCGATTTTCTTACTTGATGGAGAAATTCCATGTCGTGTATTGATTATAGGCTTCTTTCGCCTCTAATACAACACTTTCAAAGTTTGGCTTGTTCATAGCGTCCGGATATTTCTGCGTTTCCAGGGCCACACCGAAGTGAGGCTCGGTTTTTTTGCCTCTCATGGTTACGGTGTTGTCCATGTAGTTTCCGGAATACATAACGAAACAAGGATAGTCGGTGGTGACGGTTAGGACACGACCGGAAGTAGGGTCTTCTAACTGTAAAGTATTTTTCTTTACAGCAGACTCTGCAAAAATAAACGGATGATCATATCCGCCGTGAACCAGCACGTTTTGTGGGTAATCCGATTCAGCCCCTTCCCGAATGGCTTTGCCATCCCGGAGGTCAAATGGAGTACCGTCTACCGGAATGAGTTTGCCGGTAGGAATGCAGTCCGGACGGAGTTCAATGTAACGGTCTACGTTGGCAGTTACCACGTGGTCCAAAACATTGTTTTTCAAGTTGCCACTTAAATTGAAATAGGTGTGGTTGGTTAAATTCAGGACGGTCTTTTTGTTACTGACGGCGTCGTAATGAATGTGGAAGTTGTTTTTGTTGTCCAACAGGTAAGTCACTCTGGTGGATACCTGTCCCGGGAAGCCGTTGCTTCCATCCGGGCTAACATAGGAGAAAATAACCCCTACGCTGTTGTCGGTTTCAAAAGGAGCTGCGTCCCAATTGGCGTTGGCAAACTCGTGATTTGCATGAAGGCTGTTTTCGCCTTCGTTGGCAGGGACGTGGTAGGTCTCACCGTCCAATTCAAACTGGGCGTGGTCAATGCGCCCGGCAATGCGTCCTACAACAGATCCGAGACACATACCGGCATTGGCCTCGTAGTCAGCCAAGTCGTCAAAGCCTAAAACCACACTTTCTACAAAGCCATTGCGGTCCGGCACACGTACGTCAGTAATTAGACAGCCATAGGTAATGGCGTCTACGGCCATACCATGGTCATTTTGCAGGGTGTATTTCCACACCGGTTCTTTGAAGGAACCGGAGGTTGGGAAAACGGTTTTTAAAAGTTTCATGTTAATTCCTATCCGTTGATTTCCTGCACGGAAATCTCATAACTGTTATGATGTATTTCGGTGACTGTACCGGTAACCGTGACGGAATCTCCCGTGGAAAAATGGGAAACGCGGTTGCGGGAGGCTTCGTCCAAAAGACAGCAATTAAAGAGGATGTCTTGGGCTTTTTCGTCATCTGTAATGGCACAGAGCACCATGAATGCATGTTCAAGTTCATCGGCCTCTACGAAAGTGCCGGTGAAGGTAATGGTAGCATTCTTGTATTTTCGAGTGGCCTTATTCTCGCTGGAAGCCAGGTCTTTGGCCAGGTCAACAACGTCAACCGCTTCCGCTGCGGGAGCGGTTGGCTTTTCGTCACTTGTAACGCGGTGGAGCGATGCAGGTGTGCCAAACAAATTGTAAGCACCGACAGCTACCAGAGCAACTAAGACAATTACGAAAGCAAGAAGCTTTTTATTCATTTAGGGTTCATCCTTTTTCTCTAAGTAAATGGCTCTCCATTTTGCTTTGCGTTCTTCGGTAATATGGAACACATCTTCCAAGTATTCATCAAAGGTGGCGTACCGTTCCATAACGGTGGCAAAGCCCAATTCGAACAGTTCTTCGTGTACGAATTCACAGTAGGAAGCATAGTTAATCTGTTCTAAGTCCAGTCCGGCTTTGGTAAGCCAGGTGCGGTCCTTACCCGGACGCAGTTCATTGGACTTCATGTATTCTTTGAAGATTTCGTCTACGCTTCTGCCCAAACTGTATTCAATACAGATGGCCAGCCATCCGGTACGGTCCTTGCCTTCGGTGCAGTGGAAGTCAAAGGTTTTCCCTTCGTCCATTAATTGGAACACCTTGTTATACGCAGGAGAAAACGGAATGGCTCTATAAGATGCTTCTTTTTCTTCTTTTACTTTTATTGCGGTACCTTTTCTCATGTGGCGGACAGCCAAAAATTTACCGGTGTAGCAAACTACAACGGTAATAAACGGCCATGCTTTAATGACCGGGAGAGAGAGGTACTGGGTTCCCGGAACCGTTATGTCCTTCCGCTCAAAGGATTCAATGGGACAGCGTAAGTCCACAATATAATCCAGATGAAGGTCTTTCAGTGCTTCTAAAACAGCAGGATCTTTTTTGTCTGGCAAGTCCGGGCTTCGGAAAATCATACCAGGCTTTATGCAGTATCCGTCTGTTGTTTCCAGACCACCCAAATCTCGGAAATTAGGATAGGCTTTTTCCAAAATTGGATTCATCAAAACACACCCTTCTCGAATAACGTTACCAAAACATTATATAACAAAAACATCCGTTATTATACAGTTGAAAAACAAAAAAGAGCCAAGCAGTTGCCTGGCTCTTTCTAGCAAATTTTCTTTCGAAAACCTGCCACACAGCTGGGAAAAGACGAAATCTTGTATCGCCCGTACGAACCTAATTCTAACGAATTTTCGTAATTTACGCAACTGCGTACACGCTCTGGCGTAGTTTTTTCTAGAATGTGCCATGAGGTGACACGGATGAATGTGAAAGATTTGGTGGCCTTTCGCGTGCAGGAACTCTGCCGGGAACGAAACATGACCACAAATGAACTGGCGGTTCTTTGCGGAATTACGCCGTCCACACTGTACAGTATGATGGACCCGACCCGCCGGGACATTTCCATCCACACCGTGAAGAGAATCTGCGATGGATTAGAGATGACCCTGCAAGACTTTTTCGCCACCGATGCGTTTGACAATTTAGAACAGGAAATCAAATGAAACCTCTGCTAAACCGGGCAGAGGTTTTTATTTTTGTGCTATACTGAACTCGTTAGGAAGAAAAGAATCTTCAGAAAGGGGAAATTCTTATGAAAAAGTCTTATGACATTGTCATTGTCGGTGCTTCCAGTGCCGGTACCTACTATGCAAGACGCATGGCAGAACGCGGCTTCAGTGTCCTGATTATTGATAAGGACAGCCGGGAAAACCTGAGCATGGAATACGACATTGCACACTTTGCAGAAGCAGACATGGATGCCCATGGCCTGCCAAAGCCAACCGAGGGAGATGGCATTTGGAGCTTTGCATTTAAGGATGCATACCACTATTCTCCAATGTACACCGACCCGAAGCCATATGCGGTTACCACCATTGGTATTCACAAACACGGCTACTTGCTGAAGCTCCATGACTGGGCAATGGAAGCCGGCGCAGAATTCCTGTATGCCGCTCCGTTTAAATCCGTTCAGACCAACGGTGCTGCTGTTCAAGGTGTTACCTTCACCTATGAAGGGGAAGACGTTGCTGTGGATGCCCGCTTGGTAGTAGACGCTTCCGGTCAGGCCGCTGTTGTTCGTACCGCACTGCCAAAGACCGTTGGCGTAGAAAACTTCCCACTGACCAACCGGGACGTATTCTTTGTTCGCCTCCGTTACATTCAGTTCGAAGAACGGAAACGCTGGATGACCAACCACAGCTGGCTTTCTTACAAGATGTGGCTTGCTCCATCTGACGAAGCATACGACGGCATCCTGGGTATTGGCTCCTGCCTGTCCTATGATCAGGGTGACGAATACTACGACCTCTTCTTAAAGAACGTTGCTCCGAAACTGCCGCCATACAAGGTTGCCAAAATTGAAGAAAAGCCGACTCCATACCACAGATCTCTCTTCAACTATGTAGGCACCGGATTCCTTGCCATTGGCGATGCAGCTATTGTCAACCGCGCCGATAACGGCGAAGGTATGGCCGAAGCCATGAACCATATTGATATTGCCATTGATGTTACCGCAGAGGTTATGAAGGGCAACAAGAGAAAGCCAACCAAGGAAGAACTGTGGCCAATCAACAAGAAATACAACAACGGACAGGGTAGAGATACTGCACTGCTTCTGGCTGCTATGGCTCACTTGCTGACCCTCAGCATTGAAACCCAGCAGTACTTGTTTGAACGGGATTGTCTCATGGCTAAGTGCATTATTGCTGACCTGGGCGTTGGTATTACCGTAAAAGACATCCTTCATCAGCTGAAGGAACTGGTTCTTGGTATTGCTAAGGGAAAGATTCCTCTGAAGGAAATCATTCCTGCTACCGGCGGCCTGCTGAAAGCACTTCCGGTTGCACTGCTTTATATCTTCTATCCATCCACACCAAAGGGCTACGACAAGTGGGAAAAACTTGCCACCAAAGTTTGGAGCTGGGTAGGGCAGATGTCTGACCTTTATCTGTAAACAGAAAAAAGAAAAGCCTCGGTCAAAAGACCGAGGCTTTTTTGTTTCCGTTAAATAGAAGTTACCACTTCTTAATTGGAACGATGAGGTACTTGCAGATCTTGTCAGCTGGAATCTTAGCAAGCAATGGGGAAATCTTAACGATAGCCTTGCGTGGGAAGAGTACCCAGTTGATTACGCGGTGGAGACCAACGCCCTGATACTTAACAAGTACGGTTCTGTTGTGGGTGAATACCTTGAAGGATTCTTCACCGTGGTAGCCGTCACCGTTACCGGAGAAGCCGGTACCGTTGAATGGAACACCGAGGATGTGAAGGATAGATGCGTTGATTGCAGCACCACCGGACTGTACGTTAGCAAGCATGTAGTCGGCAACCTTCTTGTTGTGAGTGTAAACATAGAAAGCAAGAGGCTTAGCTTCAATGCCGTCAATGCCGTACTTCTTACATACTCTGTGAATGAAGTCAACAGCATGTTCCTTATTCTTAACCTTTACTACAGGAATAACAGTACCGAAGATTTCTTCCTGAAGTGCAGGATGCTTGTCAATAGCTTCCTGGCTAGCTTCGCCGAATTCCATGATGGTTGGTTCAAGACGACGGTTAACTTCGTCGAACTTGCCACCGAAGGTTACGTATTCCGGTTCAATGAAGCTCATCATCTTCTGAGCGTGCTTTTCGGAAACGATACCGCAGAATTCATCCTTCAGGTTGCCCTTCTTGTCATAGTCGTTCTTCTTGAAAGCTTCCTTGAAGAGCTTCATGAACTTATCATAAACGTCTTCGTGAACCATGATGTAGTCAGGGTCTACGCAAACCTGACCGCCGTTACAGCCTTTAGCCCAGGCAATAACTTCAGCAGCTTCCTTGAGGTCAGCGTCCTTGTCAACGTATGTTGGGGATTTACCGCCAAGTTCAAGTACAACTGGGGATACGTGAGCACCCTGCTGGCTCATAAGGAGAGCACCAACAGTGGTGGAACCGGTGAAGAAGGAGAAGTCAAACGGAGCCTTGAAGAGGTCAGCGTTTTCTTCGCGACCACCGGAGAGAACGGTGATATAGTTAGGGTCGAATGCGGTAGCAATAACCTTTTCAATCCATGCAGAAGACTTAGCGCAGTAACGGGAAGTCTTGAATACGCAGCAGTTACCGCCGGCAATAGCGCCAATCAGTGGAGCAATACCGCAGAATACCGGGAAGTTCCAAGCGTTGGTTACAAGAACAACGCCGAATGGATCTCTGTAGTTCATGGTGTAAGAAGGAACGTTGAAGAGTGCAGAACCGCTCTTCTTTGGTGCTGCCCACTTCTTCAGATACTTGATGGTATCGTCGATTTCAGCGAAAGTGCCAGCAAGTTCATAAGCCCAAGCGTCGAATGCGTTCTTGTGGTAGTCTTCCCACATTGCATCCATGAGGCCCTTCTGGTCATCTTTCATAGCTTTTCTTAATTTCTTGAGCTGTTCAATACGCCAGTCAACATCCTGAGTGATGCCACTGTCATAGTAGGCACGCATGCCTTCCATGATTTCGTTAATTGGTCTTTTTTCGATTGCCATAACAAAATTTCTCCTTTAGATTAAAATGAATGATTAAGCTCATATAGTTAGACGATGAGCAGTATTAGTCAAATACATTCTACAATCAATTTCTTGCTTTGGTCAACAATTCGAGTTGTTATCTTTCTAACAGCATCGTACAGTTTACTATACGAATTGTTAAACGAATAACGGTGTTAGGCAAATGTTTAAACACGTGTTGACTTATGTAATATAATTTGCATAATATGAAACTGTAGCATATTTTTTCTAAAAAGGAGAAAAGAGAATGAGTGTTAAAAATGATCCGAAACTGAAAACACCAATTGTCTCTGCTGTCCGCGAACAGTTAGAACATAGAGCTTACTGGATGTGGCTCCTGGTTGACGAAGCAGAAAAGCACGGCCTCAAGGGCGACGATTTCGCACCGGATGCCATTAAACGCTGCGGCCTGGACCACGGCGCACGTCATGTAAAGAAGGGCGGCAAAGGCCAGTCCTTGGTTGGCCTGAAGAAGGCTTTGTTTGGCGTTTTCGCAAGATTGGTATTTGAAATGAAAATCCTTCGTTGCGACGATGACCATTTTGATCTTGATTTCTATTATTGCCCACTGGTTAAGGCTTGGCAGAAGGCCGGTTGCTCTGACGAAGATATTGCCCGTCTTTGTGACTACGCCATGTGTGGTGACCGCGGAATCGGCGAAGCATTCGGCGTTGAACTTGACCTGCCAAAGACCATTGGTCGCGGTGACGGCAAGTGTGAACTCCGTTACGTTCGCAGATAGTAGGAACAGTTATGTCGAATTTAACAGAACGCGCCATTAAAGATGCATTTATCCGTTTACTCGAAGAACGTCCTATTTCCAAAATCACCGTAAAAGACATTACTTCTTCTTGCGGTGTGAACCGGAATACGTTCTATTATCATTTCCAAGACATTCCAACCCTGTTGGAAACCGTGGTAAAGGAAATGGTAGACGACATTTTATCGGATTGTCCAAAAGTCAGCACGGTTGAAGACTTTGCCAATGTGGCAATTTCGTTTTTGACCAAAAATAAAAAGGCGTTGTCCCATACTTATTATTCTGCCAACCGGGGCATCTTTGAACGCTCTTTAATGGATATTTGTCACTATGCAGTGGAACAGTATGCCATAACCGTTTATGGTAATCAGTCTGCTCTGAGTCAGCAAGACAAGTCCATCATCATCCAAATTTGTCAATACACTTGCTTTGGTGCATTAATTGACTGGATGGATAAAGGTATGAAGGACGAAGACATCCTCAATGTACATCGTCTTTGTGAAATGTTAGAGGAAGTTCAGACTACCATGCAAAGCGCATATAAAAAGTAAAAGAAAAAGCCTGTGGCCGAAGCCACAGGCTTTTTTATTAGGATTAGTCAGGGAGCTTTGCGAAGGTTTCCAGCATTTCTCTATAGTAGCCGGAAATTTCATCCACAGGAAGACCCCAGCCACACCAAGAAGTATGGCTCCAGCCTTCGTGAATCGGCATGTTGTACCAGATGCCCTTCTTAAAGTCGGTGTTCTTGTCACCGTCAGTGAATGGTTGATTGGTAGGAGCATTCTGGCCCTTTACGTTAACCAAGCCATCGTTGGCGAACCAGGTTTCATCAAAACCATATGGCTTTAATTTTTCCGGATTGTAACGAGCGGTGAATTCGCCGGCAAATTTACAGAGGAAGAACGGGGTGTTGCGGTTCATATCCCATTTGCCGAAACGGTTTTTATGAGCACTGTTTGCGCGGCAAGCGAACATATAAGCGTCGTCATCAGCGGACTGCAGCTTCATAATTTCCTGCTGGGTTTCTACCTGCATTTCCATAAGGATGGAGTCCTTGTGGTTCTTCATGTAAGCTTCGATGCCCTTCAGACCGTCAGGAGTGGTGCCCCAAGTATCTTCTTTGATGCCGGCAGGGTCGCTGGTGATGTGCCACTGATCCAGATAAACATCATAGAACCACATTGCACGGGAGTTACCAATGAAATTAAAGGCTTTCATGAGTGCAGAGCCAGCGGTAATCATGCCCTTGTCGCCCCACATGGAAGCAAAGGAAGTACCGTTGTTAACACCGGAAAGGGTAACGGCGCAGTGAATCTTCTGTGCTTTGTTCAGCTTGAAAAGGTCGGACAGTTCTTCTGCAGGGGTGCCGTCAATTTCTTCCTGACAACCGTGTGCAACCAGGTCAAGGAAGGTCTTTACGGTTGGGCCGCCGAAGGAATGGCCAACGATATTAAGACGTTCGTGGTCGCCCTTTTCGCCCCAGTCCTTTAAAATGCCAGGATAAGTACGGCCGTATCTTTCATGGCCATACTTTTCAGAGTGTACTTTACCGAAGTCAACGGTACCACCCATAACGTATGCCCAAAGAATGCAGGCACGGTCCCAAGCAGAGTTAAATGGACCTACATGTGGCTGGTAGATTTCAAAGCCTTCTTTTTGAAGCTTTGGTATAAATCTCTTAAACGGGTTAAAACCGAAATAAGGGAATACTTCGTCTACCAGGTTGTCTTCGCCCCAGCCCATGAAGCCGTGAACGAAGAGAGTAGGGTATTTGTTTGCCATAGTAATTCTCTCCTTAAAAATATGATTAGATTAGACTCTTATATACTATACGATTTATCTTAAGAATTTATAAACATTTGTGCACGTACAAAAATCTGCCTAAAAAAGAAAGAGAAACCATACAAAGAAAAAAGAACCATACCAAATGGTATGGTTCTTTTTATGGCGGAGAAAGAGGGATTTGAACCCTCGCGACGTGTATTACGCCCTACTCCCTTAGCAGGGGAGCCCCTTCGGCCTCTTGGGTATTTCTCCAAACAGCCAAACAATGCGTTTTTTCAGTTCTAAAGTTTGCTTGATAATTATATCAATTTGGGTAGATAAGTCAATAGAAAAGGTGGCGGAGAGGATGGGATTCGAACCCATGTGAGGTTGCCCCCTAACGGTTTTCAAGACCGCCCCGTTATAACCACTTCGGTACCTCTCCGAATCGCGGGATTTAGGGTAACATAATTGTATTTTTATGTCAATCTGATTATAATTTTAATGATACTACTCTATCGGAGGTCCCTTATGAGAATTTTAATTGTGGAAGACGAAGTGCGTCTTGCGGAAGCACTGGGCGAAATTATGAAAAGTCAGCGTTATACGACAGATATTGTGCATGACGGGGAAGATGGGTACGACTACGCCTCCTCCGGTATTTATGATGCTATTGTCATGGATGTTATGCTTCCGAAGATGAACGGGATTGAAATTACCAAGAAACTGCGGAAAGACGGAGTTACCACTCCAATTATCATGCTTACTGCCCGTGACAGCGTAGAAGATAAAATCAAAGGCCTGGATGCCGGCGCAGATGACTATTTGTCCAAGCCGTTCATTCCAAACGAATTGTTGGCCCGCATCCGCTCCATTTCCCGCCGACAGGGACCGGTGGTCATGAACGAATTGACTTTTGAAGATTTAAGCTTAAATCTTTCCAACTATACCTTAGAAAACGGAGACCGCAGTATCAATTTGGGACCAAAAGAATACGAAATTATGCGGCTGCTGTTTTTTAGCCCGAACGTGATTGTGCCGAAGGAAGAACTTCTGGTAAAAATCTGGGGTGCTGAATCAGACGTAGAAGATAATAACGTAGAAGTTTATATTTCCTTCTTGAGAAAGAAGATTGCCAAGTTGACGGACTGTGTGCAGATTGCCACCATCCGGAAAATTGGATATCGCTTGGAGGTGAAAGAATAATTGTTTAAGCAGCTCAAAAAAAGCATGATTGTAGATACCATGCTGATGACTGCGGTTATTCTGATTGTAGGTATTATTATTCTTTCTGCGGCCACCTACAGCCATTTTAAAAACGAAACCCTTTACGCTATGGATGCCGCCATAGAATCCGTTACCGTAAAAACGGACAAAGACGGGAACCTGGACGCAAAACTGGTACAGCATGGCTTTGCCAATATGTACACCGGCAACGTCATTGTGGTTGTAACAGATCAAAAGGGGAACATCCAGTTCGTTTCTTCTTCCATTGAGGTAGAGGACGTAACGGAAGTTACCAGAGCGGTTCGTTATGTGGTAGGCAACAATATTAACGAGGGAACCGTTCCTACCTACAATATGCGATTCAAACGTTCCAACGTGAAAAACGGGCAGGTTATTGCTTTGGCAGACATGACTGCCGAAACAGATAACATTACCTTCCAGGTAGGCCTTTATATGATTGCTGCAACGCTCTGTATGGGCATTGTATACATTTTGGCAGAATATATGGCCAATAGAGCCATAGAGCCGTTAAAGAACTCTGTAGACGAACAGAGCCGATTCTTAGCGGATGCTTCGCATGAACTGAAAACGCCGCTGACGGTTATTCTGGCCAACATGGATATTGCCCTTTCCAATCCGGAAACCACGGTGGAAGAACAGCGGAAATGGCTGGAAAGCACAAAATCAGAAGCCCGCAGTATGACAGACTTGGTCAACGACATGTTGAACCTGTCCCGTACTGACGGAGACCGCGCACAAGAATACATGCAGTTTGAAGTTCTCAACTTCAGTGACTTAGTGGATGACTGCGTTTTAACCAGTGAATCCCTGGCCTTCGAAAAGAAGGTTTTGATTGATTCTGAAATTCAAGAGGAACTGTATATTTCCGGCGACAAAGCCAAGGTAAGACAGGTTATCATGATTTTGCTGGACAATGCCGTTAAATACGTAAATGCGGGCGGGGACATTAAGGTTACCGTCAAGAACGTAGGACGGAATGTGAACCTGACGGTATTCAATACCGGCGAGGCCATTGTGGAAAGCAAGCAAAGAGATATCTTTGAACGGTTCTTCCGTGAAGAGGCCTCCCGTCAGAAAGAAGATGGCGGTAAGGGCGGATTTGGTCTTGGCCTTTCCATTGCCAAGAACATTGTGGATGCCCATGACGGCCACATTGGACTGGAATATTCTGACCAGGCCGGCACTTGCTTCGCCGTATCTTTCCCGGGCAGAATCCGGAACATATCTTCCAAGAACCTGGAAGACCAATCAATTTTTTAAAGCAGAAAAAGACCTTCCCTTTTTACGGGGAAGGTCTTTTCTATTGCCCATTCCAGTAAGTGGAATTATTTGATTAAGGACTCGCCGGTCATTTCAGCCGGCTGTGGAAGATTCAGAATCTTCAGAATGGTTGGGGAGAGGTCGCAGAGGCGGCCACCTTCCCGGAGAGCAACGTCACCACAGCCGATGACAACGAATGGTACCGGATTGGTGGTGTGTGCGGTAAAGGCAGAACCGTCAGGTTCATACATTTTGTCTGCATTACCATGGTCTGCGGTAAGGAGAATGGCCCCGCCCATTTCGGCAACGGCATCCTGCAGACGGCCTACACAGGTGTCTACGGTTTCTACGGCTTTGACAGCGGCATCAAAGACGCCGGTGTGACCAACCATGTCGCAGTTGGCAAAGTTGATGATGATGACGTCATATTTGTCAGAAAGAACCGCTTCTACCAGTTTGTCGGTCACTTCCGGTGCGCTCATTTCCGGCTGCAGGTCATAGGTGGTTACCTTTGGACTTGGAACCAAAATACGGTCTTCGCCTTCGTTTACGGTTTCTACACCGCCGTTGAAGAAGAAGGTAACATGAGCGTACTTTTCAGTTTCTGCAATTCTGAGCTGTGTCATGTTGTTCTTAGCCAGATATTCGCCCAAGGTGTTTTCCAAGGACTGTGGCTTAAAGGCTACGGTTACATTTGGCATGGTAGCATCGTACTGGGTCATGCAAATGTAGGTAACAGGGAAGTAGGTATGTTCAAAACCGTCAATGCTTGGATCCACAAAGGTGCGGGTGATTTCACGGGCACGGTCCGGACGGAAGTTGAAGAAGATAACGGAGTCATTTTCTGCAATGCGTCCACCATCCATGCAAACGGTTGGAAGTACGAATTCATCGGTTAAGTTCTTGCCGTCTTCGTCAACCACTTCATAGGATGCCTTTACGGCGGCAACAGGGTCGTCGGTCTTGTTGCCTTCGCCCTTGACAAATGCGTTGTAAGCCTTGCCAACGCGTTCCCAACGGTTGTCACGGTCCATGGCATAGAAACGGCCGGTAACGGTGGCAATCTGGCCACAGCCGATTTCAGCCATATAATCCATGAGTTGTGCTACATAATCTGCACCGGAGGTAGGAGGTACGTCACGGCCGTCTAAGATGGCGTGAACATAAACCTTGGTGAGACCGTTTTTCTTCGCAAGGTCCAAAAGACCAAAGAGATGCTTGATATGACTGTGAACGCCGCCATCAGAGAGCAGGCCCATCAGGTGGAGTGCAGAGTCGTTCTTTTTACAGTTATTGATGGCTTCTAAAAAGGCTTCGTTTTGGAAGAAGTCACCGTCTTCAATGGACTTGGTAATGCGGGTCAATTCCTGATATACAACACGGCCGGCACCAATGTTGGTGTGGCCAACTTCGGAGTTCCCCATCTGACCGTCCGGAAGACCTACGTCCAAACCGGAAGCACCAATGGTGGTGTGAGGGCATTCTGCCATGATTCTATCAAGGCGAGGGGTTTTTGCAGCTACAATGGCATTGCCGTAATCTTCTTTTGGAACCCAGCCGAAGCCGTCCATAATACATAAAACAACAGGTTTTTTCATAAGGATAACCTTTCTTAAAACAAATGACAGCTTCCCCGTGTTTGGGGAAGCTGCATGTTTTTATTTCTTATTTGGAAGCAGCCTTAACGATGGTTGCAAAGTCAGGAGCCTTCAGGGAAGCGCCGCCGATGAGACCGCCGTCTACGTTGTACTTAGCAACGAGGCCGTCTGCATTCTGTGCGTTCATGGAACCGCCGTACTGAACGGTGGTAGCTTCTGCAACGTCCTTACCATACTTTTCTTCAATAGCTGCACGAACAAAGCCGTTGCCTTCGTCAGCCTGGTCATCGGTAGCGGTAACGCCGGTACCAATTGCCCAAACCGGTTCGTAAGCAATGATAACGTTCTTCATGTCTTCAGCAGAAACATTGGTGAGAGCCATCTTGGTCTGGAACTTCAGAAGAGTTTCGGTGTAACCCAGTTCTCTCTGTTCCAAAGTTTCACCAACGCAAACGATTGGTTTCAGACCGGCCTTCAAAGCAGCAAGCGTGCGAAGGTTTACGGTCTGGTCGGTTTCGCCGAAGTAAGTTCTACGTTCGGAGTGGCCGATAACAACGTATTCAACGCCTGCTTCTTTCAGCATGTCAGCGGAAACTTCGCCGGTGAAGGCGCCGCTTTCTTTGAAGTGTACGTTTTCAGCACCAATCTTAATGTTGGAACCCTTAGCAGCTTCTACTGCTGCGTAGATGTCTACAAATGGTACGCAAAGAACCACATCGCAATCAGCATCTGCTACCAGTGGCTTCATTTCATTAATGAGAGCGGTAGCTTCAGATGGGGTTTTGTTCATTTTCCAGTTGCCGGCAATAACTGCCTTACGAGTAGCTTTATTCATAGTATCTATTCCTCTCTATTCTATGGCGATTTGGTTCTCGTCTTATTTATCGGACATTGCTGCAATGCCAGGAAGTTCTTTGCCTTCCAGGAATTCCAGGGAAGCACCGCCACCGGTGGAAATGTGGGTCATCTTGTCACCGAAGCCAAGCTGGTTAACAGCTGCTGCGGAGTCACCACCACCGATTACGGTAACAGCATCGGTTTCAGCCATAGCCTTTGCAACGGCAAGGGTGCCGGCAGCAAGGGTTGGGTTTTCAAACACGCCCATAGGACCATTCCAAACAACGGTCTTGGCTTCTTTGACAGCCTTGGTGAAGAGATCACAGGTCTTAGGACCGATATCGCCGCCCATGGTGCCGTCAGGAATCTTGTCCATATCTACCATTTCAGCTTCAATTTCAGCGTCGATTGGGTTCGAGAATTCCTTGATGACTGCGGTGTCAACCGGAAGAAGAAGCTGAACGCCCTTTTCCTTGGCCTGTGCAATCATGTT
This sequence comes from Acutalibacteraceae bacterium, assembly GCA_045642465.1. Lineage (GTDB taxonomy): Bacteria > Bacillota > Clostridia > Oscillospirales > Acutalibacteraceae > RUG420. The sequence goes on from JAZUIY010000016.1 coordinate 54,695, forward strand.
TTTGCAGTAATCAATTTTTGTGTCGTCCAGCAGAGAGTTACCAACATTGTAGCCCTGAGCTGCAGCGAAAGTATATGCCATACCGCCACCGATGATGAGGGTGTCGGCCTTGTTCAGAAGATTCTCAATAACAGTCAATTTGTCAGCTACTTTAGCACCGCCGAGAATGCAAACGAATGGTCTTGCAGGATCGTTTACAGCGTTGCCAAGGTACTTGATTTCTTTTTCAATCAGATAACCGGAAACGGCTTCTTCTACGTAGTCAACTACACCAACGGTGGAACAGTGTGCTCTGTGTGCAGTACCGAATGCATCGTTTACGAAGAGGTCTGCAAGAGAACCGAGTTCTTCGGAGAAGGTAGCAACGTTCTTGGTTTCTTCTACTCTATAACGGGTGTTTTCCAGAAGAACGATTTCGCCGTCCTTCATTTCAGCAACAGCCTTCTTTGCGTTTTCGCCAACAACGTTGTCGTCAGCAGCAAACTTTACTTCCTGACCAAGGAGTTCAGCAAGTCTCTTTGCTACCGGGGCAAGAGAAAGTTCTGGCTTTGGTTCGCCCTTTGGCTTGCCAAGGTGGGAGCAAAGAATTACTTTTGCACCGTCGTTTACCAATTTCTGGATGGTTGGGAGAGCAGCTACCAGACGGTTTTCGTCGGTAATAACGCCTTCCTTGAGAGGTACGTTGAAGTCACAACGAACCAAAACGCGTTTGCCCTTTGCATTGATGTCGTCTACAGTTTTCTTATTGAGAGTCATATTGAGATCCCTTTCTGCCAATAGCCTTAATTAGTAGTTGAGCTTTTCTCAACGCTACATGTATTATAGCGAAAAAAGAGGGGGTGTCAAAATTTTAACAGTCCTTTTTAGACCCCTTTTCGCACTTTCTACATTTTCGCCAAAAAAAGCCATGGGTAGAGCTCATGGCTTTTACATTATTTCGTGTTTTTTTGGCCCCTATTATAGGTTTGCATCTGTCCATTTATACTCGTGTAATTCGCCTTTGCAGGAAAGGGCCGGATAATCCCATTGACGGAGCACTTCATAGACCCCAATGGCAACGGAGTTGGACAGGTTTAGACTGCGGCATTCGTCCATCATTGGGATACGAACGCATCGCTCCGGGTGGTTTAGTAAAAGCGGTTCCGGAAGGCCTTTGGTTTCCTTTCCAAAGAGCAGGAAACAGTTGTCGTCATAGGTAACTTCCGTGTGCTTGTGCAGGGCTTTGGTGGTGTAGTAGAAGTACTGCCCATTTGGATTTTTGGCAAAGAAGTCATCTAAGTTTTCATAATAGGTTAAATCTAAAAAATGCCAGTAATCTAAGCCGGACCGCTTTAAGTTCTTGTCGGTTACTTCAAAGCCCATGGGTTTCACAATATGCAGGTGAGCCCCGGTGCAGGCACAGGTACGGGCAATGTTACCGGTGTTCTGTGGAATTTCCGGTTCTACCAATACAATGTTTAAGGTTGCCATAGTCATTCTCCTAAAAGGAAGTCCACTCCGTCGGGAGTGGACTTTTCTTATTTGCTGGTAATGTCCAAAAGGTTGTCAATGGTGTCATACAAGTATTCTGCTTCCGATACAATGACATCCAGTCGGCTGTTGATTTCTTCTGTGGACAGGCCTTCTTCGTTCCGAAGTTCCGTAGACAGGGTCTTAATGGAATTGGCACGAGGAGACATGTCGTGGGACAGGTTTTTCATGACCTGACTCTTGATTTTTTCACGAGCATAGGTAGAAGCTTCTTTTCGTGCAATTTCTTCCAGACGGCAACGCTGCATAGCCAAGGTAACCTGATTTAACAAGGCGTGAACGGCATCTAAGGTGGCACTGTCCGGGTCATCTAAGGTACAGTCCAGAGAAACGACGCCAATGGTTTTGCGCTCTGCACGAATTGGCAGATATTTGTTGTCTTCATCCGGATATTCTGCTTCACCGTGACCACATGGGGAAGAATTTTTAAAGCACCAGGCAATGGCTTCGTTTTCGTTTTCTTTTGGATTGTCCAAAAAGATTTTTGCACTTCTATGTGCTAACTTCCGAAGGGCCTTGTTAGAATACTCGACTACACTGTCGGTGTCCTGCATTTTCAAAAGGCCTTCAATGGCCTGATACAGGTCTTTATGAAGCCGTGCTTCCTTTTTGGATTGATCCATTTGCTTTTTCAGCCGCACCACCAAAATGTTGACGAAAATGGCTACCGAAATGAAAATGACCATAATCAACAGGAAACTCTTGGAGTGGATGAGCAGAGAATAGCGGGGTTCCACAAAGAGGAAGGTGTGGGCGAATAAGAAGATGATGGACGAGCATACCGCTACAAAGAAGTTGCTGGTTTCATACACGATGATGATGGTACCCAGCAAATAGATGAGCAGCAGATATTCAGCCCGTACCTGATAGGTTAAAAAGGTGTAGCAAAGCAAAGTGGTGAGTAAAAAAGTAATGAGCACCACTGCAAAATCAAATAGTGCATGCTTTAACTTGAGCTTGGTTTTATTTGTCATGTTGCTTTGCCTCCTTTCTTTGCTTTTTGATGGCGCTTCTTTTCTTCAGTTCCTTATGATGCTTTTGGGATACTTCAATGCGGTGCTCCGTATGACGGAACAGGGCAGCAAGGTCAGAACCGAAACGGTAAATGGCCAAAGGAATGACATAAACTTCCAGACGGCCGATTAACATGCCGACAATCATAATCCACATGGCACCGGCATGAAGTTCAGCAGAGGTGATGCCAATGGAGACACCAACCGTACTGAGGATAGAAACAAATTCTACAAAGGAGTCTCTGAAGTCAAATCCGAAAAGGGTTAACCCGAAGGCACCTAAAAGAGAAGTGTTTAAGAATAAGAATAAGTATGCATTGGTTTCCCGTAAGACATCATCGGAAACATTGGTACGGTAACCAAAATGGTTTGCCATATGTGGGTGATGCATCCGGCTTGGAGAAACCATGTCCTGGAACGTCCAGATAACCTGCTTTACCAAATGGCCAAAACGGAAGCTCTTAAAACCGCCGGCGGTGGAACCGCTGTTCCCGCCGATGAGCATTAAGAATACCAATGGAATGGTCATGAATCCGGCGTTCAGCCACATGTCATCTATGGTGGTAAAACCGGTGGTGGTTACCACGGAAACGACTTGGAATACACCGGTGTCAATGGCAGTTAACAGGGAGTCAGATGCGCCGGACAACAAAAGCAGTACCACCACAACCGGGCTGAAGAAGCAGATGAGGGCCAGCATAACCTGGGTTTCCATGTTCTGAATGTAGTATTTGAAGTTCCCTTTGACCAGGAACAAAATGGCCATGAAATTGGTGGCACCAAACAACATTAAGACAATGGTAATAATGTCAATTGGAATGCTGTTGAAGGCACCAATACTGCCCACCTTGGTGGAAAACCCACCGGTGGAAACGGCAGAAATGGCATGGTTTACCGCATCAAACGGGGACATGCCAAACAGCCAGTATAGCAAGGATCCGGCCGCAATTAAGCTCAGATAAATGAGCAGAATGGTACGGGACATATTCTTTAAGGATGGCACAACGGCGTCCCTATGTCCTTCTGCGTTAAACAGCTGCATACCGTATACTTCCGAAAGAGCGGTGCTCAAAATCAAAATCAAGCCAACCCCGCCAAACAGATGAAGAATGGAGCGGTAGAACAGAATCATATGAGGCGCGTTTCCTACATCCGTAACGGTGAAACCGGTAGTGGTAAACCCACTGGTGGCTTCAAATACCGCTTGGGTGAAGGTGTAGTCCTTACTGAGGTAGAACGGCATGGCACCAATGAGAATGGATACCAGCCAAATGAGCACTACCATGAAAGACCCTTCGTGCCGTTTTAAGTTTTTGGTTGCGTAACCGCCGGTGACGGTACGGATAAAGTAGCCCACCAGAATAGATAGTACGCCCGGTAATATGAATTCATGGGCAATATGACGTTCTTCCGGATAGAAGAGAATCATAGAACAGGGAATCAAAACAATGATACCCAAGAGAATGACCACATATCCCAAAGAACTGAGCATGGTCATATAAACAGAACGCATGCTGCTTGTTTCGTTCTTATTCATGTAGTTTGTTACCTCGTAATGGCATCCATTGCCAATTCCTGCGTTTCAGGAGAAGTGATAATCATCAGTTTGTCTCCGGCATGGATTTCGGTAGAACCGGTTGGAACAACCATGCCCTGAGATTTGCGGATAATGCATCCGATAATGGTGTTGGATGGAAGCTTGATGTTGGACAGCGTTTGTCCCACACATTTGAATTCCGGTTCCACCAAAATTTCGGAAAGAACCACTTTTTCATCTTCTGTAGAGAAGGTTTTAATTAGGTTTTCTACAGAAGTGGCCTGAGAAATATACTGAGAAACCAAGTGGCCGACACTGATAACCGTGTTGACACCCAGTTCCTTGAACAGGTCTACGTTTTTCGGATTTTGTACGGTGCAAATGCACTTCTTTACGCCGAAGCAGCGCTTGCAGAATTGGCAAATGGCCAGATTGTCTGCGTCTCGGTGGGTGATGGCAATGACAACGTCAAAGCCTTCAATACCGGCTTCGTTTAACATGAAGTATTTGGTAGGGTCACCACAGCGGATCGGAACGTTGTGGGTGGATGCCAAATAGTTGGAATAATCCGGGTCTTCGTTAATGACAACCAGTTTATGCTTCTTTTGCTTTAACTGGCCAATTAGATAGTCGGCCTGGGTACGGCCGCCGGCAATGAGAATTCTCATTCTTCAAAATCCTCCTCTACCGTAGATTCGCCAAAGAGGCTTTCCTCAATTTCAGCCAGGGATAATTTAAATGGATAAATGCCCTGAATATTAAAACCGCTGATGAGCTTTTCACGGGTAATATCGTCAAAGCGGACATAGACATGCGGCACACCGTAAATGCGTGCTGCAATTTGTGCGCAAAGGTTGTTGATGTTGTCGTTCCCGGTGGCTGCAACGAAAACGGAAGCGTCTTCAATTTCAGCATATTCCAGAGTTTCCAAGTTGGTACCGTCGGCCTGAATTGGGAACCCGGAAAAACTATCCGGCAATTTGCCAAAGGCTTCCTGACGGTTATCAATAATAACCACCTGGTAACCTTTGTCAGAGAGTCTTGCAGCCAGTCTGCCGCCAAAACGGCCACAGCCTACAATGACAACTCGTTCTTTCTTTGTAAGAAGCATATAGATACCTCCCATAAAAAGGAAAATACAGAGGGGTCTAATACCCCAATCTAAATCCACATTATACCATTAATAGTAAAAAAGAAAAGCCTCCCCATATTGGGGAGGCCTGTTTTTATACCGCTATACAAAGTGGTTTTTTAGCCAAGCTTTGCAAGGCTTTCGTCCAGCTTTGCAATCTTCTCTTTCAGCTTTTCAGCAGAAGCTTTGTCCTTCTCTACAACAGCGGCAGGAGCCTTGGCTACGAAGCCTGGATTGGACAGCTTCTTTAAGAAGAAGTCCAGATCCTTCTGGGTCTTTTCCCGTTCTTTCAGAAGACGGTCTTTTTCGGCTTCAAAGTCTACCAGTTCAGACATTGGAATGTAGATTTGAGCATCTGCAGTAACAATGTTTACGGTGCCTTCGGTGTCAAAGGTGCCGCCAACAATAACCTTGTCTGCGGAAGCCAGTTTCTGCATGTAGGTTTCACCGGCCTTGAAGGTGTCGGCAAAGTCTGTGGTGATGTAGAGGTCGGCCTTCTTCTTTGGCGGAACGTTCATTTCGTTGCGGCGGGTACGGATGGCACGGATGGCAACCATGATGCGTTCGAATTCTTCTTCCTCAGCGGTGAAGCAGAGGGCTTCGTCAAATTCAGGATAAGCCTGCAGCATGATGGTTTCGCCTTCGTGAGGAAGTGCCTGCCAAATTTCTTCGGTGATGAATGGCATGATTGGGTGGAGCAAACGAAGAATGTTGTCCATGCAGTAGATGAGAACTGCCTTGGCAGTTTCCGCCTGTTCGCCGCCCTGCTGGAGGCGAAGCTTTGCAATTTCAATGTACCAGTCACAGAAGAGATCCCAGATAAAGTCGTAGAGTTTTGCAATGGCAATACCCAGTTCGAAGTTATCAATGTTGGTGTTGACTTCTTTGGCGAGGGTGTTCAGCTTGGAAAGAATCCACTTGTCTTCCATGGCAAGGTTTTCCGGAATATGAGCAGCGCCTTCGGAGCCATCCAGGTTCATGAGAATGAAACGGGATGCATTCCAAATTTTGTTGGCGAAGTTTCTGGAAGCTTCAACCTTGTCGTTGGAGTAACGCATGTCGTTCCCCGGACTGTTACCGTTGGCAAGGGTAAAGCGGAGTGCGTCTGCGCCGTACTGTTCAATAACGATGAGCGGGTCAATGCCGTTGCCAAGAGACTTGGACATCTTACGGCCCTGGTCGTCACGGACAATACCGTGGATAAATACGTTTTCGAATGGGATGTCGTTCATCTGCTCACAGGAGGAGAAGATCATACGGGCAACCCAGAAGAAGATGATGTCATAACCGGTAACCAAGGTGCTGGTTGGGAAGTAGTGCTTCAATTCCGGTGTGTTGTCCGGCCAGCCCAAAGTGGAGAATGGCCAAAGAGCAGAGGAGAACCAGGTGTCCAAAGTGTCTTCATCCTGACGGATGTTTTTGCTGCCACAGTGAGCACATACGGTTGGATCTTCACGATCTACGGTGATTTCACCGCAGTCATCACAGTACCAAGCCGGAATACGGTGACCCCACCACAGCTGACGGGAAATACACCAGTCCTTGATGTTTTCCATCCAGTGGTAATAGGTCTTGCTGTAACGGTCAGGAACGAAGTTGACCTTGTGGGTCTTTACTACGTCAATAGCCGGTTCAGCCAACGGTTCCATCTTTACAAACCACTGCTTGGAAACACGAGGTTCTACAGCAGTGCCGCAACGGTAGCAGGTACCTACGTTGTGGGCAAACGGTTCAATTTCAACCATGAATCCGCCTGCTTCCAGGTCTGCCACAATGGCTTTGCGAGCTTCCATAAGATCCAGGCCGGAATACTTGCCATATCCTTCCACAATGTGACCGTCCGGAGTGAAGGTGTTGATGACTTCCAAGTTATGGCGAAGGCCAACTTCAAAGTCGTTCGGGTCATGGGCCGGGGTGATTTTAACAACGCCGGTACCAAAGTCCATTTCAACATATTCGTCTGCAATGATTGGAATTTCTTTATTTACCAGTGGCAGGATGAGCATCTTGCCAACTAAGTCTTTGTAACGTTCGTCATCCGGATGAACGGCTACTGCGGTGTCCCCCAGCATGGTTTCCGGACGGGTGGTGGCCAATTCCAGATAACCGCTGCCGTCGGCAAGAGGGTAGCGGACATGCCAGAAGAAACCGTCCTTTTCTTCGTATTCTACTTCTGCATCAGAAATGGTGGTCTGACAGTGGGAACACCAGTTGATCATGCGTTCGCCACGGTAGATTAAGTCCTTTTCATAGAGGTTGACGAATACTTCACGTACGGCTTTGGAACAGCCTTCGTCTAAGGTGAAACGTTCTCTTTCCCAGTCACAGGAAGAGCCCATTTTCTTCAGCTGTTCTACAATACGTCCGCCGTACTGTGCCTTCCATTCCCAAGCCCGTTCCAAGAACTTTTCACGGCCTAAGTCGTGCTTGTCGATGCCTTCCTGACGGAGGGTTTCCACAATTTTGGCTTCGGTTGCAATGGAAGCGTGGTCGGTACCAGGCAGCCAAAGGGTGTCAAAGCCCTTCATTCTGTGGTAACGAACCAGGATATCCTGCAGGGTATTGTCAAGCGCATGACCCATGTGCAGCTGGCCGGTGATGTTTGGCGGCGGGATGACGATGGTGTATGGCTTTTTGGTTTCATCTAAATTTGCATGGAAATAGTTCCCCTTCTGCCAGAAGTCGTAAATACGGTCTTCAAATTCGGAAGGGTTGTATTTGGTTGCAAGCTCTTTCATAAAGTGCTCTCCTTTTTCCGAAAAATCGGTAAAGTTAACGATATCTAAGAGATTATACCTTTAGAATATAGCTTTTTCAACACCATTCCTGTGGCTTTCCGGGAGTTTTCCGAAAAACCACAATTTGTTGAAACAGTGGGGGTGCTCAACCACTAGATATATTGACTATTGCTGCGTCAATTACTATAATTTCAATGTATATCTGAAAGTGGGTCTTTAGGCCCATTTGGAAAGTGGTGCACCCTATGATTTTGAGCTCTATTTTAGAGACCTTGTCTTACGAGACCAAAGGCACATTTCACGACCGTGAAGTAACCGATTTGGTCTACGATTCTCGAAAGGCAAATGAGAATACGGTTTTTGTCTGCATGATTGGGGCAGAAACCGACGGGCATAAGTATGCCAAAAAGGCCTACGAACAAGGCTGCAGAACCATGGTGATTCAGCAGGGCTCAGAGGCAGTGGCAGACTTGCCGGAAGACGAAGAACTTACGGTCATTGTGGTGGAAGATACCCGTCATGCGCTGGCTATGATGTCCGACAATTTCTTCGGCCATCCGTCCAGGGACATCAAGGTCATCGGTATTACCGGAACCAAGGGAAAAACCACCATTACGTACATCTTGCAGACACTGCTCAACGGCATAGGATATACCACCGGGGTCATCGGCACCAACGGGGCGTCTTACAAGGACGTTACCATTCCGACCGTCAACACCACACCGGAGAGCTACGAATTGCAGAAGATTTTCCGTGAAATGGCAGACAACGGGGTCAAAGCCGTAGCCATGGAAGTTTCCAGCATTGGGGTGCAGTGGCACCGGGTGGACGGCGTGCAGTTCTACTGCGGTATGTTCACCAATATTTCACCGGACCACATTGGGGGTCACGAGCACAAGACCTTTGAAGAATATTACGGCTGGAAAAAGGCCTTCTTTAGCATGTGTGACAAAGCGGTTGCCAACTTTGACGACCCAGCGTCCCAGGACATGCTGGAAAAGGTGCGGGGAACGAAGTTGTTTTATGGGTACAACGAGGGCGCGGACTATACTGCGGACCACATTGTGCCAAAGAAGTACGCTTCTTTCCTGGGGGTAGCATTTGACCTCTACCGCGCCGGAGAATGCCTGGGTACCTTCGAAATTTCCCAGCCGGGAGATTTCTCCGTGCAAAACGCCATGGCAGCGCTGGCTGTTGCCGAGCTGATGGGCTTTACGCCGGAACAGTTCTTAGAACCCTTAAAACAGGTTTCCGTTCCCGGCAGAACACAGGTGGTATACCAGTCTGAAAAATACGGCATTGTCATTGACTTTGCCCACAACGGTATCAGCTTTAAGAGCATTGTAGATACCATGCGCGCTTACCATCCAAAGCGCATCATTACGCTGTTCGGTTCCGTTGGGGACCGGGCACAAATCCGTCGGGAAGAGCTGGGCACTTTAAGCGGTCAGATTGCCGACTTTACCATTATTACCGAAGACGACCCGGGCTATGAAGCACCGGAAAAAATAGCGGCAGAAATTGCCGGATTTGTGGAAGCCAATGGAGGCCGAAACAAATATGTGGTAATCCCGAATCGCAACGAAGCATTACGGTTTGCGGTGGATATGCTGGAAGAGGGGGACATGCTCCTCTGTCTGGGAAAGGGCCACGAAAAATTCATGAAGCGCAATGGCAAAAAAGAACCCTTTGACGAAGAGGCAACCTTGCTGGATGCGTTGAAATTAAAGGAGAACTAAGGACATGTATTCATTCAAAATTGCCACCGACATGGAGGCCTTTGACCGGTTTGTAGAAGAAAACCACGGCCAGTATCAGCAGTGTTCTCTTTGGCCACAGGTAAAAACCGCTTGGAAACCGCATTTCTATGCCGGTTACGAAGAAGATCAGCTGGTGTTGACCTGCCTGGTTTTAGAACGGAACCTGCCCTTGGCCGGCAAACTTTGGTATGCTCCATACGGTGCTGTTTGTGACTATAAAAATGGGGCACTGCAGCTGGAATTTGCCGACTTCATGAGAGGAGAAATGAAGCAGAACCACGCCTTTTGTTTCATTGTTGACCCGAATGTAGAACTCATTGTAGATGACACTGACATTGAAGAGGGCCATCAGGTGCATAAGCTGTTAACCGACGTAGGTTACATGCTGAATACCGACATTGACTCTTACACCTATAAACACCCGGTTCAGACCATGATTCCGCTTCGAGACGAAGAAGGAAATCTGATTCCGGCCGACAAGATTTTAAAGGGCTGTGAAAAGGGTGTCCGCTACTCTGTCCGTGTCGGCACCGGCCGGGGCTTGGTAGCAGAACGCCACACTTGGGATGACGTGAAAAACGACCCTCGCATTATGGAAGATTTCCTCTCCGTTATGGACGACACCGGAGACCGTAACAGCTTTGTTCACAGAGACCAGAATTACATCTCTCTTTTGGCAGAAACCTTGAAGGATTACACCGATATTTCCCTGGTTTATTACGACAAGGCCATTGACCGCCAGATGGAAGAAGACCGTCAGGCCAAGAAGGCAGAACTGCTGGAAAAACTGGAAACCGCTCCGGAAAAGAAAATCAAGGGTATCAAGGCAGACATAGAGGTCATTGACTCCAATACCAAGAACTTCGAAGAACGGATGGAAGAAACCAAAGACTTCGCCGACGATGCCCGCATTATTGTGGCCGGCGGCCTGACCATCCGTTACGGCGGATACGCCTCCTGTGTCTTTGGCGGAACCAAAAATATTGTCCGCAACCAGACCCGTTCCAGCCACTATCTCAACTACCTTCGCATCTGCGAAAGTGTAGACGAAAACATGGACTTCCACGACTTGGGCTACGTGCTCTGTGAAAACCCGAAATCCCTGCAGGAAGACGGTTCTCTCACCAAGCTGGTTCCAAGAGAAAACTTTGAAGGTATCTGCAGTTTCAAACTTTCCTTTGGTGCCAAATTCACCCAGTACATTGGGGAATACATCTTGGTAGGAAACCGGTTTAAATACTGGATTTACAAGGAACTGATGCCAACGGCCAAGCACCTGAAAATGAAACTGGTCCGTCTGCTGAAACACTAAGTTTATGAGAACATTACATTTCACCGTAACAAGTGAATATGATGGCCGTAAGGTCCTGCATTTCCTTCGGGGAAGTGCAGGGCTTTCTGCTAAATTGGTGCGCAGCCTCAAAAACTATGACAATGGCATCCAGTTAAATGGAGAGCATGTTCGTACCGTGGACCTTATTCATACGGGCGATATACTCACTGTCAATCTTCCGGAAGACCCTTCCATGGTGTCACACGAGGGCTTTGACCCGGATGCACTGGAAGTGCTCTTCGAGGACGATGACCTGATTGTCATCAACAAGCCGGCCATGCTGGCCATCCATCCGTCCCATAATCATCAGGGGGATACCTTGGCCAATCTACTGGCAGCCCACTTGGTGAAAGAGGGAAAAACCTCCACGTTCCGTGCGGTTGGACGGCTGGACAAAGGCACTTCCGGCATTGTGGTTTGTGCCCTGAATTCCTATGCTGCCTCCAAACTGCAGGCCCAAATAGACAAGACCTACTATGCCATTCCAAGCGGAAAGTACGAAGGGGAAGGCACCATAGATGCACCTATTTACCGCCCGGATCCCATCCACACTTACCGCACAGTAGACCCGCGGGGAGACTATGCCGTAACCCATTGGAAGGCACTGAAAACCGGGGAGGACATGTCCCTGGTGGAAGTACACCTGGAAACCGGCCGGACCCATCAAATCCGGGTCCATTTCCAAAGCCTGGGAACCCCGTTAATTGGGGACACCATGTATGGCACGCCAAGGGAAGATATCTGCCATCAGGCCCTCCATTGCGGCCATGCAGAATTCCTGCATCCTTACACGGGGGAACGGCTTTCCTTTGATGCACCAATGCCTCCGGAAATGGAGCAGTTAATTCATCCGTAACCCTACATGTTGTAGTATTGAAAAAGGAAACAACAAAATAGTACATTTTCTATCAAAATTATAAGACCCTTTTGGCAGTATTACCGAAATTGCCGGGAGGGTCTATTTTTTCAGCCCATTTTCTTTTCATGGGGGTGGGCTTTTGCTATAATGTGAAAGGTTAAATAAGTCTATTTGCAACACTACTATTTTTGGGGAGTGTATCTATATCTTGGAAAAGTTCGTAATTAATGGAGGGAATCCACTGAACGGTGAAGTCACCATCAGTGGTGCCAAGAACTCCGTCGTGGCCATTCTTCCGGCAACGCTGCTGGCAAAAGGCCCTTGCAGAATTGAAAATATTCCAAATATCAGTGACGTCCGCGTTATGCTGGAAATGCTCCGTGCCATGGGCGCCTCTGTAAAAATGATAAATAAAAACACCTTTGAAATTGACACCACTCATATCCAGACTCACACGGTTCCCTATGAACTGACTTGTCATCTGCGTGCATCTTATTATTTGCTGGGTGCTCTTTTGGGCCGCAGCAGCCGTGCCCGCGTTGCCATGCCGGGTGGTTGCAATTTTGGCGGCGTTCGTCCAATTGACCAGCATCTGAAAGGCTTTGAATGCCTGGGTGCCACCGTGTCTATGGAAGAAAACGCCATTGTCCGTGCCGAAGCAGACCGGTTGACCGGTGCTTCCATTTATATGGACGTGGTTTCCGTTGGTGCTACCATCAACATTATGTTGGCAGCCGTTAAAGCCAGAGGTCTCACTGTTATTGAAAACGCAGCCAAAGAACCACACATTGTAGATTTGGCCAACTTCTTAAACTCCTGTGGTGCCGATGTTCGCGGCGCCGGTACAGACGTTATTAAAATCCGCGGCGTTTCCGAAATGCACGGCTGTGACTATTCCATCATTCCGGACCAGATTGAAGCCGGTACCTACATGGCAGCAGTGGCTGCCTGCGGCGGTGACGTTCTGGTGAAGAATGTAGTTCCAAAGCATTTGGAATCCATTACCGCAAAGCTTCAGCAAATTGGTGTTATTGTGGAAGAAGGGGACGAAGATGTCCGCGTTATTTCCAACGGTAACTTAGATAAATGCAATATTAAAACCATGCCGCACCCTGGTTTCCCAACAGATATGCAGCCACAAATTGCGGTTGCCCTCTGCTTGGCAAAGGGAACCAGCATTATTACCGAAGGTGTTTGGGACAGCCGCTTTAAGTATGTGGATCAGTTAACCCGCATGGGCGCCAACATTGAAGTGAATGGCAAGGTAGCCATCATCCAAGGCGTTTCCGGGCTGAACGGCTGCGCTGTTAAGGCAGACGACCTTCGCGCCGGTGCTGCCATGATTATTGCCGGCCTTGCTGCCCATGGCAGAACAGAAATTGAAAACATCCTCTACATTGAACGTGGTTACGAGGATGTGGTTGAAAAATTCGCTGCTCTCGGCGGTGATATCCAGCGGGTAACCATTGACGACAATCCGGACAAGGTTGCCAACGCCGGTTAACAAGAATTTAGAGAGGTGCCATACGGCGCCTCTTTTTTCGCTTTATTTTGACAGAAAGGAGACCCAGATGGAACGCTTTGCAACCCTCTATTCCGGTAGTTCCGGCAATGCCACTTTTGTGGGCACAGCCACCGGCGGCATTCTGGTGGACATTGGCAAGAACGCCAAACAGACCACCCTGGCACTGGACCAGATTGGAGTGGACCCAAGCGGAATTCAGGGTATCTTCATTACCCACGAACACGCGGACCATATCGGTGGTCTGCGGGTGTTCTGCAGCCGGCACCATATTCCGGTTTATGCGTCTTTAGGCACCTTAGATGCCTTAGATGCCGCCGGCCATTTAAACGGGGACTTTCCCGTTTTCCAGATGCTGGATTTTGCAGACCTTGGAGACTTCCATGTGGAAGCCTTCCATACCTCTCACGACTGTGCTGAGCCTATGGGCTATAGCATCACCTTGCCAAGCGGCAAGCGGGTCTGCACCTGCACCGACACCGGCTTTGTCACGGACCAAGCCCGGGCCGGCATCCTGGCCGCAGACGCCGTTCTGCTGGAGTCCAACCACGACATCCACATGCTGGAAAACGGACCGTACCCGTATCCGCTGAAGCGTCGGATCCTCAGTGACCACGGTCACCTGAGCAATGACGCCGCCGCTGATATGGCAGTAGAACTTTTAGTAAGCGGGACCAAGCGAATCGCCCTTGGCCATTTGAGTAACGAAAACAATTATCCGGAATTGGCCCTGCAAAGTTCGGTGGCCAAACTGCAAGCGGCCGGAGCCAAGGTGGGAACCGACATTTCCCTGGAGGTGGCTCCTCGAAATACACCGCTGGAATGGGAGGTATAAGATGCTGAACGTGACCATTATTTGTCTCGGCAAACTGAAGGAAAAGTACCTGACAGAAGCCTGTGCAGAATATACGAAGCGTTTGACCTCCTTTTGTAAACATACTATAATAGAACTCAATCCTGAACCCCTGCCGCAAGACCCGTCAGAGGCTCAGATTAAGGATGCTTTGGACTTGGAAGGAAAGAAAATCCTGTCCGAAATTCCGAAGGGTTCTTATGTATACGCCATGTGCATAGAAGGAAAACAGCGGTCTTCTGAAGAACTCAGCAAAGAACTTCAGGAACTGGCTGTGCAAGGGAGAAGCAGCATCACCTTTATTATTGGCAGTTCTCACGGCTTATCTGAAGAAGTGAAACGCCGGGCAGATGCAAAACTTTCTATGTCACGAATGACGTTCCCACACCAGCTTGCAAGGGTTATGCTTTTAGAGCAGATTTACCGTGCTTTTCAAATTAGTTCGGGTGGGAAGTATCATAAATAGGAGGAGTAAAAATGAGCGAATCCGATAAATTCAAGACCTTTGAAATTGAACTGAAAAACTACAATCCGGATGCAGATGCAGAAGTACCGGCTGATGCCCCTGTAGAAGGAACCAAATTAAATTTTGCTGACCGTTATGCAGAAGTAACCGAAGAACAGAGAGCAGAAGAATTGGCTGAAAAGCCAAAAAGCAAAAAGACAAAGGCTGCCAAAGTTTCGGCTGACACTGCTCCGACCAAAGAAGTAAACTGGCTCATGACAGCCGTCTATATTGGCATTGCTCTTTTGCTTTGCGCTGTTGTGGTATTGGTTGCCAGACACAGCATTACTTCTATTGATCCGGTAGAAGCTGTTGAAACAGATACCTTGCCTTACACCGTTTCCACCACCATGCTGCCAATGAGCAGTACCGAGGAAAGCAGCACGCAGGAATCCGCTTCCACTACTATGACTTCCACCACCACCAAGAAGGCTAGCACTACTACCACCACCAGAAGACGGACCACAAAGAGCACCACCAAGGCAACGCCAACCCCGAGCGCTTCGGAAGTGCCGGTTGTTTCTGAAGATGACAGTGATGTTTCCGAAACTCCGGAAGAGCCATCTGTTTCTCAGATTGAAACCAGTGAGTCTGAATAAGGTTTGCAACGCATAAAACCAATTACCAAGAACCGGAAAGAGGCTATGAAACATGGACGAAAAGAATAGCAACCAGTGGGTGAAAGTGAACGGAGACTGGGTCTTTGTTCCAGAAGGTGGTGAAATTCCAAAGCCAAAAAAGGTGGAGGATTTTGACTTGCCGGAATTGAAATTTGCAGAACAGCCTGCGGAATCCGGTGGCAGTTATTTTGCCAGAAAGCCGGATGATGAACCGACCCAGTATATTGATATTTCCAGTAATTCTCAGCCGGAAGGCGAAGCCTATACCAATTACAACGACGACATAGATGGTTACGAAGAAGACGAAGAATTCTATGACGAAGAAGATTACTACGAAGAAGAGGAAGAAAATGACGGCAACAAGAAAATGATGATTGCCTTAATTATCCTTTTGATTGCTCTGCTTGCCATGGTTGGCTTGTTCATTGCCTCTTACTTCAGCAGTGCCAACGGCAGTGTTGCCGAAGGTCTTCAGAACATTCTCAATGTAGATGTGGAAGAAACCGAACAGTACACCTTAGGCAACGAACAGCAGACCGTAGTAACGGATGCCAACGGCGCCGTGGTAACCGAATCCTCTACATCCGCTACTGCAGTTACCTCTGCCGGTACCACTCACGCAGAGGATCCGGAAACCGTCTCTGTGCCGGAAGAACATTCTTCCAGCCAGACAAAGAAGTCTAGTACCGAATCTACCAAGGACACGGAAGCAGAACCTTCCGGTGTTTCCGAAGAAGGCGTAGATTACGAAGATCCGGCTGCATAAAAATCCAGAGAAAAAGCCCTCTGACTATGGTCAGGGGGCTCTTTATATGGTACACTATTGCCCGCTAAAGAAAGGAGGCGTTCCATGTTAACCACATTTAGCTTGGTGGGACAGCAGGTTATTGTCCTGTTTATCCTCATGCTGCTTGGTGCCATTTCCAACCGCACCAAACTGATTAATGAAGCCACGGTAAAAGGCATGACAGAATTGGTTCTGTTCTTTGTTACACCCTGCGTCATTATTCAGTCCTTCCAAAGAGAAATGAACATGGCCTTGGTCCGTAACTTACTGATTACGGCGGGGGTAGCTTTCTTTTCCTTTTTCTTATCTATCCTGTTTGCCAATTTGCTCATTAAAGACAAAGATGACACCAAACAGGTTGTGCTCCGATTTGGAGCCATTTTCGGCAACTGTGGATTCATGTCCCTGCCAATTGAACAAGCTCTACTCGGGGCCGATGGCGTGTTCTACGGTGCTGTTTACATTGGCGTCTTCAACGTAGTGGTTTGGACCTATGGCCTTGCCATTATGAGTGGTGGCAAAGAAAACATTACCGCAAAGAAGCTGGTTTTAAATCCAGGTATTATCGGCGTACTCCTTGGCCTTTTGGTTTTCTTGTTGCAAATCAAATTGCCAAACATTTTGGAAACTCCGGTGGACTTCATGGCAGCCCTTAACACGCCGGTACCAATGATTATCATTGGGTACTATCTTGGCAACCTCCGCCTGCACCATCTGGTGGAAAATACCAAGCAGTACCTTTCTATGTTCTTAAAACTGGTCTTTGTCCCGGCCTTAACAGTTCTTTTTATGTGGCCGCTTCATTTAGACCCAACCGTAACCCTGGTGGTAGCCATTGCCTGCAGCGCTCCAAGTGCAGCCAACACCGCTATGTTCTCCACCAAATACAATAGAGACCCACAACTGGGCGCCCAAATGGTCAGTGTCAGCACCTTGTTTTCCCTGATTACTATTCCAACTTTGGTAGCTCTAACTAGTCTCATTTCCTAAAGAAAAACAAAAAGTAAAGCCTCTCCCAAAGGAGAGGCTTTTTTCTTTTTATTTGGCATACAGTTCTTTCATGTAATTGTGGATTTGTTCTCTGGAATAGGTATTCTTGAAATAAAATGTTTGGTTTAATACTTCTACAAAGCCATTGATGTAATTGTTGAAGATAACTTCATAAGGGACCCCAAAATCTTTATCCCGAGTGCAGTTGGCGGCAAGTATTAAACCGCAATCGTAGATTGCTTGCCGAATGGTCTGATGAAAGGACCCGTTAATTGGATTTTTGGCTGCCACCTTTGAAAGAACACTTTTGTAATTACTCATGAAATCATAAAAAAGATCGGCACATTTTTCAATGTTGTCGTAATGATTCAAAACCTGATCCATTTCTGGATACAGTTCATAGAATTTTCTATGAATTGCCCAGCTGATAACGTCATATTTGTCCTCAAAGTAATGATAAAAAGTGGAGTGCGGAATCATACTGATGGCACATATTTCGCGCACTGTAATATCATCAAAATTCTTTTTACATAAAAGGCCAAAGAGGGCATTTGTCACCATGGTGGTGGTACGCTTTTGACTCATTGTTAAGTTTGATTTGAAATCAAGTTTCATAAAATTCTCGCTCATTTCGGAATGTTTTTGTTGTCTATGTACTATACCCATTATGTGTCCAAATTGGGACACTTTCAAGGTTTTATTTCTAGGCCAGTTTTTTAAAGAGCATTTAAAATGAAATTGGTTGTTATTTTTATATCAAAAGGAGGAAACTGAAAATGGGAAAATATGCAAAACTCGATAAGAGTAAGTCTTTGGACTTTCACGGTGTGCCAGATTTGCTGGACTACACTCAGGAAGAACTGATGGATTTATTTGAAACCCTTCCGGCACCAACACTGGAAGAAATGCAGGGTGAATTCCACTCTACCAAGCTGGGTCATCACAGCGTAAGAGACTGGTTTGAATGGCACATTACCTGCGACAACTTTATTCTGAATCCAGAATGGGTTGGCAAAGCGTTCAAGAAATTGGATGACGAACATGGTGTAGGTTATAACCTCTTCAGAGATATCAACGGCAAACTTTATTTCAGATATCCAATGTACACCTGCATCGCTCCTTCTCGTTATGACAAAAAGCCTGCTTTCACTTTGGTTTACAAGGCTTACTATCATCTCTGTGCAGGTACTCAGATGGTTGACGAATGCAGAAAACTGGGTGACGGCGCTTATCTTCTGATTGGTACCTACGGCTTCAATAAGAAGGACAGAATGAGACCACACTTCTGGCTTCTGGAAGGTCCATATCGTGAATACCGCGGCGATGTAAAGGGTATCCACGCTATCCCACGTAAATTCAATAGACAGAGAGAAATGCCGAATTATGGCAAATAAAACATGGGAGTAGGAAAATGAAATACGAAAAATTATTTACCCCTGGAAAGATTGGTAACGTAGAAATCAAAAACCGCGTTGTCATGACTTCTATGGGCGCCGATGTAGCCGAAATGAACGGTAAAGTAGGCCAGCGTTGGATGGATTATTATGAAGCCCGTTCTAAGGGAGAGGTGGGCCTCATTATTTCCGGTATTACCCGTGTCAATGAGCTCAGCGGTATTGGCCTTCCAATGCAAGTTTCTATGTCCAAGGATGAGAATATTGAATCCTTACGGAAGGGTGTAGAAAAAATCCATGAAAACGGCACAAAGTTCTTTGTTCAGCTGCATCATGCAGGGCGTCAGAATGAGTCTATTTTAGCTACTTCTTGGGGCCTGGTTCAGATAGGGGAAAAATTTGTTCCTAACTATTGGGAATTGGTTACCCCAGTTCTCAGATGGTTTATGGGCGTAGTGGTACCACCAATGACCAACAACCCAACCATTAACGAGTTGCAGAAATATATTATGCTTCCAACACTGAGTGCTTCTAAAGTACCTCTGGATGCAACCCGTTCCGGTGTGTTCCCTTCCCGTATTCATGCCATGAACGTTTTTGAAATTAAAATTATTGAAAAGCAGTTTATAGAGGCTGCTGTTCGTGTAAAGGAAGCCGGTTGCGACGGTGTAGAACTCCATGCTTCTCACGGTTATCTGTTGCAGCAGTTCCTGTCTCCGTGGACGAACCGCCGCCATGACCGTTATGGTGGTAACACGGAAAACCGTATGCGCTTCTTGCTGGAAATTATTGAGGGCATCCGTAAGGAATGCGGTCCGGATTTCCCAATTGCAGTCCGCTTAACGGTAGACGAAATGTACAACACCATAGGGGAAGACGGCAAGGGCCTTCAACTCAGCGAAGGCATAGAAATAGCCAAGCGTTTGGAAAAGGCCGGTGTAGATGCATTGGATATTTCCTGCGGCGGTTATGAAACACCGAACCACACCGTAGAACCAATGGGTGTTCCACAGGCATGGCGTGCTTACATGGTAAAGGCCATTAAGGATGCGGTTAACATTCCGGTTATTGGCGTAGGCGTCATTCGTGAACCGGATGCAGCAGAAAAACTGCTGGAAGACGGTGTTCAGGACTTTATTGGTCTTGCCCGTCCTCTGTTGGCAGATCCGGAATGGGCTTTGAAAGCCAAGGAAGAACGGCCGGAAGAAATTCAGCGCTGCATCTGCTGCTTGTCTTGCTTCCAAAGCCTTTTCGAAAATGCATTCCAGTTTAGACCTTGTGAATGTGCTCTGAACCCGAAGTGCTGCCGTGAAATTGACTATAAGACCATGGAAAAGAACGGCGCAGGCCGTTCGGTAGTGGTGATTGGCGCCGGTCCTGCCGGCTTGACCGCTGCCAGAGAACTGGCCAATAGAGACTTTAAAGTAACGGTTTTGGAAAAGGCTCCAAAGTCCGGCGGACAGCTGATTGCTGCCAGCATGCCACCTGAAAAGAATAGAATGAACTGGGCCATTGAAGACCTGACACACCGTGCTGAAGTTGCCGGTGCTACCATTCTTTACAATCAGGATGTAACGGAAGATGCTCTTCGAGCCCTGGCTCCATACGCAGTCGTAGTTGCTACCGGTGGGGAATCCTGTGTTCCAAAGAAGATTCCGGGTGCTAACAAAGACACTGTTATGACCGGCGCAGATGCTATGGTCAAGGGCCTTGATATTACCAATAAAGATGTAGTCGTTGTAGGTACCGGATTGACCGGTTTGGAAACCGCTTATTACTTCATGCACAAGGGTAACCGCGTTACCACGATAGAAATGCTTGACAAGATTGGCCCTGGCCTCTACGTCCAGCATTACTATGATTTGTATCCAAAACTTGCAGAAGGAGGAACCTTGTTCCTAACTTCTTCCACCGTTACAGAAATTGGGGACGGCTATGTTGTGGCAACAACCAAAGAGGATAATAACGTAACCGTGAAAGCAGACTATGTCTTCTTTGCAACCGGTGTTCGCAGCGTGAACAATGTTGCTGATGTAGCAAAGAAGGTATGTTCTAAGGTTTATACCGTAGGCGATGCAGCCCAAGTTGGCACCATTCGAAATGCTACCAGTACTGCAATGAGTACGGTAAAAGAAATTAATTAGGTTTTTTTATTAGTAAAATAAATTCTTAGGAGGAAAACACTATGAAAAACGTATTAGTTATCACCGGCGCTGCCGGCGGTATCGCAAAGGAATTTCTCAAACTGATGAAGGATGAGAAGGGTATTGACGAAATCTGGGCTGTAGATATTGCTGCAGACAAACTGGATGAACTCAAGAAAGTTTATGGCGATAAGTTTATCCCATGCATCGTTGACGTAACTAAGGATGAAGATCTTATTGCTTTCCAGGACAAACTGGCAGCAGAAGATGTTTGCGTTAAATGGCTCATCAACACCGCTGGTACCCGTGCTTTCTACAACAAGGGCGCTTCTCTTCCAAGACAGCTCCTTACCGTTCGTACCAACCTGGTTGGTAATATGGCTATGTGCTACATTACCATTCCTCACATGAAGAAAGGCTCTCACATTTTGAACGTTTCTTCTTCCGCAAGTTTCCAGCCACTTCCTTCCAACAACTCTTATGCAGCTGCTAAGGTTGGTTTGCGTTACTTCACCAAGGGCCTCGAATATGAAACCAAGGGAAAGGGTATTGAGATTACCTGCGCATGCCCAGGTTGGGTTCGTACCCCATTGATGGAATTCGGCTCCGATGAAATCAAGGCTATTGATAGACTTCCTGGTGCTAAGGATCCTGACTTCATTGCTAAGAAGTGCCTCAAGGATGCTCGCAAGGGTAAGTCCATCTGCTTCCCAACCCTCAAGGTTCACCTGGACTACTACTTAACCAAGTACTCTCCAACCGCTATCATTATGTGGTATGCAACTCACATTGAAACTGACCACTATAAAGATTTCAGAGCTTTGGATATCTTGTCCTAATGTCTCATTAGAAATGAAAAAAGAAAAGACCGAGAGGATTTCCTCTCGGTCTTTTTTTTATAGGTCACTTATTTCTTTTTC
Organism: Acutalibacteraceae bacterium; assembly: GCA_045642465.1. Taxonomy (GTDB): domain Bacteria; phylum Bacillota; class Clostridia; order Oscillospirales; family Acutalibacteraceae; genus RUG420. Next base: position 76,332 of record JAZUIY010000016.1, read on the forward strand.
TTTTCTTCTGCACGCTTGTCATTGATGATTTTTACTTCAGCAGCGGTAATAAGAGTGCAGTCATTTTCCTTAGCCCAGTCTACGCAGCCCATGAGGACAGTTTTAAGGAATGGACGAGGAACCTTTACGAAGCATTCCAGAGCGTCATCTGTGAACTTGATAACGTCGTCGCAACGGTCTGCAGCGTAACGGAGGGAAGCAAGGTCTGCTTCTTTGCCGGCAGGGATTGCTTCTGGGATTGGCTTTTTGAGCTTCGGGAACTGAGTGTACCAGAAGTTGGTGGAGTCACGGTAACCGTAGTCAACCGGAACTGGTGGGAAGTCAGAAGCCTTAACGCCGTTAACAATAGCGTTGTAGTATTTTTCCTTCATGAGAATCTTGTCAATCTTCAGAACGAAGGTTGCACCAAGAGGAGAAGTAATACCATTGAAGTTGTTGAATGGACCTTCATAGCCGTCCATTTCCCCAGCCTTCCACTTGTAACCATCTTCCAAAGAAGAGTCCCAAGTACATTCAATTACCTGGAAGGAAGACTTGATAACCGGTGGGCGATTTGCATCACTCGGATCTGCAATACCTGGTTCCAGTTCGAAAGCAAGGTCAGGCATTTTGTCTTCAGATGGTCCAGGGAAGCCAAGACGTACAGCTTCCTTGAAGGACTTTCTGTCATCCGGAATGAAGTTAAGAGCACACTTGCCGGTACGAAGAAGGTTCTGGCAGGTGTTGGAATTGTTTCGGCAGTTCAGCACCATAGCATAGTATTCTCTGCCTGCTACATAATATGGGAAGCAAAGAGAATAACTGCCTACGTTTACGCTGCCGTCAGGGTTGATAGTAGAAATACAAACGGTTGGCATTGGGAAGAAGAGGGACGTCTGATAGAAGTTATCAACGACTCTCAAATCCTTAAAAGAGCTCATTAAAAGTTTCTCCTTTCAAGCTTAAGTACTTAGACATTATAGCACAATTTGTCTGTAAAGAAAGAAGAGACCAAAGAATTTCTGGTCTCTTCTAGTTGCACATTTTAATGGTTTTGTTGCATCATGCTTGGAGGGATTCTTCAAATTCCTTCATATATGCTACCAATTTTTCTACCCCTTCAATTGGCATCGCGTTATAGATGGAAGCACGCATACCGCCAACAGAACGGTGGCCTTTGATATTGATGAGGCCGTTTTCGGTACAGCCCTTAATAAAGGCGGCATCTAAGTCTGGGTCTCCGGTGACAAACGGAACGTTCATGAGGGAACGGTCTTCTTTTACGACGGTACCTTTGAAGAGTTTGGATTCATCCAGATAATCATAGAGAATGTTGGCTTTGGCTTCGTTTCTTCTCTTCATTTCAGTGAGGCCGCCAATGCGCTTGATCCAATCAAATACCAGTTTTGCCATGTAAATACACCAGCATGGAGGGGTGTTGTACATGGAGTCGTTCTTTGCCTGAATGGCATAGTCCAGCATGGTAGGGCAGATGTCCTTGGCTTTGCCCAGCATGTCTTCCCGGATAATGCAGATGGTGAGACCGGCCGGAGCAATGTTCTTTTGAGCACCGCCATAAACCATGGCAAATTTGCTTACGTCCAGAGGCTCGGAAAGGAAGCAAGAGGAAACATCGGCAATCAGTGGAACGTTGCCGGTTTCCGGAACGTTTCTCATCAGGTTTCCGTATACGGTTTCGTTCATGCAAATGTAGCAGTAATCTGCATCTTCCCGGAACTCCTTTTTGTCCCAAGCAGGAACATGAGTGAAGTTATCTTCCTTGGAGGAGGCAACGATTTTAACATCACCATATTTCATAGCTTCTTCCGCAGCCTTCATAGACCAGTTTCCGGATACAATGTAGTCTGCCTTTCCGGAACCGCTCAGGAAGTTTAAAGGAATGGCTGCAAACTGGGTGGAAGCACCGCCCTGTAAGAACAACACCTTGTAGTTTTCCGGAATCTCCATGATGTCACGAAGCAAAGCTTCTGCCTCTTTGGCAATGGTATCAAACTCTTTGGATCTGTGGGACATTTCCATAACAGATTCGCCGGTTCCCTGATAGTCCAGGAGTTCGTCGGCAGCCTGGTTCAATACACTTTCCGGCAGCATGGATGGGCCTGCGGAAAAATTAAATACTCTAGCCATTATTTTGGCCTCCTTCTAGGAAAATCAATACATCCATTTTAGACAAAATCAGCAGTCTCCGTCAACCAAATGTAGAAAAAAACAAAAAGCGCCTACCCGACTGGGTAAGCGCTTTTTTATTGGAATCAGAGTTGAATTATTCTGCTTCTGCTTCTGCAGGAGCATCTACGTAAATGACCTGACCAAAGGTGGTCATTTCAAGGCACTTGGTTGGGCAGCCTTCTACGCAGGCACCACAGCCAATGCACTTTTCTGGATCAACAGTAGCTTTGAAGTCCTTAACATGAATGGCGTCATGTTCGCAGGTTTTTTGACACTTCATGCAGCCAATACAAGCAACCTTACATGCCTTTCTGGCAACGGCGCCCTTGTCTTTGTTGCTGCAGAATACCACTGCCTGTTCCTTGTAAAGAGGAGCCAGGTCAATGATGCCCTTCGGACAAGTGTTGACACAGATTTTACAAGCTTTACACTTCAGGTCGTCTACTTCTGCAATGCCGGCGTCGTTGATGTGAATAGCATCAAACGGGCAAGCTCTGACACAGTCACCAAAACCAAGGCAACCGTAGGAGCAGTCTTTACCGCCTGCATAAAGCTGATTGGCAGCCTTACAGGATTTTACACCGGAGTAGTCCATGAAGAGACCACTGTTTTCCAAGTGACCGTGGCAGCGAACCACAGCGGTCATTGGAACGGAAGAGCCGGCTTCTACCCCGAGGATGGAAGCAATTTCGGCAGCAGCATCTGCACCGCCAGGGGAGCAGAGACCGCAGTCAGTGCATACACCCTTGGAAAGAGCGGATGCGTAACCGGCACAGCCGGAATAACCACAAGCACCACAGTTGGCGCCTGCAAGTACTTCTTCAATAGCAACGGCTTTTTCGTCAACTGGAACTGCCATAACAATAGAGGCAATTGCCAGTGCAAGGCCAAGGACAAGACCGATGGCAGAAACGACGATAACCGCTAATAAAATAGGATTCATACTGTTCTAACCACCTTTCTTATAAACCAAAGATGTTGTCTACAATACCGGTGAAGCCCAAGAAGGAGCAAGCAACCAAAGCAGCAGCAACTAAGGTAATTGGCAGACCCTGCCAGAATTTTGGAATGTCGTTGCCTTCCATGCGTTCACGAACGCCGGAGAACATAACCATGGCAAGCATGAAGCCCAAGCCGGCACCCAGTGCACTGAGTACGGAAGCGAGGAAGCCATAGCCTTCGGATACGTTCAGGGTTACTACACCAAGAACGGCGCAGTTGGTGGTGATCAGCGGAAGGAAAATACCCAGAGAAGCGTAAAGAGCAGGAATGTACTTCTTCAATACGATTTCTACAAACTGTACCAGAGCAGCAATTACTAAGATGAATACCAAAGTCTGCAGGTATTCAAAGCCATTGCTTTCTAAGAACAGGTTGATTGGGTAACAAACAGCGGATGCCAGAACCATAACGAAGATTACGGCTGCGGACATACCCACTGCGGTATTGGTTTTCTTAGATACACCAAGGAATGGGCAGATACCCAAGAACTTGGAAAGGACGAAGTTGTTAGTCAGAATTGCAGTAAATACAATTGCAAAATAGGCACTTACACTCATGCTTCAACATCCTCCTTATCTACAGATTCTTCTTCCACAGTAGGAACTTCTACTTCTTTTTCCGGTTCTAAGAAACGGGCCAAGATAGCTTTGTCATCTTCTGCGGTCTTTAAAACAGGTTCTTCCGTTGCTTCCACTGGAGCAGCTTCTACCGGAGCTTCTTCAGCTACAGGAGTAATTTCAGCTACGGTGTCAACTTCCGGAAGAGTAACATTGCATTCCATGTCAACTTCAGCGCCGCCAGCCTGTGCAGTTGCACAAGTTCCGGCCATAGCACAAACTTCGCAAGTGTTGAAGGTTGCTTTTTTCTTGCCCTGTGCTTCGGAAAGTTTGTTGGAAAGGGCAATGAGAAGACCAAATGCGAAGAAACCGCCAGGAGCCAAAATGAAGATGATGATTGGTTCCATATGGAGTGCGGTCAAAATGTCGGTTTCACCAAGACCGAAGAGGTCGGTGAGAGTGGTACCGTAACCAAGTACCTTCAGGGTCAGGTTACCGGAACCGAAGAATTCACGGATAGCAGCCATTAAGGTCAATGCTACGGTGAAGCCAATACCCATGCCGGCACCGTCTAAAACGGAAGCAAGAACTTTGTTCTTGGAAGCAAATGCTTCTGCACGGCCAAGGATAATACAGTTAACTACGATTAATGGTAAATAGATACCAAGGGCATCGTTCAGTGCTGGGGCATAGGCCTTAACAAACAACTGAATGATGGATACGAACGCAGCAATAATAACGATAAATGCAGGAATACGAACCTTGTTTGGAATGACCTTACGAAGGAGGGAGATTACTGCATTGGAGAGAATCAAAACGATGGTTGCTGCAATACCCATACCAATTGCGTTATCTACAGAAGTAGTAACAGCCAGGGTAGGGCAGGTACCAAGTGCTAAACGAAGTACCGGGTTTTCAGCGATAATACCTTTGGAAAATTCTTTTCCTAAGGAGACTTTCTTTTCAGCCATTATTTAGCACCTCCCGTAACTTCAGTAAAGAGATTGAGCGCTTCCTGAACACCGGAAGTAATTGCTCTGGAGGTGATGGTAGCAGAGGTCAAAGAAACGATTTCGCCGCCGTCTTTGTCAACCTTAACTTCACCGGATTTGCCAACGAACTGAGACTTGAAGGACTCTTTGTTGGCGTTCTGGCCAAGGCCAGGGGTTTCATTGGAAAGGTCACCAGGAACAATACCGGTAATAACCCCATTGGTATCAATACCAACGGTAACGGAAAGAGCGCCTGCATAACCTTTGCTGGTACCAACGGTGTTGAATACATAACCAACAACGTTGCCGTCTTTGTCTTTTGCTTCAAAGTAGAAGTCACCGTCTAACTGCTTTTCATCAAAGGAAGCGGCGTCGGTCATAACAGACTGACGGGCAGCAGCTTCGGAAGCGGCTTCCTGTTCTGCAATTTTACCGGAAGTTAACATGTTAACAACGGCAAGAAGTGCAGTGGCAACCAGAGCAATTAAGAACAATGCAACAGCAGGGATGATAATGTCTTTGGCATTCATTTTTGCTTTCATGCGTTCTTATCCTCCTTTGCCTTCTTTTCTTTTACCGGCTTCTGATAGCCCATTGGCTTAGGAGCGGTAGCCTTCTCAATGTATGGAACAAAGATGTTCATGATGATGATGGAGAAGGAAACGCCTTCTGGGAGGGAACCCCAAAGTCTGATAACACAGGCAATGATGGCTGCGCAGAAAGCGAAGATATATTTACCCTTCTTAGTAATTGGGGAAGTGGTGTAGTCGGTAGCCATGAAGAACGCACCGATGAACAAACCGCCGCCAAGTACTTCATAAAGGGTGGTGTACCAGTCAAAGCCGGTAGCCAGGAATACGAATACAGCAACCGTGCCGATGTATACGCATGGGATAATTGGGGAAATAACCTTGCGGACGATGAGGTAAAGACCACCCAGCAGAAGAGCTGCGCAGGAAACTTCACCGATACAACCGGAGGTGGTACCCAAGAACATTTCTAAAAGAGTTGGAGCGCCAGCTTCTACGCCTGCAATGGAAACCAAGCCCATTGGGGTAGCGCCGGTGGTGGTGTCAACGCCCCAGCCGATGATGTTGGTGTCAGCGAATGCGCCGGCGGACATCTTGCTTGGGAATGCGGACATCAAAATAATACGGGCAGCCAATGCAGGGTTTAAGAAGTTCTGGCCAATACCGCCGAACAACTGCTTTACCACTACAATGGCAACAACGCCGCCGAATACAACTTCCCAGAATGGAAGGGTAGATGGCAGGTTGTAAGCAAGGAGAATACCGGTAACCACAGCGGAGAGGTCTCCAATGGTTTGATCCCGTTTCATAGCTTTGCGGGAAAGGAACTCAGCCACAACGCAGGAAGCAACGGAAACCAGAATGACGGCAAGGGCACGCCAGCCGAAGATAATGGTTGCTGCAACACCTGCAGGGATGAGTGCAATGATTACGTCCAGCATAATGCCTGTGGTGGTTTTTGCGGAACGCACGTGAGGCGATGCAGAGACGGTCAATTTAACGTTTTCGTTCATTTGGCACTTTCCTCCCTTACGATAGTTTTACCAAGACGAAGGTACTGAACCAGAGGTCTTGCGGAAGGACATGCAAATGCGCAGGTACCACATTCCATGCAAACCATGATGTGGGCGGCCTGCAGGCCTTCAGCGTCACCCATGCGGGCCAGTTTTTCCAACTTGGTTGGTTCCAAGGAAAGTGGGCAAGCATCTACGCAGCGGCCGCAACGGATGCAGGCGCGTTCCTTTTTTACAGGAAGAGCGTCCTTAGCAAAGCAAAGCAGTGCGTTGTTTGCCTTTACCAGTGGAATATCAAGTTCTGCCAAAGCAGCACCCATCATAGGGCCGCCGGAGATAATCTTGTAAGGTTCTTCTACGAAGCCACCGCAGTAATCTACAATGTCCTGGAAGGAAATACCAACCGGAACACGGAGGTTCTTTGGTTCCTTAATGGCAGAACCGTCAACGGTGAGGGAACGGCTAACCAACGGTTTGCCGGTCTTAAAGAAGCGGCCAAGAGCTGCAATGGACTGTACGTTCATAACAACGCATCCAACGTCAGCAGGAAGTTTTCCCGGAGGAACCTCGCGGCCGGTTGCGGACTGAATTAATACTTTTTCAGCCCCCTGTGGGTAAGTGGCCTTCAGGCGAATGAACTGAATGTCAGCATATTCTTCCTTTTCAGCGGCCAAGGTCATGAGGGTTTCAAAAGCGTCCGGCTTGTTGTTTTCAATGCCGATGAAAGCATTTTCAAAGCCAAAGGCTTTTTTGATTTGGGATACACCGAAGAGAATATCTTCCGGATGATCCAACATTTCTCTGTGGTCAACAGTAATGTAAGGTTCACATTCCGCAGCGTTGATGATTAAGGTATCAACACCGGCATCTTCCTTGAATGCGAGTTTTACATGAGCAGGGAAACCTGCGCCGCCAAGACCAACCAGGCCGGCGTTACGGATTGCAGTTAAGTAATCCTGTTTGGTTTCCAGTACCGGTGGTTCCAGACCTTCAAATGGGGTCATTTCTCCATCGGATTCAATGGTAACAGCGTTTACCATTCTACCGCCGGCAACTTTTACCGGCTTTACTGCAGTTACTTTACCGGAAATGGATGCGTGAACCGGTGCTGCTACGAAGCTGTCGGTGTCGCCGATAATCTGGCCAACCTTTACTTCGTCTCCAACCTTAACGGTTGGTTCGCAAGGAGCACCAATGTTCATTGCCATTGGGATGGTAACTGAAGCAGGGCAAGGAATACGTTCTACAGGCAGGGCGGCGGTGTTCTTGTGATGGTTCACGTGGGCGCCACCATGGCCTTTGGACACAGGCTTCAGGGCCTTTGCCATAAATTCTTTTGCCATGAATTCAACTCCTCTAATGATGTTTACAAGCCAAAGAAGGCACTCTGTTTTTCCAAAGCAGGGAAGACAAACTTTAGAATGATTCCCGTTACGGCGCCCGCCAAAATGCCAAAGAGTAGGAGCAAAGGGCCGTAGCCGAGCAAGAGTGCGGGCGTGCCGGAAATGAAGCACGCCACAAGCAGCTGGCCGGCATTGTGGGCAACAGCTGCCATTATAGAAACACCCAAGATTCCAAATGGGTTTTTCTGCCATTTTAGGAAGGCCACCATAACCAGCGTACTGAGCACGCCGCCCGCCAAACTCATGAGAAAGGCGGTGAACCCACGGGTGAGTCCGGCAAACACTGCTTTAAACAGGGTAATGAGCAAAGCGTCTCCCAGGCCCATAGTGGCCGCGGTGAACATGGTGACAATGTTGGATAAACCGGGTTTTGCCCCCGGAGGAAGCCCTGGAAGAGGGGATAGGAGAGATTCTAAAAAGGAGAGGACCAGTGCCTGGGCACCTAAAATACCCAGCAGTGCAATCCGCTTGGTGCGCGCATTCACGGTGTCTTTGCTTCGGCCCATGGTGGTCTCCTTTTCGTTAGTAGGTTAAGGCATCCGGTGCGTCTTTGTCAGTACCCACCAAAACAATGGAGGTTTTGGATGGGAGACAGGCAGCGGAGTCTCCGGCACGTGTCAACCTGCCGGTGTGAACGCAGATTTTGTCTTTACAGTCTGCGGAAGAATAGTAGATGCAGCCCGGTTCCACGGTAAGAGTAACCTTAGGGTTGCAGTCTAGCGAGAGGGTGTAGGCTTCCGTTACGGTGCCCAGTGGAATGCGTTCCACTTCTTTTCCGTTCACGCTAACCACAGCAGTAATGTCTGTGGCGGTAGAAGGCAGGAACTTCGGTAAAAAACAGAGGCCCACAGCCAAAAGTAAGATGACCAGCAGAATAAAGTCTGCTTTTTTTGCAAGTTTCATGGGCCCTCCTTACTGCAGCACCAGTTGGTCAGTGACTGCGTTCAGGTGGTCATGGATTCCGGCGGTGGCATAGGTCTTGCCATCCTTCAAAATGAAGACGCCTTCTGCATGGAAGGTGGACAGCAGGTCCAGTGCTTTGTCTCCGTAGCCCAACACATAACAGGCGGTGGAGAGCACGTCAGCCAGTAAACCGGATGGTGCCAAAACGGTAACGCCGGTGCAGTTGCTTTCTGCCGGCATGCCGGTGGCCGGATTCAAAATATGGTGATAGGTGACCCCGTCCTGTTCCAGGATTTTTTCATAGTCCCCAGAGGTGGACAGGAACCCTTCCTTCATGGTGAGGGTAAAGCCGTAGTCGTTGTTGCTTTCAGAAAATGGATTGCGGATGCCCACTTTCCAAGTGCCGTCTTTGGCATTTGGATTTTGGCCATAGAGCAAAACGGATCCGGCTACAGCCACAATGGCGCCGGGGCAATTTGACTGCTTCAGCAGGGTATAGGCGTTGTCACAAGCAAGGCCCTTTCCCACAGCACCTAAGTCTAAGAACATACCGTCTTTCAAGGCGATGTAGTTATTCTTTACGGAAATACCGGTGTAATCCACAAACGGAAGTGCGGTACGGAGTTCTTTAGCACTTGGTACCCGGGCATTGTCAGTGTCTATGCCCCAAAGGGTGGTGATTTTCCCAATGGAAATATCAAAGGCACCGCCGGATGCTTTGGAAACCTCCAAGCACTGCTTTACACAGTTGGCAGTAAGCGGGTCAACGTTAGCAGCGCCTGCCTGATTCACCTTGGCAATATCGGAACCGCTTTCCCGCCAGGAAAGCAGGTCTTTGTCCAAGGAGGAAATGGATTCATTGATTGTTTTTGCCAACCGGTTGGCATCCTGGTCTGATAAGCCATACAGGGTTTGGGTAATAACGATACCCATGGCATAGGATTGTTTGGTGACCGGTGTTTCGGTTTTTCTTTGATGAATGCCCCAGGAAAGAACCACTGCCAAAACCAAAAGCAAAATGACAGAGAGAATTAATTTGGACCCTTTGGAATTGTTGCTTGCCATGTCCAAACCCCTTTCTCGTTTTTTGAAATACTAATTATGTATTATATATAAAATACATAAATTAGTGTTGCCTGTGGGCTGAATTTCAACTAGTAAATTATACGATTTTCGTCACCAAATTTTCAACAAGATGAAAGGAAAAGTTGACGAAAACATTGACAACTTGTTATCAGACTTTGGCCTGCCTTTCGGGGCCTGCTTGCAGTCAAAAGTGGCGAGTGCTAAAATGGATTTCGTAAGAAGAGGAGGTGTTATTATGCTTTGTCAAAACTGTGGTAAAAACGAAGCAACAACACACATCAAACGAATTGTGAACGGGGAGTCTACACAACTGCACCTCTGCGGTGCCTGTGCGGAACATTTGGGCTATGGCAGCCTGTTCTCCGGATTCGGTTTGAACCTGAGCAGCATCCTCCAGAGTTTTTTCCCGGAACACCTGATGATTGGTGCCCCGGAAGAGGAAGAACGCTGCCCAACCTGCGGAACCACGTTCCCGGAAATTATTCACACCGGTAACATGGGCTGCGCCGACTGTTACAACACCTTCTATGAAAAGCTGAAGCCTTCTCTATCCCGCATTCACGGACGGGCTTCCCACGTAGGAAAGGTGGGTGCCTTCGTCAGTGAGGGAACCGACATTCAGGATCAGATTTTAAGCCTCAACAAGGAAATGGAAGAGGCCATTGCCAGCCAGAATTTTGAGCGGGCAGCGGAAATCCGTGACCTGCTGAAAGACCTGAAGGGAGGTGCCGCCAATGAGTAAGTGGTACCAGCTTTCCGGCAAGGAAAATGATGTGGTTGTCTGCACCAAAATTGCCTTGGCCAGAAATGTAAAGGGATTTAACTTTACAGCAAGACTTTCCAGTGAGGAAAAAGACCAAATCGCCCAGCAGGTAAAGGACGTTTTAGACCGGGAATTACCGAACAAATTCATTACGGTTCCAATGCACACCATGTCCCAGAGTGAAGCCATTTCTTTGGCAGAGCGTAACCTGGTTTCTCCGGAATTTGTCTCCTTTGCGGAAGGCCGTTCTCTGAGCCTGACACCGGACGAAACCCTGAGCATTATGATCTGCGAAGAAGACCACTTGAAACTGCAGGCACTGCTGCCGGGTTTGGAAACCGACAAAGCCTATGAGTTGGTGGACCGTTTAGATTCCATTTTGGATGAGGCCTTAAACTTCTCCTTTGATAAAAAATTAGGGTACTTAACCATGTGCCCAACCAATATTGGCACGGCTATGCGTGCTTCTGTTATGCTGCAGCTGCCGGCCCTTCGCATTACCGGAAGGCTCCTACATCTTTCCAACACCGTCTCCAAACTGGGACTGGTTTTGGTGGGTGCCTTTGGGGAAGGGGATAACCCAGTGGGAAGCTTATACCAGCTGTCCAATCAGGTGACCTTGGGGATTTCGGAAGAAATGGCCTTGCAGAACCTGAATAACATTGCCCTTTCCTTAATTGAACAGGAGCGGGAAGCCAGAAAAGAGCTGATGGAAAACCTGCAGTTCCAGGATATGCTGTACCGTTCCCAGGGTACCTTAAAGAGCGCCAGAGTCATGACCTTCAAAGAATTTATGGAAGCCGTTTCTGTGGTGAAGATTGGGGTTTCCACCGGGGAATTGGAAGGGGACTTAAACAAGATGAACGAGCTGCTGTTTACCATGCAGCCGGCCACCATCAATGCCACCTTCGGAAAAGACTTTGTCCGCCAGGAACGGGACGCCAAACGGGCCGAACTGGTGAGAGAAACCTTTGAATAAAAACAAAACAAAAAAAGCAGATGCATAGGCATCTGCTTTTTCTTTTTGTCGTCTTAGTTTTTGTTGGTGAGAATACTCTTGGCAATGTAGATTGGTCTGCCTTTGGCCTGCATATAAGTGCTGCCCACATATTTGGAAAGAATGCCAATGGAAATCAGTTCTACGCTGCCCAGCAGAAGGAGTGTGCCCAGCACTTTGTTGTTGCTGGCATCTCCATCCTTGCAAACCAGGTTTTTGCCTAAATACCAAAGGGAAGAGAGGAAGGCAGCTCCGCCGGCGGCCAAAGAGAAGGCCAGCGGTTTTACGGAGAAGTCCATGATGCCGTCAAAAGCGTATTTAAACAGCTTGATGAGGTTCCACTTGGATGTGCCGGAAAGCCGTTCTTCTACGGTATACGGCATGTAATAGGTTTCAAAACCCACCCAGGCGAAGAGCCCTTTGGAGAAGCGGTTGTTTTCCTTCAAGGAAAGCAGGGTGTCTCTAATGTTAGAACGGAAGGTGCGGAAGTCAGAGGCGTTGCTGACAAACGGTACATCCGTTAAGTAGTTGATGACTTTGTAGAAGCCGGCTTTTAAGAAGACCATGACTGGACTTTCTTTTCGGCCTTCCTGGTAAGCGCAGACACAGTCGGTATCCGGATGCTCATCCAGGTAATTTACCATGTCCAGAACGAAACTTGGGTTTTGCTGCAGGTCTCCGTCAATGAGAGCGGTGTAGTCCCCGGCAGCCTGTTCCAGTCCGGCGTAAATGGCAGATTCTTTGCCGAAGTTCCTTGAAAAGTTCACCACGGTAACCGGCTTGTCGGCGGTTTTTACCAAGTCCTTCAAAACGGCTGCGGTCTGGTCAAAGGAACCGTCGTTGACGAAAACGAATTCGTAGTCCGACAGTTTCCCTTCAAAGGTTTCATTCACTTTTTGATAAAGAGGAAGGATGTTGCCTTCTTCGTTGTAGCATGGAACAATGAGCGAAAGTTTCATGATGTTTACCTCGTTATCTGCGATGTAGTCTTAACCTATTATAATAAAAACTGCAAAAAATGTAACAAAAACTTCCTGAAAAGGCCAATTTTATGAACATCTCTCTAGTGTGTCATTTTTTTGTCAAATGAAACGCACTGTTTCTCGACTTTTAAATAGAGGAAGGGTATAATTTGAACGTAAAAAAAATTAAAGGAGTAATTTCAATGGAAATGCTTACCAGTAACAAATCCGTAGTTGCTTGGCTTCAAGACCGCATCGCCCTTCTTCAGCCGGACAACGTAGTTTGGATTGATGGTTCCAAGGAACAGTTGGATGCCCTGAAGGCAGAAGCTTGTTCCACCGGTGAACTCATTAAGCTCAACGAAGAACTTCTTCCAGACTGCTATTTGCACAGAACCGCAGTAAACGACGTAGCTAGAGTAGAAGCTCGTACCTTTATCTGCACCCCGACCAAAGAAGAAGCCGGTCCTCTGAACAACTGGATGGATCCGACCGAAACTTACAAGATGTTGGATGACATTGCCCGCGGCAGTTACAAGGGACGTACCATGTACATCATCCCTTACTCCATGGGTCCTGTTGGTTCCAAATTCTCCAAGATTGGCTTGGAAGTAACCGACTCCATTTACGTAGTACAGAACATGGCAATTATGACCCGCGTTGGTCTGGACGTCTTAAAGGTTTTGGGCGACTCAAACGACTGGGTACGTGGTACGCATGCCAAGTGCGACATTGACGAAGAAAAAAGATATATTTGCCAGTTCCCACAGGACAACGCCATTTACTCCGTTAACTCCGGTTACGGCGGAAACGTTCTCTTAGGTAAAAAGTGCTTTGCACTCCGTATTGCCTCTTATCAGGCAATGAAGGAAGGCTGGCAGGCAGAACATATGCTGATTTTGGGGATTGAAAATCCAAAGGGTGAAAAGAAATATGTCTGCGCTGCATTCCCATCCGCTTGTGGTAAGACCAACTTGGCCATGATGATTCCTCCGGAAGGTTATAAGGCCAATGGTTATAAAGTATGGACCGTTGGGGACGATATCTCCTGGATCCGCAAGGGTCCGGATGGCCGCCTCTACGCAATCAATCCGGAAAACGGCTTCTTTGGCGTAGCACCAGGCACCAACGACAAGTCCAACCCGAATGCACTGGCATCCACTAAGAAGGGTACCATCTTCACCAACGTTTGCCACAACTTAGATGACAACACCGTATGGTGGGAAGGCTTGGATAAGAATCCTCCAGAAAACGCAGAAGACTGGACCGGTAAGCCATGGAATGGCAAGGTTGACACCGACAGACCTGGTGCTCATCCAAACAGCCGTTTCACCGCTCCGGCAATCAACTGCCCATGCCTCAGCTCTGAATTCGAAAATCCGGACGGTGTTCCAATCTCCGCATTCGTATTCGGCGGCCGCCGTGCAAAACTGGCTCCTCTGGTATACCAGTCCCGTGACTGGAACCACGGTGTATTCATTGGTTCTGCTCTTTCCTCTGAAACTACCGCAGCTGCTACCGGCGCTGTTGGCGTTGTACGTCGTGACCCAATGGCTATGCGTCCATTCATCGGTTATGACTGTGGCACTTACTTCCAGCATTGGCTGGACATCGGTAAGGAATTAGACCCTGAAAAGGCTCCTAAGATCTTTAACGTAAACTGGTTCCGCAAGGACGATGAAGGTCACTTCATGTGGCCTGGCTTCGGCGACAACCTTCGTGTTCTGGAATGGATCATCAAGCGTTGCGACGGCGAAGTAGATGCTGTAGAAACTGAAATCGGTTACATGCCAAAGCCAGAAGATATCAATCTGGAAGGCTTGGAAGGCGAAGTTTCCTTGGACAGCCTGAAGGCAATCCTGAACGTAGATAAATCCCTCTGGGCAGAAGAAGCTAAGGGCATTGAAGAATTCTATGCTTCCCTTGGTAACACCGTTCCAAAGGAACTCTATGACAACTTGGAAACCCTAAAGAAGAACGTTCAGTAATCTCAAATAGAAAACCCCGAAACGAATTTCGTTTCGGGGTCTTTTTTTGCCTTTTGGGGGGAGTAACCGGAAAGTTTTCAACTGTAAAGCGTTTCCACTTTACAGTTTTTATTTTCGAAAATAGAAAGTGTTGCTATTTTTCTATTTTGGAAACAATGTCAGGAAAATTGTGGAATGCAAGTAAAACTCTTTACGTTTTTCGGGGTCCTAAATTCTAATTTGGAAAAATAAACAGACTTTCCACCGTTTCCACCGAGTTTTCCGAAGAAGGTAAGTAAATTCCTTTACAAATTCGGAATTGGGGGACAACTCAGGCAGATGCCCAAACCAGCTTAAAATTGTGTACAATTTAATTGCGCGAAAAATCCACTGCTGAAAAGCCATTTTGAGTTTTGGAAAAGGAGAAGTTTCGAAAAGACGGACAAGAACTGCTTTCCACAGGGGAAAGGGCTTCTTTGCGGATAGATTGTGGAAAAGCAATCCTACGTTTTATTTGACATTAGCGGACGCAGTATTTAGAATATTTTTCGTTAATACTGTATTATATAAAGCGAGGTAAGCAATTATGGTATTCGAAAAAATCAAAGCCATTCTCGTTGATCAGCTGGAACTGGATCCTGCCGACATCAAAATGGAATCTCGTCTCTTGGAAGACTTAGGCGCAAGCAGCCTTGACGTGGTTGACTTGGTTATGTCCATTGAAGACGAATTCAGCATTGAAGTAACTGACGAAGCATTGGAAAACATGAACACCATTGCGGATGCAGTTCAGTTCATTGAAGCAAACATCTAATTAAAAATTAAGGGAGTACAAAACATCATGGCAAATCAGAAAAAGATGGTAGAAGACATCACCTCTATGGATGTGGACTTTGCCAAATGGTATACCGACATTGTAAAAAAAGCAGAGTTGGTAGGCTACACTAGCGTAAAGGGCTGTATGGTTATCCGTCCGTACGGTTACGCAATCTGGGAAAATATTCAGAGTATTCTGGACCGCAAGTTTAAAGAAACCGGTCACCAGAACGTGAATATGCCGATGTTTATCCCCGAAAGCCTTCTGCAGAAAGAAAAGGACCATATTGAAGGGTTTGCTCCGGAAGTTGCCTGGGTTACCCATGGTGGTAACGAAAAGCTGGAAGAACGTCTTTGCGTTCGCCCAACTTCTGAAACCCTGTTCTGTGAACACTGGGCCAACATTGTTCAGTCTTGGAGAGACCTTCCTTGCCTTTACAACCAGTGGGTAAGCGTCGTTCGTTGGGAAAAGACCACCCGTCCATTCCTTCGTTCCCGTGAATTCCTCTGGCAGGAAGGCCACACCATCCATGCAACTGCAGAAGAAGCAATTGCTGAAACCGAACAGATGCTGAACATTTATGCAGACTTCTGTGAAAAGGAATTGGCTATGCCGGTAGTTCGGGGTGCCAAGACCGAATCCGACAAATTTGCCGGCGCAGAAGCCACCTATGCCATTGAAGCATTAATGCATGACGGTAAAGCACTGCAGGCCGGTACCTCTCACTATTTCGGTGACGGTTTTGCCAAGGCCTTCGGCATTGAATTTACCAACAAGGAAAACAAACTGCAGGCACCGTTTGAAACCTCTTGGGGTGTGACCACCAGACTCATTGGTGCCATCATCATGACCCACGGTGACGACAATGGTTTGGTACTTCCTCCGGCTGTTGCTCCAATCCAGGCTGTTATCATTCCAATTGCCGCTCATAAACCGGGCGTACTGGAAAAGGCTGCCGAACTGAAGGATCAGCTGGCCAAGGATTTCCGCGTGAAATTAGACGACTCCGACAATTCCGCCGGCTGGAAGTTCTCCGAATACGAAATGAAGGGTGTTCCGGTTCGTATTGAAATCGGACCGAGAGACATGGAAAACAATCAGTGCGTACTGGTAGATAGAATCAACCGTGAAAAGACCGTTGTTTCTTTGGATAACCTCTCTGAAGAAGTTGCCAAGAAACTGGAAGAAGTACGGGATATCATGTACCAGCGTGCATTGGAAAACAGAGAAGCAAAGACCTACCGCTGCAAGACCATTGATGAAATCAATGATGCACTGAACACCAAGGGCGACGGCTTCGTTCGCGCTATGTGGTGTGAATCTCCGGAATGCGAAGAAAAGGTAAAGGAATTGACCGGTGCCGGCTCTAGATGTATTCCGTTTGATCAGGAAGAAATTTCCGATGTCTGTGTCTGCTGCGGAAAACCGGCTAGAACCATGGTTCTCTGGGGCAAGGCTTATTAAGAAGTTTTGCTTGCTTTTTATAGGTATATTTGTTACTATAATCAGCGTAAGTTAAAAGAAAGTTGTATGAAGAGTGACCCGACGGGCCGCTCTTCATTCTTTTTGAAGTTTTTTAAGGAGTTACCGTATGGGAAAAAACAACAAGGGCGGCAACGTGGTTAGCGTAGTCCGTTCCTTAGCAGAACCTCTTGCAGAAGAGCTAGGTCTCAGCATCTGGGACATCCGCTTCCAAAAAGAGGGAACCGAACATTACCTTCGCATCTTTATTGACAAAGAGGGCGGGGTCGGCATTGATGACTGCGTCAACATGAGCCATGCCATTGACGGCCCATTGGATGAAGCAGATCCAATTGATGTGAGCTACACCTTGGAAGTCAGCTCTCCGGGAGCAGAACGTCAGTTGACCAGAGACGAACATTTTGAACGGTACGTGGGAGAACGTATCATGGTGAAATTAATTCGTCCTTTGGACGGCGTACGTGAATTCAAGGGGAGAATGACCGATTACACCGACGGTAACATTGCTTTCACCAGTAACGAAGGAAAATCCTTCGTGTTCCATAAAAAGGAAGCGTCCTTTGTAAAACTGGATGACTTCGAAACCTATGCAGATGATGGAAAGGATGACTAAGAAAAATGAATCAGGAATTTTTTGAAGCAGTAGCACTTATGGCTGCAGAAAAAGGGATTCCGGCAGAATTTCTCTATGAAAAGATTGCCAACGCCCTTGTGGTAGCTGAACGCAGAAAGTATAACGGCAAAGACGTTGTATTCTGTGAAATTGATCCGGAAGAATTGACCCTCAACGTTTATCTTCGGAAAAACGTAGTAGAAGAAATCTCCGACGAAGACACCGACATTTTGGTAGAGGCAGCCAAGGCCTACAAAGCCAACGCTAAGCCGGGTGACATCATTGAAATCCCACTGGATACCAAAAAGTTTGGCCGTATTGATGCACAGACTGCAAAGCACGTCATCCGTCAGGGCATCCGCGAAGCAGAACGCGGACAGACCATGCAGGAATTCAAAAACCACAACCAGGAAATTGTTACCGCTAAGGTACAGAGCATTGATGCCCGCACCGGTAACGCTACCATTGAAATTGGCCGTGGCGAAGCCCTCCTTCCAAAGGGTGAACAGATTCCTGGCGAAGAACTGCAAGATGGTGACCTGATTAAAGTCTTCATTGTAGATGTAAGAGACACCGAAAAGGGTCCAAAGGCCATGATTAGCCGTACCCATCCGGGCCTGGTTCGCCGTCTCTTCGAAACCGAAGTACCTGAAATTTATGACGGTACCGTTGAAATTAAAGAAGTATCCCGTGAAGCCGGTTCCCGTTCCAAGATTGCTGTTTACAGTGCAGACGAGAACGTAGACGCTGTCGGCGCCTGCATCGGTCCTCGCGGTGCCCGTGTCAGCAAGGTGGTTGACCTGCTGAACGGCGAAAAGATTGACATTGTTCCATTCAGTGAAGATCCTGCTAAATTCGTTTCCGCTGCCTTGGCACCGGCTGACGTAGTTAGCGTAGAAATCCTCAGTGAAGAGGAAAAGTCCTGTAAGGTTGTTGTTCCTGACACCCAGCTTTCCCTGGCCATTGGTAACAAGGGTCAGAACGCAAGACTGGCTGCAAAACTTACCGGTTGGAAGATTGATATCAATCCGGAAAGCGGATTCTATGAATCCCCAGAGGAAGAAACCGAAGAAGCAGAAGAAGAATAAATAACCGTTTCGAAAGAAGGATGGAAGCATGCAGAAGAAAACCCCACTGAGACGCTGTTGCGGCTGTATGGAAATGAAGCCGAAAACAGAACTGTGCCGTGTGGTCCGCAGCCCGGAAGGAGAGGTATCTCTGGATTTGACCGGGAAAAAGCCGGGGCGTGGCGCCTATGTTTGCAAAAACATAGATTGCCTGAAAAAGGCCCAAAAGGCCAGACGGTTTGAACGGGAGTTCTCCATGCAAATTCCAAGTGAGATTTACGACCGAATGGAGGAAGACTTAAAAAACAATGAATCCTAAGTTTTTTAATCTACTGGGCCTTTGCAGGAAAGCCGGAAAGTTTTCCGGGGGCCACGACGCCGCATTCGAGTCCATTGCCAAAGGCAAGGCGAAAGCTTGTTTCTTGACGGCGGATGCTTCCCAGCGTCTGAAAAATGAATTCCGGGCCACGGTAGTCTATGACGGCCGCACGGTTCCGCTTTACGAACTGCCATGCACCATGCAGGAAGTACAAATTGGAATTGGTGCAAAATCCGCAGTATTCACCGTCGAAGATGACGGCTTTGCCAAAAAGCTCATTGAGCTTCTTTCAAAGGAGGACTAGATAAATGGAAATTAAGTATAGAGTTCACGAGGTTGCCAAAGACTTTGACCAGCCAAGCAAGGACGTATTGGACCTGCTGGCCAAATACTTTGACGAACCGAAAAAACATATGACTGCCTTGACCAATGAGGAACTGAACCTGATTTTTGAATACTTTACCCAGAACAATCAGGTAGACGACTTCAACGCTTACTTTGCAATGGCTGCCCAGAAGGAAACCAAATCGGCACCGAAGAAGGAAGCACCAAAGAAGGCCGAAGAACCGAAAAAGGCAGAAGAACCAAAGAAGGCAGAGGCTCCAAAGAAAGCCGATGCACCAATGCAGGAAACTGCAAAGAAACCTGCACCGGAAAAGAAACCGGCTCCAGAGAAAAAGCCTGCACAAGAGAAGAAGGCTGAATCGCCAAAGAAGGCAGAAGCACCTGCAAAGCCTAAGGTAAATGCAGACCCTCATCCATTCCAGAAGAAGACCGACAAGCCGGACAACAAGCCAATGCAGTCCCGTACCAAGGGTGAAACCAGAACCGTTGATACCCGTGTACAGAACGTCAACTTGGATAAGTACAACGAAAAATACGATAACTTGAATCCGGAAGCCCGCAGCAATGACCGTGTTTCCAGTAACAAGCAGAAGCTGAAGCAGAAGTCTCAGCAGTATAGAAAGCAGAAGGGTGTTCGTTCTAAGAAGAAGGAAACCGAAGCAGAACGTCTCAAGAGAATTCAGGCAGAACGTGCCAAGAAGACCTGGATCATCCAGATGGGTGACGAAATCTCCGTTGGCGAGTTCGCTGAAAAGCTCCGTATGACCGCCGCAGAAGTTATTAAGAAGCTCTTCATGCTGGGCCAGATGGCTACCATCAACGACATTATTGACTTCGACACCGCCTCCATTCTGGCTGAAGAATTGGGCGCAACCGTAGAACGTGAAGTAGTAGTTACCATTGAAGACCAGATCATCAATGACGAAGAAGACGCAGAAGAAGACCTGCTCCCAAGAGACCCGGTTGTCTGCGTAATGGGTCACGTTGACCATGGTAAGACCTCCATTTTGGACGCCATCCGTCACACTTCCGTTACCTCCGGAGAAGCCGGTGGTATTACCCAGGCCATTGGTGCATACCGTGTTAACATTAACGGCCAGCGCATTACCTTCTTAGATACCCCGGGCCATGCTGCATTTACCGAAATGCGTGCCCGTGGTGCATTGGCAACCGATATTGCCATCCTGGTAGTAGCCGGGGATGACGGTATCATGCCACAGACCATTGAAGCCATTAACCATGCTAAGGCAGCAGAAATTCCAATTGTTGTTGCTGTCAATAAGATGGATAAACCGGAAGCTGCTGCAGACCGTGTACTGCAGCAGTTGACCGAACATGAAATTGTGCCGGAAGAATGGGGCGGCGACACCATCTGTGTCCCTGTTTCCGCAAAGACCGGCATGAACTTAGACCAACTTTTGGAATCCGTTCTTTTGGTTGCAGAAATGCAGGAATTGAAGGCCAATCCAAACCGTGCAGCCCACGGTGTTGTTATTGAAGCATCTCTGGATAAGGGCCGCGGCCCGGTTGCCACTCTTTTGGTACAGAACGGTACTCTGAAGGAATCCGACATTGTTGTTGCCGGTACCGCAGTTGGTCACGTTCGTGTAATGACCAATGAAAACGGCAAGACCCAGAAGAAGGCAGGCCCATCTGTTCCGGTAGAAATTACCGGTTTGGACTCCGTTCCACAGGCCGGTGACATTTTCGATGCTGTTTCTGACGAACGTCTGGCCCGTGCGCTGGTTGAACAGAGAAAGCAGGCCATTAAGGAAGAACAGTTCAACGCCCAGTCCAAGGTTACTTTGGATACTTTGTTTGCCTCCCTGCAGGAAGGTGAGTTGAAAGACCTGAACATCATTGTTAAGGCCGACGTTCAGGGCTCTGTAGAAGCGGTAAAACAGTCTCTTGAAAAACTGTCCAACGACGAAGTCCGCGTTCGTGTTATCCACGGCGCAGCCGGCGGTATTGTTGACTCCGACGTTATGCTTGCAAATGCATCCAACGCCATCATCATCGGCTTCAACGTTCGTCCGGACCCAGTTGCGGTTGCCAACGCAGAACGAGACGGTGTAGAAATCCGTACCTACCGTGTTATTTACGACGCTATTGACGATGTTAAGGACGCTATTAAGGGTATGCTGGCACCGAAGTTCAGAGACGTAGACATTGGACGTGCCGAAGTACGTTCCGTATTTAAGATTTCCAACGTAGGCGCCATTGCCGGTGCTTACATTACCGACGGTAAAATTGTTCGTAACGCCAAAATCCGTGTTGTTCGTGACGGTATCATCATTGCAGAAGATGAAATGCAGTCCCTGCGTAGATTCAAGGATGACGTCAAAGAAGTTGCCACCGGCTACGAATGTGGTATCGGTCTCAACAAGTTCAACGACATTAAGGAAGGCGACATTTTCGAAGCCTACATTACCGAAGAATATAGAGAGGACTAATCATGCCGGGTTATAAAAATGCTCGTACCGCAGAGGACATCAAGAGGGAACTCATTGCTGTCCTCGGCGAGATTAAAGATCCACGGGTAGCCGGAAAAATGTTGACCATAGTCAGAGTTGATGTTTCCAGCGACTGCTCCTATGCCAAGGTCTATGTTTCTGACCTGAATGGCATGGACAGCGCCAAAGAGGCTGCCAAGGCCTTAAATGGCGCCCAGGGCTTTATCCGCCGTGAAATCGGCCAGCATCTGCACCTGCGCAAGGCGCCGGAACTGAAGTTCATTGCAGATGACTCCACCGTTCACGCCATGGATATTGTTCAGAAGTTAAACGACTTAGTGTAAGGCGAAGGAGGTGCCCTATGGCATTTGACTGCGTTTTAGTGGACGAACAGCGTGTAGCCACACTGCTGGAAACCCACGACAACTTTTTGGTTTTGACCCATAAAAGCCCGGATGGCGACACCCTGGGCTTGGCAGCTGCGCTCTGTAGACTGTTACAGAACATGGGCAAGCATGCCAGACTGGAAAATTCCGAAGAAATCCCTGCTAAGTATGACTTCCTGTTTGAAGGCCTTCCATATCAGGACTTCACACCGGAGTATATTGTTGCGGTAGACGTGGCAGACCCAGAATTATTGGGGGACAAACTGTCTCAGTATGCCGACCAAGTAGACCTTTGTATTGACCATCATCCATCCAACAAGCGGTACGCAAAAGAACTGCTTTTGCGGGAGGACGATGGGGCAGCATCCCTGACCTTTTTCCGTGTCATTAAGGCCATGCATGCGGACATTACTAAGGAAATGGCAACGGACCTTTATACCGGCATCTCTACGGATACCGGCTGTTTCCGTTATGCCAACGCCACGGCAGAAACCTACCGTGTAGCCGCCGAACTGATTGAACTCGGCGCCAACAATGCAGACGTCAATGTCCGCATGTTCGAAACCAAATCCCTGTCTTATTTCTGCCTGTTACAGGAAGTGCTGGCAGACTTAAGAATGTATTGCGAAGGTCAGGTAGCCGTCTTCAAAGTATCCCGCGACATGATGGATGCGGTAGGCGCCACGGACCATATGCTGGACGCCATTGCCCCAATGTCCCGTCAAATTGAAGGGGTCAAGGCCGGCGTTACCATGAAGCAAACCCAGGATGGCAGATACAAATTCTCCCTCCGTACCCATGAACCGCTGGATGCCTCAGAAATCTGTGGCCTTCTGGGTGGCGGCGGACACGCCAGAGCTGCCGGAACCGGCATGCTGGAGGATGAAGAAGCAGCCCTGCGGACCATTCTGGAATTCATTGCTGAAAAGCTGGACTGTGAGGTCGAATAAGCTTCATGACAGGAATTATTTGTCTCAATAAACCGGAGGAAATTACCTCCTTTTTTGCGGTGAAAAAGACCGGACGACTGGTAGGGGAAAAGAAGGCCGGACATGCCGGCACCTTGGACCCTTTGGCCACCGGAGTGCTGCCAATTCTGCTGGGGGGAGCCACCCGATTTTTAGAGTTTCTTCCCACCAGCCCCAAGCGCTATGTGGCCGTGTTCCGTCTGGGAATCACCACAGATACCTTAGATATTACCGGCAACATCTTAGCGGAGAAGCCGGTGCACTGCGGCAAAGAAGACATTCTGGCCGCCCTCCCATCCTTTCGGGGAGACATACTCCAAGTGCCGCCTATGTATTCGGCCATCAAAAAGGATGGGGTACGCATGTACGACCTTGCCCGGCAAGGCATAGAAGTGGAGCGGGAAGCCCGTCCGGTTACCATTTTTGAATTGGAACTGCGGACGGAAGAGGAGGCCAAGGCCACCGGCGCTCAGCTGACTCCACCAAAAGAAAATGAATACATATTAGAAGTGCAGTGCTCTTCCGGCACCTATATCCGCACTTTAATTGATGACCTTGGAAAGGCCTTGGGCTGTGGTGCAACCATGACCCAGCTGGTCCGGACCGAGGTGGGTAACTTGTCCCTGAAGCAGGCAGTTTCCTTTGAAGAATTGGACAAGGCTGCCACTGAGGGCACTTTAGAAGATATTTTGACACCGGTTCCTGATGCCTTATCCCATTTGACGGCGGTTTCCATTTCCAAAGCCCAGGCCAAACGGTTTTCCAACGGCGGGGAGCTGGATTTAAACCGTATTCCTTATTTCCGCGGCAGATATGTAGCGGAGGACGGAACACTGTTTTTGGTCAACGACCCGGAAGGCCGCTTTTTGGGCCTTGGCCAGCTAGATTTAGTACAGCATTTATTGACTGTAAAACGAGTATTTGTAAGTAGGTGATTTCATGTCCAAAACCTCCGGTACCGTTGTGGCACTAGGTAGTTTTGATGGCCTTCACATGGGCCATATGACAGTATTGAATGCTGCCAAAGAGGCAGCAAAACGACTGGACGCTGAGCCGGTCATTTGCACCTTCAAGGAACATCCGTTAAAGGTATTAAACGGGGAAGCCCCGCCGGCACTTTTCACCGGGGAAATTATGGAAGAACTGTTTGCTTCCACCGGAATGGACCTGTACCGACTGGACTTTGCTGAAATAAAAGATTACGCTCCGGAAGCCTTCTTTCAGAAGATCTTGATGGAGGAGTTAAAGGTAAAAGGCGTTTGCTGTGGATTTAACTTCAGCTTCGGCGCCAAAGGGGCCGGCACCCCGGAACTCATGCGGCGCTTCTGTAAAGAGGCCGGCGTAGAGTTCCATGAATTGCCGGCAAAGCGGTACGCAGACTGTACCGTAAGCTCCACGGTTATCCGCAGCCTATTGCAGGAAGGCAGAGTCGGCTTTGCCAACGAACTGCTTGGGCGACCGTTCCGCTTCCGGGAACCGGTCATTGCCGGAGACGGCAGGGGACATACCTGGGGCATTCCCACCATCAACCAGATGTATCCGAAGGAACTGGTGGTTCCTAAGTTCGGGGTGTACCGTTCCCGTGTTTCCGTAGACGGCAACACCTATGCCGGTGCCACCAATATAGGGGTCCGTCCCACCGTCCGAGACGGGGAATCCGTCTCCGCCGAAACCTTCGTTATCGGCTTTACGGGAGACCTTTACGGAAAGACCGTAGACTTGGAACTGCTGGACTTTATCCGCCCGGAAAAACGCTTCTCTTCTTTCTCAGAATTAGAGGCACAAATCAGGGCCGATATTGCCACTATTTCCGAAGGAATTATTTAGGTTCAAAAAAGGAAATTTTCCTTTACTTTTGCCACTTTGCGTGGTACTATAACACTGCTTTTCGCTTGGAGGTTGGAAGTCACCGACCTTCCCCTAAGAGAATTGCGTAATTTTTAAATGAGGTGAAACACTATGACACAGCAGGAAAAGCAGGCCATCATGGCTGAATATGCTACCCACGAAGGCGACACCGGTTCTCCAGAAGTACAGATTGCCGTACTCACCAAGAGAATCAACGACTTAAACGCACACTTGAAGGAACATCCACATGACTATCACTCCAACAGAGGTCTTCTCAAGTTGGTAGGTCAGAGACGTAACCTTCTTTCTTACCTTCAGAAGAAGGACATTGAAAGATACCGTGCACTGATTAAGAGACTCGGTCTTCGTAAGTAAGAGAAACTTAAGGCAGATGGCTTCCTTGCCATCTGCCTCATTCTCGTTTTTTAGGCATTTTTCGCTGTCTGTGAAATGTGCTAAATCGCCCCAAGAAACGTTGAAATTCTTTGGCAAAAACGGGAGGTACTAAAAGGGTTTTAGCGGTAAATAAAGCACCCGAAGTTCGGATGTTTCATTTATTGCTAAACCTTTACCTCCCGAACAAACCGAAAAGAGAGGTAGAAACATGTTTTTCAAAGACTACAAAGTTTATGAAACTGAACTTGCCGGCCGTCCACTGAAACTGGAAACCGGTAAAATGGCTCAGTTGGCATCCGCTGCAGTCCTTGCAACCTACGGTGAAACTTCCGTACTTTGTACCGCAACTGCATCCGACAAGCCTCGTGAAGGCGTTGACTTCTTCCCACTTTCCGTGGACTTCGAAGAAAAAATGTATTCCGTAGGCCGTTTCCCTGGTTCTTTCCAGAGAAGAGAAGGTAAGGCTTCCGAAAAGGCAACCTTGGCTTCCCGCTGCATTGACCGTCCAATCCGTCCACTGTTCCCAAAGGACATGAGAAATGACTGCTCTGTTGTAGCTACTGTAATGTCTGTTGACCCAGACTGCAGCCCAGAAGTAGCAGCTGCCATCGGCGTATCCTGCGCACTGGCCATTTCCGACATTCCATGGGATGGCCCAATCTCTTCCGTAAACGTTGGCTTGGTTGACGATGAAATCATCATCAACCCAACTCTGGAACAGCGTGCTGTTTCCGACCTGAAGTTGACCGTTTCCTCCACCGCTGACCTCATTGCTATGATTGAAGCAGGCGGTAACGAAATTCCGGAAGACAAGATGTTTGATTGCATCATGGCCGGACACGAAGAAAACAAGAAAATTGTAAAATTCATTCAGGGCATTGTAGATGAAATCGGCAAGCCAAAGTTTGAATTTGAATCCAATGACCCGGATCCAGAAATCCTTGCTGAAATTGAAGAATGGGTTACCCCAGACGTTCAGAAGGCGCTGGATACTGACGACAAGCGTGTAAGAGATGCTGCTCTTCTGCCAATTTATGACATGGTTCATGAAAAGTATGACGAACAGTTCGAAGGTCAGGAAGGCAAGATTGATGAAATCCTTTACCTGATTCAGAAGCACGTAGTACGCAACTGGCTGAAGAACGAACACAAGCGTGTAGACGGCCGTGGCATTGACGAAATCCGTCCTCTGAATGCAGAAGTTGACTTGCTTCCAAGAGTTCACGGTTCCGGTATGTTCACCCGTGGCCAGACCCAGGTTCTCTCCATTGCCACCTTAGGTTCTCTCTCTGATGCACAGAGACTGGACGGCCTGGATGAAGAAACCGAAAAGCGTTACATCCACCACTACAATTTCCCATCCTACTCCGTAGGCGAAACCAAGCCTCCACGCGGACCGGGACGTCGTGAAATTGGTCACGGTGCTCTTGCAGAAAAAGCACTTCTGCCGGTAATCCCATCGGTAGAAGACTTCCCATATGCCATCCGTGTTGTATCTGAAGTACTTTCCTCCAACGGTTCCACTTCTCAGGGCTCCGTTTGTGGTTCCACCCTTGCTCTTATGGCAGCCGGTGTTCCAATTAAGGCTCCTGTAGCAGGTATTTCCTGCGGCCTGATTACCGGTGACGAAGGCGTTTACGGCGACTTCATGACCATGGTAGACATTCAGGGTCTGGAAGACTTCTACGGCGACATGGACTTCAAGGTAGCAGGTACCCACGACGGTATCACCGCTATCCAGATGGACCTGAAGGTTCACGGTCTTACCCCAGCCATTGTTAAGGAAGCCTTCGAAAAGACCAGAAAGGCCCGTCTCTACATCCTTGACGAAATCATGCTGAAGGCCATTCCGGAAGTTCGTCCACAGCTTTCCAAGTATGCACCGAAGATGCTTACCACCACCATCAACCCAGAAAAGATTGGTGACGTTATTGGTAAGCAGGGTAAGGTTATCCAGAAAATCTGCGCTGAATGCAACTGTAAGGTTGACGTTAACGACGAAGGTCAGGTATTTGTATCTGCCATTGACCAGGAAGACGCTGAACGCGCTATCTTCATGGTAGAAACCATTGCCAACGACCCAGAAGTCGGCGCTATTTACAAGGGTGTTGTTACCCGCCTGATGAACTTCGGCGCATTCGTTGAAATTGCACCGGGTAAGGAAGGCCTCGTACACATTTCCCGTCTGGACGTAAAGCGTACCGAAAAGGTAGAAGACGTAGTTGCTGTTGGCGATGAAATCATTGTCAAAGTATTGGAAATTGATGACCAGAACAGAATCAACCTTTCCAGAAGAGACGCCCTCATTGAAGTAGAAGGCGCTGTTCCGGAAAATGATCTTTCCGAAGAAGACAACCGTCGTCCTCGTAAGGACTACCGCGGTGGCAACCGTGGCGGCAGAGGCGGCAGAAGATAAGTCTCTAGGCAAATAAAGAAACGGTTGCTGTCTAGACGGCAACCGTTTTTTAGTATTTTTAAAGCAAGCCCGTTAGGCTTGCAGCAAAAGACAGGGAGTAGACACATGGATCCGAAATTGGAACGCATTTTGCCACTGGTGCAAAAGCCGGGCCGATACATTGGCGGAGAATTGAATAGTGTGGAAAAGGACCTTTCCGAGGTGGATATTCACTACGCATTCTGTTTCCCGGACACCTATGAAATCGGCATGTCCCATTTGGGCATTAAAATTTTATATGGCTTAATCAACAGCAGGGAAGATGCTTGGTGTGACCGGGTGTTTGCCCCTTGGACCGACATGGAAGAGCAGATGCGTCAAAATGACATTCCGCTCTATGGTTTAGAAAGCGGATGCCCGCTGTCTGACTTTGACTTTATTGGGTTCACACTGCAGTACGAAATGTGCTACACCACTTGCCTGAACATGCTGGACTTAGGCGGGGTCCCGGTACTGAAAAAAGACCGGACCGGCTTAAAGAACATTGTGGTAGGCGGCGGCCCATGCGTCTGCAATCCGGAACCGCTGGTAGACTTCTTTGACATTTTCCTTCCGGGAGATGGGGAAGAAGTGACCATGGAACTGCTGGATCTTTATAAAACGTTCAAATTAAAGAACGGCAGCAGAGAAGATTTCTTAAAAGCAGCTGCCCAAATCCGTGGGGTCTACGTGCCGGAGTTTTATGAGGTTACGTACCATGAAGATGGTACGGTTGCTGCTGTTACCGCCAAAAACGGTGCGCCGGAAACCGTCACCAAAGCGGTGGTTGCTGACTTAGATGAAGCTTACTATCCAGAGTCTTTCCCGGTACCATACATTGATATTGTCCATAACCGTGCCGTGGAAGAAATCTTCCGGGGCTGCATCCGTGGATGCCGGTTCTGTCAGGCCGGCTTTACTTACCGTCCTATCCGGGAAAAATCCCCGGAGGTCATTAACCGCCAGGCCAAGTGCCTTTGTGAGAGCACCGGCTATGATGAACTCTCCTTAATTTCGCTCTCTACTTCTGACTACACCCAGATTCAGCCGCTGCTGGACGAAGTGTGTGACTGGACTGCAAAGCAAAAGATCAACATTTCGTTGCCATCTTTGCGCATAGATACCTTCTCCGACGAACTGGTGGAAAAGATGAAACTCATTCGAAAGAGTGGGCTGACTTTTGCCCCGGAAGCAGGCTCTCAGCGGCTTCGTGACGCCATCAACAAGAACCTGACGGAAGAGGAAATTCTGAATACGGTCCGTATTGCCTTTGCCGGCGGATACGAAACCGTAAAACTCTACTTCATGATTGGTCTCCCTACGGAAACCATGGAAGACATTGACGCCATTCCGGAACTGGGCGTGAAAATTGTAGATGAATTCTACAACAATCCCAACCGGAAAAAAGGACACCATTTAAGCGTCAATGTATCTGCATCGCCTTTCGTGCCAAAGCCATTTACCCCATTCCAGTGGGCGGCTCAGGCCAGCAAGGAAGAAATTTTGGAAAAGCAGGAACGGCTCCATGAGTTAGCACACGGAACCCGCCTGCATATGAATAGCCATAAGGCAGACACCATTTTCCTGGAAGCTGCCTTTGCCAGAGGGGACAGACGTCTTTCCGAGGTTATTTATAAGGCTTGGCAGAAGGGATGCCGCCTGGATTCCTGGGAAGATTGTTTCCGCTATGACGCCTGGATGGAAGCTTTCACCGAAGCCGGCCTAGACATCCATTTTTATGCCAATAGAGAACGTCCTTACGACGAAATTCTCCCTTGGGATCATTTGGATTACGGTATTGAGAAAGCCTTCTTAATCCGGGAAAACGAAAAAGCCAAATCCAGTACCACCACGCCACATTGCCGTATGCAGTGTGCCGGCTGTGGCGCTGCTAAAATCAACGGCGGACATTGTGATGCCCAGGGAAAGGGGGGCGACGGAAATGGGAAGTAATCCATCCGATTGGACCGAAGCCCGCATTTGGTTCCAGAAAACCGGCCGCGTGAAGTTCATTTCCCATTTGGATTTGACCCGCTGCTTTGCCCGTGCCTTTACCCGCGCCCGCATTCCGCTGTGGTATACCGAGGGCTTTAATCCCCGTCCTTATATGAATTTCTCTATGCCTCTGACCTTAGGGGTAGAAGGCATGAGAGAGGCTGTGGATATCCGCATGCAAGGAGACATGCCACAGGCTGAAATTGGGGAAAAACTGGCAGCCGTTATGCCGCCGGACATTAAAATCTTAGAAGTCACCGACCCGGTTCATAAGCTGAACGAAGTGGTGGCATCCCGTTACGAATTCACCATTCAGCAGGACACCATGCCAATGGATGCGTTAAAGACTGCACTGAAGGCAGCCACTGAACTTCCGGAACTGAATGTAGAAAAGATTGGGAAGAAGGGCAAAAACAAGGTAATGAAAACCGTCAATTTGGCGGAACATCACCGAAATATTAGCCTTCAAACAGAAGGGGATGCCCTGGTACTTTCCTGTATTTTGCCATCCTCTACCTCATTTGGTATTAACCCACGGCTTTATGTGGACCGTTTGTTGTCCGAAGTGGGGGTAGAACCAACTGTCCTCCAAATGGTGCGGACAGAATTACTGCTGGAAGAAGACCAGCCGTTTTGCTAAAATTGATTTATTCCTAGGGGGGATTCATATGCCGAAAAGATTGGGAAAATACTCTGCCAGCGAACTCAAAGTGGGTTCCAAATATATGCTGGGCAGTCTTTTGGTAGAAGCTGCTTTGCTGGCCCCTGCCAGAACCCTTACCATTCCAAAACTTGAAAAGGAAGTAACCGTAAAGGGAATTCTTCCATTGACTCAGAACCGCTTGGCTGATGTGGCCAGGACCTTCTTAAATGACGGCGTACCGTTCTTAATGGACACCGGTGACCGTCTCATTCAGAAGATTGGCATATATGAATTGATTAAAGATAAAATCCTGGATTTCATTTATGTGGAAGCCGACAAATATTCCATGAGTGACTTAATCAATTACATTTTTGAAAAAGCCACCTTCTTAGACCGACATCACTTCACTGCCTCTATCCGTGACTGGGTATACAGTGTTATTAATACAGAAGATGACCGGGAAACCTTCATTGCCAACATGACCGACAATATCATTGCCGGCCTTCGTTCTTTGGTTTCCGGCCCAATTACCTCTGTTTTGGTCAGTGCCCGTCTGCTGGAAGTCATTGAAGAAACCATTTCCAATGTGGTTTCCAAGTTTATGACCACTGACATTGGTAACGAAATGGTAAATCGCCTGTTCGACGCCATTGAACACCTGGAAGAAATGACTCTGCCATACTTCCTGGACACCAAGGCAAACCTGCCTCGTCTCACCATGAACGACAAAATGGATGCCCTCTATGATGCCTTCGTGGGGAAGGATCTGGTGGAAAAATACAAGCAGAAAAACCTGGGCGATCAAGTTTATAACACCTTGATTTCCACCGAATATGAAAGCATTTGGAAGGAAATCAAAAAGCACCATTTGAAAGACTTGGTTGAACTGGCCACCTACATTGCAGGCGTTGGCATTTACCTGAACAACAAGGCAGAAAAAAAGGCGGAAAAGAAGGCCTTTGAACAGAGCCGGAAGGAAGAAAAACTGGCTGCCAGGGTAGAGCGGGACGCCAAACGTGACGAAGAACGCGCCGCCAAGAAAGAGGCCAAAGAAGAAAAGGAACTGGCCCGCCTGATGAAAAAAGAAGAAAAGCTTTTGAAGAAACAAAAGAAGCAGAAAAAAGAAGACTAAAAAAGAAAGCCACTCCGGTTGGAGTGGCTTTTTTGCGGTTTTACTTAATAAACCTTTGGCCCTTCTTCTTTGAGGATGAGTTTCTTGCCTACGGCCAAGACGATGGAAATCAGTAAGGCGGCAAAGAAAACCAAGGCAAAAATTAAACAGATGACGGAGAAGGTGCCGTATTCCGGCGGGTTGATCATGGAAAGGGTACCGTCTTCTACCTGGGTCCGCAGTTGATAAAAATGAGCCATGTAGAAGAGGAAGGTCAGGTTTCCGGCAACGTCTAAGACGAAGGCGCCAACCCAGTAGAGTTTGTCGTTCTTTTTCCAAGCTAAGATGAGCAGGGCAATAACGGCTGCCAGCATAACAAGGAAGATAATGGTAGGTGTGGTCATGAAAGGTCCTCCTTCAGGTAGGCTTCTACACGGTAAATTGGCATTCCCTGAGAGGCGAAACGGTTTTCGTATTCAGTGACAATGTTGCCTTCGAAGTCAGAATGATGTAAGTCTAGGGAAATGTTCCGAATGCCAAATCCACTGTCCGAATAGGCTTCCAAAGAGTACTCAAAGAAGTGCATGTTGTCGGTTTTCTGCTCAATGATGGCGTCCGGCTTCATGAACTGCTTGTACTGGGCCAAGAATTTCGGGTTGGTCAGGCGGTGATTTTTGTAGGATGACTTCGGATAAGGGCAGGAGAAGTTAAGATAAATTCCGCTGATGGACTGTGGTGGGAAAAACCGTGGCAGGTATTCGGCAGCACATTTCATCAGGCGTAAGTTGGTAATGCCGTCTTCCAATGCGTCTTCTGCGGCAGTAACAATGACATTGCCTACCTTTTCAACGGCGATGTAGTTGTTTTCCGGATGTAATTTAGCCAATTCCCGAATGAACTGGCCCTTGCCACATCCAATTTCTAAATAAACCGGATGGTCGTTGCCAAAAACTTCCTCGAAATTGTAGTAACGAAGGTGCTCCGCGTTGTTTTCCGCATTTAAGTCGGATTCGGTACACGGGAGAAAAATCTGGGCTACGGCTTCCAGTCGGGTATCTAGATTTTTTTTGTGTCGCATTCGCATAAAAAAAGACTCTTTTCTTCCAAAGTGAAACTATTCTAACACAAGTAATTTAGCAAAAAAACACTTGCACTTAAAGCCTTTATCTGATAAGATAATCAAGCATTTATTTCCTTGCTCACTCAGCAAGGGGTTTGAGCCGATTTTTCGGCAGAAGCGGAGCGGTCCTCTGACAAAGTCTTGTGTATGAACGCTTTGAAAATTAAGGAGGATAAAAAATGGACGCATTGAAAATCATTACCGAAGGCATGATCAAAGAAGAACAGCCTGAACTCAACGTCGGCGACACCGTTCGTGTAGACGTTAGAATTAAGGAAGGCAACAGAGAAAGAATCCAGGCATTCGAAGGTACCATCATTGCAAAGCGTGGTTCCGGCGTTTCCGAAACTTTCACCGTTCGTCGTGTATCCTACGGCGTAGGCGTAGAACGTGTCTTCCCGGTAAATAGCCCTAACGTAACCAAGGTTACCAAAGTTCGTGGCGGTAAAGTACGCAGAGCTAAGCTCTACTATCTCCGTGACCGTGTTGGTAAGGCTGCTAAGGTTAAGGGTACCGTTTAATCCTAAGCAAAAGGAAAGAGACAACCATTTGGTTGTCTCTTTTTTTTGCCTATTTATAGATTATTCATACAATTTATAGTAGAATTAATTGATTATGCAGAAAGGATGGGTACGTGCGCTATGAAATACCGTTATGTGGAATTTCAAAAGTCAGAAAAACTGCGTAGACGGCAGTCTTTGGCAGACTGGCTTTTCGACATTGTCTCCACTTGCGCCATTGCCATGCTGGTCATTGGCCTGTTGGTTTGTTTCATTGGGAAATCCGCTCGTGTAGACGGTCACAGTATGGACCCAACCTTACATGACGGGGACCGGTTAATCATTACCAATATCATCCCGAAATATGACCGGGGAGACATTGTGGTGGTTGGCCGCGGTATGGATGAGCCCCTCATTAAGCGCGTCATTGCCGTAGAAGGAGACACCATAGATATCAACTTTGATACCGGGGAAGTCACCGTCAACGGAACCGTACTGCAGGAAGACTACATTAAAGAACCGACCTATCTTCATTTTGACAACGGCCCACAGTTTCCACTGGTGGTACCAACCGGCTGTGTCTTCGTTATGGGGGACAACCGAAACGAGTCGTTAGACAGTAGAAACCCATCGGTAGGTCCGGTGAATACACAGACAATTATCGGCAAGATGGTCAAAGACTTTGGCCACTACGTCGGTTAAAGGGAAAAGAAGGATTCACTATGAAAAAGAAAAAGGATGCTGTAACCGAAGAACGCACCGGCCCAATTGCCACCGCTTATGAAGTGGTTTCCGTTATTGTGTCTGCAGCCATTATTATTTTAATTGTGTTTATGTTCATTTTCCGTCTTTCCGGCGTGGTAGGGGATTCCATGAATCCTACCCTGGAAAATGGGGACTGGACGTTCTTGGGCCAGACCGGCTCCAAGTATGAACCGGAATACGGAGACATTGTTGTGGTGTCTCAGCCAAACCAGTTAAGCGAAGTCATTATTAAACGTGTCATTGCCACCGAAGGCCAGACCGTAGATATCGATTTCCAAAACGGTATCGTTAAGATAGACGGCAAAGAATTGGTGGAACCATACATCTTGGAACCAACCCATATGAGCTTTGACCGGGAGTTCCCGTTAACCGTACCGGAAGGACAGGTCTTTGTCATGGGTGACAACCGCAACAATTCCATTGACAGCCGCAGTTCCATGATTGGCTGTATTGACACCGACTGGATTCTGGGCCGGGTAGACTATGCCTATGGCGCCAACGGATTCGAATTCTTTAAAGGGTAACAGAGGAGGCAGTTATGCCGGACTTTCAAAAACAAACGGTACAGTGGTTTCCGGGCCATATGGCCAAAACCCGCCGAAAAATTAAAGAGAGTCTTCCCTTAGTAGACGGTGTGGTGGAATTGGTAGATGCCCGTATTCCCATCAGTTCCAGAAATCCGGAACTGGATGAGATGACCGCTGGGAAACCTCGGATTATTTTATTGAATAAAGCAGACGTGGCGGACTCCAATGCCACCCATCTGTGGAAAACATATTTTGAAAACAAGGGCTATTATGTGCTGCCTTGTGACTGTAAAACAGGCAAAGGCTTAAACGGCTTCGACCCATTGGTCCGCCAGGCACTGAAGGCCAAAATTGACAGCAACAATGCCAAGGGTATGACCGGCAAGGCGCTGCGTTTAATGGTGGTTGGCATTCCCAACACCGGGAAGTCCACCTTCATTAACCGCATGGCCGGACGGAACCGCTTGAAGGCGGCAGACCGGCCGGGGGTAACCCGCAACAACCAATGGGTGGTTGCCGGCAACGGCATTGAGCTGCTGGACACCCCGGGTGTCCTTTGGCCGAAGTTTGAAGACCCGGCTGTAGGGGACAAACTGGCCTTTATCGGCTCCGTCAAAGATGAAATCATGGACATTGAAACCATTGCCGTTCGTCTCATTGATGTACTAAAAGCCGACTATCAGAACCTGCTCATTGAACGGTATAAAATCACCCCGGAAGACTGTTTAGGAGAATCCTGGGAAGTGCTGGAGGCCATCGGCCGAAAGCGTGGCTTCTTAATGCGGGGCGGAGAAATTGATACCGAACGGGCAGCCAACACATTAATGGATGAATACCGCGGCGGGAAACTGGGGAAATTGACCTTAGAACGCCCACCGAAGGAATAAAGAAAGGTGACTACCGTGGCAGAAAAACAGCCAAATCAGGGTCCAGACTACGAGTTCGAGCACGCAGCTTACCGCAGTGGCTTCCAAACGGTCTGTGGCATTGACGAAGCCGGGCGAGGCCCTTTGGCCGGGCCGGTATTTGCGGCGGCTGTGGTGTTGCCGGTAGACTGTGACATTCCGGGCCTCAATGACTCCAAAAAGCTCACCGAGAAAAAGCGGGAAGCCCTTTTTGATGTCATCTTGGAAAAAGCAGAAGCCTACAGTGTGGCCTCTGCCTCGGAACAAGAAATAGATGAACTGAACATTTTGAACGCTACGTTCCTAGCTATGAACCGGGCCGTAGACGGCCTGCCGGTTCGCCCGGACATTGCCTTAATTGACGGCAACAAAAAGCCGGGGCTTTCCGGGGTAACAGAGGAGACCGTAGTCAAAGGGGACGCCCGCAGCATGTCCATTGCCGCCGCCTCCATTTTGGCCAAGGTCAGCCGAGACCGTTACATGTTGGAACTGGCCAAACTGTATCCACAGTACCAATTTGAAAAGCACAAAGGGTACGGGACGCAGCTACACTATGAACTCATAGGTGAATACGGTGTTTCCGAAGTCCACCGCACCAGTTTTTTAAAAACACTGGATCAAAATTTAGAGCGGATTCGCAAAAAGAAAGGAACTCCAAGTGACTAAAGAATCTGGAGTGCTGGGCGAAGACGTGGCTGCCTATTATTTGGCAGACAAGGGGTATGTCATCCGGACCCGCAACTATTCCTGCCGGTTCGGTGAAATTGATATTATTGCAGAGCAGGGGAACTACCTCTGCTTTGTAGAAGTGAAAACCAGGGGAGACCGGGCTTTCGGTCAACCTGCAGAATGGGTTACCACAGAAAAGCAGCGGAAACTCATCAAAACAGCAAATTATTACATCGCCGTGCATGGCAAAGAAATCCGGGAAAGAAACTTGCAGCCCCGCTTTGACTGCATAGAGGTTTTCTTAGACCACCAGCGGCTACCGTGTAATTTGACCAATATAAAAAATGCATTTTGACAAAGGAGAACAATATGCTTTACACAAGTACCAGAGACAAGACATTGAAAGTGGAAGCTTCTGAGGCCATTACCAAGGGTATCTCCAAGGAAGGCGGCCTCTTTGTCCCATGCGAAATCCCATCACTTTCCATGGATGACTTAAAAGCCATGATTCCAATGTCCTACATTGAACGTGCAAAGAAAGTACTGTCTCTTTACCTGACAGACTTTACCGAAGAAGAAATTGCTTACTGCGTAGAAGGCGCTTACAAAGCCGGAAAATTCAGCTCCGAAAAGGTAGCTCCATTGGCTACTTTGGAAGACGGCGTAGAAATCTTGGAATTGTTCCGCGGCCCAACCTGCGCATTCAAAGATATGGCCTTGCAGCTGCTCCCTTATTTGCTGACCACTTCTGCTAAGAAGTTTGCTCCGGATAAGGAAATTGTTATTTTGGTTGCCACCTCCGGTGACACCGGTAAGGCTGCTTTGGAAGGCTTTAAAGACGTTCCGAAGACTCGCATTTTGGTCTTCTATCCGGACAATGGCGTTTCCGCTATGCAGAAACTGCAGATGGCTACCCAGGAAGGGGAAAACGTAGCTGTTTGTGCCATTAAGGGTAACTTTGACGACGCACAGACCGGCGTAAAGAAGATTTTCACCGATCCTCGCGTTGCCCAGAGACTGGCTGATGGCGGCATGATGTTCTCTTCCGCTAATTCCATTAACTGGGGCCGTCTGGTACCACAGATTGTTTATTATTGTTCCGCTTACTGTGACATGATGGACAAGGGCGTTCTCTCCGCAGGGGAACCAATGAACGTAGTTGTTCCAACCGGTAACTTCGGTAACATCTTGGCTGCTTACTATGCTAAAAAGATGGGCGTGCCAATTGCCAAACTGATTTGCGCATCCAACGCCAACAATGTTTTGACCGACTTCCTCACCACCGGTACCTATGACAAGAACCGTCAGTTCTTCTGCACCACTTCTCCGTCTATGGACATTCTTATCTCCTCCAACCTGGAACGTCTCCTGTTCCACCTTTCCGGAGAAGATGACGCCTTAATCCGTGACTGGATGACTTCCCTTACCACCGAAGGTAAGTACACTGTTTCTGACGCCGTTGCAGCAGAAATTAAGGGCCTCTTTGGCGCCGGCTGTGCTGATGACACCATGACCGCTGCCACCATTAAGGCTGCCTTTGAAGAAGACAAGTATCTTTCCGATACCCACACCGGCGTTGCCATTAACGTTTACAAAGCATACCGTGAAGCAACCGGAGACAAGACCCCAACCGTCATTGCTTCCACCGCTTCTCCTTATAAGTTCCCGAAGAGCGTTCTTTCCGCCGTTTTGGGCCAGTGCCCTGACATGGAAGAACTGGACATGATTGACATGCTTCAGGAAAAGACCAATACCGAAATGCCAAAGCCATTGGTTGGCCTTCGCAACAAGGAAGTCCGCTTTACCAATGTCTGTGAAATTCCGGAAATGGAACAGATGGTATACGACCTGCTGGGCGTTTAATTAAAGGAGGCATTTCATGTCCATTTTTGCCCTAGGGGATCCCCACTTGGCACTTGGCATGGACAAGCCTATGGATGTGTTCTCCGGCTGGGAGAACCACAAAGAACGCATAGAAGAAAACTGGCTGAAACTGGTGAAACCAGAGGATACCGTGGTGCTCCCCGGGGATATTTCCTGGGCCATTAGTTTGGAGGAAGCCAAGGAAGACTTTGCCTTTTTAGACCGTCTTCCCGGCACCAAACTCATCAGCAAAGGAAACCACGACTACTGGTGGACCACCATGGCAAAAATGACCGGGTTCTTTCAGGACAACGGCTTTGATACCCTCCACATACTTCACAACAATGCGTATGTGGTAGGAGACTACGCCGTTTGTGCCACCCGGGGCTGGTTCTTTGACGACGACTCTGCCGAATCCGAAAAGGTGTTAAACCGAGAGGTAGGCAGACTGAAAACCGCCATTGATGCCGCCTTTGCCACCGGTAAGGAACCACTGGTATTTCTTCACTATCCACCGGTTACCAACCGGGAAGAATGCACGCCAATTATGGATGTGTTACGGACTTCCGGTGTACACCGTGTTTACTATGCGCATTTGCATGGAAATGTCATTCCCCACGCCTTTCAGGGGGAGCGGGATGGCATTCGGTTCCAATTGGTGTCTGCCGACGCCTTACAGTTTTGTCCCATTTGCCTTGAAAAGTGCTGAAAAATCGCCAAAATAAAGGAAAAAACAGTAGAAAACAAAACAAAAGTCTGATATAATATCCTAGTTTTAATAGTTACTTGAGAGGAGACTCGTTATCATGAGTTTGAAATCTTCAGAAAAGATTGCTACCAACGAATACAAGTTGGAAATTTCTGTAGACGGTGCAACTCTTGCAGCCGCTGAACAGAAGGTATTTAACAAAGAAAAGAAAAACATTTCCGTACCTGGCTTCCGTAAGGGTAAGGCCACTCTTGGTATGGTAAAACGTTTCTATGGTGAAGGCGTATTCTGGAATGACGCATTTGAAGAACTCTTCCCAGAAGCTGTCGGTGCAGCTGTAGAAGAAGCAGGCCTTGAAATTGTTGACAACCCATCTGATGTAGATGTATCCGACATTTCCAAGGACGGCATCACCTTCTCCATTAAAGTAACCACTAAGCCGGAAGTAACCGTTAAGGATTACAAGGGCATTAAGGTTGAACAGCAGGACACCACCGTTACTGACGAAGACGTGGATGCCCGCGTAAAGGAAATCCAGGACCGCCAGGCTCGTTTCGTAGAAGCTGACCGCGCTGCTGAACTGGGCGATATGGTAGTACTTGACTTCAAAGGCTTCGTAGATGGCAAAGCTTTTGAAGGCGGCGAAGCTGAAAGCTTCGAACTGGAACTGGGTTCCGGCCAGTTCATCCCTGGCTTCGAAGACCAGATTGTTGGTAAGAACATTGAGGAAGACTTTGACGTTAACGTTACCTTCCCTGAAGAATACACCGAAGAACTTGCCGGTAAGGATGCAACCTTCAAGTGCAAGATTCACGCCGTAAAGGTAAAGGAACTTCCGGAACTGGATGATGACTTTGCAATGGATAACGGCTTTGACTCCCTGGACGACCTGATGAAGGGCACCAGAGAATCCTTAGAAGATGCAAAGAAGATGGATGCTGAAAACGCAGTTTCCAATGCTGTTTATGAAGCACTGGCTGACCTGGTTGAAGGCGACATCCCAGATTGCATGTACGAACGTCAGATTGACGACTCCCTCAACGAATTTGCATATAACATGCAGGCTCAGGGCATTGACCTTCAGTCTTATCTCCAGTTCACCGGTACTGACGAAGCAGCTCTTCGTGAAACCTTCCGTGAACAGGCTGAAAAGCAGGTTAAGTGCCGTCTTGCCTTGGAAAAGATTGCAGAACTGGAAAAGGTTACTGTATCTGACGAAGACGTAGAAGCCGAATACGAAAAGATGGCTCAGAACTACGGTATGGATGTAGAACAGCTGAAGAAGTATGTTACCCCAGCTGACGTTACCGCAGATTTGAAGACCACCAAGGCTTTGGACGTTATCAAGGCTGCTGCGGATGTTTCCGGCGCTAAGAAGGCTCCAGCTAAGAAGGCCGCTGCCAAGAAGGCTCCAGCTAAGAAGGCTGCCGAAAAGAAAGATGCTGCAGAAGACCTGAACGCCATGACCAAGGCTCAGCTTCAGGAATACGCTGCTGAAAAGGGCGTAGAAGTAAAGGCCTCCATGACCAAGGCTGCTATGATTGAAGCAATTGAAGCAGCAAAATAATCGGTTTTAACGACTGTACTCTTTTTCACAAAACCAAACA
The DNA here is from genome assembly GCA_045642465.1 of Acutalibacteraceae bacterium. Taxonomy (GTDB): domain Bacteria; phylum Bacillota; class Clostridia; order Oscillospirales; family Acutalibacteraceae; genus RUG420. The sequence goes on from JAZUIY010000016.1 coordinate 116,218, forward strand.
AAACAAAAAGGAAGGCGGCGGGTAAATCTCGCCGCTTTTTGTGACCAAGGAGGTTACATTATGCCATTAGTTCCGAACATTATTGAAACCACCAGCCGTGGAGAACGCTCCATGGATATTTTCACCCGTCTGTTAGATGACCGCATTATTGTGCTCTCTGACGAAGTAAATGCTGCTACTGCCAGCATTGTCGTAGCTGAACTGCTTTACTTAGAAGGTCAGGACTCCGAAAAGGACATCAGCTTCTACATCAACTCCCCGGGCGGATCCGTTTCTGACGGTCTTGCCATTTACGACACCATGAAATACATCAAGTGCGATGTATCTACCATCTGCGTAGGTATGGCTGCCAGCATGGGCGCCTTTTTACTCTCCGCAGGTACCAAAGGAAAGCGCTACGCTCTTCCAAATGCCGAAATCATGATTCATCAGCCACTCATCGGCGGCGAACGTGGCATTGGCGGCCAGTGCTCTGACGTACAGATTGCAGCTAAAAACCTGCAGCGTACCAAGGACAGACTGAATGCCATTCTTGCTGAAAACACCGGCAAGACTCTGGAAGAAGTGGAACGCGACACCGACCGTAACAACTGGCTCACTGCTGAAGAAGCCAAGGCTTACGGCATTATTGATGAAGTAATTTCCAACCGATAATTCACGGAGGTGAACCCAGTGCCGAAAGACACTTCTATTCGCTGCTCATTCTGTGGAAAAACCCAGGATCAGGTAGGTCGTCTCATTGCCGGTCAAGGCGTTTATATTTGTGACGAATGCGTAGAACTTTGCAGCGACATCATCTTTGAAGAGTATGACGAAGAACCGAAGCAGAAGGCCAAGGCTTCCAAAGAAACCAAAGCCCTTCTGACTCCGGAAGAAATAAAAATCAAATTAGACGAATACGTAATTGGTCAGGAACAGGCAAAAATCACTTTGTCTGTTGCCGTATATAACCACTACAAGCGTATTTTCTACGGAGATTCTTTAGACGTAGAACTGCAGAAGTCCAATGTATTGATGCTGGGTCCTACCGGTGTTGGTAAGACCATGTTAGCTCAGACACTGGCCCGTATTCTGGATGTACCGTTTGCCATTGCAGACGCCACCACCTTAACCGAAGCCGGTTACGTTGGGGAAGACGTAGAAAACATTTTGCTCCGTCTCATTCAGGCTGCTGATTTCGACGTAGAAAAAGCAGAAATGGGTATTATCTACGTAGATGAAATTGATAAGATTTCCAGAAAGTCAGAAAACCCATCCATTACCAGAGACGTTAGTGGGGAAGGCGTACAGCAGGCCCTGCTGAAAATTTTGGAAGGTACCACTGCCAATGTTCCGCCACAGGGTGGCCGGAAACATCCGCAGCAGGAATTCATCCAGATTGACACCTCCAATATCCTCTTTATCTGCGGCGGTGCCTTTGACGGCATTCAGAAGATTGTAGATAAGCGCCAAAGTAAAGGCGGCGTAGGCTTCGGTGCAGAACTGAAGACTGCCAAGGATATGGAACTGTCGGAAGCCTATGCACAGGTTATTCCACAGGATTTGGTGAAGTTCGGTCTCATTCCGGAACTGGTAGGCCGTATTCCGGTCATTACCGCTTTGGAAGACCTGGACGAAGACGCTTTGGTCCGCATTTTGAAGGAACCGAAGAACGCACTGACCAAGCAGTATCAGGGCCTGTTCCAAATGGACAAGGTAGACCTGAAATTTGAGGATGACGCCCTTCGGGCCATGGCCAAGGAAACCCTGGAAAAGAAAACCGGCGCCCGTGGTCTCCGGGGTGTAATGGAATCCGTTCTGCAGCCAATCATGTATAAAACACCATCTGACTACACCATTGAAACGGTTACCATTACCGAAGATGCGGTTACCAAACGGGCAGAAGCAAACATTGTCCGTAACCCTTCTAAACAGAAGCCGGAACCGCTGACCATAGAAGCACCATCCAAGGAAAACGCCAAATCGCCAAGACGCAAAGGCTTTGCCGGATAAGAAAAACGGAAATGGAACTGTCCCTCAAAAGACAGTTCCATTTTTAAGTAAAAGGAAGTGAAATAATGGATCAAAAAGTTTATGCAATTCCAGTGGTAGCACTGCGGGGCCTGGTGGTATTTCCGGGCATGGTGCTGCATTTTGACGTTGCACGAACCAAGTCCATTAATGCAATAGAAGCGGCCATGGATTTTGGTCAGAAGTTATTTTTGACCTCCCAGAAGGACCCGAAAATTGATAACCCAACTTTTGACGACGTCTACACCATGGGTACGGTGGCCAATATCCGCCAGGTCATTAACCTGCCGGACAGCCACAACCTGCGGGTTATTGTAGAAGGGGAGTCCAGAGCCAAAATTGACCAGGGCTTCGTTGGCAACTTTATGTATGCCGACGTCACCTTGAAGCCGGACATGGAGTTCGGGGAAGAATACGGGGACTACGAAGCTGCCCTGATTCAAAAGACCCACGACCTGTTCCAGGAATATGTGAACCTGAATCCGCGGATGACCCCAGACGTTATGCTGCGGGTAGTGGCAGACGACACCGCCGGCGGCGTGGCTGACTATTTGGCCAGCGTGCTGGCTTTGGATTTGCCACAGAAGCAGGAAGTACTGGAGCAGGAACATCCACTGCGCCGGTTGGAAGCCATCTGCAGCTTGATTTCCGAAGCCGTGGCCATGCTGAAACTGGAACGGGAAATTGCTCAAAAAGTGGAAAAGAACATGGACGAAAGCCAGAAGGAATACTACCTTCGGGAACAGATGCGTGTGCTTTCCGAAGAACTGGACGGCAACGAAGACCAGAGTGAAATTGACGACTATAAGGCAAAAATCAATGCTATTGCCTCTCTGGATGAGCGGGGCAAGAAAAAGCTGCTGAAGGAAGTAGACCGTTTGCAGAAAATGGGAAATCAGGCCGCAGCAGAAACCGCCGTCATCCGCACTTATTTGGATACGGTTTTGGATTTGCCTTGGGATATTAGCACCGAAGATAACCTGGATTTGGTGGAAGCCAGAACCGTTTTAGACGGAGACCACTACGGCCTTACCGAGGTAAAGGACCGCATTATTGAACTCCTGGCTGTGCGGAAGCTGGCACCGGACATTACCGGTCAGATTATCTGCTTGGTAGGCCCTCCGGGCGTGGGGAAAACCAGCATTGCTCAGTCCTTGGCCAAGTCCATGGGCAGAAAGTATGCCCGCATTGCCTTGGGCGGCGTTCATGACGAAGCCGAAATCCGCGGCCATAGAAAAACCTACATTGGTTCTATGCCGGGCCGGATTATGGCTGCTATGAAGGATGCCGGTTCCAACAACCCGTTAATCCTCTTAGACGAAATTGATAAAATGGCTTCCGACATGCGTGGCGATCCAGCCTCTGCCATGTTGGAAGTACTGGACGGAGAACAGAACAAAACTTTCGCCGACCACTACATTGAATTGCCATTTGACCTTTCCAAAGTACTGTTCATTACCACGGCCAATGACAAGAGCCAGATTCCGGCTCCATTGCTGGACCGTATGGAAGTCATTGAACTCTACAGTTATACTGCGGAAGAAAAGTTCCATATTGCCAAAGAACATTTGGTGCCAAAGGCCATTCGCCGTCATGGGCTTTTGAAGAAGCAGTTGAAATTTACCGACAAGGCTTTGGAACATATTATTGCTGACTACACCAAAGAAGCCGGTGTCCGTGTTTTGGAACGGAAAATCAACGACATCTGCCGCAAATGCTGCATGCAGGTGGTAGAGAATCCGGACTTCAAGATGAGTGTAAAAATTTCGGATTTGGAAGGCCTCTTAGGCGCACCGAAGTTCCATGAAACTGTGAGTCTGGAAGATGAAGTTGGGGTAACCAACGGACTGGCTTGGACTGCAGTAGGCGGGGAACTTCTGAAGGTGGAGGCCGCCATTATGAAGGGTACCGGTACGGTGGAATTGACCGGTTCCTTAGGCGACGTTATGAAGGAATCTGCCAAGGCTGCCGTAAGTTACTTACGGACCCATGCAGACACCTTTGGCCTTCCGGAAGACTTCTACAAAGAAAACGACATCCACATTCACGTGCCGGAAGGGGCTACGCCTAAGGATGGCCCATCTGCCGGTGTCACCATTGCCACCAGCTTGCTTTCTGCCTTGACCGGAAAGCCGGTAGACGGCAGTGTGGCCATGACCGGTGAAATTTCCTTAACCGGTAGGGTAATGCCAATTGGCGGCCTCAGAGAGAAAACCATGGCTGCCTACAAGGCTGGCATTGAAACCATTATTATTCCAAAGGACAATGTAGCTGACCTGAAGGATGTAGACCCGGTGGTAAAGGAACATGTAACCTTCTTACCGGTGTCCGCTTTACATCAGGTCTTTGACCGTGCCATTGAGAGAGGAAACAGACCATGAGATTCGACAACGTAACTTTTGAAGCTTCTTACGGTTTATATAAGCAGATTCCTGCATCAAAGGACCCGGAAATTGTTTTTTCCGGCCACTCCAATGTAGGGAAGTCTTCCTTAATCAACAAGGTGTTAAACCGAAAGAACTTGGCCCGTGTTTCTGCTCAGCCGGGAAAAACCATTACCATTAATTTCTATAAGGGTGACGGTTATAAACTGGTGGATTTGCCGGGCTATGGCTACGCCAAAGCATCCCAGGCAGAACGAAACCGCTGGGGCGGCATGATCAACGAATATCTGACGGATGACAGAAATATTAAACTGGTTATCCAGCTCATAGATATGCGTCATGCACCAACCAAGGATGACTTGCAGATGCTGGACTTCTTGTTCCAGACCAACGAGCACTTCATTATTGCCCTCACCAAGTGCGACAAGCTGAACAAAACCGAGTTCGAAAAGTGCTTGGCAGAGCGCACGGATGAAACCGCTGCCTTTGGCCCAATGGCCATTATTCCGTTCTCCGCTACCAAGGGGACAGGGGTAGAAAGCATTCGCACCTACATGGCCAATGCCCTGTAACTTTCACGCACTAAAGTTTTACGCTTTACAACGCGAAACAGCAGTGATAAAATGAGAATAATCTTGCAAGGAGGAAACCGTTTATGCAGAAGATGAAAAACGAAGCCAACATTGACTTCCTCTATGAAGCAATTCTTTCTCTGGAATCAAAGGAAGAGTGTGCTGCTTTCTTTACCGACCTTTGTACCGTAAACGAACTGCAGTCCATTTCCCAGCGTGTGGTTGTGGCAAAGATGCTGAAAGAAAACCATGTTTACAGTGACATTGCCAATGCCACCGGTGCCTCTACCGCCACCATTTCCCGCGTGAACCGTTCTCTCAGTTACGGCGAAGGCGGATACGATATTGTATTTGGAAGAATCGAGAAATAACATGAGTAATTTAGTTCGCTGCATTTCCACAGACGGACAACTTACCTGTATGGCAATTGACTCCACTCTTATGGTGAGAGAAGCCCATGCCATTCACGGCACCAGCAATGTTTGCTCTGCCGCTTTGGGCCGTCTGTTGACCGGCGCCTCTATGATGGGTGCCGCTTTGAAAGGCCGGGACAATACCATTACACTGAGACTGAACGGAGACGGCCCTGCCGGCTCCGTTATTGCTGTCAGTGACTACGAAGGCAATGTCCGCGGTTATATTTCCAATCCGAGAGTAAACCTGCCGAAAAACGAGCTGGGGAAACTGGACGTAAAGGGTGCTGTTGGGGAAAACGGTACATTGACCGTTATGAAAGACCTTGGCATGCGGGATCCATACATTGGACAGATTCCCATTGTATCCGGAGAGGTAGCCGAGGATATTACCGCTTATTTTGCAATCAGTGAACAACTTCCGTCGGTGTGCGCTCTTGGGGTGCTCTGTGCGCCTGATACAGAGGAAATTATTACCGCAGGCGGATTCCTTATCCAATTGCTGCCAACCGCTACAGACGACACCATAGACAAGGTGGAAGCAGGTCTCAAAGGGCTGAAGTCCGTTACCTCCATGCTGGTGGACGGTATGAGTCCGGAAGACATCTGCCGTGCAGTCCTTCCGGAGTTTGAACTGGAAGTTTTAGACGAACAGTCTACAGCCTACCGCTGCAACTGTTCCAAGGACCGGGTAAAGACCGCTTTGATTACCCTGGGGGAACAGGATTTAAGAGACATGGCAGAAGAGGAAGACACCGAAGTTAGCTGCCATTTCTGTGACAAAAAATATCACTTCAGCAGTCAGGAAATTCTGGCCATTTTGCAAGAGGCAACCAGTCAGGAATCCACCTAAACTACCCCTAAAAAAAATACTGTTTTTTTGTTGACAAGGGGCCTGTAGTAGTGTATATTAATACACGTCGCCGATACACGGCAACGCTGTGTGGGAGTATAGCTCAGCTGGGAGAGCATCTGCCTTACAAGCAGAGGGTCACAGGTTCGAGCCCTGTTACTCCCACCACTTTTTTTAAATGAAATGGCCCGGTAGTTCAGTTGGTTAGAACGCTAGCCTGTCACGCTAGAGGTCGACGGTTCGAGCCCGTTTCGGGTCGCCATTTTGTGCTTCTGTAGCTCAGTTGGTAGAGCAGAGGATTGAAAATCCTCGTGTCGTTGGTTCGATTCCGACCGGAAGCACCATTACATGCGGATTTAGCTCATCTGGTAGAGCGCCACCTTGCCAAGGTGGAGGTAGCGGGTTCGAGCCCCGTAATCCGCTCCATTTTTTTATCTAAATATGGCACCATAGCCAAGTGGTAAGGCAGAGGTCTGCAAAACCTTTATGCCCCAGTTCAAATCTGGGTGGTGCCTCCATAAAAAAAGACGGTACAATTTGTACCGTCTTTTTTCTTTTTCTCTTTATTTTTGTAACTGGCAAGCTTTCACCACGTTGGTAACCAGCAGGGAAGAAGTTACGGTTCCCAGGCCCGGTACCGGGGTATAGGCTTTGCATTTTTCTCTTGCCTCTTCAGAGAGGCAGCCAATGATTTTTCCTTCCTTGCGGATAATGGTGGCATCAATTAAAATGCTGTCTTCCGATACCATATCTGCTGTAATCAGATTTTCTACCGGAACTGCGGTAATAAGAATGTCGGCGTTCTTGGTAAAGGAAGCCAAGTCCTTGGTAAATTCATGGCAGATAGTAACGGTAGCAAACCGGTTAGTCAGCATAAGAGACAGGGGTTTGCCAAAAACATTGGAGTTGTTGACAATAACCACATTTTGAGCTTTTACGTCAATGTCATAGTAGTCTAGAACAGCCATAATGGCGGCTGGGGTACAAGGCTGAAGTCCGGTAGGATCTCCCAGTACCACTTTTCCCAAGTTGCCGTCTGTACCGGCATCCACGTCCTTTACGGCTAACAGGTTGTTACCAATGGCAACCTTTTCATCTATGTGGTCCAGGGGACGGAATGGCAAAATGCCATGTATGGAAGGGTCAGCGTTCATCTTTTTAAATTGGGCGATGTAGTCTGCTTCGGAAACGTCTTCCGGCAAGGCCAATACCTCTACCAAAATGCCAGCCTCTTCACAGAGACGGGTGGCAGTGCGTTCGTAGGCCAAATCCGGGCCTTTTTCTCCTACGCGGACCATGCCAAGCTTCGGGGAAATGCCTTCTGCTTTTAGGGCATCCACATCCTGCTTTGCCTGTTCTCTGATTTTAGCTGCAACAATTTTGCAATCTAACAATTGAGCCATACGTTGGGTCTCCTTTTTTGAATTCAACTCATTATATCATAGAAAATGCTCCCCGCAGTATTGTGGAGAGCATTTTTAATTTGAAAAGAATTACAGGTTCATCCAGCCGCCGTCTACGGTAATAGCAGTACCGTTGACATATCTGGATTCGTCGGAAGCTAAGAACAGTGCAACATTTGCAATGTCTTCCGGCATGCCCAAAACAGAGGCGTGAACCAACAGTTCTCCGGTTCTGCCAAAGCCAAATTCATCTGCGGTTGGCATGGTGGCAGGTAATTCGGTAATAATGCCGCCTGGCGCAATGGCATTACAGCGAATACCTTTGTGGATATACATGAAAGCAGTGTTCTTGGTGGCCTGCCAAAGAGCGCCCTTGGCGGCTACATAGGCAGCACCGGAGGTCTGGTGAACGGCACCAACGGAGGTTGTGTTGATGATGTTACCGATTTCCTCATCATCTTCTTCTGCGTCCGGATTCAGCTGGAAGAAGGTGTTAACTGCTTTCCGCATGGCATACATTGGGCCAATGGCGTTAACGGCCATCAGTTTCTGAATCATTTCATCGGAAACGTCGCCAATAGCGGTGTTGTCGTCCATGATGCCCGCATTGTTTACTAGAGTGGTAAAGTTACCATATGTTTCTACGCAGAGGTCAATCATGCCCTCGGCATCTTCTCTTTTGGAAATGTCACCAACGTAAGCAACGGCTTTGCCCGGACCCATTTCATTCAGGCGTGCCACGTATTCGTTTAAGCGGTCTCCCTGCAAGTCCATGGCAACAATGTTGGCCCCTTCTTTTACAAACAATTCTGCAATGGCTTCACCCATGCCGGCTACGGCACCGGTAATTACAACGCATTTTCCGTCTAATCTACCCATAGTTATGCTCCTTACATAAATACTTTGTCACAGATTACAGCAGGGGAGTCGTTCTGACCGATGGTGACTGCTGTACCGTTTACTGCTTTGTCTGCTTCAATGACAGCAAAGCCGATATTCTTGTCTACGGTGTACCCATAAATGGCAGCTTTTACGCGGCCACATGGAACCCCGTTTAATTTGACAATTTCCATCTGGCAAATGTCTTCATAGGATTCGGCCAGATATTCCAGGCCAACCAGTTTGAAGGAAGGAGTATCTTTGATCTTTTCCAAAGCTTCCTTGCCCACAAAGTCTTTGTTCAAATCGACAGACCAGCCAAGGTCACACTCATATGGAGTTAAGAGGTACATATCCTGGCGGAGGGCAAAGCCTTTTTCTACCGGAATGGACCGAACGTATACTTCCAAGGTAGTTAATTCGGTAGCATCAAAAGCCTTTCCTGCTTCACGGATGGCAGCGTCAATCTTCTTGGAGTCTTCAAAGGTGCTGTAGATTTCATAGCCTTGTTCTCCTGTGAATCCTGCGCGATGTACGATGACATCTACATCGCCTACCTTAGTGGCAACCCAAGAGAAGCGCTTTAAGTTGTCTACTTTGTCGGAAACTAGAGCGTTTACCATTTCTGTGGACTTCGGGCCCTGAATGGCGTACATGTCGTTTTCCAAAGAAACGTCCCTGTAAGCTACGTCGTAACCGGCGCTGTACTTGTCAGCCCAAGCGAGGAACTGCGGGGCATAGAGGGTGGAAATCCAATATTTTTGATCTGCCATGTGCATGATGATGGTGTCGTCAATGATTTTGCCATCTTCGTTCAGCATGGTGGTGTATTTGGTTTTGCCAACCACGGTTTTTTCAAAGTTGGCAACATAAAGATAATCAATCCATTTATCTGCATCCGGACCGGTGACTTCAACCAAATCGTGAGTCCATCTGTACCAGCCTACATTTTCACGAATGGCCTTTGCTTCAGCGCGGGCCACAGCATCTGTTTTAAATAACATGGTTTTCCCGCCTTTCTTAAATCATGAACTTGTCAACCTTCTTGCCTACAACAATGGTGTATTCGTCGGTATCTCTGCCTTCGAACCAGCAAGAAAGTTCCGGGGTCTGCAAGGTCTTAACGCCGTTATGCCAAAGCATTTCATAGCCTAAGCCGATTTCTTCGGTAGGAGCCATGTCGAATCTGCCGTCCATGGCGTCTGCGGCTACCTTAATGCGAACTTCGTCCTTGGTGAAGGCAACTAGTTCGTTTGGAACCAGAGCGCAGTCCAGTTCAGCCTTAATGTATGAACCCATGATTCTTGGGTCTTCTGCATCAATTTCGTTTGGAACACCCAGCCAAGTGCGGATGCCGTCTTTTGCAAACGGTTCCATGAATAAGTTCTTGCCTGCGGTGGAGAATACAATTTTGAAAATACGTTCAAATTCTTCTTCGTCTTCTGCCATATCTCTCATGACGGAGACTGGGAAGCAGACACACCAAACCCAGCCGAATTCGGAAACCCAGCGGTAAGCCCATTCCAAGTCCTTCTCTTCGCCGAAGGCCTGGGAGTAGATGCCGTTACGAAGCAATTGTCCTTCGGTAACACGGCGTTCTTTTGGTGTGTTGTGTACCGGGTCAACCGGCTGCTGCATATGATCCATCCATCCCTGCTTTGGCAGGTTGTAAACATCACGGCGTTCAGCAACAACGCGGCAGTGTTCGTCACCACAACCACGGGCTTCGCACATGTTAAGGGACATCTGGTTTTCTCCGGTGTCGGAAACCAGGTCAAAGTTTGCGGTGAACATGGCGGTGGTCATGTTACAGAGTTCTGCACCGACAATGTCCCAAGGGCAGGTATCCAGTTCTTTTTCTACACGGTTTCTGGTGAACTGAATGACGCGGCCTGCCATGTTCTCATATTCGTCACCGGAGTCGCCCCAAATAGCACCCAGCCAACTGGACTTTTCGCAGAATTCAGGTACGTTCCATTCACCGAAATAGTCGTTGATGTACTGGTCTCCGGAGGCGGACATGTTCAGCATGTAAGAAATTTCACAGATTGCCTCTGTGCGCTTTTTGAAATCCGGTTCCAAAATACGCATTACCTGGAACAGGTTGGCGCAGAATGCTGCGATTTGCCGAACAGAGTACTTGTAAGCATCTTTTTCCGGGATGATTTTTCCCCATAGCGTTTCCACTCCTTTGTAGGTGGGAAGCTTGTCGTTAAGCATAAAAAATAACCTCCTATTTAAATAGTTACCTTTATCATAAGAGGGGTTATTTTTTCTATGAAGTCTACAAATTATTTGAAACAAGTAGAAAACGACCCCTACAATTTGTAGGGGTCACACAAAGAGACTATAAGAACTTTGGCGATTCAGCCTGTTTTATTTCTCTGGTAGCTGTTTTATGATTGAGTTAGAAACCACGTAGATATAAGGATACTAGAAAGGAAGCGGGCAAAAATGAAATTAAACGCAGATATTATTTTTGACAATTTAAAGAGTTTGTTGCCCGTATCAATGAACGGTCCAAAGGAAACAGCCTTAAACTTGGAGCAGCCCTATTTCTTCTTAGAAGGTACCGCTACCTTTGAAGAGGATACGCTTTATATTGCCAGGGCAGAGCATTTGCCGTCCCACTGCAACATAAAGCGTGGCGTGGTAATTGTGGCCATTGGAAACAGTTTGCAATTGCAATATTACAAGGACCGCTGTTGTATTATTCAGGTGCCGGCAACCAACGACACCTTCTATATTGCCAATTTGGTGCAGGATATTTTCCGCAAATACGAAGCATGGCGGGAACGGTTGGAACAGGTCATTTCCACTACTGCCAGTGTGCAAGACATGGTGCTTGCTTCCGAATCTATTTTTGAAGCACCAATTTTGGTGCTGGATGCTCACTTCGGCATTTTGGGAAACCTGAATAACACCTTTGTGGAACCGGAACCGGACATGGAACTGGATGTGGAACTGGATGTGGGTGACCATCTGAATCTTGGTACATTGGGTACGTTCCTAGGACAGCGGGAATTGTCTCTGGAAGAACGGGATCCGATGATCATCAACATTTTAGATAAGACGGTGTTGGCGTTGAACCTTTACCGAAAAGAGGAATACTTTGGTAGTCTGGCCATAGATTTGAGTGAACGCCAATTGCGTGGTAGTGACAAAGAACTGGCTAAATGGTTTGCGGCTATGCTGCTGCGGGCCATTGCCAAACTTCCCATGGTGGCCATTGATGAATTGGATACTTCCCGGAATGCGTTGCAGAATTTGGTGAACTGTTTGAATGTGGATTTGCAGCAAAGAAAGCGCTTAGAAAAATTGTCTAAGGGAAAGTTTGTCTGCGTCAAACTGATTCTCAGTAACCGCTTGCAGCAACTGCCGGTGAATTACATTTCTTCGGAACTGGAAAGCCATTTTCCACAAAGCGTGGCCTTCTCTCATAACCGGGCTACGGTGGGAATCCTGCGGGTGAATCAATTGGCCGATGAAACAGGGGATTATCTTTCCAACTTAAAAAATCAGCTTTCCAGGTTTATTGAATCCGTAGATGTTACTATCGGTGTCAGTGACCCTTTTTCCAATCTGATGGATGTCCGACTCTATTACCAACAGGCTTCGGCTGCTCTTTCCGGCGGGTCGCTGGTCCGTCAGTCGGACAAATATTATTTGTTCCAGGACTATGCATTGACCAAACTGGTGGCCAATGCTATAGGGGATTTACCGGTAGAACTGTACTTTACCGAAGGGATTCGGAAATTAATAGAGCGGGATAAATCTTCTACCGTCAGTTATATAGATACCTTGCGGGTTTATTTGGATAACAATATGAGTGTTACCAAAACGGCCAACGCACTTTATTTGCACCGCAGTACGTTGATTGACCGTATGGCTCGAATGGAGAAGGAACTGGATGTAGACCTATCTGATCCGGAAGAACGGCTACGGATAGAAATTCTTTTAAAAGCTTTGGAACTGAATGCAAAACTTCATGAAGAATAAAAAAGCTCCGACACGGTGTCGGAGCTTTTTCCTTTATAATTAGTCGCCGAGGGCACGAAGACGAGCATCCATTTCCTCAACCTGTTCCGGAGTTAAGCCGGCCTGTGGGAAAGAAGCAAGCTTCCTCATGGTAAGACCCTGAACCAATTTCATCTGAGGGTCAGTTTCAAAACCAGGTGCATAGTCACAGATGATTTTGGAAGCTTCCGGGTTCTTTTTCAGTTCTTTTACTTTGGAATCTACAGATAACATAATGTTCCTCCTATAATAGCTTTTTCGATAGGGTTCACAACCCTTCGTACAAAAACAATTGTAAAAAGAAAAGGGGGAAATGGTTATCCGACAGAACGTAGGGTTTGAAAAGAAATGTGTCCTACAATAAATAGGTGACTTTCAAAACAGAACATCGTGTGCTAGAATGGGAAAGAGGAAAGTAACAATGATAGGGAGAATTGTTATGAAGGGAATTAAGAAGCTAATTGTACTTTTGGCTACCATAGCCATCCTGCTGAGTTGCTCTGTGGCAGCTTCTGCAGAAAGTCCATATTTCTTCTCTAGCCCGGCAACTCTGTCCACCAAGAACGGCATTACCTACCTCAGTGAGTATCAGCCGGAAGGACAGTTGGGTACCAGTGGGTACTGTGGACCTGCCGCATTAGAGAGCATGCTGGACTGCTTAGGGTGCATTGGCCCGGTGAAAAATCAGTATGTCATTCAGACCTTCTGTGACGGTCCAATTTCTCTCATCTTCAATTCCGGTACCACACCGGAAAGCCGTACCAATTACATTAATAAGGTACAGTTGGTTCATAAATATCAATGCGTGAAGGTAAAACGGATTAACAAAGACGGGAAAACCTTCTCCAGTTACAATAGAATTACAAGAGCACAGGCAGAAGATGTCATTTATCATGACATTATCAACGCCCATGTTCCGGTTGGTATTTCCGTATACTTCACCGGTCCAACTTCCGGTTGGGCTCCTTATGAAAAGGTGAATGTTATCGGAAGCCATGCACTGGTTATTTATGGTATCAGCGCAGACAGAAGCCGCCTCTTAATTGGGGACTCCAATCCGCTGACAGTAAACAACATGAATGTGTATAACCCGTTGGTAAAAACCGGTACTTGCACTTATGTTATTACCATGGACACCCTGTGGAGAAATTTAACCAGCATCATTTATTAAAAGAAAAAGCCATCCTTCCGGATGGCTTCTTTTTTTGCTTTTTAATTTTCTGCTTTGCGATTCAGCTTTGGATTGCCCAACAGGTCTTCCACCAACTGGCCGGCAAGAATGAGACCGGCGGCAGAGGGAACCCAGGCGTTGGAGCCGGGAAGGGCACGGCGGGAAGTGCCTTCCAGTTCGGCCGGGTCAGTGTCTTCCGGCGTAATTGGCGCCTCGGTGGAGTACACCACTTTCAGGTGGGAAATGCCACGCTTCTTCAGCTCTTTCCGAAGCACCCGAGCCAAAGGGTCAATGCTGGTTTTCTGGATGTCTGCCACCTGAAAGGCCGTCGGGTCGGTTTTGTTGCCGGCACCCAGGCAGGAAATGATGGGTACGTCTGCCTCTTTGGCCTTTTCAATGAGCTGTAATTTCCCGGTGACGGTGTCTATGGCGTCAACCACGTAGTCATAGGCGTTAAAGTCAAACTGATCTGCGGTTTCCGGAAGGAAAAACAACTGTTTGGCATGGACTTTACAGGAGGGGTTAATGTCTAACACACGGGCTTTGGCCACGTCTACTTTCGGCTGGCCAACGGTGCTTTGTAAGGCAATGATTTGACGGTTGATATTGGTGATGGAAATGGTGTCGTTATCCACCAGTGTCAGTTCACCTACACCGGAGCGGGCCAGTGCTTCCACCACATATCCGCCTACGCCGCCGATGCCAAAGATGGCCACGTGACAGCCTGCCAATTTTTCCATGGCCTGCGTTCCGAAAAGCAGTGCCGTACGGGAAAATTCTTCCATGGGAAACCCTCCTTTTTAGGATTTTTCTTATTCTACCAAAAATGATACAATAAAGCACGGATTTTAACGGAAAAGAGGTGACAAAATGAAACAGTTTTCTGTGACGGGAATGAGCTGTGCTGCCTGCAGTGCACGGGTAGAAAAAGCCGTTTCGGCAGTGCCCGGGGTTCGTTCTGTAACGGTTAGTCTATTGACCAATTCCATGGCAGTAGAGGGCTCCGCCTCCGAAAAATCTATTGTAAAAGCAGTGGAAAATGCGGGCTATGGAGCAGCTCCTTTGTCCTCGGTTTCTTCCGCTGAATGGCTGGAAAATGACACGGTTCCGGCTCTGAAAAAACGACTCATTTTGTCCTGCGTTTTCCTTGCTTTTTACCTGATTTTTTCTCTGGGAATGACCCGGATTTTTGCCCTGCCTTGGGTGCTGATTTGTGGGGTAGAATTTGCCCTTTCCCTGGTTATTTTGGTGCTCAACCGAGCCTTCTTTATCAGTGGCCTAAAGGGCCTATTCCATGGGGCTCCAAACATGGATACCTTAGTGTCTTTGGGCTCTGGAATTTCCTTTGTTTATAGCATTTATGCGGCTTTGTCCTCCTTGATAAACCATGCCGGCAGCCAAGACCTTTTCTTCGGTTCTGCGGCCATGATTTTGGTGTTTATTACGGTGGGGAAATTACTGGAAGCCATTTCCAAAGGACGCACCACAAATGCCTTAAAATCTCTGCTGGATTTGGTGCCGAAAACTGCCACCATTTTGCTGGAAGAAACCGAGAAAACCGTGCCTGTAGAAAAGGTAAAAATAGGAGACCTTTTACGCATCCGTCCCGGGGAACAAATTCCAGTGGATGGGGTCATTATGGAAGGCAACGGAGCGGTAGATGAATCCATGCTAACCGGAGAATCCATTCCGGTGGAAAAAGTGCCGGGAGACCTGCTTTCGGCAGCCACTTTGAATGCCTCCGGACTCCTTACCATGAAAGCAACTTGTGTCGGGGAAGAAACCACCCTGGCACAGATGATTAAAACCGTAAAAGATGCGGCAGCCACCAAAGCACCCATTGCCCGTATTGCCGACAAGGCAGCCGGTATCTTTGTTCCGGCAGTGCTGATTTTGGCCTTGCTGGTAACCTTAATCTGGCTGCTCCTAGGTCAGCCGTTTTCCTTTGCTTTGACCAGAGGCATTGCGGTACTGGTTGTCAGCTGCCCGTGCGCCTTAGGCCTTGCCACGCCGGTGGCCATTATGGTGGGCAGCGGTTTAGGGGCAAAGCTAGGCCTGCTGTTTAAGTCTGCGGCTGCCCTGGAAACCACCGGCCGTGCCAGAGCCATTGCACTGGATAAAACCGGTACCTTGACAGAGGGGACTCCGGTGGTAACGGATCTGGTACCCCTCAACAACTGTACCGAAGGGGAACTGCTTCATTTGGCATCCAGCTTGGAATATGGCAGCCGGCACCCGCTGGCCAAAGCCATTTTGGAAAAGTCTAAGGAGCAGCATGACTTGCCGGAACCAATGTCCGGTTACCGGGAATTCCCAGGTGGCGGCATTCTGGCAGACCTGGGAGATACCCAAAAAATCCGGGTATACGCCGGTAAAATAGAGTTTTTAAAGCAGTATGTTTCTGCCGATTCTTTGGCACAAGCACCTGACTTAATGGAACATTTTGCAAGAGAGGGGAAAACCCCAATTCTCTTTGCAGCAGACGGAGACGTCATGGGCTTAATTGCCGTGGCAGACCGTCTCAAAGCAGACGCCAAAGAAACCGTAAAACAATTGCATGACCTGGGAATGCAGGTGGTACTGCTTACCGGAGACCACGAAGAAACCGCCAAAGCCATAGGGGAAGAGGCCGGCATAACGCAAGTGAAAGCCGACGTGCTGCCGACAGAAAAAGCCCGTGTGGTGGAAGACCTGAAAAAGGAATTTGGCAAGGTCATCATGGTGGGTGACGGCATCAACGACGCCCCTGCTTTGACCCTAGCAGATGTAGGCATGGCCCTTGGCAGTGGAACCGATGTGGCTGTGGATTCTGCAGATGTGGTCCTGATGAGCAGCAGCTTAACCGATGTGGCGAAGGCCATCACCTTGAGCCGGAAAACCATTGGCATCATCCGCCAAAATCTGTTCTGGGCTTTCTTCTATAACCTGATTTGTATTCCGCTGGCAGCCGGTGCATTCCATTCCTTCGGTTTGGAATTAAGCCCTCTGCTCAGTGCGGCATGCATGAGCCTTTCCAGCATTACGGTGGTGCTGAACGCCCTCCGTTTAAACCGCTTAAACTTGGGAAAAAAGAGTTCTGTAACCCGAAAAACGGAACCGGAAAAGGAGACCAAACCAATGACAAAAATCTTAATGGTATCCGGCATGATGTGCTCTCACTGTGAAGCCCATTGTTCGGAAGAACTGAAGAAACTGGACGGCGTTCTGGAAGCCAAGGCAGACCATGAACAAGGCATGGTAACCGTGACCCTTTCCAAAGAGGTTCCGGAAGAGGAATTGAAGGCTGCTGTGACCCGTGCGGGATATAACTATTTGGGCTGGCAGTAAGCAGGAAAATTTGAACAAAAATAACAGAAAAGCAGTCGGTATTTTTACCGGCTGCTTCTTTACTGTTTTTTCCATATAAGGTAAAATATATTGAATATAATTAGCTATAAACTTTAGTTTAGGAAAGAGGTTTCTTATGGCTCCAAAGTTCAATAAAATTTTGCTGAAACTCTCCGGTGAAGTATTGGCCGGTGAACAGGGTCACGGCTTTGACTTTACCGTCATTGAAAGTATTGCAGATGCAGTAAAAGGAATTACCGACATGGGTGTCCGGGTGGGCATCGTTATTGGCGGCGGTAACTTCTGGAGAGGCCGTTCCAGCGGCAACATGGACCGGGCCCGTGCCGATTCCATTGGCATGCTGGGTACCGTCATGAATTCTATTTGCTTTGCAGATACGTTAATTCAGAAGGGGGTTCCTGCTAAGGTTTATTCCGCCATTGCAATGGAACCAATTGCAGAACTGTTTGATACCGCAAAAGTTAGAGAAGACCTGGAAAAGGGCACGGTTACCATCTTCGGTGCCGGAACCGGCCACCCGTTCTTCTCCACCGACACCGCCGGCGCACTCCGTGCCGCACAAATGGAAGCCGACGTTATTTTCAAGGCTACCAACGTAGACGGTGTTTATGACAAGGACCCGAACAAGTTTGACGACGCAGTGAAGTTTGACACCCTGACCCAGACCGACCTGCTCAACAAGGGCCTTACCGTAATGGACGCAGCTGCTGCTTCCATCTGCCGTGACAACGGCATTGACATCTTGGTTTTCAACCTGAACGACCCGCAGAACATTGTCCGCGCCGTTTCCGGTGAAACCGTAGGTACTTTGGTATCTTCCAAATAAATAGCCAAAAAAGAACATTCGCCGTATAACGGCACAGAAATAATCATTTAAAGGAGTATTCATCATGGGAGTATATGAAAACGCTGAAACCAGAATGAGCAAAGCCGTAGCCGCTTTGGAAAAAGACTATTCTGAAATCCGTGCAGGCCGGGCAAACCCAGCTGTATTGGACAAAATTAACGTAGACTACTACGGAACCCCGACTCCAATCGGTCAGTTGGCATCCGTATCTGTAGCAGAAGCCAGAATTTTGGTTATTACCCCTTGGGACAAAAACTTGCTCAAGGACATTGAAAAGGCCATTCAGGCTTCTGACCTGGGTATTAACCCACAGAACGACGGTTCTGTAATTCGTCTGACCTTCCCAACCCTGGACGGCGAACGCCGTAAAGAATTGGCCAAGGGCATTTCCCACAGAGGGGAAGAAGCAAAAGTTGCCATCCGTAACGTACGCCGTGACGCTATGGACGAACTGAAGAAACAGCTGAAGGCAAAGGAAATCACCGAAGACGATCTGAAGGACGAAGAAACCAAGATTCAGAAACTCACCGACAAGTTCGGTAAGGAAATTGACTCCATCGCCGCAGCAAAAGAAAAAGAAATTACAACCGTTTAATACGGTTTTTCAATGGAGGACAATCTATGTCAAATCTGCCACCAAAAGAGTTCATGCCAAAACACATTGGTCTCATTATGGACGGGAACGGCCGCTGGGCAACCGAACGGGGCTTGGACCGGACCAAGGGCCACATTGAAGGTGCCAAAACCTTCATGAAAATCATGGACTATGGCAAAGAAATCGGCTTGGAAGCCATGACCTTCTATGCATTCTCTACCGAGAACTGGAAACGTCCGGAATACGAGGTAAAAATGCTGATGAAGCTGTTCCAGGATTACCTGAGCACTGCTGACGAAAAGAAATATGAGCGGGAAGAAAGAGGCTTTTACTTCCGCGCCATTGGTGAAATTGATGGGCTTCCAAAGCACCTGCAGCTGCTGGCCAAAAGTGCCGAGCTGAAACGGGTGAAGAAAGATGCTATGGTCGTCAACATTGCCGTGAACTATGGTGGACGCCAAGAAATTGTCCATGCCGCACAGGTGCTGGGCAAGAAAATTGAAAAAGGCGAGCTGAAAGCCTCTGACATTACAGAAGACTTAATCAGCCAGAACATGTACACGGCAGACCTGCCGGAACCAGACCTGATTATCCGCCCAAGCGGGGAATACCGTCTGTCCAATTTCTTAACTTGGCAGAGCGCCTACAGTGAACTCTATTTTGACGATGTCCTTTGGCCGGACTTTACGCCGGAGGATTTGGACCGCGCCTGCATGGAATATGCCAAGCGTGACCGCCGCTTCGGTGGCCTGTCCGAACAAGACCACTAAATCGGTCTTTAACAAACAGAAAAGAAGGAAACCATTATGAGAAAAGAACGTGTACTTTCCGGTATCGTCATTGCCGCCATCCTCATTGGTATGTGGGTTGGCATGTATACACCGGTCATTGATATTATGATGGCCGTTTTGGCCGCCGCCGCATGCTACGAAGTAACTAAGGTTGCTGGCGTTCAGTCCAAGGCCCTAAAGGCTGCTGCCATTGCATTTGCTTTTGCATTGCCACTGGGTTTGGTTTATTTCAACACCTTCCCAATCAGCGCCCTGTGCATCATCTACGTCCTGCTTCTCATTGTCATGACTGTAGCTGACTTTGAACACATTCCGTTTAAAGATTTGGCCGTAAGCATTTATGCTTCCATAATCATTCCAATCGGCTTCTCCACCATTGCACTGGTGTCTGACTTCTACAAAGTCTATGACGAAATAGACACCCATGAAAACGCTTTCCTGCTCTTTATGGCAGTGGGCGCCGCACTCCTGACCGACGTCTTTGCATATGAAGTGGGTTCCCGCATTGGGAAGCATAAAATGACCCCGAACCTGTCTCCGAAGAAATCCTGGGAAGGCGCCATCGGCGCTGTGGTACTCAACGTGGCATTCATGTGTATTGCCCGGGGCATCTTTACCCATTTCTTCGCTTTGAAGCCAATGTTCATGGGCTGGTTCGTCTTCATCTTTGTTATTATTGCCCTTTCCATCCTCTCCATGGTGGGCGATTTAATGGCTTCCTTAATCAAACGTAACTACGACGTAAAGGACTATTCCAACCTGATTCCGGGCCACGGTGGCATTATGGACCGCTTTGACTCCGTTTTGGTAGTGGCTCCAACCCTTTACGTATTGGTTGTTCTTTACATGTTATAAAAATCTCTTAAAGGAGTCCCTATGACACAGAACTTAGTTATTTTAGGATCCACCGGTTCCATTGGAACCCAGGCATTGGACGTATGCCGTATGCGGGGCATTACCGTAACTGCTTTGACGGCGTACCACAATGTGGATCTCATGGAAAAACAAATCCGCGAATTCCATCCCAAAAAAGCTGCCATGTTAGATGAACAGGCAGCAGCAGATTTAATGGTGCGTGTTGCGGACACGAACACCCAGGTGCTTTCCGGCATTGGCGGGGTTTGTGACTGTGCTGTAGAGGTAACTGCCGATACCGTACTGAATGCCATTGTAGGCATTGCCGGCTTGGTTCCAACCATGGATGCCATTAACGCAGGCAAAAACATTGCCTTGGCCAACAAGGAAACCTTGGTAACCGGCGGCAAACTGGTGACCTCCGCTGCCTACAAGCGCGGCGTCAATATTTACCCGGTAGACTCCGAACATTCTGCCATTTTCCAGAGCCTGCAGGCAGCCCCGAGAAACAAGGCGCTGAAACGCATTTGGCTCACCGCTTCCGGCGGCCCATTCTTTGGAAAGACCAGAGAAGAACTGGCAGAAGTAACCGTAAAAGAAGCACTGAATCACCCGAACTGGGAAATGGGTGCCAAAATTACCATTGACTCCGCTACCATGATGAACAAGGGCCTGGAAATCATTGAGGCCTGCTGGCTCTTCGGGGTACCGGAAGACAAAATCAAAGTGGTTGTCCACCGCGAAAGCGTACTCCACAGCGCAGTGGAATTTGAGGACAACGCCATTATTGGTCAGATGGGCACACCAGATATGAAAATTCCTATCCAGTATGCGCTGACCTATCCAAACCGTTTTGCCAGTCCGGCACCGGCACTGGATTTTGCCAGTGTAGGAAACCTGAGTTTCTACGAACCGGACTTAGAAACCTTTGACTGCCTTGCCATTTGCCGTGAGGCTATCCGCCGCGGCGGCCTCTATCCGACTGCCGCCAATTCGGCCAATGAACAGGCAAACTCCCTGTTCCGTGCCGGACGCATTAAGTTCTTAGAAATTGGAGAATTGGTAGGGGAAGCCATGGAGGCATGTAACTCCAAAGATGACTTTACACTTTCTGATATTCTGGCTGCCGACCGGGAAGCCAGAGAATTTGTCAACGACCGGGTTGGCTGGAACAAAGGGGTATTTTAAGTATGAAAACCGTGTTGGGAATCCTGGCGGCCCTTCTGGTCTTTGGATTCTTAATTGTGACCCATGAAGGGGGACACTTCCTCTTCGCTCGAATCTTCGGTGTCAAGGTCAACGAATTTTCCGTTGGCATGGGGCCGAAGCTTTTTGGCGTTCAAGGGAAGGAAACCCTTTATACCCTTCGCCTCTTTCCCATTGGCGGGTTCTGTGCCATGGAAGGGGAAAGCGAGGACTCTACCGACGAGCGGGCCTTTGATACCAGAACACCGTGGCAGCGGGCCATCATTATTGTGGCTGGCGCCCTCATTAACCTTTTGACCGGGATTCTTTTGGTGGCCATTATGCTGGCTACCTCCGACTTGGTTGGCACTCCGGAAGTAAAACAATTTGCCCCGGATGCCATTACCTCTTCTCAAGGCCTAAAAGAAGGGGACAAAATTTATGCCATTAACGGCCATAAAATTTTGACCACCTATGACCTGAGTTATTACCTGATGAAAGACCAGGACGGTATTTTGGACCTTACCGTTTTAAGAGACGGGAAATACTTCAATTTAGAAAGCCTCAAAATGCAGCAAATGGAATTTGAGGGCAAAGAATATGCCGTTTGTGACTTCGCCATAAAAGGCATTCCACCTACCATTGGTTCCGTTGCCAAGTATTCTATTCTGGATTCCATCAGCATTGCCCGTATTGTGTGGGACGGCGTGGTTTCCTTAGCCACCGGTCAATTGAGTCTGGAAGATATGTCCGGACCGGTTGGCATTGTGTCTCTCTTGGCAGACACCACCGAAGATGCGGTGAAGAACACCGACTTCTCCACCTTGCTTTACCTCATGTCCCTGTTGGCCATCAACTTGGGCGTGTTTAATTTGATTCCGTTCCCGGCATTGGACGGCGGCCGTTTCTGGCTCATTGCCTACGAGGGCATTACCGGAAAGCGCTTCCCGGTGCAAGTGGAAGGGTTCTTAAATTTCATTGGCCTTTCGGCCTTACTGTTGCTGATGGTAATGGTTACCATGAGTGATATTTCGAAATTCTTTTAAAGGAGCACTTTATGTACGCAGATAAAGGCAAAAAAAGAATCAGCAAACCGGTGATGGTTGGCTCTGTTCAAGTGGGCGGAGACGCCGACATTGTGGTGCAGTCCATGATGAATGCTCCTGGGGGGGACATTGCAGCAAACCTTGCTCAGGCAAAAGCCTTGGAAGCAGCCGGCTGTCAACTGATCCGGCTTTCCATTTCCAATAAAAAGGACATTGAAACCGTTGCTGCCTTGAAACAGGAAATTACCGTTCCCCTCATTGCCGACATTCAGCAGAACCATGAACTGGCCCTGCTTTCCATTGACGCCGGCATTGACAAGGTACGGATTAACCCTAAATACATTGGTACCCGGGAAAACGTAAAAGAAGTGGTGGAAAAGTGCAAAGCAAACCACATTCCAATCCGGGTAGGCGTTAATTCCGGATCCGTAGAACCGGATATGCTGGAAAAATACGGCGGTGTTACGCCGGAAGCGTTGGCAGAATCTGCGTTAAGTCATGTGCAGTATTTGGAAGACTTGGACTTTGATGACATCGTCATTTCTATTAAATCTTCCGACATCCGCACCATGATGAACGCTTACCGCATTGTGGCTGGAAAATGCAATTATCCACTGCACGTTGGCCTCACCGAAGCCGGCACCGCACACCAGGGCTTGGTAAAATCCGCCATTGGTATTGGCGGCCTTTTGGCAGAAGGCATCGGGGACACCATTCGGGTATCCTTAACCGACGACCCGGTAAAAGAAATTGATGCCGCCAACGACATTCTCCGGGCACTGGAACTGTTACCAAATGAACCACAGCTGGTTTCCTGCCCAACCTGTGGCAGAACCCAAATCAATCTGGTCTCCCTTACCAAAGAGGTAGAGGACCGGTTGAAAACCGTACACAAGCCAATCCGTGTGGCGGTCATGGGCTGTCCGGTCAACGGGCCGGGAGAAGCCAAGAACGCAGACATCGGCATTACCGGTGGCAACGGCGTTGGCCTGATTTTCAAAAAGGGAGAAGTCATCCGGAAAGTAAAGGAAGAGGAACTCCTGACTGCATTATTTGAAGAAATTGAGAGGTTATAACATTGTCTTTGAACCGTATTTCCGACGTCTTTTCCTTTGGGGAAATCAGCATGCCGGATGCCATTTTAAATGCAACAATTGAACAAATGCGGCTCTTTAAGACAGAACGTCGTTTAGAACTGACCCTTTGCTGCGAGGAAGAGCCTTTGCCGGAAGAAGTGGACTTTTTCCGGGAGGAATTAAAGAAGGCATTGCAGCTGGATGCAGTGGTCATTGACGTGGATGTTCCTGCCCTCAGTTTCACCTTGGCTTCCATGCCAAAGGTGTTGGACAGCCTGCGTGCCGAACTGCCTGCTTCTAATGGTTTCTTAACCGGAAGCACTTGGCGTTTGGAAGAGGACGTACTCTATGTGTCCTTAACCCACGGAGGTGCGGAAATTCTCCAGAATATTGGAGCCGATACCGCCATTGCCAAAATCATTAGCAGGGACTATGGTGTGCAGTACCACGTTATCTTTGACGGGGTAACCGAAATTGACGTGGAAAACGAAACCCTGAAGGAATTACAAAAGCAGGGAGAAGAGCAGACCAAGGCAGAATTCCACGAAGAGGAAGCCCCAAAGGAACACAAAATAATTGAGGGCATTCCGCTTTACTTGGAAACCGCCAAAATGATTTACGGTCAGGCTGTAAAGAAGCTGCCGAAACCAATTAAGGAAATTCATTTTGACGACGGTCAGGTGGTTGTCTGGGGCGAAGTCTTTGACTTAGAACTTCGCGACACCAAAGATGGCCGCAGCAAAATCATCAACTTTAGCATTGCAGATAACACCGGAGCGTATCCGGTAAAAATGTTCCAAAGAGCTACCGAAGTAAAGGAACTTTGTGAACATCTGAAGAATGGTCTCACCGTAATGATCCGCGGCGACATCATCTATGACACCTATAAAAAAGAATATGTTTTGGATGCCAAGCACATTGCCAAGGTGGAATCCATTCCGAGAATGGATGAACACGAAGGTCCAAAACGAGTAGAACTCCACATGCATAGTAATATGTCCATGATGGATGCCATGACCGATGCAGGCAAACTGGTTTCCCGTGCTGCCAAATGGGGGCACAAAGCCGTTGCCATTACGGACCACGGCGTATTGCAGGGGTATCCTGCTGCCTTCAGTGCCGCTCAGAGTACCGGTATTAAAGTCATTTATGGCGTAGAAGGATATATCTATGACGACACCCGTCCAGACCATCCTTCCACCTGGGAAGATATCCAGGAAGCCATGAAGGCCAAGAGAGAAAGTTACCACCACATTATTATTCTGGCAAAGAACAATGTGGGTCTGAAAAACTTATATGGTTTGGTTTCCCGTGCCCATACCGAGCACTTCTACCGAAAGCCAATTACCTTAAAGTCCGACCTGGCAGTGAACCGGGAAGGCCTTCTGGTAGGCTCCGCTTGTGAAGCCGGGGAATTCTACCGTGCCATCCGAGACGGGGAACCGGAAGAACGGCTCCAGGAACTGGCAGACTTCTATGACTATATGGAAATCCAGCCGGACGGCAACAACGGCTTCTACCTGCGTCCATCCTATGTGAAGGACAAGGTAACCAAGGAAATGAAAATGGTACCGCCACGCTTCCATAGCGTAGAGGACCTTCACAAAATTAATTTGGAAATCATCCGCAGGGCAGACGAGAAGGGGAAGATGACCGTGGCCACCGGCGACGTGCACTTCATTGACCCGGAATGCGCCCAGTTCCGTGCCATTATTATGGCAGGACAGGGCTTCTCCGACGCCGACAATCAGCCTCCACTGTACCTAAAGACCACCGACGAAATGCTCAGTGACTTTGCCTACTTGGGAGACCGTGCGGAGGAAGTGGTCATTACCAATCCAAATGCCATTGCCGACCAAATTGAAGTGCTTCGTCCGGTGCCGGACGGCAACTTCCCACCAAGCATTGACGGTGCAGAAGAACAGCTGCAACAGCTGTGCTGGGACAAGGCAAAGGCCCTTTATGGAGACCCTGTTCCGGAATATGTTTCCAAGCGTTTGGAAAAGGAACTGAATTCCATCATTAAGAACGGGTTCGCTGTTTTGTATATGATTGCCCAGAAACTGGTAGCCAACTCCGAAGAGCACGGCTACTATGTAGGTTCCCGAGGATCCGTCGGTTCCTCTTTCGTAGCCCATGCTTCCGGTATTTCGGAAGTAAACCCATTGGCACCGCACTACCGCTGTACCAATCCGAACTGTAAACACACAGAATTCTTCTTAAAAGGGGAAGTGGGTTCCGGCTACGACTTGCCGCCGAAGAACTGTCCGGAATGCGGCACCGAAATGTGGCGTGACGGCCACGACATCCCATTCGAAACCTTCTTGGGATTCAAAGGGGACAAGTCTCCGGATATTGACCTTAACTTCTCCGGAGAATATCAGAACCGCGCTCACCATTACACCATTGAACTGTTCGGTGAAGACCACGTGTTCAAAGCAGGTACCGTAGCTACGGTGGCAGATAAAACCGCCTATGGTTACGTTCTGAAATATTTGGAAGAAAAACAGATTACGGCCAACAGTGCAGAAATTTCCCGTCTGGCCAGAGGCTGTACCGGTGTCAAACGTACCACCGGCCAGCATCCTGGGGGCATGGTAGTTGTGCCAAACGACTACGAAGTGTCTGACTTCACCGCCGTACAGTATCCTTCCGATGACCCGGAAAAGGGTATGAAAACCACCCATTTCGACTTCCACTTCTTGCATGACACCATCCTGAAGCTGGATAACCTGGGACACGATGTGCCGACCATGTATAAGTACTTAGAAGACATGACCGGAATCTCTGTTATGGACGTAGACATCTGTGACCCGAAACTCTATGAGCTGTTTACCAGCCCGGCTCCATTGGGCATTACCCCAGAAGACATTGACTGCGAAACCGGCACCCTTTCCATTCCGGAAATGGGCACGCCGTTTGTCCGCGGCATGTTGATTGAATCTAAGCCGAAGAACTTTTCTGACCTACTGCAGATTTCCGGTTTGTCCCACGGTACCGACGTATGGTTGGGTAACGCCCAAGATTTAATTCATGATGGCACCTGTACCATTTCCGAAGTAATAGGTACCCGTGACAGCATCATGACCACCTTAATGCACTACGGCTTGGAACCGGATATGGCCTTTAAGATTATGGAAATTACCCGTAAAGGTAAGGCCACCAAGCTCTTAACCGAAGAGCATATCAATGCCATGAAGGAGCATGGTGTACCGCAGTGGTACATTGACTCCTGCTTTAAGATTAAGTACATGTTCCCGAAAGCCCATGCGGCAGCCTACGTCAGCGCCGCCCTTCGGCTTGCGTGGTTCAAAGTGTATAAGCCGGTAGAATATTACGCAACCTTCTTAACTGTCCGCGGCGAGGACTTAGACGCCCAGGCCATTTTGGCAGGGAAAGAGTATGTCCGAAACCGTATGCAGGAAATTAAGGCCTTGGGGAATGAGGCATCTGCCACCCTCAAGAGCGAATTCACCGGTTTGCAAGTAGTACAGGAAATGTTGGCCAGAGGAATTGAGTTCCTGCCAATTGACCTGTACAAATCCAAAGGCTCCGTATTCACCATTGAGGACGGAAAAATCCGCTTGGCCTTCTCCAGTATTAAGGGCCTGGGCGGCGCCGTAGCCAATGGCTTAGAAGCAGCCAGAGATGACGGGGAAGGGGACTACCTCTCCATTGAAGACGTCAGCCGCCGTGCGGGCTGTTCTTCTGCCGTTATTACTTCCCTTCGGGAATTGGGGGCTTTGGAAGGATTACCGGAATCTAGCCAAATGAGTCTGTTTGGCTTTTAACTGAAACTGAAAAGGAGGATCCCCTATGATTAAGTGGATTGTAATTCTTGTTATTTTGGCCGTAATTGCTTTCATTGCAATTTGGTTCTTTGCAACCTACAACAAATTTATTTCTGTGAAAAACCAGTGTGAAGAAGCGTTCTCCACCATGGATGTTTATTTGAAAAAGCGTTTTGACTTAATCCCGAACCTGGTAAATACCGTAAAGGGTTATGCAAAGCACGAAGCAGAAACTTTAGAAAATGTCGTTGCCAAGCGCAACGCTGCTGCCACTGTGGCTGAACAGCTGGAGAACGAAAATCAGATTACCGGTGCCCTGCGCCAGATTTTTGCATTGGCTGAAAGCTATCCGGAACTGAAAGCAAACACCAACTTCTTGGATTTGCAGAACCAGTTAAAGGCCATTGAAGAAGACATTGCCAATGCGAGAAAGTACTACAACGGCTGTGTCAAACTCTTCAATAACTTAGTGGAAAAGATTCCAAGCAACATTGTTGCTGCTATCTGCAAGTTCCAGAAGAAAGACATGTTCGAAGTGGCAGATGCTGCTGAACGGGAAAACGTAAAGGTAGAATTCTAATTTCATGATGAAAAACAAACTCCGTATCCTCGGTGTGTTGCTGTTTCTCATTTCCTGTCTGGTGGTTCCTGCCCACGCAGAACCCATAAGTGGGTATGACTATTACATTCAGGATTACCATGTAGACGCAACTTACCATGACAACAATACCGTGGACCTTACGGAAACCATAGAGGTGTATTTTGACCAGCCACACCATGGCATCTACCGTTCCATTGACACCACCGCGTTTGTCAACCGTGGGGAAGTTATGGAATACCAGTTCCTGGTGAAAAATGCAGAGGTAAAAAATGCACCCTTTGAAGTCAGTGGTGACAATGGTTTCACCCTTCAAATCGGTGACCCGGACCGCTACGTGCAGGGAAAACAAACCTATGAAATTTCCTACACCTTGGTTATTCCGGATGACCGGATAGAGGATTCTGACTTCCTGTTTTATTCCGTATTGGGAAGCGGATGGGAAGTGCCAATTCGGCAGTTCTCTTTCCAGATCAACTTCGAAAAGCCACTGAGTGAAGAAGCTGTAAAGGAATTCAAACTTTACAGTGGCGCATATGGAAGCGAAACCAACGACTTAGACGTAACCTATTCCATTGCCGAAGACCATGTCAGCGGTGAGGCCCATAACATTCCACCCCACAACTCCATTACGGTCTTTGCCAATGAAAAAGAAGGGTATTTTGTCAACGAATACGAGCCTTCCAAGACACCTGGTATTGTGCTGGGTCTGCTTTCCGCATTGGCCGGTCTTGGAACCATGATTACCCTTATCTTCCGGCCGAGAAAGAAGCCGGTGATAACGGTGGAATTCTATCCGCCGGAGGGCATCAGTTCCGCAGAAGCCGGTACCATTGTGGATGAAAAGGCAGATGACAAAGACCTGCAGTCCCTGATTCCTTGGTTTGCAGACCAGGGTTACTTAACCATGGAACAAGTTCCGGATAAAAAGGGACGGTATGGCAAGCACGCCAGCCTGATCTTGCATAAGGTGAAAGACCTTCCGGCCACGGCTCCTATTTATCAGAAGACCTTCTTTAACGGGCTCTTCGAAACCGGAGACAGCGTTAACATGCAAAAGCTGCCAAAGAAATTTGGGGATGCGTTTGACGTGGCCCGGGACCAGCTGTCCGGCCTCTTTACCGGCAGCCGGAAATTGTCCGAGGGCAGTCTGCCGGCCATTGGCCTTATGGCAGTGGTCATTTTGGTAGTGTCTGCTGCTTTGGCTGCTTCCAGTCCAATTTCCGCCGGAGGAAACTTGCTGCCAGCCTTCTTCTTCGGGGTGCCTGCCTTGGCTGCTGCGGTATACCGCATTAGCAGTTCGGTGCAGGACCACATCAGAAGCAAAGGCTCCTGGGTGGGTCAGGCTATCGTGCTTGCCATCCTGGGCGCCATCTCTATGGCCGGCGCCTTCTTCTGCCTGAAGGGTGAGTGCATCCTTCCAAAGGTATTCTTCGCCGTTCCAGTCATCATTTGGGCCGGCATCTGTTTCAGTGGCCGCATGGTAAAAGAAACAGATTACAAAATAGAAAACACCGGAAAACTGCTGGGCTTAAAACAGTTTATTGAAACTGCAGAACTGGATAAACTGAAAATGCTGGCAGAAGAAAATCCGGAATACTTTTATAACGTTTTGCCATATGCCATGGCCTTTGGACTTTCTGACATTTGGGCAAAACAGTTTAAAGACATTCCAACCGTGGCACCAAGCTGGTATTACGGCAACGATCCAGACGTGGTCTTTAGTTCCATGTACTGGTATACCGTAATGGACCGGGGCTTAGTCACCCCGGTATCCAACCACGTAACCGAGTCCAGAGCCTTTGAGGCAAACACTGCCTCTGGGTCGTCCATTGGCGGCGGCTTTGCCGGCGGTGGGTTCGGCGGCGGTGGCGGCGGTGCCTGGTAACACCCATTCACCATTTCAAAAGACCGTTTAGGAAAAGGAGAGAATCCCCATGTACAGATACGTTCATGCTAAGTCTACTGCCATTGGTATTGAAGAGGCCATTAAGGCCCTCAATGAATATGGCATAGAAGAGACTCGCGAAAATCAGGACAGAGTAGACCATACCAAGGAAATTCAGCTCTGCCTGGACATTGATAACCCATGCGCTGAACCGGCCATCAGCCGCTGCATTTTTGGTGACATCAATGCTCTCATCAGTTATGACCACGAAATGATTGACGGTACCGCCGATGACAAGGGCTGGAAATATACCTATCATCAGCTCTACAGCCGTTTCTATGATCAACTGATTGATGAATTAAAGCGCAACATCAATACCAGACGTGCCTGTATTGCCATGGGCCAGGGAGATATTAACTTTTCCGAAGACCCGCCATGTATGCAGATGCTCATGTTTAACTATGTTGAAGGTAAACTGGATATGACCGTTGTCTTCCGTTCTAACGACGGGGTAAAGGCTTTCCCAATGAACATTCATGCCATTTCTCTCATTCAGATGAAGGTGGCTCATGAACTGGGCGTGCCGGTTGGTGCCATGCATTACATTGCCAACAACTTCCACTGCTACAGCCGTGACTACGACATTATCGGATCCTATGTTCATACCTTTGAAACCGCCAATGAAAAGCGCCGTTTCTGGTCTTTGGACAAGATTAAAGACGAATTCGATTTCATTGACTAATCTGTCTTTTCCGCTATAATAAGAACAGTACAAAACGTAATTCATCCTTGGGAGGAAAACAAAAATGGAAATTGATAACATCATCATTGACGAAGTTAAGGAAGACGTAAAATTCTTGGACGTAGCAAAGGATAAGCTCATTGCAGCTGCAACTGAAAAAATCCTTCCTATGGTAAAGGACTTTGCTACCAACGAATTGGCTCCTGCAGTAGTTGACGTAGTAAAAGACATTGCTACCAATGATCTGCTTCCAATCGTTTCCGACAAGTTTGCCGGTAAGTTCACCAAGAAATAAATTCCTAAGAAAAAAGGCCATGCGAAAGCATGGCCTTCTTTTTTTGAAGGATTAAATAATCTGTAAAAATAGCCTCTGCTAACCTTGATAATGGGAAAGCAGAATGGTACAATTGCACCAAGTTATCTGAGAGCCCAGCTCTCAATCGGAGGAACATTTATGCTTGGCAAGTATGTCAGGGTTAAAGTGACGCATCCTATTTTCTCCGAAACCAAAGACCTTTACTATAAGCTCAACTTTGGAGAAATCGACTACGTCACAGCCCGTAGAAGAGAAAAGTACGGCGCGTTTGTTCTCGGCATAAATCACCCGATAGACACATTTGATGGACGTGTTATTGCTTCCTTCCGCAAAAATGAGGAAACATATTACGTTGTAGCACCGAAGAGCAAAAGATACATCATCAATGACATTAATAACGCCTTGGCCTTCTTTGAACCGGAGGACATCCGCTGTTATTTTGAATGTTCTTGTGGTGCCGTCGTTTATAGGGAAATTGGCGGAGAAATCCGTTACCTGGTTATTAAGAACAAACGCAGCGCCCATTGGAGTTTCCCAAAAGGTCACGTTGAGCAAGGGGAAACCTATGAGCAAACCGCAAAAAGGGAAGTCTTGGAAGAGGCCGGTATTCACATTAAAATTGTGCCGGGCTTCAGAGAAGCTTCCAACTACATGATTCAAAACCGTGCCGAAAAGACGGTCATGATTTTCGTGGCCGGCACCAGAGACACCAATACGGTAATTCAGGAATCGGAAATTGAAGATTATTCTTGGCTGACCTATGAGAACGCCATGAAGCGCCTGAAATTTGACAACGACCTGAAAATTCTCACCGATGCCCGTCAATTCCTGATGGACCGGGAGTACATTACCGAAACCGGCCTTGGACCAAAGGGCCTTGGAGCCAAAAAGAAGAAGTAAAAAAGACCACCTTCCAAGGTGGCCTTTTTTATTGTAGAATAGAGGGAGCGACCAAAAGGGGGAAATGAAATGACCATCCAATATATTGCACTGTTAATTGTTGTGGATATCTGCCTTCTTTATGTGGCAGTATTATCCAGAAAAGGGGACCACAAATTAATTCCGGGACTGAATACAGATGATCCTGAAGTATTAAATAAGTGGAACTTAGACGTAACCTGCAAAGCCTATAGCAACTATATTTTTATCATTTTTGCCTTACTGGTGGTGCTGGTTATACTTGCTGCTGTTGCTGCGCCTATCGTTTTCACCTGGATTGTGGCTGCACTCATTTTAGCTGCCATTATTTGGGCTGTTTATGATATCAACAAGAATCCAAAATATAAGAACTAAGAGGAACTCTATGTTAGTATTATTTACCGTTGCGGTGTTTGCGCTGACCTTCCTGCTTTTAGCAGTTACCATTTTAAAAGGAAAGTACAGCATGATTCCAAGCTTAAAGAATGCCAGAGCAGAAAAACTGGCTCTCTATGATTTGCCGAAAATGTGCAAATTCATGGGAAGCCTTTACCTGATTTGTGCTGCCTTGCTAGTGGTATATTTCATTGGCACCTTCTTTACCATTCCTGCACTGACCACCGGAAGCATGATTGCCTTCATTATTGTCTTCATTGGCGGCACCATTTTTGCCAATACCGCAAAGTATTTTAGAAAGTAAGAGAACCCTATGAAAAAGACTTACGTTCCAAAAAAGGACCGACTCATTAAGAGAAAATGGAATCAGCGAAAACAGGCACGTTTCGCTCAGCGGGAGAGACAGTATGCAGAGCAGCATCCGTCATATCTTCGAAAAGAAACCGCCTACTTCCTGATTCTTGCCATGATTGGCCTGGCTTTGGCAGTTTACTTGGTATCTGCAGATTTTGCCCTGTTTACCGGCGCTTTGTTGCTGATTCCGGCTGTTGTGGCTCAGGTTTCCAAAAAAAGGATCTGGCTTCACAGCTTATATGCCCTTGCCTTGGTGGTCACTATCATCATTGCCTCTTTGGTAGTGTCAAAAGGACTACTGATTCTAGCAATAGTGGAAGCCTCCATTGGTCTTATTTCCATTGGCGGGTCTCA
Source organism: Acutalibacteraceae bacterium (assembly GCA_045642465.1). Classification (GTDB taxonomy): domain Bacteria; phylum Bacillota; class Clostridia; order Oscillospirales; family Acutalibacteraceae; genus RUG420. The sequence continues at coordinate 149,020 of JAZUIY010000016.1, forward strand.
CTTCTTTGGACTAGCAGACTAACAAAAAAGCCACCCATTTGGGTGGCTTTCTTTTTTAAGATTTACAGATTCTGGTTGAATTCAATTTCTTCCCCGGTCGGAGAAACAACCTTGAAGTAACGGCAGCCGTTTTCCCAACGGGCCGGAATGTCTTCAATGCCGTTGGTGCTGATGGTGTATCCGTTTTCTACGCAGTACTTGTAATCTGCTTCAATATCATCAGAAACAATGGCAATGTGGTTTACTTTTCCCACTGCAGCTTCCGGAATATCAGCGGACTGGTAAATTTCGTAAGTGATATTTCCGTTGGTAACAAACCAAGTGTAATAGTCACCGCGGGAGCTCTTGAATTTTGCCAGCAGTTCAAAGCCCAACTTTTCCATATAGAACGTAGCATCTGCTTCAGAATTTTTTACCTGAATTCCGATGTGGTCCAATTTTCTACCTTCAAACATAAAAAAACCTCCTAGAGTTTCCTATTATTATTACCTTTATAGTATCACTTTTTTGATACAATGTTATTAGACTGTTTGCAAAGTGAGTAAAAATATGAAGTACGAAACCATAGTTCGCGGCACCTTTTTGGACCGGCCCAACCGCTTTATTGCCCACGTGGAAGTGGACGGGGTGGTGGAAACCGTGCACGTGAAAAATACGGGGCGATGCAGAGAACTCCTTCTTCCGGGTGTTTCCGTCATATTAGAGGTCTCAGATAACCCCAACCGGAAAACCAAATATGATTTAGTAGCGGTCTACAAAAAAGACTTTGGCCTCATAAATATGGATAGCCAGGCCCCAAACAAAGTGGTAGGGGAATGGCTGGCAACCCAGGGGTATACGAAGGTGAAACCGGAATATACCTACGGTAATTCCAGAGTGGATTTCTATATGGAACAAGGGGAGGAAAAATACCTCTTGGAAGTAAAAGGATGCACCTTGGAAAAAGAGGGCATTGGTTATTTCCCGGACGCTCCTACGGAACGGGGCGTGAAACATTTGAGGGAATTGACCAAGTCTTTGGAGGAAGGGTACCACGCTGCCTTGGCCTTTGTCATTCAAATGGAAGGGGTAGAAGAGGTTCGCCCCAATGTGGAAACCCACCCGGAATTTGGCGTGGCACTGGCGGAAGCAGAGGCTGCCGGAGTAGCGGTTTGGTTCCTTTGCTGTCAGGTGACAGAACAAACTTTGACAGTTGTCAAAGTTTTTAGGCGTGGCTAATAAAATGCACAAAAGTGTTAATTCTTTGTCAAGCATTGCGAGCCCCGGTTCAGATGAATATAATGTCGATGGTCTCCAAAAATTAAATATGGAGGAACAGTAGTATGTTCACTGTTAAAACCGTAAAAACCGATTATTATGACATTGGAATGCACGATGCATTTGCAGTAGAATTAGAACTTCTTGATGAAGCCAAAAATGCATTTTATGTAATGCTGGATCAGTTCTGCAACGAAACCCATGCAACCGTTTCTAAGGAATCCATGATTCACGCATTTAACAATCGGAAGGCTTATCATGAAGCTGTTCATCAGAGAGCGCTGGAACGCCTGAACTTCGGCAAGGACTTTGAAGCAGGTGACTTACTGAATTCTAAGTTCCAATCCGCAATTTCTGTAGCCACTTATGTACTCAGAGACTATGTCAAAGTCGCTGACAACGATTCAAAAGTAGCAAGGCTGGTAACAGGCTATACCAATTTGGTATTGAACAATCAGCCATGTATCTTATAATTCCCCCAAAAAAGACCACCCTTTCGGGTGGCCTTTTTCCTTTTTAGTCTATTTCAGCAAAGCGCTGGAACATGTCATCCATGTAATCAAAGAACTGTTCCTTGCTGATGTGGGCACCGTTCCAGGATAAGTGACACTGGGTGGCAACCGGCATGTTGTACCAGATGCCCGGCTTCAATGCTTCGCCCTTTTTGAATTCGGTCTGTGGCATGTTGAATGGCGCCATTTGTCCAATGACGTTAACGAAACCGTCGTTTGGCAGCCATTCTTCTCTGTTAGCGTGATCCGGATAAACTTGAGCCATTTCATCGGACCATGCGCCGCCGGTTAAGAAGCCGGCAAAGAACGGTACGAAGTTCATCTTGTCCCAAATAGGAACGTGCTTGGTCTTATCCTTATTGTATTTAGAAGCCTGTCCTACATAGGCAAAGTAATAGGTGTTCGGGTTTGGAACACGCTTTTCGTTGGCTTCTTTCATGTATTCCAGGGTCATTTCCCAGCCAACGTTGTCTTCCTGACACTTGGCATAGGCAATGGCGCCGTCCCGGTATTCACTTGGCTTTGCAATGTGGACAAACTTTGGCTTGTCTTCCGGATTGGCGGAAATGTTCCACTGGTCTAAGCGCTGGTCCCAGAAATGGGTAACAAAGCCCATGCGGCCAATGGTGCCCATAGCGTAGCAAACGCCCTTCATAATCTTTTCGTAGCCACCATTTTCCATGAGTTTGGAAGCCATGGTAGTGCCGTTGTTAACACCGGCGAGGGTGGTAACAGAATGGAGTAAGTCTCCCTGACCGCCCTTGAACAGTGGGCTTAATTCTTCTTCCGGAGTGCAGGCCCGTTCTTCTTCAGAACCGTTCATCAGCATGTCGGAGAAGGCAATAACAAAGGAGCCGCCAAGCGAATGGCCCACAATGTTAATCTTTTCGTGATTTCCTGGTTTGCCCCAGTCTTTTAATACGCCCGGATAGGTGCGGCCGTAACGGGCGTGACCGAACTTTTCAGAGTGCGCTTTGCCGTAGTCAACAGTGCCGCCCATTAAGTACGCATACAGAAGACAGCAACGGTCCCAAGCAGAGTTCCATGGGCCGAGAGGCGGGTTGTAGATTTCGTAACCCTGTTTCTTCAAATAAGGGAGGACCTTGTGCTTCTGATTCCAAGGGAACTTAAAGCCCCAGTAATAAAGCAGATAGTCGTGAATCCAGTCACCTTCGCCAAAGCCCATAAAGCCGTGCAATAAGACAGTTGGGTATTTATTTGCCATTTTTAATGCATCTCCTTTTCTAAAATTTCGCTACGTTTATTATACGATAAATGGGATATGACATTCTGACAGAAATTTTCCCATTCCATTGTGCTATACTACTAAACAGAAAGGGGATAGATTGATGGAACTCCATACCAATGTATTTGGCATTTACAATGACCAGTGGGCTTTGCTGACCGCAGGGACCCCGGAAAAATTCAACACCATGACCATTAGCTGGGGCGGCATGGGAACCATGTGGTTTAAACCGGTGGTTACCGTTTATGTGCGCAAAAGCCGTTACACCCACGAATTTTTAGAGGCAGGCGACACCTTTACGCTTTCCTTCTTCCCGGAAGAATATAAGAAGGATTTGGGCGTACTGGGCTCCAAGTCCGGAAGGGATGGGGACAAACTGGCCCTGACCTCCCTGACAGCAAAGCCGGTAGCTGACACCGTTGGCTTCCGGGAGGCAGCCAGAACGCTGGTCTGCAGAAAATTGTATGCCCAGGATATGGATGTCAGCGCCATGCCGGAATCCATTGCTGCCGACTATGCAGATGGCGATGTACATACGATGTATATTGCAGAAGTTTTGGACATCATAGAGGGCTAAATCGCCTTGTTTAGGCCCAGTTTCTGTGGTAAACTATTTGGGTTAAATATTTTATAAGAAAGGGAGGAATATGCTGTGGATAAAGGAAAATTTTACATTACCACCGCTATTGCTTACACATCTCGTAAGCCACACATTGGCAATTCCTATGAAATTGTCTTGACCGACGCAATTGCGAGGTACAAGCGAATGCAGGGCTACGATGTGTTCTTCCTCACCGGTACTGACGAGCACGGCCAGAAGATTGAAGGCTATGCCCAGGCTGCAGGCGTATCTTGCAAGGAATATGTTGACAAGGTTGCCGGCGAAATTCGTGACATCTGCGATTTACTCAATTGCACTTACGATAAGTTCATCCGTACCACCGACGATTACCACGAAAAGGTAGTACAGAAAATCTTTAAGAAACTCTATGATCAGGGAGACATTTATAAGGGTGCTTATGAAGGCCTCTACTGCACACCGTGTGAATCCTTCTGGACTGAAAGCCAGTTGGTAGACGGCAAGTGCCCTGACTGTGGCCGGGAAGTAAAACAGGCTAAGGAAGAAGCTTATTTCCTGAAACTGTCCAAATACCAGAAGCAGTTGGAAGACTACATTGAATCCAACGAAAACTTCATTTATCCGGAAGCCCGTAAGAAGGAAATGCTCAACAACTTCATTAAGCCGGGTCTTCAGGATTTGTGCGTATCCAGAACTTCTTTTAAGTGGGGCGTTCCGGTTACCTTTGATGATGCTCACGTAATCTACGTTTGGATTGACGCCTTGAGCAACTATATTACCGCCATTGGATACGACCCGGACGGTTCCTCCGAACAGTACAAGAAGTACTGGCCTGCAGACGTTCATATTATTGGTAAGGACATTGTCCGTTTCCACACCATTTACTGGCCAATCATGCTGATGGCACTGGGTGAACCACTGCCAAAGCAGGTTTATGGTCATCCATGGCTGCTCTTCGGCGAAGACAAGATGTCCAAGTCCAAGGGTAACGTTATTTATGCAGACGACTTAACCACACTGTTTGGCGTAGACGCAACCCGTTATTACCTGTTGTCTGAAATGCCGCATGCTTCTGACGGATCCATTACCTATGACACCATGACAGAACGTTACAATTCTGACTTGGCCAACACCATTGGTAACCTGGTAAACAGAACCATTGCCATGACCAACAAGTACTTTGACGGTGTCATTCCGGCTCCAACCAAGAAAGAAGCACTGGATGACGACCTTGCCAACGCTTGCTATGAAGCAGTGAAGAAGGTTGATGAATATATTTGCAGCTACAAGATGTCCGACGCAGTAGACGCTGTGGTAGGCATTGCAAAGCGTGCCAACAAGTACATTGACGAAACCGCTCCTTGGGCTCTGGCAAAAGACCCAGACCAGAAGGAACGTCTCGGCACCGTACTTTATAACCTGTTAGAAGCCATCCGCTACCTGGCCATTATGTTGAAGCCATTTATGCCGGATACTTCTAAGGCTATTTTCCAGCAGGCCAACCTGGGCAACGACGACTACGACTCCCTGACCACCTTCGGTGGCTTGGAAGCCGGCCGCAAGGTAGGGGAAGCAACCCCATTGTTTGCCCGTATTGACAAGGCTGAAATGGAAGCCAAAATTGCAGAACGCCAGGCAGCCAATGCCGCAGCAGAACAGGCAAACAATGCCAAAGCTGCCGCCGCTGTAGATGGCAAAGTAGAAGGTATTGCCCAAATCGGCATTGACGACTTTGCCAAGGTAGAACTCCGGGTTGCTGAAATCAAAGCTTGCGAGCCAATTAAGCGCGCTAAGAAACTGCTGAAACTCACTTTGGATGACGGCGAAGGCGAACGCATTGTTGCCTCCGGCATTGCCAAGTGGTATCAGCCGGATGACCTGGTAGGCCACAAGGTAGTCATTGTTGCCAACTTGAAGCCTGCTACCCTTTGCGGCGTAGAAAGTGCCGGCATGATCATTGCCGCTGACGTAGGCGAAGATGACGTGAAAGTTCTCTTCGTAGACGACTTCCCAACCGGCGCTACTTTTAGATAACCATGTAAGCCCTGCCAAAAGCGGGGCTTATCTTTTATAGAGGTACCTATGTTACAGAACATTTTTGACACCCATGCCCACTATGATGACGAGGCCTTTGACCAGGACCGGGACCGGTTGCTTTCTACCGTATTGCCGGAAGGCGGCGTCTCTTTGGTGCTGACCCAAGGCACTGACTTAGTGACTTCGGTACACTCCCTGGAACTGGCCAAAAAGTATGACTATATTTATGCCGCCATGGGGTATCATCCGGAACAGGCAGGGGACGAACGCAAGGGGGACTTAGATGTCCTTGCGGAAATCATAAGTTCAGAAGACAAAGCTGTTGCCATTGGGGAAATCGGCCTAGATTATCACTGGGAAGAAAACCCGCCAAAGGAAACTCAGCTTGACCTGTTTGAGCGTCAATTGGCGCTGGCCAAGGACTTGGATTTGCCGGTGGTGGTCCACGACCGGGATGCCCATCAGGACACCATGGAACTTCTGAAGAAATACCGCCCGAAGGGCGTTATGCATTGCTTTAGCGGTGCTACGGAAATGATGCAGGATGTGGTGTCCTTAGGCATGTACGTGGGCCTGGGAGGCGCAGTCACCTTCAAGAACGCAAAAAAGCCGGTTGCCGTTGCAACCGAAGTCCCACTGGACCGTTTGCTGCTGGAAACCGACTGCCCTTATATGGCACCGACACCGTACCGTGGCCAGCGAAATCAGTCTACTTTCATAGCGGAGGTGGCTACCCTCATTGCGTCTCTCAAAGGGGAGGACCCACAGCACTTGGTGGATGTTTGTAATGAAAATGGGAGAACCCTCTTTGGAATAAACTGAGTTTTCCTTGACATTACGCCAAAAAGTGGTTATCATACTTGAGAAATGCGAAGATGGTATTAAGTTGCTAAGGCAAACTTTTCGAGAGAGCCGCGTTGCTGGAAGGCGGTAAAGAATCCTTAGAAGCTGTCTCGTACCGGAGCAGAATTTCTGAATTCATAGGAAATTCCGGGAGGTCCCGTTACAGACCGGGAGTTTGATGGAACTCCGCTGAGTGGCAGTTGTCATGACTGCAATACGGGTGGTACCGTGGTTAACAATATGTTAGTCATCCCGCAGGAATTTTCAGAAATTCTTGCGGGATTTTTTATTTTTAGACTAGAAGGAGTCAACCTTTATGAAACAGATTTTTGTAGCAGATTATACCTTGCGCAAAATTGCAGAAGACAAGAGCATGCAGTTGCTGTTCCGGGAAAAGACAGCCATTGTGTCTGCCATTGATAACTTTGGCGTAGACGCCATTGAACTAGCAGAGCTCCGCAATCGGAAGGAAGACACCATTATTTATAAAACCATTGCCTCTGCTGTAGAGAACAGCATGCTTTGCCTGCCGGTTGGCGCCACCGTAGAAGGGGTTGCCGCTGCCTGGGAAGCCATTCAGGATGCCAAGAAGCCATGCCTGATGGTTTGCATGCCAACGTCTACCGTAACCATGGAATATATGTATCATTTGAAGGCACCAAAGATGCTTTCTAAAACTACCGACTTAATTACCGAATGTAAGAAGTACACCGACTGCGTACAGTTCGTAGCATTGGATGCTACCCGCGCAGACGTGGACTATTTGGTAGAAGTAGGCAAGGCTGCAAAAGCAGCAGGCGCCTGCTCTATGACCATCTGCGACGACGCAGGCATTGCCTTCCCGGATGACCTTTCCGCTATGGTAAAGACCCTGAAGGAAGAGGTAGACCTGAACCTCTACGTGCAGGTTTCCAATGCCATCCACTTTGCTGCAGCCAATGCACTGGTGGTACTGAATGCCGGCGCTGACGGGATTAAAACGGTGGTTACCGGCAAGGATGCCCTTCGCACCGAAGACTTCTCCGACGTGTTGAAGATTAAGGGCAACGACTTGCAGATGACCTCCAACCTGAAGATTTCCGAACTCCACACTGACATTAAGCAGCTGGCTAAGACCATGAAGCGTCAGGAGGAATCCGAAGAAGCACAGACCGTTATGGGCGGCGACATTATCCTGGACTATGACAGCACCGTAGAAGACGTAAAGGATGCTGTTTTGAAGCTGGGTTATGACCTGTCCCCAGAAGATGTAAACGCCGTTTACGAACGGATGCACCATACCTGTGAAAAGAAGAGCTCCGTCAGTGGAAAAGAACTGGAAGCCATTATTGCTGCAGAAGCCATGCAGGTACCGGCAACATACTCCATTAAGAGTTACACCTTGTCCAGTTCCAACCTGGCTCCATCTGTTGCCAACGTCGTACTGATGAAAGAGGATCAGGAACTCAGCGGCGTGGCCACCGGTGACGGCCCAATTGACGCTGTCATGCGTGCCATTGAAGAAGCCATTGGTTACCACTATGAACTGGACGATTTCCAGATTAGTTCCGTTACCGAGGGTAAAGAAGCATTGGGCTCCTGCTTGGTAAAACTGCTGAATCAGGGTAAGAGTTATGTGGGACAAGGTACTTCTACCGACACCGTTTCCGCATCCATCCGTTCCTATGTAAATGCATTGAATAAAATTGCCTACGACGAGGAGAACGCATAATGAAATTAACTTTTTCTACGCAGAACGTGCAGCGTGCCAGCTTCCTGGATACCTGCCGCTTTGCAGATGATTATAGTTACGCCGGCTTCGAAATATACGATGCCTTGGCGGAACGTCAGCAGCACGCCGACAGCATTCTCCGTGGGGACAAAACCACCGATGGCCGCCGTAAGCTGATGAATAGAGACCTTTCTGTCTCTGCTTTGGTGGTGCCGACACCGCTGGAAGCAGAAGAGACCACCGAACGCCTGCTCTGCCAGTACGTAGATTTTGCCAAGGCAGCTTGCAGTGAAAAGGTCATTCTCCATTTGGATCAGTGGGTTCCACTGGACGGGCTACTTGCAAAAATGGCTCCTGCCATTGCTGCCGCAGAACAAAACAGAATTGAACTGCTGTTTGAAACCACCGGCCCGCTGGCTGACACCAAAAAAGTACTGGAACTGTTAAACTACATTGCCTCCACTGCCACGGGGGCTTGTTGGAATACCCGCGCCACCTTCTTTGACGGCGGGGAAACACCGGAAGACACCATTAAGACTTTGGGCGCTTACATTACCTACGTCCGTTTAGGGGACAAAAAAGGCAATGTAGCTGTTCTCATTGGAGAAGGGAACCTGCCGGTAGAGCGGGTCATCAATTCCTTACGTTCCTTAAACTACGATGGCTTTGTTGCCGTTGCCTGGAACGACGAAATTGAGGACGCAGACATTGTGCTGACCCATTTTTCCACCTTTACCAGTCAGCTGTCTGCGGAAAAGGAAACCAAGAACTCCTTGGAATACAACCGTTCCCACACCGGAACTTATCCTTGGAAAAAGTTTGACGTACTGAACATGACCTTTGGTCAGGTGCTGGATACCATGGCAGAACTGTATCCGGACCAGTATGCCTTCAAATACACCACACTGGATTACACCAGAACGTACCATCAGTTTAGACACGATGTGGATCGCCTTGCCCGTGCCTTCTTGGCATTGGGGGTAAAACCGGGCCACCATGTGGCAATTTGGGCCACCAACATTCCGGCTTGGTTCTTGACCTTCTGGGCCGCCACCAAAATTGGTGCGGTTTTGGTTACCGTGAACACGGCTTACAAGATTTCCGAAATTGAATACCTGCTGAAACAGTCTGATACCCACACCTTGGTTATGATTGAAGACTGCAAGGGCATCAACTACAAAGAAATCATGGAAGAACTCTGTCCGGAACTGAAGGGGAAGGACAAGAGCAAGCCACTGTACTCCAAAAAGTTACCGTTCCTGCGGAACATTGTTTCCGTTGGATTCCATATGGACGGCTGTTATTCCTTTGATGAATTGGATGAACTGGCAGACGATGTGTCTAAGGACGAAGTGACCCGCCTGGCAGCTATGGTACATCCGGACGACGTCTGCAACATGCAGTACACCTCCGGTACCACCGGCTTCCCGAAGGGGGTTATGCTGACCCACTCCAACATCATCAACGACGGGAAAACCATTGGGGACCGCATGGATTTGTCTACGGCAGACCGTATGATGATTCAGGTGCCAATGTTCCACTGCTTCGGCATGGTACTGTCCATGACTTCTATGATGACCCACGGCGGTACCTTGTGCCCAATGCCGTACTTCTCTCCGAAATCTTCTTTGGCCTGCATTAACCAGGAAAAGATCACCTGTTTCAACGGGGTTCCGACCATGTTTATTGCTATGTTCAACCACGAAGATTTCCCGAAGACCGACTTCAGTTACATCCGTACCGGTATTATGGCCGGTTCCAACTGTCCACCGGACTTAATGCGTCAGGCTGCCAGAGAGATGAACATGAAGGAAATCATTTCCGTATATGGCCAGACCGAAGCTTCTCCGGGCTGTACCATGGGGGAAGTCAACGAAGACGAATGGCATAGAGTGGAAACCGTTGGTTCTGCCTTCCCAGGCGTGGAATGCAAAATCATTGATCCGGAAACCGGTGCCGATTTACCGGACGGCGAAAGCGGCGAATTCGTAGCCCGTGGTTACAACATTATGAAGGGTTACTACAAGATGCCGGAAGAAACTGCCGATACCATTGATGCCGATGGATGGCTTCATTCCGGAGACATCTGCTGCCGCACCGAAGACGGCTACTACAAAGTAACCGGCCGACTGAAGGATATGATTATCCGCGGCGGGGAAAACATCTACCCGAGAGAAATTGAAGAGTTCTACCTGACCAACCCGAAAGTACGGGACTGCCAGGTGGTAGGCATTAAGGACGAACGCTATGGCGAAGAAGCCTGTGCCTGGATTATTCTCCACGACGGCCAGACCGCAGATGCAGAGGAAATGAAGGCCTATGGTCTTGCCTCCATGGCAACCCACAAAGTGCCTCGTTACTTCCATTTTGTCTCCGATTTCCCAATGAATGCTGCCGGAAAAATCCTGAAGTATCAGATGAAGGCAGAATTTGAAAAACTGCTGGAAGAAAAATAAGGGAAAACCTTGACAGTGTGCACTTTTTAGCGTTACAATACGCACAAATAAAACAGAAAAGCTATGACGAAGACGGTGTTCTTTCAGAACGTATAGAGAGCAGGGGACGGTGGAAGCCTTGCCGGGAGGGAAGAACAGACCTATCACTTCCGAGCTGGAAGTCCGAACGGGGAAACCTTAGTAGATGCTTCTCGTGACTGCCGCGTTAGAGCATACGGCTTGTTGGAGCCTGAGTGGCACGTAAGTGCAATTTGAGTGGTACCGCGGGTACTAAACAGAAGTTTAGACTCGTCTCAAAGAAGTTTCTTTGAGACGAGTTTTTTATTTGTCTTATGGAAACATCACTGATTTTCCAGAAAGTGAGATACCATTATGGATGCGAAAAAAACTGCAACCAATCAGGAACTGGTAGATGTTGCCCTCCGTATTCGTGAAATGCGGGAAGTTATGGGCTTCTCTCCAGAAGACATGGCAGAAAAAACGGAGGTTACCGTAGAACAGTACCTGGCCTACGAAAGCGCAACGGAAGACTTGCCGTTTACCTTTGTGCATAAGTGCGCCTTGGCCTTTGACATTGAGCTCATGGAACTCCTCGAAGGTCATTCTGCCCGTCTGTCTACCTACAACGTTACCCGTGCCGGCCACGGCCATCAGACTGCCAAAGAAGAGGGCATTTCCATTGTGAACATGGCACCTCGGTTTAAGAACAAGCTGGCAGAGCCGTACTGGGTAACTTATGACTATTCCAAAGAACAGCAGAAACAGCCAATTCATTTGACCACCCATGACGGTCATGAATTTGACTATATTATCAAGGGCAGCCTGATTGTTCAGGTTGGTGCCAACAAGGAAGTCCTCCACGAAGGGGACACCATTTACTACAACTCCGCTACCCCTCACGGCATGATTGCCACAGACGGTGCTGCTTGTACTTTCCTTGCAGTGGTTATTCCTGACGAAAAGGGCAAGGAAGAAGATGCCCGGGAAACCATTGTAGCTGCCCACAACAGTGAACACCTGTTGGCAGAAAAGTTCGTTAAGGTAACCGAAAACGAACTGGGTGGACCGGAAAAGGTGGAATTCAAACATGCGGACCGCTATAATTTCGGCTTTGACACCGTAGATGCCATTGCCAACAAGTATCCGGAAAAGCTGGCTATGATCCACTTGGATGGCAACAAAACCGAACGCCGCTTCACTTATAAAGACATCAAAAAAGAGTCCAACCGTGTGGCCAACTACTTTAGGTCCCTTGGCATTCAAAAAGGGGACAAGGTTATGCTGGTGCTGAAGCGCCATTATCAGTTCTGGTTCTGCATGGTGGCCCTGCACAAACTGGGTGCCATTGCCATTCCGGCATCCTGCCAGCTCAAACAGCATGACTTTGAATACCGCTTTGATGCCGCTTCCGTAAAAGCCATTATCTGTACTGCCGATGGAGACACCGCTGACTTAGTAGATGCAGCCGTTGCCAAAGTGGGCAATGTCACCGAAAAGTTCTTGGTAAACGGTCTCGGGGAACCGGTAGAAAAAGACGGCTGGCATGACTTCAATTCCGAGTACACCATGTTTTCTAGCGTGTACGCCCGTCCAAAGGAAGATGCACCGCAGGGAGACGAACCGGCTCTTATGTTCTTCTCTTCCGGTACCTCCGGAAACCCGAAGATGGTACTTCACAAGCATACCTATGGCTTAGGCCACTTCTTAACTGCCCGTTATTGGCACTGCTGTGAGCCTGACGGTCTCCATTTCACCATTTCCGATACCGGATGGGGAAAATCTGCCTGGGGCAAACTCTACGGCCAGTGGCTCTGTGAGGGCACCGTATTCACCTATGACTTTGACCGCTTTGATGCCGCTGACATCATGCCGATGTTCCAGAAGTATCAAATTACCACCTTCTGCGCACCGCCAACCATGCTGCGCTTAATGGTAAAGCAGGATCTGTCTCAGTATGACTTCTCTTCTGTCAAATACATGACCACAGCAGGGGAAGCCCTGAACCCGGAAACTGCCAAAGAATTCAAGAAGATGACGGGTCTGAAAATCCGGGAAGGCTTTGGCCAGACCGAAACCACCCTTACCATTGCCAACTTCGTGGGCGTTCCGCTGAAGATGGGTTCCATGGGCAAGGCCAGCCCGCAGTATCATATTGATGTAGTTGACCCAGACGACCAGCCGGTATCCCTTGGTAAAACCGGCGAAATCGTTATCCGCCTAGACGAAGGTACCCCGCTCGGTCTCTTCAAGGAATACTACCGTGATGAAGACATGACCGAAAACTGCATGCGCAACGGCATGTATCACACCGGGGACACCGCATGGCGGGATGAAGACGGTTACTTCTGGTACGTGGGCCGTGTGGATGACATTATCAAATCCTCCGGTTACCGCATTGGACCATTCGAAATTGAGTCTGTTATTATGGAACTGCCTTACGTTCTGGAATGCGGTGTTTCTGCTGCACCGGACGAAGTAAGAGGCCAAATTGTAAAGGCCTCCATTGTGCTGACACCGGGTACCGAAGGCACCGAAGAATTGAAGAAAGAAATTCAGCAATATGTTAAGGAACATACGGCTCCTTATAAGTATCCAAGGCTGGTTGTTTTCCGTGATGAACTGCCAAAGACCACCAATGGCAAAATTCAACGTTCAAAATTATAATTTTTGTTGACTTTACGCCAAAAACGGATTACAATAGCCCCACAACAAAAAGCTTTGACGAAGAGTGCTTTTGTAAAGTAAGCCGAAGAGAGAGACCACGGGCGGTGAAAGTGGTTGGAACTGTTACAAATAGCTGTAGCTTCTGAGCTGGAAGGAAGAACGGATTTTTCCTAGTAGAACCTTCTCGTGATTGCCGCGTTAGGGCATACGGCTTGTTAGAGCCTGAGTGGCACGTAAGTGCAATTTGAGTGGTACCGCGGGTGCACAAACAGTTTGTACGCTCGTCTCAAAGTAATCTGCTTTGGGACGAGCTTTCTTTTTTGTCCCAGCCAAAGGAGTTTAGATTATGGCACAATTATTAGACCTTGATTTCCAAATCAAGGAAATGGCAGAACGTATTCGTACGCTGCGTGAGGTTGAAGGCTTTACCACCTATGAAATGGCAGCCAAAACCGGCATTAGCAACGAAGAATATGTGGCCTGCGAAAAGGGAGAAGGGGACTTAACCTATGCCTTCCTTTACCGCTGCGCCAGCGCCTTAAAAGTTGACGTTACCGACATCATTGAAGGTCACAGCCCGACCTTAAATACCTTCACCGTCACCAGAAACGGTGCAGGCCAGAAAATCAATGATGCCCACGGCATGACTTACTACAACTTAGCCTATGCCTTCCGGAACCGTATTGCAGACCCACTGTACGTCCTTTCCCGTTACAAGGAAGGTGCCCGTACCGAAGACATTGAACTGACCACCCACGATGGTCAGGAAATGGACATTGTCATCAGCGGTCAGCTCTACGTTCAGATTGGGGAACACGGCACCACCTTAAACCCAGGTGACTCCGTTTACTTCGACTCCGCTATCCCACACGGTGAAATGGCTGTTGGCGGTCAGGACTGCGAATTCTACGCAATTGTACTGAACCCAACCGGAGAACCAATGCCGGAACTGCTGGCTTCTCACTTTGAAAAAGACCGGGTAAAGGGCCGCGCCTCTTCCGGTACCAAGCGTGTTTACCGTGACTTCATTGACGTAGAAACCAACGAAGACGGAAAGCCGCTGTCCATTCAGTTTAAAAATACCGAGCGCTTCAACTTCGCTTTTGACTTAGTAGACAAGCTGGCTGACACCAAACCGGAAAAGCTGGCCATGCTCCACTTGGATAAGGAAAAGAACGAACGCCGCATTACCTTCCAAGACGTGAAGAAGGAATCCGCCCGCTGCGCCAACTACTTCACCTCCCTCGGCATCGGTAAGGGCGATGTAGTTCTGCTCACCTTAAAGAAACACTACCAATTCTGGTACGCCATGATTGGTCTCAATAAAATTGGCGCCATTGCCGTTCCGGCAGTCAGCCAGTTACAGGCACATGACTTTGAATACCGTTTCAACTCTGCCGGCGTAAAGGCCGTTCTTGCTACCGCAGACGGCACTACCGCAGAAGCCATTGATGAAATTGCCGGTCAGTGCCCAACTTTGGAACACCGCATTTTGGTAGACGGTCTCGGCAACCCGGTAGAACGGGAAGGATGGAGAGACTTCAACACCGAATATGCCATGTTCTCCAGTGTATATGACCGTCCGGATGACGCTCCATGCGGAGACGACCTGATGCTCATGTACTTCACTTCCGGTACCTCCGGATACCCGAAGATGGTTACCCACAACTACAAGTACCCACTGGGTCACTTCCACACTGCCAAGTTCTGGCACAACGTTGACCCGGAAGGCCTGCACTTTACTATTTCCGATACCGGCTGGGCAAAGGCTATGTGGGGTAAACTCTATGGCCAGTGGCTGGCTGAAGCTGCAACCTTCGTTTACGACTTTGACCGCTTTGATGCCGCTGACATCATGCCACTGTTTGCCAAATATCAAATCACAACCTTCTGCGCACCGCCAACCATGCTGCGCATGATGATTAAACAGGACATCGGAAAGTACGATTTCTCTTCCGTACAGCACATGACCACCGCAGGGGAAGCCCTGAACCCGGAAGTATACCGTCAATTTGAAAAGCTTACCGGCTTGCAGATTGTAGAAGGCTTCGGCCAGACCGAATCCACCATGATTATCGGTAACATGACCGGATCCCGTCACAAGATTGGTTCCATGGGGAAACCTGCTCCAATCTTTGATGTTCACCTGCTGGACCCAGACGGAAACGAAGTACCGGACGGGGAAACCGGAGAAATCTGTATCAACATTTCCGAAGGTATTCCTTGTGGCTTAACCGTTGGTTACTATAAGAACCCGGAAAAGACCAAGGAAGTGATGCATGACGGATTCTATCACACCGGCGACACCGCTTGGCGAGATGAAGACGGTTACTATTGGTACGTTGGCCGCGTAGATGACATTATTAAGTCTTCCGGTTACCGTATCGGACCGTTTGAAATTGAATCCGTTATTATGGAATTGCCTTACGTTTTGGAATGCGGCGTTTCCGCTGCACCGGACGAAGTCCGTGGCCAGATTGTCAAAGCCAGCATTGTTTTGACGCCGGGCACCGAAGGCAATGACGAATTAGTCAAAGAAATCCAGCGTTACGTTAAGGAACACACCGCACCTTACAAATATCCGAGAATGGTTGTCTTCAGAGACGAACTGCCGAAGACCTTCTCCGGAAAAATCAAACGTAACGAACTGTAAGGGGGAACCACATGAAACGAGTTTCCTTGTTCTGCGGCCACTTTGGCAGCGGCAAGACCAATCTTGCTGTAAACTACGCACTGTATCTTCGAAAACAGGGCGTGCCGGTAGCCATTGCAGACTTAGACATAGTGAACCCTTATTTCCGTACCAAAGACAGCGAGGACCTGTTAAAGGAAGCCGGCGTAGAAATGATTGCTTTGCCGTTTGCCAACTCCAATGTTGACCTTCCTTCTCTGCCAAGCGCAGCCTACGGCCTGGTGCAAAACCATGACCGCTACGCCGTGTTTGACATTGGCGGAGACGAAGACGGAGCCCTTGCGTTGGGACGCTACGTCCCATACATCTTGGAAGAAGACAACTATGACAACTTCTTGGTTGTCAACTTCTTCCGCCCGCTGACATCCACGGCTGAAGAGGTCATGGAATTCAAGGAAGAAATTGAGAAGGCCGGAAGGATTCCGTTTACCGGAATTATTCACAATTCCAATTTGGGTCCGGAAACGACGGCTCTAGATGTGCTCTCCAAGATGGAAGAACTGAATCGCCTCAGTGAAATCAGCGGCCTGCCGGTTGTTTTTCACGCAGTAAGTGATAAAATAGCTCAGGAGCTTCAGGGAAGGGTAGAAAACCTGTTCCCAATGACACTGCAAAAACGTCCTATAGACAAAGATTAGGAGGATTAAGATATGCCAAAAGTTAGCTTTAAAACTGACATTTGTAAGGGCTGCGGTCTCTGCGTAGATGCCTGCCCGAAGCACATTCTTGCCATTGCTACTGACAAGATCAACAAAAAAGGTCATTCCCCAGTGGAATGCATTAAACCAGAAGACTGCATCGGCTGCGCTTTCTGCGCTACCATGTGTCCAGACTGCGTAATTACCGTAGAAAAGTGAGGCGAATGAGATGTCAGAAAAAGTTTTGATGAAGGGAAACGAAGCAATTGCTGAATCTGCCATTCGTGCAGGCTGCAAACACTACTTCGGTTACCCAATTACCCCGCAGACCGAATTGGCTGCTTATATGTCCAAGAGAATGCCGAAAATTGGCGGCACTTTCCTGCAGGCTGAATCTGAAATTGCCGCTATCAACATGGTTTACGGCGTTTCCAGCGCAGGTTACAGAGTTATGACTTCTTCCTCTTCTCCAGGGGTTTCCCTGAAGCAGGAAGGGATTTCCTATATTGCAGGTTCCGATTTGCCTGCTCTCATTGTTAACGTACAGCGTGGCGGCCCTGGCCTTGGCGGTATTCAGCCATCCCAGTCCGACTACTTCCAGGCCTGCAAAGGCGGCGGACACGGTGACTATCACCTGATTGTTCTGACCCCTGCTTCCGTTCAGGAAATGGCAGACCTGACCGCACTTGCTTTTGATCTGGCTGATAAATACCGCGTACCTTCCATGCTGTTGGCCGACGGTACCCTTGGTCAGATGATGGAACCGGTTGAACTGCCGGAAGAACACGAAAACAAGGTAGACAAGCCATGGGCAACCAACGGTACTCAGATGAAGAGAGAACACAACATTACCAACTCTCTTTACCTCCAGCCGGATGAACTGGAAAAGAAGAATATAGAACGTTACGAACGTTACGCTCAGATTGAAGAAAACGAAGTACGTTACGAATCCTACCTGATGGACGACGCCGAATACTGCATTGTTGCATTCGGTATTGCTGCCCGTGTAGCAAAGAACGCCATTGCTGACCTTCGTAAAGAAGGCATCAAAGTTGGTATGATTCGACCAATTACCATTTGGCCATTCCCGAAGAAGGCTATTGCAGAAGCTGCTGACAAAGTAAAGGCATTCGTTTCTGTAGAACTTTCCATGGGCCAGATGATTGAAGATATTAAACTTGCAGAAGACTGCAAGAAGCCGGTTGTTCTTTGCAACCGTGTTGGCGGCATGATTCCTGCTCCGGAAGAAATCATTGACTGCGTAAAAAATTTGCAGGGAGGTAATGACTAATGGCAGTTGTATTTGAAAAACCACATGCTTTAACTGACGCAGAACTCCATTACTGCCCGGGCTGCACCCACGGTATTATTCACCGTTTGGTTGCAGAAGCAATTGACGAACTTGGTATTGAAGGTAAGACCGTAGGCGTTGCACCTGTAGGCTGCGCTGTTATGGCTTACAACTACTTTAACTGTGACATGGTAGAAGCTGCTCACGGCCGTGCACCAGCTGTTGCTACCGGTCTGAAGCGCGCTTTGCCGGACAACATCATCTTCACCTATCAGGGTGATGGTGACTTGGCTTCCATTGGTATGTGCGAAACCGTTCACACTGCAAACCGTAACGAAAACGTTACCGTTATTTTCGTAAACAACGCTATTTATGGTATGACCGGTGGGCAGATGGCTCCAACCTCTCTTCCGGGACAGGTTACCCAGACTTCTCCATATGGCCGTGACATTAAGACCCAGGGTTATCCGGTACGTGTTGCCGAAATGCTGGCTGCTCTTGATGGTCCGGAATACATTGCCCGCGTTGCCGTAAACAACGTTAAGAATGTAAAAGAAGCAAAGAAGGCCATTAAGAAGGCTTTCCAGAACCAGGTAGAAGGCAAGGGCTTCTCCCTTGTAGAAGTTGTTTCTTCCTGCCCAACCAACTGGGGTATGACTCCACAGAAGGCTTTGGAATGGGTTGAAACCGACATGATTCCTTACTATCCTCTTGGTGTTTATAAAGACAGAAGTGCAGACAAGGAGGACGCTGAATAATGACTACTCAGATTTTGATTGCCGGTTTCGGCGGCCAGGGCGTATTGTTCGCCGGTAAATTCCTTGCTTACAAAGGCCTTATGGAAGGCAGACAGTTAAGCTGGCTCCCATCCTATGGTCCTGAAATGCGTGGCGGTACTGCGAACTGCTCCGTTATCCTTTCTGATGACCCAGTTGGCTGCCCAATCGTTTCCAAGCCTGACGTGCTCATGGCTATGAACCTGCCATCCTTGGTAAAGTATGAAAACGATGTAGTACCAGGCGGTATGATTTTCGTTGACTCCACCCTCATTGATAAGAAGGTAGAACGTGACGACGTTACCGTGTTCTACATTCCTTGCACACAGCTTGCCAAAGACATGGGTGCTCCAACCCTTGCCAACATGGTTATGACCGGTAAGCTTCTGAAGGAATGTGAAGGCGTTTCCTACGACAACCTGGAAGATGCCCTTCACAAAGTTATTTCCGCTCGTAAGGCCAACTTGTTTGACATCAACTTGAAGGCCATCCAGACCGGATATAATTTCTAAAAAAGCAAAGGAACCTTGCGCTTCGGCGTAAGGTTCTTTTTTATTTTTGTTTTTCTATACAGTTGAAAAAAATTATACGAAAGTACTAAAATGAAAATTGGAAGTGTGAGAAAGTGAGAACTTTCTCCGGAAAAGGAATTAAAAAAAGAAAGGGGAGAATTCGTATGCAGAATGTTTTCATGTTAGTGGAAAAAGCATCGTATTCTGATTACACTCAGGCTGCCATGCAAGTGCTTCGTAATCCAAGCGAAACCATGCAGTGGTATCTTATCCCAATCTTGCTCATCTTTATCTACATCGTTAGTAAAGAACTCAGCGAAGGTCACACTCAGGTAGTTTTGGCCGGTGCCGCTCTTTGGCTGGTAGATATTTGGAACGAGATTTGGAACTCTTACATTTGTGCCGTTTCCGGTCACGCACCGGTTTGGGGTGCTCCTCCAAGCACCGGCACTTACACGGGAAGTTCAGGGTTTGACCTTTTAATCGGTTACAACATTGAAATTTCCTTCATGTTCTTCATCATGGGTATTGCTTCTTGTCTTATGCTTCCTAAGGATAAGAAAGCGAAGATCCTTGGTATTAACAACCGTGTATTCTTTGCTCTTATTATGACCACTCTGGCTGTATGCGTAGAATGCTTCCTGAACTTTGCAGGCGTTCTCACTTGGGAATGGTCCTTCTGGCAGAGAGGCTGCCCATGGATCCTCTGGATCATCGGCTACCTGCCATTCTTCTCTGCAGCTTACTATACCTACGACCGTCCAACCGTAAAGGGTTCTGTCAAGACCGTTGGTGCTTTGGTAGCACTTGACGCTGTTGGCCTGATTGTTGGCGGCATTCTCAATTGGATTTAAGGAGGCGCACATTATGGGACCAGAGATTTTGAACATTGTTGACTTCCCGGGCGCTTTTGCCATTCTTATTGGCGCAACTGTAATTGACCTTTCCATGGTCGCTGTTGCTTTTAAGGATTTCCTGTCTAAGGGAGATAAAGACGCAAAGGCTGATAAAGAAGATAAATAATTCAAAATTCAGTAAAAAAGAAGAGGCAACCGTTTGGTTGCCTCTTTTTTATTGTTATAACGTGCTTTCTGCCTGAGTTACTTTGAAGGCCAGTTCCGCCAGTTCCTCATAAGTGGAAAGTTTGCCGATGGCGTTGCGGTACTGGGCGGCGCCGTGAACACCGCGGATGTACCAGGCAGCGTGCTTGCGGGCTTCCCGCATGCCGATGTATTCGCCTTTATATTGACAGAGCAGGTCTACGTGTTTGAGCAGCACCCGCATGCGCTCGGAAGCCGGTGGCTCCGGCAGGATGCGCTCTTCCGAAAGGAAGGCGTTGACTTGCTGGAACACCCAAGGACGGCCTTGGGCACCGCGGCCTACGGCGACGGCGTCACAGCCGGTGAGCTCTATCATTTTGGCGGCAGAGGGTCCGTCTACCACGTCACCGTTGCCGATGACCGGAATGGACACCGCTTCTTTTACGGCCCGGATGGCGCCGTAATCTACCGGTGGAGCATACATCTGGTCCTTGGTTCTGCCATGGACGGTAATGGCGGCCACGCCAACGTCCTCTAACCGCTTGGCCAGTTCCACGCAGACAATGTGGTCTGCGTCCCAGCCGGTGCGGATTTTACAGGTGACGGGTACGTCTACTGCTTTCACCACCTCTGCCGCAATGGACTGGGCCAGCGGCAAGTCTTTCAGCAGGGTGGAGCCACTGCCGTTTCCGGTGATTTTTGGAGCAGGGCAGCCCATGTTGATGTCAATATAATCCGGCTGAAAGCGAAGGCAGTCGGCAGCGCCTTTTGCCACTATGGCAGGGTCATAGCCAAAGAGCTGAATGGCGCCCGGGTGTTCTTTCTCGGAAAGGAACAACAGTTCTTCACTTTTCCGGTCACCCATGGTGAAGCCTTTGGCAGACACCATTTCGGTGGTGATTCCGGCAGCACCGTAGTCCAGACAGAGTTCTCTCATGGCCCGGTCACCGACACCGGCAAGGGGCGCTAAGAAACATCCGCGGTCCGGAAAAGAAAGGGTTCCAATCTTCAAAAAATCACCTCCAAAATGCAAAGTTTTTTT
The DNA here is from genome assembly GCA_045642465.1 of Acutalibacteraceae bacterium. Lineage (GTDB taxonomy): Bacteria > Bacillota > Clostridia > Oscillospirales > Acutalibacteraceae > RUG420. The sequence continues at coordinate 170,317 of JAZUIY010000016.1, forward strand.
ATCTGTCGGATATTTTAGCAAGGTGCCCGTTAGATTGCAATAGGCCTATTCCTATGCTAAAATTAATGGGTTAAAAAACGTGAAGGAGGCGCCCTATGAACTTACTGGTTTTAGACGGAAACAGTATTGTAAACCGTGCGTTTTATGGCATTAAATTATTGACCACCAAGGACGGTCAGTTCACCAACGGGATCTATGGCTTCCTGAATATTTTGCTCCGTTTAGAGGAGGAGACCAAACCGGATGCAGTGGCCATTGCTTTTGACTTAAAGGTACCGACCTTCCGCCATAAAATGTATGACGGTTACAAGGCCGGCAGACATGGCATGCCGCCGGAACTGGCTACTCAAATGCCAATTCTCAAGGAACTTCTCTCTGACCTGGGTTACACCATTGTGGAAAAGGAAGGCTATGAAGCCGACGACATCCTTGGCACCTTCTCTAAGGCCATTACAGAAGAAGATCACTGCTACATTGCCACAGGGGACAGAGACAGCTTACAGCTGGTCAGAGACAACGTTACCGTACTGCTGGCTTCCACCAAGCAGGGTCAGGCCCAGACCGTACACTATGACCCGGCCATGGTAAAAGAAACCTATCAGGTGGACCCGCCGCAACTGATTGACGTAAAAGCTTTAATGGGGGACTCCTCGGACAATATTCCGGGGGTTGCCGGCATTGGTCAGAAGACCGCCGGGGACTTAATTTCCCGCTTCGGCAACATAGATTACATTTACGAAAACTTAGATACCATAGACATCAAAGCAGGGGTACGCACCAAACTGCAAAACGACAAGGACAACGCCTATTTGAGCCGTACCTTGGGTACCATCTGCTGTGAAGTACCGGTGGATTTGGATTTGGCCCATTATGCCGTGGCAGAAGGGGACAAGGCCAAAGCTGCCAGAACCCTGGCTTCCTTAGAAATGTTTGGCCTCATTGACAAATTGGGCCTTCGGGATGCCGGCGGCAGTTTTGAACCGGTGGCAAAAGCAGAGGACCAGATTACGGTAACCGAACTGGCTGCCTTTTCTGACCTGCTTCCAGAACTGGAAAAAGAAGGAAAAGCCGTCTTCACCTTCGCCATAGAAGAGGATACTGTAAAGGAATTGGCCTTTACGGTAAACGGCAAACCATATTATTTGGGTGGCCAGACAGACTTTGCCGGCTTTGACGCTTTCCTGGAAAACGGGAAGATTACCAAGTTCGTAGCAGACAGCAAAGCCCTGTTCCACTACGGTTTTAGGAAAGACCTTACCATTCGGGACGTACAGTTTGACGCCTCTCTGGTAGGATACATTTTGAATCCGGCAGCCAACGCCTATGACCCGCTTCGCCTGTATGAAGAATACAGCAAGGGGAACTTAGGCAGCATTGCCGTAGATTCGGACAACGACCTGGTAAAGCAAAGCCTTGCATTAGACCGGGTAAAGGATTACCTTTTGGCCTGCATAGACACCAACAATCAGGCAGATTTGCTGATGTTGGAAATCTCCTTGGCAGAGGTTTTGGCTTCCATGGAACACATTGGGTTCCTCATTGACGAAACCGGCCTGACGGAATATGGCTCCGTCATTTTCGCTGCGGTAGACCAACTGTCTGCCAGAGTGTATGAACAGGTCGGCTACGAATTCAACTTGAATTCGCCGAAGCAGCTGGGCAAGGCCCTCTTTGAGGACCTGGGCCTGCCAGCCAAGAAGAAAACCAAGAGCGGTTATTCCACCAACGCCGAGGTCTTAGAAGACCTGGCCCTGGAATACCCGATTGTGGCAGACATTTTGGAATACCGCACCGTATCCAAATTAAAGTCCACTTACTGTGACGGCCTGCTGAAAGTCATTGCAGCAGACGGCCGTATTCACTCCACTTTGAATCAGACGGAAACCAGAACCGGCCGCATCAGCAGTTCGGAACCGAACCTGCAGAATATTCCGGTGAGAAAGCCAATCGGCGCAGAACTGAGAAAGTTCTTTGTGGCCAAGGAAGGCTTTACTTTGGTAGACGCTGACTACTCTCAAATTGAACTGCGTGTGCTTGCCCACATGGCTGAGGACAAGAACATGATCTCCGCCTTTCAGAGCGGAGAAGACGTACATAGAATTACTGCATCGCAAGTATTCAACGTGCCATTAGATATGGTTACGCCGCAGATGCGTTCCAACGCAAAGGCAGTAAACTTCGGTATTGTCTACGGCATTGGCGCTTTCTCTCTGTCTCAGGACATTGGGGTTACCCGGAAGGAAGCCCAGAATTACATTGACGGCTACCTGCATAACTTCAGCGGGGTAGACGCTTACATGAAGAAAGTGGTGGAAGAGGCCAAGGAAACCGGCTACGTAAAGACCCTTTACGAACGCCGCCGTTACCTGCCGGAACTCACCGCCAGCAACCACATGCTCCGGGCCTTCGGAGAGCGGGTTGCCCGAAACGCCCCAATTCAGGGCACTGCCGCAGACATTATTAAAATTGCCATGATTAAGGTGTATCACCGTCTGAAGGCAGAACACTTAGATGCAGAACTCATTATGCAGATTCACGACGAACTTATTGTAGAAGTTAGAGAGGATCAGGCAGAGTTGGCCTGTACCATTGTGAAAGAAGAAATGGAACACGCCTGCGCTTTGGCCGTGGACTTGTCCGTAGATGCTCATATTGGCAAGACCTGGTATGAAGCCAAAGGCTAAGAAGAAGGAAGAAGACGTATGAAGATTGCCTCTATGAGTGCTTTGACCCTGCCGAAGGTATATGACCTTGAGGTGGAATGTTTTGCCCACCCATGGTCCCTGGCCTCTTTAGAGGAAAGCTTTGGCAACCCAAACTCCCAGTTCTTTGTAGCAAAGGACGACGAGGACCAGGTGGTAGGATACATCAGTTTCTACCAAGTCCGGGACGAAGCCTTCATTAACAATGTGGCTGTTACCGCCGCCGCCCGCCGTCAGGGTGTGGGCCGTGCCTTGGTGGAAAAAACCATGGAAGCGGCCAAATCCGGCGGGGCTAGTTTCCTCTCTTTGGAAGTGCGGAAAAGCAACGTGCCGGCCATTTCCCTTTACGAATCTTTGCATTTTGATTTGGAAGGCGTCCGGAAAAAGTTTTACCGGGATCCGGAAGAAGATGCCTTTTTATATACCATCCGTTTTGAACAAAGTGCGCCACCATGCTGTGCTGACGCAGGAAAGGTAGACTTTATATGAAAATCTTAGGCATTGAAAGTTCTTGTGACGAAACTGCGGTTTCCGTAGTAGAAGACGGTCACATTGTCCTTTCCAACGTTATTGCCTCCCAGGTGGAGGAACACAAACTCTATGGCGGAGTGGTTCCGGAAATTGCATCCCGCAGACATGCGGAAGCCATTTCGGGCATTACCAAGCAGGCATTGGAAGAAGCCGACTGTACTATGGACGACATTGAAGCCATTGCAGTTACCACTGCACCGGGCCTCATCGGTGCGCTTCTGGTGGGCGTAAACTTTGCCAAGGGACTCTCCATGAGTACCGGAAAACCATTGGTGCCGGTACACCATCTGCGGTCCCACATTGCTGCGAACTACATTAGCAATCCGGACTTGAAACCGCCGTTTTTGGCATTGGTGGTATCCGGAGGCAATTCTCTTTTGGTAGAAGTAAAATCCTATACCGAATATCATGTCATTGGCCGCACCAGAGACGATGCTGCCGGTGAATGTATGGATAAATGTGCCAGAGTCTTGGGCCTGCCGTATCCGGGCGGCTTGAACCTGGACAAGGTTTCCCAAAATGGGAACCCGAAGGCCTACGCCATGCCGAAGCCAAAGGTCAACGGTGCAGAATACGACTTCAGTTTTTCCGGCATGAAGACCTTTGTCATCAATACTGTCCACAACTTAGAACAAAAAGGGGAGACGGTAGAGGTGGCCGACATGGGCGCATCGGTCATTACCGGTGTGGTTAATTGCCTGGCTGACACCACAGAGAAGGCAGCCAAAAGCTTAGGATACGACAAGATTGTCCTTGCCGGCGGCGTCTCAGCCAACTCCTTCCTCCGCTCCCGTATGAATACGGTTTGCCAAAAGAACGGCTGGCAGTTATACTTACCTTCCAAAAATCTTTGCGGGGACAACGGCGCTATGGTAGGTGCCCAGGGGTATTTCGAATACCTGGCAGGCTTCCGCGCAGACCTTGACTTAAATGCCAAGGCCACCATGTCTATTGATGAATCTTTCTAAGGAGTTTTCTTTATGGAAAAAATTCTTGTTACCGGCGGTGCCGGCTTCATTGGAAGTAATTTCATTTATTACATGTTAGAAAACCACGAGGACTGTGAACTGGTCTGCTTGGACAGCCTGACTTATGCCGGTTCCATCAAAACCTTGGAACCAGTTCTTTCTCACCCTCGTTTCAAATTTGTAAAAGGGGACATTACCGACCGGAACCTGGTTTACCAACTGTTCGAAGCAGAACAGTTTGACATTGTGGTAAACTTTGCCGCAGAGTCTCACGTAGACCGTTCCATTGACAACCCGGAAGTGTTCTTAAATACCAACATTGTAGGCACCTCTGTATTGCTGGACGCCTTTAACAAGTTCGGCATTCGCAGATATCATCAGGTATCTACCGACGAAGTATACGGTGACCTGCCACTGGATTCCACCGACTTGTTCACAGAAACCACTCCGCTGCACACCAGCAGCCCATATTCTGCCAGCAAGGCCTCTGCAGACCTCCTGGTTATGGCTTATCACCGCACTTACGGCACACCGGTTACCATTTCCCGCTGCTCCAATAACTACGGTCCATATCAGTTCCCGGAAAAGCTGATTCCGCTGATGATTTCCAAGGCCAAAGCAGATCAAAAGCTGCCGGTTTACGGTGACGGCATGAACGTTCGGGACTGGCTTTACGTAGAGGACCACTGCAGCGCCATTGACCTGATTATCCACAAGGGCACCATTGGGGAAGTCTACAACATTGGCGGCAACAACGAACGCCATAACATTGAAATTGTAAAGATTATCTTAGACACCGTCGGCAAGGACGAAAGCCTGATTCAGTACGTCAAGGACCGTCCGGGCCACGACCGCCGTTACGCCATAGATGCCACAAAGATTAAAAACGAGTTGGGCTGGGAACCAAAGACCAACTTCTCCGAAGGCATTGTCAAGACCCTGGACTGGTACCAAGCCAACGAGGACTGGATTCAGAACATCCTGTCCGGTGACTACCTCCACGACTATGAGAAACTGGCCAAATGAAACTGTTAGTCTTATCGGATTCCCATGGTCGGGACCAACACTTATTTTCCGCAGTGTATGACAATTTAGACGCAGATGCCATCCTCTTTCTGGGCGATGGAGAGCGTGACCTTCCTGTCCTAGACGCCATTCCCAATATTTGGCGCAAACGGGTGGTGGAAGTCTGCGGTAACTGTGACTACGCCTCCAGTCTTCCCATTACCGTTTTTGAAGACTTCGGCGGGTACAAGTTCTACATTACCCACGGTTTTCAGCAGAAGGTAAAATATGGCTTTGACTATATTGCTGCCGATGCCAGAAAGCAGGGCCGTCAGGTAGTCCTGTTCGGCCATACTCACCGTCAGCACCTGGAGGAGAGGGAAGGACTCTTCCTCTTTAATCCGGGCTCCATTGGCAATGGGGAATATGGAATTATTATCATAGAGGAAAAAGGCATTCACTTTTTCCATAAAACGTTGTAAAATAACGCAGGTAACCCTGCGTTACATATGCGCTCGTAGCTCAGTTGGATAGAGCACCAGATTCCGGTTCTGGGTGTCGGGAGTTCAAGTCTTCTCGGGCGCGCCAAAAAAAGCACCTTTCCCAAGGTTTGGGGAAGGTGTTTTTTTGCGTTTTACGGATTGTAATGATGCGATTTCACGGCTTTTTTCTATCCTATTTGGAGAAAATATTTTTTTTGAACACGTACAATTGTCAATACTTTAACAGGTTGATATAATTCCAACGAATTTAGACAAATCCTAGACAAAATCAGTTCCAGGATGGAGGTTTTGACATGTGTAACTGTTCCCCTAAATGCCAAGGACAAGAGCTGCTTGACCAAGTAGCAACGGTCATTGAGCAGTATAAAGACAAGCCGGGATCTTTGATCATGGTTTTGCATGCAGCACAGGGAATCTATGGCTACCTGCCTCAGTTTTTACAGGAATATATTGCCGATGGCATGGGTATTCCGGTATCTGAGGTCAGTGGTGTAGTCAGCTTTTATTCCTTCTTTACCACCCAAAAGCGAGGAAAGCACACCATTCGTATGTGCCAGGGTACCGCTTGTTATGTTCGTGGTGGCAAGCAGATTGTAGAAGCCATTAAAAACGAACTGGGTGTAGAAGTGGGCGGCACCACCGAAGATGGTCTGTTTACTTTTGAAATTGCCAGATGCATTGGTGCCTGCGGATTGGCTCCTGCCATGATGATTGACGACGATGTTTATAAGCAGGTAACCCCAACCAAATTGCCTGCCATCTTAGCGCAGTATAGAGACACTGAGGAGGTGGCACAGTAATGATTAAGAACATTCAGGATTTACAGAACGTAAAGAACGCCTATCTGGAAAAGATGGAACAGTATCAGTACCAGTGCCTGGTTTGCTACGGTACCGGCTGTATTTCTTCCGGCTGTAAGGATGTGCGCGATGCACTGGTTGCCACTTTGGAAGAAAAGGGTTTAACCGATAAAGTAGCCGTTGTAGAAATTGGCTGTATGGGTACTTGTGCCGTTGGCCCGGTAATGTATGTTCTTCCGGACAACACCTATTACACCGAAATTACCCCGGACAAGATTCCGGAAATTGTGGATGCCCACTTGATTGGTGGTAATCCGGTAGAAAAATATACTTTTTACGATACCATTCAAAGAAAACACATTACCAATATCAATGAAATTGAGTTCTTTAAGGGTCAGGTTCGTCTGGCACTTAGAAACTGCGGTTTGATTGATATCAACAATATTAATGGTTATATTTCCAAGGACGGCTACCTTGCCCTTGCCCGCATTTTGGAAAAGGGTGACAGAAAAGCCGTTGTAGAGGAAATGAAAGAATCTGGTTTGCGCGGCCGTGGCGGCGCAGGTTTCCCAACCGGTATTAAGTGGGAAGCAGCATATAACCAGGAAGACGAAGAAAAATACTACATTTGTAACGCCGACGAAGGTGACCCTGGTGCATTCATGGACCGTTCCGTATTGGAAGGGGACCCACACAGTGTCATTGAAGGTATGCTCATTGGCGGTTATGCCATTGGTGCACAAAGAGGCGTTGTATACGTAAGAGCAGAATACCCAACTGCCGTAGAGCGTTTCTCCGCTGCTTTGGAAATGGCAAGAGAAGAAGGCCTCTTAGGCAAGAATATTTTGGGTTCCGGTTTTGACTTTGACATTGAAATCCGCATTGGTGCCGGTGCCTTTGTCTGTGGTGAAGAAACCTCTTTGATGGCTTCTGTAGAAGGCAAGCGAGGCGAACCGCGTCAGAAACCGCCATTCCCATTCCAGAGTGGTCTCTTTGGTCATCCGACCATTATCAATAACGTAGAAACCATTGCAACCATTCCAGCCATTATGCTGAACGGTGCGAAGTGGTTCCGCAGCTTTGGTACCGAGAAGAGCCCGGGAACCAAAGTGTTTGCCCTTTCCGGTGACATTGTCAATGCCGGTTTGGTAGAAGTACCAATGGGTATGCCGCTTTCCGAAATCATCTTTAAGATTGGCGGCGGTATTCCAAAGGGGAAGGCCTTTAAAGCTGCACAGACCGGCGGTCCTTCCGGTGGCTGTATTACCCCGGATAATATCAATGTACCAATGGACTATGAGTCTTTGGCTGCATTGGGTTCCATTATTGGTTCCGGCGGATTGATTGTTATGGATGAAGACACCTGTATGGTAGATACTGCCAGATTCTACATGGACTTCATTCAGGAAGAATCCTGCGGTAAGTGTACTGCTTGCCGTGTCGGTACCAAGCGTATGCTGGAAATCCTGACCCGCATTACCGAGGGCAAGGGTGAAGAAGGCGACATTGAAAAATTAGAAGAACTGGGCAACATCATCAAGGATTCCGCTATGTGCGGTCTTGGTCAGACTGCCGCTAACCCGGTATTGTCCACCATCCAGTTCTTTAGAAATGAATACGAAAACCATATTAAACGTCATATTTGTGACGGCGGCACTTGCTCTGAACTGGTGGTAGCTCCATGTACCGACAGATGTCCTGCATCCGTTGATATTCCAGGCTACATGAGCTTGATTGCCACCGGCGACTTTACCGGCGCAGCCAAGATTATGTTGCGGGAAAATCCATTTGCCGGTATCTGCGGCCGTGTCTGCACCCATCCTTGTGAAACCCGTTGTAGACGTGGCACCGTAGATGAGGCCATGAACATTTGCGAACTGAAGCGCTTTGCCACTGACTGGGCCTTCTTGAACGGCACCATTACCGCAGAAGACTTTGCTTCCGGCAAACACAACGGTAAGAAGGTTGCCATTATTGGTGCCGGTCCATCCGGTCTCACCTGCGGTTACTATCTGGCCCGTCTTGGCTATGAAGTAGACTGCTACGAAGCAGAAGACCGTGCCGGCGGTATTATGTGCTATGGCATTCCGGAATACCGTCTGCCACAGGATATGATCCGTCGTGAAATCTTCCAGGTTCAGGCTACCGGAGTCAAACTTATTCTGAACACCAAGGTGGGCAAGGATATTTCCTTCGCTGACCTGAAAGAAAAATATGGTGCCATCTATATTGCAGTAGGTGCACAGAAGGCAGTCAGCATGGGCATTCCGGGCGAAGACCTGGAAGGCGTATATGCCGGCCTGGACTTCTTAAAAGAAAACGTACTGAAAGCCGACATTGATTTGACCGGCAAGCGCGTTGCTGTTATCGGCGGTGGTAACACTGCCATTGACTCTGCCCGTACGGCCATCCGCCTGGGTGCAAAAGAAGTTAATATTATTTACCGTAGAACCGAAGACTGCATGCCGGCTGACTTGGTTGAAATTAAAGATGCCAAGGCAGAAGGTGTTACCCTTCAGTGCCTGACCAACCCGGTTGCCTTTGTAGGTGAAAAGGGCAAGTTGACCGGCCTGAAGTTGGTAGAGCAGACCTTGGGTGACTATGATGCTTCCGGTAGAAGAAAAGCGGTTCCAACGGACAAGGAAACCGTAGAAGCATACGATGTAGCAATTTACGCCATTTCTCAGACTCCTGTATTTGATGGTCTGAACGATGGTATTGAAATGAACGGCAAGCGCATGGCCAATGACGAATGGACCATGGCAACTTCCATGGAAGGTGTATTTGTTGGCGGTGACGCCAGCAGAGGCCCGACAGATATTGTCAGCGCCGTTCGTGACGGTAAAGTAGCTGCACAAAACATGGATTTGTACCTGGGTGGCGAAGGTATCCTGGACAAGGGCTTCGAACAGCAGGGCAATGATTATCATATGGAAGGCGACATTATTCCACACGGCAGATTTACTTCTCGCCAGTTGACGGCGGAAGAAGCCAAAAAGTGCTTTGATGAAGTAAATCTTGGCATGCATGAATTGGATGCCAAAGCAGAAGCATCCAGATGCTTACGTTGTGATAGGAGGTGCGAATAATGGCTGATGTAAAACTCACCATCAACGGCATTGAGTGTGTAGCACCAAAGGGTAGTACCATTTTGCAGGCTGCCAAACTCAATGGCATTCACATTCCTTCTCTTTGTTATTTGGAAGGAATTCATAAATTTGGCGGTTGCCGTATTTGCTTGGTAGAGCAGGTAAATCCACCTGCCAGAAACCTGCAGGCATCCTGTATGGTAGAAGCCCAGGACGGTATGGTCATTGAAACCAATACCGAGCGGGTTCGGAAAACCAGAAAGACCATGTACGAGTTGCTGCTTTCCAACCACAATCAGGACTGCTTAAAATGTTCCAGAAACCAGGATTGCGAATTCCAGGCATTGGGCAAGGAATTGGGCGTAACCGAAAACCCATATGACGGGGAACGGAAAGAATATCCGCTGGATATTTGCGCTTCTATTACCAGAGACCCGAACAAGTGTATCCTTTGCCGCCGTTGTATTTCTGTGTGCAAGGACATTCAGGGTACTGCTGTCCTTGGCGCTGACGGCCGCGGCTTTGATACTGTTGTCGGCACCGCTTTCAACCTGCCAATGAATTCCTCTCAGTGTGCATACTGCGGACAGTGCGTTGTTGTCTGCCCGGTAGGCGCATTGCATGAAACTTCTCATAAAGATAAGGTATACGCAGCTTTGGCTGACCCGAAGAAGCATGTTGTTGTACAGCCGGCTCCGGCCATCCGTGTCGGTATTGCCGAATGCTTCGGGCAGCCTGCCGGTAGTTGTGAAACCGGTAGATTGGCCGCAGCCCTTCGCCGCATGGGCTTTGATGATGTCTTTGACACCAACTGGGCTGCAGACTTAACCATCATGGAAGAAGGTACCGAATTCCTGAATCGGGTAAAGGCTGCTTTGACCGGCCAGCCGGTAACCCTTCCAATGATTACTTCCTGTTCTCCGGGATGGATTCAGTTTATTGAAAAGCATTTCCCGAAGGAACTGGATCATCTTTCTACCTGCAAGTCCCCACACGAAATGCTGGGCGCAGTAGTAAAGAGCCACTATGCTAAGAAACTGGGCAAGAAGCCGGAAGATATGTTCGTGGTTTCCATCATGCCATGTACGGCAAAGAAAACCGAATGTGCCAGACCGGAACTGTCCAATGACGGTGTTCCAAATGTAGACGCTGTTTTGACCACCCGTGAATTGGGCGAAATGATCAAAGAAATGGGCATTGACTTTATGGCCCTTCCGGAAGAAGAATTCGACAATCCATTGGGTTACTCCACCGGTGCTGCTGACATCTTTGGCTTAACCGGCGGTGTTATGGAAGCCGCTCTCCGTACGGTATATGAAATTATCACCGGCAGAGAACTGCCATTCCCTGACCTGCACGTAACTCCAATTGTGGGTCTGGAACAGCCAATTAAGGAAGCCACCATTAAATTGGAAAACGTAAAGCCGGAATGGGCTGCTGCAGAAGGCTTTGAAGTCAAGGTAGCGGTTACCTCCGGATTCAAGGGCGCTGACGTGCTGATGAAGCAGATTGCCGATGGAACTTCTCCATACCACTTCATAGAAGTGATGGGTTGTCCTGGCGGTTGTATTACCGGCGGCGGTCAGCCTCGGCCAAAAGAAGATATTAAAGTGGTACGTCAGAAGAGACTGGAAGCCCTCTATGGGGAAGATGAACGTAAGGCTCAGAGAAAGTCTCACGAAAACCAGTCTATTATGGATTTCTACAAGGAATGGGGCGAACCGGGTTGTCATGCAAGCCATGAATACCTGCACACTGCCTACACTCCTTGGAAAGGACTTCCAAAAGAATAAATAAGAAAGCCACCCAAATGGGTGGCTTTTTTCAATTCGTTTTCTGCACAATATCTCCTTATTATTTTATGCACATACACGAAAATGTATAATATTTAGGCAAAAGAGTAAATATGCTCAAAATTGTGGTATGCTGTAAGCATCGGTTTATTCGAAAAAAATAAAAGGAGATGGTTCTTATGAACGAAAATCATTTTAAAACAAGAACGAAATTGGTCCTAGGAATCCTAGTGATTCTTTCCTTACTACTAGGAATGACCTTGGCAGTATCTGCAGGATCTGAAAGTGAGATTATTGCATCTGGGTCTTGTGGCAACAATGCAAGTTGGACATTAGATAATGATGGTACTCTCACCATTAGCGGAACAGGAAAAACCGGAAAACTTAGTAACCTAAAGAAAAAAGCTTTAATTAAAAAAGTTGTGGTGACTCCTGGTGTTGCCGGACTGGCAGATAAAATGTTTTCTGATTGTGAATCCATGAAAGAGGTTGTTCTGCCGGACGATTTCAAGGAGTTTGGTAATTACACTTTTTTAAACTGTTCTTCGTTAACAACGATTTCTATTCCGGAAGGTGTGTCAGCACTTCCGGTTGGCGTATTTGGCGGCTGTCTCAGCTTAGAAGAAATTCATATTCCTGATACAGTGACGAGTATTGGAGGCAAAGCCTTCTATGGCTGTGATGCACTAAAGGAAATTGATATTCCTGACGCAGTAAACGAAATTGGTATGTATGCATTTGCATTTAGTGGTTTGACCAATATTGTGATTCCAGAGGGAGTAGAAGTGCTTCCTGAGGAAACATTCTATTGTGCAAATCAGTTGAAAGAAATCACCTTGCCGAACACATTGACCAGCATTGAGAAGGATGCATTTACCGGTTGTGATAATTTAGAAGAAATTACCATTCCGGTAAATGTAAAGAGCATCGGTTCTTCTTTTTATCCGGTAAATGGAACCATTACGTTTAGAGGAAATTGTCCAGCCCTTGCTTCGGATTGTCTTTCCGGTTTTGAAGGAACAATTTATTATCCTCGTGGTAATGATACTTGGAATGATAGTACCATGCTGGATTATGAAGGAAACCCGACTTGGGTTGCAGCTGATTTACCGGCACTCCCGTCTCTTTCAAAAGTAGCTTCAAGCGGCGGTTTTGGAGCCGCGAAAAACGCTGGTGATACAGATTTGCTCCGCATTTATGGCAACAACCGCAAGGAAACATCTTATGCCATTGCAGATCAGATGAAGGCAATTTTAGACGTTAAAAAGTTTGATAAAATCATCCTTGTTTCCTCTCAGAATTATGCAGATGCTGTATCTGCTTCTTCTTTGGCAGCCAAAGAAAAGGCTCCAATTCTTCTGGCAGATTTGACAGATAAGAATTATTTGAGGAATAACATTGCCAAAGGCGGTACCCTTTACCTGATTGGCGGCAAGGATGTATATAGTACAAATTATCTCTCTTCCTTGAATGAAATTGCGAAGAAGCAAGGATTTACCGTGGAACAGATTGCCGGTAAGGACAGATATGAAACCAACAAAAAGATTTTGGATAAAGTGGGTGCTCCGTTAGAAGAAATTATCATCTGTACCGGAGAAAATGTAGCAGATGCCGTATCCGCTTCTGCAACAGGTAAGCCGATTCTTTTGGTAAACACCAAAAATCAGAAGAATGTGGAATCTGCGATGGCTTATCTGAAGGAACATGTTGGCTTAAATGCCAAAGTTACCATTCTCGGTGGCAAAAACACAATTAGTGACAAATTTGTAAATGATCTGATTTTTGTTGGTTACACGGAAGTCAACCGCCTGGCAGGAAAGGATAGATATGAAACCTCTATTATGGCAGCCAAAGAATTCTTTGATGTTTCTAACTTGCATAAGGTAAGTTTGGCTTGGGGACAAAATCCTGTGGACGCCATTTGCGGTGCACCACTTGCTCATCTGTGGGGTTCTCCTATTCTTCTTGTTGATGAAACTGTAAATCCAAAGGCCTATGGCTTCTTGCCAAAGGATGTTTGTGTTGTTGGCTTTGGCGGACCTGGTTCGTTCTTTAACAGACAATTGACAAACAAAGCAATGAACTGCATTCGTGCAGGAGAAATTACAGAGTACAAATATTAAAAAGCACTAACAACTGCGAAAGCCACTTGTTTATGCAAGTGGCTTTTTCTCTGTCATAAATAAAAAACGAAAAATACAGAGGAGATAGTTCTTATGTACGAAAAACATTTAAAAACAAAGGCAAAAAATGGCATTCTTATAAGAACGGTGTTTGTATTGATTGCGGCACAAGAGAAAACGCATGACGTAGAAAGATTCTGCACAAATATCCCCTAGTAGCGTTTGTGCACGAGCATTAAATTGCACAAAGATTAGGCAAAAGAATGAATATGCTCAAAAACTGTGGTATGCTAAAACAGTTCGTTTTTTTAAAAAATTAAAAAAGGAGATGGTTCGTTTGAACGAAACACATTTAAAAACGAAAACGAAATGGGCCCTAGGAATCCTATTGGTTCTTTCCTTGATAATTGGAATGACCGTTATGGTTTCTGCAGGATCAAATGCTAAAATTGTTGAGTCCGGCACCTGCGGTTCCGGGGCAAAATGGGAATTGGACAGCAACGGAACACTCACAATTTTTGGTTCCGGAATGACATCGGATAGTTTTGACGGCCTTAGTGATAAGGACAAAATCAAGAAAGTAGAAGTAACGTCTGATATTTCCACAATTGGTGATGGACTGTTCTTGCGCTGTAACAATTTAGAAGAAGTTCATGTTGCAAAATGCGTGAGCAGTGTGGGGGCAAATGCCTTTGATTTTTGCCCTCAATTAAAAAAGGTTGTTCTGGAAGAAGGCGTTTTTGAAATTGGTAAAAATGCTTTTGCACATTGTGCTAACTTGTCAAGCGTTTCACTTCCAGATACCTTAATTACTATTGAAGATGGTGCATTTTCGGGCTGTGCGTCTTTGGAAAAAATTTCCCTTCCTGATAATTTACGTACCATTGGGGTTGCAGCGTTTTATCAAAACGGCCTCAAAAAAATTGATTTGCCGAACGGAATAACGTATTTGGAAGGTGCATTTTCAGGGTGTGAGGCGTTAGAAGAGGTTTCTTTGCCGGATCAATTGGAAGCAATAGGCGAAGCAACTTTTATGGGATGTTTCGCTCTCTCTAATATTGAGCTTCCAAGTACCTTGACAAGTATTGGAAATAAGGCTTTTATGGCTTGTAATAAATTGGAGAATATTACGATTCCGGAAAACGTGACGAGTTTGTCTAGTAGTCCGTTCCCAGTTAAAGCAAACGTTTACTTTATCGGTGCTTGCCCGAATTTTGATTCAAAGAGTTGTGAGAACTTTAGCGGTAGACTCTATTATCCTTGTGGCGACAAAACTTGGACTGCCGCTAAGATGCAAAAATACAGTGGGGACCCAATCTGGGTGAAATATCATGCGTATAAAGACGGCATTTGCCCTGTCTGTGGCGCCATTGCATCGTGCCGTATTTATGGTGACAACCCTTATGATACATCTTGCGCCATTGTAGAGAAAATGAAGGAAGTTCTCGGCGTAGAAAAATTTGATACGATGATTCTGGCGTCTTCTACGGATTTCCCTGATGCAATCTCTGCTTCTTATCTGGCAGCAAAGAAACACGCACCAATTCTTCTGATTGATCCAGAAGAAGATGACGCAAACTTGATTGTCAAGTATCTGAAAAAGAATCTGTTGAGCCAAGGTACACTTTATGTACTTGGCGGAGAAAATGTTTTCGGTGAAAAAATGATTTCCTTATTGGATACCACTGCGAAAGAACAGAACTCTGTTATGAAACAAATTGCAGGCGCAGATCGATATGAAACGAACCGACTGCTTTTGGATGAAGCTGGTGCACCAACAGACGAAATCATTCTCTGTTCCGGAGAAGATTATGTAGATGCAGTATCTGCTTCTGCAACAGGAAAGCCAATTTTGTTAGTAGATAACAATACATCAAATCCTATGGACTCGGATCCGGTGAATAATTATCTTAAGCAACATGTTTCTAAAGATGCGAAGATTACCATTATTGGCGGCACAGACTCTATTAAGCCATACTTTGAGAAATACTGGAAAACAATGATGGGTTTCAAAAATGTAGAACGTTTAGCAGGTCAGAATAGATATGAAACCTCCATTTTGGTTGCAAAGAAGTTTTTTGACCTTTCCGAACTCAAGATGGTAGGTTTGGCCTGGGCCGAAGAATTCTCAGATGCATTTTGCGGTGGCCCACTTGCTTATGCAATGGATGCTCCAATTCTTCTTGTAGATGAAAGCATAAATCCGGACGATTACGGGTTCCTGCCGAAGGAAATCCGTGTAATTGGCTTTGGCGGTGCGGGAAATAAGAAAGGCAGACTGACCGACAAAACCATGCATTATTTCAACCCGAATAAGATTACAGAATACAAATATCAAGGATAAATGGAAAAGACCACTCGTTTTTCGAGTGGTCTTTTTTTATTCGTATTTTGCCAAAAGTGTTTCTAGGTTTTTGTGGTAGATGAGTTCTTTTTCCTCTTCGGTAAACTCCGTGCGGAGGAGACGGGCCAGTTCTTCTGTGGCATCCCACATAGGATAATCCGTTCCGAAGAGAACGTGGTCTGCACCGTAGATGTCTACCAACTGACGGACCTTATAAGGCTCTAACATCCAAGTGGAAGAGGAGGTGTCTACGTAACAGCCGGAGGTGGCTAAGTAAGCGGCTCCGGTGTCCCATTCACTGTAGCCACCAAAGTGGGCGGCAATGCAGTCTAAGTTCGGGAACTGTTCCATGACCCGTGCCAAACGTTCCGCTTTGGAATACTGGGTGCGGTAGTCTCCCATGTGGAAGAGGACTGGGCACTTGCCTTCTGCCAAGGCATAAATTTCCAAGGCTCTTTCGTCATCAATGTGGAATTTTTGGAAATCCGGATGGAGCTTGATGCCTTTCAGCCCATGTTCCATGGCCCAGGCGAACTCTTCTGCCTTTTGGTCTGAATCCGGATGCATGGTGCAGAACCCGATGAACTTGTCAGGGTAAGCGGCAACGGATTCGGCAATGAACCGGTTAATAGAAGAAACCTGCTTAGGAGTGGTGGCTACAGAGTGAACCAGAAATTTGTCCACACCTGCTTTGGTGCCTTCCTCCAAGAGGTGTTCTACGGTGCCGTCATAGGCCATTTTAATGTCGTAGAATTCCCCAATGGTAATGGAAGCTTTTTCGGCAATCTTTTCCGGATAAATGTGTGCGTGTGCGTCTATGATCATGTTTTTCCCTACTTAATGTGTTTACAAAAAATTCGCTACTATTATACCCACCTAGGTCTTATAATGAAAGTGTTAGGGCCTGAAAATGGATGGTTCAAGCACACAAAAGAGGGGAAAAGATATGAAAAAGCTGCTGAAATCCATGGTAAGCATGGTACTGGCATTGACAATGCTGGTTTCTCTTTGCATTGGTACTGCTGCAAATGCAAAAGAAGTGAAAAAAGAAACACCGGTTATTTTTGTTCACGGTTTTGCCGGATCCGATATTTATGACTATGCCGGCACCAAAGACGAAACCCTGATGTGGTCTGATATTCAGCTGGACAAGCTGACGGACAAGACCATAGCCAACATTCAGAAACTGGTGGATATGGAAGCCAAAGGGGAATTGACCCTCACCGAAACCAACGCCGTTATGGTGTTTGATATCATTGGTGACATTTTGGCTTTGTTCCCAACCAACCTGGACGACAACGGAAACCCAATGTATGGTTCCGACTCCGAACATTACTTTGAACCGCTGTCCAAACATCCGGAATACTTTGACAGTTCTCTCTTAAACGACACCACTGTCGGAGAACACGCTTATGTCAGAGACGTTGCCAACAAAATTGGTTCTGATAACACCTATGCCTTCCTTTACGACTGGCGTCGTGACGTAGTAGAACTGGCTGAACAGCTGGATGACTACGTTGACCTGGTAAAGAAGCAGACCGGCTCCAAAACCGTTAAAATTGAAGCTGACTCCGAAGGCGGTAACGTACTTTCCGCTTACCTTGACAAGCACATGTACGATGGCGATGTAGACATGGTCTTCCTGACCAACCCTGCTTTCCAGGGCGTTTCCGTCACCGGACTGTACAATAAAGACTTGAAGGTAAACCCAAATGTCATGGCTACCTTTGTCCGTGAAATCGGGGAAACCTTCTTAGATGGCAACTTGGCCGGCGCCACCAACCTGCTCAGCTTGATTGGCCCAATTTATGACGTAGTGGCTTATCTTATGAATACCATTGGGGAAGATGAAGTTTTGCTGGATGCCTTTTACATGGACATTCTCAAAGACTTCTTTGGCAACTGGGCTGCCACCTATGAATTCATTCCATACGCTAAGTTTGACGACGCTATGCAGAAGATGACCGACCTGGGCTTCTTACAGAAGAAGGGTCTTTATCAGAAACTGCAGCGCTATCATAAGCTGCAGGGTAGAACCTACAGCAACCTGCAGAAGGCTTCCAAGGTAATGGATGTGGTAATCTGGGCAAACTATGGTACCAGCGCTATTCCAATTACTTCTGACGCCATTCTCCAGGCTGACGTTTTGGTAGACACCAAATACGCTTCTGCCGGTGCAACCGTAGCAAACTTCGGTGAAACCCTGAATGTGAAAGACGGGAAATACGTTTCTCCAGACCACATTATTGATGCTTCCACTTGCGCACTGCCAGACAACACTTGGTTCTTCAAGGACTTGATGCACGTTATGATTAAAACCGGTACCGAACCGGCAAAGCTGATGACCGACATTTTGACCGGCGAAGTAGCACCAAACGTTGATGCCGTTCAGAAGAAGTATGGCTACAGCCAGTTTATGACCGTAGATACCAAGAACAACCATAAGCTGGCCAATGTCACTGCCAAAACGGAAGTAGAACAGTGGAACACCAACTTTTCTCTCTACGACACCATCAAGGATCTTACCTTTGAATTGGTAAATCCTAACAATCCAACGGAAAAAACCTTCCTGGTTTTCTAACAATAAAAAGTCCACAAAAGCCTCTGTAGGAATTCCTACAGAGGCCTTTTTTTGATATAATACCTGGTGCAGAAAAAAGAAACGGGGTGAGCCTATGTCAGCGGAAACAAAATTACTGTTTTTAGACATTGACGGAACCCTTATGGACTTCCATTACTTTGTTCCGGATTCCACCGTAAAGGCCTTAAAGCAGGCCCAGGAAAACGGGGTGCTTTGTATCATCAACACCGGCCGTCCCTATTTACATGTGGATCCGCAAATTAAAAGGATGAACCTAGACGGTTACATCTGTTCCTGTGGTCAGCACGTGGTGCTAGATGGGAAGACCATTCTCCACGACTCTCTCACCAAGGAGCAATCCAGATTGGTGGTAGAGAAAGCCAGAGAATGTCATATGGAAGTCATTTACGAAAGTGAAGAGGGCATGTTCTTTGACCCAACCCAGCCCATGCGGGAATACCTGGTCCGGAGTAAAAATCACTTCGGTGAGGTAGGGGTTCCGGTGGATTTGAGCATAGATGACCCAGACTTCTTCGTAGACAAATTTTCTGCTTGGAAAGGCCCCACCAGTAACGCCAAAGCATTCCTAGAATGCATCCGTGAATTTTGCGATGTAGTTAACCGCAAAAATGACTTATACGAGTGCGTGAAGAAGGGCTACACCAAAGCAACCGGTATGGAGTTGTTACTGAATCGCACCGGTGCAGATATAAAGAACTGTTACGCCATAGGGGACAGCGCCAACGACTTGGCCATGTTAGACTTCGTTCCCCACAGCATTGCTATGGGCAACGGGGACGACGTTGTGAAAGATGCCTGTGAGTTCGTTACTGCAGACCTCCACGACGACGGTGTAGCAAAAGCATTAGAACATTATCATCTCATTTAAATAGAGGAGAGAACAGTATGCCACAAGAGCAACAACCGGCAAAAGCCAACGCCACTAAGGTAAGACCGAGACGGGTTACCAAAAAGGCTCCGTCCAAGCGGGCCCAGGCAAGAGAACAGGCGCCGGCAAAGAAGAAAGTCGCCAAGGCCACTGCAGGCCAGGCGCCGAAGCAGCAGGCGGCCAAGAAGCCGGCAACAAAGAAGCCGGCCAAGCAGCAACCTGCAAAGCAGCGTGCCCCACAGCAGACTGCCGCTAGAAAACAAGCAGCCGTTCAGCAGGCCAAGAGACCGGCCATCCAGCAGGGAAAGAAGCCTAAAAAACAGGCACCGAAGAAACAAGTAAAGAAGGTTACCGTAAAGGATAAAATAGATTCTTTGAAGGTCACCAAGGGCAGCGTGCCAAAAAGCACTACTACCCAGTATGACATCAACAATAACAGTACCGGCCGTTATTCCACTGCTACCACGGCAGATGCTGTTTTGAAGCAGCATGACCAGCTGGGAAAACCGCAAATCAACTACAAACGGTTTATTCCATTCCTTCTGGCCTGCATTTTGGTTCTGGTAGGTTTGGGCTTCGGCATTTATGGTCTTACCCATATTGGACAGGCCAAAGCCGGCTGGTATTACATGTATGTTCAGACGGAAACACCGGACTGCAAGGTGGGCTTGGTTACCGAACTGGATGGAGACGGGACACCGGCTAAGGTGAAACGTTTGGATACCACCGAAAACGGACGCTATCTGTGCCCAATTCAGTACGGCGGAAAAGCCCTCTTAATTGTGGCTGACGACTCCTTCAGCTTTAGTTACGTCAGCACGCAGAATGAAAATTATTATCTTTGCACCGTAGACGCACCAACTTCCGCCAATGCCAAGAAGGAAGCCCGTTACGAAAAGCGTCACCACATTACCGAACTGGCCAGTGGGGAAGAGGCCATCTCCTCCAAGACCAGCAATGTTTTGGCTGGCATCAGCATTTACGGAGAGGAAACCTCTTCTGAAATTCTGGCCACCGCTACCATTGGTACCGAACAGCCGGTAGTGAATGTGAAGGATCTCACCTACATCGGTAAGGAACTGCCAACCGAAGAAAACCTGGCTACCACGGATACCGTGAAGTTCTCCTTCACCGCTTCCGGGGACAACCTAATCCATAAGCGTCTCTATGAACAGGCCCAGCAGAGAAGTACCAATGGTACTTACGACTTCAGCTACTGTTATAAAGACGTAGCTGACTTCTATCGTGCCCATGACATTAACTGGTTCAATCAGGAATCCTTGGCCAACAACAAGATTCCGGCCCAGTCTTACCCAACCTTCTCTACACCGGGACAGGTGGTACAGGCACTGTATGATATGAATGTCCGTATTTTCAGCATTGCCAACAACCATACCTATGACCAGGGTGCCAACGGCCTTGCCGCTACCTTGGAACTCTATGGCGATGAAATGCCAAACGACATTTGTTACTCCGGCCTTTGGGACAAAAATGACCCAATGCAGATTCCGGTTTATAACTACAAGGGCGTAAAGATTGCCTTCCTCAGTTACACCTATGCCACCAACGGCATTAACACACCGGAAGAAAGTGCTACCAGAGTTATTTACACCACGGAAACTGACCTGATTCAGCAGCAGATGCAGAAGGCCAACCAAGTGGCTGACGTCATTATTGTCGGCTGCCACTGGGGCACCGAAGACAGCCACATCATTATTGAAGAACAGAAGGCCTTGGCTAAGAACTTGGCCAACTGGGGCGCTGACTTAATCATTGGTACCCATCCGCACGTAGTTCAGAATGCAGAATGGATTACCGCTGACGACGGCCGGGAAGTATTCTGTGCTTACTCCCTCGGTAACTTCTTGTCTACCCAGTCGAAACCGGACCAGGTAGTTGGCCTTGTTTTGGAATGTAACTTTGAAGTTACTCCGAAGAAGGACGGCCAGGCAGATGTTTCCGTAGTAGAACCAAAGCTGCTGCCAACCGTTACGGTTTATGGCTCCAACTGTTCTAACTGTCACACGGTCTTCTACAGTGATTACAGCAAGGAAGACGCCTTAAAGCACGGCATCCGCAATTCCTATTACTACTTTGACTACGAATGGATTTCTGAAATGCTTCAGAAATACGTGGACATGAACTTCCTAGTATTGCCGAAGGACGCCATGCCGACCACTACCAGCACATCAACCACCACAAAAGTCAACGAACAGTTGGCTACCTTGCCGGAATCCACCACGGCTCCGTACGCAACCTTGCCGCCGGAGGACGACTATGGTGAAGTGGCATAACACAAAAAGAAAAGACCTGCCAAGCGGCAGGTCTTTTTTGTTTTGTGCTTAGTCATCAAAAGAATGAACAAACAAACCGGAGAGCAGTTTTGGCTCGAACCAAGTGGACTTCGGCGGCATGAGCATGCCGGCATCGGCAATGTTCATGAGTTCGTCCAGGGAAGTTGGATACATGGAGAAGGCAATGTCCATGTCTTCGTGACATCTGCGTTCCAGTTCCTTCAGTCCGCGGATACCGCCAACAAAGTCAATCTTTGGATCTACGCGAGGGTCTCCAATGTTCAGAACCGGGCCAAGCAGGTTTTGCTGCAGAATGGAAACGTCCAGGCTGTCTACCGGATGGTTGGCGTCATAGGTGCCTTCTCTGGCAGTGAGCTTATACCATTCGTTTTCAATGTAAAGGCCGAAGGTCTTCGGTGCTTCCGGCTTATATGGGGAAAGCTGAAGCTGAGCTTCTATTTGGAATTTGTCGTTGATGGCCTTAAAGAAGTCTTCTTTGGTCATGCCGTCCGGCAGAAGAACCACACGGTTGTAGTCCATGATGGCCAGTTCGTCAGCAGGGAAGACTACTGCCAAGAAGAAGTTGAATTCTTCGGTGCCGTCATAATCCGGATGTTCCTTGCGCTTGTTGATGCCAACACGGGCAGCAGAAGCACAGCGGTGATGTCCGTCTGCAATGTAGAGGGCATCTACAGAACCAAACAGGGTTTCCAGTTCGGCGTTGATGGCGGCGTCATCAATTACCCAAACGGTGTTGCCTACGGTGCCTTCACTGGAGGTGAAGTCATAAACCGGTTCGTGGGATGTTTTCCAGTCATTGATGATGGTGCTGATGCGGTCATTGTTGCGGTAAGCAAGGAAGATAGGGCCGGTGTTAGCGTTGCAGTAAGTTACGTGGCGAACACGGTCTTCTTCTTTTTCGGCACGGGTCAGTTCGTGACGCTTGATGTTGCCGTTAATATAGTCGTCAATGGAAGCACAGCCAACCAGGCCGGTCTGTTCCTGGTCACCCATGGTCTGTTTGTAAATGTAGAAATAAGGGGCAGCATCTTTCTTGCAGATACCGTCGGTTTCCAATGCCTTTAAATTGGCAGCGGCTTTTTCATACACTTCTGCAGAATAAAGATCTACAGATGGGTCTAAATCTACTTCTGCTTTGTCAACGTGCAGAAAAGAATATGGATTTCCTTTGACCATTTCTCTGGCTTCTTCAGAGTTCATAACGTCGTAAGGAAGGGCAGCCACCTGACCGGCGTATTCCGGTACCGGACGAATGGCTTTAAAAGGTTTAAAAATAGACATGCGAATGTTCCTTTCCTTAAATAAAGTCTTCTTCGGTGTAGGCATCTTTGATGCGGCCTTTGCTGACACCATCGGATTTGGAAGGGTCATACTGGAACCCTTTGCATCCGGAGTTCGGGGTCATAATGCCACGCTTTTCACAGAGAATATTTTCACCGTTGGGAGCCAGTCTGCCTACTTTGCAATACTTGCAGGCAGGGGCCACCGGAGCGTTTGGTTTTTCAAGCATAATTTAAAGAGTCCTTTCCCCAAAAACTGTGCTTCTATACTACCATATTTTTACCCAAATTTTTAGCCGTCATTCTTTTCACAAGGGAGAATGAAAAAAATAGGAAATTTGTCTAGTTTGACAGTTACGCATTTGTACAAATTGCTCTATAATCATGCAGTAATCTACCATTGCTCAGAAAGGAAGTTTGAAATGGCTGAACGTCTGATTTCTTTTAACAATACAGAAGAATTTGCAGAGCTGTTTGGCGGCTTTGACGCCAACATGATGCTCTTAGAAAAAGAATATGACGTTACCGCCCTCAGCAGAGGCGGTCAGTTGAAACTGACCGGCAGCGAAGAGGGCGTAGAGGCTGCCGCCAAGGCCGTAGAAGGCCTGCTGGTTATGCTGAAAAAAGGCCAGCCTTTAAACGAGCAGAACATTCGTTATGTGATGCAAATGGTGGCCGACGGCAACGACGACAAACTTTCCAAACTGATGACCAACTGCATTTGCATTACCAGCCGCGGCAAGCCAATCAAGGCCAAGACCCTGGGCCAGGAGAAATACGTGGAGGCCATTCGGGACAACACGGTTATTTTTGGCATAGGACCTGCCGGTACCGGTAAAACATATTTAGCTGTGGCAATGGCGGTAAAGGCATTTAAGGCGAAAGAAGTAAATCGCATTATCCTTACCCGTCCGGCTGTAGAAGCAGGGGAAAGCCTGGGGTTCTTACCGGGTGACCTGCAGCAAAAGGTAGACCCATACCTCCGTCCACTGTACGACGCACTGTTTGACATGCTTGGTCCGGAAACCTTCCAGCGCCAGTTGGAACGGGGCACCATTGAAGTGGCTCCGCTGGCTTACATGAGAGGCCGTACCTTGGACGACAGCTTCATTATTTTGGATGAAGCCCAAAACACCACTTCCGAACAGATGAAAATGTTCCTGACCCGTCTTGGCATGAACTCCAAGGCCGTGGTTACCGGGGACATTACCCAGATTGACCTGCCGGGAGGCAAAAAGTCCGGCCTGAAGGAAGTGACCCAGATTTTGAAGGGCATTGACGGCATTGAAACCGTTACCTTTGATTCCAGAGACGTTGTCCGCCACCACTTGGTGCAGGAAATTGTCAACGCCTATGATAAATACAACCAGAAGCAGGCAAAGAAAGAGAGAAAGAAATCATGAGCCGCAAAGTAAAAGTAGTAATCACCAACGACCAAAACACCATTCGCGTTCCGAAAGGACTTCGCTTGTTAATCCGCAGATGCTGCACTGCCGTTTTGGTTTGTGAAGAGTTTCCTTCCAACGCAGAAGTATCCGTTACCATTGTGGATAACGCAAAAATCAAGGAACTGAACGCAAAGTACCGCAACATAGATAAGGAAACCGACGTACTTTCCTTCCCACTTGGCGCAGAGGGCCAGTATGACATTAATCTGGGCACCGGGGACGCCGAACTGGGTGACATTGTTATTAGTTTGGAAAAGGCCATGGAACAGGCTGAGCGATACGGCCATTCCTTAGACCGGGAAGTGGGTTACTTAACCGTACACTCCATGCTCCATCTTCTTGGGTATGACCACGAAGCCGGCGGCTTGGAACTGGTTCGTATGAGAGAAAAAGAAGAACTTGCTTTGGCCAACTTAGGCCTTCGCAGAGACGGCAAATATTATATTGAAGACGACGAGGTTTAAATGGAATCTACAACAGCTTTTATTGCAATTATCGGCTGCCCGAATGTGGGCAAGTCCTCTTTGCTGAACTACATGATTGGTCAAAAGGTGGCCATTGTTTCCAACAAGCCACAGACCACCCGTACCCGCATTATGGGTGTCCTGACCAAGGACGAATGCCAGCTGGTATTTACGGATACTCCGGGTTACCACAGACCAAAGAACAAACTGGGTGAAAAGATGATCCAGGCTGTTTCCGACGGCATTTCTGGTGTAGATGCCTGCCTTTTGGTAGTAGAACCGAGAGAAGGCCTCCGCCCGGCAGAGGAAGAACTCTTAAAGAAGTGCAAGAAAGAAGACCTGCCGGTTATTCTTGCCATTAATAAGATTGATACCGTAGAAGATAAAACCACGTTAATTACCCGCATTATGGAACTGAGCCAAGTCTATGACTTTGAGGCAATTGTTCCGGTTTGCGCCGTCAAAGGGGACGGGGTAGAGGAACTCTTAGATGAGCTCATCCGGTTGGCGCAGCCAAGCGTACACTTCTTCCCAGATGATGCATTAACAGACCAGCCGGAACGCGTTTTGGCTGCGGAAATCATCCGTGAAAAAATGCTCCGTCTGCTGCAGGATGAAGTACCTCACGGCATTGCTGTAAATATTGAACTCTTCTCCGAGCGGGAAGATCAGGACCTTTTAGACATTGAGGCCACCATCTACTGTGAAAAAGACAGCCACAAGGGAATTATCATTGGCAAAAAAGGCGCCATGCTGAAAAAGATTTCCACCTATGCCCGTCAGGACATGGAAAAGTTCTTTGACTGCCACATCAACCTTCAGTGCTGGGTAAAGGTAAAAGAGGGCTGGCGGAACCGGGAAAACTACATTAACGACTTCGGTCTAGGAAACGACTAATCCATAAAACAAAAGCCCTTGTCAGGGTGCCAAGCAAAGGTTTGGTACCCTGACAGGGGCTTCTTTTTTGAGAAAGGAAAAAAAGACCTAAAAGTCCTTGTTAAATCCTTGACAAATCGTGTTAGCTATATTAACATTTTAGGCATTGTAGAGGAAGTGTTTAAAAACCGTGTGTGGAAATTTAGCTAACTAGATATGCTAGACAAAATGTGTACACGTTTTAGCTAAATAACACTAAAAGAAAGGAGAGGTAGTTATGAATCTCGTTTTAAACCAGAGTTCCTTCCGCGCATTAAGCGAAGAAGAAATGTTCCAAGTTGACGGTGGTTCCGGAATCTCCGCTGCTGCATTACTGGCAGGTGGTTTGGTTCTTTGGGCAGCCGGCGTTGCATTTGCATGCGTTGCCGGTCCGTTCGCACCAATTGGCGTTGGCGTTGCCTGCGCAGGTGTTATTTGCTCCGCCATTGGCGCAGCTAAGATTATTGGTTCTTTACTTGAAGATAAATAAACCAGTTAATCTTTTTTAGATTTATTTCTAGTATTGTCTTTCTATATGTTTATAGAAAATTTGGGGGGAATAGTAGTATTCCCCCCATTTTTTATTTTTTCATTCAAAAGGAGTACATGAACTCATGGAAATTTTAACCAATCAGACCTTAGCAATGGACAATGTCCTTTCCTTTCGAGGCCGGGTAACACAGCAGGATCTGGCTATGAAAGTGAACGAAATGGAAGACTTTATCAAAGCCTCCGGGACGCAAAAAACCGGTCCATCTGTTACCACTACTTTTTCTATCCTACCGGGCACCACGCCTCCGGTTATGGACGTAGAAATCCTTATGCCGCTTTCTGAAGAAGTTACCCCAAAAGAAGGATTTACTCTGAAAAAGCAGTTCTGCCTTTCCAACGCTTTGAAATTGGAATATAAGGGGAACCCAATGGGCATTCAGAAGTCTATCATGGATCTGAATCTGTACATTTCTTCACACAACATGGTTCCTGTAACCAGCCTTTACTACGTAGCAGTAAAAGAAGCCAGAACCGCTACAGATGCCGACTCTATGGAAGTACACATTTACCTTGGTGTCAGTGAAAACACGAATACTCTGTAACGTAATACTGAGTAGAAACTTTTTTAGACCAAACAAAGCTAAACGTCAAGTTGTGTAAAACTTTCTGTCTAAAATATTTATTTATTCTTTCTTTCTTTCTTACTTTATGTTATGTAGTTAACACATAATCATCGGTTATGTGATTGCTTTTATTGACAATTTAATATGTTGAAATATATTGAAATTAAAAACGATGTTAGGATGAAAAGACAATGGAAATATTGGATAATCAAACCTTAAAAATTGAAAATGCATTATCTTTTAGAGGCCAAGTAACCCAACAAGAACTTGCTGAAAAAACTAAGGAAATAGAAAAATTTCTTGAAAATACAGGAGTTCAAAAGGCAGGACCAACGGTTTCTACCACCTTTTCTATCCAGCCTGGAACTGTCCCTCCAGTTATGGATGTTGAAATACTGATTCCTTTGCAAGAGGAAATCACACCAGATGCTGGCATGACTATAAAAAAGCATTTTTGTCTTTCTAATGCATTAAAATTAATATATGTTGGAAATCCTATGGGGGTGCAGGAAGCTATTTTAGAGTTAAATCAATACATTATTTCTCATAATTTAGTTCCAGTAACTAGTGTCTATTACGTTTCTGCCAAGGAATCTAAAACGATAGAAGATAATAATTCTATGGAGGTCCATATTTATATCGGGGTTAGTGAAAATAGAAACACGTTGTAACTGGCTGAAAATGTGCGCACTTTTCAGTTAAATAATTTATAATGAAAGGAGAAAGAAAAATGGAAGCTGTATTAAGTCAGAATGCATTTTATGCACTTAGTGATGAAGAACAGTATGTAGTAAATGGAGGTGCGACTCCGTTCGGAATTGGAATGGGTGTATTTTTGTGCGCTGTGGGTATCGTTGCGTGCTTTATTGCACCTCCTGCTGGAACAGCCATTGGTATTGCAACTGCTGTTGCAGGCCTGTTTTTAACCATTATGACTTAAGAATTTTATGTTTTCTGTTTGCTAAAATTAAGTTATTGTTTATTTAGTCTTGATGTTTTATAGGGAGGTTTTTTATGAGTAAAAAAAAGATTATTGGCTTTATGATGATTGCTGTTTCTATAATCGTAGAGGTAATTTGCTGTGTTTTGTCAAAGTCCATTCCAAACTTTGCACTGCCAGGTTTATTTCTAGTTTTTGCTAGTGCTCTTCTAACGGATTCTTCCAATCCTAAAAGTGTTTCAAATTTTGTTTTTCTTAGCGGAATGCTGACGCTTTTTAGTGTGGAATTGATTATCGGTAATTTGTGTACCGTCAACATGAAATTCCTTTATGCCATTGTTGCAAGCATATTAGTCTTGGTTATTGGCGTAAATGTGATTACTTTTATTAAGGCGCAAAAAACAGAAAATAATAATTTGGAAAAAGATATATGAAATATTATTGCATAAAACAAAATGATATGACGGACTGTGGCGCGGCGTGTCTTGCTACGGTTGCTAAGCAATATGGTTTGTCGTTGCCCATCAGTAAGATCCGTGAAATTGCAGGAACAGACAAGTTGGGAACCAATGCCTATGGCTTGGTAAAAGCTGCAGAAGAACTTGGATTTACTGCAAAAGCAGTGAAAGGGGACAAAGAGGCATTCTTTACGGAATTCCCTTTGCCGGCCATTGCCCATGTAGTGGTTGACGGCATGTTATTACATTATGTCGTAATTCATAAGATTACGGAAAAGCAGGTGGTTATTGCAGACCCTGGAAAGGGGATTGTAAAAATGACTCCGGAAGAATTCTTTCAGGAATGGACCGGAGTATTCATTTTTTTAGTTCCGGCTGAAACCTTTCAAACCGGAAAAGAAACAAAGAACATTTTCGAGCGCTTTTTCGTGCTGCTGAAGCCGCAAAAGCGCTTGGTTTTTGATATATTTTTGGCGTCTATTGTTATTACCGTGCTGGGGATTGTAGGCGCATTTTATTTTCAGTTCATTATTGATGACATTTTGCCTGCGGGTATTCAGAAAACTTTAACAGTATTGTCCATTGGCATCATTTCTTTAAAGGTGTTTGCTGTTGTACTTTCTGTTCTCCGGCAGCAACTGTTGCTCTACTTGAGCCAAAAGTTGGATATTGCTTTGCTGCTTGGTTATTACAACCATGTATTAAAGCTTCCTATGAACTTTTTTGGCACTCGGAAAGTTGGGGAAATCATTTCCCGTTTTCAGGATGCTTCTTCCATTCGAAATGCCATTTCCAATGCCACCCTGTCTGTTATGATTGACGTTATTATGGCAATTGCAGGCGGGTGCATTTTGTTCTTTAAAAGCAAGGTGCTGTTTGCCATTGCACTTCTCATGGTTATTCTCTATGCCATTTTGGTGTTCTGCTTCAACAAGCCATACAAGAAGGCCAACCAAACCCAGATGGAAAACAATGCGCAGCTGACCTCTTATTTGGTGGAATCTTTAAACGGCATTCAAACTGTGAAAGCATTTAACGGGGAAAAGACCGTAGAAACCGAAACAGAATTAAAGTTCATTAAATTGTTGAAAAGTATTTTCCATTTAACTTCTATCAGCAATTTGCAGGAAGGCTTAAAGGCATTTGTTGAATCTGTTGGCGGCATTGTTATTATCTGGGTTGGTGCTTACTTCGTTCTGAAGGGTAACATGACCATTGGTAGTTTGGTTGCCTTCAACGCATTGCTGGCCTATTTCCTGGATCCGGTTAAGAATTTGATTAACCTGCAGCCAACCATGCAGACTGCCATTGTGGCATCTGACCGTTTGGGTGAAATTTTGGATTTGGAAATTGAAAAGAGCGAAAACCAGCAGCATAAGATTTACCCAACCACCCTGAAGGGCAACATTGAAATTAAGGATGTTTCTTTCCGCTATGGCACCAGACAGCTGGTTTTAGAAAACTTCTCCATGAGCATCAAAGCCGGCCAACGCATTGCCATTGTAGGGGAAAGTGGTGCCGGTAAAACCACCATTGCAAAATTGCTTTTGAATCTTTACCGGTACGAAGC
This sequence comes from Acutalibacteraceae bacterium, assembly GCA_045642465.1. GTDB lineage: Bacteria > Bacillota > Clostridia > Oscillospirales > Acutalibacteraceae > RUG420. The sequence continues at coordinate 200,150 of JAZUIY010000016.1, forward strand.
AGGGGAAATTACCATTGCAGATTACGCGCTCCCGGATATTTCCCTAGACGTTTTGCGAGATAAAACCGCTTACATTCCACAAGAGACGTTCTTGTTTAGTGGAACCATTTATGAAAACCTTACCTTTGGTATGGATCATCCGAATATGGAAGAGGTTGTAAGTTGCGCTAAAATGGCCCAGTTGCATGACTTCGTTAACGGGCTTCCACTCCGTTATGAAACCTATTTGGATGAAAACGGTGCCAATCTTTCCGGTGGGCAGAGGCAGCGTATTGCCATTGCTCGAGCCATGTTGCGTAAGCCGGAAATCATGATTTTAGATGAGGCCACCAGTAACTTGGATGCCGTAACAGAAAAAGCCATCCAGGAAACGCTGGATTCCTATAGCCAGGGAATGACCACCATTGTCATTGCCCATAGATTAAGTACCATTCGCCAGTGTGACAAAATCTTTGTCATGGATAAGGGTCGTATTTTAGAGGCTGGTACCCATGACGAACTGATGTCCACCCCAAATGGCTATTATTACAACCTGTATCAGGCTCAGATTGGAGGATAAGATGAAAGATATTATTTTAGACTTCAATGAGCTAACAGATAGCAAAGAATATTACAGCACAAGACCAAACCCGTTTATCAACGCCTTTGTTTACTGCTTGGTGGCATTGCTGATATTTGCCATTTGCTTTTGTTCTATTAAAAAAATAGAAACCACTTCTACTGCTTCCGGGGTGGTTCGTCCTACCGGAAATGTCGGAACCGTTACCTGTCTTGTGGGCGGTACGGTGAAAAAAAGTCATTTGAAAGACGGACAAAAGGTGAAAAAGGGAGATGTCCTTTTTACCGTTGACCTTGGAAATTCTAAATCCGGGAAAAAGGCCATGGAACAGTCTGCTGCCAAGATGAAGGAACAGATTGCACTTTTAGACAAGTTTTCCAAAGGCGTTAGAGGCGGGTATAATCCTTTTTCCAAAAACGGTTCAGAGGAAGAATATACATTTTATCTTCAATATCAGGACTATGCCTCAACGGTGTCTGCAACCCAAAACCAGTTGAAGGAAATGGATGACCAAATCGCCACGGCAAAGAAGTACCGCAAGAGTGTGTCGGAAGGCAAGGATTATGTTTCCGATTATCCGGAATACGAAAAGCTTTACAAGAACTATGCAAACGAATATAACGGCAAAGTTCTTCCAACCACCAAGGCGCAATATAAAAAGGAAACCCTGAACTCTATTGATAGTTCCATTGCCCAAATGGAAAATCAGAAGAAGACCGCAGAAGCCAATGCCAACGCATCCGGTGGCAGTGCCTTGGCTAAGATGAAAGAGGAAGAAGCAATCCTCTCTCAAAAAGAGCAACTGAAAAGCCAGTTGGATGAAGTGACTATGCAATTGGATCAGCTGGATGAACAAGACAATCAAGGCGTTGTCAGAGCAAATCGTTCCGGTACCGTTAACCTTATGGCGGCAATTTCGGAAGGAGATGCCATTTCTGCCGGAACAACGGTTGCAACCATTCTGCCAAAAGAGGATGCCGGCTATAAAGTACAGCTCTTCTTAAAGAATGCTGATGTAGCCTCTGTTAACGTAGGGGATCAAATCCGATACACCCTCACAGCAATCCCTAGTTCCAAGTACGGTAACATTACCGGGAAAATTACATCCATTGGAAAGGATACCGTAATCCAAGGCGGGAAAAACACAGGATACTATCTCGTAGAGGCAACCATAGATAAAACTACTTACGAAGACAAAGATGGCAACAAAGCTCACCTGCGTCCCGGAATCCAATTGGAGGCCAAGATAGTTACCCAAGAAAAAACCATCATGCACTACTTCCTTGAAAAAGTAGGGCTGATGTAAGCTACAGTTCAAGTGATAGATTTGGCTGAAAAAATGAGAAAGGAGAATAATTGAAAATAGGAAATGGAAAGGAGAAAGAATTTTAATGGAAATGACATTAAATTATAATGGTTTTTGTGAACTAACCGAAGATGAACTTTATGAGGTAGATGGCGGTCTCGCTGTGTCTCTTGCTATACAAGCATTTGGTGCCATTGCTTTTTTGTTAGGAGTAGTTGCGACGGCTTTTGGCCAACCTGTAGGTTCTACGTTGATGATAGTTGGTGGTGTAGCTGAAGCAATTGGCCTTCTTTTAACACCATTTATTTAAAAAGGTGGTTTTGCTATGAAAACTTGCTATAAAGTATTGGATGTTCTACTTGTTTTAGCTGCTATAGCGGGCTTTGCTGCTGCAATTGTTCAGGTGGTGACAAATGGTATATCCTTTGATGAAAATGATATACGCTTTTGGCGTTTTGCGGTATATATTCTAGGCGGCTTAATAATGCTAATTGGCTTTAAAGCAAATAGACATAGACCAGATAGGTAAAAGTATAAAAAACTAGAAGGTGGTTTGGACAGAAAAACTGTTTTATAATAAAGCGTCAGAAGGGAGCTTTTGTATGAATAAAAAGTATTTGAAAAAATTTACTGCAGTTTTTCTGTCTTTGGTAATGGTAATGGCTTTTGCTGTTCCATCTATGGCAAAAACCACAAAGGCAAGTCATAATTATCCGGTTATTATGATTCCGGGTTATTTCTGCTTTGCTCAGGACAGTTTAATTGCTGCCGTTGGCGGCAATGTAATGGGCGGTACGTACTACCGAGATTATGGAAAGCAATTGGCCAAAAAAGGCATTACTGCCTATGAACCGACCATTGCACCGTTTAGTTCCAACTGGGACCGTGCCTGTGAACTCTATGCCTGCATTAAGGGCGGCAGAGTAGACTACGGCGCAGCCCATTCGAAGGCTGAAGGCCATGCCCGTTATGGCAGAACCTATGCAAAGGGTTTGTATCCACAGTGGGATAGTAAGCATCCGGTAGATTTGATTGGTTATTCCATGGGTGCCCAGACTGCAAAAATTCTGGCATCCCTGTTGCAGTATGGTAGTGCAGCAGAAGTAGAAGCAGCCGGTAAGTCTTGCTCTCCGCTCTTCACCGGTGGGAAAGCAACCGCTGTCAACAGCATTACTACTGTCTGCGGTACCAACAACGGTACTACTTTGGCAGATGACCTTTTGAGTATTGTTACCATGTTCTCCGGCAACCGGGAAAATACAGACCGCGTAGCAGCCAACCTGTTGACCTTCTGGGGCATTTTGTCTCAGGGTACCGGATTTGACTTTGTCATTGATACCAGAATGGATCAGTGGGGTCTTGCCAGAACCCCTGGCATGAGCACCCTGCAGTATATTAAAAACATTCTGCAGAGCAACATGTGGAAGAGCAACGACAATGCCTTCTATGACATGAGTACCATTGGGGCAAAGAAACTGAACCATAAGTTCAAAGACAATACCCATTGTTACTACTTCGCTTATTCTGCTCAGGCTTCCAGAGACATCAGTGACAGCAATAAGCACCAGATTTTCGACGACAACTATTACCTGTTTATGACCTTCAACGCATTAATCGGTAACATGAAGACGGAAACCGCTTACGGCTGGGATGACAGCTTCTATGCCAACGACTGCTTTGTAAATACTGAATTTGCCAAAGCACCGTTTAATTCCAAGTATGTTTCCTACAAGGAAGGCATTACCCCGACCCGCGGCGTTTGGATTAACATGCCGACCTTGCACATTGGTCATATGTACATAGCCGGACTCTTCACGAACCTGACTTACAAGATGGATATGGTGGACTTCTTCACCGACCAGATTAGATGGGTTCAATCCTTAGACTAAATCAGGAAAAAGAAAAAGCAATTCGTTTCGGCGAATTGCTTTTTTTATGGTAAACTGTTGAGGAAACGAGAAAGGGGGCGGCAGTTTGCTCATTAAAACCGATGGCTTGGTCATTAAAGAACAAAATGTTGGGGAATCTGACCGTCTCATTACCGTGCTGACTTCGGACTATGGATTAATCCGTGCCTTTGTCAGAAGGGCAAAGTCTGTGAAGAGTAATCTGGTGTCCAGTACCCAGCTGCTTTCCTATTCGGATTTTGTGTTCTTTCAGGGAAAAGATTCCTTCAGTGTGAACAGCGCCCAGGTGAAGAATCTGTTCTTTGACCTGCGCTCTGATATAGACAATATGAGTACCGCTTTCTATCTGTGTGAACTGTTTTCGGAACTGGCACCGGAAGAAACCAATGCAGAAGGTCTTTTGAAACTCTTGTTGAATTCTCTCTATTTGCTGAATGAGAAGAAGCGGGACTGGAAAATGGTGAAAGCGGTAGCAGAATTGCGGGGACTATCGGAATCCGGTTATATGCCGGACTTGGTTGCCTGCCAAGAGTGTGGCGAGTTTGAATCTGGGGTTATGTACTTTGACCCACAGCACGCCCACCTTTACTGCTCTGAGCACGGCAAGGGGAAAGGCATTCCCATGAGTATTAGTTCTATTACTGCCATGCGGTATATTATTTACTCGGAGCCGAAGAAAATCTTCGACTTCAGTTTGACGGATGCTGCATTGAAAGAACTTTGTACTGCAACAGAAATCTACGCGCTGGAAACCACCGGCCGACATTATAAAACCTTGGAGTTTTTAAAATCACTCCAGACAATGTAAGGAGTTTTCATGGAAAACAGACATTTGAAAGCCTTAGAATTTGATAAGATTCTGGAACGCCTGGCGTCCTACACGTCCTGTGATGACGCCCGGGAAATGGCATTGAACCTGGAACCGGCAGACGGCCTTTATGAGGCACAGCGCCTGTTACAGGAAACCACAGATGCCCATATGTTATTGGCTAAGTTCGGCGGCCCTTCTTTTGGAGGACTGGAGAACGTCAACAACAAACTCTACATCGCCTCGACGGGCGGTGTTCTTGCCATGTCTGATTTGCTGGCAGTAGGGGGAACCCTTCGGGCCATCCGCTCCTTAGATGATTGGTATTCTTCCTGTTCCGGAATGGATACCACACTGACCAACCACTTTAACAACTTATATCCACAGCGGTATTTGGAAGACCGGATTTTCTCCTGCATTTTGTCTGCAGACCGAATGGCAGACGATGCCTCTGCCGAACTGAAGGACATCCGCAGACATATGCACCAGCAGGAGGCAAAAATCCGGAATCAGCTGGATCGCATTATTCATTCCAGCCATTACGCTACTGCCTTACAGGATGCCATTGTCACCATGCGAAACGGCCGTTACGTTGTACCGGTCAAGCGGGAACACAAGAGCGAAGTAGCCGGCTTGGTACAGGACACTTCCGACTCCGGTGCAACCGTATTCATTGAGCCAATGAGCGTTGTGGAAGCCAACAATGAAATCAAGGTGCTTTTGGGAAAAGAACAGGAAGAAATTGAAAAGATTCTGGCTGACCTGTCCGAACAGGCTGGGGCCATTTATGAAGAAACCAAGGTCAGCTACGAATCTGCTTTGTATCTGAATCTGGTCTTCTCGAAAGCGCAGTTGGCATACTCCATGAAGGCATCTACACCGGAACTGAACGCCGACGGCATTATAGATTTGAAGGGTGCCCGCCATCCGCTGATTGACCCGAAAAAGGTAGTAAAGACCAATATCCGCTTAGGGGAAGAATTTGATTCTCTGATTATTACCGGTCCAAATACCGGTGGTAAAACCGTATCCATTAAGACCATTGGCTTGCTTTCCGTTATGGCTGCATCCGGCATGATGCTGCCGACGGGAGACTTCTCCAAGATGGCTATTTTCCGCAACGTCTATGCGGACATTGGGGACGAACAGTCCATTGAACAGTCCCTGTCCACCTTCTCTTCTCACATGAGCAATATTGTGGACATTTTGAAACAAGCAGATAACCGGTCACTGGTTCTGATAGATGAATTGGGTGCCGGCACCGACCCGGTGGAAGGTGCCGCCTTGGCAAAGGCCATTTTGGAGCAGCTCCACGCGCAGGGCGCCAAGATTGCCGCCACTACACACTATGCTGAACTAAAGGAATATGCGTTGAGCACCCCACGGGTGGAAAACGCCTCCTGTGAATTCGATATCCAAACCTTAAGTCCGACGTACCGCTTAATTATTGGCGCCCCGGGCCGTTCCAATGCGTTCGCCATTTCGGAGCACTTGGGCGTGCCGACCGAAGTGGTAGACCGGGCCCGTCAGCTGGTTTCCGATGAAAACAGCCAGTTTGAAACGGTAGTGGAAAAACTGGAGCAGACCCGTGCCGCCTTGGAAACCGAACGGGAAGAAGTCCGGGCATTACAGTTGGCAGCCAAGGAAGCCGAAGAAAAGGCCCTGGCTACCAAGGCCTCCATTGAGAAACTGAAGGAAGACGAAGTGGCCAAGGCCCGTGCCGATGCCGAACGCATTGTAGAACGTGCCCAGCGGGAAGCTGCCTTCTTCCTCAACGACTTAGATAAGCTGAAGAAGCAGCAGGCAGAAGCCGCTGATCTGAATAAACTAAAGGCCGAAGCCAAGCGTACCATCCGCAAACACGAAGGCAACTTGGATGACATTACCAACCCAATTATTGCCTTGGCAGAAGATGAGGATTACGTTCTGCCGCGTCCACTGCAAATAGGGGACATGGTTATTGTGGCAGACCTGGCGGAACCGGCTGAAGTTACCGCACTTCCTGACAAGAAGGGCATGGTGGAAGTTACCGCCGGTATCATTAAGACCAGAGTTTCTATTGACCGCCTCCGTCTGGATGAAAAGGGCGCTGCCAAGAAAGCCCGGGACAAGAATGCCCCGAAGACCCGTAGCGGCAACCGCAACAACAAGTTTGAAAACCGTGGCACGGCTACGGCCACCACTACTTGTGACTTGCGGGGCATGACCCAAGATGAGGCCTTGCTGGTACTGGATCGCTTCATTGACCTGCAGGTTCGCTGTGGCATTGAACAGTTCACCATTATCCACGGCAAAGGCACCGGTGTATTACGGAAGGCCGTCGGCAAATACCTAGACGCCCATCCATCTGTGAAGTCCCACCGCTTAGGCCAATATGGGGAAGGCCAGGACGGCGTTACCATTGCTACATTGAAATAAAGAATGGCTCCTTTTGTTGTATTAGAGGAAAGGAGCGCTTTCCACTATATTTGGTGTAAAGTAAAAACCTTTACACCATTTGTGGAAGCCTACCAAAAACCGCCTTAAAATACCGTCATTTTCTTGTCATCTGAAATGGGCAAATCGCCTTGACGAGCCTAGGTTCATTTCCTATAATAAATGCCTGTAAAGAAATGGGACTTTACACGTACTCTGTTTCAATCTTAAGGAAAGGGGAAGTAAATATGGCAAAAGATTTTGAGCGAATCAACATCTTACTGGACTTCTATGGCGACATGCTGACCCAGCGCCAGAGAGACTTCCTTGAGTACTACTATATTGACGACCTTTCTTTGGCAGAAATTGCAGAGAACGAAGGCATTACCCGTCAGGGTGTCCGGGACGCCATTAAGCGTGCCGAAGGACAGCTCTTTGACATGGAGGAACGCCTGGGCCTGGCAAAGCGCTTCTTAGAAGTGCGGAAGGGCCTGGCTGAAATCCTGGAAGCCACCGAAGTCATTAACGCATACAACATGCGTACCGGCCTTAGCCGTGACATCAATGACGCCGTCGTCAAAATCAAATTTATTGCAGAAACCCTTAACGAGTAAGGAGACCAAATATGGCATTTGAAGGTTTGTCTGACAGATTAGAAAACGCGTTTGCTAATCTGAAAAGCAAAGGCTCCTTAACTGAAGCAGACGTTAAGGCAGCCATGCGTGAAGTACGTCTTGCATTACTGGAAGCAGACGTAAACTACAAAGTAGCCAAAGACTTCACCGCAAAAGTAACAGAACGAGCCATCGGCGCCCAGGTTATGCAGAGCTTAACCCCAGCACAGATGGTTATCAAAATTGTAAATGAAGAACTGGTAGAACTCATGGGCGGCACCCAGACCCGTCTGGCCGTTGCCCCTCATCCGCCAACCATCGTCATGATGGTCGGTCTTCAGGGTTCCGGTAAAACCACCCACTGTGCCAAGATTGCGAAGAAGCTGAAAGGGGAAGGTCACAGACCACTCCTGGTAGCTTGTGACGTTTACCGTCCGGCAGCAATCAAGCAGTTACAGGTGGTTGGTGAAAAGGCCGGCGTTCCGGTCTTTGAACAAGGCCAGGGAGACCCTGTAGAAATTTCCAAGGCAGCCATTGCCCTCGCCAAAGACGAAGGTTATGACTACGTCTTCATTGATACCGCCGGTCGTCTCCACGTAGACGAAGCCCTCATGCAAGAATTGAAGGACATTAAGGCGGCCGTTCACCCACACGAAATCCTGTTGGTAGTAGACTCTATGACCGGTCAGGACGCCGTAAACGTAGCATCTTCCTTCAACGACGATGTTGGCATTGACGGCTTGGTACTGACCAAGTTAGACGGTGACACCCGTGGCGGTGCCGCTCTCTCCGCAAAGGCCGTTACAGGCAAGCCAATTAAGTTTGCCGGTACCGGTGAAAAGCTGGATGACCTGGATTACTTCCATCCGGACCGTATGGCTTCCCGTATCCTTGGCATGGGCGACATGCTCTCCTTCATTGAAAAGGCCGAACAGACCTTCTCTGATGAAGAAGCCGCCAGATTGGAAAAGAAACTCAAGAAAAACAAATTTGACCTCAATGACTTGCTTGACAATTTGAACCGCATCAACAAGATGGGCTCCATTCAGGACCTGCTTGGTATGATTCCGGGCATTGGCAAACAGGTAAAAGATATAGAGGTAGACGAGAAAGAATTTGCGCACTTAAAAGCCATCATCTTGTCTATGACCCCGGAAGAACGAGAAAAACCGGATATCATTAACGGATCCAGAAAACGCCGAATCGCCGCCGGCTGTGGCCAAAAGGTAGAAGACGTTAACAAACTTCTCGCTCAGTACAAGCAGATGCAGAAGATGTTCAAGCAAATGAACTCCAAGCAGACGCGAAGGGCATTAAAGCGGATGGCAGGCACAACAGACATGAGCCAGTTCAACAACATGGACTTCAGTAAGTTGGGGCTGTAACCGCACACATTAATTTCGTTAAACCATTTACTTAAATATTATGGAGGAACAAAAAATGGCAGTAAAAATTAGACTCAGAAGAATGGGCGCTAAGAAGGCACCTCAGTACAGAATGGTTGTAGCTGATTCCCGTTACCCACGTGACGGTCGTTTCATTGAAGAAATCGGCTTCTATGATCCAACCAAGGAACCACCAGTAATCAAGGTTGACGCTGACAAGGCTAAGCAGTGGATTGCAAACGGCGCACAGCCAACTGAAACTGTTCGCGCTCTTCTCAAAAAAGCAGGCGCCATCGACTAATACTGGAGGCTCTTCATGCAAGATTTATTAATCTTCATTGCGCAAGGCCTCGTAGATGACCCGGAAGCTGTTACCGTTGAAGTTGACGAACCAAATGAAAACGGTGTCACTGTTTATCATTTGCACGTAGCTCCGGATGACATGGGTAGAGTTATCGGTAAACAGGGCCGCATCGCAAAGGCAATCCGTACCGTTATGAGAGCATCTGCAAACCGTAACGACGCACGTATTGCTGTCGAAATCGACTAAGGAAAAGGCGGACTACTATGTCCGCCTTGTTTTTTTGGAGGAAGCAAACATGTTGCTGGAATATTTGGAACTGGGAAAAATTGTAAATACCCACGGCGTCCGCGGAGAACTGAAAGTGGACCCTTGGTGTGACGACCCTTCCTACTTTGACTACTTTGAAGACGTGTTCGTAGGCAAGAAGGGAGAGAATTCCTATTATATTGAAAACTCCCGTCCCCATGGCAACATGGTGCTTTTGAAACTGGAAGGCATAGACGACATGGACCAGGCAAATCTGCTCCGCAACAAGGTGCTCTATGTCCGCCGGGAAGACGCCCCAATTGAAGAGGGGCGCTACTTTGTAGCTGAATTAATTGGCTGCACAGTGAGCGATGCAGACACTGCTGAAACTTATGGAACCATCCAAGACGTGACCAATACCGGTGCCACGGATATCTGGCACATTAAAAAGGATGGAAAAATGTATTACATGCCTCTGATTCCGGGCATTTTGGTGGATGCCGACGTAGCCAACAACAAAGTGACGGTACGTCCCATTCCGGGAATCTTTACTACCGCGGAAGAAATCCGCAACGACTAAAGAAAGGGGAGTTCCCATGAAGATTGACATCATGACACTGTTTCCGGAACTGTGTGAGGCCGTGCTGTCCGAAAGCATCATTGGCCGGGCACGGAAAGCCGGATATGTGGACATTGCATGTCACAATATCCGGGACTATACCACGGATAAGCATGGCCACGTAGATGACGCCCCTTACGGTGGCGGCATGGGCATGATTATGCAGGCCCAGCCGATTTATGATTGCTACCGGGACATTACGGCCAAGCGGGCCGACGGCGCAAAGCCACATTTAATTTATATGACTCCCCAGGGGAAAACCCTGACCCAGGAGCGGGTAAAGGAACTGGCAGAACTGCCTTATGTTGTTTTGCTCTGCGGCCACTATGAGGGAGTCGATGAACGGGTCATTGAAGAAATTGTAGATGAGGAAATCTCCATTGGGGATTACGTCCTTACCGGCGGGGAACTGCCGGCCTGCATTGTGACAGATGCCATCTGCCGCATGCTGCCGGGCGTCTTGCCAAACGATGACGCCTATGAAATTGAAAGTCACTACGGACATCTGTTGGAATTTCCGCAGTACACCCGCCCTGCCGTTTGGAACGGAAGAGAAGTACCGGAAATTCTCCTGTCCGGAGATCATGCAAAAGTAGATGCTTATAAATTGAAAGAATCCCTGCGGCGGACCAAGGCCCGCAGACCAGATCTTTTGGAAAATGTGGAACTGACCAAAGAAGAATCCAAATTGCTGAAAGAACTGGAAGAAGAGGGGAATTTCTAAAAAGCAACCAATTGTGGCAATTTGCAAAAATCGTATAAATAACCACTAGATATAGCAAATTTCCGTTTCCCAGATGTAAGAAAAAAACTGTTAAATAGTAACAAAGGAACCCCCAATTTTATAGGCAAGTTTGTCCTCTCAAACGAAAGTTGGTTTTTTCGTTGACGGTGGTTTTCTTTGTGGCTATAATAATCTCGCAATTTGAAAAAAGGCGCCTTTTTGGGGTGCTCAACATGGCTTAGGTTAGCCAATATCTGTTCATTTGATAGTAATGAATTTAGAGAGGTTACATTATGTACGTAAAAAGTGTTAAAGTTCAGAATCAGGTAGGTCTTCATGCTCGCCCAGCAACCTTCTTCATCCAGAAGGCAAATGAATTCAAGTCTTCTATTTGGGTTGAAAAGGATGAACGTAGAGTAAATGCTAAGTCTCTTCTGGGTGTACTTTCCCTTGGTATCATGGGTGGTACTGAAATCCGCATCATGGCCGGTGGCTCTGATGAAGAAGAAGCTGTAGAAGCTTTGGTAGCTCTTGTTGAATCTGGCTTCGCTGAATAATTTTTTACGTTTGCCTATTAGCGCACTGCTTTCTTGCAGTGCGCTTTTTTGTTATACTTGACCCTAAAGGAGGTGAAGAATATGGCCAATGAACGAATGGACCTGTTGCGGAAAAAAGCCATGGGTCTGCCAATGGCCCCAGGGGTCTACATTATGAAAGACACCAAAGGGGAAATCATTTATATTGGTAAGGCCAAAGTGCTGCGGAACCGGGTCAGTCAGTATTTCGGTTCCCAAAATACCCACGCCACCAAAGTGCGCCGTATGGTAGAGCACGTTTATGACTTTGACTATATTCTCACCACCAGTGAATTTGAGGCTCTCATTTTGGAGTGCTCTCTCATCAAACAGCACCAGCCTCATTACAACATTCTGTTAAAGGACTCCAAGGGGTATTGCTACATTAAAATAACCGACGAACCTTGGCGCCGCTTACAGTTTACCTACCATAAAGTGGATGACGGTTCCAAATACTTAGGGCCTTATATCAGTTCCTTTGTGGTAACCCAGTCTTTGGATGCAGCCCGGAAAATCTTCAAATTGCCGCAGTGCAATTTGACCTTCCCGTGCAGCACCTATAACCGCCGTCCGTGCCTCAACTTCCACATGAACCAGTGCAACGCCCCTTGCTGCGGAAAAGTCAGCAAAGAGGTTTATGACGCTTCCATAGACGAGGCCATTGCCTTCTTAAAGGGCGGCACCAAAGAGTACCTTTCCAAGTTGGAAGAACGGATGGAACGGTATGCTGAGGACCTGGAATTTGAAAAGGCGGCGGAAGTCAGAGACACCATCTCCGCCATCAAACGGTTAAACGACCGGCAGAAGGTCATCTTCTCCGGCTCGGATACAGAAGACGTATTTGCCTTGGCCAGGGAAGAGGAGAAAATCTGCTTCCATGTACTTCGCTTTACCGAAGGACAACTTACCGACAGTGAACACTTCTTTATAGATATGGAAGACACCCTGGAACAGACCCGTACCGAAATGCTGGAACGCTTTTACATGCTGCGGGAAGACATTCCGGAAAAGATCATCTTAGACGGCCCGTTGGAAGACAACGACCTGTTGGCCCAGTGGCTTTCCGACAAACTGGGAAAGAAGGTTTCCATTGTCATTCCACAGAAGGGCCGCCAGTTCGAACTAATGAACATGGCCAAGTCCAACGCATATGAACAGTTGGCGCAAACCCACAAGCAGACCAAGCGGGATACCGCTGTCATTGAACTGGGAGAACTGCTGGGACTGCCAAAGCCACCGGAATATATTGAAAGTTACGACATTTCCCACACCGCCGGTGCCGACGCCGTAGGCGGCATGGTGGTCTTCAAAAACGGGGTACCGCTGAAGAGCGACTACCGCAAGTTCATTATTAAAGAAGCTGAGGGCGGCGACGACTATGGCGCCATGCACGAAGTGCTGACCCGCCGCTTCACCCACTATTTAGAAGAGCAGGAGAAATTTGAAGCCTCCGGCGTAGAAGACCTCCAGCAGTCGGCAGGCGGCTTTGCACGCCTTCCGGATTTGATCCTCATGGACGGTGGCTTAGGCCAAGTCCACGCAGCGGAAGAGGTGCTGAAAACCCTGGGACTTTCTGTCCCGGTTTTCGGTATGGTGAAGGACAGCAAGCACCGCACTCGGGCTATTACCTCGGACGGCGGTGAAATTGCCATTGCTGCCACCCGTAAGGTTTATACCTTGGTGACTGCCGTGCAGGATGAAGTACATCGCTTCGCCATTTCCTTCCACCACGCCAAGCACAGCAAAAATGCCCGTCACAGTGAATTGACGGACATTCCGGGCATTGGCGAGAAGAAAGCAGCCACCCTGATGAAGGAACTGAAAACCATGGATGCCATTAAGCGGGCAGACATAGATACCCTGGCCAAACTGCCGGGAATTTCCACCAAAGATGCGGTGGCCATCAAGTCCTATTTCAATTTTGACAAACGGTAGCCATATCACTATAATGTTTTTGCTTTTGAAAGGAGGGGAGAACCGTGCGCGTAATCACCGGAATTGCCCGTGGACGCAAGTTATCCACACCGGAAGGATTGGATGTCCGTCCAACCACCGACAAGGTAAAAGAGTCCATGTTTAATATTGTGCAGTTCGACCTGCCGGGGAGCAAAGTCCTTGACCTGTTTGCCGGTTCCGGCCAGTTGGGTATTGAAGCCCTTAGCCGCGGTGCCGCCTACTGTACCTTTGTAGACAGCAGTGCCTACTCTCTGACTTTCGTGAAAGACAACCTGGAACATACTGGGCTCATGAATCACGGAGCGGTGGTAAAGAATGAAGACTGCATCAGTTTCCTGCAGAAGAGCAAGGACACCTTTGATGTAGCATTCCTAGACCCGCCATACCGCAAACAGATGATGAATGCGGTATTGCCTTTACTGGCTCCCCGCATGTCAGATCAGGGCGTCATTGTCTGTGAATCTGCCATAGAGGAAGAACTGCCGAAAGAGGCAGGAAACTTAGCCATTTACCGTGAATACAATTACGGCAAGATTAAGCTTACCGTTTACCGTGTAAAGGAGGACGAAGATGCGTAAAGTCATTTGTCCTGGCTCCTTTGACCCGATTACCAATGGTCACTTAGATGTTATTGAACGAGCCGCAAATCTGTTCGATGAAGTGGTTGTGGTTGTTATGACCAACTACAACAAGATGGGAAGCTATACCTTCTCCGAAGAAGAACGGGCAGAATTAATCCGAAAAAGCACGTCACATTTGGGCAACGTGTCTGTTGACATTTATGGCGGACTTTTGGCACAATATGCTAAAGAGAATAATATCAATATTATTGTAAAAGGACTGCGTGCAGTATCTGACTTTGAGGACGAGTTTCAGCAGTCTATTGCCAACCGCCATATAGATGGTTCGTTGGAAACCGTGTTCATCCCGTGTAGAGAAAAGAACATGTTTTTAAGCTCAAGTGTCGTTAGACAGGTGGGCACCATGGGAGGAGACATTACCGCTTTCGTTCCGGAAGTGGTAGCAAAGGATATTAGTGAAAGATTAAGAAGGGATACAAATCATGGCACAGTTTGAAAACTATCTTGATGAATTAGAAGAATTATTAGACAACGCGAAAGTCCGTGGCGCTAAAGTTACCTTAATGGAAGAAGACCTTCGTCAGATTTTAGACGACATGCGTTCTGAAATTCCGGAAGAAATTAAGCAGGCTCGCATTGTTGCTGCTGAACGCCGTGAAATCATGGAACGTGCTGAAAACGAAGCACACCAGATTGTGGAAGACGCTCGCGTAAAGGGCCGTGACCTTCTTGCAGAAGCAGAAAGCCATTCTTCTTCCCTGACCGAAGAAACCAACGCAAAGACTGCCAGTGCTTTGGAAGAAGCTAAGAATACCGCAGACTCCACTGTACAGCAGGCTCACGACAACGCTGTAACCATGTTGACCGCTGCCCGTGAAAAGGTAGATGCTATGGTTACCGAATCCAACGTCGTAAAAGAATCCAAGATTATGGCTGCTACCATTAAGGCAGAAGCAGATCAGGTTCTTACCGAAGCTCAGAAGAGCGCTGAAACCAATGTTGCTGAAGCTACCGCTAAGGCAGAAACCATTGTTTCTGAAGCAGTAGAACAGTCCAAGACCATCTTGGCTGAAGCACAGGCTCAGGCTGACAAAATCCTCAAGGATGCCAACTTTGCCGCTCAGGCAAAGGTAGAAGCTGCTACCAAGTGGGCTCTGGATCTTCAGAGCAGCGTAGGCAAGTACGTTACCGACCTTGCTAAGGAAGCTGAATACCGCATTACCAGAAGCCTTAACGAAATCCATGCGCTTCAGGAAAATGTTCAGAAAGCCAACGACAAGGCCGCTGAAAAGCGTAACTCTGCTCCACAGCAGTAAACTGAATGAACGGGCGGTGCAGCTGCATCGCCCTTTTTTATTGTCTAAGAAAGGAGGGCTCTTCTATGAGACTGGATAAAACCATTGCTTCCCAGGGCACCTACAGCAGAAAAGAAGTAAAAGAACTGCTTCGGAAGTCCCGGGTGACGGTGAACGGCACCGTGGTGAAAGACCCGGGTACCAATGTGAACCCGGAAGAAGTGGAAATTGCCATAGACGGAACCTTGCTTTCTTATCAGGAACACGTATACCTTATGCTGAACAAACCCAAAGGGGTGGTCAGCGCTACAGAGGACAGAAGTCAAAAGACGGTGCTGGATTTGGTGCCGGAGGACCTGTCCCGTCCGGGCCTATTCCCTGCGGGCCGGCTGGACCGGGACACTACCGGCTTCATTCTGCTGACAGACGACGGTGACTTTGCGCACCGTATCCTGTCACCGAAGAACCACATCCGCAAGACCTACGTAGCCCTGCTGGACCACCCGTTGTCTCCGGAAGACATTGCCGTCTTGGAAGAGGGCGTGCTCCTTGGCGACGGCACCGAATGCCTTCCGGCTGAAATTGAACTGCTGGGGGACACCATGGTGCAAATAAGCATTTGTGAAGGAAAATACCATCAAATTAAGCGAATGTTTGCTGCCAGAGGCAATGAAGTGAAGGAATTAATGCGAACCCATATGGGCGCTTTGGAACTGGACCCCGATTTAGAGGAAGGACAATGCCGACCGCTATATTTAGGGGAGAAAGAACAGATTACAAACTAGGTATTGGTCATTTTTACGGCACTTTTCTAGAGAGAAGTGCCGCATTTTTCTGTCAAAATGCACCATGAAAGGGTCACTTTTTGGTCAATATTATGAATACATATGCAAATTAGCATTGATTTTTGGTATTCTATTGTGTAAAATGTAGAAGAATCAATGCAACAAATTGCACAAAACTGTGCATTCTTAAAGTTTTGGACAAACAGGGAGGCAGAGTAATGGCTAACAGACTCTTCCAAGGTGTCATTCATCAGATGAAAGATGCCATTGACAGACCAGCCGGTGTCATTGATGAAACCGGTTCTGTTATTTCATGTAGTGAACTGGAACGCATCGGCGAATCCGTGAAGGTAAACCTGAACGAAATCTTCGCTTCTTCCGACCCAGTCAGCCTGGATGGGGTTACTTATCAGGCTTTCGGGTTCCGTCTCAGCCATGAATACGCTGTATTCGTAGACGGGGATGACGCTCTGGCAGAAAGCTACGTTAAAATTCTTGCCGTTGCTCTTCGTAGCATCAAGCAGTTCTATGACGAAAAGTATGACCGCAGCAACTTTGTAAAGAATGTAATTCTCGACAACATTCTTCCTGGGGACATCTACATTAAAGCTAGAGAACTTCACTTTAATAACGATGCAACCCGTGCCGTACTTCTCATCCGTGTCAACGGTGGGGAAGACGCCGCTGTTTACGACATCATCCAGAACTTGTTCCCAGACAAGAACAAGGACTTTGTTATCAATATTTCCGAAACCGACATTGCATTGGTAAAAGAAGTTCGTAACGACATTGACCCAAGAGACTTGGAAAAACTGGCTAGAAGTATTTCCGATGCCTTGAGCTCTGAATTCTACAGCAGCGCACAGGTAGGTATTGGTACTTCCGTTGTTGGTATCCGTGACCTTTCCCGTTCTTTGAAGGAAGCACAGGTTGCTTTGGAAGTAGGGAAGGTATTTGACACCGAAAAGGACATTGTCTCCTATGACAACTTAGGGATTGCCCGTCTGATTTATCAGCTGCCAACCACCCTTTGTGAAATGTTCTTGCAGGAAGTCTTTAAGAGAGGCTCTATTGACAGTCTGGATCAGGAAACCCTGTTCACCATTCAGCGTTTCTTCGAAAACAACCTGAACGTTTCCGAAACTTCCAGAAAACTGTTCGTTCACCGTAACACTTTGGTTTACCGCTTGGAAAAAATCAAGAAGTTTACCGGTTTGGACCTGCGCGAATTTGATGACGCCATTGTCTTCAAAGTAGCTCTTATGGTTAAAAAGTACTTGGATTCCAATCCAACCAAGTTCTAAGCTCAAAAAATTTCATAAAACAAAGAAAAAAGGTTACATTTTTTGTAACCTTTTTTGTATTTTGTGTTATAATACCCACGTGTGGTGTATATCTAGTGGAATCACATAAAATCATGTTTATTTTGCTTGCTTACATAGATAGTTTTTACAGGAGTAGAAAAGATGATTGAATTCAGAAATGTTTCTAAGGTGTATGACAATGGCACCGTGGCATTGAAGAATGTAAATCTCCGCATTGACCGCGGGGAATTCGTCTTCATTGTTGGCGCATCCGGTGCCGGTAAGAGTACCTTTCTGAAAACCATCATGCGTGAGGAAGTCCCTTCTTCCGGTTCTGTCATGATCAACAATTATGACCTGACCCGCATGACCAAAAAGGAAATCCCTTATTACCGTCGTACCCTGGGCATCGTATTCCAGGACTTCCGTCTCATCCAGACCATGTCCGTATATGACAACGTAGCATTCGCTATGCGTGTTATCGGTGCCGGCGAAAAAGAAATTAAAAAGAGAGTTCCGTATGTACTGAGTTTGGTCGGCTTGCAGGAAAAAGCAAACTGCCTTCCAAACGAAATCTCCGGTGGGGAACAGCAGCGTGTTGCCTTGGCCCGTGCTTTGGTCAACAATGCAAACACCATTATTGCTGACGAACCGACCGGTAACGTAGACCCGGAAATGTCTTTTGAAATTGTGGATTTGCTGAATCGCATTAACGAAACCGGCACCACAGTTATTATGGTTACCCATGAACACGAACTGGTAAAACAGTTTAACCACCGCATTGTGGTCATTGACAACGGTGAAATTGTCTCCGACATGGCCAACGGCGGCGTGGTGGAATATCAGGGCGCAGCCAAAGGCTACCAGCCGGTATCCAACGTAACCACCATGAAGACCATTACCCTGAACGTTCCGAAGGAAACCAAAAAGCCGGAAGAACCGAACCCGGAAATGGACCCTAGCGTATATGAAAACAACTCTACCGCAGTGGTAGATGAATTAATTGCAGATGTAGCTCCGGACTTTGATTACGGCAAGTACTTCGATGATCTCAGCGCATCCCTGAAGGGAGGCAGTGACCGTGACTAAAGAAGTAAAGCGTACTCCTGCTAAGAAGCCGTCCGGCCAGAAAGCAGCTACCAACAAGAAGAATTCCCTGAACTTGGGTTATTTGACCAAGGAAGGGGTTCGCAACGTTTGGGCAAACAGACTTATGTCCTTTGCTTCCGTTGCTGTTTTGACCTCTTGTCTTTTGATTGTCGGCTTGGCTATTATGCTCTATGCCAACATTAATGTGGCTTTGGAATCCGTAGAAGACCAGAGTGTTATTATGGTTTACCTGGAAGACACGGTAACCGAAACCGACATTGCAAAAGTAGGTCAGGACATCCGTATGATTTCTGACGTAGAAAATGCAGAATTCATTTCCAAAGAACAGGCTTATCAGGAACAGCTGAAAGAACTGGGTGACGATGCCGCCTTAATGGAAGGTTTGCAGACCAACCCGTTGCCGGATGCTTACTCCGTTAACCTGAAGAACTTGGAAAACTACGACAATATTGTTGAAAACCTGAAAGCCGTGGATTGTGTTTCCAGCGTACGCGGAAACTCCGACTTGGCAGCTCAGGTAAAAGAACTGAAGAGAGCCATTACCATTGTCTGCATTGGTATGATTGCCATTCTTTTGGTTGTATCCTTGTTTATCATTTCCAACACCGTACGTGTTACCATGTACAACCGTCGTTTGGAAATCAACATCATGAAGGCAGTAGGTGCCACCAACTGGTTTATCCGCTGGCCATTCATCATTGAGGGTATGGTTATCGGTGCCATTTCCGGTGTCCTGTCAGAACTGTTGGTATTTGCCCTATACCAGTTGACCATGTCTGCCGTAGGCGGCCTGTTCGACGTACTGGGCAGTGACCCACTTTCCTTTGCCTCTTACGCAATCCCAATGCTCATCTGCTTCATTTTGGTGGGCGTATTGGCCGGTACCATTGGCTCTATTGTTTCCATGTCCCGTTATCTTAAGGAACAGGAGGGCTTGATTGATGAAACACACTAAAAAGATTCTTTCTGTCCTCTTGGCCATTGCCGTTAGTTTTTCTTTCTTTGCTGCCGTTCCAAACATTAACTTTGCAGCTGCCTTAACCCAAAAGGAAGTAGATGCAAAAGTAGCAGCCTTGGACGAACAGATTGAAAAGTACGAGGAACAGATTAAGAAAAACAACGAAAAGAAATCCGAAGCCAAAGAAACGGCAGACGATATTCAGGCTGAAATTGATGTTTACCAAAGAAAGATCAATGCGGTTCAGTCGAAAATCAACGTGCTGGATTCTCAGATTACCAGCATGAACTCCAAGATTAACCGCTTGGAAAAAACCATTAATGAACTGCAGGCTTCCATTCAACAGCAGGAAGATACCATTTCGGAAACCCAGAGCAAAATGGCTGCCCGTATGCGTGCTATTTATCTTTCCGGTAACGTTTCCAATTTGGAATTGATTTTAGAAGCCAACAATTTTAAGCAGCTCATTAACCGCTTAGAATTAATTGCCCGTCTGGCCCGCAATGACCATGACTTAATTTCCACCCTGCAAGTCCAGGTAGACAAAGTAAAACAGCAGGAACATGAATTGGCCAAGGAAGAAGCCGAAGTCCAGACCAGCAAACAGATTATTGAACAGTCCAAGTCCGAACAAGAAGCTGCCAAGGCAGAAATAGTAAAGGACAAATCTGTGGTAGATGCCAAGAAGAAAACCTTGGATAACTACATTGATGGACTGGATGAAGACAATGCCGAACTTCGTAGAAATGTAGCAGAAGCCCGTCAGCAACAGCAGGCCTTCATGAACTCCTTGAATGCCCAGGTATCCGCTCAGGGTTCCCGCGGTTCCGGTAAAGCCAACGGTACTATGGTTTGGCCGGTACCTTACGGTGATTCTTACATTTCTTCCGGTTATGGTAACCGTACCGTAAACGGCTATTCCAGCTTCCACTATGGTATTGATATTACCCGTGGCGGCGCAGATCAGTGGACCACCGCTGTAGTAGCTGCTGACTCCGGTACCATTATTATTGCTTCCAACGCCTGCTCCCATAACTACAGAAAGTCCAGTTCTTGTGGCTGTAACGGTGGTTATGGTAACTACGTTGTAATCGATAACGGTAACGGTCTTCATATCTACAATGCCCATCTGTACAGAGCTACCGTTAGCGTTGGCCAGCACGTCAGCGCCGGTCAGCAGATTGGTATTTTGGGTTGTACCGGATATTCCACCGGTCCACACCTTCACTTTGAAATCCGTGTTAACGACGGTTCTTCCAGATCCGCTGCTGCACGAAACCCGCTGAACTACGTTAGTCACTAAGCGGAAAAAGACAAAAAGAAAAGCCACTCCAAAAGGAGTGGCTTTTTTAATTTTGTTAACCCAAGAATGGGAACTCTAATACGTGAGTAGGGAAGATAACGTGAGCATAATAAATAGGCTCTTCAATACCTTCAACGTACATCCAACGGTCTAATACAACGACCTTTTCTTCCTTTTTGATATTCAGGATGATCATTTCTTCTGCAGATGGGCTACGGACGAACATGTCATTGGTCATCTTGTTAATTGGCACTTCCATGTAAGTCAGCAGGTTGTGGGAAATGGAATCCCCAATGGCGTCTTTGTCCAGTCGGGAATAAGCGAAGTTGGAATAATAGTTGTCTTCTACTGCCAGTGGGGTATTGCCAGATTTACGAAGACGGGAAATGCAGTAAACTTCGGTGCCGATGTCCCAGCCTTTCAGCAAAGATTCGTCCTGTTCCAAAACAACCATTTTGTCGTGCTTCAGCACGTCGTTGTTTTCAGAAATACCCATGTTCTTTAAGTTGAAGCTCAAAGAAATGAATGGCTCCAGTCCATAGTGGTTGCTGCGCTTGGATACGAAGGTACCCACGCCCTGACGCTTATAAATGGTGCCTTCGTGTTCCAACTGTGCCAAAGCAGCACGGACGGTAGCACGGCCTACGCCCAGTTCATCCATTAACTGGAATTCGGTTGGCAACTTAGAATCTGCAGGATATTCACCGGAAATAATTAACTTTGTAATATGATCCTTTACGTAGGAGTAAAGGGTAGGAGAATTGTCTCTTTTAGCCATGTTAGTACTCCTCACACTATTGTTCTGTTTTTTCGGATGTTTGGTATTTCCAATTGTAGTGAATGTCCGAACAAATTGCAAGGTTTTTTTTCAGACTGGAACATTTGTTACTTTTCTTCTTTTTCCAGCAACTCCTGGGTCAGCTGTGTCATGCCCTGAATGAAGGCTTCTTTGTCAAAATCCGGCGTCTTCAAAGCGGACTGGATAACAATGCCGTCCATGAGGAGCACCAATTGCCATGCTAAGGTTTCTGCAGAAGGGCCGTCCAGTCGTTCTGCAATTTTGGCAGCAATGACACTTTGGAATTCCTTGTAACGGGAAATGATCATGTTCCGCAGGGCGTCGTTGCCCAGGCAGCCATTGTAAATAACATGGATTCTGTCCATGGGTTCTTCGGAACCGCACTCTAAGAAATACATGACAAGGCGATGCAGTGAGGTATCTTTATCCTTGTTGTCGACCCAGTCAAATAAGTCTTTTTTACGCTGGTCCAAATGTTGGTTTACCAGGTCTATTAGAATATCTTCTTTGGCTTTATAATAGTAGTAAAGAGTCCCTTTGGAGATGCCGGCAGTGCTGGCAATACTGGCCAGGGAAATGGAGTCCATGGACTGGGTTTCCAGCAAACATTCCGTGGCTTCCATGATTTTTTCTCTTACGTTGTCCTTCCGGGGAGCGGCCATAAAAAATCACCTCTGTTTTTCGTCAATTCGGTACATTGACTTTGTACCTCCATAATACTATAATTAATACAGTCGGTCAAATGACCGACTGTACAAATTTTGGATGAAAATTTTGACATATAGAGAGGGTGCTCGAAATGGCTGACATTAAAAAAATGCAGAAACAGTTGGCCAAACTGTATGGTGACCGCGTTCAGGTAACCCTGGACGGGGACATAATCCGAGTTACCGGGGAACTGGATACATGGGAGGATATCTTGAAGGCTTGCAACACCTGTGCAACCAAAAAGAGCAAGATCCATGTAGTCAATGACATCAAACTGAAGAATGCAGAACCTGTTCCGGTTCGCACTCCGTTGGTTCAGGACAATGCCATTGATGGTGCCACCCCTGACGTACTCGTTATTGGCGGCGGTATTTCCGGCTGTGCCATTGCCCGTGAACTGTCCAAGTACGACTTGGATATTTTGCTGGTAGAAAAAGAACCGGACTTTGCAATGCAGGCCTCCGGCCGCAACGACGGGGAAGTCCACGTCGGTGTTGACCTGAGTCTGGGAAGTCTCAAGCAGAAGTACGTACTTCTTGGAAACCGTATGTACGGAGACGTTTGCAAGGAACTTGACGTACCATTCCGCCGCATTGGCCAGTACGCCGGCTTCACCCAGGCTTGGATGTTGCCACTGGTTGCTTGTTTGGTAGCTTACCGTAGATTCCATGATGGTGTCACCGATGCTACCATTGAACTGAGAAAGAAAATGCTGGAGAAGAATCCTGGATTTAACCCAGAATTCAAATTCGCCATGTATAATGAATTGGCAGGAATTGTTTCTCCATATAATATGACCATTGCTTATGCTGAAAACGCAGCACAGAATGGCGCTAAGATGTCTCTTGACACCATGGTTCAGGATATGGACTTGGAAGACGGCGTCATTAAGGCAGTTAAGACCAACCGTGGTACCGTTTACCCGAAGATGGTTATCAATGCCGCCGGCGTGTTTGCCGATGACATTGCAGAACTTGCCGGTGACCGGTTCTACAGCATCCACCCACGTCGTGGTACTGACACCATTCAGGACGTGAAGAGTGGTAACATTGTAGACACGGTTGCCTCTATTCAGCTCATTAACAAAGAACGCTTTACCTCTCACTCCAAGGGCGGCGGCATTATGAAGACCGTTCACGGCAACATTCTTGCGGGCCCAGATGCAGTAGAGTGCAGAGAAAAGGAAGACTACGCTACTAGACCGGAAAGCGTAGCCGGCATCTATAAGAAGCAGAAACAGACCGTTCCTGCCGCCAGCGAACGAGATATCATTACTTACTTTACCGGTGTTCGTGCTCCAACCTTTGAAGAAGACTTCGTTTTGGAATGGGGCCGCAAGTGCAAGAACATGTACCACGCCGGCGGTATTCAGTCTCCTGGTATTACTGCTGCACCTGCCTTTGCCAAAGACATTGCAAAGGAAGTTGCAGGGAAAATGAAGGCTGCTGAAAAGCCAGATTACAACCCAATCCGCAAGGGCATTCCGGAAGTCAATAAGATGAGTCCGGAAGACCGTGCAAAACTCATCCAGGAGAATCCGGATTACGGTGTTATCATTTGCCGTTGTGAAGAAATTTCCAAGGGTGAAATTATTGACGCCCTCAATTCTCCATACTGCCCACCAACCGTAGACGCTGTGAAAAAACGTGTCCGTCCGGGTATGGGCCGCTGCCAGGGTGGTTTCTGCAGCCCACTGGTAACCAAGATTATTGCCGAACACGAAGGCATTGACCTTGCTGATGTTAAAAAGACCAACGCTCAGTCCGTCGTTCTTTACGGCGAGACCAAGGAGGGTAAATAAATGAAAACAACCGATATTTTGGTAATCGGTGGCGGCCCTGCCGGTTTGGCAGCTGCCATTGAGGCCCACAAGAAAGGCGCCAAAGTACTGCTGGTAGAACGTGAAGACCGTCTCGGCGGTATTTTGAAGCAGTGCATTCATGACGGCTTTGGCTTGGTTCGTTTCGGGGAAAAGCTGTCCGGCCCGGAATATGCCGAACGCTTCATTGACGAATTTAAGGAACTGGGCATTGAAGCCATGACCCTGACCTTTGTTACATCCGTAAAGAAGGTAGACGACGGTTATGATGTTCTGCTGGTAAACGTAGAAGGGGTAACCGAACTGCATTGCCAGTCCATTATTCTGGCAACCGGTTGTCGTGAACGTACCGCAAAGCAGGTATTCATTCACGGTACCCGTCCTGCCGGTGTATTTACCGCAGGTACTGCACAGCACTTCATCAACTTGCTTGGCCAAATGCCAACCAAGAAATGTGTTATTTTAGGCTCCGGCGACATCGGCCTCATTATGGCACGCCGCCTGACCTTAGAAGGGGCCGAAGTAGTTGGTGTATACGAAGTAATGCCAACCCCATCCGGCTTAACCCGTAATATCCATCAGTGCCTCAACGACTACAACATTCCACTGTACCTGTCTCACACCGTTACCCGTGTCTTCGGGGACGACCGTCTGACCGCAGTAGAAATTGCCCAGGTTGACGACAAACTGCAGCCAATTAAGGGCACGGAACAGATTATTGACTGTGACGCTCTCATCCTTTCCGTAGGTCTTATCCCGGAAAATGAAATTGCAGAAAACCTTGGCGTAGCCATTGACCCACGGACCAAGGGCCCACTTTGTGACGAAACATTGATGACTTCCGTTCCGGGCATCTTCTCCTGTGGCAATGCACTTCATGTAAACGACTTGGTAGACTACGTTTCTGAATCCGCTGAAACTGCCGGTGCCGCTGCTGCTGCCTATGTAGCAGGGGAAAAGGCCAAGAAGAGCCTGGCTCCGCTGGAAGCAGCCGATGGCGTTTCCTACATTGTTCCGCAGAACGTAGATATCAATGGTGACATTAAAGAAACCATTGTTTACTTCCGTTCCAGAGCCGTTGTCAACGGTGCTACCTTCCGCATTTATGCAGAAGATGCCGGAGACAAGCGGGTCGTGGTAGAGAAGAAATATGCTTTCCTTCGCCCACCGGAAATGGAAAAACTCGTAGTAGATTTCACTGCTGCTGATTTGAAACCGGGCAGCAAACTCTATGCAGAAATCGAGGTGAAGAACAAATGACACAGACCATCGTATGTATTACCTGCCCAAGAGGCTGCACCATGCAGGTGGAAAAGGTAGATGACCAGATTACCGTAACCGGTAACGGCTGTAAGCGTGGGGAACAGTTTGCCATTAACGAACTGACCAACCCAATGAGAACCATTTGTTCTACCGTAAAGACCGCTTTCAAAGAAGCACCGGTACTTCCATGCCGTGTTTCTTCCGATATCCCGAAGGACAAGATTTTTGATGTCATGAAGGAAATCAATCAAATTACCGTATCTGAAAAATTGGGAAGAGGGGACGTTATTATCAAAGACGTTCTGGGCCTTGGCGTAGATGTCATTGCCACTTCCGACTTACTGAAATAAGAAAAGGAGATTAATAAAATGGGCTACAAACCATATGAAGGCTTTGAACCAAAGTGGATCAAAACCGCAGCACCAAAAGACTCTTATCGTTCTATTTTCCGTTGGGGCGATCCAGAACACTTCAAGTTCCCAAAGGAATCCCTTTACAATTTAATGAAGGACAGAATTGACCTTCATGATGAAGAATTAACCGATTTCGTATGTGACCCAGGTTTGGATCCTGTAGACCTTGGCCCTGACTATGCACCAAAGATGGCTGAAGAACATGTAGAATTCTTCAAGAGCATCTATGGTGACCAGTGGTCTCAGTCCGACTATGACCGTCTGTCCGTAGCCTTCGGCCAGACCGCATACGACCTTTATAGAGTACGTGAACATCAGTGGGATTCCCTTCCTGATATCGTTCTTTATCCAGCAACTGCTGAACAGATTGAAAAGACCGTAGCTTACTGCGCAGAAAAGAAGATTCCTCTCTACGTATACGGCGGCGGTTCTTCCGTAACCCGTGGTGTAGAACCGGTTAAGGGCGGTGTTTCCCTTGACATGAGACGTAACTACAACAAGGTTCTCAACTTCAACGAAACCGACCAGACCATTACCGTTCAGACCGGTATGTCCGGCCCAGATTTGGAAAAGCATTTGAACAATGCTATGACCGAATTCGGTGCAAAGAGAAACTACACCTGTGGCCATTTCCCACAGTCTTATGAATATTCTTCCGTAGGCGGCTGGGTAGTAACCCGCGGCTCCGGCCAGAACTCCACCTACTACGGTTGTATCTCCGACATGGTTATGCAGCAGAAGTATGCCACTCCTCGTGGACCAATCCTTACTTCTCCATATCCACGTGAAGCAACCGGTCCAAACCTGAACCAGATCATGATGGGTTCCGAAGGTACCTTTGGTGTTCTCACTGAAGTAACCCTCAAGGTAAGAAGATATATGCCGGAAAACCGTTTCCGCTTCTCCTATATCTTCAAGAACTGGGACGATGCTATGGACTTTGCCCGTGAATGCATGCAGTCCGAAGCTGGTTTCTCTTCTGTATTCCGTCTTTCCGACCCAGAAGAAACCAACATGATGCTCCGTCTTTACAACGTAGACGAAACCCCGGCACAGCCACTGCTTGAAAAGCTGGGCTACAAGGACATGGAACGCTGCCTGTTCTTGGGCTTCACCGAAGGTGAAAAGGGCTATGCTAAGAACGTTTACAAAAACATTTTGAAGATTGCTATTAAGCACCACGCTATCCCACTGACCGGCGCTGTTTGCAAGGGTTGGGAAAAGGGCCGTTTCGATGACCCATACATGCGTGACTCTCTCCAGGACTTCGGTGTTATCATCGATACCATGGAATGCTGCGTAAACTGGTCCAATATGAAGCAGGTATGGTCTGACGTACGTAAGGTTTGCCACGCTCGTCCAAACACCGTAGTAACCACTCATATGTCTCACTGCTACCCACAGGGTGCAAACCTGTACTTCATCTTCATCACCAAGTGTGACAACGCTGCTGACTTCAAGGCATATCATGCTACCATTCTGGATGCAATCCAGAAGTCCGGCGCCGCTATGTCTCACCATCACGGTATTGGTAAGCTCTTCGCTCCATGGCTGGAAGCTTCCCTTGGTGAAAACGAATTTGGCGTATTCAGAGTACTGAAGGATTACTTCGACCCAGACTACACCATGAACCCGGGCGGCACCATTGGCTTGGACGTACCGGAAGAAGAAAGACGTAAGTTCAGAAACGGTAACCGTGACTGCAAAAACGACTAATCTTTTTTAAACAAGAGACCCCCACATCGCCTCGGCAATGTAGGGGTCTTTTTTGCCAAAATGCCCTATGAAGAAAGGGAAAAAAGTGAATTATAGTATAAAGCGCTGAAATTTCAAAAAATGGCAAAAACCGTAAAACAAACTGTACGAAAAATTGTTCGAACATGATATAATTCCTCTGTTAAGTTTCGGTTTCCCAAATAGAACCAGACGTTTCTAATCTAATTTTTTTGGAGGACATTTACATGAAATTGGAAGACATCATTCTCAAAGTTGCTGATGCCGGTGAAGCCGGTCGTTACATCAAAAAGGTTATGGGTGTGGCTGCAGGTCTCTTGGAAGACATTGTATTCCCATTCATCATCCCACAGCAGCAGGTTTACAACGGAGCAGGTTCCTCTGCTAAAGTTGTTGACATCCTGAAGCGTGCTGGCGGCAAGAAGGCTCTTATTGTTACCGATAAGGTTCTCATGGACCTTGGCGTACTGAAGACCATGACTGACGCTATGGATGCTGCCGGTTTCCCATATGCTATTTATGATGGTACCGAACCAAACCCGGCAATTGAAAACATCGAAGATGCTTATGCTCTTTATAAGTCCGAAGGTTGCGACACCATTGTTGGTTTCGGTGGCGGTTCCGCAATGGACGCTTCTAAAGTAGTAGGCTGCCGTGTTGCTAAGCCAGACCTTGGCGTTAAGGCTATGAGCAGACTCATGGGTTATTTCCCAGTAACTCTTCCAAACTTCGGTAAGACTCCATTCACCGTAGCTGTTCCAACTACCGCAGGTACCGGCGCTGAATCCACCGTAGCTGCTGTTGTTTCCGACCATGCTATTGATAAGAAATACACCATTACCGATATTGCTATGAGACCAAACGCTGTTGTTCTTGACGCAGCTCTTGCTACCGGTCTCCCAGCACGTTCCACCGCTATGACCGCTATTGACGCAGTTTCCCACTGCGTAGAAGGTTTCATCTCTTATGCTCACAACCCACGCGGTGATGAATGGGCTATTAAGGGTGTTCGTCTTGTTGCTGAAAACATTGACGCTGCCATTAAAGACGGTAAGGACTTAGTTGCCCGTCAGAACCTTTGCGAAGCTGCTTATGCAGGCGGTCAGGCTCTGAACATGGAAACCACCGGTTATGTTCATCCATTCTGCCACAAGATTGGTGCTAAGTACGGCCTGGTACACGGCCGCTGCATCGGTGCTGTTCTTCCTATCATTTTGGAAGATTACGGCCCAGTAGTAGAAAAGAGACTTGCCATCATGGCTAAGGGCGCTGGCATTGCTGATGCTTCCATGTCCGACAAGCAGGCTTCTGCAGCATTCATTCAGTGGGTAAGAGACTTCGACGCGAAATACGGCATTGATGCTTACATCCCAGAAATCAAGGATGAAGATATGGACGAAATTGCTGATTCCATCATGGTAGAAATCTTTGTATATCCAAACAAAAAAGTTTATACTAGAGACGAAATCAAGCACATGCTGAAAGTAATCCGTGGCGACTTTGCAAAATAAGCCACACCCCCAAAGTTTATCTCGTGAACCGGGACCCCAGATATCCTGGATCACGTTGCAGTGAAGCGGAAGGCCTACTTTTTGTAGGCCTTCTTCTTTTCCCAAAAAGAAAAGAGCAGCCGGTTGGCTGCTCTTTTTTTGCTTTGTTTTGTGTTTTAGAAGCTGTGTTCGTCCAGCAGGATGGCTTCGGCGGTACGGATGCCGTCCACACCGGCAGACACGATGCCACCGGCGTAACCTGCGCCTTCGCCGCAAGGGTAAACGCCGCCCAGTGGCTCACCCTGAAGGAAGCACTGATAAAAGTCGTCCCGGACAATGCGTACCGGGGACGAAGACCGTGCTTCCGGTCCGGTCAAGACGGCTTCCGGCATGGCGAAGCCTTTTAGCTTGCCGTCCATCAACTGGATGCCCTCGGCCATGGTGTCGGTGACCTTCTTCGGCAAGACAAGCCGAAGGTCAGACGGCACGGTGCCCGTCGGGCAGCTGGGCTTGACGGCCCCTAATTTGGTGGATTTCTGATTCTTTAAAAAGTCTCCCACCAATTGGGCCGGCGCGGTATAGTCTTTGCCGCCTAAGTCGAAAGCGGCCCGTTCCATTTTGCGCTGCAGTTGGAATCCGGAAAGGACATCTTCCGGCAGGTCATCCGGCAGGATGTTTACCAGTAGGGCAGAGTTGGAGTTCTCCTTGTCTCTGGCGTAGGCACTCATACCGTTGACGCAAATACCGCCCTCTTCGGAGGCTGCGTTGACCACGGTACCGCCGGGACACATACAAAAGGTGTAACAGCCCCGTTCGTGGGCCCCATGGAAGGCCATTTTGTAGTTGGCGGCACCCAGGTTCGGGTGGCCGGCAAAGTCTCCGTATTGGGCCTTGTCTATGAATTCCCGTGGGTGTTCAATGCGGGCGCCCACGGAGAAGGGTTTCTTCATCATGGTGAGACCTTTGCGGTACAGCAGTTCTACCGTGTCCCGGGCGGAGTGGCCAAAGGCCAGCACCACGGTGTCGGTTTCCAGGTCAACGGTGGCACCGGTTGGATCCGTGTAGGTAACCCCATGAATGTAATTGTTGTAGATGATTAAATCCGTTAAGGTGCAGCCAAAACGGACTTCGCCGCCTAAGCGGATAACCTCTTCTCGGAGGTTTTTTACCACATGGACCAAGTTGTCGGTACCAATGTGTGGATAGTTGGAATAGAGGATGGTGTCCGGTGCGCCAAAGGCCACAAAGTCGGTAAAGATTTTCCGCTGACGGCGGTCCTTAATACCGGTGGTCAGTTTGCCATCGGAAAAGGTGCCTGCGCCGCCTTCCCCAAACTGAATGTTGGACTGGGTGTTGAGTTTTCTCTGTTCCCAGAAATTCTTGACATCTTTGGTTCTGGTTTCTACGTCGTTGCCCCGTTCTAAGACGATGGGTTTTAGTCCGGCACGGGCCAGGGTGAGGGCACAGAACATACCGGCCGGGCCGAAGCCTACAATAACCGGACGGAGGGTAGAAGTGTGCTTGTTTTCTACCGGTTCATATTCATAAAAGACGGAAGGGGAAACCCGTTTCTTGTCACAGCGTTTGAGGACTTTCTCTTCGTTTTCTACCTTCACGTCTACGGCGTAGACAAATTTAATATCTTCTTTTTTCCGGGAGTCAATAGAACGACGGTAAATAGAAAGTTCTTCTATGTCTTCCGGCTTCAGTTTCATCATTTTTGCAGCAGCCAGCTTAAGGTCCTCCGGAGTGCTGCTAATTGGTAACTTTAACTCGTTGATTCTAAGCAAGACAGGATGTCTCCTTCAGCATGATTTCTTTTGCAGCTTGGCAGCCGGAGCCCCAAGCAAAGTGCAGGTTGTACCCGCCGCAGATACCGTCTACGTCCAGCAGTTCTCCGCAGAAGTAGAGATTTTCGGTTTTGGCGGCCTCTAAGGACTTTTCTTTCAGAGCCGCCTGCGGTACACCACCGTGGGTGACTTGAGCGTCACCGTAGGACTTGGTGCCGGTAACCTGCAGGGTGTAACCCTTAATGGCAGTAAGGAGTCTGCTGAGCCCTTCTACGCCCAAAGCGGACAGCGGCAGGGACGGGTCTATGCCGGCTCTGGCGGCAACGGCAGGAATCAGTTTGTTCTGCAGGAAGCCGCTGAGTAGATGGGAAACCGGTTCGTCCGGTACTTGTTCCATGCGGGACAGCAGGGCTTCTGCCAAATATTCCAAGCTCTGTTCCGGGAAAAAGTCCAGGGACAGCAGCGGGGTTTCGGTTTTGAGGAGCACGGCGGCCGGGGAGGAAAGCTGCATGGCAGCAATGCCGGACACACCGTAGTCGGTTAATTGCAGTTCTCCCTGTTCACTGCGGACCAGGGTGCCGTCTGCCTTCAGCAGGGAAATTCCGCCGCGGACACGGACCCCATGGAGGGCCTTCGTGTCTTCCTTTACCTTCATTGGCACCAGGGCCGGGGTAATGGGATTGTAGCGGATGGCAAAGTTTTTCAGTAAGCGGTAGGCGTCTCCGTCGGTACCGTACTGGGCGCCGGCTTTGCCGCCCATGGCGAAGACCACATAGTCTGCGGCTTTCGTTCCGTTTACGAGGAAGCCCTGTTCCGTTTTTTCTACAGAGGTAACCGTAAATCCTGTTTTGACCTGGATACCAAGGCGATTCACTTCATCCATCAAAATGGATTTCACCGTCAAAGCACTCATGGTACGTGGATAAATGCGGCCCTCTTCCGAAAGGGTATAGAGACCCAAGTTTTGGAAGAAACTGAGGCAGTCTTCCGTAAGGAACCGGTCTCCGGCTTCTTTCCCAAAGCCTAAGACGGTTTCCACTAAGGCAGGGTCTCCGTAATAACAGTCCGGTGCCAGTGTTTCGTTGGACAAATTACACCGTCCGTTTCCGGTGGCAAGGAGCTTTTTGAGAGGCGCTTCGTTCTTCTCATAAATGGTTACCGTAAGACTCGGCAGATTCCGTTTTAGGTGAATGGCACAGGCAACGCCGGAGGCGCCACCGCCCAAAATAGCGACAACCGATTTTTTCTGCAAAAAAACCGCTCCTTTCCTACTGTTTTCAAATGCGAAAACAGTATATTACATTTTGACGAAACACTCAAATTCTTGTATCATGAGGGTATATCTACGAATGTTTTTTTGGAGGATTTCCGATGAAAGGAATTGTTCTCGCCGGCGGGTCAGGAACCCGTCTTTATCCACTGACCCGTGTCACATCCAAACAGCTTTTGCCGGTGTACGACAAGCCGATGATTTTTTACCCGCTGACCATGCTGATGCTGGCCGGTATCCGGGAAATATTAATCATTTCCACCCCGGCAGACATTGGCCGCTTTGAAGACCTTTTGGGAGATGGCTCCCACTTTGGCTTGGATTTAAAATATGCGGTTCAGAAAGACCCGAATGGTCTGGCCGAAGCCTTCCTTATTGGGGAAGACTTTATTGGCAACGACGCCGTTGCCATGGTCCTGGGAGACAATATCTTCTTTGGAAGCGGCATGGGGTACTTGCTCCGTCAGGCAGCAGCTGCCGCCACCAATCCGGATCATCCAAAAGCCACCATCTTTGGCTACAATGTGGAAAACCCACAGGCCTTTGGGGTGGTTGAATTTGACGGCAACGGCACCGTCATTTCCATTGAGGAAAAACCGAAGGAGCCGAAATCTAATATTGCCGTTACCGGCCTCTATTTCTACGACAACCGAGTGGTAGAAATTGCCAAGACCATTGAACCATCCGACCGGGGCGAACTGGAAATTACCGACGTCAACCGGAAGTACCTGGAAGCAGGGGACCTGGAGGTCAAACTCATGGGCCGCGGCTTTGCCTGGATGGACACCGGCACAGTAGATGCGCTGCAGGACTGTGCTGACTTTATTCGTACCATTGAAACCCGTCAGGGCATCATCATTTCTGCCCCGGAGGAAATTGCCTATAACAGCGGCTGGATTGACAAAGACCAGCTGATGGCTTCCGCAGAACTTTACGGGAAGAGTATCTACGGAGACCACTTACGCCGGGTAGCCGACGGCAAAATCCTTTACGGAAGCAAACCGGGTGAACGTCCTGTTTGGGGGAAAGATAAGGAAACATTCTAATGATTACTGTAGAAGATACCAAAATTGAAGGCGTAAAAATTGTGACGCCAAAAGTATTTGGAGACAACCGTGGCTGGTTCATGGAAACCTATTCGGAAAGGGACTTGAAGGAAGCCGGAATTATTGCTGACTTCGTTCAGGATAACCGTTCCTTCTCTGCCAAAAAGGGCATTATCCGCGGTCTCCATTTCCAGCGGGCACCGTATACTCAGGCCAAACTTTTGACTTGTTTGCGGGGCTCCATTTTGGACGTGGCTGTTGACCTCCGAAAAGACAGCCCAACTTATAAAGAGTGGGTGGCTGTAGAACTCACCGAAGAAAATAAGAAGCAGCTCTTCATTCCGAAGGGCTTTGCCCATGGCTTTGTCACCCTGACGGATGACGTGGAAATCATGTATAAATGTGATGCCTTCTATGCACCGGAGTGTGACGGCGGCATCCGCTTTGATGACCCGGACATTGGTGTGGACTGGGGCATCACAGATCCAATTCTTTCCGAAAAGGATCAAAACGCACCATTTTTAAAGGACATAACATTAGATTTTTGACGAGGTAGACCCATGAAAATTTTCCTCACCGGAATCACCGGCCAGTTGGGCTATGAAGTAAATAAAGTTCTCCTCTCCCATGGCGATGAAGTCATTGCCCCACCGGAAGAAGAATTGGATTTAACGGACGTAGAAGCTGTGAAAGCAGCGGTGTTAGAAGCAAAGCCGGATGCCATTATCCACTGTGCTGCTTACACTGCAGTAGACAAAGCAGAAGACGAACCGGAACTGGCCCGCGCCATCAATGAAGGAACCACCAAAACCTTAGCCAGATTGGCAGACCGCCTCCATGCCAAAATGCTCTATGTCAGCACAGACTATGTGTTTGACGGCGGCTTGGAATTGCCTTACGACAACGTGGATGACGTAAATCCACTGAATGTCTACGGCCATACCAAACTGCTGGGAGAATTGGCGGTGGAAGCCAACAGCCTCAAGTTCTTCATTGTGCGGACTTCATGGGTATTTGGTGCCAACGGGAATAACTTTGTGAAGACCATTCTCCGTTTGGCCGACGAAAAAGACCAGCTGAAGGTAGTAAACGACCAGATTGGGTCTCCAACCTATGCCAAAGACTTGGCCGTGCTCCTTCATGAAATCATTCATTCGGAAGAATACGGCTTTTATCATGCCACCAACGAGGGCTATGTCACCTTCTACGACTTTGCCAAAGAAATCCTGAAACAGGCCGGCAAAGACGTGGAACTGATTCCGGTTACCTCTGACTTTTACGGCGCCAAAGCCGTCCGTCCGCACAACTCCAAACTAGCCAAGGACTCCTTGGACCGCTCCGGCTTCCACCGGCTGCCGGAATGGCAGGATGCCTTAGACCGATTCCTCCGGGAAATTGGAGCAAAATAGGGGAAGGCTGAATCGCCCGAAAATAGGATAAAATCAACATTACTCTCTACTGGGGTTCATTGACTTAAGGCCCGGTAGAGAGTAAAATGTTTTGCGAAACTTTTAGATTTTAAAGGAGATCTTTATCCATGGAATGGACAGGATTAAATGAACTGAGAGAGAAGTTCCTTTCCTACTATGAAGGCAAGGACCATCTTCGCCTGCAGAGCTTCTCTTTGGTACCACAAGGGGACAAGAGCTTGCTGCTCATCAACTCCGGTATGGCACCAATGAAAAAATATTTTACCGGTGAAGTGACTCCACCAAAATCCAGGGTTACTACCTGCCAGAAGTGCATCCGTACCCCGGACATTGATGAAGTAGGTCACACTGACCGCCACGGCACATACTTTGAAATGCTGGGTAACTTCTCCTTCGGTGACTATTTTAAGCACGAAGCAATTCCATGGGCTTGGGAATTCCTGACTGGAGAACTGGAAATTCCGGCTGAAAAGCTGTACTGCTCCGTTTACGAAAACGACGACGAAGCCGTTGAAATCTGGAACAAAGAAGTTGGGGTTCCTATGGACCACATTGTCCGTCTGGGCAAGGAAGACAACTTCTGGGAACACGGGGAAGGCCCTTGCGGACCTTGCTCCGAAATTTACTTTGACCGTGGCCCGGAACATGGCTGCGGCAAACCGGACTGCAAAGTGGGCTGTGAATGTGACCGCTACATGGAAATCTGGAACAACGTATTTACCCAGTTCTCCAACGATGGTAAGGGCAACTACACCCCGCTGGAACATCCAAACATTGATACCGGCATGGGCCTGGAACGTCTGGCTTGCGTCATGCAGGGCGTAGGAAACCTGTTTGAAGTAGACACCGTTCAGAACATCATGAAAAAGGTTTCCGATATTTCCGGTGTGAAGTACCACACCACCACGGATGAAAACGACATCTCCCTCCGTGTTATTACTGACCACGCCCGTTCTACCACCTTCATGATTGGGGACGGCGTTATGCCTTCCAACGAAGGCCGTGGTTACGTCCTCCGTAGACTGCTCAGAAGAGCTGCCCGCCATGGCCGTCTGTTAGGCATTGACCATCCGTTCTTAACTGATGTAGCCCAGGTGGTTATTGAAGAAAATAAGAACGCATATCCGAACTTAGTAGAAAAGAAGGACTTCATTCTGAATGTCATTAAGGCAGAAGAAGAATCTTTCAATAAAACCATAGATGCCGGTACCCAGATTTTGGAAAACCTGATTCAGAAGGCTGACTCCAAAGTCCTCTCCGGCGAAGACGCTTTCAAACTGGCTGATACCTTCGGCTTCCCAATTGACCTGACCAAGGAAATGCTTTTCGAACAGGGCATGACCGTAGACGAAGACCGTTACTTTGAACTGGTGAAAGAAGCCAAGCAGAAGGCAAAAGACGATGCTGCCAAGAAGAACGTAGCAGAAGCTTGGAAGGGCGAAGGAGACCCAACCCAGGATCTTCCAAAGACCCTCTTCAAGGGCTACGACGCTTTTGAAACCGAAGCCAAAGTTCTTGCCATTGTCAAAGACGGCGCTTTGGCTGACAGCGCAGCAGAAGGGGAAGAAGCCACCCTGGTACTGGATACCACCACGTTCTACGCAGAAAGCGGCGGACAGGTTGGGGACGTAGGCTGCATTTTGGCCGACGGCTTCCGCTTTCACGTCAAAGACACCAAGAAGACACCAAACGGGGTATACCTGCACTTTGGCGTCATGAAAGAAGGCACCGCCAAGTCTGGTGCTGCTGTTACTGCTAAGGTCTGTGAAAAGACCCGCAAGGCAACCATGCGCAACCACACCGGCGCTCATCTGCTCCAGGCAGCCCTCCGTGAAGTACTGGGCTCCCACGTACAGCAGGCCGGTTCCTTTGTTAACAAGGATGAACTCCGCTTCGACTTCACCCATTTCTCCGCTATGACACCGGAAGAACTGCAGAAGGTAGAAGACAGAGTCAATGAAATTATCTTAGAAAACATTCCGGTCGTAACCCGTGAAATGCCAATTGAAGAAGCCAAAAAAGAAGGCGCAATGGCATTGTTCGGTGAAAAATATGGAGATGTCGTTCGTGTCGTAAAAGCAGCCGACTACTCCGTAGAATTCTGCGGTGGTACCCATGTGGACAATACCGGAAAGCTGGGCCTCATGAAGATTACATCGGAATCTTCTGTTGCTGCCGGCGTACGCCGTATTCAGGCAGTCACCGGTACCGGCGTTATGGATTACATCCAGAAGAACAACGAACTGCTTTTGAAAGCAGCTGCTGCCATGAAACTCAACACCGTCAATGACTTAGATGCCAAGGCAGCTCAGCTGACTGCTCAGTTGAAGGATGCCCAGAAGCAGATTGAAACCTTGAATGCAGAACTGGCTGCCATCAATGCCAAGGGCATGATGAACGATGCTTTGGATCTGGGCTCTTGCAAACTGGTAGTTTCCAAGGCCGACGGCGTCAATGGCGGCGAACTTCGTAAGATGGCCGACTCTGCCAAGGAAACCGGCGCCGATATGGTGGCTATCTTAGCTTCCGTATCCGACGGAAAAGTAAGCTTTGCCTGCGCTTGTGGTGCAGATGCCGTGAAGGCCGGCGCCCATGCAGGTAATATTGTAAAAGCCATTGCTGCCATTGCAGGCGGTAACGGTGGCGGCCGTCCGGACAGTGCTATGGCCGGCGGTAAAGACGCTGACAAAGTAGACGAAGCACTGGCTGCAGCAGAAGGTATTGTTGCAGGCATGCTGAAATAAGGAAACAGAAAGGAGCAAGGTTATGGATTGTTTATTCTGCAAAATTGCTGCAGGGGAAATTCCTAGCACCAAAGTTTATGAAGATGACGTAATCTTCGCATTCAGAGACATTGCCCCACAGGCTCCAACCCACATTTTGGTAATTCCAAAGGAACACATTCAGTCTGTGAATGAAATTACAGAGGCTAACAGCGCAATTGTTTCTCACATTTTCGAAATCATTCCAAAAATTGCAAAAGAAGAAGGCTTGGATCAGGGCTACCGTGTGGTATCCAACATTGGAGAACAGGGTCAGCAGTCCGTTCCACACCTGCACTTCCATATCCTTGGCG
The DNA here is from genome assembly GCA_045642465.1 of Acutalibacteraceae bacterium. GTDB lineage: Bacteria > Bacillota > Clostridia > Oscillospirales > Acutalibacteraceae > RUG420. The sequence continues at coordinate 237,742 of JAZUIY010000016.1, forward strand.
GTCGTGATATGACCTGGCCTCCGGGCTAACCTCGAAAGGAGAACCTTTTGAAACCGAAAACCAGAACTCTACTGAAAACCGTTTGGGAATTCCTCATGTTGACCTTTGGCGCTGTCATTGCGGCCTTTGCCATTGAAGAATTCCTGGTACCGAATACCATTTTGGACGGTGGCGTCATTGGTATCGGTATTATGTTGAACAACTTGTTCCACATTCCTCTGTCTGTTTTGACCATTGTTCTGAACCTGCCGTTTCTTCTGGTAGGGGCTCGGAAAATGGGCAAAATGTTCATTGTGAAAGCCGGATTTTCTATGGGCATTTTCTCTTTGTTCGTAGAACTCTTTTCCGGTTTGGAGCCTGCTACAGACGAGTCCCTTTTGGCCGTTTGCTTTGGCGGTGTTATCTTAGGCATCGGGGTAGGTTTGGTCATCCGGTATGGTGGCTGTTTGGACGGCACCGAAACCGTGGCCATTTTACTCAACCGAAAGTTCCAGCTTCCGGTGGGCACCATTGTGCTGTGCTTTAACGTCATCATCTTCGCTGTGGCCGGCATTGTATTTGGGGTAGACCGCGCCATGTACAGCTTGCTGACTTACTTCATTACGTCCCGTGTTCTGGACATTGTAGAAAACGGCATCAACGACGAAAAAGCAGCCATGATCATTACCACCGACGCTAGTGAAGTGGCAGAGGAAGTTTATAAGCGATTAGGCCGTACCGTTACCATTATGGAAGGGGAAGGCTTAGTATCCGGGAAAAAGGTAGTACTTTACTGTGTCTTGACCCGATTTGAAATTTTCGAACTAAAGGACATCATCCATAATCTAGATCAGTCCGCGTTTGTAACCATTACGGATGTGTCTGAAATTATAGGAGAACACATAAAGAAAACTGAAACGAAAATCTTGGAATTAGAGGAAAACAATGAATAACTATCCGGTTGTACTGATTCACGGTATGTTTGGTTATGGCCAGCAGCAGAGCACCAACGAAGTTTTGCCATACTTTGGTCTTTACAAAAATGACATTCGAGCACTGTACGAAAAGTTAGGCACCAAATGTGTAGCACCATCCTGCGGCCCGTTCACCGACGCTTGGGACCGTGCCTGTGAAGTATACGCCCAGTTGGTAGGCGGTACCGTAGACTACGGTAAAGCACATAGCGCATACTATGGCCATGAACGTTTTGGCAAGACCTATGACAAGCCATTACTGGCAGAATGGGGTCAACTGGACGAAGAAGGAAAGCGCATTAAAATCAACATCATCGGCCACTCCTTTGGCGGTATTACCGGCAGAACTTTGGCTGTGCTTATGGCAAACGGCAGCAAGGCTGAAAAGCTGGCTACCGATCCTGCTGATTTAAGCCCGCTTTTCAAAGGCGGCCATGAGGACTGGGTAAACTCTATTACCACCTTGGCTTCTCCACATAACGGTATGACCAGTGTAGAAGGCAAAGTTGGTAAAGTTATGAAACAGATCTGCATCCTGATGTGTGACGCCTTTAGCGTAGTGGAAGCCACTCCGCTGAAGTACCTTTACAACCTTTCTTTGGAACATTGGGGCATTACACCGGGTATTCCAAAGGATAGAAAAATCCGCAAGTACTTTAACGGCAAAGACTGCATTAACTACGACCTGACCCTTAAGGGTGCAGATGCCGCTAACGGCTTGGCTCCAACGCTAAAGAATGTTTATTACTTCTCCTATAGAGGAGGCCGCACCGTTTCTGCTTTTGGAATGGAAATTCCAAGACTGAAGTCCTTCCCGGTACTGAACGTGCTGGGCTTCTTCATGGGACGTCAGAAGGACGGCTGCCCGGATGATAGCTGGCACAAGAACGACATGGTTATCAACACCATTTCCGCTGAAGCACCGAAGGATGCTCCACGGGTTGATGTACCTTACTATGTAGATCCGGAAACCTTGAAACCGGGCGTATGGCATGTATTCCCAGAACGCTTGGCAGACCATATGTCCTTCCTTGGCTGGACCCAGGACAAGGGTGACTTCATTGACTTCTATGAGAAGATTCTGAAGGACGCTCAGAGCGTCGGCTAAGGGACACGAAAGAAATAACATTATAAAAACCACCTGACCTAGTCGGGTGGTTTTTTCTTTTGCGTTTTTGCTCCGTCCAGCCCCAGATAATTGCCAGCACGTGGGAGCGGGAAGGACAATACCCAAGAGGTGATTAGATTGCGTAGACCGCTGTTTTGGATAGGCTCTTCCTATCTGTGGGTATTGATGTTGCTGGCGCTTTCCGGTGAGGAACTAGCTAAGGGACTGCTCATAGGTTCTGCATTGGCGTTTTCGGTAGAACTGGCTCTTTGGATTCACCACAAACGAACCAGAAACCACAAACAGGTGGGCATTGTGCCTGCCGTCCTATTTGCCTGCCTGCTGGCCTGTTCTCTGTTCCTGCTGAAACTGGAATTCTCCGTGGCGCCGGCCTTGGAAAAGGCGGGTCCCGGTAAAGACGTGGTGGGAACGGTAACGGAACTGCAAACCGATAGTGCCTCCGGCATGCACCGCTGCGTGGTGAACTGGGAGGGCACCAAGGTGCTGCTTTCCACCAAGGCCTATGTACCGAAGCTGGGAGAGGAAGTGTCCTTCCACAGCAAGGTGCAGGAACTGGGGCTGGACCAGAAAAGCATGCAGACCTACTACCGTTCCATTGGGGTATATCTTGGTGCCTTTGTCTATGACGAGGTGAAGGTGACCCGCCTGGAGGACCGGAACCTGCCTACCGTCACGTATGAGTACTATCGGCTTCGAAATGGTATTAACCGGTTCCGGTCGTATCTGGAACGGGGCATGAACCGGTATTTGTCGGAAGACCTATCTGCCGTGATGAACGGCATGGTGCTGGGAGACAAAACCCGGATAGGGGAAGAACAGCAGGGCTGGTTCCAAAAGGCAGGCATACTCCACCTGTTTGCGGTTTCCGGGTTCCATACCTCTCTGTGGGCCATGCTGGTATATAAGGGACTCCTACGAGGCGGATTCGGCAGGAAACTTTCCTGCCTGGGCGGCATGGCATTTACCGTGTTCTTCATGGCCTTAACCGGCTTCTCCCGCAGCGGAGTCCGCGCCGGCCTTATGCTTTTGGTCTTCTTCCTGGGTCACATGACCGTAATGACGGTAGACGCCCTCAACTCGTTGGGATTTGCCGTGTTGCTCCTAACCATAGGGAACCCCTTTTCCGGTGGGAACACGGGACTGCTGCTATCCTACTTTGCCACCTTGGGCATCATGACCGTTGGCCCCATTTTAGGAAAGCAGATAAAGGGAAAGCCGACGGTGAAGGAAAGTAAACTGCGGGAGTGGGCCAAGGAAATTGGAAACAGCTTTTGTATTTCCGCCAGTACCTTCGTTTTCACGTTGCCCTGTATCATGCTGACTTTCGGCAGTGTCTCTCTCATTTCGCCCCTTTCCAACTTGCTGATTACCACCGTCTCCTCTATGGCCATTCTCCTGGGCGGGGTAGGGGCTTTGGTAAACGGTGTGCCTGTTTTGTCCCTGCTCAGCCGTCCTTGTTTTCTCCTTTCCGGGCTGGTGGTGCGCTACATTACCAAGGCCTGTGAACTGCTCTCCGATTGGAAATTTAGCTACATCGCCATAGACAGTGACGCCATGCAACTGGCAGTAGCGGGATGCCTTATTCTCATTGCGGTGGCCCTGCTGATGCACAAGACAGACCCTCGAAAAAGCGGTCCATTGGAGGTGGGCTCCATTCCTCGGCTGACCACGGTTTTGTGTCTTATTTTGCTGCTGGGTTCCGCCCTTAGTTATGACCTGATTCGGGGCTAGTTTCTCTGCCGAAATCATTGAATGACAGAGGCTCTTTTGGTATAATTTATCTGTTATAGTTTGCCCATTTTGAGCAGGCAACTTTGAAGAGGAGGGAACCCTTTTGAAACTGGATGAAAAAGGCCTTTGGAAAAATATCAAATCGGGAGAGTTCCTTCCGGTTTACCTGATTAAAGGCTCTGAAAATTATTTGAAGCAAAACTATGCCACCATGCTGGCAGACAGCGTTGTGCCTGCCGGACTGGAAGCATTCAACTACCATAAATTAAACGGGGACACCACCACTGTGCAGGAAATTGCCGACTGTGTGGAAGCCCTGCCGGCCATGTGCCGGCAAAGCTGTGTCTTTGTCCACGACTTTGACTTTGACAGCACCGACGACAAGGAGAAGGAAATGCTGTCCGCCTTGTTCTCTGACCTGCCGGACACTTGTGTCCTGATTTTCTGGCAGGACACCAAAGGCTTCTCCACCAAAACCAAGTGGGCTAAGGAAACTCTGGCACTCTTTGAAAAGGTGGGTGCGGTTTGTACCCTGGATGCCCGGTCTCAGAACGATCTGGTAAAGTTCATTGGGCTGGAATGCAAAAAGAGAGGCTGCGGTATGGAACTGTCCACCGCCCAGTATCTGTTGGACTGCGTGGGAGATGACATGGCCAACCTCATCAATGAAATTGAAAAACTCTGCAACTACTGCAAGGACTACATCACCAAAGAAGACGTAGACGCCGTTGCCGTGAAATCCTTGGAGGCCACTGCCTTCAAGATGATTGATGCATTGCTGGTGGGCAACTTTGACTCCGTGTACCGTTCCCTTGCCATTCTCTTTGATATGCGCACGGAACCGGTTATGATTTTGGGCGCATTGGTTTCCACCTATGTGGATATGTACCGCGCCAAGGTCTGCATGGAAGCCAACGCCAGCCCGGATGTATTAAAGCAGGCCTTCCCGGCAGCCTATAAGAGTGACTTCAAACTCCGCAACGCCTTTAAGCGCTGCCGAAATTATTCTCTTCCGGCCTTACGCCAGTCTTTGGAAGTGTTGGGGGAAGCCGACAAGAAACTGAAGGTCTCTTTTGACGACAACCGCATTGTGTTTGAAAAGCTCTTTATTGAACTTTGGAAAGCGGGCAAAGCCTAATGTTAAAGACAGAAAAAGTCATTGTAGTAGAAGGCAAGTACGATGCCATTAAACTGGCCAACATCATAGATGCCGCCATCATCCGCACCGACGGCTTTGGCATCTTCAAAGATAAAGAGAAGCAGGACTTGCTGCGCCGGCTAGCAGAAGCCAGAGGCCTCATTGTCCTGACCGATTCTGATTCCGCCGGCTTTTTAATCCGGAACTTCCTCGGAGGTGCCATTCCGGCCGAACAGATTACCCACGTCTTCATTCCTGACATCTACGGGAAGGAAAAACGGAAGACGGCTCCCGGCAAAGAAGGAAAGCTGGGGGTGGAAGGCATCCCGGATGAGGTACTCATAGAAGCCTTCCGCCGGGCCGGAATAGGAGAGGATGCTACGGCGGCTCCCAAATCCGGAAAAGAAATTACCACCTTGGACTTTTTCAAAGATGGTCTCAACGGTGGGGTAGGCAGTGCCGAAAAACGTCAGAAGCTGCAGGCAGCATTGCATCTGCCGGAGCGCATGACGGGAAAGCAGCTGCTGAAAGTCATTAACATGTTATTGTCCTATGACGAATATCAGTCGTTGGTAAAAGACCTGTAAGGAGGTCCCTATGAACCTATCTTTGCCAAAGTCCGTGGAACGGGCCATTGGCCTGCTGGAAACGGCGGGCTTTGAAGCCTATGCCGTAGGGGGCTGTGTGCGGGATGCACTCTTAGGCAAAGAACCCAATGACTGGGACATTACCACGTCCGCATTGCCAAGTCAGACCCAAGCGGTCTTTTCTGACTATAAAACCATAGAGGTGGGCATAGCCTACGGTACAGTAGCCGTGGTTATGGAAGACCAGGTACTGGAAATTACCACCTTCCGGCAGGACGGATCTTATGAAGACCACCGTCATCCGGACGGAGTCACCTTTACACCGTCCCTGGAGGAAGATTTAGCCCGCCGTGACTTCACCGTAAACGCCATGGCGTTTAGCCCGTCCCGGAACCTGGTGGATGTGTTCCAAGGTCAGCAGGATCTGGAAGAAAAACGCATCCGCTGTGTAGGGGAACCGGACCGGCGCTTTACCGAAGATGCCCTTCGCATTTTGCGGGGCCTCCGTTTTGCTGCCACCTTAGGCTTCTCCCTGGAGGAGGCTACCGCAGCAAGCATTTTAGAAAAGAAAGACACCGTTGCCAGTGTCTCCAAAGAGCGCATTACCGTGGAACTGAAGAAGTTCCTTTTGGGACAGGATGCACCGAAACTCCTCCGGGAGTTTGGGGCTGTGTTCCAAGTGGTACTGCCGGGACTGGTGGTGACGGAAGGTATTTGCAGCGCCTTGGCGGCTGCGCCACAGGACGCCATGCTGCGGCTGGCACTTCTGTTGGAACACACGCCCGGCGTGGAGCAGGTGGTAGACCACTTGCGCTTATCCGGGGAAGAAAAGCACACCGTGCTGACCCTTCTGGAACATGCCGAAGACCCACTCGGTTCGGACCGCTCTGCCATCCGGAAAACCCTGTCGGTCTTAGGCCCGGATCAAAGCGCCAAACTGGCTGCCTTCCAAGGAGCCAAGGGCACTGACGTTTCCGCATTCCTCTCTCAGCTCCACTCGGTGCAGCAATCTCATGAGGAAAACCCAACGGACTTTGCTTACCGCATTGCAGATCTTGCTATAGACGGCAAGGACCTGCAGAACTTAGGCGTTGCTCCCGGCCCAGAACTGGGTCAAATCTTAGAGCACCTTTTGACGGCTGTTATGGAAGAAACCCTTCCCAACACCAAAGAGGCTCTGCTGAATGCTGTAAAACACATTAAAGGATGATAAAACTACATGGAACAATCTCGCATTGACCGCATTAATGAACTGGCCCGTAAGTCCCGGACTCCGGAAGGCTTAACCCCGGCCGAACAGGAAGAACAGGCTACCCTCCGAAAAGAATATGTAGCTGCCTTCCGTGCCAACTTAGAAGCCACCTTGGATAACACCTATCTGGTGGACGAAAAAGGCAATAAAACCAAAGTGGAGAAGAAACACTAATTTATGGAATCCAAAATTCCTGTGCTGGCCATTGTAGGCCCTACCGCTTCCGGAAAAACCGGACTGGCAGTGGCTATGGCCAAGCAGTTTAACGCTGAAGTCCTTTCCTTCGACTCCATGCAACTCTACAAAGGCATGGACGTGGCTACTGCAAAGCCAACCCCAGAGGAAATGGAAAATATTCCACACCACATGATTGACGTCATTGACCCGGAGGACGCCTATAGTGTTGTCCGATATCAGGAAGATGCCCGCCGCATCATAGAAGACATTCGTTCCCGTGGGAAGAATGTCATCATGGTTGGCGGCACCGGCCTCTACCTGGACGCCTTCCTGCAAAACTTGTCTTTCTTAGACGGCGGAGACAACGGGGAGATCCGTGCCCGCCTCCAACAGGAACTGGAAGAGCTGGGCCCTGACATCATGTATGACCGGCTCAAAGCCATTGACCCGGAAGCTGCAGCCAAGTTGGAAAAGAACAACACCGGCCGCGTCCTCCGCGCCTTGGAAGTCTACGAAACCACCGGTCACACCATTACTTATCAGGTGGAACAGTCCCACAACAACCCGTCTCCTTATGAGGCCTTTTATGTGGGCCTGACAGCCGAAAACCGGGACTATCTTTATGACCGCATTAACCTGCGGGTAGATCTCATGCTGCAAACCGGCTTGCTGGAAGAAACCGAAACCTTCTTAAAAGAAGGAGCCGGCTGTACCGCATCCCAAGCCATTGGCGTGAAGGAAATGGTGCCGTATTTCAAAGGGGAAGCTACCCTGGAAGAGTGCACCGAAAACTTGAAAAAGGTGACCCGTCACTATGCCAAACGGCAGTTGACCTGGTTCCGGAAGAACCAGGCGGTGCATTGGTTCTACATTGACAACTATGACACCAAAGAAGCACTCTACGAGGCGGTGGCAGACTGCATCGCCCAAAGTAAGATATTAGAAGAGAAAGGAGACTGCTCATGAGCAAACAACAGAAATTACTGCTGCGCCGCACCTTGGCCATTGCAATCTCCGTTTTAATTCTCATTTACATTGGCTACCAGGTTTACCTGGTAACCCACACCACATTAGATACCGAAGCCGTCAACAGTTTCACCGTATCTGACTCCGTGGAAACCAATGCCTTCATGGTTCGAAACGAATCCTACATTGGCACCGACATCAACGGCACGCTTATTTCCGTCATTGAAGACGGTTCCCGTGTATCCAAAGGGGAGGCGGTTGCGGCTGTCTTTACAGATGAACTTTCCGCATCCAATTATTCCGCCACCAACACCCTGCGGTCTGACATTGCCAGATACACCCGTCTTAGTTCCCAGTCCACGTCCTACGCCATCAACATCAATTCCATGAACTCCCGTATTTCGGACAATGTAATTGACCTGGTGGCCAACGTTGACAACGGAGACCTGTCCACCTTGTCGGAAGACATCAGCAATGTCCGGGACCAGATTATTACCAAGCAAATTGCAACGGGTCACGGCCCAAATCTGGATGCCATTATTTCCGGCATTACCACCAAGTATCAGAGCCTTAATAAGCAGGCTCTCAACTACACCAGTGTCTGCGCTGACGCCTCCGGTTTCTACTACAGCGGAACCGATGGCTATGAAACCGTGGTGGACTACTCCAAGGTGGAAGACCTGACGGTAAAAGACATTAAGAAAATCATGAAGGCAGAAGCCAAGGAAATCCCAAGACATGCCTTCGGTAAGATTTTCAAGGACTTTGACTGGTACATGCTCTGCATTGTAGATTCCAGCAAAGTCGGGAACCTTTCCGTAGGAAAAGAGGTTAAGGTTTCCATGCCATATACCGCAGCAGGCACCATTCCTGCTAAGGTAGCCGCCATCAACTCCGAAGGCGGGAACAGCAAGACTGCGCTGATTTTGCGCTGTAACTTTATGAATTCTGATATTGCACAGCTCCGCCAGGAAACCGTGCAAATCATTATGAATACCAAGACCGGTTTGAAGATTTCCTCCAAGGCCATCCGTGTCAACGACAAGGGGGAGAAGGGCGTCTTCGTCAAATCCGGTAATGTATGTAAATTCCGCAAGGTAGACATTACCTATTCCGACAAGGACTGGGTACTCAGTGCCGAACATGAGGAATCCGGATACGTATCCCTCTACGACAATGTCATCCTGGAAGGAAAGGGTCTTTACGATGGAAAAATCATTGTTTGAGTTTCGGGCTGAAAAGTGTGCCCAAATAACGGAAAACCTGAAGCGGATTCAGGACGAAGTGGCGGAAGCTGCTGTAAAAAGCGGCCGCTCTGCGGAAGAAGTCAGACTGATGGCTGTTACCAAAACCGTAGATGCTTACTTTGTAAACCATGCCCTGGATCAGGGCGTGGACCTGATTGGGGAAAACTATGTGCAGGAAATCCTGACAAAGAAGCCGGAACTCCACTTGGAAGGCAAAGAACTGCAGCTCATTGGTCATTTGCAGACCAACAAAGTGAAGCAGATTATTACCGAGGTATCCTGCATCCAATCCGTGGACAGCGTGAAGCTGGCTAAGGAAATTTCCAAGCAGGCCGTGAAGAACGACCTGACCATGAAATGCCTCTTGGAAATCAACATTGGGGAAGAGGATTCCAAGTCCGGAATCCCCTACGAAAATGCCATGGATCTGGCAGCAGAAATTGCGGACCTTCCGGGCCTAAAAATTGACGGTCTTATGGCAATTCCGCCAATTTGTGAAACAGAGGCAGAAGTACGTACCTATTTTGCGCAGATGAACAAACTCTTTGTTGACATGAAGGGCAAAAAAATAGATAATATTAGCATGAATATTCTCTCAATGGGCATGTCTGCCGATTATGTCCCTGCCATCTTAGAAGGCGCTAATTTAGTGAGAGTCGGCTCCTCTATTTTCGGAGCTAGAGTTTATAACTAAAAACTTCCGGAGGAATTTTATCAAATGGCTAATTTCATGGACAAAATCAAGACCATCACCGGGTTCGAACCAGAAGATCCAGATTTGGATTACGAAGAAGAATACGAAGAAGAGGAAGACGAATACATTCCTACTAGAATGCCTGCAGCACCAACACCAGTTAGAAACAACAACGTGGTTGGCATGCCGAACAAAACCGTACAGGTTGTTCTTGCTAAACCGGAACGTTTTGATGATGCCTCTGCCATTGCAGATCATCTGAATGAAAAGAGAACTGTTGTTCTGAACCTTGAAGCAGCCAACAGAGACGTTGCCCGTCGTCTGATTGACTTCCTTAGCGGCGTAGCTTATGCCAATGCCGGTCAGCTCAAGAGAGTGGCTAACAGTACCTTTATCATTACTCCATATAACGTTAACGTTACTGGTGACCTGCTTGACGAACTTGAAAACAACGGAATGTTTTTCCAGGAATAAGGAAAGCACAAAGGGCACACCATAACGGCGTGCCCTTTCTATTTTTAGAGAAAGAGAACGAGGAGACAGGATTTTATGCTTACTCCAAAGCAAATTAAAAACTACGATTTCCAATTAGTAGCCCGCGGCGCCTACAAGTCTTCTGACGTAGACGCTTTCATGAACGAGGTTTATCAGTCTTACAGTCAGATGTTTGACGAAAATGCAGAACTCATCAAGAAGATGAATTTGCTGGCTGATAAGGTTGCTCATTACAAAGAAGACGAAGAAAGCATCCGTGAAGCCCTCGTAGAAGCCCAGAAAATGAAGAACAATATCTTGCAGGAAGCAGAAGCCGAAGCAAGAGCCCGTGTCCTTTTGGCTGAAAAGCAGGCACAGGCAAATCTGGACTCTTTGAATAAAGATGCCGCCAACATTCTCTCTGATGCTCATCAGGAAGCAGACGGCATTATTGAAACTGCAGAACAGACCCTGAACATGGCTAAGAAGAACGCCGCTAGCCTCTTGGAACGTGCAGAAGAAATGTACCAGGAAAAGGTTGGCTCCATTGAATCCGATGCCATCCAGCAGCAGAAAAAGATGGAAAGCATTCAGGAAGAATCCGAACGCCTCCGTCAGAAGCTCATTGACACCTATAAGAATCAGCTGGAAATGCTGGAATTCAGCCAGAACTTTGATAACCCGGCTTCCATCATTCCAACTGCCAATGACTTTACTCCGGACTTTGAAGTACCGGAACCATATCAGGCTCCATCCGTTTCCGACGTAACCGACTTCTTCAGCAACACCCCGGAAGAACCAATTTTGGAAGCAGTAGAAGAAGCTGTTAAAGAAGCTCCTACCGAAGTAGTGGAAGAAACGGTTGAAGAAGCTGCAAAAGCTGTTTTTGAAGAACCGGAAGAAGAACCTGCTAGAAAGAGCAGCAAATACGATATTTTCCTTTCTCCATTTAAGAGAGAAAAATCTCGGGCAGAAAAGGCTGCCGAACAGGATTATCTGGAAAAAGACTACGCAGATATTTACGACTATTTAGACGACGAGGAAGAATAAATGACCTTATTTTGGGCAGTATTTCTGGTGGTCCTTTTGGTGGCCGCAGATCAGCTGACAAAATTACTCGTCCTTCAAACTTTGGCTGACGGTGGTACCCACACCGTTATTTCCCATGCATTACAGTTCCGCTATGTGGAAAACACCGGCATGGCATTTAGCATGCTGGAAAACCACCCAAAGGCTTTGGCCATTTTCTCCATTGTCATTATTGTGGTGGTCTTTTCCCTGGTTTGGAAATGGAATATTGTAGACAAACGCACTTGGTTCGCACTGCTCCTTTTGGCAGCAGGGGGACTGGGGAATGCAATAGACCGGTTTGCACGTGGGTTCGTAGTGGACTTCATTGAAGTGACCTTTATGAACTTTGCCGTATTCAATGTCGCCGACTGCTTCGTTACGGTCGGCGCCATTTTACTCATTGTATTCGTGTTTATGGACACGCTGAAAGGCAAAGATAACCATGAATGAAGACATTTTTAACCTGACTGTGTCGGAAGACCAGGTAGGTTCCAGAATTGATATAACGGTTTCTGACCTTGTGCCTGACCTGACTCGGTCCGGCGCCCAAAAGCTGCTAAGCGAAGGCTTGGTTACCGTCAATGAGGAACCGGTAGGGAAGAACTACAAACTCAGAGTTGAAGACGAAGTAATTGTACATGTTCCGGCACCGAAGCCACTGGTGGCTGAGGCCCAGAACATTCCCGTAGACATCGTCTACGAAGACGACGACTTATTGGTGGTCAACAAGCCGAAGGGCATGGTGGTGCACCCGGCGCCGGGCAACCCGGACGGGACTTTGGTCAATGCACTGCTGTACCACTGTGAAGGCAGTCTGTCCGGAATCAACGGCGTTATCCGTCCGGGCATTGTCCACCGCATAGACAAAGACACTTCCGGCCTGCTCATTGTGGCAAAGAACGACTTTGCTCACGTGGCGTTGGCCGAACAAATTAAAGAACACTCTTTCACCCGCGAATACAGAGCGGTGGTCCATGGCAATCTGAAGGACGACGAAGGCACCATCCATGCCCCAATCGGCAGAAGCCCAAAGGACCGGAAGAAAATGGCGGTTACGGACAAGAACTCCAAGGACGCCATTACCCATTATCAGGTGCTGGAACGGTATCCCGGTTACACCTATGTAAAGTGTAGATTGGAAACCGGCCGTACCCACCAAATCCGTGTACATATGGCCTACATAGGCCACCCGGTTGCAGGGGACCCGGTATACGGACCAAAGAACACCTTGAAAGGCTTAGACGGGCAGTGCCTGCACGCCGGCCTCATAGGATTTGTTCATCCGAGAACAGGGGAGTATTTAGAATTTGAAGCCCCTCTGCCGGAGTATTTCATCAGTACTATCTGCGCTTTGCAAAAGAAAGCGTAATCCAATATTAGGAGGAATATAAATGGACGCATCAGCTAAAAAAGAATTGAAGCTTACTGCTGCCAACGTTAGAAAGCTCGTCATTGAAGGCGTTTTCAATGCTGCTTCCGGCCATCCGGGCGGATCTCTTTCCGTTTCTGACATTATCACTTATCTCTACTTCAAAGAAATGAACGTAGATCCAAAGAACCCAACATGGGAAGACAGAGACCGCTTTGTCCTTTCCAAGGGTCACACCGCACCTGCACTCTATGGTGCACTTGCTCTCAAGGGTTTCTTCCCAGTAGAAGACATTAAAACCCTTCGTAAACCAACTTCTCACCTGCAGGGTCACCCATCTCTTGGTAAGACCCCAGGTATTGATATGTCTACCGGTTCTCTTGGCCAGGGCATTTCCGTTGCTGTTGGTCTTGCACTTGGTGCAAAGAGAAAGGGCGCTGACTACCGCGTATACACCGTACTTGGTGACGGCGAAATCGGTGAAGGTCAGGTTTGGGAAGCAGCTATGTTCGCTGCTGCCAAGGGTCTGGACAATTTGGTAGCTGTTGTTGATAACAACAACCTTCAGATTGACGGTACCATTGAAGAAGTAAACTCTCCTTATCCAATTGATGAAAAGTTCCAGGCCTTCGGTTGGAATGTTATCAACATCAACGGCCACTGCTTCGACCAGATTGACGAAGCTTTCAAGGCTGCTAAGGAATGCAAGGGTAAGCCAACCGCAATTATTGCTAAGACCGTTAAGGGCAAGGGCGTATCCTTCATGGAAGACCAGGTAGGCTGGCATGGTAAGGCTCCAAATGCTGAACAGTATGCCCAGGCTATGGAAGAACTTGACGCTGCAATTGCAGAAATCAACGCATAAGGAGGATTAGTCATGGCTGATAAAAAAGCAACTCGAGTTGGTTACGCTGACGGCCTCCTCGAACTCGGTAAAATTAACGACAACGTAGTAGTTATGGACGCTGACCTTGCTGGTGCAACCCAGACCTGCGTATTTAAGAAGGAATATCCGGACAGATTCTATGATGCCGGTATTGCAGAAGGAAACTTAATGGGCGTTGCTGCCGGTCTCTCTCTTTCCGGTTACACCGTATTTGCATCTTCCTTCGCTATGTTCGCTGCCGGTCGTGCATTCGAACAGATTAGAAACTCCATTGGTTACCCACACCTCAACGTCAAGATTGCTGCTACTCATGCAGGTATCTCCGTTGGTGAAGACGGTGCTTCCCATCAGTGTAATGAAGACATTGGTCTGATGAGAACCATCCCTGGTATGGTAATCCTGAACCCTGCAGACGCTATTGAAGCTAAGAAAGCTGTTCTTGCTGCTGCAGAATATGAAGGTCCTGTATACCTTCGTTTTGGCCGTCTCGCTGTTCCACAGATCTTTGATGACGACTACAAGTTTGAAATCGGTAAGGCTGTTACCCTCAAAGAAGGGAAAGATGTAGCTATCCTTGCTACCGGTCTTATGGTTAACGAAGCACTCATTGCTGCCGACACCCTGAAGGCTGAAGGCATTGACGCTAAGGTAATCAACGTTGCTACCATCAAGCCTCTTGATGAAGCTGCTGTTGTTGCTGCTGCTAAGGAATGCGGCTGCGTTGTTACTGCTGAAGAACATAACGTTATTGGCGGTCTCGGCTCTGCTGTTGCTGAAGTACTTGCTGAACAGCTTCCAACTCCAATGGTTCGCGTTGGTGTAGAAGATACCTTCGGTAAGTCTGGTCCTGCACCAGAATTGCTTCACATCTTTGGCTTGGATGCTGACCACATTGTGGCTGCTGCTAAGGAAGCAATTGCTAAGAAGTAATTTCTAATAAAAAGAGGCCCAAACAAAGGCGTACTCCGCCTTTGTTGGGCTTTCTTTGTTCTTTTATGGGAGGAAACGGGGATATGACAAAAAAGGAATTAAAAGCGGCGCAAGAAAAGACCGTAGCTTCTTTCACTCCGGTTTCTGACACCGTATTTATGATGCAGACTTACCAGGATTATTTTCTGGAATCCATTGTGAAAAACGGGGTCAGCAACGTTGGGAAACTGCTGTCTTTTGTTGTGAAAACCCAGAAACTGGGAACCAAACTGGGTATGAAAGCAGGAAATGGATTTGCCTGCACTACCTTCAATGCCCTGAACGAAAAGGGAGACCACATTTTAGGTAGAAACTTTGACTATAGAGATGCTCCGGTTTGTGTAAACTGGACTGCTCCGGAAGGGGGCTACAAGAGCATCTCCATTATGAATATGAACTTCTTGCTCTATGGCTACAAATGGAATAGAGCTGCTAAGTCTGCCATGAGAAAGCAGTTACTTCTGGCACCTTACGTTTTAATGGACGGCATGAATGAAAAAGGCCTGGCCATTGACGTAGTAGAAATTAAAGGCGTGAAGTGCAAGCAGAAAACCGGCAAAAAGCCAATGTCCACCACTGCAGCCATGCGCTGCGTTTTGGATACCTGCGCTACCGTAGACGAAGCAGTTGCCTTCTTTAAAAAGTATGACATGCACAGTGCCATCGGCTGTGACTATCACTTCCATGTCATTGACGCCTCCGGCAAGAGTGTCATCATTGAATACATTGATTCCGACATGCGTCTCTTCTATCCGGAACAGAAGAGAGAAAACGTATTCCCATCCCAGTACATGGTAAACTTCTATCTGAGTCCGGACGGGGACAACCACGACGGGTTCGGTTATACCCGTTACCGTTATCTCCAGGAAGCCTTTGCCGGCAATCAGGGCCGCATGACTGAACAGCAGGCCTTGAACCTGTTGGATAAGTGCAGACTGTCTTACCGCAAACAGTATGCCCCTGGCATTGGCCACGACGTTACCAGCCTTTGGAGCGTCGTTTATAACGTAAACGAAAAGACTGCTACCCTTTGCGCTCGCATGGACTACAGCAAACAGTACACCTTCAAATTGGATGAACCATTGCAGGTAGAAGTTGCTGACCGCAAGTAAACAAGGGAAAAAGGAGTATTTGTTCCATGGATGAAAAACGCTGTCTGGATTATGCAAATGGCTTGGCCAACTTAATCCGATACGAAACCATATCCGAATACAACCACGTGAATCTGGAAAAGATGCGTGGATTCCATGAAGTATTAAAAACAGAATTTCCAAACGTATTCTCCCACATGGAAGTAGAAGACTATAATGGGTCTTTGCTGCTCCGCTGGCCGGGTTACAACCAGGCTTTGGACCCAGCCCTGTTTATGAACCACTTTGACGTAGTGGAAGCTACCGGGGACTGGGAACACGAAGCTTTTTCCGGAGAAATTGTAGACGGCAAAATTTGGGGCCGCGGCACCTTGGACACCAAGGGTGGTCTCTACTGTATGCTGAAAGCAGCAGACGAACTCATTGGAGAAGGTTATGAACCTGCCAGAGACATCTATTTTGAATCCGCTTGTACGGAAGAAGTTGAAGGCTCCGGTTGTGACTATATTTCCCAACTCTTACAAGACCGTGGCATTCATTTCTACTTCGTTTTAGACGAAGGCGGAATGGTAATGCATGACCCAATCGGCGGTGCCGACGGGGACTTCGCCATGATTGGCGTAGGGGAAAAGGGCTGTGCAGACTTAAAGTTCATTGCCCGTTCCAACGGCGGTCATGCCTCCATGCCGGGGAAAGATACTCCGCTGGTACGCTTGGGTAAATTCATGGTTGCCTGCGAAGAGGAAAAACTCTTTCCCGTAGAAATGAATGACGTTGTCAAAGAACTGCTCCGCCGTGTTGGTCCAAGCATGGGCGGTGTGGTAGGATCCGTAGTAGGAAAACCGGATTTCTTTGAACTGATTCTGGAAAAGGTAATGCCGTCTGTTTCCGCTGCAGCCGGCGCAATGCTTCAGACCACCTTGGCCTTCACCATGGCCCAGGGTTCCGAAGCTTACAATGCACTGCCGACAGAAGCGTTCGTTACCGGTAACATGCGTTTCTCTCACCACCAGGGCGGGGAGGCTTCCAAAGAAGCCGTCCGCAAGCTGGCAGAGAAATATGACGTGGAAATGGAAATCATTGACCCGGGTATTGAATCCGGCATTTCTTCCTTCAAGTGCGAACAGTTCCGCCTCATTGAAAAGGCAGTGGACATTGCATATCCGGGCGTTACTTCCGCCCCATACGTTACCAACACGGCATCGGATGCCCGTTACTTAGACCGCTGTTCCGAAAACATTTACCGCTTGGCACCGTTCTTCATTGACGACCAGCAGTTAGACAGCATTCACGGCATCAACGAAAACTTAGATATTAAGTGTCTTGGACCGGCTGTAGATTTCTACCGCTTTATTATGAAGAGTATTTAAAAGGAGAAACGTATGGTCAAGTATCTTGTTATTACACTAATCTTTTTGGCCATTGTTGCAGTCAGTGCCAAGTATGAAAAAGCCTTTAGTGAACGAGGCAAAAAAATCTTCGTGATTGTCTCTTCCATTATTGTATTTTTCGTAGTACTGATTGGCACTTTGGCCGCCTTGGCAGAGGGAATGCAAGAACCGCAAAATGCCCTCATCTTCGCTCTTGAAAACACCACCGCTTTATAATATAATAACCAAGCACGCTAATCGGGGTGTGGCAAAGCTTGGTATTGCGCTTGCTTCGGGAGCAAGAGGCCCCGGGTTCGAATCCCGGCACTCCGACCACTTAAAAGACCGGTCCGTCAGGACCGGTCTTTTTGTCACTTGTCACCCAAAAATTCCTTTTTTATAATGGATAGGTATCTAAAAGGAGTGGAAACAATGGGAGAAAATAAAATTTCCAAACTCAATTGGTTTAACATCTGTATGTTCGGCCTGTCCGGTATCATTGCCTGGAATATGGAGAACATGTATTACAACACCTTCATGTACAACACGGTATATGAAGGGGGAAATGCCGTGGGGAACCTGTCTTCTATGACAGCCATTCAACTCATGGTTTCCCTCAGTGCCATTACTGCGTTTTTGGCCACCATTTTTATTGGGAACTTATCCGATAAACTGAATAAACGAAAAGTAATCCTGTCCACCGGATTCATCATTTGGGGTATCATTTGCGCCGGGTTTGGCTTCTTAACCAAAGCCAACGTGTCCGCCGTCTTTGGAATTACCGAACCGGTGAAACTGGTTACCGTGACCGCCATAGTCATCATCATCATGGACTGCGTTATGACCTTCGTAGGTTCGTCTTCTTACGACGCTGTCTTTAACGCCTGGGTTACCGACATTACTAGTCCTAGAAACCGGGCCACCGTGGAAAGTGTACTGGCCATTTTCTCTGTGGCTGCTGTAGTAGTTGTTGTAGCCGTAGGCGGTATGATTGAACTGCTGGGCGGTTACCAGAACTTCTTCTTAATTTTGGGCCTCTTTGTGCTGCTTTGCGGCATCATCAGTGTGTTTACGTTGAAAGATTCTCGCAGCGGTGTCATCCAGAAGGATGAGCACTATTGGGAAAACTTAATCAGCGGCTTCCGTCCTTCTGTCATCAAGCAGAACCCGAAGCTCTACATTACCTTCCTTGCTGCTGGCCTTTACAACATTTCCATTCAGTGCTTCTTCCCGTATCTGCTGATTTATTTGGACCACGGGCTGGGACTGAAAATTGAAAACCTGATTTCCTATCTGAGCCTGCCGGTTATCGGCGGCCTGGTTGTAGCAGCAGCCGTTATTGTTGTTGCTGTTATCTTCATGGGAAAAATCATAGACAAGGTGGGGAAGAACGTAGCCATCTTCATTGCCTTTGGCCTTTATGTACTTGGCCTCTTCGGGGCAGGCGCCGTTCACACCTTGGGTAAATTTGCTATAGTGGCTGTCCCGCTTCTTGCCGGTTATGGCCTCTTAGGTATTATCTTAAACTCCACCGTCCGGGACTATACACCGGAGGATAACGCCGGCATGTTCCAAGGCATCCGCATGATTTTCTACGTGCTGATTCCTATGGTACTGGGCCCGGCCATTGGAGACTATGTCTGTGCTCACGCTGCCAGCGGAACCTATCTTTCCGACACCGGTGTGGCAACGTACGAACCATGCGCCGCCATGTTTACCGCAGCTGCTGTTGTCGGCGTGCTGATCTTGATTCCAATTCTGATCCTCTTTAAGAAGGGTATTAACAAAGAGGTATCTACGGATTTATAATGATGTAAAATAGACCGAAGGGGGGAGAACCCATGCCAGAAACCTTTACCCAAATCATTGACTTTTTAGGTGTCATTTCCTTTGCAATTTCCGGTGCCATTGTGGGCATCCGCAAGAAAATGGACGTCTTTGGTATTGTGGTTTTAGGCATCATTACCTCCACCGGCGGCGGACTGATCCGAGACGTCATTGTGGGCAATCATCCGGTTGTATTCCAGAGCCCATTGTACGTTGGGGCAGCTACCGTAGTGTCCGTTATTGCATTGCTTCCGTTTGTACGTGAGTTTTTCTTAAAACATCCCGGCACCTGGGGCGATATACTTCTGATCTTTGATACCTTAGGTCTTGCCTCTTTTACCGTTACCGGTGCGCAAGTGGGTCATGAATATGCCTACAGTAACCATCCGCTCTTCATGATGATGTTTATGGGTACCTTAACCGGTATTGGCGGCTCCATTCTCCGGGACATGATGGCCCAAGAATTGCCGGATGTATTCATCCGCCACTTCTATGCGTTGGCCGCACTGTCCGGCTCTTTAATCTATGGCCTTCTTTGGAACTATGTTCCTCAGGCCCTGGCCATGATTGTCTGCTTTGCAACCGTTGTGGTGCTCAGACTGCTGGCTGCCACTTTCCATTGGAATATGCCGGGTCCGGATTGGATGGACCGCTGGTATTCGGAAGAAAAGCGCAAGCACGGGAAATTACATGACCCGGAAGAAGATACCGAATAAAAGAAAACAGCCTCCCTATTGGGAGGCTGCTTTTTATTTAACATCAGTTATACTTTCCGTAAAGTAAACGGTCTAACAACTGATGTCCTTCCTCTTTGGTCATGGCATGCTGTTCTAAGAACCACCATTTGAATACCAGCACCAAAACGTTGCTGAAGTGCTGTGCCAGAATGTCGTGTGGAACTTCATAACCCTGTGTGGCTTCGGCCAGTTCTAACATGCTGAGTACAGATTTTTCTACGAACAGGACAAGGCTCTTTCTTAAGAACCCGTCCTCCCGGTTTACCAGCATGGTGTCTTCAATGGCGTTATTGGACTGAGACAGGAAGTCATAAATACGGTCAAAGTAAATATAGAGGGCATCCTGTTCCGGTACTTCTTTGAATTCCTCCAGACGAAGCTGTTGGCCAATGACAATCCAGCAGTAGTCTAAAAGGTCAAATTTGTCGTCAAAATAGTTGTAGAAGGTAGCTCTAGGGAAGCCTGCCTGAATGCAAACTTCATTAATGGTAATTTTTTCAAATGGCTTCTTCCGAAGCAAGTCGAACATGGTGTCGGAGAAGGTCTCCAAGGTGTGTGCTGCACCACGGCTTGGGGTGCGGGAAAGATCATATTTCATTGGTGTGAACCCCCACTCACATTTTCATGATAACTCAGAATAGCATATTAGACAGAAACTTGACAAGTGAAAAATGAGTCATAACTCATAGTTTTTTGAAAAAAACGAACAATTATTGACGAAAAACCCGCTTCGGGGTAAAATTTTCACGTTATTTTAATATTTTCGAGGGGAATTCTTATGAATTTAAAAGGAACCGACTTCTTAAAACTTTTGGACTTTACGCCGGAAGAAATCGGCTATTATTTAGCCCTGGCCAAAGACCTGAAAGCAAAGAAAAAAGCAGGCATTCTGCACGACTATTGCAAGGGTAAGAATGTGGCTTTGATTTTCGAAAAAACCAGCACCCGTACCCGCAGTTCCTTTGAAGTAGCTGCCCACGACTTAGGTATGGGAACCACTTATCTGAATCCAACCGATTCTCAGATCGGCAAAAAGGAAAGCATTGCCGATACTGCCCGGGTTCTGTCTGGCATGTTTGAAGGCATTGAATATAGAGGATATGGCCAGGAGATTGTTGAAGAACTGGCCCACTATGCTAAGGTCCCGGTTTGGAACGGCCTCACCAACGAGTTCCATCCAACCCAGATTTTGGCTGACTTCCTCACCGTGGAAGAACACTTTGGCAAACTCAAGGGAATCAATTTCGTTTACATGGGGGATGCTCGTTACAACATGGGGAACTCTCTCATGGTTGGCTGTGCCAAGATGGGCTTAAACTTCACCGCCTGCGCACCGAAGAAATACTGGCCTGACCAGGCACTGATTGACCAGTGTCTTGCTGTTGCCAAGGAAACCGGTGCCACTATTACTATGGAAGAAGACCCAATGAAGGCTACCAAGGGCGCCGATGTTATTTACACTGACGTTTGGGTTTCCATGGGTGAACCAATTGAAGTTTGGGAAGAACGGATTGCTGACCTGGCTCCGTATCAGGTAAATAAGGCGCTTATGGACAACGCAGGGGAACAGTGCGTCTTCATGCACTGCCTGCCAGCTTACCACGACCACAAAACTGCCGTGGGTAAGGAAATGGGTGAGCGATTCGGCCGTGACGCAATGGAAGTCACCGACGAAGTATTTGAAAGTTCTGCCTCCATTGTATTTGAAGAGGCTGAAAACCGTATGCACACCATTAAAGCGGTTATGGCTGCTTCTCTGGTTGATCCGGAAGTTTTGGGAGTATAACCATGAAATTATTATTTGTTACTGACATGCAGAACGACTTCATTGATGGTTCTCTGGGCACCAAAGAGGCTCAGGCCATTGTGGGGAACGTAGTAGAAAAGGTCAAAAACTTTGACGGTATGGTGGTCTTTTCCAGAGACACCCATTTTGACAACTACATGGATACCCAGGAAGGAAAGAAACTTCCTGTCGTTCACTGTGTGAAAGATACCGATGGCTGGCAGATTTGTAATGCATTACAGCCATACGTTGGAAAATATGTGTTTGATAAAGTGACCTTCGGTTCTTCCGGATTCGGCCCGTTCTTGCAGGCTTGGAATTTGGATACGCCAATTGAAAGCGTGGAATTCGTCGGTCTTTGCACCGATATCTGTGTCATTTCCAACGTAGTCATTGCCAAAGCCTTCTTGCCGGAAGCTGAAATTATTGTAGACGCTTCCTGCTGTGCCGGCGTGACTCCGGAAACACATAAAAATGCCCTGGAAGCCATGAAGGTATTCCAGGTGACGGTTATAAACGATTAAAAATATGGGGAGGACATAAATTTCTTAAAAGGAGAATCATTTATGTCACAATGGGATACAGAATATATAGGACTCTGTAAACGAATTTTGTCCGAAGGTGTGAGGGTGCCGAATCGCACCGGCATGGATACCATTAAGGTTCCTACCGCACACTTTCATTTGAACCTGGAAGAAGAATTCCCGGTACTGACCACCAAGCAACTCTATTTCCGCCAAGCCATCTTAGAAATGCTTTGGATTTACCAGGTACAGTCCAACGACGTCCGTTGGCTGCAGGAACGCAACGTCCACATTTGGGATGAATGGGAAATTGCGGAAGATGGCACTTGGACCGCCAACCAGATGGTGCCGGACGAAGAGGGGAAGCTTATAAAGCAGACTGTAGTAAAACAGTTTGACCCGGCTTACGCTCACACCATTGGCACCGCTTATGGCTACATTGTCAACAAATTTGGCCTGACTCAGCGGATTTTGGAAACCTTGAAAACCAACCCGTATGACCGCCGCATGGTCATGACCCTGTGGCAGGACGACTATGTGCCGACTGCCGTGCTGCCAAGCTGTGTTTGGTCCAGCGAATGGGATGTTACCGATGGTCATTTGAACGCTTGGGTGCACCAGCGCAGCTGTGACGTACCTCTGGGCTTACCGTTTAACGTAACCCAGTACGCTGTGCTCTTAAATATGCTGGCCCACTGTTCCGGACTGAAACCGGGCACTTTGGACTGGAGCATCAAAGACGCTCACATTTACGTAAATCAGGTGGATGGCATCAAGGAACAGATTGAACGCTATGATACCAAGGGTCATTTGCCGGCACCGAAGCTTTGGCTGAATCCGGACGTGACAGACTTCTTTCGCTTTGACCATTCCACAGAACTAAAGGACATTAAGATTGAAGGATACGAACACATGGGTGGCATCCGATTCCCACTGGCCCAATAGAGAGGAGCATGCTATGTTTACCATCATTGCTGCGGTTGGCAGAGAAAATGAACTGGGTAAAGACGGCAAACTGCTGTGGCACTTGCCTACAGACATGAAGTTCTTCAAAGAGACCACATGGGGACATAAAATCATCATGGGCCGAAAGACCTTTGAAAGCTTCGGCGGCAGATTGCTTCCGGAACGCACGCATTTGGTGCTGACAGCCTCTGAAAAGGACTTTCCGGAGGAAGTGGAACAGTATCATTCCGTAGAGGAAGTACTTGCCAAATACGCTCAGAGCGAAGAAGAACTCTTTGTCATCGGGGGAGGCACCATTTATGAAGCCTTCTTGCCGTATGCAAACCGCATGCTGCTGACCCACGTAGAGGCCGATGCAGAGGCAGATACTTTTTTCCCAGCCGTTCATAAGGATGATTGGGACATCAGTTTTCTCAGTGAATTTCAGGACAGCGAGTTCCGCTGCTGTACCTTAGAATATCTTAGAAAGTAAAAAAGAAAAGCACCGGTTTTTCCGGTGCTTTTTTCTTATCCTAAAAGAAGATCTTTTACGGTGTTAGCATAAATCTGTGGGTGATAATAGCCGCCGTTGTGGGCTCCTTTTATGAAAATAGGGGAGCAGCCCAGACGCTCGGCTAACTTTATGGTTTCGTTATAAATGGCGGTTCCAATGCTGGCTTCTCCCACCAAAACCAGAGGGTGAAGGGACTGTAAGGCATCCAGTGGAACCCGGTAACGGAACAAGAACTTACCGTCATAAAGGACGGAGGCGACGGTATCTTTTACCATGTTGATTTTTTCAATGGGATGAATCTCGTTCTTTGCTTCCTCGTCTTGGAACTTGAGGAAGCCCATGCCCCCATTTTCCTTTGGCCAAAGCAGCGGGTCAAAGGCCGGCTCGTTGAGAACCAACTGAATGATTTTTTCCGGATACAGTTCGGCAAAGCGCATGGCAATGTAGCCGCCTAAGCTGTGGCCCAAAACGTAGGCCTTGCCATCCTCAGAAAAAGTGTCAATGATGGCGGCAACATCCTTTGCGTGGGCATCCAGCGGGGCAGTGGCCTTGCGGGCATCCTTGGATGGGTTGCCGCTACGGGCATGACAGCGGCGGTCATAGGAAATGACATGGAACCACTGGGACAGGACTTTACCGGTTTTCCGGAAAAAGTCCCCGTCGGTGCCGGCACCGTGAATGAGGACGAGTAGAGGCCCTTTACCGGACTCTCTCACGTAGAGTTTGGTTCCATCAAAACTTTC
Source organism: Acutalibacteraceae bacterium (assembly GCA_045642465.1). Taxonomy (GTDB): domain Bacteria; phylum Bacillota; class Clostridia; order Oscillospirales; family Acutalibacteraceae; genus RUG420. The sequence goes on from JAZUIY010000016.1 coordinate 261,922, forward strand.
AATTTTATGGGCTTTATAATACATGTTTTGTCCCTCCCAAAAATACGAGCACATTATAACACGTGTCAAAAAGATGTCTATCTTTTTGGTGTATAGTATTGCGGTTCTTTGACGGAAAAAAGTATAATACTAAGGTAAAACTTTTAGTTATCGGAAAGTGTTATTGGAAAGGATGAAAATGACATGAACGAATTTTTCCCAAAATTATTTGAGCCGTGGAATATTGGTACTTGCGAAATTCCAAACCGCATTGTACTTCCTCCAATGCTCATGGAAGTTGCTGAACTGGACGGCACCTGTGGTGACAGAGCCATTGCCTACTACACTGAACGTGCCAAAGGCGGCACCGGCTTAATTGAAACCGAAGTAACCCGTATTTCTGACTGGACCGGCTGCACCGGACCAAGACAGATGTCCGTTACCTCTGACCGCTGCATCCCTGGCCTCACCAAGTTGGCTGACTCCATTCATGCAGAAGGCTCCAAAGTATTTGTACAGCTGCATCACCCAGGCAGACAGACCTATCAGCTGGTTGTTACTGCTTGGAAACTCTCTGACTTCATTGGACGTCACTGGGACGGCTGGTGGAAAATCTTCTTCACCCTGACCAACTACATGGACTTCTTTGATCAGCAGATCTTCCACAAGATTTACTTCCCAACCGTATCCGCTTCCGGCGGCAACCCTGCAGAACTCTGCTGTACTCCAATTGCAGAAAGCCAGAAGGTGCGTGCCCTGACCAAGTGGGAAATTCACAAGTTGGAAGATGAATTTGCCCAGGGTGCTCTCCGTTGTAAGAAAGCCGGTATTGACGGTGTTCAGTTGCACTGTTCTCACGGTTATTTCCTGCAGCAGTTCCTGTCTCCGTACACCAACCAGAGAACCGACGAATACGGTGGTTCCTTGGAAAATAGATGCCGCATTGTAAAGGAAATCATTGAAAAGATTCATGACCTTTGCGGTAAGGATTATCCAATTTCTGCTCGTCTTACTGCAGACGAATACTACAGCATGTTCGGTTATGAACAGGGCTACACCCTGAACGAAGGCGTTGAAATTGCCAAGCTCTTAGAAAGCTACGGTGTTCAGTTCTTAGACCTTTCCTGCGGTACCTATGACACCATGAATGCATGGTGTGAAACCACTTCCTTTGACATGGGCTGGAGAAAAGACAATGCCAAGGCCATTAAGGAAGCTGTTTCCATTCCGGTAGGCCACACCGGTGTTATCCGTACTCCGGAACAGGCTGAAAAGCTCTTGGAAGAAGGTTATCAGGACGTTATCTGCATGGCTCGTCCACAGCTGGCTGACCCGTACTGGGCAAAGAAGGCCAAAGAGGGTAGAAGCAAGGAAATCAACCGTTGTCTTTCCTGCTGCTACTGCATTGAATCCATGATGCACAACGCCCTTGGCGGCGGCACTCCTGGTGAATGCGCTGTCAACCCTCGTTCCTGCTTCGAAATTGACTTCCCTCTGGAACCGGAAAAGTGCGGAAATGACAGACCGGTTGTAGTTGTTGGCGCAGGCCCTGCCGGCTTAATGGCTGCTAAGGTATGTGCCCAGAAGGGCTTTAACGTTACCGTTTTGGAAAAGGCTGACAAAGTCGGCGGCCAGATTCTGTTGGCTGCTGCTCCAAAGCAGAAAAAGAAGATTGGCTGGGTTACCGAAGACTTGGAATACCAGTGCGGCCTTCTTGGCGTAGATATTCAGCTTGGTACCGAAGCTACCGTAGAAAACGTAAAGGCTTTGAACCCATATGCACTGTTTGACTGCACCGGCGGCGAACCTCTGGTTCCAAACATCCCAGGTGCAGACAAGGCCAACGTATGCACCGCCGATGACATTCTGGCAGGTAAGGTAGTTCTGGATGGCAAGAAGGTTGCTGTCATTGGTTCCGGTATGACCGGCCTGGAAACCGCCGAATATCTGGCCGACAACGGCAATGACATTGTGGTTGTAGAAATGGCCAAGGAACTGGCTCCGGGAGCATGGAACCAGCACAAGATGGACGTCATTCCAAAGTTGGAAGAAAAGAACGCCCAGTTCTTAACTTCCTGGAAACTCATCAACATTGAAGAGGACAGCGTGCTTCTGGAAGATGCCACCGTTGCCGGCAGAAGAAAGCGCGTTTCCTGTGACGCAGTGGTTCTTGCCCTCGGCGTAAAATCCGTTGGCCTGGCCGAAAACATCAAGTCTCTTTGCAGCAACACCTTCGTCGTTGGTGACGCAAAGCAAGCCGGACGAATTGCCGGTGCAACCCACGGCGCATATAAGGCTGCCATGGCACTGAAGTAAATTCAAAATAACACATGAGAAAAGGCGTAAACTCTTTCGGTTTACGCCTTTTTTATGGTATAATGAGCCTTTGAAAATACGCCAAAGGAGCTAGTATACATGAAACTCGGAATTGTAGGTTTACCGAATGTCGGTAAAAGTACATTGTTTAATGCAATCACCAACGCCGGTGCCCAGAGTGCAAACTATCCGTTCTGCACCATTGAGCCGAATGTTGGCGTGGTTGCCGTACCGGACGAACGTCTGGATTTGCTCACCGAACTGTACCACCCGAAGAGCGTGGTACCGGCCAGCATTGAATTTGTAGACATTGCCGGATTGGTAAAGGGCGCTGCCCAGGGCGAAGGCCTTGGCAACAAGTTCCTTTCCCACATCCGTGAAGTAGATGCCATTATCCACGTGGTTCGCTGCTTTGAAAACGATGACATTGTTCACGTAGAAGGATCCATTGACCCATCCCGTGACATTGAAACCATTAACTTGGAACTCATCCTTTCCGACGCCGAACTGCTGGACAAGCGCATTGCCCGCACCGAAAAGGCCATGAAAGGGGACAAGTCCTTAGCCAAGGAACTGGCCATCCTCAACCGCTTTAAAGAAGCTTTGGATGCCGGCCAGTGTGCCCGTACCGTAGAACTCACCGAAGAAGAAGAGGAAAGCCTCATTGACTTTAACCTCTTGACCTATAAGCCGGTTATCTACGCCTGCAACATGGGGGAAGACGACTTCTTAGGCGGCCTGGACTCCAATGAACGCTACCAGGCAGTGAAGAAGATTGCAGATGCAGAAGGCGCTCAGGTACTTCCAATCTGTGCCCAGCTGGAAGCAGAAATTGCCTCTCTTTCCAAGGAAGAAAAGACCGAATTCCTGGCTGACTTGGGCATTGAACAGGGCGGTCTGGACCTGCTCATACAGCGCTCCTATGACCTGCTTGGTCTCATGTCCTTCTTGACCGCAGGGGAACCGGAAGTCCGTGCCTGGACCATCAAAAAGGGTACCAAAGCACCAAAAGCTGCCGGCAAAATTCACTCTGACATTGAACGCGGTTTCATCCGCGCCGAAGTCATCAACTATCAGACCCTGCTGGACTGCGGCTCTCTTGCTGCTGCCCGAGACAAGGGCTTGGTACGCTCCGAAGGCAAAGAATATATCATGCAGGATGGCGATGTAGTGCTGTTCCGCTTTAACGTATAAGGAGGTCTTTCTCATGGGAGAAAAGAAAGACATTACGGAAGGCATTGTCCTTCACGATGAACAACGTAAAAAAATGGAAGATTCCGAAGGGGACGGTAAAGTCAGTGGCGGCCGTCTGTGGAAAGTAGTCATTGCCGGTATTGTTGGCATTATTGTCAACGTGGCACTGGGCGGCATTAAAATTCTGGTTGGTACTGCATCCAATTCCATTGCCATTATTTCCGACGCCGTGAACAACTTTACGGACTCCGTTTCTTCTTTGGTAACCATTATTACCATGGGCATTGTTTCCAAAGGGGCAACCCGAAAACACCCGTTCGGCTTTGGCCGCGTAGAATATTTTTCCAGTATGATTATTGCCGCCTTGGTACTCTTTGCCGGCGGTGAATTCCTGAAAAATTCTATTTTGAAAATCATTCATCCGGAACCGACAGAGTACACTTGGGTGGCTCTGATTCTTCTGGTGGTTGCCATTGTGGCAAAAATTCTCTTAGGGTTTTACAACAAAAAGCAGGGGAAGAAGTACAATTCTCCAAACTTGGAAGCTTCCGGTGCGGACGCTTTGTCTGACGCCATTATTACCGGTGTTACCTTAATTGGCGCACTGGTATCCAAGTTCGCCGGCCTCAACATTGACGGCTGGATTGGTGCTTTGGTTTCCATCTTCGTTTTGAAATCCGGTATGGAAATTGTTTTGGAAGTTGTTGGAGAACTGTTGGGTGGCCGTCCAGACGAAGACCTGGCAGAAGAAATGATGGAAGACATCCGAAACCACAAGGGTATTGTGGGCGCCTATGACCTGGTGCTCCATAACTATGGCCCGAATGTTTATATTGGTAACGTAAACGTGGAACTGGAAGAAAGCATCTCCATTCGGGAAGCAGCTCAGATTATCCAGCCTTTGAACGTAGAACTGTTCAATAAATATGGCGTGTTCTTCTATTTCGGCTTCTACAGCATCAACACCACCGACAAGGACATTATGGAAATGCGTGACACCGTAACCAAGGTGTTAATGGAAGATCCAAGCGTTCTGCAGATTCATGCTTTCTGGGCAGATCCGGAACATAAGGAAATGTCCTTTGATGCGGTTTTGGACTTCAATATTAAGAAGACCGAACCGAAGGTAAAAGAACTCACTGAAACCTTATTACAGATTTACCCTGGGTTCGATATTACCATTGTTCCGGACAGAGACTTTACCTTGAGTAAATTAGAAACCAATATTGCGATGGAGAAAGAATAAATGTCGAAGAAATATAATTACAAGGCACTGCTTCCCATTGGCGTCTTTGTAATACTTTACTTGGGATTGGGTATTCTGTTTGAATACATTTTAAAAATTCCAATGGGATTCTATAACATCCCAATTGTGTGTACGTTCCTAATTTCCTTACTCGTTGCCTGCATCCAAAATAGGACACTGAACTTTTCGGAAAAATTGGAACTGATGGGCAAAGGCATTGGGGACAAGAATATCATCACCATGATTATCATCTTCCTCTGCGCCGGCGCTTTTGTGGGAGTTGTTGGCAGAGACAGTGCCAATAGCGTAGCCTACTTTATTTTGAGTTTGATTCCGGCAAAATTTGCCGTATCCGCACTGTTTTTAATCAGTTGCTTTGTATCCCTAGCTATGGGTACTTCGGTAGGTACCATTACCTTACTTTCCCCAATAGGGGTTTCCTTGGCAACGGCTTCCGGTTTTGGGGTTCCGCTTTGCCTGGGTGCTGTCATGGGCGGTGCTATGTTCGGAGATAACCTCTCCTTCATTTCCGATACCACCATTGCTGCCTGTCAGGGGCAGGGGGTACCAATGCAGACCAAATTCAAAGAGAACTTTAAAATTGCATTGCCTGCCGCCATCATTGCTTTGGTAGCCACCCAATTGCTTTCCTTTAAAAACTTTACCGGACAAGCAGTGGCATTGCAGGACTATAACTTAGTGGAAATCATTCCTTACATTTTGGTTCTGCTGGGCGGCATTGCCGGCATAAACGTATTTTTCGTTCTGCTGATTGGTATTGTTTCCGGCTCCATCATCATCCTTGCAGAAGGCAACGTTTCCTTCTATGACTTGCTAAGCAACATGGGTGCCGGTGTCAGCGGTATGTTTGAAACCGCAATGGTAGCTGTTTTGGTAGCAGCCATTTGTGAATTGGTAAAAGCTTATGGCGGTTTTGAAGCTTTGCTTCACGTCATTTCCAAACTGTTCCACGGCAAAAAGGGTGGACAGTTGGGCGTTGGCCTTTTGGTTGGCGCCATGGATATTGCAACAGCCAACAATACGGTGGCCATTGTTATGGCCAACCCAATCGCATCTCAGATGGCAGAAAAGTATGGCTTCTCCTTTAAGAAGACTGCATCGCTCCTAGATACCTTCTCTTGTATCTTCCAGGGCATTATTCCTTACGGTGCTCAGATGCTGGTTCTGCTCAGCGCAGCCACCGCTTTGGGACAGAATATAGATGCCTTTGATGTTATGCCGTACCTGTCCTATCCGTTCTGCCTGCTGTTTACCTCTCTGATTTTTATCTTTGTTATTCCTGAACGAAATGGGAAGGGAACGAAGCAGGTAAAAGAAGCAGAAAACGTAACTGAATAATAGAATTTAAACGCGAAATAGCGTATAGTGGGAGTGTAGTATAAAAAACTTTATTCTGAGGAGGATATTTATGAGTAAAGTGGTACAGGAGAAGAAAGAGCGGCTGGCCATTGCCGGACGGAATCAGGTGCCTGATTATGTTCCAATTACCAGCCAGATTGAAACCTTTGCCTACGGATATGGCGGGGTAACCATTGACGATGTAAAGAAGAATCCGTTTAAAGGTGTTAACGCCTTCCGTAAGAGTATCAACGACTTTTATTTTGACGGTTATTTTGAAGGCTTCTTTGTTCACCCGTTTAATTTCTTTGATGCTTTGGGCGCAGACTCTTACTTTGCATCTGCCGACGGCCATACCGCACAGCACAAGGAAATTGCACCAATGGAAGCAGATGAATTCCAGCAGTTAATCGACAACCCGGTTGACTTTTTCCTGAATGAAATCAACACCCGTAAATTTCCGAACTTGAATGGCGATGTAGCAGGTCAGGAAAAGACCATTCTCAAAGCTTTACTTGGTTTGCTCAATTATGGCGCCGGTATGATGGGCCAGGGTGTGGCACTGCCGCTTTTGACAGATACACCGTCCTTCTTCGGTGGCTTTATTGAAATGCCATTTGATAACATTTTTGACTTCCTTCGTGGCTTCAGAAACACTTCCTATGACCTTCGCCGTCAGCCGGAAGCATTGGCAGAAGCAGCAGATGCCATTTTTGAACAGTACACCATTTACTGTGAAAGAGTGTATTCTTTGCTGAATGTTATTGAACAGCCAAAACTGCTTGCCAACAACTTTGTTTCTGCTTTTGTGAAAGATCAGGATCCGAAGTGTGTAGACTTCCCATGGTTCTTCAACCCGACCCATGCTCCATCCTTTATGAATGACAAACAGTATGAAAAACTCTACTGGCCAAGCTACAAGAAGACCATTGAACTCATTACTTCTTGGGGCGGTCATGTCTGCACTTTGCTGGAAGGCAAGTGGGGCGAAGGCAAACTGGAACTCTTCAAGGATTTGGAACCGGGTACCGTAACCCTTTACTGTGACGAAGACGACGTTTGTGACGTTAAGAAACAGCTGGGGAACTACCAGTCCATTATGGGTGGTATGCCTCTGTCTATGTTGAAGACAGCTTCCAAGAAGGAATGCATTATGCATGCTATGCATGTTTTGGATGAATGCGCTCCTGGCGGCGGTTTCATCTTCACCACCGACAAGTCCTTGCTTTCTGTACATGACACCAACTATGACAACTTGAAAGCAGTAAACGAATTTGTACATGCCTACGGTAAATATTAAGGAGGGAATGACACATGAATAAGACTTTTAAAGATATCATGGACGATCTTTTAATTAAGACCATCACTTTAGCATTCCCGGTGCTCCGCATTCCGGGGGTTGGAGACAAACTGGAAGATAAAATCCGGAATTCTTATACCGTAAAGATGCTGCATTCTGCATGGATCATGTTTAGCTTAATGTAATTTGACAAAAACGAAAGACCGTTGTTTCAAGCTTGAAACAACGGTCTTTTTTTCATAAATGTGACCAAAGGAAATATGTAAACCTTTACATATTTGTCAATGGTTAATTTAGGCACAAAGGGGTATAGTGTATGTAAGAGACTACATGTTGCCAATTACATATTTGCAGGCCCCAAAAAAAGCAGGCACCAAATTGGCGCTTACCGGCCTAGTTCTTATTACATTCCTTCAAAGATGCGGATACAATCTTCCAGCCATTCCAGATAAGCATTCTCTCTGAGAATTGCACCGTAGAGGACCATGTAGTCACCTAACTGAACGCGGTCTTCCGGAGGCGTGTCTTTGAACACATTTCTACGGATTCCAACGAGGCGGTCTCTGCGCAGGGTGTGCTGCTTTAACTGACTCTGAAGCAATGGTTTAAAGTCTTCTGCATCCAACTGGTCAGAGTTAAAAGTACGAAGACGGAAAATGTCTTTGTAGGTGCGTTCCACCGGAACGTCATCCTTTAACCAGTCAATGAAGTCGGCTCTACCGGCTTCCGTAATGGTGTAGGTTTTGGTTTCCATTTTCTCACCTTTAATGCCAGTGGAAAATTCAAGGGAACCTTCATCAACAAGTTTTTTGAGTTCTGGGTAAATTTGGCTATGTTCAGCATGCCAGAAACTGCTCAAGGCTCGGTCTTCAAAGGCCTTCTTGATGTCGTAACCGGTCATTGGCTGACGATTTACCAAACCCAAAATAGCGTATTTTAAATTTCTCATACTGCACCTTCCCGAGTGGAGTTGATACGGTCAGTATAGCAGAAGTGTATAAATAAAACAATAAACGATAAATGATTAACAAAAGGAGAAAGAAAAATGAGCGTATTTAAACATCCGGTTCATCTTCCTGATGCAAACTTCACTCCGATTTATTCCGGCACAGTGAACTTTGCAGAAGACATTGAACACTATGAATTGAAGCCGGGCGAAATGCATGCCTTCAAAGTTGCCGATGGATCCGTTTCCGGTGACAAAGTGAATGCAGAAATTGTTCCAATTGTATCTGTACTTTGGAAGACCCAGCGCCTGGATGGCGGCGTAAAGTATGAAAGTAAATTCGTTGGAAAAGTAGGCAAAATTGCTACCATCTCCACGGATGTTTACGGTAACAACAGCAGCATGCTGAACATCCTTTACAATACCGGCTGGCCAAGATTTACCTGGCTTGCTCACACCATTACATTCATCAAAGTAGATTCCGTAGTAGGCAACACCGTAACGTTTACCTGCTACCAGGTAGATTAAGGAGGTAGGCACAATGAACGCAAAGAAACTGTATTACACCGAATGTGCATGCCCTGCATTGGCTCTTCCGGTTGGCCTGAAAGGCCTTGGCGTACAAGTGGTAATTCCAATTGAAGACGGTCCATGTGAAGGGGATGTCATCAACGGTAACATTACACCGTTGGGTGCTGACTGGAACACCATTCATTTCCTTGGCATTACCTCTGACGTATTTGCAAGATACCAAATCACCACAGATGACGGTGCAAAAATTGACCTGTTTACCGATGGCCGCATGAAAGTAAAGTGGAAAGACGTTCCAAAGAACCTGCTTCACTTAAAGCATTATCTTTCTGATTATCTTTACTTCAGAGAATTCCTGTACTTCCACACAGATGACGAACGTTATAAGTGGCTGGAAGACACTCCGTGCTTTGCCATGATTTCCATGAAGTTGACAATTAAGAACTTCAAGCCGTACTTCCTCATTAGCTACAACGCTTATGCAATGGAAGACTACAAGAATTAACGAAAAATAATTAGAAAAAGAGGACCCCTATAATGGCTAAATTTATTACAGCCCGTGAGGCTGCACAGTTAATTCCAGATAACGCTACCGTCGGAATCGGCGGTATGGGCTTGTCCGGATGGGCAGAAGAAGTTGCTTGTGCCATCCGTGACAATTTTGCCGAGACCGGCCATCCATGCGGCCTGCATCTGAAGCAGGGCTCCGCCATGGGAGACTGGGGTTATGGTAACAACTTCTACGGTTGGGACCGTGTGAAGAGAGAGGAATCGGACAAAGAGCATGGCGCCAGAGGTGCCACCCGTTTTGGGGAAGCAGGCCCGGGCCTCATTGCAAAATGGACCAGCGCCCACATTGGCTCTGCCTTTGCTCTGTGTGACCAAGCCCGTGCAGAACAACTGGAAAGCTATTGCCTTCCACAAGGGGTCATCATTAACCTCTGGAGAGAAATTGCTGCCGGCAGACCGGGCCTCATTACCAAAACCGGCCTTGGTACCTTTGTTGACCCTCGCGTAGAAGGGGGCCGCATGAACAAATGCGCAAAGGATGAACTGGTTAAGGTAGTAGAGTTTAACGGAGAAGAATACCTGTTCTATCCGGCATTCAAACCGGATGTAGCCATTCTCCGTGGTACCATTGCCGACGAAAAGGGCAACATTTCCTTTGCCCATGAATCTGTCATAAATGAAGGCCTTTCCATTGCAGAGGCTACCAAGAATAACGGGGGTATTGTTATTGTTCAGGTTGAATACCTGGCCAAGAAAGATACCTTAAACCCGAAGGATATTAAGATTCCTGGCATCTTAGTTGACTATGTTGTCAAAGCCAAGGACCCAATGTCCTGCTGGCAGGCAGAAGGGGACTATTGGGAACCTTCCTTCTCCGGTCAGATTAAAATCCCGCTGGACGAAATTAAACCGATTCCATTTGACGAACGGAAGGTTATCTGCCGTAGATGTGCCATGGAACTGAAGAAGGGCAATGTCATCAACCTGGGTGTTGGTATGCCTGCAGACGTTTCCAAGGTTGTGGCAGAAGAAGGCTTAATTGAAGAAGTAACCATGTCAACGGAAAGCGGCATGGTAGGCGGTGTTCCATCCGCTCTGCCAAGTTTCGGCAGCGCTTACAACCCGGAAGCCATCATTACACCAAACGATATGTTTGACTTGATTTCCGGCGGCGGATTAGACGTAACCTGTCTTGGCATTGGTGAAGTAGACAAGTACGGCAACAACAACGTTTCCCGCATGGGCAAACGTCTGACCGGCCCTGGCGGATTCATTGACATTACCGCAGCCACCAAGACCGTTATCTTTGCCGGTACCTTCACCGGACATGCTGAATACAAAGTTGGAGACGGCAAGCTGGAAATCCTCAAAGAAGGGGATATTCAGAAGTTCGTAGATACCGTTGGACAGATTACCTTCGCCGGCCAGTATGCACCGGCCAACCAGAAGGTTATGTACATTACAGAGCGGGCTGTATTTGAACTCATTGACCATCAGATTACCTTGACCGAAATTGCCCCTGGCATGGACCTGCAGAAGGATATTCTGGATCAGATGGGCTTCACCCCAGCCATTGCTGACGACTTAAAGACCATGGATCCGGGTATCTTCCAGGAAACCTGGGGCGGTCTCAATGCCTATTTTGAATAAAAAGGAGTTTCCCACATGATTCTGGATGAAAAATACGAACTCCAGCGTAAGCTCTACCGGGAATTCGCAGAGAACGAATTTACCGACGACCTGCTGGATGCATTGGAAGAAACCGGTGAATTCAATCGGGAAATCTTTCAGAAAATGGCTAAGTACGGCCTGACCGGAATTAAAGCACCGGTAGAATATGGCGGACAGGGCGGAGACTCTTTAGGCTATGTTCTTATGGTGGAGGAACTTTCCAAGGTTTCTCCGGTGTTGGCCATTTATGCAAACACTTCCAACTCTCTTGGCTCCGGCCCGTTGCTGATTTACGGTACCGAAGAACAGAAGCAGAAATACATTCCGCCTGTTGCTAAGGGCGAAAAGATTATGGCCTTCTCCCTGACCGAACCGGGTGCCGGTTCCGATGCCGGCGGGGTCATTACCACCGCAGTGGAAGACGGGGACGCCTTTATTCTGAACGGCCGTAAAACCTTCAGTTCCGGTGCGCCGGTTGCAGATTACTCCCTGGTATTTGCAAGAACCGACCCTACCGCAAAAGGTGCCCGTGGCATTTCCATGTTTGTAGTGGATATGCACGCACCGGGTGTCAGCGTGGGTAAGCCGGAAGCCAAAATGGGTATTGTAGGTTACCCGACCAGTGACATTGTTTTTGAAAACGTCCGCGTTCCGAAGAGCGATTTAGTAGGTCCTCTTCACAAGGGATTCGGCGCCGCCATGAAAACCTTGGACGGCGGTCGTCTGGGTATTGCGGCTCAGGCTCTGGGCATTGCTGAGGCTTGCCTGGAAGAATCCATCAAGTATTCCAAAGAGCGGAAACAGTTTGGCAAGCCAATCTGTGTCAATCAGGGAATCAGCTTCATGATTGCCGACATGGCAACAGAAATTGAAGCTGCCCGAGAGCTGATTTACTCCACCGCACAGAAGAAAGACGCAGGGGACCCGCAGTCTTCCATGTACTGTGCCATGAGTAAACTCTTTGCCGCAGAAATGTGTAACCGCGTGGCCTACAAGGCCGTCCAGATTCATGGCGGCTACGGCTACATTAAGGAATACAAAGTAGAAAGACTCTACAGAGACGCCAGAATTACCTCTCTTTACGAAGGTACCTCTCAGGTACAGCAGATGGTTATTTCCGGCAATCTGTTGAAGTAAGGGGGTACCGAAACATGAAATACATTGTATGTGTAAAACAGGTTCCGGATACTTCCGGAAAGGTAGCTGTGAAAGAAGACGGCACTATGGACCGTTCCAAGATGGCTACCATTATTAACCCGGATGACTTAAATGCAGTGGAAGCTGCTCTTTCTTTGAAAGATGCCAATCCGGAAGCAAAGGTTATTGTGGTTTCCATGGGCCCTGCTCCTGCAGCAGGCATGCTTCATGAACTGCTGGCTATGGGTGCCGACGAAGCTGTGCTGGTTTCCGGCAGGGAATTCGGCGGTTCCGACACCTTCGCCACCTCTCAGATTCTGGCCGGGGCCATTGCCCACGTTGGCCTGGAAGCTGACGACGTGGTTTTCTGCGGCCGTCAGGCCATTGACGGGGACACCGCTCAGGTAGGCCCGCAGATTGCAGAAAAACTGGATATTCCGCAGGTGTCCTATGCCGCTGAAATTCAGCAGCAAGACGGCAAACTGACCGTAAAGCGCATGCTGGAAGACGGTTACATGAACATTGAAGTGAAGACCCCTTGTCTCATTACCTGCATTAAGGAATTGAACCAGCCGCGTTACATGACGGTTCGGGGCATTTTGGAATTTGACCAAAAGCCATATACCGTTTTTGATTACGAGACCTTAAAGGATGAACCGCTGATTGAACTGGATACCATTGGCCTCAAGGGTTCTCCAACCAACGTATATAAGTCCTTCTCTCCGCCTGTAAAGGGTGCCGGTAAAACCGTACCTTCCACAGCCGAAGGCCTGAAAGACATGGTGGCAGAATTGACTGCCAAGCACATTATTTAAGGAGGAACTGACATGAGTACTTATAACTGTACAGACCTTGCCGCTTTCTCCGGTGTTATGGTCTTCTGTGAACAGAGAGACGGGGAACTGAATCCAACCAGCTTTGAACTGCTTTCCGAAGGCAGAAAACTGGCTGACGATTTAGGAACAGAACTGTATGGCCTTTTAATTGGTGACAATGTAAAAGGTTTGGCCACCCAACTGGGGGGCTACGGCGCAGATAAAGTATATTTGCTGGAATCTCCACTGCTGAAGGTGTATACCACCGACGCTTACACCAAGGTGCTGTGTAATGCAGTGGAAGAACTGAAACCGGATATTCTCCTGATTGGCGCCACCAACATTGGTAGAGACTTAGGTCCTCGCTGTGCAGCCAGACTGCACACCGGCCTCACTGCCGATGCAACTCACTTGGATATTGATACTGCAAAGTATTTGGATTTCCTCAGAGAATCTTCTACAATAGAGATTGACCGTTTTAAATGGGACATGGAGGACAAGGGCTTAAAGATGACCCGTCCTGCATTCGGCGGTCACCTAATGGCAACCATCATCTGCCCACGCTTCCGTCCGCAGATGTCCACCGTTCGTCCGGGCGTGCTGAAATGCGCACCGTTTGACGAAGACAAAGCCGCTAAGGTTCAGGTAGAAAGCCTGACCGTATCCTTAACGGAAGAGGACATCCGCACCAAGGTTTTGGAAGTGGTAAAAGAAGCCAAGGAAACGGTGGATCTTTTGGGCGCAGAAGTCATTGTTGCCGTTGGCCAGGGTATCAGTAAGGACCCGGAAAAGGGCATTGCCCTTGCAGAAGAATTGGCAGATGCTTTTGGTGGCGGAGTGGTAGGATGCTCCCGCGCCGTTTGTGATGAAGGCTGGCTTCCGGCAGACCGCCAGATTGGCCAGACCGGGAAAACCGTACGTCCACATATTTATGTGGCCCTTGGGATTTCCGGTGCCATTCAGCACAAATCCGGTATGCAGGATTCCGAATACATTATTGCCGTAAACCAAGCAGACAACGCTCCAATTTTTGAAGTTGCTGACTACGCCATTACAGGTGACTTGTTCGATGTAGTTCCAAAACTCATTGCAACACTAAAGGAGAATTAACATGAAAATTGAACACAAGGGATTTACCGTAGCCAGAGATGGTTTGAAAATGCATGGCGATATGTTTAAGCCGGAAGGCAATGGCCCATTCCCGGTAGTCATTGTCAGCCATGAATTCATGATGAACCGCATTACCACTTGGCATCTTGCTTTGAATTACGCCAAGTTGGGATATGCTGCATTCTGTTACGACTTCAACGGCGGCGGCGCCATCAGCCAGAGCCAGGGAAAGACCACAGAAATGAGTGCAGTTACCGAAGTAGCGGATCTTTTCGCAGTCATTGACTACGTAGAAAGCCTTCCATTCACTGACAACGACAACCTGAATCTCCACGGTTGTTCCCAGGGCGGTTGCGTATCCGCACTGGTAGCTGCTCAGATTCCGGAAAAGATTAAAAAGTTAGTTCTCTATTATCCGGCACTCTGCATTCCTGATGATGCCAGAGGCGGCCAGATGATTATGGCTAAGTTTGACCCACAGAACGTACCGAAGATTCTCTTCGGCGGCCCAATCATTTTGGGTGCCAGATACGTAACCGACGTTCTGGATTGGGATATTTATGAAAAAATCAACGGCTACAACGGCAAGGTACTCTTAATTCACGGTACCACCGACCACATTGTTGCTTACGACTACTCTGTCAAAGCCAACGAAACTTATAAAGCAGCCGGTGCTGACATTAACTTTGTAACCATTAAGGGCGGCGAACACCTGCTTCCACTCCAGCGCGGAAAAGCTTGGAAGGAAGCTAAGAAGTTTATGGCCCTGTAACTAATAGAAAGAAAGTGTTTTCTTGCTTCCATTGCATCACATCACCATTGACAAAGCGTTCCTACGCTCGGTGAATCATTTCCCGGACCGGCCGGCACTGAACTACTGCGGCCAGACCTGGACCTATTTGCAATTGAATAAAGAAGTTGACCGCTTTGCCCGCCATTTGGTGGGCTGGGGCGTGTCAAAAGACAGCCATGTGGGCCTTCTCTGTAATACAGAACCGAAGGCTCTCATTGCCATGCTTGCACTGAATCGCATCGGCGCCTTGACCGTCATGCTGAATACCAGCTACAGCCACTACGAATTGGAAAAAGTGCTGGATTTGTCCGACACCGAATTTCTGCTCTTGGGAGACGGCTACAAGGGTGTCAACTTCCCGGAACTTTGCTATGACCTGGATGTGAAAAAGGCTTACATTGGCCTTGGTGGATTTGCCCCGGGCTATGAACCTTTGGAGAACTTCCCGGAAGTAGACCAAACGGTGGTAGAGGAAATGGCCGATAAGGTACAGCCGGAAGACAATGCGTTTATGCTCTTCACCAGTGGTACCACCAGTTGGCCAAAGGGTGTTTTGGGAAGCCATTTCAGCCGTGCTAATTCCGGCATTCAGCAGGGAACAGATTTAGGTATGACAGAGCATGACCGCGTGCTGGTGGCCATGCCAATGTTCCACTGTTTCAGCCTGACCGTAAATATTATGGCAACCCTGTTCTATGGTGCTTGCCTTTATTTCCCTAGGACACGTCATACAGCAGAAATTGTCAGCAAACTGGAAAGCGATAAAATCACTTTGTTTAGCTGCGTTCCTGCTTTATACCGTGCCATTCTCATGAAGGACGACTTAAATAAACGGAACTTGTCCCTTCGTACCGGTTTCATTGGCGGCAGTTCCTATTCTCCGGAACTGTTCTGTGAAATTGAAGAAAAGTTTGGTATGACGCTGCTGTCTAGTTTGGGACAGACTGAAGCCACTGCCGGAATCACCACCTCCAATATCACCGACTCCTTGGAGGTTCGTTCCACCACCATAGGCCACGCCATGAATCATGTGGAACTGACTATTCGCCAGAACGGAGAAGAGGTACCGGAAGGACAACTTGGAGAAGTTTGTGTCAGAGGCTATGTGGTCATGAGTGGATACTATAAAAATCCAAAGGCCACCGCTGCTGTCATTGATGAGGACGGCTGGCTTCACACCGGTGACATTGGATTCATGAAAGACAACTATATTACCCATACCGGACGGTTAAAGGATTTGATTATCCGTGGCGGAGAAAACATCAGTGCCAAGGAAATTGAAGCCGTGCTGGAAGAAGATGAGCGCATTTGGGACTGCAAAGCACTTGGCATTCCGGATGAACATTGGGGTGAAGAAGTTGCCATTTGTGTTGTGCTAAACGAAGGCGTCACCTTAACGGAAGAGGATATTCGGAAACTGTACGAGGAAACCGTAGCCTATTACAAGGTTCCAAAGTACATTCTGTTCTTTGATCGCCTTCCAAGATCCAGCGCCGGAAAAGTAAAAATCGGCGAACTGCGAGATATGATTTCAAGTAAACTGTAAAGAATAGCCTTCCTTTACGGAAGGCTATTTTTGGGGGAAAAAGTAGAAATGAAGAAACGATTTACTGTATTACTAAGTGACAGCATTTTGCTGATTTTCTTAGGGCTGGTGTACGCATGGAGCGTATTTAAAAAGCCTCTTTCCGCAGCCTACGGATGGAACGATGGCCAGCTGACCTGGACCTTCACCATTTGCATGTTTTTATTTTGCTTAGGTGGATTTGCCGGTGCGGAACTGGCCAAGAAAATGAGCCACAGGACCTTGACCTGGATTTGTGCGGTGCTGGTTGGACTGAGCTTTATTTTGCTGGGCTTTATGACCAGCCTGTGGCAGCTATATGTTTTATATGGCGGCGTCATTGGCCTGACCGTGGGAATTGTGTATAACTGTGTTTTGGCCACCGGAAACAAATGGTATCCGGACAAAGGAGGACTGGTAGCAGGTCTGCTTCTCATGTTCTTCGGTGCCGGCCCATTGTTCTTAGGACCACTGGTTACCGCTATGGCAGGCAGCTTCAGTCTCAAAATTGTCTTTCTGATTTTGGGTATCCTTTTTGCCGTCTTTCTCTTCCTCTGCGGATTCTTTGTCCGCCTTCCAAAAGAGGGGGAAGTGCCGAAGGTGGAACGGATACAGCAGGACTGTAACATCCGGCAGTACACTCCGAAAGAGATGCTGAAGACCAGAAATTTCTGGTACTACCTGCTTTGGGCAATTATGTTCTCTTCGGTAGGGATGGCTTTGCTGGGACAATTGGCTACCATTTTTATTGATGGCGGTATGACGCCTGCCAAAGCAGCTGTTATGGTGAGCATTTTTTCTGTTTGCAATGGCCTTGGCCGATTTTCGTTCGGCAGTCTTTATGACCATAAAGGCAGAGGCTTTACCATGGTGCTTATTACCGCATTGTTTATCCTTGGCGGTGTCACCATGATTCTGGGACTGAAAACCGGTACCCTGGTACTGACCACGGTGTCACTGATTTTCTTTGGCCTTGCCTATGGCGGCGTTACCCCAACCAATGCCAACTTTGCCCGCAGTACTTTCGGAAACGAAAACTACGCTACCAACTTTTCCTTAATCAACTGTAATCTTTTGGTTTCGGTATTCTTGGGACAGTTCGTTGGTTCCACACTTTATATGCGCACCGGTGCGTATCTTGCTACCGCTGCTGCCATTACCATCATGTCTATTTTGGCATTGGGCATTCAATTCTTGATTAAAGACGAGAAAACAAACTGAGAAAAGAAAAACCGCAAGCTTCTGCTTGCGGTTTTTTAGTTCAAAAATGGGTTTAGATAGGCCGAAAATGCCGCCGGGATGGAATAAACGGTCTGTAATTCGTCTGTAGTGGCCCAAAACGGGTCTTCCGGCAACAAATCTACATGGGTGACATCCAGATTGCCATCCTCTAAATTGACCTCGTAGCCAATCATATTCCACTCCTTGTGGGTGAAGATATGTTTGGATGCGGGGAGCTTTTTTACACTGGCCTTGATACCGGCTTCCTCTAAGGATACTTTCACTTCGGTAGCGGTGAGGTGGCCTTCCACATTTGGGAATTCATAGAGGCCGGCCAGGAGGCCTTTGTCGGGACGTTTGTGGAGAAGAACGGCGGCCTTTGTGCGGAAGAACAGAATGGTCTTCTTTTCTTTCGGGCGCTGGGCCTTTGGGGGAAGGACCGGAAGGTCTTCCATGGTGTTTTTCTCGTAAGCTTTGCAGAAGGACTGCCATGGACAGAGGTCACACTTTGGCATGCCGTTGGGCAGGCAGATGGTGGCCCCCAAGTCCATAAGGGCCTGGTTAAAGTCCCCGGGCCTGTCGGCCGGCATAAAGGAGAGGTAGTATTCCTCTGCAATATCTTTGGCTTCCTGGGTGTTGATGGGCGCATGGGAATTGTTGATGCGGGCATATACTCGAAGCAGGTTGCCGTCTACACTGGCAGCCTTTTTTCCATAGGCAATGGAGGCAATGGCTCCTGCGGTGTAGTGGCCAATGCCGGGAAGCTGTTCTAATTCATTCGGGTCAGACGGCAGTTCTCCGCCGTAGTCTTCCATGACCATGACAGCGGCTTTGTGCAGGTTTCGAACCCGGTTGTAGTAACCCAGACCCTGCCAAAGTTTTAAGTAGGTGTCTTCGTCAGCCTCCGCCAAATCTTTTACCGTTGGGAGGGTGTCTAAGAAACGGGCATAGTATTCCCGCACAGCTTCCACCCGGGTTTGCTGGAGCATGATTTCCGACAGCCAAACGTGGTATGGCTGTGGGTCTTCTCTCCAAGGCATGTGGCGTCGGCACTGATCATACCAGGCTAACAGCTTATCAGCGGAAGGCGTATTCAGTTGTTCCGCTGTTTTCTTCATGGCTTACTCCTGTAGTGCTTTGTAGATGTCGCCCTTCTTCAGACCGGACTGTTTGGCTGCCATTTTGGCGGCGTCGTTTTTGGACATGCCGGCCATTACGTAATCTTTGGCCAGCTTGATGCTGTCTTCTAAGGTGTATTCTTTCACGGTGGCTTTGGAGCCTTCAATGATGAGGACCAGTTCGCCCTTTAAGTCGTTGTTTGGGTAAGCTTCCACGGCTTCCGCAAGGGTAGTGCGGATGACCTCTTCGTGAATTTTGGTCAGCTCTCTGACAATGGCGATTTGCCGGTCTCCCAACGTTCCATAGAGGTCTCGTAACGTAGCAGAGAGTTTGTGAGGAGCCTCGTAGAAGATGAGGGTGCGCTGCTCGTGGGCAACGCTTTCCAAATGTTCTTTCCGTTCTTTCTTGTTGACACTTAAGAAGCCTTCAAAGGTGAAACGCCGGGAGTCCATGCCGGAAATGGCAAGGGCGGTGGCAAAAGCAGTTGGGCCCGGAACGGACACCACCTGTATGCCACGCTGATGGGCCATGTCTACCAGGTCTTGACCCGGGTCGGAAATGGCCGGCATACCGGCGTCGGTGCAGATGACACAATTTTCACCGGCAATGATTCGGTCTAAAATGGCATCTCCTTTAAAGGTTTTGTTGTGTTCGTAGTAACTGGTTAACGGCTTTTTGATGCCGAAATGGTTGAGGATTTTTAAGGTGACACGGGTGTCTTCTGCGGCAATGAAGTCACAGTTTTCTAGGGTCTCAATGGCCCGTGGAGAAAAGTCACCCAGGTTGCCAATAGGCGTACCCAAAACATAAAGTTTGCCTGACATACTTATTCTCCTTCCGTGTTTTTATAGTCACCGATAATACGATCTAATTCTTCTGTGTTACTGCCGTCCTCCTTTTGAATGTAAAGAGGAGGGAGGACGTCTAAAAATGGCTTTCCGCCCCGGCGGCCTTCCAGTAGGAAGAGCCAAGGTTTGGTGTCGGGACGCTTTTGTACGAAGCGGAGCCGCTTCGGTTCCAGGTCCGCTTTGCGGAAGGCTTCCATGGTGTCCGCCAGGCGTTCCGGGCGGAGGCACATGCAGAAGCGGCCACCGAACTGAAGCAGTTTGGCAGCGGCGTTGCAGGCATCCTCAATGGTGCACTCGGTTTCATGACGGGCAATTTGATCTGCGCCGGTGGTGGACAGAATACCGGTACCGGCCGGCTTATACGGTGGGTTCATGGTGACCACGTTGAAACAGCCAAACGGTACTTGGCCTTTCAAATTGCGCAGGTCACAGAGCACCGGGTGGACATGGTCTAAAGAAGGGGCAGCTGGGTTCTCACTGGTGAGCTGTAAGCTGCGGTGAAACTGGTCTATGGCAAGGGGCTGAATGTCCACGCCGTAGATGTCATTTTCCACACCATTGCGAAGCCAAAGGAGGGGGATGATGCCACAGCCGCAGCCAAGATCTAAAACCTTATCCTTTTTCCGGGGTGCTGCAAAATCTGCCAGCAGCATGGCGTCGGTGCCGAAGCCATGGTCCGGGGAAATAATGAGACTGATGGATGTGCCCAAGGTTTCAATGGACTCCTGTTCTTTTACCAGTTCCATGAAAATCCCTCCTTTCGTAAACTTCCCATATTTTAACAGAAAAAGAGCAAACAAAAAAGACCGAAGGGATTCCTTCGGTCTTTCTCGTTTTTCATGTTAGCTAAGCATGTTCTTTGAGAAATTATTCTTCAACAATAGCGCCGGTTGGGCAGGTGTCGATGCAAGCACCGCATTCTGCACAAGCGTCCTGGTCAATTGCATAGATATCGCCTTCGGTGATAGCGTCTGCAGGGCAGCCAGCTGCGCAAGAACCACAAGCTACACATTCGTCAGTAATCTTGTAAGCCATGATGTTTCCTCCTGTTTAAGATTTACTCAAATTTTATCACATTGCACGGGGTTTTCAATACCTCGCCAAAAATTTGTCAATTAATTCTTCCACCGAGCCATTGTTGTCCAAGGTTTCGTCAGAGAAGCGGGAATAGCGGGGTTCCCGGTTCCATTTCATTTCTTCCAAGGTAGTCAAATCCTTGGAAAGAGGACGGCCATCTGTGGCCAAAAGGGAAAGATTCCGGTCTATCCGGAAAATGCGCCCGTTTTGGTGCAGCGGCCCATAATTGTCTTCCCGCAGGACGGCACCGCCGCCAAGAGAAAGGATAACGCCGGAGCGTTTACCCAGTTCCACAATGACTTGGTGTTCGTAGTTCCGGAAAGTTTCTTCTCCGTCCTCGGCAAAGATATCCGGAATGGATTTCCCAGCCAACTTTACAATTTCTTCGTCGGTGTCGAGCACTTCCCGTCCGGTACGTTCTCCCAAAGCGGAGGCTAAGGTGGATTTTCCACACCCTGGCATGCCACAGAGGATAATATTGCTCTGGGCTTTGGTCAGGTCCTGAAGAATGGAAGCATAAGCGGTTTCAGGAGCAGTGACTCCAAAGAACAATTCGTGGGCTGCAATGCCTTGGGCCACTAGCATGGATAAGCCACCGGCAAAAGGAATGCCCAATGCCTCTGCCTGTAACAGCAGTTCCGTGCGAAGGGGATTGTAGATTAAATCCAGCACACCGGAAAGCTTCGGGAAGTCCGAAAGGGAAACAGGGGAAGCCCCATTATTTGGGAACATACCCACCGGTGTGGTGTTAATGATAATGTCGGCATCTGCATGCCGGCTGAGGTTTTCATAATTGTTCTGGCCGCCACGGGAAATGAGAACCACGGTGGACGGGTTCAACTGGGTCAGGGCATACTGCACTGCCTTGGAGGCACCGCCGGTGCCCAGCACCAGCACCTTTTTGCCCGCAACAGAAATGCCGCTTTCCTGCACCATGCGCAGGAACCCCAAGGCATCTGTGTTATGGGCAACCAGCTTACCGCCTTGGTTCACCAGCACGTTGGCGGCCCCAATAGCCTGTACCTCCGGTGCCAGTTCCGAACAAAACGGTAAGACGATTTCTTTATAAGGAATGGTAACGTTCAGACCGCCTAAGTCGGCGCGGGTCACAAAGGCTTCCACCTGATCCGGTTCCACTTCATAGAGGGCATAGGCGTCATTGCCTAGAGCCTTGTGGATGGCAGGGGAAAAACTGTGGCCTAAGGTGCGGCCCAGTAATCCGTAAATTGCCATGACGGTCTCCTTTCCGTTACTTTAATAAATCTGCTTGATAGTCTTTGCTGAGTTTCATCATGTCTTTGACGAATGCTTCTGCGAAGTCTTCCATGCCTGGGGCATTGGCTCTGGCCTTGGCAATGACTTCTGCTTCCCGGCCTTCGTTCAGGATAGGAAGGTGATGTTCTTTCTTATAGTCGGCTACGGCTTTGGCAGCTTCCATGCGCTGCTGAAAGAGCGTAACCAGCTGCTGGTCTAATGCATCTATTTCAGAGCGGATATCCGTTAAATCTGCGTTAGCAGAAGAAGGGAACTGACCTTCGGTCAACAGCATGTCCAATACCACCAAAGCTGCAGCTGCTTCTGCCACCGGTACTGCACGAATGGCAACGCATGGGTCGTGTCTGCCTTCAATGACAATGGTGGTTTCTTCCATGGTGGCAATGTTCACAGTGCGCTGCGGTGCGCCAATGGAAGGGGTTGGTTTCATGGCCAGGGTGAAGGTAACCGGCATGCCGTTGGTGATGCCGCCCAGGACACCGCCTACATGGTTGGTTTCCGTTTCCACCTTACCGTCCACGAGAATGAACGGGTCATTGTACTGGGAACCCAGGGAAGAGACACAGTCATACCCGGAGCCAAAGGCAATGCCTTTGATGGCTGGAATGCCAAAGCAAACTTCAGCTAGTTTGCTTTCCATGCCTTGATATCTTGGAGTGCCAAGTCCTACCGGCAATCCAATAATGGCACATTCAATCATGCCGCCTACGGAGTCATTCTTAGAAAGTGCATCCTTAATTTCTTCCTGCATGGCAGTGGCTGCCTGGTCAGACAGGGTAGGGAAGGATTTGGCGGCAAGTTCCTCAAACAATTCCTTGGTTGGATGCAGTGGAAAAGCTTCGTCGGAAACAGAACCGACTTGCATGAGGTGGGCACCAACAAAAATGCCACGGCGGGCCAGAATCTGTTTGGCAATGCCGCCGGCAACACACAGCGGGGCAGTTAAACGGCCACTGAAGTGTCCGCCGCCACGGAGGTCCATGCTGTCACCGTACTTACACCGTGCGGTGTAATCTGCGTGACTTGGGCGAGGACAGAAGCGGAGGTTTTCGTAGTCTCCGGAGCGCTTGTTGGTGTTTTGGATAACGGCCCGAAGGGTGTCGCCGGTTAAGGCGCCATCCGAAAGGCCGGATTCGAAGGTAGGAAGATCCGCTTCCTTCCGTGGGGTGGTGAGTGCCCCGCCCGGTTTCCGCCGGTCCATAAAGAAAGCAAGTTCGGTAAGGTCAACGGTTTCGCCTTTTGGGAATCCGCTGACTTCACAACCGATGAAGTCCCCATGGGATTCGCCAAAGATATTCACTTTGAGGGTGGTACCAAATTTAGAATTCATAAACCTGACCTCCTAACTGAGTGAGATGAGAGAAGAAGTCCGGATAGGACTTTTCTACGGCAGCGGCATCTTCAATGAGGACACCTTCTGGGGGACCAAAGAGCGTTGCCCCAATGGCAGCTGCCATGGCAATGCGGTGGTCGTTATAAGAATTGACCCGAAGAGGAGCACAGGAAAAAGCTACTCCCGGTTCAATGTGTAATCCATCTGATGTAATAGTGGCGGTTCCGCCAAGTGCCGTTACCATGTCGTAAACCGACTGAATACGGTCACTTTCTTTCATACGGAGCCGTTCTCCGTGGGTAAAGTCCACCGGATGGGTTCCGTTTAGGGTAGCAATGGCCAAGGCCGGCAGCATATCCGGAATTTGCCGTAAGTCCACAGAGGAAACGGAAGCCCAGTCGGAAAGCAACGGCGCAATCCGTTTGTCTCCTTGCGGAGAATCTTCCGAAAGACCGGTTACCGAAACCCCGGCCACCATCCAAAAGGCGGCATTGGACCAGTCCGTGTCTACCATGACCCGGCCAGGGGAATGGAACACCTGCCGACCTGGTACATTCCAACCAGAATCCGTTGGAATAACGGTAATGCCAAACTTAGAAAGGGTGTCTATGGTAATGTCCACATAAGCAGCGGACTGCAATTCGGTGGTTAAAACAATGCTGCTGTCTCCGGAAAGGAGAGGCAGGGCCATCAGCAGCCCGGTAATATACTGGGAACTGACGTTGCCCGGCAGTGTAAACTTGCCGGCCTGCAGCAACCCGAAACTTAGAAGCGGTAAAAAGGCATCCTCTCCAAAGGAGAAGGAAACGCCGTTCTGTCCCAGAACCTCAAGCAGTTCATTGAGCGGGCGCTGTGGCAATTTTCCGCTGCCGGTAAAGCAGCAATGGTCCGCCAGGGCGCAGGCCACAGGAATCAAAAAACGCAACGTGGAACCACTTTCCCCACAGGAGAGCGGTTCCACGTTTTTGGATTCTACAATTGGCGTTACCGTAACAGCATCCTCCGTTACGGCAACAGAGGCACCTAGGGCGCGAAGGCACGCCAAGGTGGCCTGCATGTCTGCGGACAAACGAGCTTTGCCGGCAAACTGCAGGGTAGTAGGAGCATCTGCCAAAGCGGCGCAAATGGCCAAACGGTGAAAGTCACTCTTGGAAGGAATACCCGCAATGGGACCCTGAAGGGTGGCTGGCTTCACAAGTACGTTGGCCATAAAATGCTCCTTTCTAAAAGGACTTTACAGTCCCTTTGCAATAAATGCTTCCAATTCGGAAACAGGGATTTCTTTCAAAATACAGTCACCAAAGTCCACCGGAATGACCAGACGGATGGTGTCTCCGCGTCGCTTTTTGTCGTTTAAGGCAAAGGCGGCCAATTCTTTGGCGGTGAACGAGGTGTGGATGGAGAATCCGTTGCTTTCTAGCATGGATTCCAAACTCTTTACAAATTCCGGCTTGGTAATGCCCATGGCCAAACCGGCTCTGGCGGTAATGGCAATGCCGGTGGCAACAGCGTAGCCGTGGGTAATGGCAAAGTCCGAACACCGTTCAATGCCGTGGCCAACAGTGTGGCCCAAGTTTAAGAGAAGGCGTTCGCCGGTGTCGAATTCGTCATTGGCAACAATGTCGGCCTTAATCTGAATGCATTTGGTAATGATGTTCTTCATGATGTCATGCCGTTCTGCATCCGTCAGGCCCAGCTGCTTTGGTCGGGTCCGGTATAGTCCGGTTTCAATGACGCCTTTTAAGCCCTGGTCCCGGAGGCAGACATATTTTACCACTTCACCCATGCCGTCGGTACGGAACTCAGAAGGCAGGGTACCTACGGTGTTTAAGTCACAAATAACCCGAAGAGGCTGCTTGAAAGCGCCTACCAGGTTTTTGCCACCCTCCAAATCCACAGCGGTTTTTCCGCCTACGGAGGAGTCAACAGCAGCCAGAATGCTGGTTGGCATCTGCACATATTCCATACCCCGGTTATAGGTGGCTGCGGCAAAGCCGGTTAAGTCTCCGGTGACACCGCCGCCCAAGGCCACCAAAATGTCGGAACGGGTCAGATGTTCTTCTGCCAAGTGTTCCATTAAGCTGGCATAGGTTCGAAGGTTCTTATGCTCTTCTCCAGCTTCAAAAATGAAGTTACAGGTCTGGAAGCCTGCAGCACGGAGAGAATGTTCCACTTTGTCCATGTAAATAGGAGCCACGTTGGTGTCAGAGACCAGGCAGACCTTGCATGGCTTATGCACCTGGGAAATCAGTTCCCCGGCTTCTTCCATCAGGTCAAAGCCAACGTAAACCTCATACTGTTTGGAAGTGTTAATTGGAATAATGGTTGCGTTCATAAACTGTCCTTCTTATGTCCAATAAAAGTTAGGAATTGGCTGCGTGATCTTCGTAAGGCTCGGTCATTTTTAGGTTGTTGCCTTCTGCCAGCAAAGCCCGGAGTTTTTCTTCATCCTTTGCTTTGATGGCGTCACGGTAAGCCGCAATATTATCTACTAAAATATCCAGTTCCTTGCCTAAGAAATCTGCATCTGCAAGGAATAACTGGGTCCACATTTCCGGATTCAAACGGGCAACCCGGGTCATGTCTTTGTAGGACCCGGCGGTAAAGCCCATGCGTTTGCGAGAGGTAGGGCTCTTAATGTAAGCACTGGATACCACGTGAGCCAGCTGGCTGGTGTAGGAAATGATGCCGTCATGTTCTTCCGGGGTGGAGTACACAATTTCTCCAAAGCCCAAGGAAAGGAAGAACTGTTTGAGGCGATCCAGTGTCACAATGTCGGTGGATTCGTCCGGACAGAGAATCATGGAAGCTCCGTTATAAAGGTCTGCCACGGAGTTGGTGAAGCCGGCAATTTCTTTCCCGGCCATTGGGTGTCCGCCAACGTAGTGGAATCCATACTGACGGGCAATTGGGGTGACGGCTTCTGCTACCAGACGTTTTACGCCGCAAAGGTCTACCAAAATGGCGTCCTGTTTAAAGAACTTGGCGTGGTCTTCCACCCAAGTGAGCAAAGCATCCGGAATGATGGCAATCATGATGATGTCACAGGAGGACAGGTTCTCGTCGGTGAGACGCCCGTCAATGGCACCGGACATGAGGGCCATCTGCATGGATTCTTCGTTGATATCAAAACCGAGCACGGTGGCGTCGGTGTTTTTCTGAATGGATTTTGCCATGGAGCCGCCAATGAGGCCAAGGCCAATCATTGCAACGGTCATGAAATTGCCTCCTTAATGAGGAAGCATTTCTTAGCCACTTCTTTGAACTGTTCACAGTTCAACTGCTGAGCGGCGTCAGATTTTGCCTGCTGTGGGTTGTTGTGGACTTCAATAATCAGACCGTCGGCGCCGGAGGCAACGGAGGCGTAGGACAGGTCAGGCACCATGTCCACACGGCCGCAGGCGTGGCTTGGGTCAATGATGATTGGCAGGTGGGTCTTGCTGCGGAGGGCCGGCGTAATGGCTACGTCCAGGGTGTTTCTGGTGTAGGTTTCATAGGTGCGGATGCCCCGTTCGCAGAGGATGACGTTCTGGTTGCCGTTGGCCATGATGTATTCCGCAGACATGAGCAGCTCCTGGTAGGTGGCGGAGAGGCCGCGCTTTAACAGGATTGGCTTCTGGCACTTGCCCAGTTCTTTCAGCAGTTCAAAGTTCTGCATGTTTCTGGCGCCAATCTGCAGCACGTCAACGTCTGCACAGGCATCCAACTGAGAGATGTCCATGATTTCGGAAACGACAGGGAGACCGTACTGGTCACCGGCTGCCTTCAGCAGTTTAATACCTTCTTCCTTCATGCCTTGGAAGGCGTAAGGGGAGGTACGCGGTTTGAAAGCACCGCCGCGGAGCATGGTGGCACCGGCTTCTTTCACTGCCTTGGCCACGGTGAAGATTTGTTCTTCACTTTCAATGGAACATGGGCCGGCAATCATGGTCAAATTGCCACCGCCGATTTGGGTGTTGCCCACTTTGACAATGGTGTCTTCCGGATGGAATTTACGGTTTGCTTTTTTATATGGTTCCTGGATACGCTTTACGCTGCTAACAATATCAAGAGCGGAAATTAAATCTTCGTCTAACTGGGTGGTATCACCAATTAAGCCCCAGATGGTTTCACTGGAACCGGTAGACTTGTTAATCTGTAAGTTCTTGTCTAAGATCCACTGTTCCAGAGAATTCAGCTGCTCCGGATTTGGATTTGGTTTTAAAATGATAATCATATTGTTTCCTCCAAGAATGAAATAAAAAAGCAATAAAAAAACCCTGCAGCGGATTAGCCACAGGGGAATAGGTAAGGTTACTTACGCCTTCTTAGCCAAACCGCAAAAAGCCATGCCGTAGTAGGAATAGCCGTAGTATGGGTATGCGGTTTTGAAAGAGGTGAATTTCATAATAATACTTCCTTTGCTCTCACAAATTTTACCACCAAGGGAGAACCACTGTCAACAAAAACTTTTGCCACTTTAAAGCGCTAAAGAGCCCTAGTATTAGTACGGAATTTTCGGGCGATTTAGCACTACATATTGTAATACTGTACGATTTTATCTATAATGTTTTAGTATTATAAATTTTGTAGGAGGAATTGAAATGGAATCCACAAAAAAACCGGTAAACAAGATTCTTTATAGAGTCTTCAGTGCAATTCTCGCAATTGTATCTGTGTTCGCCATCCTTGCTTCTGTCAAGGGTCTGGGAGACTTCATCAACATCTATTGTAATCTGCAGGGTTGCTCTGTAGGGGAAATGGTAGACAGCTTTGTTGCTACTCCTGGCCAGGAAAAGAAGGATGAACCGGAAGAAATCAAAGACGAAAGATTCACCGGTGCTGCAGCTCAGCTCTATGAACTTTATGATGGCTTGAATCAGCTTTCTGACAACGAAACCGTATATTTTGACGGTTTGAAGCAGCTGGCTGATGGTAAAAAGCAGATTGCCGACAACACCCAGGCTTACAAAGAAGGTAAGGAAACCCTGGCAACTGTTCAGAAGATTCTGCCTTACATTACCGCTTACCAGAACTGGAGAGATGGCTCCATTGCCAATATCCCTGGTTTCTCCACCGCACAGGAATATTTCGTTAAGGTTGTAAGACCACTTGCTGCCGAACTGGGTCTGGAAATTGACGAAGACGTAAACGACCTTCCTCAGTATGTTCAGGATATGGTTGTAGACGGCAAGGCTCAGCTGAAGATGTACGAAGACGGTCTGGTTCAGATTGCTGACGGTGAAAAGCAGCTGGCTCAGTTTGAAGACGGCGAAGCTCAGATTATCAGCGAAGGTTATGACACCATCTTCTCCATGCCTTCTTATGCTGACAAGAATGGCAACGTAGTTATTGAAAGCCCGGCTGACCACTTCGGTTACAAGAACGGCACTTTCAAGAACGAATTTAGCGGCAAGACCCTTGGTAACGGCAAGAAGGCTTTGAACCTGGATTCTGCCTTTGACGTACTGTGGTTCACCGTTGACTATGCTCATAATGTAGAAGACACTGCTACCAACGAACTCATTCCAAGAGCTGTCCTCACCGTAGCTGGTTTGCTTTGCGGCATCCTCGGTTTGGTTGCAGGCCTCAAGGGACTTCTGTTCTTCCGTGGCAAGATCCTCACCATTGTTACCGCAGTTGCCGGTATTGCTCTGAACATTGCTGGTATGGCTACCGGTTACAACAACTATCTCTTCCGTCTGGCAGATGGTTCCTACTCCGGTAACACCCAGATGACAGCCTTTATTCTGTTCGCTGTTGCTGCTGTGATTTCTGCAGTATTTGCTGCTCTTAACCTGAATAAAAAGAACAAGAAGGAAGACGCTTTCGAAGACATTGCTGAATAAGCGCCGCATTCCAAAAAACAAAGCCCGTTTGGACCTCCAAACGGGCTCTTTTTTATCTTCATTTTAAGTGCTTTGCTTATAGTGGTTTCCATACTTTTATAGTATAATTACAAAGTATAGATATTTTTTCAGTGAGGTAAAAAAATATGAAAAAATGCTGGAGTCTTTTGTTGGCTTTGGTACTGTTACTTTCCATGGCAGTTCCAAGTATGGCAGCGCAGAAAAAAGAAGCCCCAACACTGACCAGTCATGCGGATATTGTGTATGACAAAACCAGAAGTAAGAACAACACATACGACTTATTTGTTCCTGAAACTTTAGATAAATCCAAGCCAGTCAATATTGTAATGTGCCTTCACAGTGGTTCCTGGACTTCCGGGGACAAAATGGAAATGAGTTCCCACTGTGGCCGGTTCACCGAATTGGGCTACGTGGCCGCTTCCTTGAACTACCGTATTTACGACACCAATAACATCACCAAAAAGCAGGCCAATTACGCATGGACCATTACGGATATCATGACGGACATTGCCCTGACCTTAAATAACATTGCAACCCGTTTGGAACAGGCCGGATACACCGTGGGCAATGCGGCATTGTTCGGCTACAGTGCAGGGGGCCATTTGGCCATGCTGTACGCTTATGGCACGCCGAACAGCGCCAAGGTTCCGGTTGTCCTGGTCATGGAACAGAGTGGCCCGGTAGACTTCCATGCAGATGCATGGGAAGGCAGTGCCATGGGTTCCGACGTTATTATGAGAATGGTGGTTTCTATGGCCAACCGTAGTCTGACCATGGACGAGGCCTCCATTGACGCAGTGTCTCCGGCCGGTATGGCAAAGATTCGCGCGGTTCCAACCGTAGCCATTTACGGTGGCAAGGATGACGTCATTGGCACCGGTCACAAGGACATTTTGGAAAAAGCATTGAAGCTTTCCCGGGTAGAATACGAAGTACTGCTGGATGAGAATGCCAACCACATTATGGATAGCCATTCCGACAACATGGTACAGTTTTATAAAACTTGCGCTGACTACTGCGCTAAGTACTTAGACGGTGAAGTGGTAGAAAACGGCACCGTAACTCCGGCACCTGCCAGAAAGAAATTGCCGGTTTGGGGCATTGTCCTCATTGTACTGGCAGCACTCGTTGTGCTTTCCGGAATTCTCTGGATTCTCATTGCCAAAAAGGTATTTAAGAAACTCAAGGAAAAGGTTAAAAGTAAGAAACAAGACTAAGAAAGGTTGCGTGTCTTATGTGGGCGAAGGACTTAAAAGCATGGCTGAAAACGGAAGAAGCCAAAACCAAACTCAAAGAGCTCTATGTGGATGAGCAGACGCTGCCGCTGCAACTGGCGCGGTATGAGGAAGCCATAGACAAGTTTTTAGAACTCTATGGGGACGGCGACCTCCACATTTACAGTGCCCCGGGCAGAAGCGAAGTGGGCGGAAACCATACCGACCACCAGCGGGGCAAAGTGCTGGCCTGCAGCATTAATCTGGACAACATTGCCGTGGTTAAGAAGACCGAGGAAAATGTCATCCGTCTGCAGTCCAAAGGCTTTTACCCAATTCGGGTAGACTTATCTGTGCTGACCCCTCAGGAAAAGGAGACGGATCATTCGCCGTCCCTCATCCGCGGCGTTGCAGCGGCCTTCCATGAAAACGGCTACCAAATAGGTGGCTTTGAGGCTTACACCACGTCTCAGGTACTGACCGGTTCCGGAATGTCCTCCAGTGCCTCCTTTGAAATCCTGTTAGCCACCATCCTGAACGACCTTTATAATGACAACCAAGTCAGTGACATAGACAAGGCCAAGTTCTCCCAGTATGCAGAGAACAAGTTCTACGGAAAGCCAAGCGGTCTCTTAGACCAGATGGCCAGCTCCGTCGGCAGCCTCATCAACATTGACTTTAAAGACAAAGAAAACCCAATCATCAAACGGATTGATGTGAATTTCCGGGGCTTCGGTTACGCCCTCTGCGTTACCGACACCCGCAGTTCCCACAACAACTTAACCGACGAATATGCCGCTGTCCCAGGGGAAATGAAACAGGTGGCTGCCTACTTTGGAAAAGAGGTTTTGTCCGAAGTGGACGAGCAGCAGGTGAAAGACCACCTGAATGACCTGAGAACCGCAGTGGGAGACCGCCCGGTACTCCGCGCCCTTCATTTCTATGAAGAAAACAAGCGGGTAGACAAGGAAGTGGCCGCCCTAGAACAGGGAGACTTTAAGGCTTTCCTGAAAGCGGTAACCCAATCCGGCAACTCCTCCTATAAATACTTGCAAAACATTTATGCCAGCAAGGATCAGCAGGGCGTCAGCATGGCTTTGGCTTTGACGGATCTGTTTTTGGAAGGGGAAGGTGCACATCGCGTACACGGAGGCGGATTTGCAGGTACCATTCAGGCCTTCGTCCCAATGGACGAGGTGGAAGCCTACCGCAGGGAAATGGACTCCTATTTTGGAGACGGCGCCTGTCATGTCATGTATGTACGTAACCTTGGTGGTACCAAGGTACTGTAATAAAGGAGAACACTATGATTTTAATTAAGCAGTTTGAATTTGACGCTGCCCATAACCTGATTAACTACCACGGCAAGTGCGAACGGCTTCACGGCCACACCTACAAGCTGGTGGTAAAACTGGAAGGGAAGCGGGACCACGAAGACATGCTCTACGACTTCGTGGAACTGAAAAAACTGGTAAACGAAGAAGTGCTGACGGAGTTTGATCACCACTACATTAACGACTTCATCACGCAGCCAACCGCTGAAAACATTGCGGTATATATTTGGAATAAACTGGAACCACTGGTAAAGACCGAAAACGCCCACCTCTACGAAATTGAGGTTTGGGAAACCAAGGATTCCGGCATCCAATACAGAGGAGACGAAGCATGAAAGACGTACAAAATCAGTTCGACTCCCGGAACATAGCCCTCAACGAAGTAGGCATCAAAGACCTGCGGTATCCAATGGAAATTAAGGACTCTAATGGGGAATGGTTTAAAACCCACGCCACCATTAGCGCTCGGGTTGGCTTGCAGGCAGAGCAGAAGGGGACCCACATGTCCCGCTTTGTGGAAATCATTCAAAAGTACAACAAACTGGATATTGGCGATGTACGTGCTCTCCTTGAAGACATGAAAATCCACTTGAATGCAGAAACCGCTTACATCAAAATTTCCTTCGATTATTTCGTCAAGAAACTTTCTCCGGTAACGGAAAAGGAAGCCTACATTGACGTAGACGTTTTAATTGATGCCGCTTTGGAAGGCAATGACTTTAACTTCAACGTTACCGTCATTACCCCGGTGACCACCTTGTGCCCATGCTCCAAGGAAATTTCGGATTATTCCGCTCACAACCAGCGGGCCCTGGTTACCATTACTACCAATACCCAGAAGTTCATTCCCTTTGAAACCTATGTTTCCATTTCGGAAGGCGCCGCTTCCAGCCCAATTTATACCTTGCTGAAGCGCCCGGACGAAAAGTACGTTACCGAATATGCCTATGACCATCCGAAGTTCGTAGAAGACGTCTGCAGAGACGTGAAACAGGAACTGGATAAGATTGATGGCATTAACCAATACAGTGTAGAAGTAGAGTCTTTGGAATCTATCCATAACCACTCCGCTTTTGCCAAGGTCATTAAGAAATAATGAGAACCCTGAAACTGAAGAATGGGGAAGTGTTTTCATTTTCCCGCATGGAGTTCATGGGCATCATCAACGTAACCCCGGACTCCTTTTATGAGGCTTCCCGTGTCACCCAAGAGGAAGCACTGAGAAAAGCAGAACAGATGATAAAAGAAGGGGCTACCTTCTTAGACATCGGCGGCGAATCCACCCGTCCGGGTGCCGCCCCGGTGACACCGGAGGAAGAGGCCGGCAGAGTCTGTCCTGTCATCAAAAAGATAAAGGACGCCCATCCGGACGTCCTGGTTTCAGTGGACACGTATCATGCCTACACCGCAAAAAAGGCCATAGAGGCCGGTGTAGACATCATTAATGACATATCTGCCATGACCTTTGACCCCCAGATGCTGTCGGTGGTCAAAGAGGCAGACATTCCTGTGGTCCTCATGCACTGCAACGGACGTCCGGACCACATGCAGGACAACCCTACCTATGAAGACGTCACAAAAGAAGTCCACGACTTCTTAAGAGAGCGCATTGAGACAGCCGAATCTGCCGGCATAGACCCGGAGAAGATTCTCATTGATATTGGTATTGGCTTTGGCAAAACCAAGGAACACTGCCTGGAACTCTTAGACAACCTGGATGCCTTCTATGACTTAGGCAAGCCACACCTCATGGCTGTTTCCAGAAAGTCCTGCTTAGACCACAGCTTAGAAAAGACCATTGAGAGAACCTTAGACGGTGCTAAACACGGCATAGAACTGGCCCGTGTTCACGACGTTAAGGCCAACGCAGACCCGGTCAGACAGTGGGAGGCAGCGGACAAAACCGCCGTTATTGCCTTCGGTTCCAACCTGGGTAACAGCCGAGAACTCATTCAAAACGGCATAGACAGTTTAAAAGAACTGGGCACCGTGGAAGCCGTTTCCACCATCATAGAAAGTGAACCATACGGCGTAACGGATCAGCCAAAGTTCTTAAATGGCGCCCTCATCCTGAAAACCAAGCTCACCCCTTACCGACTCATAGATGAGCTGAATAGGATAGAGGCAGAGCAGGGCAGAGTCAGAACCCTTCACTGGGGTCCCCGCACCCTGGACCTGGACATCATCTATTACGATGACCTTACCCTGAACACCCCGCGGTTACGAGTTCCACATCCGGACCGTCTCAACAGACCATTCGTCATGGACCCAATTAAAGAAATTGCACCACGAGAACTATGGGAGGCAGAAAAATGAAAAACAAACCATTGCTGATTTCCATCATTGCCATTGTCATCCTTCTGGCCATTGCCATTACCACCATTGCCATGGGCCGTAAGGACAAAAATGATCCAATTGTGGGCACCTACCAGGTAGAGACCATCCTCACTGCGGAAAAGGCCATTTCCCTGAAACCGGGTTCCACCATTACCATAGACAAAACCAACCATTTTAAATACAGCATTGTGGGCCTAGGGGAAGCAGAGGGCTCCTGGCTTCGGGACAAAAAAACCAACGACACCTTCTACGCCAACTACACCTTCGGCTTTGCCAACAAGCAATATAAAAACCTGAAGATTACCGCCGGCCTAGATGAAAACAAAACCACCCTCTACCTCTACATCCTAGACAACGACCAATTCATCACCGTCCAAGCTAACAAACAATAAGCACAAAAAAACAAAAGAACAAAAACAACAGAAATAAAAAACAAAAAATAATAAAAAATAAAAAACACAAGAAAGAAAAACTAAAATGAAAATAGCTGTAACCTATGAAAATGGCCTGGTAGGCCAGCATTTCGGACACACCGAAAAGATGAAACTCTACCAGGTAGAAGACAACCAAGTTGTAAATAGTGAAGTGAAAACAACTAACGCCCACGGCCATCTGGCCATGGCGCAGTTCTTAAAAGAAAACCAAGTAGATGCCCTCATCTGCGGAGGCATTGGCGGCCCTGCCATTGACGCTCTCACCGAAGCAGGCATTGCCCACTACGCCGGTGTCAAAGGCATGTGCAACGAATCCGTAACCGCACTTCTGAAAGGCACTCTTACCTACGACCTTGGCCCAACCTGCCAAGAGCACAAGGCTTGACGAACTACCTCAAGATTCCTATAATGGAAGTAGCCGAAGGGGCTTACCCCTCCTGGCAATGGAAAGTAATTTTTTAATTAATCACTCTACGGCCAGGTAGAGTGATTAACTATTTTATCAGGACAAAAAACTCCAATAGTCCCACCAGTTGGACTACTGGAGTTTTTTCTTTGAAGACATTTTTAAAGTAGCTCCGTTATAGTGAGTGAAAGACCAAGAAGGGCGGTGTAGAAAACGAATTCCCAGGAAAATTTAATCCGATTAATGGATGAATATCAGAATTTGATTTTCTCCATTTGCCTGAAGATGACCGGTGACTACTTTGCGGCGGAAGACCTATCTCAGGAAACCTTTCTTTCAGCTTTTCAACACTGGGACTCCTTTGATGGGAACAATGAAAAATCTTGGCTAGCCCGGATTGCAAGTAATAAGTGCATAGATTACTTAAGAGGTGCAGCCAGAAGACAGGTTCCAACAGAGGATATTCCAGAGCAGGTAGACCAGGAAGATCAGCCACAGGAACTCTACCAAACCAAAGAAGTCATTGAAAAATTAAAACAGGAAATAGATAACCTAAATCCGCCGTACAACGAAGTGCTGATTCAGCACTTAATCCACAACAAAACGGCAAAACAAATTGCGGAAGAAACGAATCAAAACGTAAAGACCATACAAACCCATATTTATAGGGGAAAGGCCTTATTAAAACAAACTTACGGAAAGGAGATGCTTTTAGAATGACAGAAAAAGAATTAATGGAACTCATTGCAGCTGCAGAAGCAGACTTAACACAGGCACCTTCTGACCTAAAGGAAAAGACTTTGGCAAAAGCCAAGCCGCCAGAATCAAAAATGAGAGAATTCCGCAAATATTACACCAAAGTGATTGCCGGGATGGTTGCTGCCATTACCCTTCTTTACACTACCCCAATGGTAACAAACCATCTTGGCATTCATGATGCCGAATTTATGCACATAGACACCCACCATTCCGGAACCATACTAGGAGACGGATTAGATACTTTATCAGAACTGATTGAAACCCAAATTGGAGGTAATACTCATGAAAAAATCCAGTAATTTTTGGCAGTTCCTTTGCAACCTGGTTCCAGGTGCATTGGAAATGGAATACGGCTTTATGAAAAACGGTAGCACCTTGCTCCTAGTATTCATTTTGGCTATCTTTATCCCGTCCTTCCTTTATATTGATGAATTAATGCTCCTTTCGGCCTTCGTTGTTTACGTATATGCATTCTTCCATGCCCGCAGATTAAGAAAAATGGACGAAGAGGAACTGAAACTGAAACAGGACATCTTCATTTGGGATGAATTTACCGGAAGCCATACCAAGGATCTTCCTCAGGAAAAGATGAGAAAGTACACCGGAATTGCCGCTCTGGTTCTCGGCGTCATTGGCCTCTTCAAAATGGCAGAACATATCCTTATTGATTACGCTGCTATAGAAAAAGCCCATCCAATCATTGCTCAACTCATGGATCTGACTCCGGATATCATCTTCTCCATCCTCATTATTGTTGTCGGCATCCTCTTAATCCGTGGTAAAAAGGAGAACTTATAATGGAAACAACCAGAACCCATAAAGTGGGAACCATAACTGCAGGTGCCAGCCTCATTGCCTTTGCTATGGCCGGCTTTGACCTTCTTTTTCCCATATATCACCACAAAATTTCATGGCATAGTCTAGTATGACTGCTGCAATTTCTTCAGAAGGGGAGACCATGCCTTGTTCCACCCAATTTAACAAAATAGCAATGCTACCGCCTTCCGCATAGAGGTAACGTTTGTTCAATTCTTCCTCAGTCAAAGCCGGCCGAAGTTTTGTCCATGCTTCAACGGCCCGCTTCTGGAAATTGTCCAGAAG
Organism: Acutalibacteraceae bacterium; assembly: GCA_045642465.1. Lineage (GTDB taxonomy): Bacteria > Bacillota > Clostridia > Oscillospirales > Acutalibacteraceae > RUG420. Next base: position 298,700 of record JAZUIY010000016.1, read on the forward strand.
CCCCCGGATCAGTTTGTTGTGGAGAATATCTGATTTCTGGACGACCAACAGGAGGTCTGGATGGTCGGTTAACAAATGAATATATTGTTCCACAATGGCCTTGGGATCATCAAAGTAATTGAAATTATTAATATCCAGTTCCCAAAATCCAAAAATTTGTTTTAACACATCTTCCGGTCGGGAATAGTGGGCATAAAAGGTGTTTCGGTTAATGGCAGCTTCGTTACAGAGCGCAGTTACCGATATCTTTTCAATTGGCTTCTTTTCCATGAGACGAACCAATGCGTCCCGTACCATGGCTTCTGTTTGTGCCACACGGGCATCTAACTTTTTCTCCATACAAATCTCCTTAAAAGTGTTCGACATCTCCAAAAAACGGCTATATCATAGCACTCTAAATGTTCGTTATGTTATAGTATAAGAGTCGAGAAAAGGAAACTCAACAAAAGGAGGAAACAAAATGGATAAGAAAATTGCTGTAGTAACCGGCGGCGGTCGTGGCATGGGCTTCGCTGCTGCTAAAAAGTTGGCTGAAAAGTATTACGTTATTATTACCGATGTCAACGAAGAGAACCTGAATAACGCAGTAAAAGAACTGAAGGACGCAGGCTTTGATGCAGAAGGTAAAATTTGTGACGTTTCTGACCGCGCTAAGGTAGAAGAAGTTGCAAAGTATGCTGCCGGCCTCGGTGACATTCAGGCTGTGGTAAACATTGCTGGACTTTCTCCGAGCATGACTACCGGTGACGTTATCTGGAAAGTAAATGCCATTGGTACCCAGAACATGACTGAATGCTTCACTCCGTACCTGAAAGAAAAGGCTTGCATCTGCTGCTTCTCTTCCATGTCCGGTGACATGTTCCCAGACTTCCAGGTAATTAGAAGCCTTCATAACCTGTATAACGTAAACAAAGATGCCTACAACAACGCCATGATGAAATTCTTTGGCGCTCTTCCGGGAGCACTTTCCGGCGCTTTGGGTTACATGTTCTCCAAGAACTTCGTAAACTACTGGTGCAAGCTTTACTCCCGCAAGTTAATGGGAACCAACATCCGTATTGTAACCATCAGCCCTGGTGACTTTGCCACTCCAATGGGCATGTTGGAAAAAGACGGTGCCGCAACCTACATTCCAAACGCATCCATCAACCGCTTTGGTGATCCGGAAGAAATGGCCTTCCTGGTTGACTGCGTAGTAGACGAACGCAACAGCTACCTTACCGGTGCTGAAATCCTCAACGACGGCGGCGTTATTGCCTCCCTCCAGACCAGTTTCCCATACTACATCAAAGCTACCATTGATGCCGGTATGAACCAGTTCCACATCAGAGAAAAGATTCCATTTCTGAAAAAATAAAACAACAAAAGGCTCCCAAACGGGAGCCTTTTTTATGCCTTATTATTCATCGAACAGTTTTGGTCTTTCTTTGTTGTAAATAATTCCACCTTCAATACCATCATCGCTTTTGATGGGATTATCAGCCATAACATATTTTTCATCTGGAACAATTGGTGGCAAGCTTCCACCGGTAACTTCTAAAAGTTCATTTTCTAAAGCTTTCTTTTCGAGTTCTTTCATTTGTTTGCACCTCCATAAATCTTTCTATCTTATTATACGAACCAAAACCGAAAATAGCGCAACATCAAAACAGATTTTCCTTTTTCACCAGTTGTCAAACAACTATTTTCGGCACATTTATACATAGAAAAGACAATTGCAAAAAATTATGATGAGGGTAGTGGTGGTAATACCACCAAAAAGAGAGGACACTGTATGAAGAAAAGCTTGACCGAAGAAGTCATTGAAAAAATGAAATACCAAATTCTCAGCGGGGAATATCAACCGGGGGACCGTTTGCCAACCCTCAGAGAATTAGCAGATATCTATAACGTAAGCCGTTCGGTAATCAACGCCGTGGTAGTGGATTTGGAATCCAACGGCTATATCCACATTGTGCCGACCAAATGGATGGAAGTGGCCAACTGGGAAGCAGAGGGGAACCTTTCCATTCTCACGGATTTAATCAACTTTGGGCTCCTGAAAGAGGATCAGTTAAAAAATCTATTGGATGGCCGTAAGTTTATGGAACTGGAATGTGTTCGGCTGGCTTGCCAAAATGCAAATGCAAAACAAATTGCCCAACTAAAGGCTTTGGTTATTGAAGAAGCAGCTGAGGAAGACCCAAAGAAACGCGCAAATTATGACGTGCGGTTTCATTACCTTATTAGCCAGTTATCCGGAAACTTTGTTTATGCCATCATTATCAACACATTCAGTAGCAGCGGCGTGGCTCTGATTGCTAGCTTCTATGATGAGTCTGTATTGGACTTTGTAACAAAGAAGCATGAGGAAATTCTAAACGCCATTGAGGCAAAACAGGAAGCAATCGCTGTTTCGGCAATGGAAGCATTGCTGGATCATGGCGAAAGTATAATTCGTGAAAAATTAAAAAAATAGGAGGTAGTATTAATGGCACCAAAATACGAAAATGCCGTGAAAAAACCGGGTAATCTGACGCCTCGCGTTAAGTGGCTGAGAGATTACTATTTCGAAGGCAACAACCGTAAGTGGAACAATGAATACAGTTCCTATACAACGGGTACTCCGTGGGACTGTCAGTTCGATGAAATTACTTACTACATTGTTCCGGAAATGTTTACCTATCTTTCTCCGTTTACCGCATCCTTCAAGAACTTCTCTGAAGTTATTCCGGTAGACGACGATTTCTGGAAGAAATCCATTGTAGAACGTAAGGCTATCTTCACCAAAAAGGCCGTTACGGAATACTTGCCGGTTGAAATCCTTCCGGGGGATCTGCTTTGTGGTGCAAAGTTCAACATGATGTACTCCATGTGCTTGACCAAGAAAGAGCAGAAGGAAAGAGACAAGTTAGTAAAAGAAGCCAGAGACAAGATGTATTTCATCTATCAGCATGGCTACGGTAACAGTGGTGCTACCAACGGACATTTGGTACCAAACTACCGCAAGATTTTAGACCATGGCTTTAAAGGGGAATATGAATACATTGAAAGCCTCTACAATAAGCTGACTGAAGCAGAAAAGAACGGCCCGAAGGGCGAACAGCTCCGGGCTATGATGACTGCCTGCACCATGCCAAAGGAATTGGCTGAAAAGTATTCTAAGTTCTGCTTAGAATGTGCAGAAAAAGAAGCAGACCCGAAGAGAAAAGCAGAATTGGAAGAAATGGCAAAGAATACTGCCAAGGTTCCATGGAATCCACCAGAAAACTTCTGGGAAGCAGTACAGTGCATGTGGATGACCCATATGCTTATCATGTCTGATGAACGTTATCCGGGTCCTGGCGTATCCTTCGGCCGCTTTGACCAGTACATGTATCCGTTCTATAAGAAGTCTTTGGAAGATGGTATGTCAGAAGACTTCATGAAGGAAATTCTCGGCTGCTTCTGGTTCCACTGCAACACTGTTTATGATGCACAAATCCGTGTTGGTGGTAACCAGGGTATTACCGCAGGTTATGGTCAGTTGATGACCCTCTCTGGCATGGGTCCAAATGGGGAAGATATGACCAATGATCTGACCTACCTTATTTTAGATGTCATTGATGACTACAGCCCGATTTTGGAACCAAAGCCAAACGTAAGACTTCACAAGAACTCTCCGGAAAAACTCTTGGATAAGGTAGTAGATATGATTTCCAGAAGCCAGGGTGCTCCGTTCCTGCTGAACTTCGATGAACGTGCTATGGCAGGTATGATGAGAGAAAGTAAACGAAGTGACTTCGCAGATAAGATTACCCTTGATAATGTTTGCGAATATGCTCCGGTAGGCTGCTTGGAAAACACCATGGCAGGTAACGACCGTTCCGGTACCGTAGATAACAACCTGAACCTTCTGAAGGCTATGGAACTGGTATATGGTAACGGAAAAGACTTGGCTCCTTACTATGACGAAATGTCCGGTAAGTGGACCAAACTGACTCAGGATGCACCAAAGACCGGTACTTTGGAAGAACTGGATACTTGGGAAAAATTCTGGGATGCGTATGTTGTTCAGACCAAGTTCCTGATTGGTAAATTGGCTGAAACTTATGAATATTCCGAACGCATTCGTGCAACGTTCAATCCAACTCCATACCTGTCCACTCTGGTAACCGGCTGCGCAGAAAAGGCATTAGACGTTTCCCGCGGTGGTCCAGAAATCAAACTGGTTACCATGGAAGGCGTAACCTATGCTTCTACCGTAGACTCTCTGCTTGCTGTTAAGTATCTGGTTTACGACAAGAAGGAATGCACCCTTCAGGAATTGGTAGAAGCTTTGAAGGCCAACTGGAAGGGCTATGAAGTACTTCAGGCAAAAGCTAAATATAAGGCTCCTAAGTATGGCCGTGATGACAAGGAAGCAGACGCACTTGCTCAGAAGGTTATGACGACTTGGTCCGATGAAGTTTGGAATCATAGAACACAGTGCACCGGCAGACAGTTCCGTCCTGGTATGCTGTCCTGGAACTATTGGATTGGTTCTTCCTTCATTTTGAAGGCATCTGCCGACGGTAGAGAAGACAACCAGTTCTTGTCCAACGCCATCTGCCCATCCAACGGTGCAGACATCAATGGCCCAACCGCAAACGCCAACTCTGTCGGTACCGCTTTGGGTGGCCATGGTGAAAACGGTGATTTTGAGGACTACTTCAATGCACTGCCAAACGGTGCTTCCCATACCATTACCTTCAACAGTTCCTTAATCAATGACGAAGGTCATAAAGAAAAGTTCAAGTCATTCATTAAGGGCTACATCAGAAATGGTGGTACCGCACTGCAGATTAACATTTTGGATGTTGACGTTCTGAAGGATGCACAGAAGCACCCGAAGGATTATAGACATCTTTTAGTACGTATTACCGGTTACAACGCTTACTTTGTAACCGTAGGTAGAGCCTTGCAGGATGAAATCATTGCAAGAGAAAGCCATAAAGGATATTAAGGAATGAAGATACTCAACATACAGCGGATGTCCACAGAAGATGGACCAGGCCTTAGAACCACATTGTTTTTGAAGGGCTGTCCGCTTGCATGCCAATGGTGTCATAACCCGGAAAGCATCCGTACAGACCCACACGTTGAGTGGATTGGGGTTAGATGCATCGGTTGCAGAACTTGTGTTTCCGTTTGCCCGGAAAAAGGCATTTCCATTGACGAAGAGGGAATTCATTTGCCGAAAATGTGCCACGTGTGCACAAAGTGTGTAGAGGAATGCCCAACAGAAGCTTTGGAACTAAAAGGAAAACGAGTTCCGGTAGATGCGCTGTTTGAAGAACTTATCAAAGACCAGGCCTATTGGGGCAAGGAAGGCGGCGTTACCGTTTCCGGTGGCGAAGCCCTCATGCAGTACCGTGAGTTGCCTGATCTCCTGAAGAAGTTGAAGGAAGCCGGCGTGCACACAGCCGTAGATACTTGCGGATTCTGTGCCAAAGGTGCCATCGACTTGGTTCTTCCATACACCGACATGTTCCTTTATGACTTAAAACTGTTTGACACCGAAGAACATTTAAAATTTACGGGTCAAAGAAATGAGGTTATCAAACTCAACTTTGACTATTTGGTATCCCAATGCCAGACTCTCGGTAAACGCATGTGGGTTCGCACACCAATTATCCCGGGTGCCACAGATACAGATGAAAATATCCGTGGCATTGCAAGCCTTGTCGGAGACAAGGTGGAGAAGTGGGAACTGTGTGCATTCAATAACCTTTGCAACGACAAATACGAGCGCCTTGGTAAAGAATGGGACTTTAAAGATGCAGGGCTCATGACCAGAGCACGGATGGATGAACTGGTGGAAATTGCGAAAGCAGCCGGTGCCAAAAACGTGGTCTGGAGTGGTATGTCCCGTAGAGAGGAGTAAGCAATGAATAAATTCAATATGAATGACGCAGAAGCGTTAAAAAATCCATATAAAATTGGTTTGATTTCCAGCATAGACGATGAAGGCGATGTACATATCTCCTTAATTACGTCCCTCATGAACAAAGACGACGACAAAGTAATGTTCGGTGAATTCATTGAAGGGGAAAGCAAACGTTTCATTTACGAAAGACCGGAAGTAGGGTTCTTCATCATGGGCCTGGACAAGAAGTTCTGGACCGGCAAAGCAAAGTTCACCCACAAGGTTACCGAAGGTGACGACTATGCTATGTATAATGAAATGACCTTGTTCCGTTACAACACGTACTGTGGTGTTTCCGTTGTTCACTATGGTGACCTCTTAGACATTACAGAAAAGCAGCCACTGAATATGGCTGGTGTTGTTGCCAATGCACTGAGAACCATTGCCCTGAAAGGCACCGTAGCCGGTGACAAGAATAAGCAGGTTCTCCGCCCATGGGCTGTTGAAATGATCAATAACCTTCTTACCCTGAAGTTCATCTCCTTCAAGGGCAAGGATGGCATTCCAAAGATTGTTCCAATCGTACAAGCACAGTCTCCATCTTCTGACCGCATTGCCTTTACAAAAGCTCCATATTCCAAGATGTTTGATGAACTGGAAGACGGCGCAAGAGTAGCAGTATATGCTCTGACCCTCGACATGCAGGGCGTAGAAGTAAAGGGTACCTTCCACAACGGTTCCATGTGCTACGTTGATATTGACAAGGTATATAACCCAGTACCTCCAAAGGTAGGTTACGTATACCCAGAACTCAAACAGGGCCCAATCAACTGGGACGATGAACCACTGGTTGAAAACTTGAAATAACAATAAAAAGGCTCCCCAAACGGGGAGCCTTTTTACACAGATAGGGATTAACAGACTTTCTTAGTAAAGGAACGGCGCAAACTTACGGGTGATAATCTGAGCCGGTACAACTGTTACTAAAATTAGGGTGTCTTTCCAAGATAATTTCATGTCTGCACCTTCCTTTTCAAAAATTTTTCTTTCACCCCTGTATACGAGAGGAAAACAGAAGTGGCTAATTGGTATAAAAAAAGCACCCAGGCTATTGCCCGGGTACTGCTTTTTTATGCTAATTTCATTAAGCACCGATCATTGCGCCAAAGGCAACTACAAGCAAACCGATAGTTTCAAAAAAGGTCATTGTCTGTTTCCTCCTTCCCAAATTATTTTTACATTAATAAAAACAGTTTTCAGTTTATTTCATTAAGCACCGATCATTGCGCCAAAGGCAACTACAAGCAAACCGATAGTTTCAAAAAAGGTCATTGTCTGTTTCCTCCTTCCCCAATTATTTTTACATTAGTAAAATCAGTTTTTAGTTTGTTTCATTAAGCACCGATCATTGCGCCAAAGGCAACTACAAGCAAACCGATAGTTTCAAAAAAGGTCATTGTCTTGTTTCCTCCTTTCCCGTGAGCTTTCACTCTTGTATACGTACAAAAAGGTAAAGGGGCTACAAAATAAATAAAAAAATTTAGAAATAATGAAAAAAAGCACCCAAGCTGCTGCTTGGGTGCTACATTTTTCTGAATTTAAATTATTAAATCCACTGGTTTAAATTGATCTACGTCTATTAAACCTTGGGTACTCATTTTCAGAGATGGGATAACCGGCAGGGAAACGAATGCCATATTCATGAATGGTTCAATACCGGAGTTGACACCAATCTCGGAAACGGCGGAACGCAATTTAGAATTCTGTTCTGCAATTTCTGCTGCGGAAAGGTCGCACATGAGGCCTGCAATTGGCAATGGCATTTCGGCAACAACGGAACCATCTACCACAATGGCGGAACCACCGTTCATGGCACGAACGTGGTTGGCAACGGCAATCATGTCAGCGTCGTTGGTACCAATGACAATTAGGTTATGAGAGTCATGGGAGACAGAAGCGGCAATGGCACCCTTCTGAAGACCAATACCCTTAATATAACCAATGCCCATATGGCCGGTTCCTTTATGACGTTCAATAACAGCCAGCTTCAAAATATCATCAGCAACGGAGATACCATTATTAACATCAAAGTTAATAGGAAGATGTAATTCGTTGGTAAGCAACTGTCCCGGAACGACTTCAATAACACGGCAGGTCTTTGTGCCGGTGTAGTCTAAGGCAAGAGAAGTAATTTCGGATACATGGAAAGAACTGCGTGCTGCAGCATCCAATTCGGCAGATGGGGTAGGAACGTCAAAGGACTGCAGAACGCCATCCTTAACAACCTGCTTACCATCTGAGAATACAGAAGAAATGGCAACGGACTTCAGGTCATCCAAAACCAATAAGTCAGCTTTATATCCAGGGGCAACAGCGCCTACAGAAGGAACGCCGAAATACTGTGCAGCCTGGATGGTAGCCATGCGGATAACGGTGAGAGGATCCTTACCATAACCAATGGCTTTCTTAACAATGTTATCAATATGGCCGTCAGCCAATAAGTCTGCCGGATGTCTGTCGTCAGTGCAGAGTAAGCAACGTCTGTTCCATGGTTCGTCAAAGAGAGGGAGAAGTGCTTCCAAATTCTTGGCAGCGGTACCCTCACGAATCATAATGTATTGACCCTTGGTAACACGTTCTTTTGCTTCGTCAGCAGAAGTGGTTTCATGGTCGGAAGCTACACCAAAGGAAATATACTTATCTAAGTCGGCTCCGGTAAGCATAGGAGCGTGTCCATCTACTACATAACCCGAGGAGCGGGCATCCGCAATCTTCTGAAGTACATCTGGGTCTTCAAATAAGACACCAGGGTAGTTCATCATTTCAGCCAGACCCTGTACCCGTTCTTCAGCATAGAACGGTTTTAAGTCAGCGGCAGAAAGAACAGCGCCCGATTCATCAAATGGGGTAGCAGGTACACAGGATGGAAGCATGATGTGTACGTGGAGCGGGAGACCTTCGCTCGTTTCCAGCATATATGCAATACCATCGGAACCACAAACGTTGGCAATTTCATGTGGGTCAGCAAAGATAGAAGTCGTACCATGTATGAGACTTACCTTAGCAAGCTCTGCAGGGGTCAGCATGGTACTTTCAATGTGAATGTGCCCGTCAATAAAGCCAGGGCAGATAACCTTCCCTGTAGCGTCATAGACAACGTCAGCACAGTCGTCAGCATAGTCGCCAACACCAACAATAGTGTCATCAGAAATTAGAACAGAGGCCTTATCCAAAGTGTCAGTAAACACATTCAAGACCATACCGTTTTTAATCAGTAGTTTCATGGAAAATCTCCTTTCGGGATATTAAATTCATAGTACCACAAATAGCCAGATAATGAAAAATGTCGTATATGGAATTTGTAAAAACGAGGATAATTATCCCCGAAAATGAAAGGAATAATAAAAAATGAAAGAATTAAAAGATTTTGAATTAGAATCTGTAGCTGCTGGTTTCTTGCCACCAGACATTTGGGAGTATCTGAAGGATAAAGAACCTGATAATAAAAAGGAAACGAATCAGTATCCTAATATCAAACCTCCGCAGATTCCTGAAAACTATTAATTGCGTTAAGGCGATACAGTAACTGCAAAAAGAAAAGCCACTCGTGAGAACGAGTGGTTTTTTTCATGCTAAAAATTCAAGAAGAGAAGGAAGCAACGCTTCCATGGTTTCTCTACCCATCTTGTGAGCCAAGTCCATGTTGTCCGGATTGTGCTCCATGAATCCGCAAGGAATAGGAGCGGGCGGGTAGATACCAAATACAGTTGGATCCGATTCCACCAATTCCAAACTAGTGCGGGTTTGCAAATGGAGGGAGGCAATGTCGGAATAGATTTCAGGGTACTTCCGCAAGAGTAGTTTAATGAGCGGTAGTTTCTTCTGTGGCAGGCGCTCTTCCTCTTTTGGCTTGGTCAGGATAACAACGGTCTTGTTGCTGCCAAGACTCTTAGCGAACCCCACAGGAATGCTATCGGCTACGCCACCGTCAAAATATAAGTTTCCACCCAGTTCAACAGGGCGGGCTGCAATCGGCATGGCGCAGGAGGCACGCAGTACTTCCAGGTCATAATCGTCACCGGTTTCCATTAAAAGGTATTCTGCCTTACCAGTTTTAGCATTGGTAACGGTGCCATAAAACTTCGTTGGATTAGCGGAGAAGGCCTCACAGTCAAACGGATCTACAACACGAGGTACATAGTGAAAACAGAACTCTTTGGAATAAATGTTGCCTTCCAACAGCCAATTCAGGTACGAAGCATTTCGCCATTCCCGTGCCTCCAGCTTGTTGTACCGGAGTCCACGTTCCTTCTGCCCGGACTTATAGTTCACACCAAACGCAGTCCCCGCAGAAACGCCAACAATGTTGTCGAACTCTATTCCATTTTCCATCAGCACATCCATAACGCCAACCGAAAACAGCCCGCGCATGGCTCCGCCTTCCAGAACTAATGTTTTCATACCATACCTCTAATATAAAACTAGAAAAATTATAGCATAAACTGTGATATTATTAAGAAAGAGAAACTTATCAAGAAGATGAATGGGTGAATATATGTCCAATCAATTTCTAACCAACTATTCGGAGTTAACATTTTTAGAAAAACTCCAAGACAATTTGAGAAGATGCAAAGCTTTTGCTTTTTCGGTTAGCTTTATTAAAAAAGCTGGCCTTGTTTTGCTTGTAAAAGATATTGAGGCAGCATTAGAAAGAGGCGTAGAAGGTAAAATAATTACGTCTACGTATCAGAATTTTACTGATGTTGAATCGCTAAAAATCTTTAATAGTTTTCAGGATAGATTTCCTAATTTTCAATGCCATTTAGATTTTGATAGTTTCCATGACGATAGTTATTCTACAGTTGGGTTCCATTCCAAAGGTTATATTTTTGAGATGGAAAACGATTATGAAGTTTTAATTGGATCGTCTAATATTACCCGTTTTGCATTACTTAAAAATGTGGAATGGGATATTGCTGTTTCTGAAAAAAGAGATTCGGAAGTATTTCAAAACATTAGTGCGGAATTTGATTATCTTTGGAATGAAACAGAAGCTTTATCATTTGAAGTAATTAATGATTATACCAACCGGTTAAATTTCGCTATAGAAAGATGGGATATGGATTATGATCTTTCTGCAGCAAAAATCAAACCGAATTTTATGCAAAGAAAAGCATTAAAAGAATTAAATAGAAATAGAGCACTTGGAATAGAAAAGGCTCTGGTGATTGCAGCAGCAGGAAGTGGGAAGACATATCTTGCTGCATTTGATGCATTAAACTTTAATCCAAAAAGATTGCTTTATATTGTTCATGAAGGCTCTATTTTAAGGAAGTCATTGGAAACGTTCCAAGAAGTGTTTGGCAATTCTGTTACTTTCGGTATTTATGATGGTCAAAGTAAAGAGCTGGATGCAGATTTTGTATTTTCTACAAATGTGACGATGGGTGCCAATAAAGAACTATTTGACCCTGAAACATTTGATTACATTGTAATTGATGAATGCCACCATGCAGTGGCACATACTTATCAGGAAATTATGACTTACTTTAAGCCGGAATTCTTGGTGGGTTTAACCGCTACGCCAGAAAGAATGGACAATGAAGATGTTTTTGAAATGTTTGGAAACAATATTCCTTATGAACTTCGTCTGAGAGACGCCATCATTAATGACTTGATTGTTCCATTTAAGTACTATGGCATTAGAGATGAACTTGTTGATTATGGCCTTAGCAAAGCTGAAGAACGAAAGATGATCGCTCAGCTGTCCACGGTTGAGCATTGTGAATTCATTAAAGAAAAGATTGAGCAATTTAGGCCAGATGGGAAACTAAAGGCCTTAGCATTCTGTAGGACTGTAAATCATGCTCGAATGATGTGCGAGGCAATGGAAGAGCAAGGCTATAAGACGGCTTACCTAACTGGACATAACAAAGTAGGGGAACGGATAAAAGCATATAATGACCTTCAGAGTGACACTTCTGACTTAGAAATACTGTTTACGGTAGATATTTTGAACGAAGGTGTAGATATTCCGGGTGTAAACATGGTTTTATTCCTACGCCCAACAGAATCATCAACTGTATTTATTCAACAGTTAGGACGAGGCCTTAGAAAATACGATAATAAGGAATACGTAACAGTATTAGACTTTATTGGTAATAGTTATAAGAGAAGTGTTCAAATAGCGTTTGCTTTAGGATCCTTGGCAAAAAATTTTATTCTTGAAAAGAAATTGATGAAGCAACTGGTCGAAGATGATTTTGAAGCACTTGGTCTTCAACCTTATGGTGTTGAAATCCATATAGATGATTTGAGTAAAGAAGAAATTACCGAATACATTGATAATGAGAATTTCAACAGTCTGAAATATATAAAACAAGATTATGAGAATTTTAAAAAATACACGAATAGTGAAACCTATCCTAAACATATAGATTATTTAAATTCCGATGTTGCACCAGATCTTCAACGTTTTATGAACGTGAAAATCGGGAATAAAGTAAACTCTTATTATGGGTTCTTGAAGGGCATAGGGGAAGATGTTCCGCTGTTCTCAGAGTCTCAAGAAAAAGTGATAAACACGCTTTCTAATTATCTTCCGCTTGTACGTGAACATGAATTTATCATTGTTGATAATTTGATCCGGGGAGCGGGTACAGCGCCAATAGAAACAATTCAAAAAGATATGGCGGAACGCATTCCAGGGTTCAATGAAAAACAGTTTAATCATGCACTTCAGTATCTTCAAGAGAAGCAATGCATTCTTCGAAGTGGTGACACGCTTATCTTGAGTGCAAAGTTTGACCATAACTTCAAAGAATATTTGCAGGATTTGATAGAGTATGGTTTGGTAAAATATTCTATTGATCGCGATGAAGAAAATGATTTTAAACTTTGGAACAGTTATCGTATGGATCAAGTGCAGCTGAGACTGTTAAGAAATCCTGGTTCAAACCAGAAGGGGACCTATTATTACGGGAAGACAATCATTATCTTTGCATCCTTGAAGAAAGATGCGTCTATTGATGAAAAAATAAATTATAAAGATAAGTTCTTGTCTCCAAATCTGTTCCAGTGGGAAAGCGAGCACGACTTAAGCCAAAATGCTTTGCAAAATCTTTTAAATAGCGAAGAAGCATTAGTGTTCATTCGAAAGGTCAGCTCAGAAAATGGTTTTACGCTTCCATTTACCTATATTGGCCGAGGTGTTATGGATAATCCACGAGCACAAGAGAAAAATGGTACTTGGTTATTTGATATCAAAATGGATAATGAACTTCCAGACTATCTTCGATATGACTTTGGATTGGAAAATTAGAGAAAAAATGATACAACATAAATAGCCACCCAAACGGGTGGCTTTTTTTATAGAAAACAGGCCCCTCGGGAGAAGAGGGGCCTGCTTACGCGGTTTTGGAAGTTATGTAATAACTTCAATTTTAAGTGGGAATTTGGACATGTATTCGCAGCCGTCTTTGGTGATGAGGATAGGGTTTTCATAACGGAAACCAATGTCCTCTTCCGGGCATGCGTACTGCATGGCGCAAATAACCATTTCGTTTTCTTGATAAATGTGGTCTGGGTTAGTCCAGTAAGGAATAGGGCCATCGTTCATGCCGATACGCCATTCGTCACCAATCATACCAATGCCGTGCTCAAAGCCAGGAACCATGTAATCTGCAAACCCTTGGTCTGCTGCCAGAGCCATGAGCTCTTCGGACAGCGAGCTAGGGGAGCAGCCGGCTTTGTATGCATTCAGTGTGGCTTCTACAATGGTTTCAAAGTTGTGAGCGTGCCACATCTGACGGTCTGTAGCATCCCCGAGGAAGTAGTTGTGCGAATGGTCGCCTTCCGTGAGCATGAACATACTGTGGATATCTACCATCAATGGCTCGCCATATTCTAACTTCTTGTCGGTAGCAGGTGTACAAGCACAGGCAGCAAGGCCGGTTCTGTAGCCGGATGCAATTTCGTTACCACCGGTGAAGGACCATTCCCAAAGGCTACCAGCTTTTCTCATATGGTATCCACAGAGACCAGCTACTTCTGTTTCGGTCATGCCTTTCCAACCACCGTTTTTGATGTCTTCCAAGAAAGCATAATGCCCTGCATCGCATATTTCAGAGGCGTGGCGGAAACGGTTGATGGTACCGGCGTCCTTAATCATCTGAAGTTCATCAATAATGTCGAGTGCATTCACCAATTCGCTTGGTTCAAGTGCGTCTTTGAACTCCTCGTATTCATACCAGGTAAGGTTGCCTTCTGGAAGGTAGCAGCCCATGCCGGCTTCAACACCGATGCGGCCTTTCTTACCCTGTAGGCACTCGTCCTTAATAAAGTCGGAAATAATGGTAACCTGATCTGCGCCGCCCATTGGAGCAAATGCCATTACGTTGTCTTCCGGCAACCAGGTTTCGTCCATTACACGACCAGCATCAATAACAAAAATAAATGCGGTTGGCAAACCTTCTGCAGGAATGACAATGTAACTTCTCCATGGGCAGAACACATCCGTGGTCCAACTCATGGTGCGAAGACGGCTACCAATATAAACGTCGATATTGTTTTTGGCCATTAATTCTTGAACGGCTTTAATACGTCCAGGATGGTCAATGTAGTAAGGACTACTTTTATCATTTAAATATCTAGACATAGTCAGCCTCCTTTATTAATACTCGGTCGGAACTTCGGCACTAATCTTGTTCAAACGGTCGGAGAGAGCGGCGAGTTTCAGGCCCATGGTCAGGTTGCCTTTGAACTTAAACTTGCCACACATCAGTGCTTTCTGAGAATTCATTTCTCCGCGTGTGCACATGGCAAAGTCTTCATATTTACCAATAATTTTGAACTTCGCATTCGGACCTTCGCCTTCGCCAATTTCAATTTTGTCAATGTCGCCATCTACAATTGAAATGTAATAATATCTATCTATGCCATCTGGGCAGTCCAGATAAATATTATTCAGGTCGGCAGTTGCTTTCGGGTTCTTCCCACCCTCGTTGAACTTTTCCTTCAGAGCAGCATATACTGCGTCACGCCATTCTGGTGATAAATACTTATACGCCATAGTCAATCTCCTTTCAGTGTTTCAATTTCTTTTTAATGAATAACTTAATAAATTAGTAATCCATTAACTTACCAATTTCATTTTGCACCCTCCATTTCCGGAAATCAATAAAAAAAAGAGCAGCCGACAAAGGTTTGGTACCTTTGTCGGCTGAATAATTACTCATTTGTTTATTTTACCAAATTGTATGTTTGGTTGTTCGATTCATCGTTTGAGAAGGCCATTCATAATGACAGACATGGTCTCTGAAAAAGCATCCATGATGGAGTCTTCATCATCCTTAATATAGGTTTCTACTATAAGGGTTTTGTAAATGGTGAACAGCACGCGTGTGGTCTTCTCAGCGTTGATATCGGCAAAAGCACCGTCCTCAATGCCTTGCTCTATTACGGCTCTTAATAGTTCAAAGGAATGACCATTTATTTCTTCGTACTGATCGGCCTCTGGAAAAATAGGGAAGATATCCGGGTCTCTTTTGAGAACCTTACGGAATATTTCATCTTTTCCCAAGTACTCAATAGAGCAACGGCACAGGGTTTCAAAACGTTCGGCGGAGCTCTCTAAGTCCTTTACGGAGTCAATGACATAAGTCTGCCACTTCTTCAATGCATATGCCACACTATTGTGGTAAAGAACCTGTTTACTATTTACGTAAGAGTACAGGTTTGCACCGGTCATATCTAACTCCTTTGCAATGTCTTCCAAAGTGGTTTTCTTATAACCGTATTCTGCAAACTGCTTCAACGCAATTTCATAGATGTCACTTTCATCTAGTCTTGGCCGCATTGTAGTCTAACCCCCAAAATCACAAAATCAACTCATTATAGCATATGGCCAATAGAGGTGAAAAACGATTTCTTTTAAACCTTCGAACGCGCCTTCAACTCATCGTAGTCCAAGATGGTAATTTTACCGCGGCCGCAGGAGATAAGGCCTTGGGCGGCCAGGTCGGAGCAGGTGCGGGTGACTTGGATGCGGGATGCGTTCACGGCGGCTGCCAGCTCGTCTCGGGTGATTTCTATGGTGTCATCTTCTATGTTACTGAAGTACATGCAGAGGAAGGAGACGAGGCGAGACTCAACGTCAGTGAGACTCTTGGCCTCTGCATCTACGCACATAACGCGAATGATGTACCCGAGGTACCGGAGCAAGTCATACGGGAACTCTGGGTTTACGGTACCCATGGCATGGAAATCCTCTTCCCGCAGTGTGACGACCTCAATATCCGTCTTGGCCTCAAGGCTTACAATGGCCGCGTCTTGTTCTTTGACCCGGTCAACGAAGCACAGGGTGTTTTCACCCTGCCAACCAAGAATACGGTCTGTGCCATTGGCATTGGTAATGTAAACCTTGGCTACGCCAGAAAGGAGAAAGTAGGTATAGGAACAAGAGTCTATGTTCTGACGTATTACATCGCCCTTATGGAAGGTCATTCTCTTTCTTCCGAATTGAATGAACAAGTCCCGGTACTGTGTGAGAAAACCTGAAACGTAGTATCCGGGAATAGAGCTGCGCATGGTCTGGTCCATATGGCTTCTCCTTTCTGAAATAGTCTTGTTTTTAGGATAACATACTTACCTTGTTATAGGAATAACAATCTTTAAGGAAGGTAGTCATCCAGGGCAAGATAGTATTCATAAAGTGCAGCCATTGCATAGGTGGCAGCGTTTGCTTCGCCTTGATACTTATTCAGTACAGAAGCGCAATACGCCAGTACACTACAGGATACCGTCATGCCGTTGATCTTAATCTGGAAGTTCTTCTTGAATTCCGTTGGCAGAATGTGCTCTACAGAAACAATGTAGGTGTTTCCTTCCTGCTTCTTCACAGAAACATTCTTACCCTTGCAAGAGGCAACCGGAGGCTGACCGTCCTTTGTGCTGACATAAATGTTCAGGTTAAGGCTGGTGTCATAACTGATGGTTTTACCCACAAACTTCGTGTTGGTATCTTTGCCGTGGTCTATTTCTGCTTTATAGTTCTGCAGTCTCTTCCAGTCCCACTTTGTTTCAGGGAAGCCGTAGTTCAACTTGGAATTCCAAATGTCTTCTGCTTCGCCCCAATGGTGGAGTTCGTTCAGGTAATATTTGGTGAAGTAACCATAGTCGGCAATACGCTTTGCCAGTTCAACCACGTTTTTGTCCCGAGACTTTCCGACAATCGTCTGGATATAGTCATTTACACAATACGTGTTCATGATTTCTTTGTCTCCTAAGTGGAGGATAGCATATACAGGAACCTCGTACTCATAAGGGGCGACAGGGCAGGAGAAGTAGTATTCTTTTTGCTCACTGTTATACTGAGCTTTCACGTTGTTTACAGTTCTGTTGCCGATTCTAAAGGTCATGGTGCTGGTGGCAGCCGTGTCTTTATCAATACTGGTGTAGAAGTTCAATGAAACGTCACTGTCCAGCGTAATGCTATGGGAGGTAAATTTGTCTGCACCACCAATTTCTGCCAGGTTAATGGTTGTGGTTTCACTCTGCTTATTGTCATGGATGGCAAAGGCTCTAAGGATGCATCTTCCACCGTGCTGAGCTGCTTCTGGAATCTTGAAGGCACCACGGTATGGATGTAAATCCCTGTCTACGCCATCACAGTCTAAAGAATAGAAAATGCCGGCACCGCGGTTGATGTCATTTGGCACTTCCATACGGACTTCTTTGAATCCGTCTTCTGCCAGGCTAACGGATGCTTTTGGAGCGGCAACTTCTTTGGCTAAGACAGAATCATCCATCTTCAACATTTTGGTTTCGTCATCATAGAAGTCGTCGTAACTTCTTAACCACGAAATAACGACTTCTTCATAGTGGTTATATAGGATGCGGAACCCGTTGTACGCAATGGTGGCAATAACCGGGTTGTTTGTATTATCCACACTGGTATCGTTGTAATCGTCTGTCAATAGTTCTAAGGCCATATGGATTAAAGTTGGAAGATTCTTATAAACAACCTTCAGCTGGTCTTCGTTTAAGATGTCTTCCAAGAACAGATAGCCCTTAGACTTCATATCCTCGTAGTTTTTGTTTTCTTCTTCAGTGTAGTTAATGTTGGGGTCATGGGACAAAACGGCCATGAGGTTATTGGTGTTTTCGTCATAATTTGTTTCACCAACATAGTCATAAAAGAATGTTTGTTTCCCGACGCGGTCTAGAACGGTTCCTGACATTTCTTCAAATTGAGCTCTTTGCTTTGGCTGCATGGAAAATACAAGACCAATCATTTCTGACAGACATTCTTCAATAGTGGTACTTGTTGTGAAACGGCCGTTTTCTGTGTTTAATTCCCAAGGGGCAGTATAAGATTCACGGTATAACCCCGTGTTCCCTTTGGTGTCCTTAAGGAAGTTACTCCATTCTTTGTACAGGGTTTCAAAGAAAAATCTGTTGAATTTTGCGGCGGAATCAAAATAGTCTTTCGACTTTTTATTTTTTTCGTATTCTTCCAGTATTTGCCCACCGTCCAAATTGGAAAGGAAGGAGCCGTTATAGTAGTTTAAATGAGCTTTATGGAAGTAGTCACTATAAATAAGGTCTTTTCCGCACATTGCCTCTAAGTGCTTTTCCATTTTCGCTCTTTGGTTTATATATTTTTTGTCGTCAAGCGCAACAGGATCATTATCTCTTTTTCGGTAGAATGTTTCCGTGTGCTTTGCTTCGTCTGCATGAGGCTTTCTGGTCTCATATTTGTGCTGTTCTAATTTCAGTGGACCTGATTCCTTTGTGTTGCCCGGAACATAGTGGTCCACACCGTAACGGTGGAATCCACACAGTGCCGGTGCAACGTTAGGAACAATGTCAGAGTCGTTCAAAACATTGTGAATAGAATCATAATGATGTGCGTTGTCGCGGGCTGTGTTGACGCCGCCCTGAGGCGCTTCAAAAGTATAGGTAAATGTACGCTTTTCTTTTGTGTCAAATTCGCCAATGATTCTTGCACTGGTCAAATCAGCAGTGGCACCGCCTCTGGAGAATCCACTAACCCAGAATAAGGTGTTGTCATTATGACCATCAATATGATGCTGTTCTAAGTATTCCTTTAAGCATCTCATGGCTTCTTCTGCGCAAAGGGCAAAGCCTTTGGATTCACCACCAAATTCTGTGCCGTCACCAATGGTCAGGTTACCGGACCATTCTTGTCCGTAACCACCGCTTCGGCAGGTGAGAATAACAAGATTCTTTTCATTCCCGCCATACTTTACTTTTTTACTGCCAATGGCAACACCCATGGTGTTAGCACCAGGCATTTTGGCGTAATTATCATTGATGTATATATCTTCGTCTTTTACGCCGATATCACTGAGCATTTGTCTGACATGTTCACTTTTCACCGGGTAATAAGCATCGGAGCCACCTTCGCGCTTTTCGTAAAGTGGCTTTCCTTCGTTCCCGGCATTGGCGTTAAAGGATGCCGCAGCCAGTTCCATGGATGTGGTGGCAAGATGCTCGTCATACTTCTTTGGGTCATTGTCAAAATAACCGTCAGAATAGAAGAATTTACTGGTAACATCTTCACCATTGCAAGCTGCCGGATACGTTACAATACCTTCATACAAAGGGTATTTGGTTCCTTTTGCAGTTACATATTCTTTGCCTTTTACGAGTCGAGTTCGGCTGCCGTTATCTGGTGTAAAAATGGAATATACTTTTTTATAAAAAGCACCTTCACTGCCTCCACTGCGCATCAAATGACGGTTGTCGTTGTTATATTCAAAGTGATAATCGCTGCTGTCCGAGTGGAACATGGTTGGATTATAGTCACCAGGGGCATTGGTAATTACACGGTTCGTGTTACCCGGTGCAGAAATGGAAATGTTCGCGCCAAGACTGAGAGAGGGGCTAATATAGCTAGCAGGTCCTATAGTAGGGTTATTTAGGAAAAGGTTGGATTTAATATTCTTTTTCCCACTGGTGTTTTCCATGATAATGGTTCTGCCGGTTGGGGCAAATACTGTAAAATCGGTGACAAATACGCCACCTGCGCCATTCCCATTTGCATGGTTATCCGTTACGGTACAATTGGACATGGTTGTTATGCTATTGAAGCCGGAACCAGTGTTATATCCCAGGAAGACCCCACCACCAATATCGCCGCAATAGTTTTTCCAAATGTTGCAGCCGGAAATGGTTGCTAAACTATCTTTCAGGTCAAGAGCACCACCTTGTCCGTTGCCGCCGTACTTGCTGTCTACAATGTTTTTAACCATATTCACACCTTTAATTAGGGTTGTATCATCTGTAGAACAAAGTGCGCCGCCGCCACCGTTCATATCGCTTCGAATGACAAGGTTGTAGGAGATGCTGGACTTGGTCTTATCTAAATAGAAGTTTTTATTGCTAAAGTACTTCTGGAATGGGTTGCTGTCGTTTGACATCAGTGCCGCTTTCTTAACATCACTGTATGGCGTAGAGAGGGGCGTTTGACTTTTATTCCACTGAGATGGATGGTTTTCGTTGTCCGGATCAAACCCTATGCCGTTGTCAATAATGCTTACATGGTCAGAATCGACATAAATGCCACCACCATTGTCGTGGGCAATATTAAAGGCGATTTGGCTGTTCGTCATACGGACGGTACTATACGCATTATTCACATAAATCCCGCCACCATCATCGTCTTCTGCCACGTTATACATAATGTTTGAGTTAATTAAGTTCAGGGTTTGTTTTTCGGCGCCCATATAAACGGCACCGCCGCTGTTATCTGCACGGTTGCCGGCAATGGTAACGTTGTAAAGGGATACCGTGTTACCTTTGTTTTTCATGGAAATGCATCCGCCGTTAGCTTCATTCCATCCTCCGCAGAGGAGACCGCCCGTTACAGCATATGCTGCGTCGTTGTCGGTGTAGGAAATGTCGCCGGTATTGTATTTATAGTAAGCCAGTCTGGTAACGCCGTTGTTTGATTGGAACTCACCGTTCTCATCGGCCAAACCTTTGCCGTTAAATCGTTCCCCGGTAATAGGCTCTTCTTCTTCACTTGGGAATTCAACAATGGCATCATCCAGTTCTTGCCAATTCTTTCGGCCACCATAGATGACAACGTGCCCTTTTACTTCAAGGATAGGGCCTTTTTTTTCCGTTCTACAAAGTTTGTGACCATTTAATTCAATGGTTACCACCGAACTGTTTACCAAGGCGTAATTAATGTCCGCATCTTTCAAAAGGCCAACTGTATCGCCTTGCTGAGATCCAATCCATGCGTCATTAAAGCTTCCATAGTAATGGATGACGAACTCGTCTCCGATTTTGTGGATTCGGTAAGCGGCAAATCTCGGCTGGAATCCAGCTGCGAAAGAAACGGGGGCTAAGCCTTGTCCCTCCAGCAATTCCGGAGTAATGAGGTCCGATTCTCCTTCACTCTGAAGCGGTTCCGATGCTGATTCCGAGTTTTCATAGTCTGTTTCATTTGTTTCTTCATCATTGCAGTATTCTGATTCACTTACGAAAGAGGAATCAGAATCCATAACTTCTTCCGCTATTACATGGAGCGGAAGGGCACTTGCTAGAAGAACAAAAAACATGATGAAACATGTTATTCTTCTTTTCATTTTTTTATCCTCCTGTTTTGCAGCACAAGCAAGCGTAATATTAGGCAGCCTTTGCATTTGAAACAAAGGCTGCCTCTTGTTGTACGAAAAAACCGAATAAGTGGCTACTTAATCTTAGTCATTTTCGTTATTAGAAATAGATTTGTAACTCTGTACACCATCGTGGAAGGCGTAGATATGCAGGGTCCAAGTACTATGGAGTGCTTCATCCGGTAAGGTGAATTTACCACAGTATGGGTGCATTTCCTTGTCCTGGATCTGGTCACCTTCCAGGCGGTAGAAAATGCTGGCACCCTTGTTCAGGTCTCCACGAACCTCAATAATAGCCTCGAGTTTGCCGTCGTTGGTGTTATATACAACGGCTTTGATGTCAGAGACATTGGTTACCTTTTCGGAACGGTCTAGAACAATCATGTGGTCTTCGTCTGCATAGAAGTCATCGTAACTTCTTACCCAAGCCAGGGTAATAGCCGGTTCATGGTTCTTCAGAATGCGGCCCATATTGTAAATCAGGGTACCGAGAATGTTGGTGTTGGTAGTCTTGTAGTCATCCTGTGCAAAGGAGAGGAGGACGTGAAGAACCGTAGGGAGATTCTGTCTCATGACATCCATCTGTTCCGGTGTCAGGATCTGTTCTAAGAACAAATAACCCTGTTCCAACTGCTGCTGGTGTTTTTCCACTTCAGCATCGGTGTGGTCTGCGTTTTCGTCATAGGACACAATGTCCATGAATACGTCAACATACTGATTTACGTTATTCGCATTGCCCTGAAGCAGTTCACTTCGGAACTTGCTGCCGTCCAAACGGTCCATCAGGGTACCCAGCATTTGGGAGAACATGTCTTTCTGTTCCTGGGTCAGGGAGAAGTAGATACCTGCAACGTTGGAAATTGCCTGTTCCAGGGAAACGTCAGAAGCATGTTTTGGTGTATGCAGTGGGTAAGCTGCGGTGAAAGATTCACGGTAGTAACCCTTAGCACCATTGGCGTCTGTTACAAAGTTACACTGATGTTCCATCAGCTGGTTCAAGAAGTACTGATTGAAGTTTGCAGCAGAACTGTATTTGTTACGGTCAGAAGAGGTGACTGCCTTTTCCTGAATCAACTGGCTGCCAATGTACTTTTCAAGGAGATATTTTTCTACATAGAACATTTCTGCCTTGTGGAAGTAGTCGGAGAAGATCATGTCGTTGCCGCACAAAGCATAGAGCTGCTGCAACATGAGTTCCTTCTGTTCGTTATATTCTTTTTCACTGGTACCAAGCGGCTGGTTGTTTGCCTTGGTAATGCACTTGGACTGGATTCTTTCGCCGTTCTGATTATGGGTGTTATAAGGTCTTTCGCCATACAGAATCTGGTCGGAGATCTTTTTACCGGGAACATAGTGGTCTACACCGTATCTGTGGAAGCCCATGTTGAATGGCGCAACCAGAGGTACCAAGTCATTGTCGTTTACCACGTTGTGAATACAGAAGTAATGAGCTTTGTTATCATGGGCAGTGTTCATACCGCCAAGTGGTGCTTCAAAGGTATAGACAAAGGTATGGGTTTCCTTCGGGTCGAAGTCATCCACCAGGCGGGCACCCAATAAGTTGGCGGTAGCACCTGCACGGGAGTAACCGGCAACCCAGAAGATGGTGTCGTCACTCTTACCATCAATTTGGTGCTTAGCCAAGTAATCATTCAAGCAGGATTTTGCCTGTTCAGCTGCCATGGCAAAGCCTTTGGATTCTCCGCCGTATTCGCTGCCGTCACCAATGGTAACGTTACTTACCCATTCTTTTTCGTAACCGGCACCACGGGCACTGAGGATAACAAGGGTCTTTTCCTTGTCATTCAAAGTAATCTTCTTGCTACCGATGGCAACGCCAATGGAGAAGGCTTCCGGTTTTCTGACATAACTGTCGTTTAAGTAAATATCGTCTTCTTGAACGCCGATATCACTGAGGAACTGTCTAATGTTGTTAGACTTAGCGGCGTAATAAGTATCATCATCTTTGCCGTTTTCATTGGAGTAGAAAGCGGCCATGGCAAGGTGCAGGGAAGTGGTGGCCAGATGTTCATCATAGGTCTTCGGGTCATTGTCGAAATAACCGTCAGAATAGAAGAACTTACTGGAGGCATCCTTGTCCCCAAAAATGCCGGATGGGTATTCTACAACACCTTCATACAGAGGGTATTTTTTCTTGTCTGCGGTTTTGTAACCCTTCTTGCTTACCAGTCTGGTTCTGCTGCCTTCGCAAATTGGGTCTTTGGAAACGAAGGTGTCCGTTTCAATCTGACGGTATTCCTGTTCGCTTCCTTTGAGGCACTTAATGTTACGGTCCTCATATCCGAAGTGATATTTGTTCGGGTCATCGGAACGGAACATATGGTCATCATAGTCACCGGTTGTGAAGGTAATCTTATTGCCTTCTCTAATGAGAGAAGTTGCGTGAATTTCAGAACCTGGGGCAAGGCTCGGGTCAATGAAAGCAGAGCCGGCAGAGAAGAGGCCGGAACCGCTGAGAATTAAGTTGGAAGGCTTGTCCTTTGTCTTAAAGCCAAGGATGTTGCCACTGTTACTACTAAAGGTATTGTCCTTGATGATGGTTTTACCACCCAGGGCCAAAACGGTTTGGTAGTCAATATATACGGCACCGCCGGTTACGTCAGAGCTGCTGCTCTTGTTACCGGTAATGGTGCACTGGTTAATGGCGGATTTGTTCTTGTAACCG
The DNA here is from genome assembly GCA_045642465.1 of Acutalibacteraceae bacterium. GTDB lineage: Bacteria > Bacillota > Clostridia > Oscillospirales > Acutalibacteraceae > RUG420. The sequence goes on from JAZUIY010000016.1 coordinate 322,902, forward strand.
TTGTCGGTGTTGAAGCGAACATAGACTGCACTACCGTCGTCATCGGAGAAGTTACCCCAAATGTTACAGTTGTTAATGGTGCCGTAGCCCTTGTTGAGCGCAACTGCACCACCAATGCCTACGTTGAAGAGCACTTCCTTACCGGAAGCAACGTTTCTATAAAGGTTCAAACCGGACACATTGGTCTTTACGGCGCCGGAGTAAATGGCACCGCCGCCACCGGTCTGGTCACTGTTCATAATGATGTTATATGCAATGTTGGACTTCTCGTCGTCAAAGCGGAACTTGGTGTCTCCAAAGAAATGCTGGAACACGTTGTCATCATCCATGACGAAAGTCTCACCTTCTACAGGAGAGCCATATGGAGAAGCAAATTCTTCTGTAGCCCAGTTGGCAGGGTAGTCTTCACTAGCTGGATTTACAGCAGTGGAGTTACCGCTAATGGATACATCTTCTGCGCCAACATAAATGGCACCACCGTTGCTCAATGCAAGGTTAAAGGCAATGTTGGTGCGGTCCAAACGAATGGAACTGCTCTTACCCTTGACGGAAATGGCACCGCCGTTACCGCCTTCGGCATAGTTATAGAGAATCTGGGAATCTACCAGGTTCAGGGTCTGACGTTCGTTGTTCAGCGCAATGGCACCACCGTTGTTACCACGGTTGCCGGCAACATTGACGTTATAGAGGTTAAGGTTACAGTTCTTATTGTTTACGGCAATGGCACCGCCATCTGCACTGTTCCAACCACCGGTCAAAAGACCACCAATGACATCAAATCCGTCCTTTGGTTCCGGGAATTCGGCTTTCTTCCAATTGCCTCTCCGGAATACCGGGAGATTCTGAATGGTGTTGAAGGAAACATAAGTACCGTTTTCTTCTGCAAGACCCATATCGTTAAAGTGGAAACCGCTAACGACATCGTCCAGCTTTTCCGGAAGGGTGACTACATCGCCACCGTCCTTGGACCAATTTCTTCTACCACCGTAAATGCTTAATTCGCTTTCTACGTTGAAGAGGGGACCTTTTTTATCCTGACGGTACAGCTTATGACCGTTTAATTCCACAGTAATCTTGGACTTGGCGGTCAGGGTACCGGAAAGTTCGGTGTCTTCTAGCAAGCCGACAATGTCGTCCTGTCTGGATGCACTCCAGGCTTCCAGGAAGGTAGGGTAGAGGGTGAACTTATGGTCGGAAATGAGGTAAGCACCGTTTTCTGTCTGGAAGTCACCTGGGTCTTCACCCGGTTCTTCGGTATCTTCTCCGCCCGGAGTGGTTTCTTCTCCGCCCGGAGTGGTTTCTTCTTCTCCCGGAGTTGTTTCCGTTTCTGGATCCGTATCTGTATCCGTGTCTGTGTCTGTGTCTTCCTCTGTCTCTTTCTCTGGCTCCGTATCCGGTTCATCGGCATCGGTGTCATCAAATTCGGATTCGGTGTTTTGCTCCACCTGAACCATACTTTCATCAGAAGCGTTTTCCGCTAATACAGTCAGCGGAAGGACACCAAGAAAAAGCGTCACTGCTAAGAGTAAACATAGAATTTTCTTCTTCATGTTCTTTCTCCATTCTCTCATTTGTTATACATCTATATTAGGAAGCTCTATTGGCCCTTCCGGAAGCTGTTGCTGTTCTACGCTGTCTTCCAAATGTTTCTTGCTGAAACTTTTGAAAAAGCCGCCGCTGTCTTCCTCTTCACCTAGAATTAGTTCACCCTCCATGTTGTTAGGGGTGGCTTTGGCATCTTTTATGCTGCCCATGTCAAAACTGATGCCGCTGGACACCGCACCGCCCATATCTTCTAATAAGGCTTTCCCGCCAAGAACGACGGCCATCAGTAGCACTACAAGGACAACAGATACAATGAATTTTTTGGATTTTACAATGGTCATTTCTTCACCTGTTCTGTCATTTTTTAGTTCCAGACATGCAAACAGGCCCAGACCGGGTCATCAATCCGGTAAGGACCTGTTTGCGTATCTAATCTAAGGAGAAAATTTGAAAACTTACTTGAATTGGGAGACACTCAATGCGGTTTTCACATGTGTATACGAAGTTTCCTGGGGGAGGGCTAATAATTTTTCAAAAAAATTTAATTTATTTTTTTTCTGTGGTAAAATTTCCTTAACGAATAGCCATTCTTTTGGATTTTTACGTATACAAATACGAATTCAAAAAAATGGTAAAGAGAGGTATTTATATGCTTGCAAAATTGAGAAAACTATTTGGTGAGACCAAAATGTCCTGGCCACTTGTTGTTGGTATGGCCATTGTTGCTGCAGCCGTATGTGCAGTTCTGAATCTGATTCCTGCATTACAACATACGTCCTTGTCGGATATGGCCGTGACTCCGGAATGCTGGATTTTATTTGGTATCTTTATTTCTGTGAACTGTAAGAAGTGGTGGGAAGCAGGACTGAAGTCCTTGACCTTCTTCGTTATTGCCACTCCTTTGGTTTACTTGATTGAAGCTCCGTTCCATCCAATGGGCATTCAACTGCTGACCATGTATGGACCAAGATGGATGCTGGCTTCCTTGTTGACCTTCCCAGCCGGCTGCCTTGCCTTTTTGCTCAAGAAGGGCAACTGGTTGAGCGTAGTAGTTCTCTCCGTAGCCAATGTTGTCTTGGTTTACCAGGGCGTTCAGTATGCTAACGCTTGCATCACGAATTTCCCGAATCATCTTCTTTCCACCATCTTCTGCCTTGCCACTGCAGTAATGTACTCCTACATTTTCTTGCCGGAAATGGCAAAGAGACATGTAGAAAACACCTTTATTGCTGCTGCTATTATTATATGTATGTTGATTGCCGGCAGAGGACAGACTTCCACCGTTTACCTTCCTTCCGGACAGGACTGGAAATGCGTTGAAACCGATGATTCTATTGTCCATGTTGAAATTACCGAAGGAAACAACGTAACCTTCAGTGCAAGACACAATGGTACCGTTTCCGTTAAGTTCGAAAATGACAAGGGCGAACTGGTAGAGTATATGGTTACTGTATCCGGCGGATCTGTTTATCAGGACCTGATGGACACGACTGAAACTGCATGAACATTTACTTAATCCGTCACGGAAGACAGTGTGACAACCGCTGTAATGTGAACGTACCTCTGTCAGAAGAAGGCCGGGAACAGGCCCGACTGGTAGGGGAACGGTTACAGTCCTATGACATAGACGCAGTGTGGTCTTCAAACTTAATCCGTGCAAAAGAAACTGCAGACATCATTAATAAGTATATAAATAAACCTAGATATATAGACGACCGCTTCCGTGAGGCTGAATTCGGGGATTTAACCGGACTTTCTACCGAGGAAATGAAAGCGCAGCATGGCCAGTTCCTGGCCCGCAGAGCGCAAATGGAAGTGGACGAGCCTTATCCCGGCGGCGGTGAAAACTGTCAGGCCATATGGCACCGGGTGAGTGACGGGTTGACGGACCTGGTCCGCACCTGTCAGGAACAAGGTTACGAGAACGTGGTTCTGGTAACCCACGGTGGTGCCATGAGGGCACTTTTCACCGGCCTCATGGGCGCTCCTTTTGCCAAGTGGCTGGTCTATGGCCGCGTCATAGAAAACTGCAGCATTTCTCATCTGCTTTATGACGAGGACATGGGGACCTACCACATTGAGCGCATAAACGACTACGCTCACTTAGAGGGGAAAGACCATTTGCTCCGAAAACATTTTGGTGCAGGGTTCTTTTCCAATAAATAGAAAAAAGCCACCCGTCGGGTGGCTTTTCTTTTTACTATTTTTCGTTCTGGTTCATTTTTTAAGCAAAGGTTGCCAAATTATGAATAATTTGTTAAGATGTAACAGAAGCAACAAGTGGGGAGTAAGATATATGAAGAAATTTATTTCCGTATTTTTAGTGGCTTTGAGCCTTCTTTCCTTGCTGGGATGCGCCAAACCAACCGTAGCTTACTTTACCGGTGAAGTCCTTTCCGTAGAAGGGGATACTTTATTGGTACGGATTGTGGAAAATGGAGATTATGTTCTAGCAGAAGGGGAAGATGTAGTGGTTCATACAGACAAATTCCCGAAGAATGTAAAGGTCGGAGACCGCTATAAAATTTACTTTAACGGTGCTATGACCATGTCTATTCCAGCACAACTTGGCACAATTTATTTCGTCCAAAAATGCTGAGGTTTAGAGAATTTGAACAAATATTAACAAAATTTGAACAAAATTCAAAAAACCTATTGCATTTCGATATGGATTTCTATATTATGTAGTTGTCCGAAATCTTTAACACTATATTTGGAGGATATTATTATGAAAAAGATTATTGCTCTTGCAACTGTAGCAGTTATGTCTCTCAGCCTTGTAGCTTGCGCTAACGCAGATGAAAACGTTGAAGAAACCAACGACAACCCATTTGCAAGCATCCTTGTTACTAACGAAGCTGCTGAATAATTTAGCACTACAGTAATTTGTGATTGAAGTTGAAAGCCCGCTGATTTTTCAGTGGGCTTTTTACTTTTTATCCTTTATACTAGAAAGAGGAAAGAGGGGGTGTAGACGTGAACAAGTTTGACACAAGATTTGATAACAGTTCCCAAAAGATGTATCAGGCACTGTTGGAACTGATGACAGTGAAAATCTTTGAAACCATTACGGCTACGGATGTCATTAATCTTGCAGGCGTAAACCGTTCCACGTTTTATGCCCACTATGAAGCCGTTCATGACTTGCTTTTTGAAGTGGTGGAAAAGAAGATTGTAGATCCGCTGAAAAGGATTTCCAACGAAGAACGGGTTGTGGATGACGGGAAATATTCCTATGGTGTTTTTCTTTCCTATTTGCAGTTTTTCTATGAACATCAGGAAATCCTTCGGGCCTTTTGTATTCAGGGACCAAGTGTTTGGAAAATATTCACGGACTATTTTGCAGACCGTTATATTTTCCCACGCTGCATGGGGCTAGATTCGGAAAAAGCTTCTTTAGTGGAATACACCGCAATGTATAAACTGAATGGTGTTATTAGCCTTTGCTGCCTCTGGGCGTTGCACGGTTACAAAGAGACCCCGGAAACCTTCTTAAACATTCTTTTGAACTCTTTGGAAGACGGTGCCGAGGAAGAAGAACAACTACAACTTTTATAAAAAGAAACCACCGGTTTTCGGTGGTTTTTCTTTTGCTTTTTTGCTATTCTTTCCATGTTTTTTGGGGTTTTATCCATATTAGACAAATTCGAATGATAAAAGATTATCAATATCGGTGGATTGTTTCTTGACGGTAAAATTCTCCATACTTATAATATGTGCGATAAGAGCGAAGTGCCTTCTTTTGGAGTGACTACATCGCATATTTTCAAGATTAATGGAGTGATAACATGACTTACTCAGCAGAAGTAGAGAACATGTGCCCAATTGCTAAGGGTGCATATCATGGCCCAGCCCCAATTCCTGAAGAAGGTAAGTGGGTTCAGGCAAAAGAAATCAAGGACATCTCCGGTCTTACCCACGGTATTGGCTGGTGTGCTCCACAGCAGGGTACCTGCAAGCTTTCCCTTAACGTAAAAGAAGGCGTTATTGAAGAAGCTCTTGTAGAAACCATCGGTTGCTCCGGTATGACTCATTCCGCAGCAATGGCTTCCGAAATTCTGGTTGGCAAGACCATCCTGGAAGCTCTTAACACCGACCTCGTATGTGACGCTATCAACACTGCAATGAGAGAACTCTTCTTGCAGATTGTATACGGCCGTACCCAGACCGCATTCTCCGAAGGCGGCCTTCCTGTAGGTGCAGGCCTGGAAGACCTTGGTAAGGGCCTTCGTTCCATGGTTGGTACCACTTATGCTACCAAGGCTAAGGGTCCTCGTTACCTGGAACTCACCGAAGGTTACATTACCCGCATGGCTCTCAACAAGGACGACGAAATTGTTGGTTACGAATTCGTTAACCTTGGCAAGATGATGGAATTCATCAAGAACGGCGACGACGCTAACGAAGCTCTCGAAAAGGCTAAGGGACACTATGGCCAGTTCGACAACGCTGCTAAGTACGTTGACCCGAGAAAAGACTAATAGGAGGACAGACAATCATGGCACTTTTTGAAAGTTACGAAAGAAGAATTGACCAGATCCTGCCTGTTCTTAAAGAATATGGCATCGGTTCTGTAGAAGAAACCAGAGAAATCTGCAAGGCTGCAGGTTTTGACCCATATGAAATTGTAAAAGGCGTACAGCCAATTGCATTTGAAAACGCTGCTTGGGCTTACTGCGTAGGTGCTGCTATTGCACTGAAGAAGGGCTCCAAGTCCGCAGCTGAAGCTGCTGAAAACATTGGCCTCGGCCTCCAGACATTCTGCATTCCTGGTTCCGTTGCTGACGACCGTAAGGTTGGTATCGGCCACGGTAACCTTGGCGCAATGCTCCTGAGAGACGAAACCAAGTGCTTCGCATTCCTTGCAGGTCACGAATCCTTCGCTGCTGCTGAAGGCGCAATCGGTATTGTAAAGAATGCTAACAAGTCCCGTAACGAACCGCTCCGCGTTATCCTGAACGGTCTCGGCAAGGACGCTGCTCAGATCATTTCCAGAATCAACGGTTTCACCTATGTTCAGACTCAGTTTGACTACTACACCGGTGAACTGAAGATTGTAAAGGAAATCCCATATTCCGACGGTGAACGTGCTCAGGTTCGCTGCTATGGTTCTGATGACGTACGTGAAGGCGTAGCCATCATGCACAAGGAAGGTGTAGACGTTTCCATTACCGGTAACTCCACCAACCCAACCAGATTCCAGCACCCGGTTGCAGGTACCTACAAGAAGGAATGCATCCAGCAGGGTAAGAAATACTTCTCTGTTGCTTCCGGCGGTGGTACCGGCCGTACTCTTCACCCAGATAACATGGCTGCAGGCCCTGCTTCTTACGGCATGACCGACACCCTTGGCCGTATGCACTCTGACGCTCAGTTTGCAGGTTCTTCCTCCGTACCGGCTCACGTAGAAATGATGGGCTTCCTCGGTATGGGTAACAACCCAATGGTAGGTGCTACCGTAGCTGTAGCCGTTGCTGTTGACCAGGCTCTTAACAAGTAAGTCATTACCATATAACGAAAAAGACCTCTCTGACGAGAGGTCTTTTTGCTTTTTTCTGAAACGAAGCGGGGGTGTGACCATCCTTAGAATGGCCAATCAAACAAAAGGTTCCAGAAAATCCAGTTTAAGAGAGAAAACATAATATACTCCTTTTCTTGAAACAATACTTGGTACTTCCTCGGACAACTTGAACCTAGCATGCTATTCTTAAGGAATTCTGAAAGAAAATGCCAAAAAACGGCTTATCTATGCGGTTTGTCACACATCGCCTCAAATATATTTTTGCCTCTGTGAGGGAGCAGACAAAGAAAAAGTGTGTCTGTGACAGACACACTTTTTCTTTGTTTATTTGCTATTTACTATTTACTGTTTATTCGTCTTCGCCAATGAGAATCTTGGTAGTAACTTTGTCCACATGTTCAAAGTCTTTGCGGACTTTCATGGTGCGGGCGCCGGAAGGGCAGGTGGCGGTGCAGTTGCCGCAGCCTAGGCACTTGGTGATGTCCACGTTGGACTTGCCGTCAGCGTCTACGAAGTTGGCGCCGAACATGCAGCGGGATACGCACTTGCCGCAGTCTGCGCAACCTTCGCACTTTTCACGGTCCAAAGAAACAACGTGAGGGCCCTTTAAGAGCTGGTCCCGACGGCCGCCCTTGTAAGCACGCATTGGGGTGCAGATTTCGTCGTCACAGTTGCAGATGACGAAGGTCCATTTGCCGTTGGTGTGACAGTACATAATGGTATGGACGAGGCCATATTTTTCGTCGAATTCCTTCAGCATGGCTTTGGCTTCTTCCGGAGTCTCAATGAGACGGTATGGCAGGCCAACGCCGTTGTGCTCTACCGGAATGTTGGTATACAGGTTAGCAGTGTAGAGGAGAGCCATATCTTTTTCCACCGGCTCTTTGTATACACCTGCAGTGGTCTGGCAGACACACTTGGTAACTGCAATTCTAGCAGACTTGTTTTCGTACTTTGTGCCGTAAATAAAGTCTACAAAACGGCCTGCTGCTTCTGTGGTTACAACGCATTCTCTTGGCATAGACTTCGGCAAAGCAACCTTGTTATAAAGCTTTGCGCGAATTGGGCCTTCATACATGAAGTTGGTGGCCTTCAAGATATAAGGTTCTACAGAACCATAAACCCACTGCTGAATATAATGGTTTCGGTCAACCGGTACGAGAGTTTCGTTTTCAGCGTCTAAAACCAAGCCTTCTTTTAATTCTTTTTTCATAGTATCACCTCTAAGTTTCCCATGGTGTCCGTTTTCCTATGAGTTCAGTATACCACAGATTATTCCGCAGGGTTAACATGAACCATAACATGTTTCACATGAGGGATTTCGTCTTCAATTTTGTCATGGACGGCTTCTGCAATATCGTGGGCGCTGGCCAATGTCTGATTTGGGTCGGAACCAATTTCCACATCCACATAAAGTTTTTCACCGAAGGCTCTGGTTTTCAGTAAATCCAGCTGCCAAACGCCGTCACAACTCAGCACCAATTCTCTAATTTGGGTTTCCACGTCTTCCGGTGCAGCCTTATCTATCATCTTGGAAAGGGCATCCCGGAAAATATCCACAGCCACCTTTAAAATGAAGGCACAGATAATGAGCGATGCAATGGGATCCAAAATTGGGAAGCCAAGGCGGGCGCCGCCAATACCAATGAGGGCGCCAATAGAGGAGAGGGCATCCGAACGGTGATGCCAGGCATCGGCCATAAACGCGGAGGAGTTCATCTTTTTGGCAATGGCACGGGTGTACCAGAACATGGCTTCCTTCGTGACAATGGATACCACGGCCGCAATAAGGGCTATGAGGCCCGGTACCACGGGTTTGCTGTCACCATAGTGAATGACAGCCATCAGGCCCTTATAGCCAATGCCGAGGCCCGTAGCCGCCAAAATGATGCCGAGAATGAGTGCAAACACATTCTCGAACCGGTCATGGCCATATGGATGCTCCTTGTCGGCGCCCTTTTGTCCCAGGCGCACGCCAATGTAAGCAAGTAGAGTGGCTACTACGTCGGAAAGGGAATGGACTGCATCGCTCAGCATGGCGGTGGATTGACCGATGATACCTGCAATTAATTTAAACGCAGATAGGAAGATATTTCCTACAATTCCTACCGCGGAAGCTTTCTTCAATAAAACGTCGTTTTGATTCATGTAACTCTCCTTAAATATAAAAAACACCTGTAGGAACATGTCCCACAGATGTTATCTGCTGTTACTTTGTAACCCGGCTGCCAACTGGATGGTGCGCCTGATCATTGCCCTAACCATAACAGAGTGTTCTTCGGTTGGTCAAGGCTAACATAGTGTTTTATTTTTCACGAAAAAGCCGAAGGAATTCCAAAGCGATTTTCTGTGCATTGACAGCATACTCCGGATGGTATTCCTCTTTGGTGACAACGCTGTTGGAAATGGAACGAATTCCCAGCCATGGTACGCCCAGTGCCTCACAGGTCTGGGCTACGGCGAAGGTCTCCATTTCTTCGCAGGAGGAGCCGTACTCGTTGCGGAAGAGCCGGATGCGGTCCAGTTCGTTGTTCCAAATGTCACCGGAGGCGAACACCCCGGTGACCACCTTGAACTCGTCCCGATGGCCTTGCAGCTGGATTGCCGTTTTCAAAAGCCTTTCCTTTGGCTTCAAGGCCAGCCGGTCTACCACCTCATACGGCTTCCACTCCAGCGCATTGGAGCCTTCGCCCTCCCCTTTAAAAGGCGTTTTGTTGGCGTTGATGTTGACCACTTCTTTGGCAATGACTACGTCACCACAGTGCAGTACAGGGTCATGAGCGCCGGCAATTCCTTGATTGATAACCAGGGTAGGAGAGAAGGTTTTGATGGCCAGGGCAGTCTGCATGGCAGCGTTGATTTCACCCATGCCATTCATACCAATAATAAGGTCGTCTGAAACGTAATAATCTGCACCGGCCAGGGTTGCAATTTGGAATTTTTCAAGAGAATCTACCAACAAAGTACACTCTGGTGGGAACTGCGCTTGAATAAGAATTTTACCCATATTTTTTCCCTCCTAATAATGCTCTCAGTATAACACAAAAACTACAAAAATATCCTTGCATTTAGGGGCTTCATTCGTTATAATAAATCTCGCGCTTAATAGAGCGCAGTCAATTTGACCTATGGAGAGTTGTCCGAGCTGGTCGAAGGAGCACGATTGGAAATCGTGTAAACGGTCAAAGCCGTTTCGAGGGTTCGAATCCCTTGCTCTCCGCCATAAAAGAACCACAGTTTTCACTGTGGTTCTTTCTTTTTTATGCTAGAATAAGTGTTGGAAACAATAGTTGGATGGAACCTCGATATCCTAGACATGGAATACCGTGTTAGGAAAGATGCTGAAGGCGAAAACATAATCATGCTGGACATTGACCTTTTGCTTCAAAAAAAGACTTTGCCAGAAATACGAAACATTGTTGAAACGCAAAGGGTATTCAGTGTTCCGGGACTTACCTTTATGGGATCTTTATCCGATTCAGAGGGAAAAGACGAAGAGCATCCGTGGATGGGCTATGATAGGTATGAAACTGCCGTGGAGATGCTCCAGTCTGCTTCAGATGATTTTGATGTGACAGATTGTTTTGAAATCCTAAAGAGTGTTGCTCAAACAGTTTGCCCAACTGTAGTATCTATGGTCTACGATGTTACGAATCGAGTGGTCTATTGGTGCGAACACCAGGATTGGGTTAAAATACAAAGCCTAAAATTTGAATAACAAAACGCCTCTTACCCATTTGGGTAGGAGGCGTTTTTCTTTTGTTAGTTTTTATAATCCTTCGGCTCAATTTCATATTTGGCCAGTTTGCGGTAAAGGGTACTGAGAGGCATGCTTAGCACTTTGGAGGCTTCCTTTACGTTGCCCTCTGCCTTTTTGATGGCGTACATTAACTGGTTGTATTCCTTAATTTCCATACGCATATATTTTTCATTGACAGCTTCTTCTTTTGCAGTAAATAGGAGCTTTTGCCGTCCTGCGTAATAGTCATTAATAATGTCTAACGGAAGATTTGATAGCCGGACAACAGATTTTTTAGCAACATTTACGGCACCTTCAATCACACTTTCTAACTGACGCATATTGCCAGTCCATGCATACCCGATAATGGCTTCTGCACTTTCTTTATCAAAGGTGATTGGCTCTCCGGAGGTGTTGTACTGTTCAGCGTATTTTTGACAGAGAGCAGAAATGTCCTCCGGACGTTCCCGCAAAGGGGGAATGGTAATGCTGAAGGAACTGAGCAAGTAGTAAAGGTCACTTCGGAACATATTCTTTTCTACCAATTGCTGCAGATTTGTGGTGGTAATGCTAATAATACGAATGTCAGAAACCTTGACGTGTTCTCCGCCGGCTCTGGTAAATTGCTTTGTCTTTAAGAACCGTACCAAACGGGCCTGGGTTTCCAATGGCATATTGCCAATGTCACGAAGGAGCAAAGTGCCGCCGTCGGCCAATTCTATTTTTCCCGGATTGCCGTTTTCTTTGCCCAAAATGTGTGGATTGCCTTCATAGCCCCAAAGGTCATCATCCAATTTGGCTTTTGGCACCGTTGCGCAGGAAACCGTAATGAATGGTCCGTCTTTTCTGGCACTTTCATTATGGATAGCCTGTGCTAGCATTTCTTTTCCGGTTCCTCGTTCTCCCACAATTAAGACTGGATTATCAAACCCGGATGCAATTCTACCTAAGTCTTTCACGTGACTCAAAGCATTGGATTTTCCAATGAAAGAGTCAAAGGTATAGGAGGCAAAAAATCCAGCCATCTGATTGGTTAACCGGTGGATATAGTCTTGAGAATCCAACTTGATTAACGTGGCAGAAAAACTTTGAATATCGGTTTTTCTTGGGATGACAGTGACACAGAGGTCTAAGGAAATACCATTTTTGTTTAAAAATGTATATTCGTAGTTTGAAACGGCAGTTTCAACTTCTTCCCAAATGTTGGGGATTGTGCCGGGAAACACTAAGTCATTCACATTATGGCCTGCAACATCTGACTCTTCTAGTTTCAACAGATGAAGCACAGATTTGTTGAAGTGAATAATATCCCCGTTTTGGTTTACCAAAAGGATACCACTGGTATTGTTGTAGGAAATGGAGTCTAGAATATTGCTGAGCTTGGTTAATTCGAATTCCTTTTCGATGCCCAAAATGGCGGCCTTTAGCATGGCCATAATCATTGGATCATAGTTTTCTAAAGGTCCGGCAATGTTAATACATCCAATAAGTTCATGAGTGATTGGGTCGTAAATAGGGGAGCCGTAACAGCAAACATTGTCAAAGAGTTTGTGGTAGTGCTCCGGACCACGAATCATAATTGGTTTTTCCAGTGCCAGAGCAGTGCCAATTCCGTTGGTGCCCATGTCTCGTTCACTATAGAGCTTTCCGTCTACAAAGCCTTTTTCTTCAGACATAGATTCCAGTGTATTACCTTCTTTTATGACTTTCAGCTGGCAGCCATCTTTATCCGTTAGCATAAACTGATGACCGGTTCCGGCTAGACATTCGTAGAACTGTATTAAATAGGGATAGGCAATTTTTAGAAGGACCGCATTTTGTTCTTGCCGTTTTTTTACTTCTTTCGAGGAGAGGCAGGGGAGGTCTTGGGAAAAGGGATCCAAATAAGATTGGGACCTGCGCCAAGAATCAACAATGTCCTGATTAACCCCTTCGATTTGCTTCGGGATTTTAGTACCGGTTGCTACATATTTTTCCCAGGCGGCTTTCACAACGCTAGAATCAAACAATACAAAATGCCTCCTTTTGTCCATGTAATAAAATCATTTTATCATAATGGTGAGAATTTTACAGGAGAAAATTCTCATATTTTTGCGGAAAATATGAGAATAGTGAGAATACTAATGAAAATGCATTTTGCTTTTCCTATAATCTTCTGCGGGAGATGGATTTTTACAAATCTTAAGAAATGAAAAGGAGTCCGATTGAGTATGGAACAAAAAACAATGAAAGCTCTTGTGTATCATGGCCCGGAAAACATCAGCCTTGATGATGTTCCTGTACCACAAATTATTGAAGACGACGACGTAATTGTTCGCGTAACCACTTCCACCATTTGCGGAACCGATATTCACATTTGGCACGGCGGTATGCCGGAAGTAGAATCTCCAAGAATTATTGGTCACGAATTCTGCGGTGAAATTGTTGAAGCCGGTCCTGCAGTTCACAACGTAAAAGTTGGCGACCAGTGCGCCATTTCTTGTGTTACTCAGTGTGGCGAATGCTTCTACTGCAAGCGTGGAACTTATTCCCACTGTGACACCGGCTCTTGGATCTTCGGTTACATGATTGACGGTTGTCAGGCAGAATACGTACGTGTTCCACATGCTAACCTTGGCTGTCACGTAATTCCGGAAGGCCTTACGGATGAAGATGTCCTTCTTGTTGGTGACATTCTTTCCACCGGTTACTTTGGTGCTGAAAACGGCGACATCCAGCCAGGCGATACCGTTCTTGTATCCGGCTGCGGCCCTGTTGGTATGTGCGCAATGGCTACTGCTAGACTGTGGGGTCCAAGAAAGATTGTAGCTGTAGATATTAACCAGGATAGACTTGATTTTGCTGTGAAGCATGGTTATGCAGACATTGGTCTCAACCCACAGAAGTGTGATCCTGCAGAAGAAATTAAGAAGATGACAGAAGGCCGCGGTGCTGACGTATGTCTTGAATGCGTAGGTTCCACTCCAACCTTCAACATTGCTATTTCTTGCGTACGACCAGGCGGTCACGTTTCCGTAATCGGCGTATTCGAAAAGCCACTTGAACTGGAAATGAATAAGCTCTGGATTAAGAACATCAGAATTAGTATGGGTCTTGTTAATGCCAACAGAATTCCTGAACTCATCGGCTTGATTCAGGATGGCAAGATTAACATGAAGCCGCTTCTTACCCATAAGGCTCCTCTGAACGACATTCTGAAGGGCTATGATGTATTCGGTGCTAAGAAGGACAACTGCATTAAGTGGGTAGTTACTCCTTACGAAAGATAAACATATTTCCTAATCAAAAAAGCAGCAAGTCTTCGGGCTTGTTGCTTTTTTTATTCATACGGAATGCTTTCCTATTCTCTTTTTACAAAGGAAAGAGGATTTTTCTGTGCAACTTTAAAATTGAGAGGAGTTTGGAGAAGGCGTAAAATAATGGTGTTAACTATTTTGTGGAAAATAAGGAAGGAGAATTTAAGAAATGGCAAGTACAGTTTATTTTACAAAAGAAATTACACAGGAATCTTTACTTAAGATTTACGAAGCCCTTAACTGGACGCCAAAGGGAAAGTGCGCTGTAAAAATTTCCACCGGTGAAATTTTCAATCCGAACTCTTTGGACGCCAAACTCATTAAGCCTCTGGTAAAGAAGGTAAATGGTAAGCTGGTAGAAAACTGCACCGCTTACGAAGGCGCTCGTAACTTCAAAGTAACTCATGAAGTAATGATTGCTAAGCATGGCTATTTAAAGGCTGGCGGCGTACAGCTTCTTGACGATGACGGCGGTATTGAAATTCCAGTTACTGGTGGTAACCATTTGACTTCTGATTTGGTCGGTGCCGGCATTCAGGATTATGAATCCTGCATTATTCTTTCTCACTTCAAGGGTCATCCAATGGCTGGCTACGGCGGAGCTATTAAGAACGCTTCCATTGGTTTTGCTACTCCAAACGGTAAGGCTAGAATCCACTCCAATAATAAGACCGAAGAACGTTGGCTCGGCTGGCTTGGCGGTGCCAAGTTCATGCACGAAGGCGGGGACCTGGATTTCCAGGAATCCATGGTAGAAGCTGCTTCTGCTGTACGTGATTACTTTGGTAAAGAAAACATCATTTACATCAACGTAATGAACAATCTTTCCATTGACTGTGACTGCTTCCCATTCCCAGCAACTCCAAAGATGGACGACTACGGTATCTTCGCTTCCACTGACCCTGTAGCTTGTGACCAGGCTTGCCTTGATGTTATCTGGTCCAAGAAGATGACCGAAGGTGCAGACCTTGTAAAGAGAATCACTGCCCGCGGCGGTCTTCGTCAGGTTACTTACGGTGGAGAATTTGGACTTGGTTCCAACGAATACACCGTTGTAGACATTGATAAATAAACTATTGTTTTTAAGAGCCCGGCATTGGCCGGGCTCTTTTTTGCTTTTGTTTATGTTTTCGAAAAATAGGTGTAAAGGTTATTGCCTTACACCACAAGATGTGGTAAATTGATGGGGAACTATATTTTGTGTGGAGGAGCAAACCTTTATGAAGTGTCCATTTTGCGGCTGTGAAGACAGCAAAGTAATTGACTCTCGTCCTACCGATGAGGGAGAACGCATTCGTAGACGCCGTGAGTGTGTACAGTGTGGCAAGCGTTTTACCACTTATGAAATCA
Source organism: Acutalibacteraceae bacterium (assembly GCA_045642465.1). Classification (GTDB taxonomy): domain Bacteria; phylum Bacillota; class Clostridia; order Oscillospirales; family Acutalibacteraceae; genus RUG420. Next base: position 338,353 of record JAZUIY010000016.1, read on the forward strand.
TTGAAACCGTACCACTGATTGTGGTAAAGAAGGACAATTCCAGAGAACAGTTTGACCGCAACAAATTGTATAACGGCATTCTGCGTTCTTGTGAAAAACGTCCGGTTTCCATTGATCAGATAGAAGCCATGGTAGACGACATTGAAACCACCTTACAGAACTCTTTGGAAAAGGAAGTTTCTTCCAAGAAAATCGGCGAACTTACCATGGAACGCCTGAAGGACATTGACGAAGTAGCCTATGTTCGCTTTGCTTCCGTGTACCGTCAGTTTAAGGATATTAATACTTTTGTGGACGAAGTTACGAAATTGCTTCAAGAAAAGTAATCGTATTGTTACAAATAAAAGCAGATTGTGTATGCCAACACAGTCTGCTTTTTGTTATAATAGATGCGTATTGAATGTTATGTAAGGGAGAAACTAACATGAAACTTGACGTAAAGTGGCCTACACAGGAAGTCAAGAACCTGGGAGAAACCATTGACTTGGAACGTGTGTGTGACCACCTTTCCAAAGCCATCCAGTTTAAGACCATTTCCAATGTAGACGAAAGTAAAGTGGACTGGAATGAATTTCAGAAGTTCCACGACTATTTAAAGGAAGCTTACCCACTGATTCACTCTAAACTTCAGTTGACTGAAATTGGAGAAGCCGGGCTCATTTACTATTGGGAAGGAAAAGACCCTTCTTTAGAGCCAATTGCATTCCTTGCTCACCAGGACGTAGTGCCAATTGAAAAGGGCACCGAAGATGACTGGGAACATGACCCATGGGAAGGCTATAACGACGGTAAAGTCATTTGGGGCCGTGGCGCGCTGGATATGAAAGACCAGCTGATTTCCACCATGGAAGCCGTAGAATGCCTCTTAGAAGACGGCTATGAACCAAACAGAGGTATTTATCTTCTCTATGGTTACAATGAAGAAATTGTAGCCGGGGAACACAATGCTGCACAGTTAATTGCTGATTATTTGGAAGAAAAGGGTGTTCGTCTGGACTCTACTGTAGACGAAGGCGGCGCTATGATTCCACTTCACTATAAGCCATTCTTAGACACCGCTCTTGCCGGTATTGGCATCGGGGAAAAGGGTTACGCAGACATTAAGGTAACCGTTTCCGGAAAAGGCGGCCACACTTCTGCTCCACCAGATCACACTGCTCTTGGCAGACTGTCTAAGAAAATTGTAAAGATGGAAAAGAATCAGTTCCCGGCAAAAATGCCTGCTTATTTCAAGTCCCTCATTAAGGCTGCAGGTACCAAATTGCCATTCCCAATTAACCTGATTCTCAAGAACATTGACCTGATTGAAAAGCCGGTTACCGCTTTGCTTTGCAAGATTCCGGCTGCTGCATCCTTTGTTCGTTCCTGCTTCGCCATTACCATGGCAGATGCTTCTAAGGTAGCAAACCAGCTGCCACAGAAGGCTTCTTGTGTTATTAACTTCCGTATGCTTCAGGGCTTAAGCTCCCAAGACTGCGTAGATTACATCAAGAAGGTAATGGGCAAGGACGTAGAGGTTGAAATCCTCAAATGCGAAGAAGCTTCCAGCCTTTCTCCGGAGGATTCCAAAGCCTTCAAGACCTTGGGTGACGTTTCCATGAAGATGGTACCAAACGCCATTGTGACTCCATACCTGGTTATGGGCGGCACAGACTCTTATCACTATGAAAGCGTTTGTGAAAACATTTACCGTTTTGCACCGTATGCCTGTTCCGCAAGTCTTTTGTTGACCTGCCATGGCACCAACGAACGTATTCCGGTAGAACAGCTGGGTAACGGCGTTGCTTTCTTCAAAGCCTACATGAAGGAAATGACAAAATAAAAGAAAAAGAAAAGAGCCTCGTTGGAGGCTCTTTTTTTATTTGTTTTGTTTCTTTTCCTTACAGCTTGAAGAGGTAGATGTTGATGCCAAGCAGGTCACATGGGTCGGCGTAGACGCGAAGGTAGCCTTCGTCAAAGTCGTAGCGCTGGTCTCCGCCGATGACCAAGACGCCGGCGTTGGTGACGGTGCCCTTGGTAATGTTGCGGAAGGAGAAGGTGGTAGGCTTCTTCAGGTTATCTACGTGAAGGGTAAGCCGGCTTGGTTCTTTGGTAAGTTCAAAGGTGGTTTCTATATCTTCGTCTTTCATAACGAATTTGTTTGTGCCGGTGAATACCAGGACTTCCAAATCGTCGGTGGTTTTCCCTTCCAGAGGCACAATGGCGCCTTCCTTGGCAAAGACCGGAATGGAGGAGAGGTCTCGTTCCATGGTTTCGAATCCGCCACCGATGTAGATCCGGTTGGTGAAGATGTCGGTCCATTTGCCCTTTGGAAGCCAAGTCTTTACTTTGGCTTTGCCACCAAGTCCGGTTGGACGGGTAATTGGGCAGGCCAACAGTTCGGAACCAAAGAAGTATTCGTTTGGTACCTTGTAAGCGGCCGGTTCCTCCGGATAGTCATAGTACATTGGCTGGAGGAGCGGTTCGCCCTCTTCGTGGGTGCGGTAGTTCATGGTTTGCAGGTATGGCATGAGACGCTGACGGAAGCGTAGCGCATTGTTTGCCTGCTCATGAATGTCATCCCGGAAATTCCAAGGTTCTTTGCCTTTGATGTTCAGTACGTTGGAATGTAACCGGAGAATCGGGGAAAAGACCCCAAACTGTAACCAACGTAGGTACAGTTCCTGATTCTTAATTGGGCTCATGCCAAAGTGGCCGCCGATGTCATGGCTCCACCAGGAGTAACCAATATTGCTGGCGGTGGCGGTAAAGTATGGCTGGAACCGAAGGGCGGCCCATAAAATGGCAGTGTCTCCGGAGAAGCCCAATGGGTATCTATGGGAACCGGCTTCTGCAAAACGAGACAGAATGACGGCCGGTTTTCCTCTTTCTTCTAAGTCTTTAAAGTGGAAGTGATTTAAGGCCCACAGCGGGTCTAAGCCCTTGATATCGGACTTTTTACCTTGCTGCCAGTCAATCCACCAGAAGTCTACACCATCCTCTTCATAAGGGTGGTGGAGGAATTTAAAGTATCCTTCTAAATACTTGTCTTTTAAAGAGAAGAACAACTGTTCTTTGGTCTTTGGATCTTTTCCAAGGAACTTGGCAAATTCTTCATAAGCGTCTTCGAAGAAACGGACGCCCATGGAAGGGTGCACATTAAGGGTAATGGCAAGGCCACGGTCCTTCAGGTTCTTTAAAAAGGCCTTGTAGTCTGGGAACAGGTCGGTATTCCAAGAATAACCGGTCCAGCCCTGGTCTACTTCAGATGGTCCCTTTAGCGGCTGCTTATTTCTGGCGTCTTTTCCGAAACGTTTCACTACGTCGGTCCAATGCCAGTCCATATCTATGGTGGCTACGGATAGTGGAATGTTTTCTTCTTGGAACCGGTCCATCAGGTCCAAGTATTCTTGCTGGGAATAAGCATGGTATCTGCTCCACCAGTTGCCCAATACAAACTTCGGCAAAAGAGGAGGGTAGCCGGTTAAACGGTAGAAGTCCTTCAGTGCTCTCTTATATTCCCGGCCATAGGCAAATACGTAGTAGTCCTTGCCGCCGGCAACACGGCCAAGTACGGTAGAGGCTTCTTTAATAGAACCGTCTTCCAAAACCAGCAGGGACTTGCTGTCATCCAGCACTGCTACGCCGTTTTTGGACAGAATACCGTCTTCCAGAGGAATGCGGCCAAAGGTCATATCCAAGGTTCTCTTGGTACCTTTCAGGTTGCCTCTACGGATGTCCACAACTTGGTGTCCATCCGGTAAGGTCACGCTGATGAGCTTGCCGTCTAATGTGCTGATTTCATAACGACAGGTTTTGGTAACCACCGTAATGCACTCGGCTTCTTCTTCCACGGAAAATTCCGCAAAGGAAAAGTCCCGGTACCATACGGCCTGGGTCTTGTTGTCGTTGAAAATTTCATCTTTTTGGAATTCCACCCGAATGAGTTCATCCGTAAATGCGGTAATTCTAATGTTTCCCAATTCCATGTTATCCCACCTAGTAAAAAAGGGTCACCACATAGCCGTGGTGGCCCTTTTATTATAAATTATTCGGAATTACTTGTCATCAAATCTTCATGGCAACATCCCAAGCCTTCCAGATAACGGTACGCAGGTTGCCTACCTTATCACAGTCACCAACCAGGTAAGTGTTCTTACCCTTCTTGGCCAGTGGAGTTGGCTTGTAACCAACGGAGTAGATGACGTCATCACAAGGAATCTTCATCTGGTCACCGTTAGCGGTTTCAATAATAACGCCATTGTCGGTAATTTCCTTAGACTTGGTGTTCAGGTATACTGGAACGTTGTTGGACTTGAAGTAGTCACGAAGGAAGGAGGAGTTGGCAAGGCAAAGGTTCTTGACACTCATCAGGTCATCCATCATTTCTACAATAACCGGCTTCTTGCCCTTTCTATGAAGGTCATAAGCAATTTCACAACCGGTCTGGCCACCACCGATAATAACAACTGTGTCGCCAACTTCGGCGCCGTTCAAGTAAGTGCAAGCGTCCATGGCTTTTTCAGCGCCCTTGATTGGAAGAACGTTAGCCTTGGAACCGGTAGCAATGACAACAACGTCTGCATCCAGTGCATCAATGTCTTTTACTTCGGTGTTGAACTTAACAGGGATATCCAGCTTCTTAATCTGAAGACGGAACCATTCAATAAGCTGCTTGTCATTTTCCTTGAAGTCAGGAGCTGCAGCCGGAATGAATACGCCGCCCAAAACGTCGGACTTTTCATAGATGGTTGGTTCATGACCACGGAGTTTCAGTACGCGAGCGCATTCCATACCGCCAATACCGCCGCCAATGATGGCAACTTTCTTGGCCTTCTTGGTCTTTACAATCTTGTACTTCTTAGACTGCATGGTGGTTGGGTTTACTGCGCAGCGGCACATGTTCATGGAGTCGTTCAAGTCCTGATCACAGGCGGACTTGCCGTGCTTAGCCATGTCGAAGCATGCATTGTGGCAGCAGATACATGGAAGAATTTCATCTTCCTGGTCGTTGATCATCTTGGTAACCCAAGTTGGGTCAGCCAAGAACTGACGGCCAACGCCCATAGCGTCAATTTCACCCTTACCAATGGCATCGGCAGCAACAGCCGGAGTCATACGGCCTGCGCATACAACAGGAATATCCACAAACTTCTTAATGTGGGCAACTTCTTCCAAGTTGCAGTTGGTTGGCATGTACTGTGGTGGATGAGCCCAGTACCAAGCATCGTAAGTACCGTTGTCGCAGTTGAGCATGTCGTAGCCGGCATCCTGCAGGTACTTGGCGGCACGTTCGGATTCTTCCATGGTACGGCCTACTTCTACGTAGTCTTCACCAGGCATAGCGCCGGACTGGAAGCCCTTGGTATGGGATACAACAGAGTAACGAACGGATACAGGGAAGTCGTCACCGCAGGACTTTTTAATGGCCTGGCAGATTTCAACCGGGAAACGGTATCTGTTTTCAAAAGATCCGCCGTATTCGTCGGTACGGAGATTGGTGTATGGAAGGGTGAACTGGTCCAGAAGGTAACCTTCGTGAACAGCGTGAACTTCTACACCGTCAACGCCAGCTTCTTTACAAAGCCGTGCGGTTTCAGCGAAAGCATAAATGATGTCATCAATCTGCTTCTTGGTCATGGCCTTGGTGGTAATATCTTCAGCCCATCTGTTTGGCAGTTCGGATGGGGCAGTGGTCAAATATTCCGGGTCCATGATTGGCTTTGCAATCAGGCCAAGAGGCTTGTTGTTGATGAGCATGGTCATCATGGAGGAGAGGGCCATAGAACGGCCGAAACCAGCAGTCATCTGAATGAAGAGCTTAGCGCCGGTCTTATGTACTTCGTCCATGAATTTAGCCAACTGATCGAATTTCCACTTGTGCTGATACAGCCAAGCGCCGCCCATGATGTCTTTTACCGGAGCAATTCCCGGGATAATCAGACCAACATTGTTGTCGGCAATGGTTTTCAGAAGCTTAGCAGCTTCCTTGTCAAAGTGGTTCGGTTCGGTCCAACCGAAAATGCAAGTACCGCCCATAGGAGCCAGTACAATACGGTTTTTAATCTCGCAATTACCGATTTTCCAAGGGGTAAAAAGGGCTTCGTATTCTTGTTTCATCTCAAATTCTCCTATTTGCTTTCTACAATGACAGTACCGTCTGGCTTGAGAGTGACTGCATCGCCATTCTTAACGGTGGCTAAGAATTCTTCGCCTAGCTGGTCATATACAGGCATGTCGTCTTCTGCCCAAATGTCGGCCAAAACGGCGCCGGCAGCGGCCAGAGAGTCAATTTCCTGAGAGAAGAGCATGCAGGCCGGAGCCTTGCCTTCTTTGACTGCAGCAAACAGGAACATACCGCCGGTGGTGGAACCAATGGTCAGTGGGAGGCAGAGGGCCTTACCCTGAAGAATCTGCTTATAAAGGTCCGGGTTGGACTGGTCGTTACATTTGGTCTTTGGCTGCAGGTTCATCATCTGCATGGAAGCCAAGGTGTTGAACCCGTTCTGAGTTACAACTGCTTCGTAAGTTGCGTTGCCCGGTACAATGGCGCGTCCTTTAAATTCTTTCATCTTACTTAACCCCCTTTGTCAGCATTTCCAGAATTTCGTCGTTGGAATAGTATCTGGAAGTGGTATAGGTACGAAGTTTGTTGGAGGAAGTAATGACAGCCTTGCCGGAGCAAAGTGGGTTGTCCATGTACATCAGAGGGCAGATATAACTGATGATAACGCCCATATCCGTTAACTTCTTATATTCTGGGCACTTCTTGAACTCCTTGAGTACCGGAGTAGAGGTGGTGAATACGGTTGGAATGGAAACTTTCTTGTTGCCGGCTTCTGCCAGGCCCTTTTCCAGTTTCTCGGTCCAGTCTTTCAGCTGCTGCAGGGACATGTGCGGGCAGCCCAGGAAGCAAAGTTCCGGAGTGGCATCCGGGTTCTTCCAAATAACAGGGTAGTTGTCCTTTACTCTCTGCAATTCTTCATCGGTAATAATGTATTCTTTTGCACCGTCGGCGATTAAGCTTTCACCCATTTCAACGGCTTCCGGAGTCAAACCATCAATGTGGTAGAGACCAACTGCGCCGTTGGAAGCGGTGGCGGCACCAAAGTCCTTGAGGTAGGTCTTAGCAGCGTCGTTCAGTTCGTTTCCGAGATACTTATCAAGGCCATAAACGTAAGGAACGTCTTCCATAACCTTCATACCAATGGCGGAACCCAAAATCTGAGCATCCGGCATTTTGGTGGTTTCCAGTTTTACTACCCATGTAGCCTTACGGCCTTCGTCGGTAAGGAATCCGAAGTATGGTACAAAACCGCAAACGGAACCGAAGAGTTCCAAGATACCGGAGTTACGGTTACAACGGGCACCCAGTACGGAGTTGGCGTATACAACAGCAGAGGATTCTGCCCAAGAGAGTACGTCACCCTTCTTTGGCACGTTACCCAGTTCCGGCATGTAGCAGGTGCAGGTGAAGGAGTCATCGTTTAAGAGACCCAGCTGCTTCATTTCCTTTTCATAGCGGTTCTGGCTGAAATAAATACCTTTTGCTGCAATTTTGGCGATTGGGCTCTGCGGTACGGCAGGGTCGTATGGACGTGGGTCACAAGTGAACTTCTGACCGGAGAGACATCCGTCGTCGATTAATTGCTGATAGAGGTCAAATACAGGACCTAAGAATACCAGACCAAAGCTGAGAACCAGGTGACCATATTCAGAGGTAACCGGAACCATCTTGGTGGCGCCAAAGATTTCGCCGTATTTCACCATGGTTTTCATGACTTTTGCCATGGTTTCACCCTTGGAACCGTCTAAAATAGCTTGCTGTTCCGGAGTGAGGATCATTTTACTTTCCAAACCTAATAATCTCCTTTCGAACCTTTTGAGTGTTAAAGGTTTCACAATTTATACGTCTTTATTTTACTACGAAATTTGCTCTTGTCACAAGGCAGAAAAAAAGAAGGGCACATTCGTGCTCTTCTTTGCGTTTGTCTAGGTTTGTAAAGGTTTTTATTCTGCTTTTTCCGATCTTTTGGCGAAGACAATGAGCTTGGAAAAAACGTAGTTGAGAATGACAACGGCAATGGAAACAATGACCTTGGACCACATGCCGTCCACACCAAAAATGGTCTGATTCAAACCGAGCTTTACGAGACCCGGTACGCCGAACCATTCTAGAACTCCGGTGAAGATACGGGCGGATACGAAGGTGGATACTTCTTTTAAGATGGTTTTCGGAGACCAGCTTTTGGATTCGAAGACCCAAAGCTTATTGGTAACGAAGGCAAATGCTACGGCACAAACCCAAGAGAGAATGTTGCCTACGGTAATGCTGATGCCCAAACCCTTTACGAAGAGGGCATAGGAGCCCCAGCTTACCAGGGTGGTGCATCCACCGAAAATTAAGTACATGATGATTTCTTTGTACTTTAGAAACAAAGCTTTGATTTTTTCCATTCTTTTATCCTTATTACTTCTTTTGGTTTAATTGGTAAATTAGTTTCAACCCTTCCAGAATCAGGTCCGGTTCCATGATGATTTGGTGACGGCAATACTGGCAGATGTCGGAGAGGCCGCCGGTGGCAATGATGGTTTTCACCGGGGTGGCCATTTCTGCGTTCATGCGGTCTACGAGGCCGTCCAGCATGTCAGCGGTACCGTATACAATGCCGGAACGCATTGAGTCCGGCGTGTTGGTGCCGATGGCGTGACTTGGCTCTACCAAACTAATTTGAGACAACTGGGACGCGCCGCTGGCCAAAGCATTCAGGGAAATTCGGACACCCGGAGAAATGGAGCAGCCCAAGAAGGCACCGCTTTCATCCAAGGCACTGATTTTCGTTGCGGTGCCGAGGTCGATGACCAGGGCCGGCAACGGATATTTTGCTTTGGCAGCTACTGCGGTGGTTACCATATCGGCACCAAGGCAGCCCGGGTCGTCAATTTTAATGTTGAGGCCGGTCTTTACGCCCGGTCCAACCAGATAAGGGGTCACGCCAATAATCTTTTCAATGCCTTTTTTCAAGGCCAGGGTCAGTTCCGGTACAACAGAACTGATGATGGCACCGTCAATCTGGGCGGCATCTACCTTGTTCAGGGCAAACAGGTTGCTGATGAAAACGGCAATCTGGTCTTCCGTCAGAGTGGTGTCAGTGGCAACACGGGCGGTGAACAACAGGTTGTTATCACGGTATACGCCCATGGTAATGTGGGTGTTTCCTGCATCAATCACAAAGAGCATGGCTAGACTCCTTTCAAAGGTTTTCTGAAACGAAAAGATTATAATGCAAGCATGGACGAAAAGCAACGTTTGTTAGCCCTATTTCAATTGACTTGAAGATGGCAAAAGTTATAAAATGTTCCTGTTATAATCTAATCTAACGGAGGACAATGAAATGCCTGTAATTAAAAAAGAATTTTTCTTTGAATCTTCCTGCGGAAATGCTGATATTCATGCTATTTCCTGGAAGCCGGCTGAACTTCAGCCAAAAGCAGTAATCCAATTTGTACACGGCATGGCCGAATATGGTGACCGTTATGACAGCGTAGCCCGTTACTTCGCTGAAAGAGGATATGCCTTCTACATCAATGACCACCTTGGTCACGGCAAATCCATCAACGACACCTATGAACTGGGTTACTTTGGAGAAAACGAAAAGGGTCACGTATTTGTTGACGACTGTAAGAGACTTACCGACATCATTAAGGCTGAAAATCCTGGTGTGCCGGTTATTATCTATGGTCACTCCATGGGTTCCTTTGTTACCCGTATCTACCTCAGCAAGTACGGCGAAGGTTTAGACGCTGCCGTTGTATGCGGTACTGCCGGCCCGAACCCTGCCATTGGCGCAGCTAAGCTCCTCACTGCCATCTTCAACAAGACTGTTCCTCATAAGGGCGGCAAACTGATGAACGTAATGGCATTCCTTGGCTGGAACGACAAGACTGACAAACGTACTACCTTTGACTGGTTGTCCGTTGACGAAAAGAACGTAGACGACTACATCGCCGATCCTCTTTGCGGTTTCTTGTTCACCAACAATGGCTTCCGTGCTCTCATTACTTTGAACGACTATATCAATGCCAAGGAAGTTTACGAAGGCACTCCTTCTGACCTTCCAATTTACCTCATTGCCGGTGGGGAAGACCCAGTTGGCGGTTATGGTAAGGGCATTGCTCAGGTAGAAGACGCCTACAAGAAGTTTGGCAAGAACGTAAAGACCAAACTGTGGGATGGCTACCGTCACGAAATCCATAACGAATCTGACATCAAGACTGCTGTCTATGATGACGTTATTGCTTTCATTGAAGCAAACATCTAAAGCGTTTTAACGCGAAAGGAGCCAATATGGAAAAAGAAACCATTCTTAAGTCCTCCTTCCTCGGCTTTAACAAGAAAGACGTAATGAACTACGTTGAACGTCTTCAGCAGGAAAATCTTTCCCTGAAGGCCAAGGTTGCCGAACTGGAAACCAAACTGCAAAACGGAGACTATGTTGGAGTGGCTGCTGCCCCTTCTGACACCGTTGAACTGCCAAAAGACGAATTGTTAGCTGCTCTTGCTGCAGAATTTGCACCGGGAGAGGGCGAAGGTTTTGTCAGCGTATTTGATGCGGAACCAAGTGTATTGGAACAGGCCAAAGCCGAAGTTCCGGAAGCACCTGCTGCCGTAGACGACGAAGCTGCTAAGTTGGAAAAACTCAAGGCCTTTGCTGCAAGGGAAAATCTGCCATTGCTGGACGATGATACCTTTGTCAAAGAAAAGATGAAATTCGTGGAATTGGAACAGACTTTAAAGAATCGGATTTCCAATTTGACTCAGCAGTATACCGCTTTGGCTGATGTGACCGCCAAAGTGAAAGCTGCAGAACCTGCTGCCGACCTGGTTACCGACGACTGGGACGCTGCACCAATGCAGAAGCCAAGTTATGTAGGCAAGCCGATTACGGTGGAAGACCTTTCTGAACCGGAAGATCTCCCAGAACCGGCTCCTGCCATTCCGGAAGCACCGGCAAAGGGGTTCCGTATTAAAGTAAAAGTAAACGACTAATTGTAAGGGATGGTCTTAATGGCTGAATATTCTTTAAACACCAACGAACTTCGAGAAAAGGCACCAATGCTCCATGCCGGAGACAGAGTTCTTCTGTCCGGTACGGTATACACTTCTCGAGATGCTGCACACAAACGCATTACTCAGTTTTTAGAGGAAGGCAAGGAACTTCCTTATGACCTGAAGGATGCCACTATCTACTACTGTGGACCAACTCCAACTCCGGAAGGGGACGCTGTTATTGGTTCTTGTGGTCCAACCACTTCCGGTCGTATGGACCCATACGCACCTCATTTCCTGGACCTTGGCCTGGTTGCCATGGTAGGTAAAGGGGAACGGAAACCTCCTGTAGTAGAAGCAATTATCCGTAATAAGGCAGTATATTTCTGCGCTATTGGCGGTGCCGGTGCGCTGGCTTCCAAGTGCATTACCTCTTGTGAAGTAATCGGTTTCGAAGACCTCGGATGTGAATCTGTTAAGCGCATTGAATTTAAGGATTTTCCTGTGTTCGTAGCTATTGACTGCAACGGCGGAAATTTGTTTGAAAGGGAAGACGCATGAAAGAGTTTTTTGAACGGATGCATTTACAAATTGGCTTAGGCCTTGTCATTGTAGGTGTGGTACTTTGCTTTTATTTGTCTGCGCTGTTTGTTAATCCGACCACTGCAACCGTACTTGCTGCGGTTGGTGCTGTCATTGCCGTTGCGGGCATTGCCCTCATGGCATGGGATGAAATTAAAGGGGCCATCAATAAGCGAAAATAACGTTCCTGCAAAAAACAAAAGAAAAAGGACTCCATTTGGAGTCCTTTTTATTTTTGTGAAAACCCGCCGAGCCGGGATCGGCAAAGAATAACCTGCCAACGATAGACAGGTGGGTGCTTGCCGTTCACTTCCATGCGTCCCACGTCCCGAAGGGTGGGCTGGCAATTCGCGTCCGAGCGTAGCTCCCTTAAAAAGAGTGTTGGGTTATTTTAACCGAAGTTGTCGCACCCGGCAGGCCTTCTTTAGTTCAGTAATTCTGCTTCGTCTTCTTCGTTTTCAATTTCGAAAACGTCGGAGAGACGTTCTTCAAAGATGGCAGCAATTTCTTCCCATTCCTTGTCATCTTCAATTGGGTAGAGGAGGGTTTCGCCATCCTCGTCTTCTTCTACACGGACAATGATGAGTTCCATGTCGGCTTCCAGATAGTCCTCAGCTTCGTCAAAGGTTGGAATCATGCCGATGTAGCGCCCGTCATCGGTTTCAATACGGTCCAAAGCTTCAAAGGTATGTTCTTTTCCTTCGTCGTCCACTACGGTAATCAGGTCCGGATTATATTCTTTTTCTTCTGGCATTCTAAAGCCCTCCTAAAGCTAGATTTTAGGCTGTTTTTTTACCTCTTTATTGTACGTGTTTCCACCTTGGGTGTCAATGAAAGAGCCCCACTTTGCGGGTGGTGTAACAGGGGCAGATATGGTAAAATAATTCCAGTAAAAGGAGGGCATTGGAATGGACCCGAAAACACGAATTGCCGAATTGGTAGCACAGTTAAACCGGTATTCGGAACTGTACTACAATCAGGATGCACCTGAAATTTCCGACTACGAATATGACATGCTGAACAATGAACTGAAGGCCCTGGAAAAAGAACATCCGGACCTGATTTTGGCCAACTCTCCAACCCAGCGGGTAGGGGGTACGGCCAGCACCAAGTTCAGCCCGGTGGAACACCGTGTCCGCATGGAATCCTTGCAGGACGCCTTCTCCTTTGGCGAACTGGAAGAGTTCGGCGTCCGGGTGCAAGGGGAAAACCCTGCGGCCACCTTTGTGGTGGAACCGAAAATTGACGGTCTCTCCGTTTCTTTGGAATATCGGAACGGGGTGCTGGTCCGAGGATCCACCCGCGGCAACGGGGACGTTGGCGAAGACATTACGGAAAACTTGAAAACCATTGCTTCCATTCCACATTCCATTGACCCGTCCATTCCACTGCTGGAAGTTCGTGGGGAAGTGTACATGCCACGGCAAGTCTTCTTAGACTTAGTGGCAGAACAGGAGTTGAACGAGGAAAAGCCGTTTAAGAACCCCCGGAACGCAGCCGCCGGTTCCCTTCGCCAGAAGGATGCCGGTGTGACCAAAGCTAGAAACCTGGATATTTTCTGCTTTAATATCCAGCAGTATGACGGCCCAAAAGAACTGACCTCTCACAAACAGAGCATAGACTATCTGGATTCCCTTGGATTCCACGTTATTCCGTCCTGCGTTCCTTGTAAGAACATTGGGGAAGCAGAAGCGGAAATTAACAAAATTGGGGAAGCCCGTTACACTTTGCCTTTTGACATTGACGGTGCCGTTATTAAAACCGACAACTTAGACCTGCGTCAGGACTTAGGCTCTACGGCCAAGTTCCCGCGCTGGGCCATTGCCTATAAATACCCGCCGGAAGAACGCCAAACCAAACTCCTGGACGTAGAAATTGGCGTAGGCCGTACCGGGGTGCTGACCCCGACGGCAGTTTTTGAACCGGTGCTGGTAGCCGGCTCTGTCGTTAGCCGTGCCACCCTTCATAACCAAGACTTTATTAATGAAAAAGGCATCCGCATTGGGGACACCATTACCATCCGCAAAGCCGGAGACATTATTCCGGAAGTGGTAACAGTAAATGCCCATGAAACCGAAGAAGGGGAAACCTATCAGATTCCGCTGGTCTGCCCATCTTGCGGCGGCCCGGTTACCAGAGAAGAAGGGGAGGCAGCCATGCGCTGCTTAAACCCGGAATGTCCGGCCCAGCTGCTCCGGGTCCTGATTCATTTCTGCTCCAAAGCAGGAATGGACATTGAAGGACTGGGAGACGCCGTACTGGAACTGCTGGTAAACGAAGGCTTGGTACAAGGTCCTGCAGACATTTACGCTTTGCTGCCGACGGACATTGCGGGCTTAGACCGCATGGGTGCCAAGTCTGCGGGGAATATTATGGACGCTATTGAAAAGTCCAAGGAAAATGATCTGGCCAAACTGATTTCCGCCTTTGGCATCCGCCACGTTGGGGATAAAGCTGCCAAGGTCTTAGCGGAACACTTCGGTACCATGGACGCCATTATGAACGCCAGTGTGTCTGATGTTACCGCCATAGACGGCTTTGGCCAAATCAGCGCCCAGTCTGTGGTAGATTTCTTCGGCCGTACGGAAACCAAACTCATGGTTTCCCGCCTTACCATGTACGGCCTCAATATGAACTCCTTAAAGCAAGTGGTGGATGACCGCTTTGCCGGCAAGACCTTCGTCATTACCGGCACCTTGCCGACCTACAAGCGCTCCGAGGCCCAAGCCCTCATTGAGCAGTATGGCGGTAAGTGCGCCGGCTCCGTCTCCAAGAAGACAGACTACGTCTTAGCGGGAGAAGCCGCCGGCTCCAAACTGGCCAAAGCCAACGAACTTGGCGTAACGGTTATTGATGAAGCCACTTTCAATCAGATGATAGAGGACTGAATCGCCACAGAAAGCCATCCTATATAACTAGGGTAACTGCTCTATTTGTCAAAGGATAGAGCAGTTTTTTGTTCTATCTGTGAATGGAGAAATGTCCTCAAAAATAGTATAATAGAGACAGTCGGCCGAGTAACCGACTTGGCAAACTCGGAATTTAATTACGCATTGGAGGTAATTGCAATGGGAGATAAAACCCAGGTAATCGTTCGTAAGTTAAACGCTCCTCATCAGAAGGAAAGCATGACTCAGTTTAAGCCTCTGTCCAAAGAACAGAAGAAGGAATTGGAAATTGCTGTAAAAGAAATCTTTGACGCTAACGGCGGCAAGAAGATGCTAAAAAAGAGCAAAGATGTTTACATCAAGCCAAACGGCATTGACGCTAAGGCTTATTGCTATACCAGACCAGAACTGGTAGAAGCCGTTATTAAGTATTGGAAAAAGAACGGCGCCAGAAAGATTTATCTTTTTGAACAGTCTACCCAGTCCAACTGGACCCGTATTGTATTCGAAGTAACCGGCTACCGTAAACTTTGCAAGAAGTATGGTGCCATCCCTGTATACCTGGATGAAGATAAAGTAGAAACCTTTAAGTTCCCAGGCCGTGCTGACTACATGAACAATGAATTTGGCATGCCAAAGTTCATCATCAAGAACCTCATTGAAAAGGCTGATGAAAACCTCTACATCTCTCTTCCGAAACTGAAGACTCACTCCATGGCCGGTGTTACCATGGGCGTTAAGAACCAGTGGGCTTTCCCAAGCCAGTTTGACCGCAGACCTGACCATAACTTCAATCTGCCATATAAACTCATTGACGTTCTGTCTTACCTGAAGCCTGACTTCACCATCATTGAAGGTGTTGAAGGTACCATCTATGGCCACTATCCAGTAACCGCTCTGGCTGACGAATGCGTTCTTCCATTAGGCGTACTGGTTGCCGGTAAGAACGTAGTAGCTACCGACATGGTAGGCGCTGCCATCTTTGGTCTGACCCTGGACGACGTTCCTCATCTGAAGATTGCTGTAGAACGTGGCTATGCAGGTGACGTTAAGTCTCTTGACGACATTGACATCATTGGCGACATGAGCCCATACACCACCAAGTATCCAACTGACCTTTATGACGCATTCCCAGAAGACGTTAAGATCATCAAGGGTAAGGTTATGACCTGCCGTGAAGGCTGCCAGAACAACCCTCTGACCCTGCTCCAGATTCTCTATAACGACTACGGCGGAAAGGGTGGCTGGACCATGGTTATTGGTAAGGGCCACGACCTTGACGAAATCAAGGCTATCAAGGGTAAGGTATTGGTAGTAGGCCGCTGCGCTATTGACGAAGTAGGGGATGTCCTCGTAAAGAACCTCGGCAAGCGCAACGTATTCTTCTCCGACTACTGTAATGACCTTGCAGCTTCTGCTTCTGCAATGTTCAACCTGATGGATGTTAGCCCATTCGTATTCGTTCCACTGCCACTTCTTACTTCCATTAAGTGCGCAGCTCTTGCCATGCTTCATGGCTCTACTGCTAACGTTCCATCCTTGCTGTCTCAGCATTTCAAGTGCGTATAATAGGATAGAAACAGCGTCTTGTTATCACAACTCAAAAAGCCACCCGGAAGGGTGGCTTTTCTTTTGTTTATGCGAAAAATTACGGTTTTTCCCTTGCTTTTTTGCAATTTTATGATATAATGTTATAAGACGTTATATAGACACACTAAATCTAGCGTGTATAATTGGTTTGTAAATCTATATAAAGCATATAGGAGGCCAAAAATGGGTAAATATTTTGGAACAGACGGCTTTAGAGGCAAGGCAGGAGTAGACCTGACCGCAGAACACGCTTTTAAAATTGGCCGTTTTTTGGGAAATCACTTTGCAAACATGCATGACGACGCCAAGATTGTCATTGGTAAAGATACCAGACTTTCTTCTTACACTTTTGAAAACGCACTGGCAGCAGGTATTACCGCTTCCGGTTGTGACGCATATCTTCTCCATGTAACTACCACTCCGTGTGTCAGCTACATCACCAGAACCGAAAACTTTGACTGCGGCGTTATGATCTCCGCCAGCCACAACCCGTTTTACGACAACGGCATTAAGCTGATGAACGAAAACGGGGAAAAGATGGACGACGACTTCCAGGACAACATTGAAAAGTACATTGACGGGGAATGGGAAGACATCCCATTTGCTACCGAAGGAAAAATCGGTAAAACCGTAGACTTCTACAATGGCCGCAACCGCTACATCGGCTACCTGACCAACCTGGCTCCAAAGAGTTTTGAAAACTGCAAGGTTGGTTTGGACTGTGCCAACGGTTCCTCTTGGATGATTGCCCGCGCCGTATTTGATGCCTTGGGCGCCAAGACCTACGTTATCAACAACGAACCAAACGGTACCAACATCAACTTGGATGCCGGTTCTACCCACATTGACGGTTTAAAGAAGTTCGTTAAGGAAAACAATTTAGACGTAGGCTTCGCTTTTGATGGCGATGCAGACCGTTGCCTTGCTGTAGACGAACTCGGTAATGAAATTAACGGTGACGTTATTATGTACATTGCCGCTAAATATTTGAAATCCCATGGCCAGCTTCCTTCCAACACCGTTGTTACCACCATCATGAGTAACTTCGGCTTATACAAAGCCTTAGATAAAGCCGGTATCGGCTACGAAAAGACCGCCGTTGGTGACCGTTATGTTTATGAAAACATGAAGGCCTATGACCACATGATTGGCGGCGAACAGTCCGGCCACATTATTTTCCGTAAATATGCTCACACCGGTGACGGTCTCATTACCGCCATTATGATGATGAACATTATTACTGACACCCAGTTGACCCTGAGCACCTTGGCTGAAGGCGTCCGCATGTACCCACAGGTTCTGAAGAACGTCGTGGTTGACGACAAAGACGGCACTCTCAATGACCCGGCTGTTATGGAAGCTGTTAGCACCTGCACCAAGGAACTGGGAGACAACGGCCGCGTACTTCTTAGAAAGTCCGGTACGGAACCGGTACTCCGTGTTATGTCCGAAGCAGGTTCCGATAAGGAATGTGAAGAAAAGGTAGACTTCATTATTGATGCAATGAAGAAGTCCGGTCACTTAATTGAGGTAAAGAAATAATGGCAAATATTAAAATTACAGATTTATATGACCTTGACCACACCGTTGCCAAGGACTACTTAAGTCAGTTTACTTATCCATGGGAAGCATTGGCAGGTATTTCCGATTTCATTCTGGAACTGGGTGCCACCCTGGACTTAAACGAATATGATCATCCGGAAGACAACGTATGGATTCACAAATCCTGCACCGTTTTCAAAACCGCTTACATTCACGGCCCATGCATTATTGGTGCCAACACGGAAGTCCGCCAGTGTGCCTTCATCCGTGGCAGCGCCCTCATTGGGGAAGGCTGTGTCATTGGTAACTCCACCGAACTGAAAAACGTCATTATTTTCGACACCGTTCAGGTTCCGCATTACAACTACGTTGGGGACTCCATCCTGGGTTACAAGAGCCACATGGGTGCCGGTTCCATTACCAGTAACGTTAAGAGTGACAAACTCTTGGTAGTGGTAAACAACGAAGGGGAAATGATGGAAACCGGCCGGAAAAAGGTGGGTGCCATGTTAGGTGACTACGTTGAAGTTGGCTGCAACTCTGTCCTGAACCCAGGCACCATTGTTTGCAGAAACTGCAATATTTACCCAACCAGCTGTGTTCGCGGAGTCATTCCGGAAAGCCACATTTACAAAGACAAAGACAACATTGTTGCGAAAAAATAAAGGAGTATCATCATGAAAGTTATTGTTGCAAAAGACTATGCTGACCTCAGCAAAAAAGCTGCTGACGTAATGGAAAAAGTAGTTCGTGAAAACCCAACTTGCAGACTGGGTCTTGCCACCGGTTCTTCTCCGGTTGGCATGTATCAGGAACTGGCTCGCCGCTGCAAAGAAGAAGGCTTAGACTTCTCCAAGATTACCACTGTTAACTTGGACGAATATGTAGGCCTGGAAGGTACTCACGACCAGAGCTACAGATATTTCATGGATGACAACCTGTTCAACCATATCAACATTGACAAGGCCAACACCTACGTGGCAAAAGGCATTGGTGACCCGGAAGAAAACCTGAAGGAATTCAACGAAGTCATTGAATCCGGCGAAACTGAAATTCAGGTTCTTGGCGTAGGTCCTGACGGCCATCTTGCATTCAACGAACCGGGTGACTTCCTTCGTGACAAGGCTTACATGGAAACCCTGGACGAATCCACCATTGATGCCAACGCTCGTTTCTTTGCTTCCCGTGACGATGTACCTCGTACCGCATTCACCATGGGTATGGGCCAGATTATGAGAGCAAAGACCCTTCTTATGATTATCAGCGGCAACAAAGTAGAAGCTGCTACCAAGCTCCTTATGGAAGATAAGCTGGATCCACATTGCCCAGCCACCTTCATGAAGATGCATAGAGACGCTTATGTATTCTTAGAACAGGATCTTGCGGATCAGATTGGTTACAAAGGCTAAAAAGAATTGAGGTGGTTTTATGGCTGCCAAAATTGAAAAGGTAAGTGCCACGCCTCTTTACCGGCAGGTTATGGACAAACTCCGGGCCGATATTGAGCATGGCGTCTATCCGGTAGATACCCGCATTCCTTCTGAACAGGAACTCTGTGACAAGTACGGGGTCAGCCGCATTACGGTGCGGGCGGCCCTCAAACAACTCTCTGCGGACGGCCTCTTGGTCAGACGACAGGGGAAGGGAACCTACGTGAAGGAACCGTCCGGAAGTAAGGTGACGGTAAAAGCGGTTACCAGTTTCCACGAAGCTTGCCGAAGCCTCGGCAAAGAACCGTCTTCCAAAGTGCTGGCCTCCCGTTCTGTGAAGGCCACCAAAGAAGACTTGCGGAAACTGAATCTGGCCGAGGGAAGCAGGGTCGTGGAAATTGACCGCATGCAGCTGGCAGACGGCGTTCCGGTTATTTTGGAGCGCAATCATTTCCCTATGGTTTATGAATATTTGCTGGAAGGTCCAATCCACGGGTCCCTTTATCAATTGCTCCGCTCCTACGGCGTCACGCCTTCCGGAGCCACCCATGAAATTGCATTAATTCAGGCGGATGACAACAAGGCCAAACTCCTTGGCGTCTCTGTGGGAACGCCGCTGCTGTTCCTTCACGAAGTCATCTATGACCAAAAAGGCCGTCCGCTCCACACCTCTCATCAGTACATTCGCGGTGATTTATTCACCCTGAAATTATAAGCAACTGTAAGACCGAAAGAAAAAGCCACCCGAATGGGTGGCTTTTTCTTTTTATGTTTCGTATTTTATACGTTTAATTCTAATTGTTCCGGATCCTGTGCTTTCAGTTCGTCAGCATGTTTTGTCATGAGCTTTTCAATACGGGCGGATGGGTCCAGCAAAGCGGCAATAGAAACGTCGTGGTTAATGGCGTCAATGATGAATGCGGCGAACTTACTCATTTCTACGCTGCAGAACCATTCACGGTTCATCAGTTCTGGGTCAGAGTAAACCAAGTTGGTGCAGAATACTTTGCTGATGGTGCCGTTCTTGTAGTATTCGTCGAATTTATCCAGACCGTTACAGAACAGACCGAAGGAGGCGAAGACGAAGATACGGTTGGCACCTAAGGCCTTCAGCTTCTGGGCTACGTCCAGCATGGAGTCACCGGAAGAAATCATGTCGTCTACAACAATGACGTCTTTGCCTTCAATGTTGCCGCCTAAGAAGTCGTGGGAAAGGATTGGGTTACGGCCATCTACCACTCTGGTGTAGTCACGGCGCTTGTAGAACATGCCCAGTTCAATTTCCAAAGAGGTGGCGTAGTTGATGGCACGGTTCATGCCGCCTTCGTCAGGGGAGATAACCATAATATGTTCTTTGTCCAAACGGACATCAGGAACGTATTTAACCAAAGCTTTCAGGTTTTGATAAATTGGGGATACGTTTTCCATACCACTGAGTGGAATGGCATTGCAGACACGTGGGTCATGGGCATCAAAGGTGATGATAGAGTCAACACCCAGTGCAACCAGTTCCTGGAGTGCCTGTGCACAGTCGAGGGATTCACGGCCGCTTCTTCTATGCTGTCTGCCTTCATAAAGCATTGGCATAACAACGGTAATACGGTTGGCCTTGCCGTTAATGGCACCAACAATTCGTTTCAGGTCACAGAAATGGTCGTCCGGAGACATTGGAACCATCTGTCCATACATTTTATACTGTACGCTGTGGTTAAAGGCGTCAATGATAATAAAGATGTCATAACCACGGACGGACTGGCCAATGGTGGCCTTGGCTTCCCCGGTGGAGAAGCGAGGTGCATCGTACTGAATGAGGTAAGAATCCTTCTTGTAACCTTCCAAGTTTAAGGCTGCAATGTTTTCTTCTCTCCAACGGACAATGTAGCTGTCGATTTTAGCGGCAATGTCCTCGGTGCCTTTCATGGCAATAATGCCCAATTTCCCGTAGGGAATGTTTGTGTAACCTGAGTTTTCTGGAATTCCTGCAGTCATCTAAGTTAACCCCCAACTTATAGTCTGTTTTGGACGGATGAACACGAAAAACATACAAAATGTAGTTTTCGCTTTAACACATATAAGATTTTAACACAGTGCCCACGATGACACAATTTGGGAAACAGTCCAAATCTTGTAAGAAATAATTGGGGCTTTTTGTAACCTTCTGCAAACAGCGGGGAAAGTTCGTTTCCTATACGGAGGCACGTAACTACGTCGCTTTTTCTAGATTTGTCTAAATTCCCCGTCAATTAAAAGTTGTCAAGTACTAAATAATGACAAAATATTGTCAAATGATAGGACTGAAAAATGGCGTAGTTTCCTTGTAAACAGTGCCCTGGTTTGTTAGAATTGAATGGTTACATAGGCGAGGCAAAATCGCCAACGTTTCATATGGAAAATCGAGGAAAGGGATGATAACTACATGGCCTCTGAAATGATCAATCAAGTCCTTGCAGCCGAAACCAAAGCTGCGGACGCAGAAACCGCTGCCAGAAACAAAGCTTCTGAAATTGTGAAGGCAGCCGAGGCAGAAGCCAAGGCCATCACAGAAGCTGGAAAAGCCGATGCAATCGGCAAACGCAATGAAATCTTAGCAGCTGCTAAGAAAGAAGCAGAAGGCATTTATGCCGAAGCTCGTGCAAAAGCCGCAACGGAACAGGAAGATTTAGTAAAGCTTGCTGCAGAAAAAGCTGATGCTTCCGTTGACGCAGTAATTAAGCACATTATCCCGTAAGTTTTATGGGACAAATCTAAAATAGGGAGGTGGTTTCTGAATGGCAATATTAGACATGAAGCGCATTGAACTTCTTGCAATGCAGTCTGACCGTAAGGCTTTGCTGGAATTCATCCAGCAGGACGGACGAATCGACATTTCCGATATGGAAGACATTGATGGCCTGACAAAGATGGATTCTTCTTCTACCATTACAAACTTTGAAAAGTGGAAGCAGACCGGAACACAGGCACTGGAAATTTTGAATCAGTACGCCCCAAGCAAAGACGGCGGCGGATTGCTGGCTTCCTTTGCTCCGCGTCCTGACATGACGTTGGCTGAGTTTACAAAGAAGTCAGAAGAAGCAGATGGCATTCTTAGCAAGTGCCAAGACATTATTGCGCTTTACAAAGATGTACAGGACGCCAACGTGGACGTGCAGCGCGCACAGACCCAAATGGACCAATTGGCTCCATGGATGAACCTGGACATTCCTTCCTCCTTCAAAGGAACGGCAACAACCGCCGCATTCATCGGCAGTATTGCAGCTCCAATGACCAGGGAAGAGGTCATGAGCAAAATTGCAGAAGAATATCCTGATTTGGACGCAGAAGTCGAAATCGTTTCTTCTGAAGGCAATATGACTTGTCTGGTTGCTCTTTGCCATAAAGACAACAGCAAATTCTTGGAAGCCGCTCTTCGGAACATAGGGTTCTATGCACCGACAGACCCATCCAAGGAAACTCCTGCACAGCGTATGGAAGCGCTGAAGGCAGAAGTAAAACATGCAGAAGAAGTCAAAGCTGCTGCGGAAGAAAAGTTAACCGCCTATGGTGAATCCCGCGCAGACATTAACTTCTTAACTGACTACCTTGTTCTCCGCGAGGACAAGTATCAGGCACTGGACAAACTGTCCATGACAGACCGCGTCTTCTTCCTGAGCGGTTACATCCCGGCAAAATATGCCGATGCAACCGTGAAAAAACTGGAAAAGAAGTTTGATCTGGCCGTTGACTTGATTGACCCGGATCCGGAAACAGAAGACATTCCGGTAGCCATTGAAAATGGCACCATGGGTTCCACCATGGAAAACATTACCAACATGTATGCGCCGCCAAGCCAAAGAGACGTAGACCCGAACTTGGTTATGACCATCTTCTATTACTCTCTCTTCGGTATGATGCTGGGCGATGCAGGTTACGGTATTTTAATGGTAATTGCCTGCCTGATTGTGAAGTTTAAGTTCCGTTTGGAACCGGCCAAAGCAAAGACCGTTAACTACGGTTTGTGCTGTGGTATCGGTACCACCGTATGGGGCGCTTTGATGTGCGGATGGTTTGGTGACTTGCCAGCCTACATCGCCAACGGACTGAAGCCTTACACCGAACGTGCAGACTTCATTTATACCAATCATCTGTTCTGGTTTGACCCGAACACCAACACAACCAGATTCCTGTTGTTGTGCTTCTTCATTGGTATTCTTCACTTAGGCCTGGGCTTAATCATTAATATTGTGAAGCAGAGAAAGCATGAAGGTCTCTTCAACGCCCTTGTTGCCAACGTTCCACAAATCATGATCTTAATCGGTGTTATTCCACTGATTAACTCTCAGATTGGTAATGGTGCTCTTGCTGAAAACCATGCTACCAAGTGGATTGATGACCTGATTGTTTCCAACTCTACTATCCTGTATGGAATTCTAGCAGCAGGTGCTGCGCTTATCATCCTTGGTCCTGCACTCATTGCGCTGAAGGACCGTAAACCAATCGGTAAGGTACTGGGCGGTATCGGCGGTGGTCTTTACGACCTCTACAACGCCGCATCCGGCTACTTGGGAGATATCCTTTCCTATGCCCGTCTGTTGGCCCTTGGTCTTTGCACCGGCGTTATCGCTTCCGTTGTAAACCAGCTGGCTGCTCAGATTGGTAACCCGGTAGTATTTGTAATTGTATGTATCTTTGGTCATGCAGTTAACTTTGGTATCAACCTGATTGGTACTTATGTACATACGAATCGACTTCAATATGTCGAATTCTTTGGAAAATTCTTTGAAGGCGGCGGAAAACTTTACAATCCTCTGACCGCTAATTCCAAAACATTCAAATTCAAGGAGGAAAATTAATCATGACTTATGGTGTAATGTTAGCTATTTTAGGTGCTGCTATTGCAGCAATCTTCTCCGGCCTGGGCTCCGCTAAGGGCGTAGGTCTTGTAGGTAAAGCCGCTGCCGGCGCAGTTGCTGAAGATCCATCCCTTTTCGGTAAGGTACTTATTCTCCAGATTCTTCCTGGTACCCAGGGCCTTTATGGCTTCCTTGCCGCTTTCATGATCATGAACAAAATTGCTGATGGTATGACCGTAGAACAGGGCCTCGGCCTTCTTGCTGCCGGTATTCCAATCGCAGTTGTAGGTTACTTCTCCGCTCAGCATCAGGGTGCTGTAGCTGCTTCCGGTGTATCCGTAGCACTCAAGAGACCTGACCAGAACGGTAAGTCCATCATCCTTTCTGCAATGGTAGAAACCTATGCAGTACTTGCACTTCTTATCTCCATCCTTCTCATCGGTAAGGTTATTTTCTAATTAAGATAACAACATAGCTTACAAAGTTTGAAGGAGAATAAGAATGACAGGTTTAAATAAGATTATTGACCGCATTGCTGAAGACTCCAAAGCAAAATGTGACGACATCCTCTTAGAAGCTAAGGGCGAAGCCGACAAAATCAAAGCTGCTGCAGAAGAACAGGTAAAACTGGATACTGCTGCCGTAGTAGAACAGGCCAACAAGGAAGCAAAGCTTACCGTAGAAATGGCCAATTCCGGTTCCGAACAGGAAGCTAAGAAGCAGATCTTAGCTACCAAGGTTCATATCTTAGACAAGGCTATTGAAGCTGCTCTCTCTAAGCTGAAGAACCTTCCGGAAGGGGAATACTTTGATACCATTTACCGTTTGGTAAAAGCAAATGCGCAAGATACAGACGGAATTCTGTACCTGGGCGCCAAGGACCTTGCTCGTTTACCGGCTGACTTTGCTGAAAAAGTAAATGAAGCCACCAAGGGTAACATCAAGGTTGCCGAAGCTGCCAAGGACATTTCCGATGGTTTCATCCTCGCTTACGGCGAAATTGAAATCAATTGCACTTTCGATGCTTTAATTGCCTCTGCAAAAGACAGCATCAAAGACGAACTTCACAAGATTATTTTTGCCTGAACACATGCTAAAGGAGGTATATGATTATGAGTCGCAAACAATACGATTCTGATTATGCATATGCAGTAGCGCGTGTCAGAGCAAACGAGAAAAACCTTTTAACTGCCGCTGATGTAGAACAGCTGATTGAAGCAGAAGATTATGACACTGTTATGAAAAAGCTGTCTGAACAGGGCTGGGGAGACTTGGACGGCGTAACCGATTACGCTCCGTACATTTCTGCTCATTTCCAGGAAACATGGGACCTCCTCGAAGAAATCTTAGGAGAGGACATTCATGTTCTGGATATGCTTCTCATTCCAAATGACGTTCAGAATCTGAAGGCTGCATTAAAGGCAAAAGTTTCTCAGAACGAATCGAACGATATCTACACAGATTCCACCGTTTATCCGGTAGAAGAAGTAAAGGCTGCCGTAGCTGAAAAAGACTTTGCTGCGCTTCCTGAATTTATGCAGGAAGCTGCCGAAGCTGCTTATGACGTGCTCACCAGCACCGGTAACGGTCAGGTGGCAGACGCCATTATTGACAAGGCTGCCTTAACCGAAATGGCAAAACTGGGAAAAGCATCCGGCTCCAATGTTTTGGCTGATCTTGCTGAACGCAAGGTTGCCACTGCGGACATGAAGATTGCTCTTCGCTGTGCCAACACCGGAAAGGGAGAGGACTTCTTAGACCAATCCTTAGCTGACTGCAAGGGTCTGAACTTGAAAGACCTGAAGACTGCTGTATTGGCAGGGGAACAGGCTGTTCTGGATTACCTGAAGAAGACCCCTTACGCCATGGGCGCCATCAAATTTGAAGAAAGCACTTCCGCCTTCGAAAAATGGTGCGATGACATTCTTCTGGAATGCGTAGAAAATGCCAAGTTTACCGCATTGGGCACTGACCCTATTGTGGCTCACTACCTGGCAAGAGATGCGGAACTGAAAACCGCAAGAATCGTTCTTTCTGCCAAGAAAAACCATCTTGATGGTGACATTATCAGAGAGAGGGTGAGAACGCTTTATGTATAAGGTAGCTGCAATTGGAGATAAAGACTCCATTTATGGTTTTGCTTCCATCGGCCTGGATATTGTTCCATGTGACGACCCGGAAGTAGCAAAAAAGGAAATCCGTAGCATGGCAGATAACGGCTATGGCGTTATCTTCATTACGGAAAAGCTGGCTGCTCAGGTAGAAAGCGAACTCAACCGTTATAGAGAACTCCCTCTGCCGGCCATTATCTTAATCCCTGGGGTTGACGGTAATACCGGTCTTGGTATGAGAAACGTTTCCAAATCTGTCGAACAGGCAGTTGGTTCAGACATTCTTTCCGACGCGTAACGCGTAATCAAAATAAAGATAGCCGTAAGAAAGGCGTGAATAAATAAAATGGCCAAAGGAACAATTACCAAGGTTGCCGGTCCTCTTGTTGTTGCTGACAACATGAGAGACGCCAACATGTACGACGTAGTACGTGTAGGCGACGAGCGACTCATTGGTGAAATTATTGAAATGCACGAAGACAGAGCTTCCATCCAGGTTTACGAAGAAACTTCCGGCCTGGGTACCGGAACGACTGTTGAATCTACCGGTGCACCTTTGAGCGTAGAGCTTGGGCCAGGTTTGATTTCCACCATCTACGATGGTATTCAGCGTCCGCTGGAAAACATCCGTAAGATGACCGGTAACAACCTGACCAGAGGTGTAGAAGTACCATCCATTGATAAAGAAAAGAAATGGCACTTTGATCCAATCATGAAGCCGGGCGACAAAGTTGTTGCAGGCGACATCATTGGTACCGTTCAGGAAAATGAAGTAGTACTTCATAAAATCATGGTTCCACCAACCTCTAAGGGTGGGGAACTGAAGACCATCTTCGAAGGTGACTACACCGTAGAAGAAACCGTTGCTACCATTGAAACCAAAGATGGCAAAACCGAAGACGTTTGCCTCATGCAGAAGTGGCCGGTTCGTGTAGGTCGTCCATATAAGAAGAAAATCAACACCAATATCCCTCTGGTTACCGGACAGCGTGTTATTGACTGTCTGTTCCCAATTGCCAAGGGTGGTGTAGCTGCCATTCCTGGTCCGTTCGGTTCCGGTAAAACCGTAACCCAGCACCAGTTGGCTAAGTGGGCAGCAGCTGAAATCGTTGTATACATAGGTTGTGGTGAACGTGGTAACGAAATGACCGACGTATTGAACGAATTCCCAGAACTGATTGACCCGCATACCGGTAAGTCCCTGATGGAACGTACCGTTTTGATTGCAAACACCTCCGACATGCCGGTAGCAGCTCGTGAAGCTTCTGTATACACCGGTATCACCATTGCTGAATACTTCCGTGACATGGGCTACTCCGTAGCTCTCATGGCTGACTCCACTTCCCGTTGGGCAGAAGCGCTTCGTGAAATGTCCGGCCGTCTGGAAGAAATGCCTGGTGAAGAAGGTTACCCAGCATACTTGGGTTCCCGTATTGCACAGTTCTATGAACGTGCAGGTATGGTTGGCACCTTAGGTTCTGACGAACGCATCGGTGCTCTTTCCGTAATCGGTGCTGTATCGCCTCCAGGTGGTGACATTTCCGAGCCGGTATCTCAGGCTACCCTTCGTATTGTTAAGGCATACTGGGGTCTGGATGCTGCTCTTGCTCATGAACGTCACTTCCCGGCAATTAACTGGCTGACTTCTTACTCTCTGTACGCTGACCGTCTTGGTAAGTGGTTCAACTCCGAAGTTTCCGAGGACTGGACTGCTCTCCGTGGACGTCTTATGACCATCCTTTCTGAAGAAGCAGAACTGAATGAAATCGTACAGATGGTAGGTATGGATGCACTTTCTGACCCAGACCGTCTGAAGATGGAAGCTGCTCGCTCCATCCGTGAAGACTTCCTGCATCAGGACGCATACGACCCAGTTGATACCTATACTTCTTCCCTGAAGATGCGTAACTTGATGGATCTTGTACTGCAGTACTATGACCTGTCTCTCGACGCATTGAACAAGGGCGGTAATATCAATGACATCATTGCACTTCCAGTACGTGAAACCATCGGTCGTTTCAAGTATGTAGAAGAAGCTGACATGCCGGAAGCATACCAGCAGATTCTGGAACGTCTCAACAAGGAACTTGCTGATGTCTTAGCGAAAGGAGAGGACTTCTAATGCCAAAAGAATATAGAACTATTCAAGAGGTTGCCGGTCCTCTTATGGTTGTTAGAGACGTAGAAAACGTTTCCTACAACGAACTCGGTGAAATTGAACTTGCCAACGGCGAAACCCGTCGTTGCAAGGTTTTGGAAGTAGACGGCTCCAACGCAGTTGTACAGCTGTTCGAAAGTTCCACCGGTATCAACCTTTCCAATTCTAAGGTTCGTTTTTCCGGTCGTACCATGGAACTGGGCGTATCTGAAGATATGCTTGGCCGTGTATTCGACGGTTTGGGCCGTCCAATCGACGGTGGCCCAGAAATCATCCCTGACAAGAGACTTGACGTAAACGGCGCTCCAATGAACCCGGCTGCCCGTGCATTCCCGGCAGAATTCATTCAGACCGGCGTTTCCGCAATTGATGGTCTGAACACCCTGGTTCGTGGCCAGAAGCTGCCAATCTTCTCTTGCTCCGGTCTTCCACATGCTGAACTGGCTGCTCAGATTGCACGTCAGGCAAAAGTACGCGGAACCGATGAACAGTTCGCAGTAGTATTTGCTGCATTGGGTATTACCTTCGAAGAACAGAACTACTTCGTAGAATCCTTCCGTGAATCCGGTGCTCTTGACCGTACCGTACTGTTCACCAACTTGGCTAACGACCCGGCTGTTGAACGTATTGCTACTCCTAAGATGGCACTGACCGCTGCTGAATACCTTGCTTTCGAAAAGGGCATGCACGTACTGGTTATCCTTACCGATATTACCAACTACGCTGACGCACTTCGTGAAGTATCCGCAGCACAGAAGGAAGTACCTGGCCGTCGTGGTTATCCTGGTTACCTTTACACCGACCTTGCTACCATGTACGAACGTGCCGGCCGTCAGCTTGGTAAAGATGGTTCCATCACCATGATCCCAATCCTTACCATGCCGGAAGACGACATTACCCATCCAATCCCTGACCTTACCGGTTACATCACCGAAGGCCAGATCATCTTGGACCGTGACCTCCACCGTAAGGGCATCGAACCTCCAATCAACGTACTCCCATCTCTTTCCCGTTTGAAGGATAAGGGTATCGGCGAAGGCAAGACCCGTGGAGACCACAAGAACACCATGAACCAGCTGTTTGCTGCTTACTCCAGAGGTAAGGACGCAAAAGAGCTTATGACCATTCTTGGTGAAGCAGCTCTTACCGATATTGACCTTCTGTACGCTAAGTTTGCTGATGAATTCGAAAAGAAGTACATCGCACAGGGCTTTGAATCTGACCGTTCCATTGAAGAAACTTTGGATATCGGCTGGGAACTTCTCAGACTCCTTCCGCGTACCGAACTCAAACGTATCTCCGATAAACTCCTCGACGAGTACTATGACAAGCAGTAAAGTAGGTGAAAACAAGTGGCAATTCTCAATGTAAATCCTACCCGAATGGAACTGAATAACCTGAAGGGTAAGTTGAAGACTGCTACTCGTGGTCACAAGCTCCTGAAGGATAAGCGTGACGAACTGATGCGCGAATTCATTGAAATGGTTCGCGAAAACAAGGAACTCCGCCGTGAGGTAGAAAAGGGTATTGCAGAAGCCAATGCGCATATGTCTGTTGCCCGTTCCGTTATGAGCGATGAAGCTCTTAACGTTGCCCTCATGCTTCCGATGCAGGAGATGAGCCTCCAAATTTCCAAAAAGAATGTCATGTCCGTTAACATTCCGGTATTTGATGCCAAATTCAAAACCGCAGATGAAAACGACATCTATTCTTATGGTTATGCGTTCACCTCTTCTGACTTGGATGACGCAGTAAAAGCATTGTCCGACATTATGCCGAAAATGCTCCGCTTGGCAGAACTGGAAAAGTCCTGTCAGCTCATGGCGGCTGAAATTGAAAAGACCCGTCGTCGTGTAAATGCACTGGAACACGTTATGATCCCGAACTATCAGGATACTATCCGCTACATTCGCATGAAGCTGGATGAAAACGACCGTTCCACCACTACACGTTTGATGAAGGTTAAGGACATGCTCCTTGAGGAAGCTCATCATTACGAGCAGTAATCGAAGGAAAAATAAAAAAGACCTCACAGCACATAAAATGTGCTCGTGGGGTCTCTTTTTTTGCTATAATACTATAGTAATGTTTCTAAGAAAGGATCAAAAAAATGATCAGTTGGAAGAATTTTAGCGAATTAAAAACCTACGAAAAGCTGCTTGCCTTAAAGGGTAGCGTTACCCTGAAGGAAGTTATGGCAGGGGAACAGGGGGCAGCCCGTGTTGCCAAATACCAGGTTCCAATGTCCAGTGGCTTAAAGTACAGCTACGCTGCCAAAGAAGTGGACGACAACGTCCTTTCCGTTTTAGCAGAACTGGCAGAGGAAGCCCAGTTGATTGAAAAGTACAAAGCGCTCTTAGAGGGCGAGGTTATCAATACCGGTGAAAAGCGTTTGGTTTTGCACCAGCTCTGCCGCGGTCAGCTGGGTGCTGACGTGGTATGCGACGGCGTCAACAAGCGTGAGTTCTACGTTGCACAGCAGAAGCGCATTGCTGAATTTGCAAACAAAGTTCACGCCGGTGACATTGTCAACGAAAAGGGCGAGAAGTTTGAAACCGTAGTGCAAATCGGCATCGGCGGTTCCGACCTTGGCCCACGTGCCATGTACCTGGCCCTGGAAAACTGGGCCAAGGCCAACGGCACCTTGAAGATGAATGCCAAGTTCATCAGCAACGTAGACCCTGATGACGCCGCAGCCGTGCTGGACAGCGTAGACGTTTCCAAGTGCCTCTTCGTGCTGGTCTCCAAGTCCGGCACCACCTTGGAAACCCTGACCAACGAATCCTTCGTAAAGGATGCTCTCCAGAAAGCCGGCCTGGACGTTTCCAAGCATATGGTTGCAGTAACCAGTGAAACTTCTCCATTGGCAGACGGTCCGGATTACCTTACCGCCTTCTTTATGGATGACTATATTGGCGGCCGTTATTCTTCTACTTCCGCAGTAGGCGGGGCAGTGCTGTCCCTGGCCTTTGGTCCGGAAGTCTTTGACCGGTTCTTACAGGGGGCAGCTGCAGAAGACAAGAATGCCACCGAAACCGACATCTTACGGAACCCGGCTCTCTTGGATGCCCTTATTGGCGTCTACGAGCGCAATGCACTGGGTTACACTTCCACTGCCGTTCTTCCTTATTCTCAGGCTATGAGCCGTTTCCCGGCCCACCTGCAGCAGCTAGATATGGAATCCAACGGTAAGTCCGTCAACCGCTTCGGGGAAGACATTGACTACGTAACCGGTCCGGTTATTTTCGGGGAACCGGGTACCAACGGTCAGCACTCTTTCTATCAGCTTTTACACCAGGGCACCAACATCATTCCACTACAGTTCATTGGCTTCAAAGAAAACCAGATGGGCGTAGACGTCACCATCCAGGGCAGCACCAGCCAGAAGAAACTCTGTGCCAACGTAGTAGCACAGATTATGGCCTTTGCCTGCGGTAAGGATGACGACGACAAGAACAAGTATTTCGAAGGCAACCGTCCTTCCAGCATCATCTGCGGGGAACAGTTGACACCGGAAGCCATTGGCGCATTGCTGGCTCACTTTGAAAACAAAGTTATGTTCCAGGGCTTCATTTGGAACATCAACAGCTTTGACCAAGAAGGTGTTCAGCTGGGGAAACTCCTTGCCAAGAAGGTACTGGCTCATGAAACCGACGGTGCTTTAAAGGCATTTGCTGACATTTTTGATATCTAATATAAGGGACCTCTGACAGACCACTGTCGGAGGTCTATTTTTTGGCGCAAAATAAGTATTTAAAAAGCATTGACAAGGGGAGAAAAGCCCTGTATACTTTAGCGTATTAGCACACTACCATGCTACTAAAGTAAAGCGGTAGCAAATCTGCCGTTTTCGTTGATGTTATACCATATATATGGTATAATTTATGGCCAGTGTATGAGACAAATGGAGGATCTACCGTGTCTATGGAAAACATTCTCAAAGCAGAGGAAAAAGCAGTCTTCACCCTGCGCTCACTTTACAGAGACTATGGCTACCAGCCATACAAAATGAGCAAGTTTGAAGAATACGACTTTTACGCAAAAAATAAGGACTTCTTGGTCAGTGACGGCATCATCAGTTTCACCGATACCAACGGGAAACTCATGGCCTTAAAGCCGGACGTAACCTTGTCCATTATTAAAAACTTCAAAAAGGATGGGGACGCAGTACAGCGCGTTTATTACAACGAAAACGTGTATCGCATTGCCAACGACACCCACCAGTTTAAAGAAATTATGCAGACCGGCCTGGAATGCATGGGCAAACTGGATTCCTTCTTAGTGGAAGAAGTTCTGATTCTTGCCCTGAAGAGCCTCCAGTCCATCAGCAAAGACTTCGTGCTGGAAATTTCCCACATGGGATTTTTACAGGCACTGCTGGATGAAGCCGACAAGGGTGCTGACTTCAACCGCCAAATTGCTGTCTGTATTGGGGAAAAGAACATTCACGAACTGACCCGCATCTGCGGTCTTTATGACGTTCCGGAAACCCTGCAGGACAAACTGAAAAAGTTTATTGGCATTTACGGCGAACGTGCTAAAGTGCTTTCTCAGCTGGAATCCATCTGTGACGGCAACGACGCCATGGAGGCAGCTCTTACCGAATTGAAGAATATTTCCGCTGCCTTTGACGACTCCGTCTTTGCCTCCAATGTCCGCTTTGACTTCTCCTTAGTCAACGACATGAATTACTATGACGACATTGTGTTCCAGGGCTTTATTAAAGGCATTCCGGAAGTCATCCTTTCCGGTGGCCGTTATGACCGCCTTATGAGGCGCATTGGCCACGACACCGGTGCCATTGGATTCGCACTTTACTTAGATTTACTGGAAACCATCCGCGAAGGCGGAAAGAAATATGATGTGGATGCAGTGCTCCTCTACGAAGAAGGCGTGGATTCCAAGCAGCTTCGGGAGACCTTAAAGGAACTGTCTTCCAACAACATCCGGGTCTCTGTCCAGAAGAGTGTTCCTTCCGGCATGAGTTACCGCAAACTTTTGAAATTCAACGGCAAGGGGGTAGAAATCATTGAAGACAATGATTAACGTTGCACTTCCGAAGGGCCGCTTAGGGGAAAAGACCTACGAGCTCTTCAAGGCTGCCGGTTATCCGTGCCCTTCCATTGAAGACAAAGGCCGCAAGCTGATTTTTGAAAACGCAGAAGTGGGCATCCGCTTCTTCTGGGTAAAGCCGTCTGACGTAGCCGTTTATGTTGAACGGGGCGCTGCAGACATCGGCGTTGCCGGCAAAGACATTTTATTAGAATACAATCCGGACGTTTACGAACTGCTGGATATGAATATGGGCAAATGTAATATGTGCGTTGCCGCTCCGAAAGACTGGCATGACGACCGGGACAAAACCCTTCGTGTAGCCACCAAATTCGTGAACTGCGCCAGGGACTATTATCGTTCCCAGAGCCGGGACATTGACATTATCAAACTGAACGGCTCCATTGAAATTGCCCCAATTTTGGGTCTGACCGATGTCATCTTCGACATTGTGGAAACCGGAAGCACCTTAAAGGAAAATGACCTGGTGGTCTTCGAAACCGTCTTCCCAATTTCCGCCAGACTCATTGCCAACAAGGCAAACTTCAAATTTAAAACCGAGGCCATTGAAACCTTGGTTAGCGCTATGAAAGAACAGGTTGATGGAAATGATTAAGATTTATAAATACGGCGAAGTAGCCAACAGTGAACTGTTTTCCCGGGTTGATGTTAAGACCGGGGTAGAAGACGTTGTTGCAGAAATTATTGCCAACGTACGTGCCAAGGGCGATGCAGCTTTACTGGACTACAACGCAAAATTTGATAAAAACACAGATCAGAACTTAGAAGTATCCGCTGCAGAAATGGAAGAAGCGTATGCCATTGTAGGAGACTTCAAAAACGTATTGGAACGCGCTGCCATCAACATCCGTAAGTTCCATCAGAAGCAGGTCCGTGAAAGCTTCATCATGAATGACGAAGCCGGTATTGTTATGGGCCAGAAGGTCATTCCTGTAGACAAGGCAGGCCTCTATGTACCGGGCGGCACCGCTGCTTATCCATCCACCGTTTTGATGGATGCCATTCCGGCCAAAATTGCCGGGGTTCAAGAGTTAGTTATTACCACTCCTGCTAACGCAGAAGGCAAGGTAAATCCATATGTGTTGGTTGCTGCAAAGGTAGCCGGCGTTGACCGCATCTTTAAGGTGGGCGGCGCCCAGGCAATTGCTGCTCTGGCTTACGGCACCGAAACCGTTCCAAAGGTAGACAAGATTGTCGGACCGGGGAACGCCTTCGTAGCCGAAGCAAAGAAGCAGGTCTTTGGCGTGGTTTCCATTGACATGATTGCAGGACCATCCGAAATCCTTTGCGTTGCAGACGCAAAGACCAACCCAATGCACTTAGCCGCAGACCTGCTGTCTCAGGCAGAGCATGACAAGCTGGCCGCCGCCGTACTGGTTACCGACAGCATGGAACTGGCTGAAAAGACTGCACTGGAACTGGAACGTCAGTTAAAGACTCTTCCAAGAGAAGAAATTGCCCGCACTTCCATTGAGAATAACGGTAAAATCATTGTGGCCGATGACTTACACGTAGCCATTGAAATTGCCAATGAAATTGCTCCGGAACACTTGGAACTCTGCATGGATAACCCATTCGATTATCTTTCCGAAGTTCGTCACGCCGGCTCCATCTTCATGGGCCGCAATTGTCCGGAAGCACTGGGTGACTACTTCTCCGGTGCCAACCACACCTTACCAACCAGCGGTACTGCCAAATTCTCCAGCCCGCTGAGTGTAGACGACTTCGTAAAGAAGACCCAGTACACCTACTACACCAGAGAAGCACTGGAAGCAGTCTACGAAGACATTGCCGAGTTTGCTGACCACGAAGGTCTCCACGCTCACGCCAGAAGCGTATTGTCCCGCTTCTGTGACGATGTCAACGAAAAGTAATTGTATCAATCTAATAAAGCAAAAAACCGAAAGAGGGAGACAAATGAGCCGCTTCTTAACTGAAAAATATAGTGTATTAGAACCATATATCCCGGGGGAACAGCCAAAGGATAAACACTATCTGAAACTGAATACCAACGAGAGCCCTTATCCACCAACCAAGAAGGGGGCAGCAGATGCCAAAAACGAGGCCTTAGACTGCTACCTTTATTCTGATCCGGAATCCACAAAACTCACTGCCGCCTTGGCAGATTACTATGGATTGCAGCCGGACCAGGTATTGGTGACCAATGGTTCCGACGAAGCTTTGGACTTTGCCTTCAAAGCCTTCTGTGACAAGGATCACGGCATTGTATTCCCGAATATTACGTACGGTTTTTATCCAATTATTGCCGTTGCCAACGGCATCCCTTATGAAGAAATTCCACTGCAGGAAGACTTCAAAATCAATGTAGATGACTACATCGCCATTCACAAAAACATTGTATTTGCCAATCCAAACGCACCAACCGGTATTGCACTTTCCCGCAAGGATGTGGAATCCATTGTGAAGTCCAATCCGGACAACATTGTTATTGTGGACGAAGCTTACGTCGACTTTGGCGCAGAAAGCTGCGTGTCTCTCATTGACTCCTATGACAACATTCTGGTTTGCCACACCTTCTCTAAGTCCCGTGCCTTGGCCGGCGCCAGAGTAGGTTACATCATGGGTAACAAGGAACTCATTACCGACCTGAGAACCCTGAAGAACGCCCAGAACCCGTATAACCTGAACCGCATGTCCCAGGCCATTGCCTTGGCAGCAGTAGAGGACCCGAGTTACTTCACCAACAACTGTAAGGCCGTTATGTCCGACCGCCAGTTTACCGATGATGAACTCACCAAGCGGGGCTTCATTGTCATTCCATCCAGCGCCAACTTCGTATTCGTTTCCCACTATGCCTTGCCGGGAGACGAACTCTACAAGCGCCTGAAGGAAAAGGACGTTTTGGTCCGCCACTTCGACAAGCCGGAAATTAAGGATTGGAGCCGAATTACCATCGGTACCCACTCTCAAATGAAAGCATTCTTAGTGAAGATTGATGAAATTTTAAAGGAACTTTACGACAGCCAGAACGGCTAGAAAGGGCACAACATGAGAACTGCTGAAATCAACAGAAAGACCCAGGAAACCGACATTCAGTTAAAACTGAACCTGGATGGCACCGGTGCATCCAATATTGACACCGGCGTAGGCTTCCTTGACCACATGTTAACCTTATTTGCCAAACACGGCAGATTCGACTTGGATGTTACCTGCAAGGGTGACACCAATGTTGATGCGCACCACACCACCGAAGACATCGGAATTGCTTTGGGCGAAGCTTTCAAAGCAGCTTTGGGTGACAAGAAGGGCATCATCCGCTACGGCAGCACCATTCTGCCGATGGATGAAACGTTAATCCTGTCTGCTGCTGACCTGTCCGGCCGCAGCTACCTGGCATATGATCTTTCCATTCCAACTTTCAAAGTAGGTGACTTTGACACGGAATTGGTGGAAGAATTCTTCCTTGGCTTTACCCGCATGGCCGAACTGAACTTACACATTAAGCAGTTGGCCGGCTCCAATAGCCACCACATTATTGAAGGCACCTTTAAGTCTGTTGCCAGAACCTTGAAGGACGCAGTGGCCATTGACGAAGCCTTCAAAGACGAAATTCCATCCACTAAGGGAGTTCTTTCATGATTGCAGTAATTGATTACGGAATCGGCAACGTATTTTCCTTGCTCTGTAGCCTTCGTGCATTGGGCCAGGACGTTGTCTTCACTTCTGATAAAGAAATCATCCGTAACGCAGATAAAATCATCCTGCCGGGGGTAGGGGCATTTGAGGATGCCGCCAAACTTTTGGAAACCACCGGCATGGGTGAATTGGTAAAAGAAGAAGCTGCCAAGGGAAAGCCACTCATGGGTATTTGCCTTGGCATGCAGCTTTTGTTTGACCGTTCTTTTGAATATGGAGAGCACAAGGGCCTTGGCCTTATTCCGGGCGATGTAGTAGCTATGAAAGGTGCTGTAGACCCAGAATTAAAAGTGCCTCAGATGGGCTGGAATGCCTTGCATTTCACCGGTCTTCCTTGTCCTGCCTTTGAAGGAATCAAAGACGGGGATCATGTTTATTTTGTCCACTCTTTCTATGCCACCAACTGCAGTGCCAACACCGTTTGTGACGTAGAATACAGCATTCCAATTACTGCCGCTGTCTGCAAGGACAACGTCATGGGCTGCCAGTTCCACCCGGAAAAGAGTGGGGATATTGGTCTGAAGATTTTAAAGAATTTCTGTGAAATGGAGGTAACTGCATGATTCTCTATCCTGCCATTGACTTAATTGGCGGCAAAGCAGTTCGCCTCTTTAAGGGCGACTACGCCCAGATGACCATCTACAATGACAACCCATTGGAAGTGGCCAAAGACTTTGAAAAATGTGGCTGCACCCACATCCACATGGTGGATTTGGAAGGGGCCAAAACAGGGGAAACCCCGAACTTAGAAACCGTGGCTTCCGTAGCCAAAAACACCGGTTTGTTTGTAGAAATCGGCGGCGGGATCCGCAATATGGAAACCGTGGAAAAGTACTTGAATGCCGGCGTAGACCGCGTTATTTTAGGTACCGCTGCGGTTACCGATGAAGCCTTTTTAACCGCTGCTGTCCAGAAATATGGCAAGCAGATTGTGGTTGGGGCAGACATCAAAGACGGCTACGTAGCCATTAAGGGCTGGCTGGAACAGTCCGAATATACCTTGGAAGCTTTCTGTGAAAAAATGCAGAACATCGGCGTTTCCGCCATCATTTGTACCGACATTTCCAAAGACGGTGCCATGGTGGGAACCAACCGGGAAATGTACGCTTCCTTAAAAGAAAAATTTGGCATGGAAATTACCGCTTCCGGCGGGGTTTCCAGCTTAGAAGACGTGGAAGCCTTAACCAACATGGGCATCCACGCCGCCATTATAGGAAAGGCTTACTACACCGGGGACATTGACCTGGTAGAAGCTGTCAAAATTGCAGGAAATCAGGGGGTAGACGCATGATTACCAAACGAATTATCCCTTGTTTAGACGTAAAGAACGGCCGTGTGGTAAAGGGTACCAACTTTGAAGGCCTGCAGGATGTCAACGACCCGGTTGCGCTGGCCAGCTTTTACAGCAAGTGCGGCGCAGACGAACTGGTCTTTTATGACATTACGGCCTCCTTTGAAGGCAGAAAACTCTTTACCGACATTCTTTGCCGTGCTGCTTCCGAAGTGTTTATTCCACTGACGGTAGGCGGCGGCATCAACACCATTGAAGACTTTGACCGGGTGCTGAAGTGCGGCGCCGATAAGGTCTCCGTCAACAGTGGTGCCATCCGGAATCCAAGCCTCATTGAAGAGGCTGCCAAGAAGTACGGGGACCAGTGTGTGGTTATCTCCGCTGACGTAAAGCGGGTCGATGGCACCTTCCACGTATTTGCCAAAGGCGGCCGTGAGGACACCGGCAAAGACGGCATTGAGTGGATTAAGTGGTGCGTCGACCACGGCGCCGGAGAAGTGGTACTGAACTCCATTGATACCGACGGCGTAAAGAAAGGCTTCGACCTGGAAATGTTAGACGCCGTCTGCAATGTAGTGAACGTACCGGTCATTGCATCCGGCGGAGCCGGCTGCAAAGAAGACTTCATCACCCTGTTCCAAAGCCTTCCAAAGGTGGATGCCGGCCTGGCTGCCAGCATCTTCCACTACGGGGAAGTGGACATCCACGACCTCAAAGAAACCTTACGAGACAACGGCATCTTAGTCCGTTTGTAATCCAGAAAAAGGAGTAGCCTATGACTACCATAGATCAGCTGAAGTTTGACGAAAAAGGCTTAATTCCTGCCATTGTTCAGGATGCCGATACGTTGAAGGTGTTAACCGTTGCTTACATGAACAAGGAAAGCCTTGGCATTTCCCTGGAAAAGGGGTTAACCTGCTTCTGGTCCCGCAGCCGTCAGGAACTGTGGCTGAAGGGGGAAACCAGCGGCAATTATCAGCACATCGTCAGCATTACTGCCGACTGTGACCGGGATGCCCTGGTTGTCCTGGTGAAGAAAGACGGGCCGGCTTGCCACATGGGCACCGACTCCTGTTTCAACCACCTAATGTACGGTGACGTTCCTTCCGGCGGGGAAGAATTGGAGGACTAATATGCCTTATTCCAACTACCATACCCATACCAACTTTTCCGACGGGGGAAATACCCCGGAAGAAATGGTTTTGGCCGCCATCCAAGCGGGCTGCCCGGAACTGGGTTTTTCAGATCATTCTTACCTGGATTTTGATGATACCTGGACCATGACGCCGGAAAGCGAACCGGCTTATAAAGCGGAAATACTCCGTTTAAAAGAAGCCTACAAAGACCAGATTTCCTTAAAGCTTGGTGTAGAGCTGGATACCTATACCAAAGACATGGATTTGTCGGACTATGACTATGTCATTGGTGCCGTTCACTGTGTCTTTAAAGACGGTCATTACATTCCGGTAGACTTGGCCGTAGAAGACCTGTTAAAGGAAATTGACACCCTCTATGACGGGGACAGATATGCCTTCGTAGAGGACTACTACAAAGAAGTGGCTCGGGTTTATGAAAAGACCCATTGCAACATTGTGGCCCACTTTGACCTTTGCACCAAATTCTTGGAAAAAGGATTTGA
Source organism: Acutalibacteraceae bacterium (assembly GCA_045642465.1). Classification (GTDB taxonomy): domain Bacteria; phylum Bacillota; class Clostridia; order Oscillospirales; family Acutalibacteraceae; genus RUG420. The sequence goes on from JAZUIY010000016.1 coordinate 378,172, forward strand.
AATAGATATTAGCAGCCCACGCTACATGCAGGCTGCAGATGCCGCTCTGGATGCCCTTCTGGAACAGCCGGTTATTTTTGAAGTAAACACCGGTGCCATGTCCAGAGGATACCGGGGAGAACCCTATCCAGATGAACGGATTCTCATGAATCTGGCAGAGGCGGGGAAGCCGGTTATTTTATCTTCCGACAGCCATTCGGTAGACACCATAACCTATGCTTTTCCGGAAGCAGAGGCCCTGACGAAAAAGTACGATTTGACCTTGCTATCTAGATTAAATCTGTGGTAATATACTTCTCGTGCTCAGCACTTGCTGGTGTGGCGGAATTGGCAGACGCAAGGGACTTAAAATCCCTCGCTGGCAACAGCGTACCGGTTCAAGCCCGGTCACCAGCACCAGGAAGACCCTTAGGACTTTGTCCTAAGGGTCTTTTTTTCTGAAAAATCCTTTGTTTTCGGCAAAAATTTAAGTAAATCATAGTCAATTAATTCACAATTATGGTATTATATAGTGAATATTCTCTAAGTCTGTCTATTTTTATGAAGGAGAAGAAAAATGGGTATTTTTAGTAACACAACGTACACTGCTCCGGTAGGAAATGATGCAGAATTCCAGACCTTTACGGATACTTCTGCCAAAAAGCCGGTGGTCGTGAATTGTGATGTCAATTTTAAAAACTCTCTGCCAAACAACGAACTGCCTGCTTGCATTAAAGTGCAGATGGAAGTTTATGTGGACGAAGACAATCCGGAATTGATTTCCGGCGCCGAACAGTCCCACATTGCAGATATCAGAAGTATTTTGTCTCAGCACATCGGCGGCCGCTTTGTAGGCCAAGGTGTAATTGCAGCACAGGAAACCGCTTTCCTCATGTTCTACTGCACCGACCGTCAGGCTAGACTGGCAAAGCCAATGCTGACCGAAACCTTCATGGGTTCCTTCCGTCACGCTGAATTCAAAATCATTTATGACCCGGAAGGGGAAGAGTATATGAAGTATCTCTATCCGAATCCGGTGAAGCAGCGCCAGATTGCCAACGCCAAAATGGTACGGGAATTGAAGGGTTACGGAGACGACGGCAAAGCGCCTCGGAATATTAAATATAACCTGTTGTTCTCCAACCGGGCTGCTGCCATGGACTTCTTCGCTCAGTGCGCAGACAAAGGCTTTACCTACACAGACTTAATCAAAGAACCGGCTCCGGAAGGGATGGTACTTCCAAGGTATCGTTTGGTGATGACCAAGAACATGCCATTTAGGACAGATCTTCTGGAAGTAGTGGACACGTTCCTTTTGGCGTTAGCCGAAAAAAACGAAGCAACGTATTTAAACATTGAAACCGATATTTTAGAACTTCAAGCATAAAGGAGAATGCACTATGTCTTTTCAAACCGCTGCACCGGTAGCAGGCGACACCATTGCTACCATGAACACCACTATGGGTACCATTAAAATCAAGCTGTTCCCGGAACAGGCTCCAAAGTCTGTTGAAAACTTTGTAACCCACGCAAAGAACGGTTACTACGATGGCATTATTTTCCACAGAGTCATTAAGGACTTCATGATTCAGGGCGGTGACCCTCAGGGCACCGGCATGGGCGGCGAATCCATTTGGGGCCGTTCCTTTGAAGATGAATTCTCTGTAGACCTCCACAACATCCGCGGTGCTCTCTGCATGGCCAATGCAGGCCCGAACACCAACGGTTCTCAGTTCTTTATTGTACAGGCAGACCAGTGCCCGCCACAGATGCTGGCACAGATGCAGCAGCTGGTAGACCGTGGATTCCCACAGGACTGCATTGACGACTATAAGGCTCTTGGCGGAACCCCATGGCTGGACTTTAAGCACAGCGTATTCGGCCAGGTTTGCGAAGGCATGGACGTAGTAGACGCCATTGCCAACACTCCGGTTGGTAGAAACGACCGTCCGGAAGAAGATGTGAAAATCATCTCTATTGAAGTAGAAACTCTGTAACATCCGTTCTAGTAAACGTTACTTTCAAGAAAGAGAAAGGAACTTTCCACATGAGAATTGGACATGGATATGACGTACATCGCCTGGTAGAAGGCAGAAAATGCATTGTTGGCGGTGTGGTCATTCCTTATGAAAAAGGGCTGCTGGGCCATTCGGATGCCGACGTGTTACTGCACGCCATTTCCGATGCCTTGCTGGGGGCTGCCGCACTGGGTGACATCGGGAAACATTTCCCGGACACCGACGACGCCTTCAAGGATGCAGATAGCCTGCTTCTGTTAAAAGAAGTGGTTGCACTACTGAAGGAACAAGGCCTTACGGTAGGCAACATAGATGCCACCGTTTTGGCACAGGCACCCAAAATGCGCCCTTATATAGATACCATGCGGAGCAATATTGCTGAAGCCTGTGGTGTCAGCGTAGACCGCATTAACGTAAAAGCCACCACAGAAGAGGGCTTAGGATTCACCGGCAGCGGTGAGGGCATTGCCGCCCACGCAGTTGCCCTACTTAGGGAAGGAGGAGACCAATGATTTCTAACATTACGGTACTGTTTAACCGTCTGGTCAGCGTGTTCTCCACCTATGACATTATTGGTGATACCTTAGACATCCTGTTCTTAACGGTACTTTGTTACTTTGTTTTAAAACTCCTGCGGGACTCCCGTGCACTGACCTTGGTAAAGGGCATTATTGTGTTTGTTGTGGCCTATCTTTTGGTCAACATCTTAAACATGGAAGCAGCCTCTTATCTCTTTAAAAAGGTCATTGACTATATCTTCATCATTCTGGCAGTTATTTTTGCGCCGGAACTGAGAAAGGCATTGGAACGGCTGGGTAACGCCAGGGGCTGGGCTTCTCTCCGGGCCCTGTTTACCAAGGCATCCAATGACAAGAACATCAGTACCTTCAATGAACAGGAATCCACCTGCATTAACTCCGTTTGTAAAGCGGCACAGCTGATGAGTGAAAAGAAGGTGGGAGCCCTTATTGTGTTTGAAAAGGACACTCCTTTGGGAGATATCATCTCCACCGGAACTCCTTTTGATTCTAACGTAAACTCTTCCATTATTGACAGCATCTTTTACCCGGGTGCCCCAATGCACGACGGTGCCGCTGTCATTCGAAATGACCGCTTGGTAGCAGCCGGCTGTATTTTGCCGCTGACTGCCAGAAACAACGACGTGGCCAAGGAATTGGGTACCAGACACAGAGCTGCCATTGGTATGTCGGAACAGTCTGACGCTATGATCTTGGTTGTGTCCGAAGAAACCGGCGGTTTGTCTATTGCCTGCAACGGGACTTTGCAAAGAGACCTGACGGATGGCGATGTACGTGATATCCTCTTAAACTACCTTATCATCAAAGATGACAAAACCACGTTTGGGAAGGGGGTACTGAAGAATGGCAAATAATAACAATACCCGTTCTAAAATCAATACCCTTCTGAATAACCAGAAATTCATGGCATTGCTTTCTGTTATTTTGGCCCTCTTTATTTGGATGGGCTTTACCTTGAAAGAAGCCGATGATATTACCCGAACGGTAGAAGAAGTGCCGGTTGTGCTGGACACCTCTGTTCCAAAGCAGAATGGACTGACGGCCTTCGGTGCGGACAACCTTACCGTAGACATTGACGTAGTTGGGGCCCGTTATTTGGTAGGAGACAACGTACTGTCTGCCGATGACTTCGTGGTTACTGCCAAGGCAAACCAGGTTAACACCACCGGTACCTACACCTTGCATGTCAATGCACAGTTGAAAGATACCAAGGAAAACATTGAAATTAAGGGCCTGTCCCAAGACTCTTTCGACGTTTTCTTTGATAAAGAAGAAACCAAACAGGTTCCGCTGGAAACGCGGGTGGATTGTGAAGGGGAACTGCTGGATTCCGAGGACTATATGACCTCTGACCCGGTTCCATCTGTGGAACAAGTCACCTTAACCGGCCCAGCTTCTCAAATGAGAAACTTTGCCAACGCCTATGCGGAAGTAACCACAGAAGGCGGTTTGAAGAAGACGGAAAAACTGCCTGCAGAACTGAAGGTAGTGGACAAGAATGGGGCACAGCTCAAGTACATTTCCTGTAAGGAAAAGAATTTGACGGTAACCATTCCGGTGTTAAAGCAGGTGGAATTGCCATTGAGCCTTAACATTGAAAACATTCCGGATAATGTGAATCCGGATGATATTTTAATTTCCGTCAACCCGGCAACCGTACGCATTGCAGTAGATGTTGCCAGTGCCAAAGACTTACAAAAAATTGATTTGGGCACCGTAGACTACGGAGACTTAAAGCCGGGTATGAACACCTTTAACTTCAGTACGGAAGACATTACCCAGGGCATGACTCAAGACAGTCACGTGAACTATTACGTGGTTGTAACTTTACCGGAAGTAGCGTAATTTCCGAAAGCATCACAAAAAGTAACGAAAGGAGCAGACGTTTATGAGAATGAAACGCGGGGTCATCTTTTATATTTTGACCTCTATTTTGCTCCTGGTTATGATTTACTTTTCCATCATGTCGTTCACTGCTCCCGGAGACTTAATTTCCCCACCCAACGTATACGGGGAAAATGTTGAAATCACCTCTGCCTTTAAAGCTTTCTTGGGAAAAGATGCCAAGAAAGTGGTTTTAAAGGCTCCTTCCGACGGGGAAAACCGAACGGCCTATATTCAAGAAGATTTGGACGGGGATGGAGACCATGAAACCATCGTGTTTTATTCCATTGCCGGCTCCGAAGATACGGTTCGTTTCAACGTGCTGGATAGGGTGGATGACGACTGGGTCAGCATTTATGATGACAATGGCTATGGGAACAGCATTACCGAGGTTTCTTTTGACGACTTAAACAAAGATGGCGTCAAAGAAATCTTATTAAACTGGTCTCCGTTTGAAGGTGCTACCAACAACATTCTCACCATTCACACTTGGAACAGGAATGACCCAACCCATCCAATTCGTACCCTGGTAAACCAGAGCTGCAATTTCTTTGGCTTGGCAGACTTGGATGGAGACAACAAAAACGAAGTGCTTACGGTGACTTCGGAAGCCTATTCCAGTGCCGCTTATGCAGCCCTCTTTAAGATGAAGTCGGAATCCGGCTTTATTCAACTGGGTACCGAAATTCCGGTGGACGGAAAGGTATCCAGTTTCGGGGAAATGAACCTGGTCAAGGTAAACGGGAAAACCGTAGCCCTCATTGATGAATATAAAGGGGAAGAGGCTATGATTACCGAACTCCTTTACTATGATCAAAATAAGAAGACCTTGGTGGCTCCTTATACCCATACGGATAGCGTAGACAATACCTATTCGCTGCGGTACCCGGCAGTATTGTCCTTTGACATAGATAAAGACGGAACCGTAGAAGTGCCACTTTGTGTAGGGGATGCCGCTCCGGCCAAGGATAACGGCGGTGAAACCGTTATGTTGAAGGCCATAAAATGGTGTAACCTGGTACCTTCCAAAGGCGCATACGCCTTGAAGGGAAAGCAGTTTGGATTTGTGGATCCGGAAAACAAACTTTTCCTTCGGATTCCGGAAGGTTCCATCAAAAACATTTTGGTTTACAAAAACAAACAGACCAATGTCATTACCATTTACTCCACCAAGGATGGCGTAAATGCCCATCAGCCGCTTTGCAGTATTGTCATTAAACCGGTGACAGAAAAACTGGACAAAAACTTCTATACGTTCTCGGTAAAGAACAAAGAAATTGCCATTTATGGCACGCCAACCAGTGACGGTGAGGCAGCAGGTCTGACCAATAAATATTTAGAAAAAGCCATTGTATTTTTGGCGTAAGGAGAATTCCATGAAAAAAGTTTTGGTAGCAGAAGACGAAACCGCCATCCGGGAGTTTGTCGTTATCAACTTAAAGCACAGCGGTTATGAAGTTGTGGATGCAGCGGACGGTTTGGAAGCCGTTCAACTGTTTGATGCTCACAATGACATTGACGTGGTGCTTTTGGATATTATGATGCCGAACATGGACGGTATTGAAGCCTGTAAGGAACTGAGAAAACGCAGCTCCAGCGTAGGCATTATTATGCTGACAGCAAAAACAGAAGAAATGGATAAGGTTACCGGTTTGCTCAGCGGGGCAGACGACTACGTAACCAAGCCATTCTCTCCATCTGAATTGATGGCTCGTGTAGATGCGGTTTACAGACGGGTGGCTATGGTAAAAGGCAACCATCAAAATCAGAACTGCATTACCTTGGGAGAATTTGAACTGGATACCCGCAGCCGTTCTTTGACCAAGTCCGGGGCTCCAATTGAATTGACACAGGTGGAATTCCAAATTATGGAATACCTGTTTAAAAATCCAAACGCCGCTTTGGACCGCACCGACATTCTGCATTATGTTTGGGGCGAATCCTACTTTGGAGAAGAAAAGATTGTAGACGTTAACGTTCGCCGCCTTCGCATGAAGGTGGAAGATAACCCGTCTTCTCCACGTCACCTCATGACCATTTGGGGAATTGGATACAAGTGGGTTGAATAAAAGAACCTAAAATAGCAGGAAAGGAGGAAGAAGTATGAGTGACCTGCCGGAAGTAGAACAGCCTATTTTGGAAAAGGAACCGGAAGAAAAAGTTTCGTTACGGGAAAAAATCAAAACCGAATTTTGGGATCCGGCTGACCGCTTTTTTGGCACTTTGTTTAAGGGTATTTCCGGCCGTTGGCTGAACTATACCATTGCCATCTTCTTCGCCCTTTTTTTCCTGTTTATCTTAATTGTATTTTTAACCGTCCGCAGTTATATGTATTCTACCGTGGACGAATATTTGGAAGCGGAAATGACCTCCGGTGTGGAAACTTATTTTGCCCCTTACTTAGGGAAGGGGGATGCGGTCTTTGACGAAGGAGCCCACAACTATGTGTCCAAGTTTGACAACGCTGCTCACATGGAAGCATGGGTCATTGACAAAGACGGCACTGTTGTGGCTACCACCAACGGATTTGAAGTGAATTCACCGGTAATGGATGACTATTATGACGCCATCAAAAACGGCGAACAGTTTGGCTATTACACCGGGAAAAACCAATATGGAGAGCACATCAAATCCGCCACCATGATTCTGACCGCTCCGAATGGGGAAACCGGATACGCCGTCCGTTACATTGCTTCTATGGAAGGGGTTCGGACACAGCTGCGCTGGCTGCTGCTGGACAGTATCATTATTATCCTCTTAATCCTGATTATGATTGCGTTCCCATCCATTTCCTTCATTCGGTCTTTGGTTAAGCCTATTACCGAACTGAACGATGTCACCAAAAAGATTGCCTCCGGAGACTCCGAAGCCCGGGTAGCAGTTACGGATGGCGATGATGAAATATCAGAACTGGGACGGAACTTAAACTTCATGGCAGATGAATTGGCATCTACGGAAAAAATGAAGAATGACTTCATTTCCACCGTATCCCATGAAATGAAGACACCGCTGACCGCCATCAAAGGCTGGGCAGAAACGGTGCGCTCTGTGGGGGCCGACGACCCGGTTATGACCCAACGTGCCCTGGACATTATTGTGGACGAGGCCGGCCGCCTTACCGGTGTTGTAGAGGACCTGCTGGACCTTTCCAAGATCAGTAACGGCAGACTGTCTCTGAAGTACTCCAAAATTGACCTTCTGGCGGAATTGGACGACACCATTTTCGTCTTCAAAGACCGCTCTAAGAGAGAAGGAATTGAACTGGTATATAACGCTCCGGCACAGCTGGCTCCTGCAGAAGGAGACCCTGACCGGATTCAGCAGGTCTTTGTAAACGTGCTGGACAATGCGTTTAAATATAACAAGCAAAACGGTACCGTTACCGTAGTTGCCACCATTCTTCCGCCGGTGGCAGACGGGGAAAAGGGTACCTTAAAAATCCAAGTGGAAGACACCGGTTGCGGCATTGCGGCCGAGGACCTTCCTAAGGTAAAGAAAAAATTCTACAAATCCAATATTTCAGTACAGGGCAGTGGCATTGGCCTAGCTGTCTGTGACGAAATCGTCAAGATGCACCAGGGCACCTTGGACGTGGAGTCCGAACTGGGCGTCGGCACCTGCGTCACCATTTGCCTGCCAATTGAATATGTAGAACCGGAACCGGCTCCGGTTACCATGTTAGACATTGCGGAAGAAACCCCACTGGAAGAAGTGGAAATGGTACCGCCGGTATTGCCGGAAGAACAATCCCAATCTGAATCTACCAACGAAAGCGAGGAAACTCCTCTTGAACAAAGCACACAAGACTAGTATCGGCGGTCAGGCGCTGATGGAGGGCATTATGATGCGTGGGCCGGTCGGCTCCGCCGTGGCACTCCGTTTGCCTGATGGCTCCATTGAAGTGACCCCACAGGAAGAAACCCATCTTTCCCAGAAACATAAATGGGCAAAATGGCCGGTAATCCGTGGCTCTATTGCCTTTTTTGAAAGCCTTTATTACGGCTACAAATACCTGATGTATTCCGCAGAAAAAACCGGGTTTGACGACCTGGAAAACACCGAACCGGAATCCAAATTTGACCAGTGGCTCATGGACCACTTCGGCGAAAAAATGATGGCAGCCATTGGCATTATTGCCATGATTTTAGGCGTGGTTGTGGCCATGTTACTGTTCTTATGGCTTCCTATCTGGATTGTGGACGGCTTTGACAAGTTCGTGACACATAACTGGTTAGAACTGCATCGCCTACACCCGCTGCTGGAAGGCATTCTGAAAATTATCATTCTGATTATTTACATGTGGGCCTGCTCCAAATATAAGGAAATTAAACGGGTGTTCATGTACCACGGTGCAGAACACAAGACCATTTCCTGTTATGAAGAAGGCCTGGAGTTAACCGTAGAAAATGTGAAGAAATGTACCCGCTTCCATCCGCGCTGCGGCACCAGCTTCTTAATTGTGATGCTGCTCATTGGTATTTTCTTCTACACCGTTTTGGCTTTTATTTTCCCGGGCATCGGCACCATCCGCTGGCTGTGGATGCTGCTGAAACTGTTGCTGTTGCCGCTGATTATGGGCGTAGGCTACGACTTCATTAAGTGGGCCGGCCGCTCGGACAGCAAGATTGCCACCTGGGCTTCCGCTCCGGGGGTTTGGATGCAGCACATCACCACCGTGGAACCAACCGATGACATTATTGAAGTGGGGATTGCCGCATTCAATGCAGTGAAGACGGACAACCCTGAGGACGACGAAATTAAATGACCTATCAAGAACTGCTGAACATTGGCGTGGAGGCACTTTCCAAGCACGGCTTGGAAGATGCGGATTTTGATGCCCGCCAATTGCTTTACAAAGTATCTAGCTTTGACGCCAATGCATTCCTGTTAAACAAGGGGAATGAGGTGTCAGAGGCCCAGATAGATTACTACACCAACTGCATTGAAGAACGCATGCGGGGAACCCCACTCCAGTACATTCTGGGACAGTGGGAATTCTTCGGATATCCCTTCCTGGTTGGTCCCGGGGTGCTGATTCCAAGGCCGGAGACCGAACTGCTGGTGCAGATGGCAGTGGACTTCATTCAAATGCAGCCAAATACGGAAGACCGCACTTGGCGCATCTTGGATTTGTGCGCCGGCACCGGATGCATTGGCATTTCTGTTTTGAAGCAGGTTCCCAATGCCACCGCCACCTTTGTGGAAAAGTCCAGAGATGCCTTCTCTTATTTAATGAGAAACGTAGAATTAAACGGCGTAGCAGACCGGGCTACCCTTATTTTGGGGGACATGACCGACGGCATGAACACCTTGGGGGTAATGAGTCCGGACGTGCTTCTCTCCAATCCGCCTTATGTAAAAAGCTGGGAAATGAGTACCCTTCAGCCGGAGGTGCAAAAGGAACCGGCTATGGCTTTGGACGGCGGTACCGACGGCATGTATTTCTTCCAATCTATTTTGAGGCGCTGGGTACCGAATTTGCTTCCTAATACCTTCATCGGACTAGAGGGAGGAGAGGACCAGGCAGATCAAATTGCGGACCTTTTGCAAAAACAAGTGAAAACGGTTTCCACCTGCCGAGATATTTACGGGGTGAAACGCTTCGTTTTTGGTACAAAATAAAGAAAAAAAGAGCTCTTTTCGTTGACGAAAAGGGCTTTTTTTAGTATGCTAATAGCATATATGTATTACTCTGTCTAGAAGAAGGAATGAGGCCAAAAATGCTGTTACAAGCCTTTGCAAGCGGAAACGCTTCCACCATTTTAATATCGCTGCTTGCCTGCGTATTTTTGGTGTTTGTAGCCGTTCCGGTTCATGAGTTTGCGCACGTTTGGGCCGCCAGCAAATTGGGTGACGACACCGGCAGAATGCTGGGCCGTTACACCTTGAATCCACTGGCTCATTTGGATCCCATTGGCGCCATCCTTATTTGCCTCATTGGGTTTGGCTGGGGGAAACCGGCACCGGTCAATCCCAACCGTTTTGAAAATCCAAAGAAGGGCATGGCATTAACTGCACTGGCAGGTCCTGCCACCAACATTATCATGACCTTCTTATTCCTGTTCGTTGGTGAAACGGTATTTAGCGTAGGACCTTTGGCAGGAACCAATATTGGGGCTTATATTTACATTTTCTGCACTATTTGCGGACGCATTAGTATTTTCCTTGCAGTGCTGAACTTAATTCCTGTTCCGCCTCTGGACGGTTACAACATTCTCTGCGGCATTTTGCCGGACAATGCCACCGCCTGGATTGAACAGAACCAGCGCATCATTTCTTTTGCGTTTATTTTATTTCTCATTACCGGCGTGTTAACCACACCGCTGAGTGCTTTGGCCAACTTGGTGCTGAACGGCATCAGCTTTATTTGCGGGTTACCGTTTGCGTAAGAAAAGAGGAACCGTGGAGAAAGAAACAATTTCTTACAAGCTGGAAGTATTTGAAGGACCTATGGATTTGCTCCTGTCCTTAATCAGCAAACACAAATTAGATATTTACGACATTCCCATTGTGGAACTCGTAGAACAATATATGGCTTACGTCCGTGCCATGCAGGCAGAGGACATGGAACTGGCTTCTGAATTCTTGGAAATGGCTGCCAGACTGGTTTACATCAAAACCGTATCCCTGCTGCCAACCCACGAAGAGGCTGACGAACTGAAACGGGAACTGACCGGCGAACTGCTGGAATACCGTGACTGTCAAATTATGGCCGGTAAGCTGAAAGAAACTGCCAACGGTTTTGACTTCATTACCAAGGCACCGGATGAACTGGAAGTAGATTCTACCTATGAACTGCTCCACGAACCGGACGAACTGCTGAGCGCATACCGCTTGGCCCTGGGGAAAGGAAAGCGGAAATTGCCTCCGCCAATGGAATCCTTTACCTTCATTGTAAAAAAGACTGTCGTATCCGTGTCTTCCAAAATTTCTTCCATTATGGCCCGTTTTGGAACCCATCATCGTCAGAGCTTCCGAACCCTTATTGAGTCTTCGGAAAGCCGTTCGGATATGGTGGCTACCTTCTTGGCCATTCTCGAACTCATCCGTGACAAAAAGGTCACCACGGAGGGTTCTGGGGAAGACATGAATATTGAATTAAAGAGGAGCTGAATTACTTGGACCTGACTAACCTGAAGGCTGGCGCAGAAGCCATTCTGTTCGCCGCCGGCGAGCCAATTGCCTTAAAGCGTTTGGCTGAGGCTCTGGAAATCGGTTCTGCCGACATGGTTCAAGTGCTGGATTCCCTTGCTGCCGAACTGGATGAACGCCAAAGTGGTATTTGCCTGAAGCGTTTAGGGGACCGTTATCAACTCTGTACCCGTAGTGAATATTCGGAGAACGTTCGAAAGGTTTTGGAACTTCGCCGAAACCAGCCACTTTCTCAAGCTGCTTTTGAAGTGCTGGCTGTGGTTGCTTACAACCAGCCGGTTACCAAGGCCTTTGTGGAACAAGTCCGCGGTGTGGATTGTTCCGGTGTTATGGGTTCTCTTTTGGCAAAGGGGCTCATTGAAGAACGGGGAAGACTGGATTTACCGGGAAAACCGATTGTTTACGGCACTACGCCCGCATTTTTGCGGTGCTTTTGCATAGAGTCATTGGATGAACTACCGCCACTTCCTGAATCTGCTCCAAAAGAGCAAGAAGAGGAATCGGCACCTCTCTCTGAGGACAGCAAAGACAATGACGAATAAGTACTTATTCCAAATTTTTCAAAGGGGAGGTGTTGTTTTTTGATTATTCTCAAGATCTTAATGTGGATTGTTGTCATCGTGTTGGCCATTGTTCTTTTGACCATTCTCGGTATTCTTTTCGCACTCTTGGTAAAAATCCAGGTTCAGTTTGACCACAGTGCTGAAGGCACAAAGCTGAAACTGAAATACGGATTTATCGGCTTAAAGCTGTTGCCAAAGAAGGTTGTATCTGACGAAGATAAGGCTAAGAAAAAGGCCAAGTCTAAGGATACAATGAATAAGGTGAAGTATCATGTAGAACCGTACGCTCGTAGCGCCGGTAACAAACTGAAGGCTTCCATTACCGAAAAGGCTGAACAGAATGCGGTAGCACGTGAAATCCAGGAGCAGGAAGACCTGCTTATGGCTCAGGTCCGCATTCAGGAAGAGGAAGCAAGAATCAACGCAGAAATGAAACAGGCTGACGAGGATATTGCCAAAGCTTGGGCTGCCCAGGCAAACGGTACCCCTCTGCCAGACGTTGTGGACGACTCTCGTTATCAGAAACTGAAGGATATTAAAGAATCCATTCAGGCATTTGACTTCGAAGGCGCTTACAACACTGTTATGAGCTTTGTCAATGGTTTTGACTTTGGCGCAGCCCTTGCACTCATTAAGTTTGCAGGTGCTGAAGCAAAGGGCACCCTTGGTAAGGTTGGCAAGAGAGTTGTTTTCAAGGACGTTAATGTAAATCTTGGCGTTCACGGAAAAGACACTGCTACTACCGCACTGGCTTATGGTGCAGTCAATTCCGTAGCAGTTCCTGCTCTGGACAAATTCCTTAACGTAGCTAACGTTAAAAAGTCTGCAGTTGACATTCATCCGGAATTCTTGGAAGGCGAAGACAAAGCTGATGTTCATCTCAATTTTGGCTTCCGTCCACTCTATGTAGTAGCTCCGTTTGTTCCTATGATGCTGAAGCTTGGTAAGAAGGCAGTTCCATTTGCCTCCAAGACCACAAAGCAGATTAAGAAGAACAAGGCTGAAATGGACAAGAAAACCGAAGAAAAACGGAAACAGCAGTACGCTAAAATGTAATTGCATTAGGAGTACTGAATTATGGCAAATCTAAATCCGGCTGACTTGCTGGCATCCAGTTTTGAGAAAATTAAGCAAGCCATTGACGTCAATATCATTATGGGAGAACCACTGAAGACCGATGACGGAATGTTAATCATTCCTGTGTCTAAAGTAACGTACGGGTTCACCGGTGGCTTTGACGGAAAGGACCGTTCTCAAAAGGCCATTGAGGAGTCTACCAGTGGCGGCTTCACTATGGAGCCGGTTGCGTTTTTAATTATCCAAGACGGGAACATTACCATCAAACACATTGAAAGTGGGGACTCTACCGCAGACAAAGCGCTGGACTTGGTTCCGGGCGTGTTTGATAAGGTGAATGGATTTGTGAATAAATAACTCACGTTTTGCAGCCATCCGAACGTTGTTCGGATGGTTGCATTGTCGTTATAATGGAGCATTTTTTATGGCGAACGAACCAATTAGATTACAAAAATATATGGCTGAAAGCGGTGTGGCTTCCCGTCGGAAAAGCGAGGAACTCATTGCTGCAGGCAAGGTAAAAGTAAATGGAAAAGTGGCTTCTATTGGAGATAAGGTAATTCCGGGAAAAGACAAGGTTTTGGTCTGCGGAAAACCCATCCAGCAGGAGAACGACATTTATTACATCATGCTGCATAAGCCACGTGGCTTTGTGACTACCATGTCTGACGAACAGGGCAGGAAGTGTGTAGCGGAACTGGTCAGTGACATCCCGGCCCGGGTTTATCCGGTGGGACGTCTGGATAAGGATTCCGAAGGCATGCTGCTTCTGACCAACGATGGCGACTTTGCCAACGACATGATGCATCCCTCCAAACATGTACCGAAAACCTACCGTGTCACGGTTCGCCCTGACATTACCGAAGATCAACTGAATCAGATGATGACCGGCATGATGATTGACGGTCAAAAAACCCTGCCGGCAGAAGTCCACGTGGTTACGAGAGAACCAAATCGCGTGGTGCTTGAAATTGTCATCTGCGAAGGCAGAAACCGCCAGATCCGCAAGATGTGTGAAAACTTGCATTTGGAAGTAGCTAGATTAAAACGGGTACAAATTGGACCGGTAAAACTTGGCATGCTTCAGCAGGGAAAATGGCGGGAATTAACCCCACAGGAAGTCAAATCCCTGAAGGTGGCCGCAAAGGGGTCAAAAGCAAAGTAAAATAAGCCTTTTTCAGGGGTTTCTCATTTGCTAAAAACAGAAAAAACGAGTATAATATTTCCTAACATTTCGGCCGAAGAACGAAACTGTCGTTACGGGCCTTAAAGGAGATTTTTCATATGATTAAAAGTATGACCGGTTTTGGTCGTGCCACACTGGACAATGAGTCCTACAGCATCAGCGTAGAACTGAGAAGCGTAAACCACCGCTACTTTGAATTGTCCACCCGTCTTCCACGTCAGTACAATTTCTTGGAAGACAAAATTAAGACCTACCTCCAGAGCAGAGTGGCTCGCGGTAAGGTAGAATGCAACATTTATTTGGAATGCTTGGCAGAAGACAACGTTACCGTTTCTGTCAACGACGCTTTGGCCAAAGGGTATTTGGATGCCCTGAACAATTTGGCTGAAACCTATGACATTCCTAACACCGTAAATGCACTTCAGCTGGGCAAGTTTAATGACGTGTTGACTGTCCGCAAAGAAGAGGCTGACGAAGAAGCCGTTTGGAATGCCATTCTTCCGGTATTAACTTCCGCAACCGACGCATTCATTGCCATGCGGGAAAAGGAAGGCTTGAAACTGAAGGAAGATGTTCTTTCCAGAGCAGAGGTTATTTTGGACCGGGTTGCCTTTGTAGAAGCCCGTTCTCCGGAAACCGTAAAAGAATATAACGAAAAACTGAAGACCCGCATCCAGGAACTCATTGGAGATGCCAAAGTGGATGAGGCCCGTCTTTTAAACGAAGCAGCAATTTATGCTGATAAAGTAGCTGTAGACGAAGAAACCGTTCGTCTCCGCAGCCACATTGAACAGTTGAAGGCTATGTTGGAAGAAGCAGAACCAATTGGCCGTAAAATGGATTTCTTGGTACAGGAAATCAACCGGGAAGCCAACACCATTGGCTCCAAAGCATCCGACCTGGATATTACAGCCAAGGTTTTGGATATTAAGGGCGAAGTAGAAAAAATCCGCGAACAAATCCAGAACATTGAATAAAGGCGAGAGGTGTTTCCATGAAACTGATTAACATAGGCTTCGGCAATTCGGTCAATGCAGACCGGGTCATTGCCATGGTAAGCCCGGAATCAGCTCCTATTAAACGTATTGTGCAGGAGTGCAAAGAAAAAGGTACCCTCATAGACGCCTCTCATGGACACAAAACCCGCACGGTTATCCTGATGGATTCCGACCACGCAGTTCTTTCGTATCTGCAGCCGGACACACTGCTGTCCCGTATGAATGGTGAAAAGGAAGAGGAGGGTAAGGAAGCATGAACGAAGGCTTTTTGTTGATTCTTTCCGGGCCATCCGGTTCCGGAAAAGACACCGTTATTAACGAACTGGTGAAAAAAGACAGCAAGACCATTTGCTCCGTTTCTATGACCACGCGGAACCCTCGTCCGGGGGAACAGGAAGGCATAAGTTACTTTTATGTTTCCAAGGAACAATTTGAGGAGAACATTGAAAAGGGCGAAATGCTGGAGTGGGCTAAATACGGGGACCACTACTACGGTACCCCAAAAACCCCAATTGAAAATTGGATTGCAGAAGGCAAAACCGTCATTTTGAATATTGAAGTGCAAGGCGCTTTCTTAGTGAAGGAAAAAATGCCGGAAGTACGCACCATGTTTTTAATGCCGCCTTCTGTTTCTGCACTGCGCTCCCGTTTGGAAGGCCGCGGTACCGAAACCAAGGAAGAAGTGGACAAGCGCATTGAAATTGCCAGAGGCGAAATTGCCAAGTCCTACGACTATGACTACATCATTGTCAACAACCGGTTAGAGGACGCCGTAGACAGCGTTCTAGAAGTCATTAACCGTTATCGCAAAGAGTTATTGAATAAAGAATAAAAATAAAGAGGTATGAAATATGTCCAAGTATGGTTTTAATCCGGAACTCGTAGATTTGCTGAAGGGTGAAGAAGGGGAAAACGTTTCCCGTTACTCTTTGGTAAGTGCCACTGCAAAACTGGCTCGTGAAATTGCCGATGATGCAGACCGTGAAAAGGAAATCCTGACCGAAAAGCCGGTTTCCCTGGCTTTGGAAAAACTCTTAGACAAAGACTACAAAATTGTAGAACCAGACGAAATTAAGAACCTGTAATTCATTATTAGGAGGAACCGACGCATGACGGTTTTGGCCGGAGTGGCTGTGCAAAATGCATCTTTTCATTTTGACAAGCTGTACGACTACGCTGTAAACCCGAATTTCGCTGACACCCTTCGTGTCGGTTGCCGTGTCATGGTTCCATTTGGTCGAGGTACCTCTCTGAGACAGGGCATCGTTCTGTCTATGCGTGAGGTAGAAGACGTAGAATCTTATATCAAACCAATTGCAGCGGTGCTTGACCAAGCACCGCTGCTTGACGTAAAGATGATCCAATTGGCCGAGTTCATGAAGGAACGCACCTTCTGTACTATGTTCGATGCCATCAAAACCATGTTCCCGGCAGGCATCAATCTGCAGACCAAAGTGGCCTTTGCCTTAAAGGAACTGCCAAGTGACGAAACCCTGGCTTCCCTGAAGCCGGAAGAGCGGCAAATCTTGGCGTATCTGAGCTACCGCAAAGGATACATAAAAAAAGCCGTAATTCTTTCTGACCTGGGGTTCCAGCCAGACAGTGAAATCCTCGAACATCTCTTAAAAGATGGTTATGTCTTAAGAGACTATGACGCCGTACGAGGCGTGGGGGACGCCACAGTGCGTATGGTCCGCATGGCAGAGGGCTATGAAGCGGAAGAAGATTTGGCCAAGGCGCCGGAAAAACTGACGCCAAAGCAGAAGGCTGTAGCGGAAGAACTCATTCGCTGTGGTACCTGCTCCGTGAAGGAACTTTGTTACTTCACCGGGGTCACCGAAGCGGTGGTAAACGCTTTGGTAAAAAAAGATCTGGCCGTGCTTTATGAAAAGGAAGTCTTCCGCCGGCCTTATGCGTCTGCAAAGAAGGACCAGACGCCAATTGTTTTGACAGAGGAACAGCAAGCAGCCTTTGACGGCTTGCTGAACTTAAGACAGCAGGGTGGCGGCACCGCACTGCTGTACGGCGTAACCGGCAGTGGGAAAACCCAAGTTTACTTGAAACTCATAGATGAGGTTTTGCCATCCGGAAAGGGAATTTTGGTTATGGTTCCGGAAATTTCCTTAACGCCTCAGACTTTAAACTTGTTTTATACCCGGTATGGCAATAATGTTGCCGTCTTCCACAGCGGCCTGTCCCAAGGGGAACGGCTGGATGAATGGAAACGGGTGAAAAATGGGGAAGCCCAAATTGTGGTAGGTACCCGTTCCGCTGTGTTTGCCCCATTCAAAGAACTGGGCCTCATCATTATGGATGAAGAACAGGAACACACCTACCAATCTGAGCAGTCTCCACGCTACCATGCCAGAGACATTGCCCGTTACCGCTGTGGCCAGGACAAAGCCCTGCTGCTTTTGGCCTCTGCCACACCAAGCTTTGAAAGTTTCACGGCAGCAAAGACCGGCAAGTATGCCTTCTTTGAACTGAAAAACCGTTACGGCGAAGCCAACCTGCCAACCGTATCTGTAGTGGATATGCGGCAAGAACGCAGCGCCGGCAATGTAGGTCAAATCAGCCGTGAGCTCTTTTCCGAACTGAATCGTAATTTAGAAGAGGGACGGCAGAGTATTCTGCTGCTAAACCGACGGGGATATAACACCTTCGTGGCCTGTAACGCCTGTGGGGCCGTTGCCACCTGTCCCAACTGCAGTATTTCCCTGACTTACCATAAAGCCAACCATCGGCTTATGTGCCACTACTGTGGCTATTCCATTCCGTTTACTACCGTTTGTTCCGAATGCGGGGCAGACGATGTGAAATATTCCGGCATAGGTACCCAGCGCTTAGAAGACGAATTGGCAGAGCAATTTCCAACTGCCCGCATTCTCCGCATGGATACCGACTCCACCATGCAAAAGTTTTCCTATGATGAAAAGCTGGCTTCCTTTAAGAACCACGACTACGACATCATGATTGGCACCCAAATGGTGGCTAAGGGCTTAGACTTTGAAAACGTAACCTTGGTTGGAGTGCTGAATGCCGACAAAGAACTCTATAACGACGACTACAAGTCAATGGAACGCACCTTTGACCTGATTACCCAAGTGGTGGGACGGTCCGGCAGAGGCACCTTCCCGGGCAAGGCGGTCATTCAGACCATCAACCCGGAAAACGAGGTCATCCGCCTGGCGGCTAAGCAGGATTACAAAGCCTTTTACGAAACGGAAATTGCCCTTCGTAAGGCCATGATTTACCCGCCGTTCTGCACACTTTGTTCCGTCAGTTTCCAGGGCGCCAAGGCAGAAAACGTCAGCGCAGCTGCAACTCGCTTTATGGCGCTACTTCAGCAGAAAACCGCAGACTATCCCGACGTGAAACTGACCGCCTTAGGACCTATGGCAGAACGGGTGTTCAAAGCCAATGGCAAGTTCCGTTACCGGGTTTTAATCAAATGTAGAAATAACAAACAGTTCCGGCAAATGCTGTCAGAACTGTTGATTGAATTCCATAAACAAAAGCAAAATGCCGCAATTCAAGCGGTGGTTTCCACGGAAACCTAATGAGGGGAAGAAAAATGGCACTTCGAAAAATTATCACACAAAAAGATGCAACCCTGCGGAAAACCAGCCGCCCGGTTACCAAATTTGATGACCGTTTGGGTCAATTGCTGGACGACATGGCAGAAACCATGTACGACGCAGAAGGAGTTGGCCTCGCTGCCGTTCAGGTAGCCATGCTCCGCCGGGCCATTGTCATTGACCTGGGCGATGAAGACGGCCTCATTGAACTGATTAATCCGGAAATCATTGAGCGCTCCGACGAACTTCAGTATGAAGAAGAAGGATGTCTCTCCATTCCGGGAGAATATATGGAAACCATTCGTCCGGCCTACGTTAAGGTAAAGGCCCAGGATAGACATGGAGAATGGCATGAATATGAAGGGGAAGACCTGAAAGCCAGATGCTTCTGTCATGAAATTGACCATCTGGATGGCATTCTCTTCATTGACCGCTTAAATCCAAACCCACGTCCAAGGGAGGAATAACCATGCGTTTAGTGTTTATGGGAACCCCGGACATTGCGGCTACCATTTTGGAACGTCTTATTGCAGATGGCCATGATGTGGTAGGCGTATTTACCCGGGAAGACAAACCTCAGGGTAGACATCAGGTGCTGACGCCGCCGGAAGTAAAAGTGGTGGCCTTAGAACACAACATTCCGGTTTACCAGCCAAAGACCTTAAAGGATGGGGCTGCCATGCCAATCCTGGAAGAACTTCAGCCGGAAGTTATTGTCGTTTGTGCCTATGGCATGCTGCTCCGTTCCGACGTACTGAATTTCCCAAAATATGGCTGCTTAAACGTCCATGCATCTTTGCTTCCAATGTACCGTGGTGCAGCTCCAATTAACTGGGTTATCTTAAAGGGTGAAACCGAAACCGGTGTCACCATCATGCAGATGGATGAAGGCTTAGATACCGGGGACATGCTTTATATTAAAAAGATTTCCATTGGCGAAAATGAAACTGCCGGGGAACTCTTTGACCGGGTAGCCGCCTGTGGCGCTGATGCCATTTCGGAAGCCTTGGCATTGCTGCCAAAGGGAGAACTGAAGCCGATGAAGCAGGAAGGGGAAACCTTCTATGCTTCCATGCTTTCCAAGAAAGACTCTCCCATTGACTGGAATCGAAGCCCAAAAGAAATTCACAACCAGGTCCGTGGCTTAAACCCATGGCCGGGGGCTTGCAGTTTCTTAGAGGGGAAACAGTTTAAAATTCACACCACCCGTTTGGTTGACCGCAAGCCGGTGAACCGGGAACCGGGTACCCTTCAGGTAGAAAACGGACGCTTATTTGCCGCCTGTGCCAACGGGCAGCAAATTGAATTGATAGAAGTGCAGGCACAAGGTGCCAAACGGATGCCGGTGGAAGATTTCCTGAGAGGACATCAGAACCTGGACGGCACCCTGCTGAAAGGAGAATAAGTATGTACGATTACGGTTATTCTGCATCGCCGCTTATGGACTATAGTTTTGGCGGCGGAAGTATGATTTCCCTGATTTTGGTATTGCTTTGTGCTGTGGCAGCATCCATTGCTTCCCGCAAGGTTACCAAGACTTTCCAACAATATGACGGCGTTGGAAGTTTCCGCAACATGACCGCTGAACAGGCTGCCCAGATGGTATTGCAGTTCTATGGCATTACCGACGTGCAGATCCAGCACATTCAGGGTCAGTTAACTGATAACTACAACCCAACCAATAAGGTACTGAGCCTTTCCGATGCCACCTATGGCCACAATTCCATTGCTGCCATTGGGGTTGCCTGTCACGAAGCAGGACACGCCGCACAGCATGCGGAAGGATACCTGCCAATTAAAATCCGAAACGCCTTCGTGCCGGTTTGTAACATCGGTACCAAAGCCGGTATCCCAATTGCATTAATTGGTGCTGCCCTTGGCTTTGAACCATTGGTTATTGTGGGCCTGCTGCTTTATTCTGCCATTGCCGTATTCCAGTTTATTACGCTGCCGGTAGAATTTAACGCCAGCCACAGAGCCATGAAGGTGATGGATGAAACTGACATTCTTTCCGACGAAGAACTGCCGGGTGCCAGAAAAGTACTGAAGGCTGCTGCCATGACTTACGTTGCCGCAATGGCATCCACCTTGGCCAGCATTCTCCGTTACGCCGTTATCCTGCTGAACCGTTCCAGCAGAAATAGCAGATAACAAATAAAGAAAAGGAGGGGAAGGAATTGAACCCTGCCAGAAAAGCAGCTTTTGACTGCATCTTGAAAATTCAACAGAACAATTCCTACTCCAACCTTGCCGTGGCTGCTGCCTTAAAAGACGCAGGGCTTAGCGGCCCGGACAAAGCCCTGTTCACCAACCTGGTTTACGGGGTGGTAGAACGGAAAATTACCTTAGACTACAACCTGTCCCAGTATTTGACTCAGCCCCTGAAAAAGCTGAACCCGAAAGCCTATGTGGCTTTGCTCATGGGTACTTATCAAATCTTGTTCTTAGACAAGGTGCCGGACCACGCTGCCATCAATGAAAGCGTGGAGCTGACCAAAATCAAGGGTGCCAAATTCGCTGGGAACTTGGTAAATGCGGTTTTACACATAGTGGTAAAGAACGGCATGGTTTTGCCGGAAGAGCCACTGGAAGGTACCACAGAGGAAAAGGAAGCCTACTACAGTGTGAAGTACTCTTTCCCGACCCACTTGGTCCACCTCTGGATGGAGGCCTATGGGGAAGAGGACGCGGTAGGTATTATGGCTTCTTCCTTGGGTGCGCAGCCGGTTTGTGCCCGAGTGAACACCACCAAAATTACGCCGGATGAACTGGTAGAGCGGCTGGCAAAAGAAGGGGTTACCGCTACGCTTCATGAAACGGTTCCTGACGCTTTGGTTCTTACCGAACAAGGTGCGGTGGAACAGCTGCCGTCCTATTTGGAAGGCCTTTTCCACGTACAGGATGCCTCTTCTCAGCTTTGCTGTGCCCGTTTGGATCCGCAACCGGGTGACACCGTATTTGACCTTTGCGCTGCCCCGGGAGGAAAGACCTTTACCCTGGCAGAACGCATGGAAAATACCGGTAACGTGGTGGCCTTTGATCTTCACGAACACAGGGTGAAACTCATTGCCGACGGAGCCGCTCGTTTGGGCCTCTCCAACGTCACCTCCAAAGTGGGCAATGCAGCTCTTTTCAACGCCAAATTAGGCCTTGCCGACAAGGTGCTTTGTGACGTTCCTTGTGCCGGTTTAGGCATCGTGGGGAGGAAGCCTGAAATTCGTTACAAAGCTGTAACAGAAATTGACGGGTTACCACCGCTTCAATATAATATTTTACAGAATGCGAGCCGTTATTTGAGGCCGGGCGGAAGGCTGGTTTACTCCACCTGTTCCTTAAATCCGGCAGAGAATGAGGCCGTGGTCAACCGGTTTCTTTCGGACCATCCGGACTTCCGTCTAGGGTCCATGGAAACCCTGTTGCCACACCGCTATCATACGGACGGATTCTTTATTTCAGTGTTAGAGAAAGTAGATTAGTTTATGGACTGTAAGGACATCAAATCCATGACTCTGCCGGAGCTGCAGGAAGCCTTGGCTTTAAAAAACCTGCCCAAGTTCCGCGCCGGCCAGATTTATACCTGGCTGCACCAGAAAAATGCAGAGTCTTTTGAGGAAATGACCAATCTTTCCAAGGATCTGCGTCAGAGCCTCTCTGAGGACTATGAACTCTATAACTGCAAAATTGTCAGAAAACTGGTCTCTCAAATTGACGGGACCATTAAATACTTATTTGAACTCAACGACGGAGAAACCGTAGAGTCGGTTCTCATGAAATACAAATATGGATATTCCATTTGTGTTTCCAGCCAAATCGGCTGTAACATGAAATGCCGTTTCTGTGCATCCACCATAGATGGCTGTGTCAGAGACCTCCGTCCGTCGGAAATTTTAGCCCAAGTGTATGCCGCTACCCGGGACACCGGAGAACGAATTTCCCATCTGGTTATGATGGGTATGGGCGAACCGTTTATGAACTATGAAAACGTCATGCGCTTTCTGGAACTCATTACCGACGAAAAAGGGTATAACATGAGTGCCCGCCACATCAGTATTTCCACCTGTGGCGTGGTACCAAAAATATATGACTTAATGGAACAGCATCCGCAGTACACCTTATCTGTTTCTTTACACGCACCCAACGACGAGGTGAGAAACCAAATCATGCCGGTGAACAAGAAGTGGAATACCGATGAACTGCTGCAGGCCTGCCGGGACTATGTGAACACCACCTCCCGCAGAATCAGCTTCGAATACGCCATGATGAGTGGGGTAAACGACTCTGACGCCTGTGCCAAACTACTGGCATCTAAACTGAAGGGTATGCTGTGCCATGTAAACTTAATTCCGGCCAACGAAGTCAGAGAAAACGACTACGTCCGCAGTTCTGACGAACGCCTCAAGGCCTTTTCCGCTATTTTGGAAAAGAACGGCATTACCACCACGGTACGCCGTACCTTAGGGTCGGACATTAACGCTTCCTGCGGTCAACTCCGCAGGTCCACTAAGCAGAAAGGAGGAACCCCATGATTATCATTGCCAAAACGGATGTGGGTAAGGTCCGCAGTTCCAACCAGGACTCTTACGCAGCCGGAGAATTCCGCAATGGGGTTGCCTGGGCTGTCGTTTGTGACGGCATGGGCGGCAACGCCGGGGGAAATGTGGCCAGTTCCACTGCCGTAAAATACATTTCCGAACGCATTACCACATCTTATCGGGAAAACATGAGTGCTTCCTCTATCCGCAATCTGTTGGTTACCTCCATTACCAATGCCAACTATGAAATCTTTGACCTGGCTCAGGCCAAGGAAGAACTCCAGGGCATGGGTACCACAGTTGTGGCTGCCATTATTACCGACAATATGCTCTATATTGCCCACGCAGGTGACAGCAGAGCTTATATTATTTCCACCAATGAAATCCGTCAGGTTACCACAGACCATTCCATTGTGCAGAACATGGTAGACCGGGGTGAAATTACGGAGGAACAAGCCCAGACCCATCCGCGTAAGAATTTAATTACCCGGGCGCTGGGGGTAGATGAAAATCTAAAAGTTGACTTTACGGAGGAAGAAACCGTAACAAGTGACATTTTCCTCTTCTGTACAGACGGCTTAACCAATTTTGTATCAGACGAAACCATCTTTAATTTAGTCCGGGAAGATCCCCATAGTGACCTTGCTGCTAAATTAGTGGAAGCCGCAAACAATGCTGGCGGTGGAGACAACATTACCGTTGTCACCGTGGCAAGATAAGGGAAGGGGGCATATAGATGGATAATTACGTAGGAAAACGCTTAGATGGCCGTTATGAAATTCGAGAAATCATCGGCGTCGGTGGCATGGCTGTGGTTTACAAGGCCTATGACAACATTGACGACCGCATTGTAGCTATCAAAATTTTGAAAGAAGAATTCTTGGCCAACGAAGAATTCCGCAGACGTTTTAAAAACGAATCCAAGGCCATTGCCGTTTTATCTCATCCAAACATTGTCAAGGTATACGACGTCTCTTTGGGGGACAAGTTACAGTACATTGTTATGGAACATGTAGAAGGCATTACCTTAAAGGAATACATTGAACAGCAGGGAACCATTAACTGGAAAGAAGCCGTTCATTTCTGTACCCAGATTCTCCGTGCGTTGCAGCACGCCCATGACAAGGGAATCGTACATCGCGACATTAAGCCGCAGAACATCATGCTCCTTGCCAACGGTACCATTAAGGTAACCGACTTCGGCATTGCCCGGTTCTCCCGTGGGGAAACCAGAACCATGACCGAAGCCGCTATTGGTTCCGTTCACTACATTTCCCCGGAACAGGCAAGAGGGGAAATTACCGACGACAAAGCAGACATCTACTCCGTAGGTATCATGCTTTACGAAATGATTACCGGTCAGCTTCCGTTTGAATCTGACAGTGCCGTTTCTGTAGCCATCATGCAGCTGCAGAACGAGGCCATTCCGCCGAGAGAAATCAATCCGGATATCCCACTGGGCCTGGAACAGATTACCCTCCATGCCATGGAAAAGGCCCAAAAGAGCCGTTACCAGTCTGCTGCAGAAATGCTCTTAGACTTGGATGAACTGAAGCGGAATCCGGCTATCAAATTCGATTACAACTACTTTGTAGACAAAGAACCGACCAAGTTCATTAACCGTGACGCCATTAACGAAGGCTTGAACCGACAGAACCAGGGCGGAATTCCACTGACTACTGCACCAAACGTACAGGGCTCCGTCGTGGTTCCTTCCAACAGCACTGCCGGAAAAGCCTCCCGGATACAGAGCGCCTACAAAAAGCAGGAAGCAGACGAAAAAGCCCGGAAGAAAAAGAAACTCATTTGGGCAGCCATCGGCCTGACTGCTGCTGTGTTCCTGGCCATCTTTATCATCATCTTCCTGGACTTCAACGGCACCAACAAAATTGAAGTGCCGAAGTTCGTGGGTATGAACTACACCGAAGAAATTGAAGGCAAGTACATTGACTTCAACTTTGATGTTGACTACGTTCAGTCCACAGACTATCCAAAGGGCTTCGTTTGTAAGCAGAGCCCGAGACACGGAAAACACATTAACCGCGGCGGCACCGTAAAATTAGAAGTCGTTTCCAGCGGCGTAACCGTCACCGTTCCGGACGAAGAGGGACAGACCGAAAACAAGGCTGTCCGGGAACTGGAACAGATGGGCTTCGTAGATGTGGTTGTGGAAAAGGAATATGCTCCTGATGGCACAGAAGGTGCCGTTCTCCGCACGGAACCAAAGGCCGGTTCCACCGCAGACACATCGGATACCATCACCGTTTATGTGGCAACCCGCATCAACGAAAAGGAACGGAAGGTACCGGATGTTATCGGTATGAACTACAGCACCGACGCTGCTTCTGTACAGGCCTTCTTTGATGATCAAGACCTGAACATCGGCTCCGTTACCCAGGAAAATTCCAATAAGGCCAAGGGTACCATCCTGAAGATGAGTGCAGAGCCTGGCTCTAAAATTGATGCCGGCAGTACCGTTAACTTGGTCATTTCTTCCGGTCAGCAGTCTTTGGATATCAATGTGACTCTTCCGGCAGATAATCAGTCCAGAAAACTGCAGGTTTATGTAGCAAATGAATGTGTAAAATCCACTGAGGTTTACTGTAATGGGGCAGCGTATTCCACCTCCATTTCCGGTACCCAGAACGGACAGTCTGTCCGTGTCACTCTGGATGACATCACCATTTATACCGCTACTGCAAACTTTGCTTCCAACCCGGCTCGCCTGAGCGGCGCAAGAACCTATTCTTTCGCCATTGGCAACTTGTTTGGTGCATAATCTGAATGTATGGTGAATCTATTGAATTTAGCTGAAAATCAATATAGGGGCACTATTGTAAAAGGCATCGGCGGCTTCTACTATGTAGAGGCCGCTGACCAGATTTATGAGTGTAAGGCCCGTGGGGTCTTCCGGAAAGAGCGCATTACGCCTCTGGTGGGAGACCAAGTCATCATCACCCTCAGCGGGGATGACTCCTATAACTCCATAGATGAAATTCTAGAGCGGAAAAACTTTTTACGCCGCCCGCCGGTAGCCAATATTGACCAGCTTATTATTGTGGTTGCCAGCTGTGAACCGAATCCCAATGCCTTGGTCATTGACCGCTTAACCGCCATGGCAGTAAAAGCGGGCATAGAGCCCGTCATTGTCTTAAACAAGGCAGACTTAAAGGATGTCTCTGATTGGGCAGAAACCTACCGTAAGGCCGGCTTCAAGACCATAGTGGCCTCCGGGAAAGAGGGGACGGGCGCAGCGGAAATTCGCGCCCTGCTCAGCGGCAAAACCAGCGCCTTTACCGGGAATACCGGTGTGGGCAAGTCCACGCTGCTTAACTGCGTGGATGACAGCTTGGGACTTGCCACCGGGGAAATCAGCAAGAAACTGGGCCGTGGCCGCCACACCACCAGAGAGTGCACCTTGTTAAAGGTGAACGGTGGTTATGTGGCTGACACACCGGGTTTTGCCAGCTTGGAATTTGAGAAGTCTGACATTATTATGAAAGACGAACTGGAAGACTGCTTCCCGGAATTTGAACCGTTTTTGGATCAGTGTCAGTTCTTCCCGAGCTGCCGCCATTTGAATGACAAAGGCTGTGCCGTGCGTGCTGCAGTAGAAAATGGCACCATTGCAGAGTCCCGTTATAACAGTTACAAAATGCTCTATGATGAAGTCAAAGACATTGAGGATTGGCAACTAAAGTAAGGACCAAAATAATAACCAAAAATAGAAATTGGAAATGGGTAAGAATGCGTATTGACATTCTTACCCATTTGTTTTTAAATCATATTGTAAAATTTGTCCGAACAAGTTCTAAAAAAGCGGACAACTACGTGGTTTTTATTATCTGAAAAGGAGAATGGTCATGGCAGATTTTAAACAGTATTTAGCTGACGAAAGAATCCCTGTTGACGTTCCTGATGATGTAGTAGATGCCAACGGTAAGTTCTACCACGGTACCTACAAGCAGGAATTCAAAGAAATGAACTTCTTGAAGGCAGACAAGCCTCGCGGAAACCCTAACTTCTTCAACAAGAGCATCCTTACTACTTGGGAAGCTGCTGAAGTTGTATTTGACGACATTGCCCTTCTTACCGCTTGCTCTCCAATGTTTGGCGGCATTATCGGTGTATGTCTTACCATCCTTTATGACAAGAAGGAAGGCAAGAAATATGCATGGATGGGCGTATCTCCAAAGCCTAAGTTTGCTAAGAACTTGTTGGGCGGCAAGAAGACCGGCGGTTCTAACCCTCTGAACTCTGTTTGGATTGAAAACAGATATGACGAAGACAAGGCTATTGTTTCCGGTGTTGGTAAATTCGGCCAGCCGGATAAAATTGAATATAACCTGGAATTCACCAGATGTTCCAAGCCTTCTAACGTTTTGATTCCATTCCACAAGAACTGCACCCTTTACTCCCAGAAGGACCTCTGGACGGTAGAAGGTACCCTGAAGTGGGGTGACAAGGTTTACGTTGCCAACGAAAACACCCGTGCTACCATTGACGACCACCGTGGTTTCTATCCATTCCACATGCACTATGACTGGACTGCAGCCATGCAGACTCTGGAAATTGACGGCGAAAAGAAATCCTTCGGTTTCAACCTGACCCGCAACCAGTCCGCAGATCAGGATAAGTACAACGAAAACATCATCTTCCTGGATGGTAAGACTTCCCGTCTTCCTCCGGTTAAGTTTGACCACGTTGAATTCAACGAATGGCATATTACCGATGACTACGGCATGGTAGACGTTTGGTTCCACGTAAAGGACAGACATGTTACCAAGATTCCGGTTATCATGGATTACCACATCACCTTCGGTGAACTCTCCGGTACCATGTATGACGAAGATGGCAACAAATATTGCGTAGACGGTCTCACTGGTATCGGCGAAGACAAGTCCACCACCATGTAAGCTGTCTCGAATCCATAAACAAAGCCCGAAACTACAGTGTTTCGGGCTTTTCTTTTTGCCTATTTGTAGTATAATTGTTTAGTTAATAAAAACGAGAGGAGAACACTATTATGACTGCGTCTCGCAAGCACTTATTAGGCACCGTTGCCGGCATTATTTTAGCTTTGTTGGTATTGCCTGTACTTGCCGTAAACATTCTCATTCTGGTGAATGGATATTCTGGAGATGAAACCGCCGTTACAGTGGGAGACAACACTGTATTTCTCGTGAAGGAAGACACCCAAATATCCTCTAACGTTACATTGGATGCGGGCGATTTAGCCATTGCAGCCACCAAAGACTTACAAAAACTGCGGGTAGGAGACATTATTTGTTTCCAAGACGGAGGCTCTTTAAAGTTTGGTATGATTTCTTCTCTTCGTAGTGAAGGCACCGAACTTTCCTCTTATTTGCTTCACCCACAGATGAACTCCAATAGTACGAATTTTGTAGACCCGAATATGGTTGTAGGAAAGGTAGACAAGGTTTGGTCCGGTCTTGGGAACGTGGTTCTCTTTATGGACTCTACCGTAGGTACTTTAATTTGCGTCGGCCTGCCAATCCTGTTGTTTGCCATCTTTGAAACCTGGCTTCACAACTCCTGGCGTAAGAAGGGTCTCACCGAAAACCTGGAAGGCTACGGTAAGAAAGAAAAAGCTGCTGCCGCTCCGGAACCAAAGGAACAGCCGGTAGAACCGGTACTGCCAAAGGAACCGAAGGCAAAAGCCAAGAAGGAAAAGAAGACCTGGAAAGACTTGTCTATTCCATTTAAGAAGAAGGAACCGGAAAGTTCTCTTTGGATGACGGAAGCAGATGCTTCTGTGAATGCAGAAAAGCCGGTTGCTCCCGTGAAACCAATTACCATTACTTCCAAGGCTCCGGCAAAACAGCCTGCAGGCACTCTGCCACTGTTTAGTGCAGAAGAACAGAAGGAACTGAAGGAAGCCAAGCAGTTGAAGCAGGAAGCCGAAGACCTGTCCAGTGGAGACATTTCCAGTCTCATCAATGAATATCTGGACACTCCGGAACCGGTAAAAGAAAAAGCCCAAGTCGGTATTAAGAAAGTTGAGAAAGCACCGGAAGGCGCAAAAGTTATCAAAGAACCGACTTATGTTAAGAAAGTTACCGCCAAAGACTTGGCAGGAAAGAAAGACGTTGTCGTTATCAGAAAGGCTGGAAAATAATGAAAAAGAATGTTGCATTACGTGTGGCTGCAATCCTCTTCCTCGTTACCATTATTGCAGCCTGTTTTGTCAGTGAACTCCTGGTTACGGATGCAGGATTAGAACACAGTTTCCTCCCGTATACCTTGTTGGTTCAAGTAGATCTGAATCCAATTGCTCTTGGAGGAATTTATGGAATTCTGTAAAGCGCAGCAAGCCTTAGATTTTGCAACCAAAGGTTTGGCTGCCGTAACCACCGAACTTCGTGTGGAATTAAAAGAAGTGCCGAAAGAGGCCTCAAAACGCATTCTTCTGAACCTCTGCATGACCGCAGACAACACCAACTGTGATGAAGTGACTTTGACACAGCAGGTCTTTGAAACCATCAAAATGAGAGACCGTTTGGTAGCAGATGTCATGGCCCAGAACGTGCTTCCAAAGGATGCTTATTGGACTCCAAAGGATGCCTCTGAGTTTGAACCAAAGTTGGCAGAACTGGATGCACTGGAAGCAGAAAACGAAGATGCCAAAGCCCTGCGGGAACTGCTCCTCAAAGGGGTAAAAGGCATTGCACTTCTTTGCTTTGAAGCCCATAAGTTTGGCTATGAAGACGAAGGCATTTCTCCTTTCGTAGAACGGATTTTACTCCGTACATTAAAATTCAATTTAAGCGTCGGTTTGCTGTTCAATATGGTTTTGGAAACCGGCGGATATGTCTATAGAGCCATGAATTTGGTGGATACTGCAGGAAAGAAAGCTTGTGGAGAAACCAAACTGACCAACGTGGAACTCACCACCAGAGCTAACCCTGGTATTTTGGTTTGCGGTTCCGATGTCTCTGTCGTAAAGGAACTTTTAAACCTGACCAAGAATCAGGGGGTAGACGTTTATACCCACGACAACTTAATGAACGCCCATGCCTTTGAAGGCTTGCAGCAGGCGGACAACTTTGCAGGTAACTACGGTGGTTCCATGCTGAACCAGGTGGAAGACTTTACTTCCTTCCACGGCCCAATTGTGGTTACTGCAAGCGGCTTGATGGAACCGGACATAGCTTATAAAGACCGTCTTTATACCACACTTCCTTGCTTCTATCCAACCATTCCGGATGTGAGCAATTTTGAAACGGTTATTGAACAGGCCAAGACCTGTGAACCACCGGAACAACTTCGCTTAGGGGAATATGTTACCGGCTTTACCGCAGCCACCTTGGAAAAAATGGAAGAAACCATTACCGCTGCCATGAAGGATGAAACCCTGAAGAAATTGGTAGTGGCAGTAGGGGATGACACCGAAACCGCTCAGTACTACACTGCACTGGCTATGGCACTTCCTAAAACCTCCATCCTCATGACGGCCGGTTCCGTAAAGTACCGTACCATGAACTTACAGATGGGTACCTTGCGCGGTATGCCGAGAAACATGGATGCCGGTGCTATTTCAGATTTGTATGCACCACTGAGTGTTTCCATGAAGTACCAGACCATTTTGGATAAATATGACATCAACGGCGTACCAATGACCTACCATGTATCCCTTGGCAGTGAACTGACCTATGCCGCTATGCTCAGCATTATTTATGCCGGCGTAAAGGGCTTTTATGTCAGTGAAAAGCCAGCCTTTATGACAGAAGCTACCTGGGGTATCTTCCAGAAGAACTTCGGCATTAAAGTGGCTACCACGGCAGAAGCCGATGTAGAAGCCATGTTCACCGTAAAGGAAAACGTGGCTGGCACCATCAGCACCGACATGCTGATTATTGACATTATTGAAACCTATCCGGAATCCGCTGAAATCCTCATGAGCTGCGGTATGAGCTGCGTAACCTGTGGTTCCGCACTCTACGAAAGCTTAGCCGAAGCCTGCATGGTTCACGGCCTGGATCCGGAAGACGTAAAAGAAGTCTTAGACCACGAACTGGGTTTGGTAGAGGACGACGAAGACTAACAAAAAAGGACTGCTTTCGCAGTCCTTTTTCTTTTGCTTATTTATATTTTTCGGATTCCATGACCGCCAAGTTGTCACAGCGTTCGTTTTCCGGGTGGCCGGCATGGCCTTTGACCCAGTTGAATTCATAGTCGTGTTTTTCCAGTTCTTGTAGGAGGGTGTCCCACAGTTCCGGATTCAGGGCAGGCTTCTTGTCTTTCTTCCGCCAGCCGTTTTCCTTCCAGGACTGAGCCCAGCCTTTGGTGATGCCGTTGACCACATACTGGGAGTCGGTGGTAATGGTGACGTGACAAGGACGTTTCAAGGCCTGCAGGCCGTTGATGACAGCCAAGAGTTCCATGCGGTTGTTGGTGGTTTGCGGTTCTCCGCCAGACAGTTCTTTTTCCACGCCGTTGCAGCGGAGAATGGTACCCCAGCCCCCAGGGCCCGGGTTGCCGGAACAGGCACCGTCAGTGAACATATCTACGTGTGTTTTGTCGGACATGAAACCCCTCCTTTCGAATCTTTCCATATTGTAACACATGGCAGGGAAGAGTGCCATGTTTTGGTTGCTATTACAAGTAAATATATTATATAATAATTTATCAATGTTTATTAGTAGAAGTCTACTCATTTGGTATTTTCACTGCCTTGTTTATCGGTCACTTTAGGTGAATGAACAGAGCGGTCTCAATTAATAAAATTTTCGGAAAGGACTCGTTATGGCAACTCAAAAGAAACGTCCGGCCATGCAGGAAACATTTGCATCTCCCGTCAGCATTTCCTTCCTGGGCGGACTCAATGAAATTGGCAAGAACATGACTTTGTTTGATTACGAAGGGGACATGTTCCTGCTGGACTGCGGTCTTGCATTCCCAGATCCGGACATGCTGGGTGTAGACCTGGTCATCCCTGACTTTACGTACGTGAAACGGAACGCGGACAAAGTGAAGGGAATTGTCATTACCCATGGTCATGAAGACCATATTGGCGGTCTGGCCTACTTACTGAAGGAACTGAATATTCCGGTTTACGGTACGGCCCTGACCATTGGCCTCATTAAGGGCAAATTAGAAGAGCATGGCTTACTGGAAACCGCCAAGCTCAATGTCATCAAACCGGGGGACCACGTTCACTTCGGACAGTTTGACTTGGAAGCCATCCACGTCAACCACAGTATCCCGGATGCCCTGGCTTTCGCCATTCATACCCCTGCCGGCATTATCATCCACAGCGGTGATATGAAAATAGACACCACGCCAATTGACGGTCAGATGATAGACCTGGCCCGCTTTGCCGAACTGGGGAAAGAAGGAGTGCTCTGCTACATGGCAGACTCCACCAACGCCATTAAACCGGGCTACTCTGCTTCGGAAAAAACCGTAGGCGCCTCTTTCGAGACCCTTTTTGCCAAAGCAGACAAACGCCGCGTTATTGTGGCAACCTTTGCTTCCAACATTCATCGTGTACAGCAAATTATTAACGTCGCTGTATCGCAAAATAGAAAAATAGCCCTGTCCGGCCGCAGTATGGAGAACGTTATGTCCATAGGCACAGAACTGGGTTATCTGCAGATCCCGGATGGGGTTCTGGTTCCACTGGAGGAAATTAAGAATTATCCGCCGGAACGTCAGCTCATCATTACCACCGGTTCCCAGGGCGAACCAATGTCGGCCTTGACCCGCATTGCCTTCGGGGAACACAAGAAGGTCAACATTACCGCCAACGACTACGTCATTATTTCCGCCACTCCAATTCCGGGCAACGAAAAATCCGTAGGCAAGGTAGTAGATGAACTGATGAAGCGGGGCTGTGAAGTTATTTACGAACGCATGTATGACGTTCACGTTTCCGGCCACGCCAACCAGGAAGAACTGAAAATGATGCTGGGCTTAATCCAGCCGAAATACTTTATTCCGGTGCACGGTGAACAGAAACATCTGGCCAAGCACAAGGAACTGGCCGAACAGATGGGCATTGCACCAAGCAACATTGTCCTAACAGACAACGGCAGAACGGTAGCTGTATATGACGGCGGCATTGAAGTCGTAGGTACGGTACCAGCCGGTAAAGTCTTTGTAGACGGCTACGGTGTAGGCGATGTAGGGGCTGTCGTAATGAGAGACCGCACCCGCCTTGCACAGGACGGCCTGGTAACTATCGTCGTTACCCTGGATCAGGAAACCGGAGACATTGTGGCCGGCCCTGACATTGTATCCCGCGGCTTCGTCTATGTTCGTGAGTCCGAAGAACTCATTGAAGAAGCCAAGGAAATGGCAGCATTCGCAGTAGAATCCTGCCTGAATGAAAATATCCGCGAGTGGGCAGCCATCAAGTCCCGCATGCGTGACGAAATTTCCAGACTCATCTATGAACGCACCAAACGTTCTCCGATGATTCTGCCAATCATAATGGAGGTTTAATAGTTCATGAAGGTTATTTTGAAAGCAGACGTCAAAGGTCTTGGTAAGAAGGGAGAACTGGTGAACGCATCTGACGGATACGCCCGTAATTTCCTGTTGCCGAAGAACCTGGCTGTAGAAGCCAATGCGCAGGCTGTTACTGAAATGAAAAACGCAGAAGCTTCCAAGCAGTTCAAATATGACACCGAAAAAGCACAGGCAGAAGCCTTTGCCAAGAACTTGGAAGGCAAGACCCTTACCTTTAAGTGCAAAGCCGGTGCCGGCGGAAAGATGTATGGCTCTGTTACCGCCAAAGACGTAGCTGCCAAAATCAAGAACGAATTAAGCGTACCGGTAGACAAGAGAAAGGTTTCCGTTCCGGAAATCAAGGCCTTCGGCACATACACCGCCAACGTGAAGTTGTTCCAGGGTGTAACCGCCGACGTAAAAGTTCAAGTATCTGAATTATAAAGGGGAATGGATATGCCGGATATTACGGTAACTGACTACAACCTGCCTTACAGCATGGAAGCAGAGCAGGCGGTACTGGGCTGTTTGTTGATGGATCCAACATGCCTCACATTAATTCAGTCCCAGGGCTTTAAAGCAGAATACTTCTATCTGCCACAGCACAAAGCCATTTACAGTGCCATTGTTCAAATTGAAACTTCCGGTCAGCAGTCCGACGTTCTGTTGGTTGTTGAAAAACTGAAGGAACAGAAAATCTACGACGATGCTGCAGCCAAGAACTACTTGGCCCAGCTGGCACAGGTGGTACCAACCACCAACAATATTGAGGCTTACGCCAAAATTGTCAGAGACAAATACTATAAGCGTGACTTAATTCAAGTTGCCAAGCAAATTGAAGAAGACACCGCCAATGAAGAAGCAGATGCTGACGTATTGCTGGATTCTGCAGAGCAGAAAATCTACGACATCCGTCAGGGCAAGAGCACCGGTCAGGCTTCCAAACTGGGAGACATTATCATGGACAAGGTCTATGACCGTCTCAACAAGCTGAACTCTCCGGACAAAGAAAAGTATTTGGGCTTCACCACCGGCTGGTCCGAACTGGACCGCACCATTGCCGGTCTGAACAAATCTGACCTGATTATCGTCGGCGCACGACCAGCTATGGGTAAAACATCCTTTGCCTTAAACATGGCCCGCAATGCAGCCGTTATGGCCAAGAAAAAGGTTCTCTTCTTCTCCTTGGAAATGACCAAGGAACAGCTGGCACAGCGTGTCATCAGTACGGAAGCCCGTATTTACGGACAGAAAATGCGTACCGGTGAACTGGATGAAAACGACTGGCTTCGTTTGTCCACTGCCACTTCCGCACTGAGTACCGCTGAACTGTATTTTGATGACACCTCCAACATTACGGTCAATGAAATGAAGGCGAAAATCCGCCGCATGAAAGACATTGACCTGGTGGTTATTGACTACTTGCAGTTGATGAAATCTTCCGGCCGCACGGAATCCCGTGTACAGGAAGTATCCGAAATTACCAGAAACCTGAAGCTCATGGCCAAGGACTTGGAAATCCCGGTCGTAGTTCTCTGCCAGTTATCCCGTGGTACCGAAGCCCGTGGTAAGAGCCATGAACCGCAGCTTTCTGACTTGCGTGAATCCGGTTCTATTGAACAGGATGCCGATATTGTTCTCATGCTATACCGTGAAGACTACTACGCCGACACGGCAGATGAAAACGCCAACATTGAAAAAGAAGTGGACAAAGTTCAAATCAAGGTAGCCAAAAACCGTCACGGTCCAACCGGTGACATCTACCTTGCTTGGAACGGCGACTTCACTTTGTTCTCTACCATTGAGACCAGACATGATGAATTCTAAAGTTAGGAAAACAGTGGAGCAGTATGGCATGCTCTCCAAAGGACAAACTGTCATTGTGGCGTTGTCCGGCGGAGCAGATTCCGTGGCACTGCTCAGCTGTCTGAAAGACCTGCAGCCGGAGTACGGTCTGGGCCTGCTGGCCGCCCATGTGAACCACGGCATCCGTGGGGCAGAGGCGGACCGGGACGAGGCCTTTTGCAAAGACTTATGTGAACAGCTTGGTGTGGAACTGAAAGTTCTGCACGCAGATGTTCCGGCCCTTTGCAAAGAGACCGGCGCTTCCGAGGAAACCTGTGGCCGCAAGGTGCGCTACGGCTTCTTTGAAGCCCTTTTTGCGGACCTGCAGGAACAGGGACTGTCGGAAGGGAAAATCCGGATTGCAACCGCTCATACGGCACAGGATGCAGTGGAAACCTTCTTGTTCCATTTAGCACGGGGCACGGGGCTGACCGGCCTTACCGGGTTACCGGCCGTGCGGGGGAACATCATCCGTCCACTCATTGACTGCAGCCGAGAAGAAATTGAGGAATACCTTTTGGAAAAAGGGCTTGCTCATATAGAGGACAGCACCAATAAAGACACTGCTTATGCCCGCAACCGCATTCGGCATAACATTCTTCCGGAATTGGAAGCGGTGAATCCAGGTGCCTTCCAAAATGTACTGCGCTGTATGGAACTGCTGAAGCAGGATGAAGCACACCTGCAGGCCGAAGCGGAAGCTTTGCTTAATTCCGCCAAGGGTGAATACGGTGCTTACTGCGCCAGCATCCTTGCCGGCGGTGCACCTGCGGTAGCCAGCCGTGCCGTGGCTTCCATTCTGACCGAAGTTATTGGTCAGGACCTGGAACAAAAGCATGTGGCTGCCACTTTAGATTTGCTCCGCACCGGCGGGCAAATTCAAATTCCGTCCGGGGTTTATGTCCGGGTTCGGAATAATGAACTTACCGTATTACGGCAACTGCCGAAACCGGAACCGGTTTCCGACTTTGCCGTTCTCGGTGCCGAAGAAGTAACCCTTCCTATTGGCACATTTACCTATCGGGTTTATCCGAACCCGAACCCGGGCACCCGCCCGGACACCCACGCGGCTACTTACGCAAACCAACTGGACTATGACAAACTGTCATATCCTTTTACTTTGCGGAACCGCCGGGAGGGAGACAACTTTTCTCCCGCATTCCGTCACTTGACGAAATCGTTGAAAACCCTGTTTCAGGAAGCAGGCATCCCGTCGGAACAGCGTTCCGGCATCCTGCTAATGGAATCTGACAACACCCTTTGCTGGGTGGAAGGCATTGGCCCTTCCGAAGACGCCAGAGTCACGGAAACCACCCAAACCATTTTAGAAATTTCTTTAGAGAGAAAGAGGGAACGGACATGAGTAAGGTCAGTGCAAACATGCACGACGACATTGAAAAAGTGTTGCTCACGGAAGAAGAAATTAAGGAGATTGTAAATCGCATCGGCAAACAGATTACCGAAGATTACAAGGACAAAAACCTTGTTTTGGTTTCGGTACTGAAAGGTTCCGTTGTATTTATGGCCGACTTAATGCGTGCCATTGATATCAATGCACAAATTGACTTCATGGTAGTATCCAGCTACACTGGCACCTCAACCACAAGCGGTCAGGTTAAAATCATTAAGGACTTAGACCTGGATTTAACCGGCTTGGATCTGGTTATTGTAGAAGACATTCTGGATACCGGCAAAACCCTTCATTCTCTCATGAAAATTCTTTCTACCAGGAATCCAAAGTCCATCCGTCTTTGTACCTTCCTGGACAAACCGGACAGACGTGTTGCTCCGGTAAAAGCAGACTACATCGGCGCTGTTGTGCCGGATGAGTTTGTTGTTGGCTATGGTCTTGACTATGACCAGAACTACCGTAATCTTCCGTATCTCGGTGTGTTAAAACCACACGTATACGAATCTTAAAGGAGGCCCCATTTTGAACGAGACTAACAACAACGGGAAGAAACCGGGAAAGGGCAGTCTGATTTCCACTTTGCTGTGGATTGTGCTGCCAATCCTCATGGTTGTTTCCATGTACTTCACTTTTAATGCCAACCCGGCAGCATCTGCCGAGAAGGAATATTATGAAGTGGTTTCCTACTTTGACCAGGGAAAGGTTACCGACTACACCCTGAACATTGGTAACGGGAAATTGACTTACACCTTGAAAGGGGAAAAGGAAGCACGTACATATTCCGTTCCATCGGTAGACCTCTTTGTAGCAGATACCCACGGAACCGTAAGAGAATATAACTTGGCTCATCCGGATGCCCCAATTAAGGAAAACTTTGATCGTGGCTCCAGCAACGGCTGGTTGTCCGAACTCATTCCAATCTTAATTTCCACGGTACTGATGTTCGCCATTGCCGTATGGATCATCCGTCGGATGAACGCCGGCATGATGGGGGAAAACAACCGTGCCATGAGTTTCGGCAAAGCCCGTGTAAAGCAGGCTGACGATGCCCAGAAGAAGACCTTTGCAGATGTAGCAGGGGCCGATGAAGAAAAAGAAGAACTGGAAGAAATTGTAGAATTCCTGAAAGATCCTCATAAATACGACGCTTTGGGTGCCCGCATTCCAAAGGGTGTTCTGTTAGTGGGCCCTCCGGGTACCGGTAAAACCTTGCTGGCTAAGGCCACTGCAGGGGAAGCCAACAGACCATTCTTCAGCATTTCCGGTTCCGACTTCGTAGAAATGTACGTTGGTGTTGGTGCATCCCGTGTTCGTGACCTCTTTGAGTCCGCTAAGAAGAATGCACCTGCCATCATCTTCATTGATGAAATTGATGCCGTAGGCCGTCACAGAGGCGCCGGCATGGGCGGTGGACACGACGAACGAGAACAGACCTTGAACCAGTTGCTGGTTGAAATGGACGGCTTTGCCGGAAACCTGGGTATTGTGGTTATTGCCGCTACCAACCGTCCTGACATTTTGGACCCGGCACTGCTTCGTCCGGGCCGTTTTGACCGTCAAGTTACCGTGAACTATCCAGACGTTGTTGGCCGTGAAGCCATTTTGAAGATTCACGCCAAGAATAAACCAATGGGTCCGGATGTAGACCTGAACATTGTGGCTCAGGCCACCGCCGGTTTCACCGGTGCAGACCTGGAAAACCTCTTAAACGAAGCTGCTCTCTTAGCTGCTCGTAAGGGCCAGCGCGCCATTACCGCCGCCGACATCGGCGACGCTACCGTTAAGGTAATGGTAGGCCCAGAAAAGAAATCCAAGAAGATGAACGACGAAGAAAAGAAACTGACCGCTTATCATGAAGCAGGTCACGCCGTTACCAACTTCTATCTTCCATTGCTGGATCCGGTACACGAAATCAGCATCATTCCTCGTGGCTCTGCCGGCGGCTATACCATGTCCGTTCCAACGGAAGACAAGAGCTACATGACCAAGAACACCATGCTGGAAAACCTGGTTACCTTGCTGGGTGGCCGTGTGGCAGAAGCCCTCATTATGGGCGACATCTCCACCGGTGCTTCCAATGACATTGAACGTGCTACCAAGATTACGCACAACATGATTACCAAGTACGGTATGAGTGAAGAACTGGGTACCATTTGCTATGGTTCTCAGAACGACGAAG
Source organism: Acutalibacteraceae bacterium (assembly GCA_045642465.1). Taxonomy (GTDB): domain Bacteria; phylum Bacillota; class Clostridia; order Oscillospirales; family Acutalibacteraceae; genus RUG420. The sequence goes on from JAZUIY010000016.1 coordinate 417,586, forward strand.
TTTTCTTAGGCATGGACTACAACCGCATGCGTGACTACTCTGAAGCCACTGCAGCTGCCATTGACAAGGAAGCCAAGACCATCATGGACGAAGCATACGCCAAGTGCGAAAACTTGCTGAAAACCCATATGGATAAGCTGCATCAGGTAGCCAAGTACTTAATCCGCTACGAAAAGATGGACGGCACCATGTTCCGCAAGATCATGGAAGACCCGAACTTTGACATTGACGCCTTTATCCGTGAAAACGGAGACTCCATTGACGCCCGTGTAACCACGCCTCAGGACATGGTCCGCGCCGCCAAAGAAGCCAAGGCTGCCAAGGAATCTTTGCAGCAGGGTGCTGCACCGGCTCCGAAAGAAGAACCGGTGGTAGAGGAACAGCCGGAAGACCCGGATGCAGGAGTAAAAAGAGATGACGATGCCATCCGCTCCTTAGCAGAAAAGTGGAAAAAGTTCCGTAAATAACCCATAAGAATAAGCCCTTAAACCGAGGAAACCGAATCCTTTGGTTTAAGGGCTGTTTTTATGCACTTTTTGACCAAAGAAAAAGGAGGCAAAAACCGCATATTTAGGGGCTATTTCTTTGACAACACCACCATATATAGTGTAAAATAACATGAATCATTATGTGGGAGGGTACCATGGCTAAATCTGGAAATTACAGCAATGACAATATTTCCCAGTTGAAGGGTGCAGACCGTGTCCGTAAAAGACCGGCCGTAATCTTCGGCTCCGATGGTATTGACGGCTGTCAACACTCTTTCTTTGAAATTTTATCCAACTCCATAGACGAAGCCCGTGAAGGTTACGGGGACAAAATTATCATTACCCGTTATCTTGACCACAGCTTGGAAATCCAAGACTTTGGCCGAGGAATTCCAATGGACTACAACGAAAAGGAAAAGGAATATAACTGGAAACTGGTGTTCTGCGAAATGTACGCAGGCGGTAAGTACGACACCAACTCCGGTTCCGGTTCCTATGAGTTTTCCTTGGGTCTCAATGGCTTAGGTCTTTGTGCTACCCAGTATTCCTCCGAATTTATGGATGCAGAAATCCATAGAGACGGTGTGAAATATGAAATGCACTTTAAGAAGGGGAATCCAAAGGGCAAACTTATTAAGGAAGACTATCCTCACAAGGATACCGGTTCCCGCATTTACTGGCGGCCGGACACCGACGTCTTCACCGACATTGACATCCCCCTGGATTACTTCAAAGATGTCATTCGCCGTCAGGCCATTGTCAACAACGGCTTAAAGTTTATCCTCAAGGATGAAATCGGAAAGAATAAATTCGAAACCCACGAATTCGTTTATGAAAACGGGATTCAGGATTACATTAAGGAAGTTGCCGGTACCAATTCCTTTACCCAGCCTGTCTTCTGGAACACGGAAAGAGTTGGCCGTGACCGGGAAGACAAGGACGACTACAAAGTGTTAATCAACGCTTCTGTCTGCTTCTCCAACAAGCTGCAGATGAAAGAGTATTACCATAACTCCTCCTGGCTGGAACACGGCGGTGCACCGGAAAAAGCAGTGCGAAGCGCCTTTGTCTCCCAGATTGATGCTTATTTAAAAGCCAACAACAAATACACCAAGTCGGATAAGAAGATTACCTTCCAGGACATTGAAGACTGTCTCTGCATTGTCATTTCTTCTTTTTCCACCCAGACTTCCTATGAAAACCAGACCAAGAAGGCCATTACCAATAAGTTCATTCAGGAAGCCATGACGGACTTCTTCAAGCACAGCTTGGAAGTCTACTTCATTGAAAACAAAATGGATGCGGACAAAATTACGGACCAGGTACTGGTCAACATGCGTTCCCGTGTCCGTGCCGAATCTACCCGCCAGAATTTGAAGAAGACCTTAACCGGTAACATGGACATGGGCAACCGGGTACAGAAGTTTGTAGACTGCCGTACCAAAGACGTGGACCGCCGGGAAGTCTTCATTGTAGAAGGGGACTCCGCATTGGGTTCTTGTAAACAGGCCAGAGACTCTGAGTTCCAGGCTGTCATTCCGGTCCGGGGTAAAATTCTCAACTGCTTAAAGGCAGACTATGACCGCATTTTCAAGTCCGAAATCATTACGGACTTAATTAAGGTTTTGGGCTGCGGCGTAGAAGTACAGACCAAGAAGAAGGACATGAATGCCTTTAACCTGGACAACCTTCGCTGGTCCAAGGTTATCATCTGTACCGATGCCGACGTCGACGGCTATCAAATTCGTACCCTGATTCTCACCATGATCTACAGACTCATGCCGACTCTCATAGAGGAAGGCAAAGTGTTCATTGCTGAATCGCCATTGTACGAAATTCAATATAAAGACGAAGTTTGGTTCGCTTACACGGAAGTGGAAAAGACCCAGGTTTTGGAAGAACTGGAAGGCAAAAAATATAGTATCCAGCGTTCCAAAGGTCTTGGTGAAAACGATGCCGACATGATGTGGCTCACCACCATGAACCCGAAGACCCGCCGTCTCATTAAAGTCACTCCGGACGACGCCGAACTCACCGCTAAAACCTTTGACCTGCTGCTGGGTGACAACCTGGCCGGCCGTAAGGAACACATTGCTGAAGACGGTCATCTGTACTTAGACATGACCGACGTAAGTTAAGGAGGGGAATGAATGGCACCAAAAAAGAAAAAGGGACCGGACATTGCCCGCGAAGAAGTCAATCCAAACGCCCACATTATGGGCGCCGGGGAAGTGGTTGACCAGAAAATTGTAGATACTCTGGAAATCAACTACATGCCATACGCCATGAGCGTTATCATGTCCCGTGCAATTCCGGAAATTGACGGCTTCAAGCCTTCCCATAGAAAACTGCTCTATACCATGTACAAAATGGGCCTCTTAAACGGTAGCCGCATTAAGTCCGCCAACATTGTTGGTAGAACTATGCAATTGAACCCGCATGGCGATGCAGCTATTTACGACACCATGGTACGTCTCTCCCGTGGTTACGAAGCACTGCTTCATCCGTATGTAGACTCCAAGGGTAACTTTGGTAAAGCCTATTCTAGAGACATGTCTTGGGCTGCTTCCCGATACACAGAAGCAAAGCTGGAAAAGATTGCCTCGGAATTATTCCGAGACATAGATAAAGACACCGTTGACTTCGTAGACAACTATGACGCCACCATGAAGGAACCGACCCTGCTGCCGGTTACCTTCCCGAATATCTTAGTCAACAACAACACCGGTATTGCCGTTGGTATGGCCAGTTCCATCTGTTCCTTTAACTTGAAGGAAATCTGTGAAACCACCATCAACTTAATTAAGGATTCGGACTATGACATCATGGATTCCTTGCAGGCACCGGACTTCCCGGGCGGCGGTCAGATTATTTATGACCGTGCCAAAATGGAAGAGGTATTCCGTACCGGACGCGGCGGCATCACCGTGCGTTCCAAGTACACCTATGACAAGGTGAACCATTGCATTGATATCACCGAAATTCCGCCAACCACCACCTCTGAAGTCATCATTGATAAAATCATTGAAAAGGCCAAGAGTGGCGGTCTCAAGGAAATTTCCGATATCCGAGATGAAACCGATAAATCCGGTCTGAAAATCACCATTGACGTAAAGCGCGGTACCGACCCGGATGCCCTCATGCGCAAGCTCTTTAAGAGCACGTCTTTGGAAGAAGCATTCCCATGCAACTTCAACGTGCTCATTGCGGGCATGCCGAGAGTGGTTGGCGTCAAAGAGCTCTTAGAAGAGTGGATTGCGTTCCGCACGGAATGTGTTCGCCGCCGTGTCTACTTTGACCTGACCAAGGCCAAAGAAAAGCTGCACCTGTTACAAGGTCTTCAGAAAATCTTACTGGATATTGATAAAGCCATTCAGATTGTCAGAGAAACCGAAGAAGAAGCTGAAGTTGTACCAAACTTGATGATTGGCTTCGGCATTGACCAAATTCAGGCAGAGTACGTAGCTGAAATTAAGCTGCGTCACTTAAACCGAGAATTCATTCTGAAGCGCTTGCAGGATTTGGAAGACCTGGAAAAGCAGATTGAAGATATGGAAAATATCTTAAAGAGCAAAGCCAGAGTCAAGAAAATCATCACCGGCGAACTGGAAGACGTGGCCAAGAAGTATGGCCAGGAGCGGAAATCCGAAATCATTTATGCCTCTGACATGGAAGAGGAGGAAGACGTGGAAGAAACCGTAGAGGATTACCCATGCACCTTCTTCTTTACCAGAGACGGTTACTTTAAGAAGATTACGCCACAGAGCCTTCGTATGAGCGGTGCTCAGAAACTGAAGGAGAACGACGAAATTGTTCAGACGGTGGAAAGCTCCAACGCCAAGGAACTCTTGTTCTTCACCAACCAGGCTCAGTGTTACAAGGCCAAGGCAGATGACTTTGAAGACTCCAAGGCTTCCGTTTTGGGCAATTACATTCCAACTGAGCTTGGCTTCGACGAAGGAGAAGTTCCTGTCTATATGGCCGTCACAGACGACTACAAGGGCTACATGGTCTTCGTCTACGACAACGGTAAGGTGGGCAAGGTAGAAATGTCTTGCTATTACACCAAAACCAACCGTAAGAAGCTCATCAAAGCCACTTGCGACAAATGGCCGCTGGCCGGTGCCCTCTACATTAAAGAAGATACCGACCTGGTTTTGACTTCTTCCGCCGGCCGCATGCTGCTCATCAACACCGGCCTCATTGCTCCAAAGACCACCAAAAATACCCAGGGCGTAGCATGCATGCGCCTGAAGAAGGGCCAGCGTGTCATGGGCGTCCGTCACTACGTTCCGGACGAATTCGTAAAGCAGTCTAGATACCGCACTAAGAACCTTCCTGCACTGGGTGCTTTGCCTGCTGCAGAAGACACCGAAGGGGAGCAGTTGACGCTGGAATAAGTCTTGCAACGAAGGGCATGATATGCTAAAATTGCAGAGCTAACCCAAAATCCAAGCTTTTGCTTTATTTATACGGAGGAATACAAAATGACAACTGCAGAAATGGTATTGGCAATCATTCTTGTTGTATTAGCATTGGCTCTTTCCATTGTTATCCTTCTTCAGAAGGGCCGTGAAGCTGACGCAGGCGCTGTAACCGGCGGTTCTGCAGGCGGTTCCAACTATGAAAAGACCGCTGGTCACCAGAAGGACACCATGCTTGGTAACATGACCAAAATTCTTGGTGTAGTTTTCTTCTTGGTAGCCATTGCAACAGTTCTTGTAACTGCATTTGCATAAACCCAAAAGAAAGACGAAAGTGCCCTGCTTAGCAGGGCACAAAACTTTCCCAAATCCCTTGACTTTACGCCACCGAAAAAGTATTATATTTAAGCGCGCAAAGCCCATATGATCCATTAGCTCAGTCGGTAGAGCACTTGACTTTTAATCAAGGTGTCCGGGGTTCGAATCCCCGATGGGTCACCAATAAAAAAAGAAGCACCTAAGGGTGCTTCTTTTTTTATTGCATTGAGGGGATTCGAAGTAGGAGCGGCAAGGGATGCAATCCTGACTAAAACAATCCACTTTAGATGGCATATTCAAAATCTGTCCAATGACTATCTTTTGCCAATTGTCCACCGGCTTTGAACATGCTAACCTTCTTGGTGTCCTTCTTCAAATATGCATCAAACCAACCTACGGTGTAGGTAATATAGTCCTGTGGGGTATACCAGCAGGCAAAATGTTCTACATTCTTTAAGGAGGCGTAAACTTTCGGACCGCGGCTAGCCTGATAAGATGGATAAACATAGTTCTTTGCAGGAACCACGCCGTCTAACGTACCGGCCAAATAGAGGGCAGGTACGGTTACTTTGGCTGCCTCTTTTGCAGTGGATTTTCCGGCAATCGATACAATGGCTTTAATGCGGTTATCCATACCGGCAGCATTCACTGCAGCCTGACCACCCAGAGAGTGTCCTGTAGATCCAATTGCCTTGGTGTTTACGCGGTTGTAGAACAGAGAGTCTTTATCCTTATTCTGTTCTAAAATCCAGTCCACGGAATCTACGGTAGAGAGACCATCGTCGGTTAACAGGTCTGTGTCAGCTACTACAATGTATCCGGCCTCTGCAATGCCTTTGATGATAGCAAGGTAAGTCTGTACCGGACACCAAGAGCCGTTGGCCCAAGTTACAACAGGATACTTTTTCTGATTGTGCTTCAGTTCTGTTGGAAAATAAACATATTTGCCACTGATGCCAAGAGCCAGGTCTTCCACAGAGGAAACCTTGCTTTCTGCTGCATAAGCAAAGCCGGCGGAGAGCGAAAGCATCATGCAAAGGGCCAGTAGCGTAGATAATAATTTTTTCATCCTAATTCCTTCCTTTCCCAATAAAACGGTTTCCCGTTCATCTTTATTGTAAAGGCAAACTTAACCACTTGTCACCTAGAAAGTATGTTAAAATGTAAAAAGAAAGGAGTGATACCCATGGTTTATACCGTAACCTTTAATCCGGCACTGGATTATATTATGCATGTTAATCAGTGGAACTCTGATGACGTAAGCCGTTCCGAACGAGAAGAACTGTGCTATGGCGGCAAAGGCATTAACGTTTCTGCTGTGCTAAAAGAACTAGGTGTCCCTTCTTTGAACTTGGGCTTTGTGGCCGGCTTTACCGGAGAAGAACTGGTTCGCCTCATGAAAGCGGACGGTTTAGAGAGTAATTTCATTTCCTTACCGGAAGGCCATACCCGCATTAACGTTAAGGTGAAGGCGGATCAGGAGCATGACATCAATGCCGGTGGCCCAGCCGTTGGTGCAGATCAACTGGTTCAGTTGTTTGACCAATTGTCCCAACTGAAGGACGGAGACGCCTTAGTGCTTTCCGGCAGCGTTCCTGCCAACTTACCCGACGACATTTATGCCCAAATGATGCTGCGCCTGCAGGGAAAAGACGTGCTCATTTTGGTGGATACCACCGGAGTACAGTTGGAAAACTGCTTGAAATATAAGCCGTTCCTCATTAAGCCAAACCGCTATGAATTGGAAGAACTTATCGGCAAGGAACTGGCAACCACAGAAGACATTTTATTCGCAGCAAAAGAACTACAGGAGAAGGGCACCAGAAACGTGCTGGTCTCCTTAGGTGCCGACGGATCTGTCCTGCTAGATGAAACCGGAGCTATGCACCTGGCACAGCCGAAGCCGGGAACCCTTTTAAATTCCGTTGGATGCGGGGACTCCATGGTGGCCGGCTTCTTGGCGGCAACGCTGAATCGCCCGAACGACTACGCTTATGCATTAAATCTTGCCAATGCCTGTGGAACCGCAACCGCTTATTCCGAGGGACTGGCAACCAAACTTGAAATTGAAGCACAATTATCATAAATGGGAGGTGGAGCAGTATGCCTACCACGTATACTCATTACAAATTTGCTTTAGAGGTCAAAGAACGCCTGCCAAAGGAAATCCGAAATTTAATTGATGCTCATCCGGATTTGTATTTTTTAGGAGCAATGGGTCCCGACCTGTTGTTCTACACGCTACCCGTGATGTATACTTTTGACATTGCCTGTGACACTCATAAAAAGTCCGGAGAGCAATGGTTTACCCACATGGGGGACATCATCAAAGCAGATCAAATGGACCCGCGGGAACTGGTTTACGCCTATGGCTTTATGGCCCACTATGCCTCTGACCGTGTCTGCCACGAACTCATCAACCGTTATGTGGAAGAGGGGCCGGATTCCCATTACGCCATTGAGGCCGAATGGGACCGCTACTATCTGCTGAAGGACGGCTTCAATCCATTCACCAAGAAACTCACCAACCACATTCAGATTTCCAAAGAAAATGCGGAACTGGTGGCCAAGTTTTATCCGGGGCTGGACCAAAAATGGGTCTTCGCCAATATGGTGGGTTCCCACATTATTTTGAATGGCCTCAGGATGTCCAATAAGCCAAAGCGCATGCTTCTAAACGGCGCTTCTGCCCTGGTGGGCAAGGTGGATGAACAAATGGGCAGTCAGATGTATGACATGGCCATGCGGGAAACGCCAATTCCATCTTGTATTCCGAAAATGGAAGAACTGGATAAGGCATTATTTGGCACTGCATTGGGCGATGCACTTGATTTCATCACAAGTTACACAGCCCAATTAAACGGAACCAAAGGGTTTGACCACCGTTATCAGGTCAACTTTGACGGAGAGACCGTCTAAAAAACTAAAGGGGGACGGATACTCAATGAGTACCAAAACAAAAGGTGAGAAGGATAAGCTCACCAAACTGGAGAAAAATTGGATTCTTTACGACGTAGCCAACTCGGCCTATGTTATGCTGGCTGCTACTTTAATTCCAATCTTCTTTAACAACTTATGCGAACGGGCTGGAATTGCCAGCACGGACTATTTGGTTTACTGGTCCTATGCTGCTTCCATTGCCACTGTTATTTCTATGTTTGCAGGCCCATTCTTTGGGGCACAGGCAGATAAGCAGGGGAAGAAGAAGGGCATTTTTGCCGGCACCATTTTGATTGGTTCCCTGGCCTGCATCGCTTGCGGCTTTGCTTACTACTGGCTTGCTTTCCTGGTAATCGGCATTCTCAGTAGAGTGGCCTTTAGCATCAGTTTGATTATTTACGACTCCATGTTGGGAGACGTTACCACAGAAGACAGGGTAGACCAGGTATCTGCTCATGGTTTTGCTTGGGGCTACATTGGTAGCTGCATTCCATTTGTTGCTTGTCTGGTTCTCTATGTCTTGGCAAACTTTGAAATTATCCCACTGTCTGACATGACTGCCATTTCCATTGGCTTAATCATTACGGCTCTTTGGTGGTTCTTAGTTTCTTTACCAATTTTGAAGTCCTATGAGCAGAAGAACTACATTTCTGCAGAGGAAGCCAAGGAAACGAGAAACATTCTGACCCAGTTGGGGAGGAGCATTAAAGAAGCAGCAAAAGACAGAAAAGTATTGTTGTTCTTAATTGCCTTCTTCTTCTACATTGACGGTGTTTACACCATCATTGACCTGGCAACCGCATATGGTACTTCTTTGGGCCTGGATACCGTTGGCCTTTTAGCTGCCTTGCTGGTAACCCAGATAGTCGCTTTCCCAAGTGCCATTGTAGTTGGGAAACTGGCCAAGAAGTTTGGCGTAGAAAAGATGATTATTGTCTGCGTTTGCGCTTACTTCCTTATGGGCGTATTTGCCTGCTTCTTAGACAACTTAGTGAAGTTCTGGATTTTGGCTGTCTGCGTTGGTATGTTCCAAGGCGGCATTCAAGCTACGTCCCGTTCTTACTTCACCAAGATTATTCCGGCTGAAAAATCCGGCGAACTCTTTGGTCTTTACGACATCTTCGGTAAGGGTGCAACCTTCCTGGGAACCTTCCTGGTTGGTACCGTTACCAAGATTACCGGACAGCAGTCTCTGGGTATTGGTGCTCTGACCATTTTCTTCGCCATTGGTTTGGTTATCTTCTTAATCTCCCTGAAGGACAAGAAGGCCGTTGCCGAGACGGAATAAGGTAAATTCCAAACAAAAAGAAAAAGGCTTCTGTGAACCTCACAGAAGCCTTTTTGTGTTTTCAGTTAAGCCTTTGGAAGACCTTCATCAGCGAAGGTAGCAACAGCGTTCAAAGCAAGGTTGATACCCTTGGCAATGGTTTCTTCATTCAGGTTATCAACGTCGTCCAGACGAGTGTGATAATAACGAGCTGGAGATGGGTCCATTGCTACGAAGCAGGAAGCCTTAACGCCTGCCTGAGAAGCAGCGGCTGCGTCGGTAGAACCAAGAGGAATGGAACCGGTTGGGATGTCCAGACCACATTCTTTACCGCCGTTAACCATAAGCTGAGCAACTTCTTTGTCGTTCTTAACAACGCCGGACATGTCGCCGGTGTAGATCATCATGTAGTCTTCTTCACATACGGTGTCGAAGCCCATGTAGATGGTTTCTACGTCGTCATCAATTAAGTCCTTATGCTGCTTGAAGAATGCCTTAGCACCACGAAGGCCGCATTCTTCACCGCCGGTGAGAAGAGCAATTACGTCGGTGTCTTCAAAGCGGATGTCATTGTCCTTGAGGAACTTGAGGGAAGCAAGCGCAACGTGGGTACCGGAAAGGTCATCGGAAGCACCTGGTACATAGTTGTTGGAGTCGGTGAACTTGTAAAGAAGAGCATAGATTGGAAGGAAAGCCAGCTGAGCGAGGGCCAGTTTCTTACCAAGGTCTTTGTTATCGGATACAGCATTGTAGATGGTGGTGCCGATGGTATAAACGAGACCAACAACAGCAGCACCGGCTACAATGGTAACACCGTTGGAACCAAGCTTATAAGTATAAACCCATTCAGGAGCAGAGTCGGTATGACCGGAGAGGATAACTCTCTTCTTGGTTTCGCCGGAAGCCTTACGGATACCCACTACGTTACCGGAAGTCTTTTCCTTGAAGAATGGATCCAGATATTCTTTGTAGAATACGAATTCGCCAACAACGCAGGAAAGAGCAAAGCCAACTAAACCTGCGGTAGGGATGTTGAACTTCTTGTTGCCTGTTACAGCAGAGGCAATGGAAGTTGCGGTTGCAGCAATCAGGCAGGTACCAGCAATTGGAACGAATGCCATGAATGCTCTTGGATGTACTTTGTATTCGTCACGGAATGCTTCGTCGGCAATGCCTTTCATGGTTTCCAGCAAGTCAAGCTGTGCATTGGTTTCGCCGGCTTCGCCGCATTCACGTGGTCCGTAGGTGGTAACAAGACGAGTAATATTATCTACTGCGAACTTTGCTGCCTCCTTGATTTTGTCCTGTGCGCCAGGAACAAGGTCTTTGATGTTCATTGGATTTTCTCCTCCCAATATTTAATAACATTCTAATTATACCAATTGCCGGGTCGAATACAACGTAAAAACATGCTATTTTCTTGCATAAATGTAGTGAAATTGATAAAATGAAACCCATTCTGAAAAAGGGAGAAGAACCATGAACAATGTCATTCTCATTGGTATGCCGGGCTGTGGTAAAAGTACGGTAGGCGTACTGCTGGCCAAAAACCTTGGCTACAGTTTTATTGACTCCGACCTGCTGATTCAGCAGAAAGAGGGGAGAAAACTACAGGACATCCTGAATACCGATGGCATTGAATACTTCGGCCGCTTGGAAAACGAGGTGAATGGGTCCCTAGACCTCATTCAAACCGTGGTTGCCACCGGCGGTTCTGCTGTCTATTGGCCGGAGTCCATGGCACACCTGAAGTCCTTAGGCACCGTAGTATACCTGAAGGTGCCGTTTGAAGAAATTGAAAAGCGGATTCAGAACTTTGAATCCAGAGGCATTGTGGTGCCGGAAGGCAAGACCTTTTACGATGTCTTCCTGGAACGTTCCGCACTTTATGAAAAGTATGCTGACATTGTCATTGAGGAACGGCCGGGAGAAGAAATCTGGGCCAACTGTCTCCGCATTACAGATGCCATCATTGACAGCGAAAACGAATAAAAAAGAAGCTCCAAGAGTAATTACTCTCGGAGCTTTTATTTTTATGCATTCTTCCAAGCTTCAATTTCCCGTTCCAGCCAAGCGCAGAGTTCGTCCACGCCTTCTCCGGTTTTAGCGGAGATAGGAATGATGTCAATGGAAGGGTTGCGCATGAGGGCATTCTGCTTGCACTTTTCCACGTCAAAGGTGAAGTATGGGGCAACGTCAATCTTGTTGATGACAAGGAGGTCGGATACCTGATACATCAGAGGGTATTTCAGCGGCTTGTCATCTCCCTCAGGAACAGAGAGGATGGTCAGGTTCTTTACGGAACCGGTATCAAACTCAGCAGGGCAAACCAGGTTGCCTACGTTTTCCAGAATGAGGAAGTCAAAGTCTTCGTCCAGTCCTTCAATGCCTTGACGGGTCATTTCAGCAGTAAGGTGGCACATGCCGCCGGTGTGAAGCTGGATGGCTTTTGCGCCAATGGAGGTAATGGTGGCAGCATCTACGTCAGAGTCAATATCTGCTTCCATAACGCCAATTTTGTACTTTTCTGCAAGGCGTGGAATGACCTGAGTCAATGTGGTGGTTTTCCCGGAACCAGGGGAGGACATGATGTTTAAGAAGAAGGTGCCCTTCTTTTTCAGTTCCTGTCTTAAAGCCTCTGCATCCTTGTTGTTATCTGCAAAGATATTCTCTTTGATTTCAATAATCCGATAGGTTTTGTCGTCCATAATTGTGGCCTCCAAATAACCCCTTTTACCAGAGAATGGCAAAAGGGGCTTTTGTGCAATATTATTTCTTGTCCTTCAGCAGAACGTCGTGGGAACCGCCTTCTACAATGGAGGTAGCGGATACCAGGGTGAGTTTTGCTTTTTCCTGGAGTTCCTTAATGTTCAGGGCACCACAGTTGCACATGGTGGAACGAACTTTGTAAAGGGAACTCTGAACGCCGTCCTTCAGTGGACCGGCATATGGAACATAGGAGTCAACGCCTTCTTCGAATGCCAGCTTAGTGGCACCGCCCAGGTCATAACGAGCCCAGTTACGAGCACGGTTGGAACCTTCGCCCCAGTACTCTTTCATGTAAGTACCGTTGATGAAAATCTTTTCTGTTGGAGATTCATCGAAGCGGGAGAAGTAACGGCCCAGCATTAAGAAGTCAGCACCCATGGCAAGTGCAAGGGTCATGTGGTAGTCGTGAACGATACCGCCGTCGGAGCATACCGGAACGTAAATTCCGGTTTCCTTGAAGTACTTATCACGAGCGTTGCATACATCAATGAGAGCGGTAGCCTGGCCACGGCCGATACCCTTGGTTTCACGGGTAATGCAGATGGAGCCGCCGCCGATGCCTACTTTAATAAAGTCTGCACCGCAGTCAGCAAGGAAGCGGAAGCCTTCTTCATCTACAACGTTACCGGCACCAATTTTAACGGAGTCACCGTAGGTGTCCCGAACCCATTTGATGGTTCTCTGCTGCCATTCGGAATAACCTTCGGAGGAGTCGATGCAAAGTACGTCAGCACCGGCAGCCAGAAGGGCAGGGATTCGTTCTTCATAGTCTCTGGTGTTAATACCGGCACCAACGACGTAGGACTTGTTGGCGTCTAACAGTTCCAGAGTGTTTTCTTTATGGCTTTCGTAGTCCTTACGGAATACGAAGAATGCAAGGTGATCATTTTCGTCTACCAATGGGAGTGCATTGAGTTTGTTGTCCCAAATAATGTCGTTGGCTTCCTTTAAGGAAGTGGTGCTTGGAGCAGTGATGACCTTTTCTCTTGGGGTCATGAATTCCTTTACCTTGGTTTCCGGATCCATGCGGGAAACACGGTAGTCCTTGCTGCCTACAATACCAAGCAGCTTGCCGTTGGCAGTACCGTCGTCGGTGATGGCTACGGTGCTGTGGCCGGTCTTTTCCTTGAGAGCAAGGATGTCAGCCAAAGTGTTTTCCGGAGTCAGGTTAGAAGTGGAAACAACGAAGCCCTTCTTGTAGTTCTTTACACGGGCAACCATGGCAGCTTCATCTTCAATGGTCTGAGAACCGTAGATGAAAGAGCAGCCACCTTCTTTTGCAAGAGCAATGGCCATGGTGTCGTTGGAAACAGCCTGCATGATGGAAGAAATCATTGGGATGTTTAAAACGATGTCGGAAGTTTCGCCTTTCTTGAAGCGAACCAGTGGAGTGCGAAGGTCAACTCTGTCCGGAATGCATTCGGAAGAAGAGTAACCCGGTACCAAAAGGTATTCGCCAAAAGTGTGAGATGCTTCTGGGAAGAAATAAGCCATAGTTTTGTCTCCTTTGCCAGTTATTTGGTAGATGATATTTTATATAATTTTAATGGTTTAAAAAGAAAAGTCAATGGAAAAATATAAAGAAAAAAGGCGGTTTTCACCGCCTTTTTTTAATAAGCTGCAGAGCTGTTTGCAATTGCATTGGAAATGCAGGTTTTTGCAAACTTGTTTTCGGTTTTACGGATGGCATTCAGATGGTGGGTTTTCTTAATGGCATAGGCCTTATCTGCTGCCTGATCTTCGTAATATTTGTTGTAGCGTTCAGCACCAACGGCATCTCTTACGTCGGTTTTCCAGGATGGTTCCTTGGAAACCTTAACGCAGTACATTACGTGGTAACCGTATTCGGATTTGATGATGCCTACATCGCCAGCTTTACGGCCGTCTGTGAAGGCCCAGTCAAGGAATTCTTGTACGTAACTGTCGGTTGGCTTGATGTCTTCGTAAAGACCGCTGTTTTCGGAAACGCCGGTGTCCTCAGAGTACTTCTTACAGAGGGCTTCGAAGGTGGCGTCGGTCATTTTACCGTCTTTCCATTCAGCCAAGTACTTGTCAGCCAGTGCTTTTGCTTCGGCATCAGTGTGCTTAGCCTGAGAGTCTTCGTCGTCAGGGTCCTTGGCCATAACCAAGATGTGACGCACGGAAACAGGGTAAACGTCTTCCAGGCTTGGAGCCTTGGTGAGCAGAACGCAGGCGTAGGTAGCAGCACCGGTTTCGTCTGCAATCTGTTCAAACATCTTCTTGTCTCCAACCTTGGCGGCGTAAATCCATTTTACGGCGTCTTCGTTGAAGTAAGAACCTAAGGTTTCGGAAGTGGCTGCCTTCAATGTGGAGTAGTCAGCGTTGTCCTTGTAATGTTCTTTATATGCTTCTTCTACATTCTGATAAACCAGATTGGTCCAGTTGCCGCTGTTGGCCTGAGCCAGGAACTTTTCAGCCTTGGCCTTGGTTTCTGCGTTCTTCTTTTTAATCTGATCCTTGGAATCCTTTTCGGATACTTCAGTGCTGAAGTTGTAGAAACGAACGTCTACGGTGTAGTAGTTGTTTTTGTTCTTCTTCAGATAGTTGGTGATGTCGTTGTCGGTAACTTTGGAAGCAAAGTCAGCTTCTTTGTCATCCATATACTTGGAAGCAACGGTCTGCTTGGTGTAGATTTTCTTCAAGAGACCCTTGGTCATACCCTTGCCGTAGGTGTTGCGCAGGTAGGCATCCAAAGAGTATTCGCTGGATTCAGCAGTTTCACGGAGGGAGTCAAGGAATTCATCCATTTCCTTGATGTCTGCGTCAGACATTTTATAACCGGCTTCTTCTGCTTTGGTGTAGAGACCTTCGTAGAGTTGAGCGGTTTCACATGCGGACTGGGTGAAGAAGTCATCCCAAGTGGCGTTGCCGTCCTTGTTCTTCTTATATTCGTCTTTTACTTTATAGTCGTCAGTAGCAGGGGCGTCCTGTTCGGCCGGAGTCTTCTTGCAGTCAAATCCGGTCATGGAAGCGCCGGCGCCTTCACCATAATAAGCACCGTAGTAGGAGTCATACTGCTGAGACATGGAGTAGTAATAGTTATACATGGAACGGTAGTAGTATTCGGTTTCAGCAACAGAAATACGGGAACCGTCTTCCAACTTAACAGCAGTCTTTGCTCTGTTGAATACGCCAAAGTAATTCATGAAGAAAATGCCCAGGGCAAGAACAATTACCACAATTGGGAGAATGATGCGAAGTCTTTTCTGCTTCTTGGTAAGCGGCTTCTTGGCCTTTGCTTTTTCTTCGGCTTTGGCTACGTTGGCTTTGCGCTTTTCACGAGCTTCTTCTGCCTTGGAAGTGCCGCCGGAACCAATGTCATACTTTTCTTTCTTGGCACGTTCTTTCTGCATTTTTTTCTTAGCCTTTTCTGCCTTTTTAGCAGCTTTTTCGGCTTCTGCGTTGATTTTCTTTTCATCCATGAGAAGAAATCCTCCTTCGGGGAAATAGTAAAAAGATTCGGAAATATTTTACCCTATTGGGCAAGGTTTTACAATTCGATTTAAGTATAATTATGGCTTTTAATTATACTTTAAAAGTATTACACTATCTAAGTATTATTTAGTAACCACATAAGGAGATCGGATTCCATGAAAGACTTAAAAAGTCAGTTGAATAAGGGACAACAGGCCCAGCCGGCCAGCAGACTGCCACGGATTCAGTGGACCAAGAAAAATATTATCATTGCTGTGGCTTGCGGTATGTTTGCCCTGATTTTAATATTTGCCTTAATCTTTATGATTACCTTCTTTGGAAAAGCTGCAGACCGCTTGGCTTCCGACGACGGAACACCAAGATACGCCATGTCTCAGCAAGGCCAGTACGGCGGATACAGTGGTGGGTTCAATACCACTGATTTAACCGAAGACGGTATTGAAGACCCAGCAGTGGCTGAATCGCCAAAAGCGTTTGAATACGGCGCAGTAGCAGGCAACAATTACCAGAGTGCCTTCTCCGGCGTGAAGTTCTATGCTCCGACTGACTGGAACGTGCAGGACCACTCCGCTTTGGGCTCCAGCTCCAACGGCACCATTTACGACATGGCCGCCACCAGCGCAGACGGGGAAACCAGTGTAGCCGTAATTTACTACCCACTGAATTCCCAGTACAAATCCGCATCTTCCATGCTGAACGCTATGAAGAAGAATACCGCCGGTGAAATGCTTAACGACACCGTTTCCATCCGCAAGGGCGGCAAGAACTTTACCGGTTATCTTTACACCGTAGAACAGAACGGCACCACCACTTACAGTGAAGTTATTGGTACCGAAGTAAACGGTTATATTGTTATTATCCAGGCAAAGGGCTGGACCACCAACCAGTTGTCTGCCGCAATGTCTTACTTCAAATAATTTGTAAGGGGAATGCCACTTGTCTGTTCCGGAATACATGCTGACTGCATTATCTGAAAAAGCGCCTTCGGCCCGGGTGTTTTCCAACATCACGTTGGATGGGAAACGGGGCAAAGGCTTAAAGGCAGACCTTCTCATTGTCCACAAAACCGGCATTTATCCGGTGTACTACTGTGACAAGGAAGGCTACGTTTACGGTGCCGAAAGTGCCAAATGCTGGATTCTTCGTAGCAATGAAGGAGAAGGTGACTACTTCACCAATCCGCTGATTACTGCCAGACAGGCAACGGAAGCCTTGCTTTCCAAATGCCGTGGCATTGAACCCCGTTTTGTGAAGCCAATTGTGCTTTACAGTGACAACACCTACATTGTGGATGTCTCCATTAAGGGAACAGACATTGCCTTTTGTGGAGAGGAATATTTCTTAGCCCAGTTCCTTTTAAAGGAATATGAGGACGAAGTGGTGGACGCCCCGACCAGGGACACCATCATCAAGCAGTTCACCATGCTGCAACTATTTTCAAAATAATAGAAAAGCCCCTAATTTTAGGGGCTTGTTTTTTAGAGGAGAAATCAAATGATTCGTAGTAGTGGCATTTTGATGCCAGTGGCTTCCTTGCCGTCCAACTATGGCATCGGCACCTTGGGGACGGAAGCTTACCGTTTTGTGGACTTCCTGAAGGCTGCCAAACAATCCTATTGGCAAATGCTTCCGGTGGGGCCAACCAGTTATGGGGACTCGCCTTACCAGAGCTTTTCCACCTTTGCAGGGAATCCTTACTTCATTGACTTGGACATGCTGGTGGAAGCCGGCATGCTTTCAGAATCAGACCTGACCTCCATTGACTGGGGAACGCAGGCTGACCAAATAGATTACGAGAAACTGTTTTTAAACCGCTTTACGGTTCTGAAAAAAGCCTATGAAGCGTTCATGGCAGAGGGTTACACCAACGAAACTTACAAGGTAGAGGACTTTCGCCGGTTTTCCGCAGAAAATGCTGCCTGGCTTTCGGAATATGCCCTCTACATGGTGCTGAAATCCGAAAACCTAATGAAGAGCTGGACCCAATGGGAAGACGACGCATTGCGGACCCATCAGGCAGATGCAATTGCTGCCGCTAGAATCCGTTATGCGGGCGATACAGCCATTTATGAATTCATCCAGTACTTGTTCTACACCCAGTGGAATGCCCTTCGGGCCTACGCCAGAGACAACGGCATCGGTATCATTGGGGACATTCCAATTTATGTAGCACTGGACTCTGCTGACGTCTGGTCTGACCCAAAGCAGTTCCAGTTAGATGAAAAGAACTGTCCGAAGAAAGTGGCCGGTGTACCGCCAGATTATTTCAATGAAGAGGGCCAGCTGTGGGGTAACCCACTATATGACTGGGACTACATGAAACAGGACGGTTACGGCTGGTGGATTCGCCGCATTGATGGCGCTTCCAAACTCTATGATGTTATCCGCATTGACCACTTCCGTGGCTTTGCTTCTTATTGGGCTGTGGACGCCGATTCCACCACCGCCAAAAACGGGGAATGGGTGAAAGGCCCGGGCATGGACTTCGTAGGTATGATTACCAACTGGTTCTGGAACCTTCAGTTCATTGCAGAAGACTTAGGGGATTTGAGCCCGGATGTCTATGAACTGCTGGAGGCTAGCAAATTGCCGGGCATGAAGGTGCTGGAATTTGCCTTTGATGCCACCGGCACATCCAATTATCTTCCGCATAAATTTGACGAAAACTGTGTCTGCTACATCGGCACCCATGACAACACGCCGGTTATGGCGTGGGAAACCGAAGAAGAGGAAGAGAACGTGGCTTTTGCCACCGAGTATTTGGGACTGAACAAAGAGGAAGGCTTCAACTGGGGCATGATCCGAGGCGGAATGAGTTCCGTGGCCAACTTGTTTGTGACTCAGATGCAGGACTACTTAGGCCTGGGCGCCAAGTACCGCACCAATACACCGGGTGTACTTGGCGGCAACTGGCAGTGGCGAATGCTGCCGGGTTCCCTGGACGAAAGCCTGGCGGAAAAAATTGCCCACATGACCGTCATGTACGGCAGGGCGCCTATAAAGGAATTAAAGAAAAGGCAAGCTTAACGCTTGCCTTTTTTCTGTTCCTTTTTTAGCTTTCGTAAATACCGGAACCCGGCATCTTCGCCTTGCTCCGCAAAAATGGTGAGGATTTCAAAGAGTAGTTTTTCGGTGTTGGGATGCATTAACTGAGAATAGTCATGCTTGTTGGCATAGTCAAGGGCAGAGCCGTCATAGTAGTCGTTTTTGTAATAGACCTTACATGCTGCAAGGCGGTCACAGGTCATTTCAATGACGTATTTCAGCGGCATTTCCACCGGGACTAAGGTGTAGCCGTTCATGGCGTTGTCAAACCAATATTCAAAGTGGTGCTTGTTTTTTCCTTTGTGGTGAATCCAAGCATCGGAACGGCCTTTCTCTAACCGCTCTGCTACGTTGGGGCTTCTGGTACCGGTGTAGTACTTTGCGCCGGCTAGAAACTCAACGGGAGCATATTTAGATAAGTCGTGAAGCAGGCCCTGAAGGGGAATGCCTGCTTTGAGGCAATGGAGCATAACCAAATGCCGATGCTTGGTAATGGTCTTAAAATGCATTTTGGCATTGTGCAAGTAATATGTCAACAAAAACACCGTCCTTTATGGTTACAATCTTAACATAAAATCGTATAATGGAAATAATGGAATTTAGGGAGGTGACAAGTATGGCGTATCCTTTTGTATTGGTACATGGATTTCGCAACATGGGGGAAGCGTTTAA
The DNA here is from genome assembly GCA_045642465.1 of Acutalibacteraceae bacterium. Taxonomy (GTDB): domain Bacteria; phylum Bacillota; class Clostridia; order Oscillospirales; family Acutalibacteraceae; genus RUG420. The sequence continues at coordinate 436,965 of JAZUIY010000016.1, forward strand.
ACAAGCCCGCGGTATTTTGAACGACCTGGGCTATGAAGCCTATGCACCTCACGTACCGCCATACTCGAGTTTGTGGGACCGTGCCTGTGAACTCTATGCCATTTTGCTGGGCGGCACCGTAGATTACGGAAAAGCCCACGCAGAAAAATATGGTCATGCCCGGTTTGGCAGAACCTATCCGGGGATTTACCCTGCTTGGGGTCAACTTGGCCCTGACGGGAAACGGAAAAAGGTATACCTCATTGCCCACAGCTTTGCCGGCCCAACCTGCCGCCTGTTAATGCATTTGTTGGCAGAAGGCAGTAAAGAAGAACGAAAGGCAACCAAACCGGAAGACTTAAGCCCGCTGTTTTTAGGGGGCAATACGGACTGGGTAGCCTGTCTCTACACCTTAGCATCTCCGCTGAACGGAACCACTTTGGTGGATGACTTGCAGTTCATTCTCCGCACAGTGGAAATCCCGAAAATGGTCAAAGCCAATCAGGAAAGCGGCACCGGCGGAAAACTGACAGAACGACTTATGTTAGACCAGTTTGGCTTTGCTTCTTTAGACCAAAAACTGAGGAAGAGGCCGCTGGAAATTTTGCGGTTCCTCTATGGGGACGACATGTGTTATTCCGATATGAGCCTTCGGGGAATGGCCAAGGCCTGCAAAGACTTTAAGACCTACCCGAATGTCTATTATTTCTCTCAGCCTGCCCAGGACTCGGTACCGAAACTGTTCGGTCTCATCCAAGTACCGGAAAAGCGCATGCTGACCAAATATAAAATCTCCACTTGGTTCATGAACTTTGTCCACGGCGGCAAAGGTCGGGAATGGATTGTAGGCGATGGACGGGTGAACGTCATTTCTCAGAAATTCCCATTTGGACACCCAAACAAAACTTATGAATCATTGTCGGAAGTGAAACCGGGTACCTGGTATGTGCTTCCAATCATTCAGATGAACCATACCTCTTTTATTGGGTTTGGAGAAACCTACGAAGATATGTATGTATTTTACAAGGCACTGGCCGAACGGGTGAGTGCTTTGCCGGAAATAAAGTAAGGAGAACCGTTATGGCAAATTTAAACGACAAGGAATTGTGGCCGGATTACGAGACCCCGGCAACGGATTTCGAAGACCCTGCCTTTAATGCAAAGAACGGGGAATTCCGTCAGGTCATTGCCGATTTGGGCAAGGCCATTACCGACCGTATTCCACAGAAATTAGGCATTGAAAAAATTACCATGGAAGACCCGGAATACTGGGGCTTAAACGCTATGCTGCCAGAAGACGATTGGGCTTATCTGGCTCTTCATATGGGTGTTCGTCAGCCGAAGACCTTGAAGGATATGCTGGATCTTGCCAAAGAAGATGAACATCTGAAAGACAAGACGGCCAAGCAGATTGAAGATATGCTGGAAGCAATGGCAGAAAAGGGTGTCATTGAGTATAACTGGGAAAACCCAACTAGAACCAAGCAGTATGTACTGCCAATGTTTGTTCCGGGTTCTGCAGAATTCTCCAACATGAATGCAGACCTTTTGAACGAACATCCGGAAGTAGGCATTTTCTTTGAACGGATGACCCGACTTCCTTTGGACCTGGTTACCCAGTTCGTTCCAGAAGGCGGCGCCGGTATCGGTATGCACGTTATTCCGGTAGAAAAAGCCATTGAAACCGAAAACCAGAGTGTTTCCATTGAACACATTTCTCATTGGCTGGATAAGTACGATGGGAAATATGCTGCATCGCCTTGCTCCTGCAGACGTTCCCGCTTAACCCATAACGAAGGCTGCGGTGACGACCCAGAAGGTTGGTGCGTAGCCATGGGCGACATGGCCGACTACGTAGTAGAAACCAACAAGGGCGGAAAGTATATTACCAAAGAAGAAGCTCTTAAGATTTTTGAAGATGCCGAAAAGAACGGCTTCGTTCATCAGATTACCAACATTGATGGGGAGAATAAAATCTTCGCCATTTGTAACTGTAACGTAAATGTTTGTTACGCACTGCGTACCTCTCAGCTCTATAACACTCCGAATATGTCCCGGTCCGCTTATGTGGCTCACGTGAACAAGGAAAAGTGCGTTGCCTGCGGCAAGTGCGTAGAAGTCTGCCCGGCCGGTGCTCCGAAACTGGGCCAGAAGCTCTGCAAGAAAGACGGTACCGAAGTACAGTATCCACAGCAGGAACTGCCTTGGGAAAACGTGAAGTGGGGCGAAGACAAATGGGCTCCTGACTATAGAGACAAGAACCGCATCAACACCCATGACAGCGGTACTGCTCCTTGTAAGTCTGCCTGCCCGGCTCACATTGCCATTCAGGGTTACATCAACATGATTAAGGACGGCCGTTACGACGAAGCCCTTGCCCTCATTAAGCAGGACAACCCACTGCCGGCCATCTGCGGTCGTATTTGTAACCGGCGCTGTGAAGATGCTTGCACCAGAGCCACCATTGACGAAGCCGTTGCCATTGACAACTTGAAGCGCTTTGTGGCTGACCGTGACCTGAATGCAGACACCAGATACGTTCCGGAAAAGACCATTCCATCCCAGAACAAGGATTACTATGCTGACGACAAGATTGCCATTATTGGCGCCGGTCCTGCCGGTTTGTCCTGTGCATACTATCTTGCACTCAAGGGTTACAAACCGGTCATTTTCGAAAAAGAACAGAAGGCCGGCGGTATGCTGACTTATGGCATTCCATCTTTCAAACTGCAGAAAGATGTCATTGAAGCAGAAATCAAAATCATTGAAGAACTGGGCGTTACCATCAAGTATGGTGTAGAAGTGGGCAAGGACATTACCCTGGATCAACTTCGTGCCGAAGGGTTTAAGGCATTCTATATTGCCATCGGCTGCCAAGGCGGCAAAAAGGCCGGTATTGCAGGGGAAGACGCAGACGGCGTTTACACTGCAGTAGACTTCTTGAAACAGTCTATTACCAAGGAAGCCTTCCCACTGAAAAAGGGTAAGACCATTGTCATTGGTGGCGGTAATGTAGCAATTGACGCCGCCCGCATGGCATACCGTTGCGGTAAGTCTGATGACGTTTCCATGTACTGCTTGGAACAGCTCATAGAAATGCCTGCATTGGATGAAGAAATCAACGAAGCAAAAGACGACCACGTTGAAATTGTCAACGGTTGGGGCCCGAAGGAAATCCTTACGAAACGCGGCAAGGTTTGCGGCGTTGTCTTCAAGAAGTGCACCAAGGTTTATAATCCTGACGGCAGCTTTGCTCCGGAATATGACGAAAATGAAACCATTACTGTGGACTGCACCAACGTCATTCTTTCCATTGGTCAGGCCATTGAATGGGGTAACCTGTTAGACGGCTCTAAAGTAGAACTGGGTCGTGGCAACGGCGCCAAGGCCAACCGTTTGACCTATCAGACTGCCGAACCGGATATCTTCGTAGGCGGTGACGTTTACACCGGTCCGAAATTTGCCATCGATGCCATTGCAGCCGGTAGAGAAGGTGCCATTTCTATCCATAGATTCGTTCAGCCTAACTGCACGCTTACCATTGGTAGAGACCGCAGAGACTTTACCGAACTGGATAAGAACGACATCCGTGTCATTGGTTATGACGAAGCTGGCAGAAATCAGCCGGAAAGAGACCCATCCTATGCCACCAAGTCCTTCAAAGAATATGACAAGGCATTCACTGAAGAACAGGCCAAGGCAGAAGCCAACCGCTGCTTAAAGTGCGGTGCTTCTATTATTGACCCGAACCGTTGTCTCGGCTGTGGACTTTGCACCACCAGATGTCAGTTCGATGCCATTGAACTGCGCAGAGATCTTCCTGGCTGCTCTACCATGAGAACCTCCGAAGAAAAGTTGAAGTACATCATACCAAACATGGTGAAGTATCCTGCAAACCTTGCCATTAAGAAACTGAAAAAGTAAGAGGAACCCATATGCATGAATTAGGCGTTGTGTTTGCCATTATGGATACCGTAGAAGGATTTGCCAAACAAAACGGCATTACCAAGGTTTCTGCGGTAACTGTGGAAAAAGGAGAGGTATCTACCGTCATAGACGAATATCTAACTGACTGTTGGAATTGGTCTGTGAAGAAGAACGAACTGTTTTTAGATACCAAACTCTTCATTGAAACCATTCCGGCCATCACATTGTGCAATCAATGTAAGCAGACTTATAGTACCGTCAAGTATGCAAAAGTCTGTCCGCATTGTGGGTCTGAAGATACTGTTTTAGTGCAAGGAAACGAACTCCAAATTAAGGATATCGGCGTCTATGACGAAGATATGCCGGAGGGTATGGAAACAGTAGATTAAACAAACAAAAAGGCTTGCCCAAAAGGGTAAGCCTTTTTTGCTTATATCTAGATTTTCTTTATATAAAACGCCGAAATTTTAGACGCATTTTTGGAGGCAAAACAAGACACAAATTTTGTATAATGTTTACAGCATTTTATTTTCGCAAAACATCTTAATAGGGAGGACATTTTCGAAATGAAAAAGACAAACCAATTTCCAATCATTATGGTTCATGGGTTCCTTTGCTGGGGCGAAGAAACCGGACTACACCAGTTCATGCCTTGCTTTGGCATGTGGAACGGCAACGCAAAGATGACTGTGCTGGAACAGGGAATTCCTGCATGGGCACCACACGTTGGCCCATTCTCCAGCATGTGGGACAGAGCATGTGAACTGTATGCAATACTGAAGGGCGGCACCGTAGACTACGGTAAAGTTCATTCTGAACGCAACGGCCATGCCCGTTTTGGCAGAACCTATGAAGCCCGCGTTCCTAACTGGGGCGAATTGGATGAAAATGGTAAAATTCAGAAGATCAACATCATTGGTCACAGCTTTGGCGGACCAACTGTTCGTACGTTAATTCATCTTCTTGCAGAAGGTTCTGCAGAAGAAAGAGAAGGCACAGATGCTGCTGACCTTTCTCCGCTGTTTGAAGGCGGAAAAGCCAACTGGATTCATTCCTGCACTACTTTGGCTGCAACTCATAACGGTGTAACTTTGCCAGACGCAGGCCGTCCATTGGTTAAGCCAATGGGAGCTCTTGTTTACGCTATTGGTAACGTTGCTTCCGGTACTTGGTTTGCTCGTCTTTACGATTTCAACCTGGATCGCTTTGGCCTTTCCAGCTTGACCAAGCATTACAAGTTCAACCCATATGGCATTGCTAATCTTATCAACAAGAAGGAAGACAATATTTTCTGGGAACTCTCCACAGAAGGCGGCCCTGAATCCACCAAGGATTACAAGACCTATGACAACATTTATTACTTCTCTTATGCCGGTTACAGAACCGAAATTAAGAACGGTAAGTGCAAGCCATCCAAAGACATGTGGCTTCCACTGAGACCATTTGCTCTGTTCACCTGCGGCTACACCGATGCTACTCATGACAAGTCCTGGCAGCCAAATGACGGTTTGGTTAATATCCCATCTGCACAGTATCCAATGGGTCAGCCACACGTTGACTTTGAAGCTGTAAACGGTGACTACAAGCCGGGTATTTGGCACGTAATGCCTCTGGAATGGAAAGACCATACTTCTTACATGGGCGTTCTGGAAAAGAAAGACGTATATAAGCAGTTCTGGATTGACATTGCTGACCGTGTAACAGATCTTCCGGTTATTGATTAATTGCTGCAAAAACTTGAGGAGGTTTTTATATTATGGCTGAAAATGAAAAGAAAGAGGGCATCACCAAAGATACCGTCCCAGAAGGATTTACCTATGGCATGGCACTGGTTGACGCACTTCCGGTTATTTTCTTTGGCGGTACCACCGCAATTATTTATTCTGTTTTTGCAAGCCCACTGTTCCTTGGCGCCGGCATTTTGGCTACCGTATCCGGTCTCATTAAGGTTCTGTGGAAAGCAATTGTAGTAAAAGACAAGAAGAACATCTGGCCTATGTTCGTTCAGATGAGAATCTTTATGCCTCTCGGCTACGCTCTTATGTTTGCTTCCATGGCAGTAGACCACAAGAAGGTATCCTTTAAGTCTATGGGTAAAGCCATTGCATCTTTCCCAGCAGGCCTTCTGATTGGCCTTGGCTTTGCTGGCATGGGCGGCATGGGTTACTGCGCATCCAAACTTGACTCTTCTGATCCTAAATCCAACTGGATTGAACAGGGAATCAACTCCGGTGCTCAGCTTGCACTCATGGTAGGCTCTTACTTCGCCGTTAAGAAGCACAAAGAAAACAAATCCAAATAAGCACGCTTAAGCAAATAATTACACTAAAAAGGACACTCTTCGGAGTGTCCTTTTTCTTTTAACCTTCAGGAAATACTAGAAAAACACTTTTCCCAATGGACTTGATTTGAACGATATCCTTTTAAAAAACTCGATGTCCAGGCTGAGTGAAACAAAGGCCATGGGGAAAGTTGTTTTTCGGTTACTTTGGAATATCTCAAATTTACCGAAAAAAGTACTTTTTCGAGTCTTTGTCTCGACGAGTCATGTTGAATAGTAGTTTAAAAGGTTGCTCTCGAATCAAGCCTCCGAAAAAGTCTTTTTTCTGCGAACTCCATGAATTAATAAAGTGGAAGGACTTTCAGTAAAAATTAGTTTCCTGTATTAAGTTATGGTAAAATAAATAGCAGAATGTCATGGATTTGGAGGGAAGAAAAAATGTATAACCGAATCTATTTAAACGACAACTGGACTTACTATCGGCAGGAGACACCGGAGGAAAAAGTGACGGTGCGCTTGCCACATACCAATGTGGAGCTGCCTTACAATTACTTTGACGAGAAACTGTATCAGTTCGTCAGTGTTTATGAAACCGAATTTTTCTTGCCGGAAGAATATGCTGACAAGAAAGTGTTCCTTTGCTTTGAAGGTGCCGGTCATGTGGCTGATGTCTACGTCAATGACTATTGGGTAGGGTGTCATCAGTGCGGCTATACCGGCTTTTCCTTTGACATAGGGGAATATGCTGTCTTCCACGGAACCAACGCCTTAAAGGTGGTTTTAGACGCCCGTGAGACCTCTAATGTACCACCGTTTGGACATGTCATTGACTATTTGACCTATGGCGGTCTTTACCGGGAAGTCTCTTTGGAAATCTATGAACAAAACTACGTTTCCGATGTGTTCATCAAGACCCTGAATGTGGAAGAAGAAGCCAAAACCATTGTGGCCGAAACCACGGTGAAGGGTCCGGAACTTTCTGCCGGAAACTGCCATTTGATTTACGACATATATGAAGGGGAAAAGTGTATACAGACTTATACTGTGGACACGGTTTCTGAAGGGAAAAACTGTAATACCCTTTACTGCACCGGTCTGAAGAATTGGTCTCCAAACACCCCTTATCTTTATCAACTGAAAACCCGCCTGGAACAGGACGGGAAAACCTGGGACGTAAACGAAACCACCTTTGGTATTCGTACCATTGACTTTAAAGAGGATGGCCTCTACGTCAACGGCATGCGGATGAAAATCCGTGGCTTAAACCGCCATCAGTCCTATCCTTATGTGGGATACGCCATGCCGAAGGCAGTACAGGAACATGATGCTCATGTATTGAAAGAAGAACTGGGGTTAAACGCAGTTCGTACATCGCACTATCCGCAGTCCCAATATTTCTTAGATGAATGTGACCGCATTGGTCTTTTGGTATTTACCGAAGCACCGGGCTGGCAGCATATTGGGGACCAGCACTGGAAAGACCAGCACCTGGAAAACGTAAAAGACATGGTGCTCCAGAACCGGAATCATCCGTCTATTATGCTTTGGGGCGTGCGGATCAACGAGTCCCAGGACGACAATGAACTCTACAAAAAGGCCAATGAAATTGCCCATCAGTTAGATGACACCAGACCGACCTCCGGGGTACGGTTCTTACAGTTTAGTAATTTGCTGGAAGACGTTTATGCCTTTAATGACTTTAGCCATACCGGTGACAACGCCGGCATTCAGAAGAAACAGATGGTGACCTTAAAGTGGAAGGCACCGTACTTAATATCTGAACACAACGGCCATATGTTCCCAACCAAGGCTTTTGACAATGAAGGACACAGACTGAGTCAGGCACTGCGTCATGCCAGGGTAGTTGACGATGCTGCAGCATATGATAATGGGGTGGCCGGATGCTTTGGCTGGTGTATGGCAGACTATAACACCCATAAAGACTTTGGCAGCGGGGACAAAATTTGCTACCACGGTGTATTAGATATGTTCCGCAATCCGAAAATGGCCTCTGCATTCTATGCTTCTCAGGCAGATAAAAACCCAGTGCTGGAAATCAGTTCTTCCATGGACATTGGGGAATATCCCGGCGGAAATCTGGGCGATGTAGTGGTCTTCACCAACGCAGACTACGTGAACCTTTATAAGAACGAAAAGTTCGTAAAACGCTTTGACCCGGACACCAAACAGTGGCCGAATCTCCATCATGCTCCTATTGTGGTTGACGACCTCATTGGGGAACTTTTGGAATCCGAAGAGGGAATGAGCAAGGAAGGCTCAGAACACTTTAGAAAGGCCGTACAGGGTTATTTGAAGGGCGGCGTTACCGGTGTGCTGAAACCAAATCTGTTGGTTGGCTTAGCTGCCACTTTGGTAAAAGACAAACTCAGCATTCAGAAGATTTTTGACCTGGTTTACACTTATGTCACCAACTGGGGTTCCGATGCCACCATATACCGCTTTGATGCCGTTAAGAATGGCAAGGTGGTAAAGTCGATTACTAAGGCTCCAATGAATCAGGTGCACTTGAACGTGAAGGTGGATCACACAGAATTGGTGGAAGCATCTACCTATGATGTGGCTACCATAAACGTGGAAGCTTTGTCTGAGGAAAATAACCGCATGTTCTATCTGAATGACCCGGTTACCTTTGAAGTATCCGGACCGTTAGAACTGATTGGTCCAAGCTGCGTACCGCTTCGTGGTGGCGCAACGGGAACCTATGTAAAAACAACCGGTGAATTAGGGGAAGGTACCTTGACCATTCGTACAGACCGAACGGAACCGATTACCATTTCCTTCACCGTCAGTAAAGAGGAGTAACTTATGTTAAACACCACACTAATCTACTTGGAACAGGAGGGGCAGTATCTTATGCTGCACCGTGTGAAGAAAGAAAATGACATCAACCGGGACAAGTGGATTGGTGTGGGCGGTAAGTGCGAAGAAAACGAAAGCCCGGAAGAATGTGCCATTCGGGAAATTTGTGAAGAAACCGGACTGACGGTTCTTCCGGAGGACTTAGAATACCGGGGCATTATTACCTTCACCTGCACAGATTATGAAGGGGAATATATGCACCTGTTTACGGCCCAAAAGTTTACCGGAACCATAAGGGATTGTGACGAGGGAGAACTGGTTTGGGTACCCAAGGATGAGGTGCCAAATCTGCCTTCCTGGGAAGGGGATAAATTGTTCTTAATGCGGATTTATGAGCCGTCTCCTTTCTTTTCTATGAAGCTGGAATATGAGGGCCAAAACCTGGTTTCTTATACCGTGAAAAATGTCTGAAAATACTCCCGATAATCCCTTGACACAGGGCATTCATAAAGATATAATGTCAAAGTGACTTGGGGGGACACCAACTGGTCATGGACCATTAGCTCAGTTGGTTAGAGCAGCCGGCTCATAACCGGTGGGTCCGGGGTTCGAGTCCCTGATGGTCCACCATGAATTTTGGACATACAGGGGTATAGCTCAGTTGGTAGAGCAGCGGTCTCCAAAACCGCGTGCCGAGGGTTCGAGTCCTTCTGCCCCTGCCAAATATGCTGATGTGGCACAGTAGGTAGCGCGCGTCCTTGGTAAGGACGAGGTCACCGGTTCAAATCCGGTCATCAGCTCCATTCAAAAACCGTTACAGGAATGTAACGGTTTTTGTTTTTTGTTTTGTTTTACAGAAAGAAAAAAGCCACTGGGTTTGCAGTGGCTTTTGCTTTTCTGTTTTTATGCTTCGGTTTCCATCTTTGCCAGTTCATCCAAAATGAGTCTGCCGGTGTATTCGTCAGTTACCAATTCATTGATGTAACCGTACTTGGCGGCAAAGATGATAGGACGAACCTTGTGGTGACCTCGGCCAATACAAAGGACGTGTTTGTTCTTCTGCAGGTCGTCTGCCTTCATGCTGGTCAGCAGGAATGGGGCAGGAATGGACAACTTCCGTCCGTCTTCATAGTACACGTTACCAAGAATGTTGGCGTGTGGCATGGAGAAGACTTTCTGAATGTTAAAGTCCTTAACCTGGTTGTAGAATTCATTGAAGTATGGATAATCCAGTGCAAACTGGCCGCCAACGCTGACCAGAACGGCATCCAAAGTCTTGTAGTCTTCCTGCATGGCTTCCAGGCGGGCTTTGTCCATGTCGGAAAGATGATTCATGTTTTGAACAATACCGTAGTTGTGGTAGTGAGCATTGCCGTTCATGGCGGTGGCAATACGGTCACAGATGATGTTGGTCTGCAGGTTAGCGTTGTCGGAACCGGCATGGCCACAGACGGAGAAAATATCTACGGGGTCGTCGGTTGGAATGTCCCCTAAGTTAACAGCAGTCTTGTAAAGAGATTTACCGGTACCAACCCCAATGCGCCGATATTTCGGAAGCCATTCTTCCAAGTAGCGGGCAGCAAAGAAGGTGAGGGCATCATCGGCACTCTGGGCGTCTACGGTCTTTACCGGCAATTCCGGAGTAACGTAAACGTGCTTTAACTTCAGCTGATCTTCCAGGGCACGGGAACAGTCAAAAGCGGATTGGCTGTCCGGTGCAGAGATTTCAATTTTTACAAACCCTTCCTCGCGGGCCAACTTCAGCAGTCTGGAAATCTGAGTACGGTGAATGTTTTCCTTGGCTGCAATTTCTTGCTGGCTCATTTCGTCAATGTAATAATACTTTGCGATGCGGAGGATGGTCATTACGTCATAGTTAGAATTCATTTTCTCACCCAATCCTTTCCTGCTTATATTTTACAAAAGCTCTGCACATTTGTGCAACCTATTTTAGGAAAAACTAGGTCTTTTTTCCCTTTTTCAAAGGATTTTTCGTCTTATGTTGTTCGAAAAAATCAAAGATGTGAAACTTTGGCTTTGTACGTTGTGGCAAGTTTCAGATTCTTATAAGATTTCTATGGAATATATTAAGGATTATTTAATAACTAATACAGGAAAGGATGTGCTTACCCCATGGGAACAATAGTAAATTTGAAGCGTGAAACCCTTGGCGAACCACTTTTCTCTAGCCGCTCTTCTGAAGTGTTTGACTATGAAAATGGAACGAAAATGGTAAAACTTTTCCGTGATTTTGTAAGTCAGGAAGAAATTGATAACGAAGAAATCAATACCACTGAAATCTATAACGCCGGTGCAACTGACGTTGCTTGTTATGGTCAGGTAAGAGTGGAAGAAGCTGACGGTACCATCCGTTCCGGCTTGATTCTCAAGAAGATTCCGGGCAAGACCTTAATTGCCTATTTGGGAGATGACCCAAAAATCCTCTTCCGAGCTTCCACTATTATGGCAGAACAGCATGTGAAACTGCATGCCGTTACTTCGGACAAAATTCGGAATTACAAGGAATACGTAAAGTATGCCCTGAACACCTCTTTCTTAAAGGATGTTCTGACAGATGAAGACAAGGCAGAAGTATTCCGCCGCTTAGAAGCACTGCCGGATAAGAACAATGTCATTCACTTGGACTATCATCCGGATAACATTATGACTGACGGCAAGCATGAATCCATCATTGACTTCATGACCGCTTGTACTGCAGATCCAGCTGCAGACGTTGCTGCTGTTAACATCATGCTGAACTATGGTGAAATGATTCCTTCCCTGAGCCCAGCCGTTGCCTTTGCAATGAACGTGGTGAAGAAGGTTATCTGTAAGAGTTACACCAAGAAATACAAAGCACTTACCGGCGTCACCGACGCAGAAATTGACGCTTGGAAGTTTGCTTTCCTGATTGTCCGCATGGGCATTTGGGAAATTGAAAGCGAAAAAGAACTGATGACCAAACTGCTCCTGGAGGATCTCCGTAAATGAGTTTAAAGAAAATCCGGAAAAAGATTGCCAAAATCTCTCCGGACATTACCGTAACTGAAGAACGAGGCTGCATCGTCCTTCGCGGTGAAGTGGATGACTGGAACAAGGTAGTCAAGGCAGGTCATGCTGCCGTTGACAAAGAGCACTACCTAGGGGTCATCAACGACGTCAAGCTGAAAGGATTTTCCGAACGCCTCATTACGCCAAATGTCCGTGACAATAAGTTGAACGGTGCCACACCGGACGTCCTTATTATTGGTGCGGGTATTACCGGCACGGCAGCAGCCCGGGAACTGTCTAAATACCAGTTGGACATTCTCTGCGTAGACAAAGCAGCCGATGTAGCCGATGGCGCAACCAAAGCCAACGGTGGTGTTATCCACGTTGGTATTAACTTTGGGAAGCATTCTCAAAAGCATTACTACAACCAAATCGGGAACAAAATGTACCGTCAGCTGGCCGAAGACCTTCATGTTCCATTTGAACAGAAGGGCCAGATTATGCTGGACGTAGACCCGTGGGAAAGACTGGTAGTCAAATATCTTGCCTGGAACGGGAAGAAAAACCTGGATATTCCTGACGTGAAATACTTGAAATTGCCGGAACTGAGAAAACATGAACCACACCTGCCAGACTTCTTTGACGGTGGTATGTTTATGCCAATCGGTGGTGTTACATCGCCATATGGCATTTGCATTGGCCAGGCTGAAAACGCCGTTCAAAACGGTGCAAAATTCTGCTTGGAAACCATTGTAGAAGGTATGGATGTGGAGGGCGATGAAATCACTGCCGTTCATACCAACCGGGGCACCATTTATCCGAAAGTGGTTATCAATGCTGCCGGTGTATTCTCGGATGTCATTGCTGACATGGCAGGGGACCGCACCTTTACTATTCACCCTCGCCGTGGTACCGACATCATTACCGACAAAAAAGCCGGTTATTTGGTAAAGACCGTTATGGCCAAGTCTCCGTTCTCCATCATGCCGGATGAACGGGATTCCGTAAAAGGAAAGCCTTGGATCCGCGTTCAAAAACTCATCAATGCCTTGAATGGCTCCAGCCATACCAAGGGCGTTGGTTTAATTCATTCCGTATATGGCAACATGTTGGTAGGACCGAACGCCACCGAAACTCCGGAACGGGAAAACTTTGAAACCCGCAAGCAGGAATTCGATGACATTATGGAAATGCAGATGAAGCTCTGTCCGGAACTGCAGTATTCGGATGTCATCAATTACTTCACTGGGGTTCGACCAACCCTTTATGAAGAGGACTTCTGTGTACGGAAGGGTATCTTCACCAAGAACATCTTGGAAGCTGCCGGCATTCAGTCCCCGGGTATTACCGCTGCACCGGCCATTGGCGTTGACCTTGCCAAATGGACCGTGGAACTGTTAACCGAAAAGGGACAGACTGTTGCCAAAAATGATTCCTTTAACCCGGAACGGATTGGTTATCCGAAACTGAAGGACTTGCCTTTAGAAGAACGGGACCGCCTTATTAAACTGAATCCGGATTATGGCATTATGGTTTGCCGCTGTGAAGAAATTTCCAAAGGCGAAATTCTGGATGCATTAAATTCCGGTTTCTGTGTACCGACAGTAGACGGAATCAAACGCCGTTTACGTCCCGGTATGGGACGCTGCCAGGGTGGCTTCTGCAGCCCGCTGGTAATGCAGATTATTGCAGAACACGAAAACATACCAATCAGTGAAGTTCGAAAGGATTCCAGAAACTCTGTTATTCTTTTCGGCGAAACCAAATAATGAAACCCCGAAGCTGGTCTTCGGGGTTTTTCTTATGTTTGGTTAAGGTAAACTTTCTATAATCAAGACATATTATGGTTTGGAAAGGGCGTGAACTGATGAAATATCGTCATGAATGGAAACATGACATCAGCTACGCGGATATGTTGACACTGCGAACTCGGCTTTCAGCAGTTATGCAGACAGATGACCATGTCGTTGGCGATACCTATCAAGTACGAAGTCTTTATTTTGATAATGCTTCCAATAAGGCACTATACGAAAAAATAGACGGGGTAAATATGCGGGAAAAGTTTCGTATCCGTCTTTATAACAACGATACCTCTTATATCTGCCTGGAAAAGAAGAGTAAAATCAATGGGCTTTGTTTGAAAGAAAAATCCCTTCTTTCGAAAGAAGAAGCGCAGAAAATTGTAGACGGGGACATTGCCTGGATGAAAGCCACAGACAGACCTCTTTGCCAGGAACTTTATTCCAAAATGCTTTCTCAGGGGCTAAAGCCGAAAACCATTGTGGAATATACCAGAAAGCCATTTGTGTATCCTGCCGGCAATGTGAGGGTAACCTTGGACTACAACATTCGTACCGGTTTTTATGGAACCGATTTTCTCAATTCGGAAACCCTTTTGCTTCCTGCAGCAAAAGATACCATCATATTGGAAGTAAAATGGGACGAATTTTTACCGGATATTATTAAGGATGCCGTAACGATTCCGGGACGGCGCGCCGCTGCTTTTTCAAAATATCAGCAGGGTCGAATTTACGGATAAGCATTTCATCTTAAGGAGAAGAAACCAATGACATTCAATGATATTTTTAAATCTAGCTTTTTAGAAAATGTATCCTCTGTTACTCCATTGGATATGTTTTTGACTATTTTATTAGCCTTCGGTATTGGTGTATTTATTTTCTTTGTCTATAAAAAGACCTATCGGGGCGTAATGTACAATTCATCTTTTGGCGTAACTTTAATTGCACTGACAATGATTACATCGCAAGTAATTCTTGCCGTAACCTCCAACGTCATTCTTTCCCTTGGTATGGTTGGTGCTCTTTCCATTGTTCGTTTCCGTGCTGCCATCAAAGACCCGCTGGATATTGCATTCCTGTTTTGGTCCATTGCCGCTGGTATTATTCTGGCAGCAGGTATGATTCCGCTGGCTGTCATCGGCAGTGTAATTATTGGCTTAATCCTTTTGTTCTTTGTGAACCGCAAACCTGGGAAAAAGCCTTATATTCTGGTCCTTTCCTGTCAGGACAGCGAGGCAGAAAAAGATGCTCTTAAGTTCGTAACCGACAAGGTAGATTGTTTGGAAGTAAAATCTAAGTCTGCTCAGAAGGGCCTGGTAGAAGTAAACATGGAAGTTCAGTTAAAGAACGATGATTCCGATTTCATCAACACCCTTGCTGCCTTAAACGGCGTAAACAGTGCTGTTTTGGTTAGCTATAACGGAGAATACATGGGATAAGGGGAAAAGAAATGTCAACTAGTAAGCAGATAGATAAAATCTGTATTGCCATTATTTGTCTTACTCTTGCCGTAACCATCCTTTTTGTGTTTGGTGATTCTTTGAATATTACCTCCACGCTGTATGCCAAGAAGTATGAAAGTTCTCTGTTTGATACCAGCTATGTTCATCAAATCAATCTAGAAGTAGAGGATTGGGATTCCTTCATAGAGACCTGTGAAAATGAAGAGTACACTACTTGCAATGTAACGGTAGACGGAACCAAATTGGAAGGGGTGGCTCTTCGTGCCAAAGGAAATACCTCTCTTTCCAGCGTAAAGTCTATGAACAGCCAGCGCTACAGTTTCAAACTAGAGTTTGATCATTTCATTGATGGCCAGACGCTGGACGGATTAGATAAATTGTGCCTAAACAACTTGATTCAGGATAACACCATGATGAAGGATTATCTCGTTTATCAGATGATGAATGAATTCGGTGTAGACAGTCCGCTCAGTAGTTTTACTTATATTACGGTAAACGGAGAGGATTGGGGTTTATATCTGGCAGTAGAAGGAATTGAAGACAGCTTCTTGTCCCGTAATTATGGTTCGGAAGAAGGAGAACTATATAAGCCGGATACCATGAACTTTGGCGCAGGCCGAGGGAACGGAAAAGGCTTTAACATGGACGATATGGATTTTGACGAAGGCAGTACAAAAGTGCCATCCGACTTTAACGGTGAAGTCCCGGATTTCGGCGGAGAAGCACCAGATTTTAGCGGCAAGACTTCCTCTGAATCCGGAGATTCCTCTAAGGATAAGGAGAAGGGATTTAGCTTCGGCGGAATGGGCAGTGACGACGTCAAACTCAAGTACATTGATGATGATCCGGACAGCTATTCCAACATCTTTGACAGTGCTAAGACGGATGTATCTAAAGCAGATCAAAAACGGCTCATTGCTTCCCTAAAGAATCTTTCCGAATATACCAATTTGGAAGACAGTTTAGATATGGAAGAAGTACTTCGTTATTTTGTAGTTCACAACTTTGTATGTAACGGAGACAGTTATACCGGTAGTATGATTCACAACTACTACCTTCACGAAAAAGACGGAAAACTAAGTATGATTCCTTGGGACTATAACTTGGCCTTCGGTACTTTCATGGGAGGCGATGCTTCCAGTTCTGTGAACGCCTCTATTGACAATCCAATTTCCAGTGGAAATTTAGATGATCGGCCTATGCTGGGCTGGATTTTCTCGGATGAATCTTATACGGAAGCTTATCACGAGCTGTTTTCCGATTTTCTAGAAGAATGGATTACCGATGGTAAGTTAAAAGATGTGATTCGGGAAACCGAAGACATGATTCGTCCTTATGTTGAAAAGGATCCGACTAAGTTCTGTACGTTGGAAGACTTTGAAACAGGGGTAGATACCTTAGAAGGTTTTGTATCCCTTCGTGGTACGGCGGTAGAACGTCAGTTAAATGGAGATAACACTCCGGTAGGTACCCAGAATCTGAATCTTTCCACCATGGGCACCATGGGTGGCAACAGAGGCAGAGGCGGCAAACAAGAGGGCATGACGCCACCGGACGGCATGGAAATGCCTGAGGGTATGACACCTCCTGAGGGCTTCAACCCGTTTGCTTCCGAACAGGAAGACACGGAAGAGGAGAATGCAACGAAAGGAAAATCCGCCGATTCCACCAAAGAGAAGGAAGCAAAACGGCCTGATATGTCTGACCGTAAAGGTGCTGGTAAGAGCAACGGTTGGCTCTCTATAGGAGTATCCGTTGCTGTATTGGCTGTCGGTTTGCTGATTGCCTGGAAAAAGAAATATTAAAAAGAAAACGCTCGGAAAAGCAGTGCTTTTCTGAGCGTTTTTTCTTGCTTTAAATTATAACTTAACCCGGTCGTTTACCGCCTTAATGCGTTCTCTGTCATATTTTTCTACGCAGCGGTCATAGGTGACCAGGCCGTTGATTTCGCCTTCTACGTCGGAAACCTGGGTGAATACGGTAGCGGAAAGGCCCTTTGGAATGTTGCGGATAATCCGCTTTTCAAAGGTCTTTTCATAGCCCCGCATAAGTTGGTTCTTAGTGAAGTACATTCGGTATCCGAATAGGAGCTTAGAGAACATGTGACCCGGTGTCATCTTGGAGAAGCCACCGAATTCATCCAGCAGGTAGCAGCGGTCATCCTTTGGCACATAAATAGGGTAGAAGTAAATGTGACGGGTAACGAAGTCGGATTCCCACTGGTCGTGCCAACCGGAAGTACGGTCAATGGTACGGGTTGGATCGTATGCTTTGATCATTTCGGAAATCTTGTTGGCATCAAACTGACCCCAGCCTTCGTTAAACGGAACCCACATGGCCAGGGAAACGGTGTTCCGAAGGTGATGTAAGGTGTCATACATATCTTTGATGTATTCGTCTCTGCTTTCCTGTTCTTCCCGGGCAAAGAGTTTGTAGTTCTTCTTGCCGTCCTTTAAGAAGATGTTGAAGAGAGGGAGAATGCCAATAACCAGCATGTTGTATGCGGTACCACCATTGACCAAGTCCTGCCATACCAGCATGCCCTTTTTGTCACAGAGATAATACCAGTAACTCGGTTCAATTTTGATGTGCTTCCGGATCATGTTGAAGCCCATGGCTTTCAGCATATCGATGTCATATTCCATGGCTTCTTTACATGGCGGGGTCAACATACCGTCAGACCAGTAGCCTTGGTCTAATACCCCGTTATGGAAGTATGGCTTATTGTTGAGCAGGAGGCGCTGTACGCCCTTTTCGTCCGGGCCAACGCCAAACTTACGCATGCCGAAATAAGAGCTTACCCGGTCCTTACCGGCAACAATCTGTAGGTCATAGAGCTTCGGGTTTTCCGGAGACCAGCATTCATAGTCTTCCATTGGAAGAACCAAGGTACCTTTGCCGGTGGCGCTGGCCAGTTCCTTGCCGTCGTCAAGTACGGTAACGGTAACTTCGGATGCAGTAGAGGTAACGGTAATTGCAACTTCGTTCTTGTCAATGTCAGGGACAATGAGAAGGTCCTCTACGTAATCTGCCGGTACGGATTCCATCCAAACGGTCTGCCAAATGCCGGACTGTGGGGTGTACCAAATAGTAGCCGGCAGGGAAGCCTGCTTACCACGGGCGTGGTAACTGGTGTCTGAAGGGTCTTTGACAATGAGTTCAATGGTGTTTTCCCCAATGCGGATGGCTTTACTGATGTCCATATCAAAGGCAAAGAATCCGCCCTGGTGGGAACCTACCTTTTTGTCATTCACTTTAACCACACATTCGTAGTCAACGGCTCCAAAGTGAAGGATGGTTTTATCCTTCAAAAAGTCACCGTCTACCTGGAAGGTGCGTTTGTAATAAAGGGTGTCCGTTGGAGTAACGCTTTTCTTTACGCCGGACAACAAGGTTTCCGGAGAAAACGGTACTAAAATGTCACTCTGATATCCACCGAAAACTTCTTCGGTAGGGTAGATGGCATATTGCCAAGTACCATTCAAATTATAAAAACTGTCCCGCTGTAACTGTGGACGGGGGTAGTAGTCGTTATGAGGAATTTCTCCCACTAAGTCATAAAATTTAGACTTTAGTTCAATGCCCATATCAGTGGCCTCCCAAGTGAATTAAATACCTACTTAGTATAAAACAAAAGCCCTGTCACCGTAAAGATGACAGGACTTCTTTTCTGCCTACAATTGGCGATTGAGTGCTTAATACATTCCGCCTGCGTTTGCCATGGCAGCAGCCTGAGCAGCAGCCTGAGCAGCGTCAGCAGCTGGGTCTGGTTTGTCAGTAACCAGAGATTCGGTGGTCAGTACCATACCTGCAACAGAGGAAGCGTTCTGCAGTGCGGAACGGGTTACCTTTGCAGGGTCCAGGATACCAGCTTCGAACATGTCTACATATTCTTCCGTAGCGAAGTTGAAGCCGTAGCCTTTCTTACCGGAACGCTGGATGGCATCAATAATAACGGAGCCTTCTAAGCCTGCGTTCTTAGCAATCTGACGGATTGGTTCTTCAATGGCTTTCAGAACAATCTTGATACCGGTCTTGATGTCAGCATCTTCTTCAGCATCCAGAAGAGCAGCAACGGTAGGGATAACGTTGATGAGAGCAACGCCACCGCCGGCAACGGTACCTTCTTCTACGGCAGCCTTGGTTGCAGCCAAAGCGTCTTCAATGCGGAGCTTGGTTTCTTTCATTTCGGTTTCGGTAGCAGCACCAACGTGGAGAACTGCAACACCGCCGGCCATCTTAGCAAGACGTTCCTGCAGCTTTTCTCTGTCATAGTCAGAGGTGGTCTTTTCAATGGCTGCACGAATCTGGCCAACACGGTTTTCAATTTCGGTCTTATCACCGGCACCGTCTACAATGGTGGTGGTGTCCTTAGAGATGGTAACCTTAGCAGCCTGGCCAAGCATATCAATGGTAGCATTGGCAAATTCAAGGCCAAGGTCAGAGGTGATAACAGTACCACCGGTAAGGATGGCAATATCCTGAAGCATGTCCTTACGTCTGTCGCCAAAGCCAGGAGCTTTAACACCAACACAAACGAAGGTACCACGCAGTTTGTTCAGTACGATGGTCTGAAGAGCTTCGCCTTCAATATCTTCGGCAATGATAACCAGTTTCTTACCCATCTTCAGAACCTGTTCCAGAAGAGGAAGGATTTCCTGAATGTTGGTAATCTTCTTGTCGGTGATCAGCAGGAATGCGTCATCAATTTCTGCAGTCATCTTTTCGGTGTCGGTCATCATGTAAGGGGAGATATAACCGCGGTCGAACTGCATGCCTTCTACTACGTCAACGGTAGTTTCAGCAGTCTTAGCTTCTTCTACGGTAATAACGCCGTCAGCGGAAACCTTATCCATGGCTTCTGCAATCAGGTTACCGATGTTTTCATCAGCAGAGGAGATGGTAGCAACACGGGCAATGTCAGCGGAGTTGGTAACTGGCTTTGCATCTGCTTGAACAGCATCAACAGCTGCGTCAACTGCCTTCTTAATACCTTTCTTAACTACCATTGGGTTTGCACCGGCAGCAACGTTCTTCATGCCTTCACGGATGAGGGCCTGAGCAAGCAGGGTAGCGGTAGTAGTACCGTCACCGGCTACGTCGTTGGTCTTGGTGGAAACTTCTTTTACTAACTGAGCACCCATGTTTTCAAATGGGTCTTCCAGTTCAATGTCTTTTGCAATGGTAACACCGTCGTTGGTAATCAGTGGACCGCCGTAGCTTCTGTCCAGAACAACGTTACGACCCTTAGGGCCAAGGGTGATTTTTACGGTATCAGCCAGTTTGTCGATACCGTTCTGAAGAGCCTTTCTGGCTTCTTCACCATAGATAATCTGTTTTGCCATAATTTATGTTCCTCCAAAGAGTTAGTCTTCTACAATTGCAAGAATGTCAGACTGCTTAACGATGCTGTATTCAACACCGTCAACCTTAACCTGAGTACCACTGTATTTGCCGACAATTACTTTGTCTCCAACTTTCAAATACATGTCTACTTTCTCACCGTCAACAACCCCGCCAGGGCCTACGGCAATGACTTCGGAAATTTCAGGCTTTTCCTGAGCGGATGCAGCAAGGATGAAGCCGCTCTTTGTGGTTTCTTCTGCTTCCAGAGTTTTGATGAGAACTCGGTCTGCAACTGGTTTAATCGTCATATTCATATCCTCCAATTAGCACTCTTTTCTCACGAGTGCTAAAATTAATTATAAACAAGTGTTTGGAAAAATCAATAGCCTAGAACAGGATTTGTTCAAAACTTGCTATTGCGTTTAACTTATAGTATTTTATATACATACTTTAATTTTGTAAACAAGGTTCCCGAAACCCAGAGGATTTTATGGACACAGATCAATCTAAATTTCATACTTTGCTGAATGCAGCCCGCTCCTTTTTTGCCAGCGATGCATTCGGCTGGATTCTTGTGCTCTTCGCCACGCTAATTGTATTGTTCAATTGGTACGTAAAGGGTGCTTTTCTTTTTGCCCTTTTGGCCTGTGTTATTATCATTGTCTGCCCGGACATCGTTTGTTCTTTCTTGCCAATCCTCATGTTGGCATCCTTTGCTATTCAGGCTAAGAACTCTTACGATGATTTCATTGTCTTCTGGCCGGTTGGGTTCCTTATTGCTTTTTCGGTTGGCTTCCACTTTGTGAAGTATAAGAAACTGCATCGCCCGGAAAAAGGGTATTTATTCTCGCCAATTTTACTGGTTTCCATTGTTTGCTTGTTAGGCGGGGTAGGAACCATTACCGCTGCAGAATATTTCCGGTTCTTGTCTTTGGCTTACATGATTGGACTGGGGTTCTTCGTATTAATTCTTTATGTAATTATGAAGTCTCTGGTTTACCCTGGAGCCAACGGGGACCGTCCAATGGATGAACGGATTGCCAAACTATTCTGTTTCCTGCTGCTCTTCTTATGTATTTCCGTTTTGGAATACTACGTGGAACACTGGTCAGAATTCATGCGAAATCCGGGTATCTTGGCCTTCCAGTGGAGAAACAACGCTTGTACCTTAATCATGGTTGGCCTGCCATTTACCTTTTATATGGCACGGAAACACATCTGGTACTTCGGGTTGTCCCTGGCATGTGCACTTACTTTAGTACTTACCGGATCCCGTGGCGGATTGCTGATGGGCCTCATTGAATTTGCAGCCTGCCTCATTTACTTTGCTGTAAAAGACAAGAAGCACAGACCGGTTTATCTGGCTGTTACCGGGGTTGCCATTCTTGGATTCTTGCTTTTGCTGCCGACGCTAATGGATTTCCTCAGCTACACCTTGGGCCGGTTTACCGACTCCGGAGAAAACGCCATTCGCCTGGGTCTTTGGAAGAGAGGTTGGCAGGACTTCTGTACTAGCCCGCTGAACGGCCGAGGCCTTGGATACATGGGTAACCGGGACATTCATCCATCTTCCATTGCCACACTTTGCTGGTATCACTGTGCACCAATTCAGGTCATTGGCAGCTTTGGCCTTATGGGGGTTGCAACTTATGGATACCAGATGGCAAAACGGCTGAAACTGTTGTGGGGTAGGAAGACTACGTTTTCCCGCACGGTTCTCTTAAGCCTCTTTGGCGTGGAACTCATGTCTCTGGTAAACCCGGGCATGTTCGTACCACTCTTTTTAATTACCATGACCATGCTGTTTGTTGTGGTAGAAAATTACGAAATCAATTACTGATCCTTTAGGAGGGACATAAATCATATGGGCAGTAGTACCGTTCTACTTGTTGTCTTATTTGTTTGTATTGTAGGCTCTGCATTTTTCTCGTCTTCGGAAACTGCGTTTTCCTGTGCTAACCGCATGCGGCTCAAGTCCATGGAACAAGAGGGGGACAAGAAAGCTGGGAAAGTATTAAAAATCATTGATGATTATGACAGCATGCTTTCTGCCATTCTCATCGGGAACAATATTGTAAACATTGCCGCATCCTCTATTTGTACCGTGCTCTTTGTACGGGCCATGGGGGACATCGGTGCCACTTGGTCCACCTTGGTGTTGACCATTGTCATTTTGATCTTTGGTGAAGTTACCCCGAAATCCATTGCTAAGGAAATTCCGGAAAAGCTGGCAAAAGTGTTCTGCGGACCAATTGACGTTCTGATGAAAATCTTCCTTCCACTGACCAAACTGTTTGCTTGGTGGAAGAAAGCCATTAAGAAGATCTTTAATCTAAACGCGGAAGATAAAATTACCGAAGAAGAATTCATGACCATGGTAGATGAAGCAGAGTCCGACGGTGGTATTTCCGAAGATGACTCCGAACTCATCAAGAACGTTATGGACTTCAACGACGCAGAAGTAGGGGAAATCATTACCCCTCGTGTAGACATTATTGCCGTTCCTTTGGATGCAACGGAGGAAGAAGTAGCGGATGCCTTCCGGGAATCCGACTTTACCCGTATTCCGGTGTACGACGAAGACTTGGATGACATTGTGGGCTTCATTCACGCCAAAGACTTTGCAGATGATGTTTTGTCCGGTGACACCAAATGGCCTGACATTGTTCAGAAGATTCAGTATTTCCCACCGACCATGAAGATTTCCAAGGCCTTGGATATCCTCAAGGAATCTCATATCCACATGGCAGTGGTATCCGACGAATTCGGCGGTACCGAAGGCCTCATTACTATGGAAGACATTCTGGAAGAACTGGTAGGGGAAATCTACGACGAGCACGACGAAGTGGAAAGCAACTTCGTGGAAATTGCCCCGAATGAATATGCGGTAGACTGCGGCATGGACGTGGAAGACTTCTTTGAATTCTTCCAAATGGAAGAACCTGACTCTGACTCCAACACCGTAGCCGGCTGGGCACTGGAACAGTTTGAAGAAATTCCGGAACCGGGCCAGAAGTTCACCTACGAAAACCTGGAAGTCACTGCCATGATGGTAAACTCCAAGAAGTTAGAAGAAATTGCAGTAAAGGTTCTGGAACATGAAGAGCGTAACGATCCGGAAGAATGATGCAAATCAGCGGCTGGATAAATTCCTTACCAAGTCGTATCCCAATTTGCCTCAATCTTTAATGTATAAATACATCCGAAAAAAACGGATTAAAGTCAACGGGAAAAGGGCAGAAATCAGTACCCGGCTTAATGAGGGCGATGTCGTTGATTTATACATCAACGACGAGTTCTTTGAACAAAAGGAACCCCGCTATGACTTTTTGCATGCAGGGACCCAATTGAGCATTCTCTATGAAGATGAGAACTTACTCCTCTTGGATAAGAAGGTGGGCTTGCTGTGTCACCCAGACAATTCTGAGTACGTTGACACGTTGATTACCAGAGTAAAGCGGTATCTCTATGAAAAAGGGGAATATCACCCCGAAGACGAAACCTCCTTTGCTCCGGCGCTGATTAACCGAATTGACCGCAATACCGGCGGCATTGTTATGGCCGCCAAAAATGCGGAAACTTTACGGATCCTAAACCAGAAAGTGAAGGACCGTGAACTGAACAAATATTATTTGTGCGTGGTTCACGGTACCCCGAAAAAGCAAGCTGATACCTTAAAAGGCTGGTTAATCAAAGACGAGCAAAAGAACAAAGTCTTCGTGGGTACGTCGCCGTCCCCGGGCGCAAAGGAAATCCGCACCAAGTACCAGGTACTCCGTTCTGACAAGGGCTTGTCTCTCATTGAAGTGGAACTGCTGACAGGCCGCACTCATCAGATTCGTGCCCACTTCGCCAGCATTGGCTGTCCTTTGCTGGGGGACGGCAAATATGGTACCAATCAATTGAATAAAAAGCAGGGTGGCTATAAGAAGCAATTCCTCTACTCTTATAAACTGGAATTTGACTTCACCACGGATGCAGGAATGTTAAACTATCTAAATCAACAAAGTTTTGAAGTTCCTAATGTATGGTTTGCTGACCAATTCCCGAATTTTTAAGTTGGGAATTGGTCAGTTTTTATTTGGTGTACAAAGATAGACAAAAAGAGGCCCGTGAGTCGTGACTTTGTTGTCTATTTCGTTGACTTTACCTGGTTAAAACACTATAATTAAAAATGCTAATTATGTGTGGAGGTGTAGTGGGAATTCACGCTGCACATTCAGTATTTTAAAAAAGGAGGACTCCCCATGATTGATCAGAAAGCTTTAGCTTATGTCAACGCTTATGGCGTACTTCGTGCTCTCGAAAACGTGTGCGATCTCGTTCCAGAAGCAAAAAAAATCTGTGCTGGCCTTAAAAATCCAGTAGCTCTTTGTCTTGATGTTAAAGACGGTCCTTGCGTAACTTATAAGTTCGATAAAGACGGCTGTAAGTTCGTTGAAGGCGATGCAGAGTGCACCTGCAAGATGTCTTTCACTTCCTGCAAAGCTCTTAACAACCTTGTAAACAACAGCGTTCCTGGTATCCCTACCAAGAATCCTGTTCAGGTGCTCACTTTCTTGCTTGGTCCTTTCACTAAGTTGACCGACATCATGAGCAAATACCTTCAGCCGGAAGAAGCTGACCTTAAGGATCCAGAATTCTTCAGACTGAACACCATCCTTACCATGTATGTAATCGGCGGCGCTGTATGTGCTCTCGGTAACTACGATGAAATCTCCAAGATTTCTGCTTCCGGTATGGTAGACGGTAAAGTACAGATGGGCATTAAAGATGCTTGCTACGTTACCGTTGTTGCTAAGGATCAGAAGCTTTCCCTCATCAAGGAAAAGCCAGAAAATCCTAGAGCTATCATGGAATTCAGCTCCATTGAACT
Organism: Acutalibacteraceae bacterium; assembly: GCA_045642465.1. GTDB lineage: Bacteria > Bacillota > Clostridia > Oscillospirales > Acutalibacteraceae > RUG420. The sequence continues at coordinate 462,447 of JAZUIY010000016.1, forward strand.
TGCTAACGGCCTGTTCAACGGTACTGTTTCCACTATCGCTGAACTTTGCGCAGGCAACATTAAGATGGCCGGCATGATCAGCATGCTCGATAACATCAACCGTATTCTTGACCGCGTTGCGGTTTATTTAGCATAAGGAGGGGACTACAATGAGTAAATTTCCTGAATACACTCACGAAAAATCCCAGGAATGGTTTAACAGAGCTTTAAAGGCTATTCCTGCTGGTGTATATGGTCACCTTGGTCCATCCGAAGGATTGTTCCTTCCTATCACCAAATGGCCACTGATGGCAGATCATGCTAAGGGTTCCTATTTCTGGGACGTTGATGGTAACAAATACCTCGACATGATGTGCGCATACGGTCCTAACGTTCTCGGTTACTGCGATGACGACGTAGACGCCGCTGCAATTGAACAGTTAAAGATCGGTAACTGCCTTACTTCTCCATCCTACAAGATGGTAGAATGCGCAGAACTCCTGAAGGATACCGTTAATATTGCTGACTGGGTATACTTCATGAAGAACGGTTCCGACGCCACTCAGATGGCTGCCATTACCGCTCGTGCCGGTACCGGCAAAGATAAGATCATGTACTTCAAGGGTTACTATCATGGTAACTTCCCATGGTGCATGAAGCCTGACTATCCTGGCATCCTGCCATCCGATACTCAGAACAACATCATCATTCCATGGTTCGACATGAAGGCTATGGAAGAAGAATACGAAAAAGCTGGTGGAAATGTAGCTGCTTTGATTGCTCAGCCATATGACCATGGTAACTTCTATGACAACGTTCCTGCCACCAAGGAACAGTGGGCTAAGGTTCGCAAGTTCTGCGACGACCACGGTATGGCTCTCATCATCGACGACGTACGTGCTGGCTTCCGTCTTGACCTTGCCGGTTCTGACCATTACTATGGCTTCAAGGCCGACATGATCTGCTTCTGTAAGGCACTTGCTAACGGTTACAACATGTCCTGCGTTTGCGGTCAGGAAAAATGGTACACCCCAGCTTCTTCTCTGTCTTACACCGGTTCTTATTGGATGTCTGCTGAACCTTTCGCAGCTTGTATCGCTTGTATCAACAAGATGAAGGCTCTCGACACTCCTAAGATGTTCCATGACCTGGGTACTAAGATGGGTGAAACCCTCAAGGCTGCAGGTGCTGAACATGGCTTCGACCTGGTAGTATCCGGTGAAATGCCTCTGTTCTATCTGAGAACTGCTAACGATGATTCTCTTATGCTTCATCAGGAATGGGTTGCAGAATGTGTATCCCGCGGTTTGTTCATCACTTCTCACCACAACCACTTCATCAATGCTTCTCTCACTGAAGAAGACATTAAGTGGGCTGGCGAAGTTGCTGAAGATGCATTCGGCGTAGTAGCTGCAAGACATCCGGAAATTGAAGGTCTCAAATAAGATTTTCTAACTGAAATAGAAAGAGCTCCACTTTTGTGGAGCTCTTTTTTTATCTGTTTCGTATTTATGATATAATGAGGATGCATTTTAAGAAAGAAGGGGACAGCATGCCACTAATTATTGCTCATAGAGGAGCCAATTTACGGGCTCCACAAAACACCATTCCCGCTTTTGAAGCAGCAATAGCAAATGGCGCTTCCGGTGTGGAATTTGATGTGCAGCTTTCCAAAGATGGTGTGCCTGTCATTTGCCACAACTTTACGGTAGATGAAACTTCCAACGGTCATGGCCTAGTGGTGGATTTGACCTTCGAAGAACTTCGTGCTTTGGATTTTGGCATGTGGTTTTCTCCACGGTTCAAAGGCACTCAGATTCCTACTCTTTGGGAAACACTTGAAACCGTTAAGGATATGGAATTCATCAACATTGAAATTAAGAAGCCAAAAGACTTTCAAATGGATGTGGTAGATAAAACCGTTGCCATGGTAAAGGAATTTGACCTTCAGGATAAAGTTATTTTTTCCAGTTTCTATTTCAATGTCACCGACAGGGTAAAGGAACTGGATCCATCTTTAAAAGTTGGGTTACTTTATGATTTTGCCAACGTGTATGATAACCGCCTGCTTACCGGTAAATTCATTGAAGTAGCAAAGGAACATCAGGCAGATGCATTGCATCCTTATTTCGTCTTGACAAAAGTTCCTTCCGGCTATATTAATAAGTGTCATGAAAATGGCATTGGGATAAACGTGTGGGGAATCAAGGGCTCCACACATCTGGAACATTATAAAAACACAGAGGTAGATACCATCATCACTGATTTGGTATAAGAAAGGGTATTATGGAAACAAAAAAATATTTAGACGAACAGAACCGCATTGCCGGTATTGCTTACTCTTTATTCCGTGAAAAAGGGTTTGCAGAAACATCTTATGGCGATATAGCCTTTGCCTGTGGTATCAAAAAGTCTTTACTGCAGTACTATTTTCCAAAGAAAGATGACTTCATTTCTTTGTTTGTAGAACGTTCTTTCGATATCATTACCCACTATGATGGCTTGAATTTGAAGAACGACATTATCGGCTTAGAAAAGATCTATCTGCTGGCCTATTTCGAATACTGGTACATTTGTAACTGGGAACCGTCTTTCAAAATTACGAAGGACTTAATCGCCTCAAGAGCCTATGGGAAGGTTGTAGAGGAGACCATTACCGATTGGATGTCCGAGTATCTTCACATTAAATTGCCTTCCTTCAAGAAAGAACTGTTGGAAATCATCACGGTTCTGGTAGGCGGCGGTTTTGAATATGCTTATATGAGCCGCCAAAATAAGGAATCTGTTGACGTAGACCGGTATGTGGATATGGCTATGTCACAGTTGGCCGGAACCATTTTAAAATTTGGCTTTGCTAAAGAAAGAATTAAAAAGCCGAAAGTGGTAACGGATGAATGGCTACAAGGAGTAGCAGAAGACATTGACCGTGAAATCTTCCAATTTGATGAATAAAAAACAAAAGCCCCGGAACTCAAGTTCCGGGGTTTGCTTTATGTTAGCAGTGAAAATTTAAAATTATATTTTGTAGAGTTTCGATTTTAAATTTATTAGCAGGTTGTTTTAACGTTTAATTTACCACTTGAAGTTAGTGGACTTTTCTTTGTATTCAGCAAGTGCGTTGATGGTTTCGTTATACTTATCTTCCATGCCCTTAATTGGCTTACGGGTGTATGGGTTCATACCGAAAGTAACGTAACGGTGTGTAAGCATAAGAATGAAGCAAGCGTCGAGAATAGCGCAGATAATAGCCAGCATGTAAACGAACCACTGACCAGGCATCCACATGAAACCGAGAACAGTTGGAGCTACTGTACCAATGAACTTGAGCCATGCAAGCCAAATGGAAGTACCTTCAATGGTTTCCTTCTGGAACATATGAGTAATGAACAGGAAGGACATTACGGTGTTCATGAGATAAGCTGCGAACATAGGAGAGTCCGGAAGATGTGGCCACTGAGCGTTGGTGGAAAGTACCAACAAGAACATCAGTGCGAACAGGCCGCATTTTACACTGTAGTAAAAGCCCGGTTTGCCATATACTTCGCCCCAGCGCTGTCTGAATGCATATTTACCATATTTCAGGTCAAGAACATACATTACGAAGTCGAATACTACCCAAAGGTAGATACCCCAGCGGGTAACTGGTTCCGGATATGGAACCAGGAATGCGAACTGGAATTCCCAAGAGAAGTTGAGGCACAGAGCTACCCATGGCATAGATGGAGCATGCTGAGTGTAAAGCTTCTGGATAATGATGAGATAAACACCAGTCCAGGTAAGAGCAGAACATACAATCAGGAAAATTTCAAGGAATCCAAGGTTGTCAAAAAGGTTCTTGATGTAGTCATACCATCCGTCATACGGAGTCATCAGTACGAGATCTCCCCATTTAACACCGGTGTTTCCTTTCATGTTTTCCCCAATGTTTGCAATGAAATTAGTAATAAAACTAAACATTTGAGGTCCTCCTAAACATGCTAACATAAGGAATTTGTACGTGTACAAATTCTCTCAACCTTACTATATAAAACAAAGGTCAAAAATACAATATAGAATTTATTAACAGAGTGCAATAAATTGTAACACTTTAAAGACGAATGGAGATACCAGGGGCCGCGAACAAATGTTCGCTTTTCTGTTTACATTAAAAATTTACTTTGATATAATGAGTTGAATTTAGGGTAAGGGGTGAAAAAATGGACCATTTTGAGCTTGTTTCAAACTTTCAGCCTATGGGGGATCAACCCCAGGCTATTGCCACTTTGGTGGAAGGTTTAGAAAAAGGATATAAAGAGCAAACCCTACTTGGGGTTACCGGGTCCGGGAAAACCTTCACCATGGCCAATATTATTGCCAAAGCCAATCGGCCTACCCTTGTTTTAGCTCACAATAAGACATTAGCTGCTCAGCTCTGTTCGGAATTTCGGGAAATGTTTCCCAACAATGCAGTGGAGTTCTTTGTTTCTTATTACGACTATTATCAACCTGAGGCCTATGTAGCATCTTCCGACACCTACATTGAAAAAGACGCCTCTATTAATGATGAAATAGATAAACTCCGTCACTCTGCCACCTTTTCTTTAATGGAGCGGAGGGACGTTATTATTGTAGCTTCCGTGTCCTGTATCTACTCTTTGGGCAGCCCGGAACTATATAAGGAAAACATGTTAAGCCTCCGTCCGGGAACCACTATGTCCCGGGACGACCTGCTGGCCAAACTGGTGGCCCTGCAGTATGAACGAAATGACGTCAATTTTGTCCGGACCAAATTCCGCGTCCGCGGGGATACGGTGGAAATTTTCACCTCGTCTGAAGCGGAATTTGCCATTCGGGTGGAATTTTTTGGAGATGAAATTGACCGTATCTGTGAAATCAACGCATTGACCGGCGAGGTGAATGCGGTTTTAAAACATGCCACCATTTATCCTGCATCTCACTACGTTGTGAATCCGGCTTACATGGAGGACGCCATTTCGGATATTATGCAGGAATGCGCCGAACGGGTGGCCGAATTTGAGGCAGAAGGGAAGCTGATTGAAGCCCAGCGTATTCGCCAGCGTACGGAGTACGACATGGAAATGCTGCGGGAAACCGGCTTCTGTCAGGGTATCGAAAACTACAGCCGCGTGCTGTCCCGCAGAGCCCCGGGCTCTGTGCCATATACGCTGCTGGACTATTTTCCAAAAGATTTCCTTCTGTTCGTGGACGAAAGCCACGTAACCCTGCCTCAAGTTCGAGGCATGTTCGGCGGGGACCACGCCAGAAAGAAGAGCCTCATTGACTATGGGTTCCGTCTGCCAAGTGCTTACGACAACCGGCCACTGAACTTTGAGGAATTCTATTCTCATATCAACCAGGTTATTTTCACCAGTGCCACACCGGGAGACTTTGAAAAAGAGAAATCCGTTCAAATTGCGGAACAGCTCATCCGTCCTACCGGCTTGCTGGACCCGAATATCACCGTCAAACCGGTGGAAGGTCAAATTGATGACCTGCTTTCCGAAATCAATGTCCGTGCTGCTAGAAAAGAACGGGTTTTGGTTACCACCTTAACCAAGAAGATGGCAGAGGACTTAACCCTTTACTTAGAAGAACACGGTGTCAAAGTCCGCTACATGCATCATGACATAGACACCATTGAACGCATGCAGATTATCCGTGACCTGCGCATGGGTGAATTTGATGTCCTCATTGGCATCAACTTGCTCCGGGAAGGTTTGGACATTCCGGAAGTATCTCTTGTAGCCGTCCTAGATGCCGATAAAGAGGGTTTCCTCCGGTCCGAGACCAGTTTGGTGCAGACCGCCGGCCGTGCCGCACGAAACGCCTCAGGGGAAGTTATCATGTACGCAGACAGCGTCACGCCATCTATGGAGCGTGCCATTACCGAAACCTTCCGCCGTCGTGAAATACAGATGGCTTACAATGAAGCCCACGGCATTGTTCCTAAGACCATCATCAAGGATGTCCGTGACGTCATTGAAATCTCCGCTAAGGTAGATACCAAGCCGAAGGACGGCAAGCGTCTGAGCAAGAAGGAACTGAATCGCCGCATAGAGGAAATGGAAAAGAACATGCGTGCCGCAGCCCGAGTTTTGGATTTCGAAACCGCTGCTTACTATAGAGACGAAATTAAGAAGTTGAGAGAGCAATAATGAATAAAGATATTGTCATTAAAGGCGCAAAAGAGCACAACTTAAAGAATATTGACGTCACCATTCCAAGAGACAAAATGGTGGTGTTTACCGGCCTGTCCGGATCCGGGAAATCCTCCTTGGCTTTTGACACCATTTATGCCGAAGGCCAAAGACGTTACATGGAATCTTTGTCCTCTTATGCTCGCCAGTTCTTAGGCCTGATGGAAAAGCCAAGAGTGGAAGCCATTGACGGTCTTTCTCCAGCCATTTCCATTGACCAGAAAACCACTTCCAAAAACCCACGTTCCACCGTGGGAACCGTCACTGAAATTTACGACTACCTGCGGTTGCTGTATGCCCGTATTGGCCGTCCTCATTGTCCTATTTGTGGACAGGAATTGAGCCATCAGACGGTGGACCAGATTGTAGACCAGGTTTTGGCTTTGCCGGAAGGCACCAAAATTCAGATTATGGCCCCAATTGCCAGAGGCAAAAAGGGTACTTACGCCAAGGATTTGGAAAATGCTGCCAAGTCCGGTTATGTCCGTGCCCGTATTGACGGGGAAGTCCATGACCTCAGTGAAAAAATCAGCCTAGATAAAAACATCAAACATAACATTGAAATCGTCGTTGACCGTTTGGTGGTAAAGGATAGCATCCGCGGCCGTTTGGCAGATTCTGTGGAAACTGCTATTAAGCTGGCGGAAGGCATTATGATGGTCAACGTCTTGGACGGGGAAGACATGGTTTTCTCCGAACAATTTGCCTGTCCGGAACACGGTGCTTTGGAACTGGATGAACTACAGCCTAGAATGTTCTCCTTCAATAACCCGTTTGGGGCCTGCCCGTCCTGTGCCGGCCTAGGTTATTTCCAAAGTGTGGACCCTGACCTCATTATCCCGGACAAAAACCTGTCCATTTCCGATGGCGCCATTCAGGCCCCGGGCTGGACCAAGACCGAAGGCGGCACCATTGCGCAAATGTATTACGAAGGGGTTGCCAGCCACTATGGCTTCTCTATTGACGTTCCTGTTAAGGACATGGCCCAAAAGGATTTGAACAAAATCCTTTACGGTACCAAAGGGGAACGGGTGGAATTCAAACGCCGCACGTCCTTCTCCAACAGTACTTGGAAAGCCCGCTTTGAAGGGGTTATTCCTAACTTGGAACGAAAGTTTAGGGACACCGGCTCCGACTGGTCTCGCCGTTCCATTGAAGTACTTATGTCGTACCACAACTGTCCGGACTGCCAAGGCAAGCGTTTAAAACCAGAAAGCCTGGCTGTTACCGTAGGCGGTTTAAACATTTACGAACTTACCAGCCTTTCCATCCGAAAGGAACTGGAATTTTTTGAAAACTTAGAACTTTCCGAACGGGAAAGCATCATTGCAGAACTGATTTTGAAAGAAATCAAATCCCGTTTATCCTTCCTTTGCAGTGTTGGCTTAGACTATTTGAATCTTTCCCGGAATGCCGGAACCCTTTCCGGTGGGGAAAGCCAACGAATCCGTTTGGCTACCCAAATTGGTTCCTCTTTAATGGGTGTGCTTTACATCTTGGATGAACCGAGTATTGGGCTACATCAAAAAGACAATGACAAGCTCATTGCCACTCTGCAGGATCTCCGTGACCTTGGAAACACCCTTATTGTCGTGGAACACGACGAGGACACCATGCGGGCAGCCGACTACATTGTAGACGTTGGTCCAGGTGCCGGCATTGCAGGTGGGGAAGTGGTCTGCACCGGTACGCCGGAGGAAATCATGGCCTGCAAGCAGTCCATCACCGGTCAATATTTAAGCGGGGAACGGAAAATCCCTGTTCCTACCAAACGGAGAACGGGGAATGGCAACATCCTTTCCGTAAAGGGCGCTGCCGAGCACAACCTGAAAAATATTGACGTGGATATTCCTTTGGGAACCTTTACCGTAGTAACCGGCGTATCCGGTTCCGGAAAATCCTCCTTGGTGAATGAAATCATTCATAAGACCTTAGCAAGAGACTTGAATCGGGCCAAAGAATATCCTGGAAAATGCAAAGGCGTAGAAGGACTGGAATATTTAGATAAATGCATCAACATTGACCAGTCTCCAATTGGTAGAACCCCACGTTCTAACCCTGCCACGTATACGAATCTCTTTAATGACATCCGTGCCTTGTTTGCTTCCACCCAGGATGCAAAAATTCACGGTTACAATGCCGGCCGATTCTCCTTCAATGTAAAAGGTGGTCGCTGCGAAGCCTGCCAAGGTGACGGTATTGTCAAAATTGAAATGCACTTCTTAGCTGACGTTTACGTTAAGTGTGACGTCTGCAATGGCACCCGTTACAATAGGGAAACGCTGGAAGTCAAATACAAAGGCAAAAACATTGCCGACGTTTTGGAAATGACCATAGATGAAGCTTGTGACTTCTTCAGTTCTGTTCCTAAGATTTACAACCGCTTAAAGACCTTGCAGGAAGTAGGCTTGGGTTATGTTCAGCTGGGCCAAAGTGCAACCACGCTTTCCGGTGGGGAAGCACAGCGTGTCAAATTAGCTACTGAGCTCTCTAAGCGGTCCACCGGAAAAACCATCTACATTCTTGATGAACCTACCACAGGCCTCCATACCGCCGATGTACACAAACTCATTGAGGTGTTACAGCGCCTGGTAGACCAAGGCAATACAGTGCTGGTCATTGAACACAATTTGGACGTCATAAAGACGGCAGATTATATCATTGACCTTGGTCCGGACGGTGGGGACAACGGTGGTACTATTATTGCCACCGGCACTCCGGAAGAAGTGGCCAAAGTAAAGGCTTCTTATACCGGTCAATATTTAAAGAAAGTACTATAAGAAAAAGCAGACATAGGAGACTATGCCTGCTTTTTTCATGGATATTTATTCATGAACTATTTATTGTATCTGGGGTAAAATTATTTTATTATTAAATTATTGTATTTTTATACAGTGAAATCGGTCTGTAAAGATAATTTACGGTTAAATGAGGAAGTGCATAAGTGAAAGAAAACGTTATTATCTCTTTAAAAAACATTTCAGTAGCCTTTGACGGTGAACCGGTTTTGAAGAATTTGAATCTGGATATTAAAGACGGAGAATTTGTGACATTTCTCGGTCCTTCCGGCTGCGGGAAAACCACCACGCTCCGGATTATTGCAGGATTCCAGGAACCGGACGCCGGCGAGGTTATTTTTGACAATAAACTCATGAATGGTGTTCCTGCTAACAAACGGCCGGTGAACACCATTTTTCAGCGTTATGCGCTTTTTCCACACCTGAATGTGTATGAGAATATTGCTTTTGGCCTTCGGCTGAAACACTGGAAAGAGGAAGACATTAAAAGCAAGGTCTCTGAAATGCTCTCTCTGGTGGATTTAAAGGGCTTTGACCGCCGTGGCATAGATTCTCTTTCCGGTGGCCAACAACAGCGTGTGGCCATTGCCAGAGCACTTGCAGTAGAGCCTAGAGTACTTCTTTTGGATGAACCTCTGGGTGCATTGGACTTGAAACTCCGGAAAGACATGCAGGTGGAACTGAAGAACATTCAGCAAAGATTGGGCATTACCTTCATTTATGTTACCCATGACCAAGAAGAAGCTTTGTCCATGTCTGACAAGGTAGTGGTTATGGACCACGGTGAAATCCAGCAGATTGGCTCTCCAATTTCTATTTATAACGAACCGGCCAACGCTTTTGTTGCAGACTTCATTGGGGAATCCAACATTTTGGACGGCGTTATGCTTAGTGACCGTCGAGTTGCTTTCTCCGGCAGACAGTTTGACTGCGTGGACGCTGGCTTTGCCGAAAAAGAGCCTGTTGACGTTGTCGTCCGTCCGGAAGATGTAGACGTAGTTCCGGTAGAAGAAGGCATGCTGAAGGGGAAGGTTACCTCCGTTACCTTTAAGGGTGTTCACTATGAAATGATTGTGGACATTGGAGGCTTCAAATGGATGATCCAGTCTACCGATAAACAAACGGAAGGCGATATTATCGGCATTACCATCAAACCGGATGAAATTCATGTTATGAAAAAGTCCGTTTACTCTGGCGTCTACGGTGACTATTCCAGCTTCTCTGATGAAATGGACTACATTTCTGACTCGGATTTGGACTTAACCGAAGTAAACGTAGAAGAATTGGAATATGAAGAAGCAGTGGAAGCTGCAGCGGAGGCAAGTCAAAATGCAGAGAACTAAGAAGTCTGCAACATTTACTGCCATTACCGCACCATACGGCCTTTGGATGTTTGTCTTCATCTTGGTGCCGTTGGCAATTGTTGCTTATTACGCTTTGACAGATAAGACCGGGGCATTTACCTGGGCGAATCTTCAAAACTTAAGCGTTTATACTGATACCATTTTCCGTTCCATCTGGTTCGGACTGGTGGCTACCATCATCTGTCTGTTGGTAGCGTATCCGCTGGCCTATTTCTTTACCAAATGTAAGGCCGGCACCCAAACCATGCTGATCATGCTCATTATGGTACCTATGTGGATGAACTTCATTCTCCGTACCTATTCCATCATGATCCTTTTTGAAGATACCGGTATTATCAATAATTTCCTGACCGGAATTGGATTACCAAAACTGCATCTGATTAACACTTCCGGCGCAGTTATCTTCGGTATGGTTTACAACTATGTTCCATTTATGGTTTTGCCGCTGTATACCGCCATGACCAAATTGGATCCCAAACATATAGAAGCCGCCCGTGACTTAGGGGCAACCGGCTTCCAAACCCTCAAAAACGTCATGATTCCATTGACGAAGCCGGGCATTGTTTCCGGTATCACTATGGTATTTGTTCCTTCCGTCAGCACCTTCTACATTTCTCAGAAACTGGGCGGCGGGAAGTATACCCTCATTGGTGACGTCATTGAAATGCAGTTCCAGACAGCCTACAACTACAATTTAGGTGCTTCCATCTCTTTGCTGCTGATGGTATTTATCTTTATTTGCCTAGCTGTTATGAACCGCTTCTCCAGCAATGAAGAGGGAGGTGTTATGTTATGAGCAAATCAAAACTTAGCACTGTCGGAAAGGTGTATCTGATTCTCTTTATGATTCTTCTGTATGCACCAATTCTAGTTCTGATTGTGTTCTCCTTTAACGCATCCAACAGTACCTCTGTCATGACCGGGTTTTCTCTTCATTGGTACAAAGAACTCTTTAAAGATGGGGCCACTATTGCCGCTTTCAAAAATACAGTGGTATTAGCCGTATTATCTTCTGTAATATCTACAGTTCTCGGCACCGTTGCCGCCACCGGATTTCATTATTCCAAGGCAAAATATTATAAGAAGGCCTTGATGACCACCACTAACATTCCAATGATGAATCCGGACATTGTCACCGGTATCTCCATGATGCTGCTGTTTGTGTTTGGCGGAACCCTGCTGTCCATGAAGGGCGTTTTGGGCTTTAGCACCATGCTCATAGCCCACATTTCCTTCCAGCTGCCATACGTTATCCTGAACATTCTGCCAAGATTCCAGTCCATGGACGAATACCTGGTAGAGGCAGCAGAGGACCTTGGCTGCACACAAACCCAGGCCTTCTTTAAAGTCATTTTGCCGCAGATTAAATCCGGTATTGTCTCCGGTGCCATTATGGCATTTACACTTAGCCTTGATGACTTTGTCATTTCCTACTTTGTCAGCGGACCGGAATTCCAGACTTTGCCAATTCGCATTTACTCCATGACAAAGAAGAGAGTTACCCCGGATATGTATGCTTTGTCCACCATTATCTTCTTAGTAATGTTCATTTTGCTTCTTGCCATTAACATTATTGAAAACAGGGAAGAGGACCGGGCCAAAAACCTTTCCGGTATTGGTAGAAAGGGGCGTTTAAGATGAAAAAGTTCCTTTTTTCCATTCTCTTAGTTTTGACCATGCTGCTTGGCACGGTGGTTCCATGCTTTGCCACCTCAGTAGCGGATTACCCTATAGACAAAGAGTACTATGCAAACAATGCCTACCGTGGCAGCGTACTGAATGTCTATAACTGGGGTGAATATATTTCCGATGGCTCTGATGACTCTTTGGATGTAAACAAGTACTTTGAAGAACTCACTGGTATTAAAGTCAATTACACCAACTTTGACTCTTGTGAAGATATGTATGCCAAGCTCAAGAGCGGCGGTGCAAATTACGATGTAGTCATTCCATCCGACTACATGATTGCCCGTATGCTTGAGGAAGACATGTTATTGCCACTGGACTATTCTCATATCCCTAACTTCGCCAAGTATATTGATGACAAGTATAAGAACTTATATTATGATCCGGCAAACCAGTACACCGTTCCTTATAACGTAGGTGTCGTAGCCTTAATCTACAACACCAAAATGGTGAAGGAAAAGCCAACCAGTTGGAGTGTTCTTTGGGATGAAAGTTATGCCGGTCAAATCCTGATGTTCAATAACCCGAGAGACGGCTTTGCCATAGCGCAATCGGTTCTTGGCCTGGACTATAACACCACTAACCCGGACGACTGGCAGCTGGCTTATAACAAGCTGGTGGAACAGAAACCGGTGGTCCGTTCTTACGTTATGGATGAAGTGTTCAATATTATGGAAAGCGGCGCTGCTGCCATGGCTCCATACTATGCAGGGGACTATCTTGTTATGGTGGAAAACAATCCCGATTTGGCTGTTGCCTTCCCGAAGGAGGGTGCCAATATCTTTGTGGATGCGGCCTGTATTCCAACTACCGCCCAAAACAAGGGTGCAGCTGAGCTCTATATCAACTTCTTAACAGAACCGGAAATTGCCCTTGCTAACGCAGAAATGATTATGTATGCTTCTCCGAACAAAATTGTTGCTGATGCGGACGAATATACCTACAAAGGCAGTCCTGTTTTGTATCCGGAAAAAGAAGCCGTTGCCAACTATCAGTATTTCCACAATCTTCCGCCAGAAATTCAAACCTTGATGAGCAATTTGTGGTCTGACTTAAAAGTAGACGGCAGTAACAATCTTTCCGTTTACGTTGGCCTAGGCATTTTCGTGTTACTGGTGATTATCTATGCCATTTATTCCACCGTGAAAAAGAAGCGTAGAGAGAAATATTATGATTAAAAAAGAGGCCGTGATAAACGGCCTTTTTTTCTTGCATTTTTGAAAGGGTTCATCTAAAATAGATACAGTTTATTCATATTTTATTAATATTTAATTTTGGGAGAATTATGATTATGGCTAGAAATTATCCGGTTATCTTTGTTCACGGCCTTTACGGCTGGGGACAGGGAGACAAACTGTACGCAAAGCTTCCTTACTGGGGCGCTTCCAATTCCAGAGAGTTAACCAATTATTTTGGCTCTATGGGTATTGAAGCTTTTGCTCCAAGCGTAGGACCTCTTAGTTCTGCATGGGATAGATGCTGTGAACTGTGGGCATTCCTCATGGGTGGTACCGTTGACTACGGTAAATATCACTCTGAAAAATATGGCCACGCCCGTTATGGCAGAACTTATGAACACGGTGCTCTGGAAGACTGGGGCTTAACCGATGAACACAAGAAGATCAACATTGTAGGCCACAGCTTTGGCGGCCCAACCGTAAAGATGTTTGCTGACCTTGTTGCATTCGGTGCACAGGCAGAAATTGACTGCACTCCGGAAGAAGAACTTTCTGATTTCTTCAAGGCCAACAAGCCACAGAAGCTGCACACCGTTACCACCTTGTCCGGTGTTAACAATGGTACCTCTTTTGCTTCTATGTTTGGCGTACCTGGCATGACCTATGTTGCAACTGCATTGCTTCTGGTTACTGCTGTTCTCGGCGAATCTAAAGTTATGGATTGGTATGACATCCGTCTGGATCAGTTCGGTATTATGCCTGACCCAACCAAGCTCACCAAGAAGAAGTTCAACATTCCTTTGAAGAAGAAGTACATTGATGCCATTAAGGGCTTCACCAAGCTCCGTTATGACAATATTGCATACGAACTTGGGGTAGAGGAAGAAACCAACACCAACGCGCTCTTGGGCACTCCTAAGGACGTTTACTTCTTTGCCCGCCGTGCCTCTTGCTACTATCATGATAAGAAGGGTAAGATGACCAAGGCAAACAAGGACAAATTCCCAGCTTCTCCGTTCCTTGGCGGCGCTTGCAAGTTCTCCACTTACTTGCCATATGTTCGTAAGCTGGGCGTTGATAAGACCTGGCAGGACAACGACGGTATTGTAAACGTAGTTGGCCAGTCTGCACCGCTGAATGCTCCGCAGAAGGACTACAAGGAAGGCATGAAGATCAAACCAGGTATCTGGTACAACATGCCGGTAGAAATGAGAGACCACCTTTGCTGGTCCGGTCTGTTTGACACCGACGAAGGCGTAAAGACCTACTATGGTGACATGGTAAAATCCTTCGCAGAACTTCCTGAAATTGACTAAATAAAATGGGCGATGTAGTAACTGCTGCATCGCCTAATTTTATTCATTTTTTTGGCCAAAACCCGTTGACAATAAAGGGTACTGTCGTTATAATAAAACACGTTGCGCAAGGGTATTTCCCTAGCATAACACGCGAGAGTGGCGGAATCGGCAGACGCGCACGTTTGAGGGGCGTGTGGGGCGACTCGTACGGGTTCAAGTCCCGTCTCTCGCACCAGAGGACAGCTCGTATGAGCTGTCCTTTTTTTATGGATTGAATAAAAGAGGAGTGAACCAAAGATGAAGCATTGCATCATTGTAAAATGGAACGAAACCGTTACGGACAAGAAGGCCATCCAGCTGCCAATTAAAGCGTTGTTCAATAGAGCAGTAGACTTAGACGGCATTCATCATATTCGGCTGGTAGAAAACTGCGTAGATGTTTCTAACCGTTATGACCTTGCCATTGTCATTACCATGGACCGGGACGCTTTGGAAACCTGGAAGAACTGTGACGTACACAAAGAGTGGAAAGCAGACTATACCGACAAGATGCAGGCCAAAACCATCTTTGACTTTGAAGACTAACGAAATAAATAGAAAAGGCAGTCCCGCGGGACTGCCTTTTTTTAATAGTTTTCTTTGCCTTGTAAGTAACGGATTGCTACTTTGTATTTGATTGGAGAACGGAACTCCGTAGTGGATTTGGTATGGAAGTATCTATCCTTAGCAACTAAAACCAATGTGGTTCTTCCGGAGTAGTCACAGTTGTCAATTTCATCAATACTTGCGGTAAAGACTTCCTTGTCTGTGTGAACCTCAATACGGTCCCCGTAGAGCTTTACAGAGCCTTGTTCTGCTAAGGTCTGATAGTCATTGCCGTTGATTTCCTGAATCAATTCAAGATTGTCTTCGAAGAGGAGGACATCCTTGTCCTTGTTTTCTTCACAGAGTTTTCTAATCAACTCTTTTTGCATGTCATCCCATCTTGGAATGTCATCGAAGTCCATGTTTTCACTGTGCCAGAATCCATATTTGTCCACTTTGGCTTCAAAGCCGCATTGGGAACAGGTGAGGGTGTCATCCTTGGAATGGAGATGTCCAATGCTATGGCACTTCGGGCAGCCATAGAGACAGATTTCTGCATGTTCTGCCGGATGTTCACAGGTATATTCCTGTGGATTCTTTCGCTGTTCGTCGTAAATGTTTACGTATAGGTCTTCCTGAATGTGCTGGAAGAGTTCTTCTTCCGTCATCTTGGCAACTTCTTCTTTGGAGTAGATGTTGACAATTTCACCTTTCAGACGACCGGTACGTTCTTCGGAAGCCCAACGTGGTTTCTTCAAATAGCCACCGGTGAAGCGGTAGGTGATTAAGTCACATTCACACTGTTTAGCTAGGGTAGCATTTCTCTTGGAAATGTAACCGGTACGTCCAATGTTGGTGGTACGGCCTTCAATGCTGACAGCAACGTTGATGCCGGCTTTGATGGTGGCAATAATTTCATCTACCATGACATCGGAAGATTCCTGCTTATGATTGACAATTGGCTTTGCAATAGCAGCAAAGAGGATTCTTACAATTGGCTTTTCCAACAGGTGGTCAGAGGCTACGAAACGGATATATTTGTTAATGTATCCTGCCTGGAACCCTGGATCTGCAGAGGAGCAGTGGTTGGAATAGAGCAGGAATGGTTCATTTTTGATTTTATAGTACTTAGAATCAAATCCTAAAAACCGTGGTGCAACTAGTGGCACAATGGTGTGGCGGAAGACACAGTACAGTGGCTTCAGATAAGCGAATTTTTTGGGATTCACAGTGGCGGACATACGGTTATTTCTCCTTCTTAGCGGAATCTGCTTTTGCTTTGGCAGCTTCCTGCTTTTTAATTTCTTCTTCTTCCAAGGTGTGGAATGCAACCTTACCAACCAAAGTCTTAGGCAGGTCAGTACGGAACTCAATTTCACGAGGAAGTGCATATCCTGCAATGTCCTTTTTGCAGGCGATGAGGATTTTTTCTTTTAATTCTTCAGACGGTTCCATATCTGGTTTCAAAACAACAAATGCTTTGATTCTCTGCATCTTATATGGGTCAGGGATACCGATAACGCAGGAGTAGTCTACAAAGTCACAGTTGTTAATGGCTGCTTCTACCTGAGCAGGAGATACATTGTAGCCAGAGGTGATAATCATACGTTTCATTCTCTGGTGGAAGAATACGTAACCGTCTTCATCCATGTGACCCTGGTCACCGGTATGGAGCCAAATCTGACCGTCATCTTCGTGTTTTACCAAGGTGTCAGCAGTGGCTTCCGGATTATCCAGATAACCTAGCATGAGGGTAGGACCGGTCAAAATGATTTCACCGGTTTCACCGACTGGCAGACGGTTGGTGGTTCCTGGTTCTACAATGTCGTAAACGGTGTTTGGATAAGCAACACCGATGGAGCCTTCCTTATAGGTGCCCTTTGGAGTCAGGCAGGAGGCAGTAACACATTCGGTTAAGCCGTAACCTTCCCGAACCTGAATGGTGGCGCCGTGGGCTTTTAAGAAGGTATCTACGTCGTATTTCAGTGGAACAGGAATACCGTCACCACCGACAAACATGCCCTTCATAAAGGAAAGATCCTGGTTCTTCAGTTCATCACAACCGATGAGCATCTTATAAATGGTTGGAACACCGGCAATGTAGTTCGGGTGTTTTTTAACCATGTAGTTAGCATAAGACTTGGTGCTTACAGTTGGCATTAACAGGCAGCATACGTTGTTGATGATGCAAGTGTGAATACCAATGCCCAAACCAAAGCCGTGGAATACCGGCATGGCTGCAAGAATACGGTCACCACGAGCGAATTCACAGCCGATGGCGTTAATGGATTCCAGTGCAAGTGCATTGAAGTTTAAGTCGGTAAGGCAAATGCCTTTAGGAAGTCCGGTGGTACCACCGGAGTAGAGGATAACGGAAGTCTTGTTTTTGTTGAATGCAACTGCATTGATTTCCTTATCTTTTCTGGATTCTTTTACATAATCTGTCCAGGTAATACCTTTGTTGACGTAAGGGTACTGAAGGTGCTTTTTCCCTTCTTTGAGAATATATGGATACTTCAGGTATAACGGAAGGCTATCCTGAATACGAACGACAATAATATCAATTTTTCTACCAATCTGGTTTACGGCGTTCAGTACCTTTTCATAGAAC
This sequence comes from Acutalibacteraceae bacterium, assembly GCA_045642465.1. GTDB lineage: Bacteria > Bacillota > Clostridia > Oscillospirales > Acutalibacteraceae > RUG420. Next base: position 480,143 of record JAZUIY010000016.1, read on the forward strand.
TGATCTGGTACCACAATAGCCTTAGATTTGGAGATGTTTAAGTAGTGCTTGATTTCCTTTTCTGCAGACAGAGGGTGAATCATACTGGCAATAGCACCAATCTTGTTCAGGCCATAGAAGATGTCCAAAGAAGTCGGAAGGTTTGGCATGCAGAGCGTAACTACATCGCCATAATGAATGCCATGGTGGCTGAATGCTTTTGCAGCAGCGTCAATTTTGGCCAGGAATTCTTTATAGGTGGTGTATTTGCCCTGGAATTCATAAGCAGGGTCATTTGGAAGACGATAGGTGGCATCTACAATTGCTTGATACATGGTCTTCTTTGGCAGATGGATTTTGATGGTATCCAACTGTTCCTGGTTGTCATACTTTAAGAAGAAGTCCTGAAGAGTAGCTTTCATTTCATCTTCTTTTCCGTAATAGGAAGAATGCTTTTCAGCAGGGTAAGTGTAATAGATGTTGTGGGCATCCGATAAGAACAGAGCAGGTCTCTGACAAGAACCAAAGGCTCTGGTATACCCCTGGTCATAAAGAGAGAAGTGATATTCCTTCATGAGGTGCTGATCCATTTCCTCAGCCAGTTTTACTGCGTTAAGGGTGGCGTCATATTCCTGAATGGCGTTTTTCAGTGCTTCAATTGGAGTTGGTTCCGGATGGGTGAGAATTAAGCCTTTTACGTTAGCAGCAAGTTCCTGACCGCCGGCCAACAGGACTGCGGTACCACCAATGCCGACACCGGCAAGATAGATTGGAAGCTTTTCCGGATTCAGGTTTTCTTTAATATAGTTCAGCCAAGACAAAACATCTTTGTATTCTTTAATACCATAGGAGCAATAGTCTCCGCCGGAGGTAGCATGACCACGAAGGTTAACAGCTAAAACAGAAGTGTTCAACTGATGTAACAGAGGAATGGAATTCCCAAAGTTATATGAAACAGATTTCCCAATATCGTGAACAGCAAGCACAATACGCTTTTGTTCTTCTGCAGGATAGAATTCACCGGTCAGTGTGACATTGTCAAATGCCTTAACGGATACATCGGTGCCGTTCTGCAATAATTCTTGGTTGTCTTCTGCGTTTTTACAAGGATTTGCGAATAATTCTTGGAATAATGTAAGTACATCCATAATTTTTCTCCTTAGTAGAAATTGTATAAGAGGCTAACACTCAAATTATATATACTTAATTAAAAGAAAAAAAGAGATAATTTGTACCATTTGCTCTATAATAGTAAACGTGAAAATGTACATATTTTTCTTCGTAGAAATAGGGGGACAAAGAAATGGATCTTATTTACAAATTGTTGTTTTACTCTCATGGTCCGCGTTATACCAAGGACATCAGCAAGTTTTCCGGCCCTAATCCTGGTTTGATGAAAATTCTGGAAAAAACCGTTACTGTTTTAGAACCAATTTCTAAGACACTGGCCTTGCTCCTTGATATGGAAAACGGGTTCCTTTATATGGACGGTACCATTCTTGCCGAAGCTTATAAAAAGTGTCAAAAAATCCAGCAGGAAACTTACACCATAGTAAACAACCGCGGTGCAAAACTGCAGGGTACTCTTTTTAAAGCAGACGTACCAACCAACAAGTATGTATTCATGTCTCACGGCTATGGTATGGACAGTGTTTCTGAATTCACTAGATACATTCCGGAATATCATAAGTTGGGCGTAAACTGCTTCGTAGTGGACCACTTTGGCTGCGGTTTGTCCGAAGGGGACTTTGTTGCATTTGGTGCACAGGAAGCCACCGACTGCATTCAGTGGCTGAACTTCATGAAGGAAACCTTCGGTGAAGACATTTCCATCGGTCTTCACGGTGACTCCATGGGCGCTGCTACCGTATGTCTTATGCTTGGTAAGGAAGATCTTCCAGCCAATGTTAAGTACTGTATTGCTGACGCACCATATTCTAGTTTCAAAGATGAAGCAAGACATATTGTTTCTTTGCTTCACTTACCTGAAAAGGTTTCCGACACACTTTATGAAGCCATCAACAAGGGCTTTAAAAAGCGTTATGGTCTTGATTTGGAAGACACCAATGCAGAAACTGCTGTTGCAAAAGCAACCACACCGTTGCTTCTGATTCACGGTAAGAGAGATATCTTCGTTCCGTTCTGGTGCTCTGAAAAGCTGCTGGCTGCTTGCGGTTCTGCAGACAAGGATCTTCAGGCATTTGAAACTGCATCCCATTGTCAGTCTGAATTCAGAGAAAAAGACCGCTATTGGGCTCTGGTAAAAGAATGGATTGAAAAATACTTATAAACAAAATAAAAAAGACCAGCTCTTCAGCTGGTCTTTTTTTGGTGCGGATGACGGGACTTGAACCCACATGAAATTAACTTTCACTAGAACCTGAATCTAGCGCGTCTGCCAATTCCGCCACATCCGCATGTCGCTGATATAATATAACACAAGAATAGGTGTGTTTCAATAACTATTTTGGGAATTATCAATGTTGTAGCAAATGGGCTATCATGGTAAAATTTTTGAGAAAAGTTTTGAAAAGGAGAAAGACCTATGGCCACAAAACAAGAAGGCGCTGTTTATGACGCCAAAACTCTTGGATATCCTAAAATGATTGTTTTAGGACTCCAGCATATGTTTGCTATGTTTGGTGCTACGGTATTGGTTCCGCTGATTACCGGACTTAGCATTTCTACCACCTTGCTTTGCGCAGGTTTGGGTACGTTATTATTCCATCTCATTACCAAGAAAAAGGTTCCTGCTTTCTTAGGATCTTCCTTTGCGTTCCTTGGCGGTTATGCTGCCATTGCTCCGGCAGAGGGGAATGGAACCATGACCCAGGCAGAACTCCTGCCATACGCCTGCTTAGGCGTAGCTACAGCCGGTTTGGTTTATCTCATTTTGGCTGCAGTTATCAAAGCCTTTGGTACCACCAAGGTAATGAAATATTTCCCACCAATTGTCACCGGTCCAATCATCATTGCCATCGGTCTTGGTCTTGCCGGTTCTGCCATCAGCAACTGTGAAACCAACTGGGGTATTGCACTGGTTGCTCTTGGACTCGTAATTGTATTCAACATTTGGGGCAAAGGGATGGCAAAAATCCTTCCTATTTTAATTGGTGTATTGGGTGCTTGTGCCGTTTCTGCCATTTTTGCATTACTTCCAATTACCACTGTGGTAGATGGTTATTATTGTGTCAACGGCAGTGCAAATATGCAGCTGTTTAGCGTAGCTTCTTTGGAAGCTGTCAAAGAAGCTTCCTGGATTGGTCTTCCAATTCATAAGGCATCCACTGTATTTGGCATTGACTGGTCTCAGACCTCTCTCATTGTCAGCTCTATTGTTGCTATTACACCAATTGCTCTTGCAACTATGATGGAACACATTGGTGACATTTCTGCCATTTCCGCAACAGTTGGTAAGAACTTTATTAAGGATCCTGGTCTCCACAGAACCTTAACCGGTGACGGTCTTGCAACTACATTAGCTTCTTTGGTAGGCGGCCCTGCAAACACCACTTATGGTGAAAACACCGGTGTATTGGTTTTGACCAAAGTATATGATCCTAAGGTAATCCGTATTGCTGCTTGCTTTGCAGCTTTCCTTGCATTCTGCCCGAAATTTGCAGCGTGCATTGAACTGCTTCCAACAGCAGTTATCGGCGGTATTTCTTTCGTACTCTACGGTATGATTTCCGGTGCCGGTGTTCGTAACCTGGTAGAAAACCATGTAGACTTTGGCAACAGCCGTAACTTGATTATTGCTGCTGTTATTCTGGTTTGCTCTTTGGGTATGACCAATGGGGTAAGCTTCCACATTGGTTCCATTGCCATTACGCTTTCTGCTCTTGCAGTAGGTTCTCTTGCCGGTATCCTTCTCAACGCCATCCTTCCTGGCAAAGACTTTAACTTCGATGATGATGAAGAACAGCCTGCCGGTCAGGTCCTTGTTCTGGATGACACGACCTTAAAAGTTACCAAGGTGAAAAAAGTTGGTAAAGTCGATATGCTCGACGAATAATCTTTGGGAAAAGAGGTGTTTTTTAATGGCTCAGAATATTTCTGTATCTACTCAAATCTTAGGTGTTATAGGAACCGGTTTTCCTGATATGCCTGGCTTTGTGGCAGACGAACAGGTAATGTATAACAATATTTTTAAATATTATTCTATTGACGCTGAATATCATATTTTCACCGTTGAACCGGAAAAGATTCCGGAATTCATTACTGCTGCCAAAGTACTGAAAATGCCTGCATTTGGCGTTACAATGCCAGATAAAGGTGCCATTTTACCGTATTTGGACCACGTAGAAGAAGATTCCAAAATTTTCAATGCCGTAAACCTGGTAGTAATCAAAGACGGGGAAACCTACGGTTATATGACAGATGGCAGGGGATATGCAGCCTACTTTGACAACAACAAGATTGATTTAAACGGTAAAACCGTTACTTGCATTGGCGCAGGTTCCGTTACTGCTGTTATGCTTTACGAATTAACAAAGCGCGGCGTCAGCAATATTAATATCTTGAATCGCACCAAAGAAAATGCACAAAGAATTGCCGATAAAATCAACGAAAACACAAAGGCTGTTGCTACCGCATATGAATTAGATTATGCGCTGTTAGAACAATTTGCTCCTGAGTCTGCTGTTTTGATGAACACTTCCTGTATGGGCATGGTTGGTTCCGGCTGTCATTTTGAACGCTTAGACTTTATTGATAAGCTTCCAAAGGATGCTGTGGTAACCGATGTGGTTTTGACCCCATTGGAAACAGACTTTATCCTTCGTGCCAAAAAGAATGGGCTTCGGACTTCTGTTGGCGCAGATATGGATGTATATCAGATTCCGGAAACCGTGGAACTGATTTGGCCTGAACTGCATTCGGATTATGACACAGTTATCAATCTGTGCTCCAAAGCCTACAATGATGGAGCAATGACCCGTTTCTTGAATTTGGTATGGGAAATCAAAAACGGCAAAATTTACTTTGGAAAAGGGAAAACCCCAGATTTACCAGTGAAAGCCAAACTGCTGCATTACAAATATAAATTCCAGATGTTAAAGCACACAGTGAAGGGATTTATTGATTATTTGAACGCATAAAATTTCATTTTAGTATGCAAAAAGACCGCTACTTTCGTAGCGGTCTTTTCTAGTCCAACAATTTTTAAATAAGTTAATAAGAGACGAAATTAGTTCTTGTATTCGTCATAGTCACGGTAAATTTCTTCACCCTGAACAAGGTCTTCGTTCTTGCCATGGTCTGGATACCAAACCTGAGCGAAGAATGGGTTAACCTTAGCGATTGCGTCATAGTTCCATGGGAACGGATGACATTCTGGGCACCAGTGGCCGCCCTTGAGAACCAGGTTCAAGGACATATTGAACTTGTGACCAAATGCGCATTCCCATTCAGTGTTAGGATCATATGGGTCACCAGTGTAGTTGATGAGTTTACCGCCACGGAATGCAGCAGCCTTCTGAATTTCTTCAACGGTGAGTTCTTCCAGTTTCTTGGATTCATCATAACCGTGGTCAAGTCTGCACTTAGCAGCTTCAGAAAGGTCGTTGTTTGGAGGGGTGAGATCCCAATCAGACCACTTGGAAGGAAGTTTCTTCCAGTGTTCGTAACCGAAGTCTTCGGTGTTGCCCCAGAAGGCGTTCATTCTTTCTGGGTTCTTTTCTTTAATCCAAGTGCGGGTGCCGAAACGCTTATCCTTAGCAATCATGCCGATAGCAAAGCGGGTAAGCTGGGAGATACCAGGTACACGGGTAACAACGGACAGCTGATAAAGAGGGCTAACTTTCTTGGACATGTCGTGGAAGTACTTTTCAACTGGAACATGCTGCTGGAAGTGCAGGTAGCTTTCAAGTACGTCGGAGTCAGCATACCACTGGCCATGGAAGTTTCTGTCAATGAACCAGTTCGGCTTGAAGATACGCTTGGAAGCGTCGTGGCCCATACCGATAGCCCAGAGAAGAAGGTCTTCAAACTGGTAAAGAGTAAGTCTGTATTCAGCACCGGAACCGATGTTGTAGAATCTTCTGTAGAATTCGTCAGGAATATCATCTTTACAGAGGTGTTCCATGAGGATTGCAGAGTCATCAACGGTAGCCCATTCAAGACAAGCTTTCATTGGTACGTGGAACATGATTGGGTCCATGTTCTTGAGGATTTCTGGATAAAGGATACCAGACTGACGCATGGAAACCCACTTTTTCAGGCCGGATTCAGCAAATACTGCTTCTGCCTTAACCTTGGATACTGCATAGTGGTCATATACGGAGCACTTAATAGGGTCACCGGTGCGAGCCCAATGAATTGGAACAGGACGGTTACCGGTTTCAGCAACAGTACCAATGTAGCAAGTGGTGATTTCGTCAGGGTTTGGCTGAGCCTTAACTGCCTTAACGATGTTTTCAGCTGCAAGAACGTTAACCTTGAGGGTCTTCTTTGGCCAGTAGTCAGCTGCTGGAGATACAAGACCACCAATGTGGAGAACGTAGGAAGCACCATTAACACCAGCGAGTACGGAATCGTAGTCGTTGAAGTCACCCCAAACGATTTCCACGCGTGGGTCATTCATGTAGTTCTTGAACATCTTTTCATTCTTTTCGGATTTACGAAGAAGAACGGAAATGGTCAGGTCAGGGCGGTTATCATAAATCTGCTTGAAAGTAGCCCAACCCATGGTACCGGAAGCGCCGGTAATGAATACTTTTTTAGTTGCCATTGGGAATATTCCTCCTTTTTTATTCGAATAAATGGCGATGTGGTCTGCTCCACATCACATATACAATTTCTATTTTATATACGATTTGTTAATAAAGTCTTAAATTTTCGAGGTTAATTGGTTTAACCGTATAGGAAATTGTTGTCTAAATTTGTGCCTTTTGCACAAAAAGAAATAGCCCCTCAAATGAGGAGCTATTTTTGATATAGATTGGTTAGATAATGAAATCTTCTTCGGAAATATCCTTGGTCAACTTCTTTGGTCTCTTTCCTTTGGCAGCAGTACTGCCTCCGTTATTTGGAAGGAGGAGGAGAGCGCCTAAGAGCAGTAAGAAGAGAGCAATTTGGAATCCGAAGTAGTTGTAGGTGTGGTTGCTGGCGTAGCGAACCAAACCGCCAAATGCGTTCATGGAGATTGTTGCTTTACCAATATAATTTGATTGGTCAGCCATCATGGTTCCGTGGTCGTTCTGTACCAGCAAAGTAGCAGTGTCTCCGGAGTAATTAACGGAGTTTACTTTAGCAAACACTTTACCATTTTCCACTTTGACACAAACAACGTCGTTGACTTTGGCTTTGCTTGGATCTCCGGTTTTGATGAGAACGATTTTGCCTTCATCTAAGTTGGCACCTTTATATTCCTGTGCAACAGAGGCCAGGCGGATTCCCAAGAAACTCATGTTGGTGTTCTTGGCGAAAAGACCAAAAATGGCACTGAGCAAGAACCAAACCAAAAGTACAATCAGAAGAATGGAAAGGACCTTTCTAATCTTATTGGTTTTGGCCGTGCCTACTTTAGTAGGAGCAACAGATTCTTCCGGTTCTACCGGAACTTCATTGAATGGAACAAAATCCGGAATTGGTTCAGGAATATATTCCGGTACCGGTTCCGGTTCTGGTTCTTCCTTCACTTTGACCACCGGTTTCCGGAGCTTAAAGGTGTTACTCTTCATGGTAACCGGAGCAGTATTGGCCAATTCTTCTTCATAGAAGTTTCTGTTTAATTTCGGAAGTTCTTCCGTTGGCTCGTCTACAGGGAAGGACAGGTTTGCTTCCATGATTTGAGCACGAAGGGAATCCATTTCTTTTTTCATGGATTCGTTGGCATCTTTCAAGCCGTCAATGTCTTCATTCAGAATACCGGAGTCTTCAATGTTCTTTAACCGTTTTGCAAAGGCAACACAGTCACGGCGAAGTTTTTTGTTCTTAGCGCTTAAGTTGTCATTGTCATCAGCCAAAGATTTCACCAACTCGGCCAATTGTTCATAAGACATATTTTCCAGATTCGGCAAGTGAAATGCACCTCCAATCAATATATATGTATAAGAGTTTAGCTTTTTTCCATGAAAAACGCAATACCTTGTGGTAAGAAAGCAAGAGAAGTAATTGAATATTGTCCTGAAATTTAGTATAATTAATCGAATTTTTATGTCAGGAGGTCGCCATGAGAAATACATCGCTTACGGCTTTGGGTGGAATCATTACCGCTCTGTCCATTTTCTTTATGTTTTTGGCTTCCTTAATTCCCAATATGACCTACGTGGTTCCTGCTTTTGCAGCACTGCTTTTGATTGTGACTTTAGAAGAAGCAGAAACCAAATGGTCCTTGTTTATTTTTATTGCTGTAGCCATTTTGTCCTTTATGATCGTAACGGATAAAGAAGCTGCCATTATGTACCTATTTGTCTTTGGGTATTATCCCATTGCAAAACGGTTCTTTGAAGAAAAGTGTCCGAAAGCGCTATCCTGGCTGCTTAAGATCATCCTTTTCAATGTTATGTTAATTTTAGGATACCTAATTATTATTTACGTATTCCTGATTCCGGTAGAAGGTCTTGACCAATTTGGCAAATGGACGCCATTCATTTTACTACTTGGCATGAATGTGTGCCTTGTGGTTTATGACTATTTAATTAATCTGTTAACCGGGATTTATCGGAAACGGTATCATGGGAAAGTTGCAAAGTTATTTAGACGGTAAGGGGTTCTTATGGGAAAGACAGTTCTGGTCATTGGCGGCGGAGCGGCCGGCGTGCTGGCAGCGGGGACTGCTGCGCAACTTGGCGCAGAGGTAACGCTGCTGGAGAAGAACAACCGCTTGGGCCGAAAGGTATTAATTACCGGAAAAGGCCGATGCAACGTGACTAACAATTGTTTTGATGTAAAAGAACTTCTTGACCAGATTCCGGTCAATGGCAGGTTTCTCTACAGTGCCTTTTCCAGGTTTATGCCGGAGGACACCAAAGCGTTGTTCGAAGGCCTGGGCGTGCCACTGAAAGTGGAACGGGGAAACCGTGTCTTTCCGGTTTCTGATAAGGCCATGGACATTGTAGATGCCATGGACAAGTATTTACACCAATGTGGTGTAAAACGGCGAATGGACACCACCGTTACCCAATTGGTAACGGAAGGGGACCAGATTCGTGGAGTCGAAACCGACACACACGGGTTCCTAGCCGCCGACGCCGTCATTGTAGCCACCGGCGGTATGTCATATCCTAAGACCGGCTCCACCGGAGACGGATATGAAATGGCAAAAGCCGCCGGCCATACCATAACTCCATTGAAACCGTCTTTAATTCCACTGCTTTCGGATGACCCGGCTTGTGAAGAAATGATGGGTCTTTCCTTGAAGAACGTCACTTTAAAGCTTTGGGAACAAAGTAAGAAGAAGCCTATTTATGAAGAACTGGGAGAAATGCTGTTTACCCATTTCGGTGTTTCCGGACCTCTGGTACTGAGCGCCAGTTCTCACATGAAGAAAGCGGATCTTGGAAACTACAAACTGACCGTGGATTTAAAGCCTGGTCTGACAGAAGAGCAGCTGGACAAACGGATCCAGCGTGATTTCGAAGAAAACGTCAATAAAGAATATCAAAATTCTTTGCATAAATTACTGCCAAGTACCATGATTCCTGTTATTGTCAGAAAATCCGGTATTCCGGCAGAAAAGAAAGTACACCAGATTACCAGAGAAGAACGTCTTTCTTTGGTAACCCTACTAAAGAATTACGAAATTCCAATTACCGGATTCCGTCCCATTGAGGAAGCCATTGTCACCAGTGGTGGTATTGCTATCAAAGAACTCAATCCGAAAACCATGGAATCCAAACTGATTCAAGGTCTATACTTTGCCGGCGAAGTCATAGACGTAGATGCTTACACCGGTGGATTTAACTTACAAATTGCCTTTTCTACCGGCTACTTAGCCGGAGAAAGTGCTGCTATGGGGGAAGAATAATGTTTAACATTGCCATTGATGGACCTGCCGGAGCCGGCAAAAGTTCCATTGCAAAAGCAGTTGCCAAAGAACTAGGCTTTATCTATGTAGATACCGGCGCTTTGTACCGTGCCACGGCGCTGGCTGCCATCCGTGCAGGCATTGCTACTGATGATGCGGCAGCGGTTGAACCGATGCTCCAAAACATTACCATTCAGTTGGCATTTGAAGACGGTGCCCAAAAGGTATTGCTGAATGGGGAAGATGTGTCTGAAGCCATTCGGACCCCAGAAATTTCCGGCGGTGCTTCCAAAATTTCTGCCATCCCAAAGGTGCGTTCTTTCCTCTTTGATTTGCAGCAGCAAATGGCAAAGGAAAATAACGTCTTAATGGATGGACGGGACATTGGCACCGTGGTGTTACCAAATGCCGACTTGAAAATCTTCCTGACCGCCAGCCCGGAAGTGCGTGCCAAGCGCCGCTACGACGAACTGGTTGAAAAGGGACAAGACGTAAATTATGACGACATTCTGGCAGATGTCAAAGAGAGAGACTATCGAGATTCTCACCGAGAGGTTGCTCCTTTGAAACAGGCTGATGATGCCGTTTTATTAGATACCTCTAATCTGAATTTCCAACAAGTGGTATCCGAAGTGATGAACTTAGCAAAGGAGAAACTACAATGAGTTCCACTAAAGTAAAAAGCATTCCATTTTCCTCAAAAACCCCATATCAGTATAACTGGGACAGACCAATTAAAAACAAACAGAAGTTTGTAGATAATATTCACTGGTTTGGCCGTTTTCTGATTAACCATGAATTTGAATCCATTGAGGTTTATGGTGTAGAAAACTACCCGAGAGAAGGGAAGTGCTTAGTGGTTTCTAACCACGTAAACGGAATGGATCCAATTACCATTCATGTTGCTGCCGGAAAAGGCATTACCCGTTCCGGTTATTTCATGTGTAAGTCAGAATTTTTCCAGGCATTTTACTTCCGCTGGATTCTTGGTTTGTTTAACGGATTCCCGGTAAACAGAGAAAAACCAGACAGAGAATCCCTTAACTTTTCCATTAAAGTCTTGGAAGCCGGAGAACTCTTAACCATTTTCCCGGAAGGCACCAGAGACAGATATAGAACTCGTCCGAATGTAGAAAACAGTAAAACCGGCTTTGCTATGGTTGCCCGTGAAGCAAAGGCACCGGTGCTTCCGGTCTCCATCCATTTGTCTTCCGATATGGATAACAAACATCCAAAGTGTATTATTCGTTACGGTGAACTGATTCCTTATGAAGAATTGGGCTTCACCGAAGGCAGCCGTAAAGCTTCTGAACTGAAATCGGTTGCCACTAATATCATGACAAAGGTTCAAGAATTATGGGATATGGACCAAATCTAATTTTGGCAGAAACTGCCGGGTTCTGTAACGGCGTAAATCGCACCGTAGAGAGCATAGATAAAATCCTGGACGAAAAGGACAATGTCTATGCCTTGGGACCGGTAGTACATAACAATCAAGTTAATGACCGCTTGGCAAAGAAGGGCCTTCATTTTGAAGAAGACCTGGAAAAACTGCCTGCCAATGCATTTGTGGTACTCCGTGCTCACGGTACGGAGCGGTCTATTATTGACTATCTTGAGCAACATAACATAGCCTATGTAGACCTGGTTTGTCCTTTCGTAAAGAAAATACATACCATTGCTCTGGGACTGGATGAAGAGAAGGATATCCTACTGGTAACAGGGGACCCTAATCATGCAGAAGTCAAGGGCATTGTCAGCCATGCCAGTTGCCCTTATTACGTAGTTTCTACCGCTTTAGAACTAACACAATTAATTGCTGAAAACAAAGAGGCCTGGGGGGCAAAAACCCTAAATTTAGTCTCTCAAACCACGTTTTTGCAAAGTGAGTGGGAGAAGTGCGTAGACACAATAAAATCTTTGTATACAAATGCAAAAATTTTTGCTACAATATGTAAGGCTACCGAGAAACGGCAGAATGAGGCTAAAGTACTATCCAAACGCTGCAACAAAATGGTAGTAATCGGAGCCAGACACAGTTCGAATACTATCAAGTTGTACGACGTATGTAAGGAAAACTGTGATACTTGTCTCGTAGAATCCGCATCCGAGTTGGATCCGACGTTTTTGAACGGGGCAGACACAATTGGTGTTAGTGCCGGGGCGTCTACGCCTACGGCTACAATAAAGGAGGTACTTGAGGCTATGTCCGAAGTAGTAAACAAAATTGTAGAAGATGCTGAAGATTTTGACTTTGCAGCAGCATTGGAAGAATCTCTTGAAAGCATGTCTACCGATCAAAAAGTAAAGGGTATCGTTGTTGGTGTCACCCCAACCGAAATCCAGGTTGACATCGGTAGAAAACAGACTGGCTATATCAATTATGAAGAATATAGCTACAATCCAAACGCAAATCCTATGGAGGAATTGAAGGTTGGAGACGAAATCAACTGTGTTATCATGAAGACCAACGATGCAGAAGGCACCATCATGCTTTCCAAACGTCGTTTTGACAGCGCCAACGCTTGGTCCGAATTGGAAGAAGCAGTTGAAAATGGCACCATCATGGAAGGTGTTGTAACAGACATCAACAAGGGCGGTGTTATTGCTACTACAGAAAAGGGCATTCGAGTATTCATTCCTGGTTCTCTCGCCACTGAAAACAGAGGCGAATCTCTGGACAGTCTCCTCAAGACTAATGTTTCTTTCAAAGTAATTGAAGTTACCCGTCAGCGCAGACGTGCTGTTGGTTCTATTAAAGCCGTTCTGAGAGAAGGCAAGAAAGCTGCTCAGGAAAAATTCTGGGAAACTGCTGAAGAAGGTGCTACCTACACTGGTGTTGTTAAGTCCTTTACTCAGTATGGTGCTTTCGTTGACATCGGCGGCGTAGACGGTATGATCCACATTTCTGAACTCTCTTGGAAGCGCATTAAGCATCCATCCGACGTTCTTGCAATCGGTGACACCGTTGAAGTTTACATCAAGTCCTTGGAAAACAACCGTATTTCCCTTGGTTACAAGAAGGACGAAGACAACCCATGGGCTATTCTTGCGAAGACCTATGAAGTTGGTGACGTTGTAGACGCAACCATCGTTGGTATGACCGCATTCGGTGCATTTGCTAACATCATTCCTGAAATTGATGGTCTCATCCACATTTCTCAGATTGCTGACAAGCGCATTGAAAAGCCTCAGGATGTTCTTACCGTTGGTGAAACCGTAAAGGCTAAGATTACTGACATTGATTACGACAAGAAACGTGTTTCTCTTTCCATCCGTGCTCTCATTGAGCCGACTGAAGAAGCTGAAGAAGTTCCTGCAGTAGAAGATGTTGTAGAAGAAGCAACTGAAGAATAATCTAAGAATTAGAAACAGTAACTGTCAGTTTGGCAGTTACTGTTTTTTTATGCAGAAAGGAGGGTTCCGGATTGATCCTGAAGGAAACCGTAGATGTATGGACCAGACTACAAAAGGAAACCAAGCCCATTGTCATGTATGGCACCGGCAATGGGGCAGATAAACTGTTCCGTGTCTTCCAGGAATATGGTATTCAGGTAGATGATATTTTTGTCAGCCCTGAATTTTACCGAGGTCAAACCTTCCGAGACTACTCCTGCTTAACGTACCAAGACATCAAAAAGAAATATGAGGACTGTGTTATTGTATTGGCCTTTGCCATCTTCCGTGAGGATATGATGACAAGGGTAAAGGGAATAGCAAAGGACTATGAGGTGCTGGCTCCGGAAGTACCAGTCTTTGGAACGGACTATTTCTCTATAAAGGAATTAGATACTTACCGGGATGAAATAGATCGGGTTTATGACTTACTGGCAGATGAACAGTCCAAAATGGTATTTGAAGATCTGCTAAACTACCGGATTTCCGGAAAAATAGAATATGCCCTTCACTGTGAAACCCCAAGAGAAGAACTGTTCCAAAACATTCTTACCTTAGGCATAGAAGAATCTTATTTGGATTTAGGTGCTTACCGGGGAGACACCATTGAAGAATTTTTATCCTTTACTGAAAATTCTTTCTCTGCCGTTTATGCCTTAGAACCGGACGAAAAGAATTTCAGAAAAATGGAAGAATATCTTTCCACCTTGCCGGGAGAAACCCGTAGCAAAATAAACTGTTACCCTTATGCCTCTTGGAAGGAAAAAGCCATTCTTTCCTTTGACGGAGGCGGGGGACGAAACTCTTCGTTAGGGGAAGGGAAACGTACTGTAGAAGCTACTGACTTGGATTCTCTGTTAGATGGAACGCAAGTCACCTACATTAAAATGGATGTAGAAGGGGCAGAGAAAGAAACCCTGGAAGGGTTAAAGCATACCCTGAAACAGTGGCAGCCGAAGCTGGCGGTTTCTGCTTACCATAGAACCGGAGACCTATTTTTGCTTCCGCTACAAATAAAAGACCTGAATGAAAACTACCGGATTTACCTAAGACACCATCCGTATCTACCGGCTTGGGAAACAAACTATTATTGTATTTAACCCGAAATTTGCTATAATTTGAACGTCAATAAACTTTAACGGAGGCCCTATGAATCTACGGGAATCCGTGCTGGTTGCCATTGCACTTTGCTTGTTGGCTGGGGTTATTATTTATAACGTGTTTACCGCACCTAAGGAATTGCCTGTGGAGCCGTCTCAGACCGTTTCCACGGAAATAATTACGGTTACTTCCACACTTACTTTTACGGATGTAACGCCCTCAGAGGCCTCGGAAACCACCGCTGCTGCACCGGCTTCTACACCAGGCCCGGTCAACATCAATACGGCAGACCTTGGCACCTTGATGACCTTAAACGGAATTGGGGAAGTGAAGGCCCAGGCAATCATAGACTATAGAACCAACAATGGCGCTTTTTCCTCCGTAGAGGACTTACTCAACGTCACCGGAATCGGGGAAAAGACCTTAGAAAAACTCCGTAATCAGATTACGGTTTAAATGGAGATTTATCATGCAATTTGTCATTCTGGATTTAGAATGGAATACTGCTTTTGCCAAAGACCGCAAAACCTACGTCAGTGAAATCATTGAATTTGGGGCAGTAAAACTCAACGAAGACTTGGAGGAAGTGGATTCTTTTTCCAGCTTCGTAAAACCGAAAATTGAAAAGCACCTTCATTCCAGAGTAAAGAAGCTGACCAATATCTCCAATGCAGATGTGGCCAATGCCCAGGACTTCTTAACCGTTTCCGAAGAGTTTTCTAACTGGATTGAAGACATTGACAATACCGTCATGCTTTCCTGGGGTGACATGGACGTCCGTGCCCTCATTGAAAACTACAAATACTTTACCGGCGATGTAGTCATCCCATTCTTAAAATACTATGCCGACATGCAGGCTTACTTTATGCAGCTTCGGAACTTGCAGCCAAGCCAGCAGATTGGTCTCAGCAATGCGGCTGAACTCATCAATATTAATCCGGAACAGTTTACAGCCCACAGAGCATTAGGTGACTGTGAAATGACGGAGGCCATCTTCAAGTCTATTTATGACGAAGAAGCTTTAACTCCATTCATTCACGTGGTAAACGAAAAGTTCTATGACAAGCTTCTCTTCAAGCCTTATATTTTGAAAGACTTGAGCAACCCACAGGTAGATCCAACGCAGCTGAACTGCATCTGTATTGACTGCAACGTACCTTGCATCATTACGTCCCAGTGGAAGTTTGCCAATTCTTCGTTCCGCGCCTTCTATACTTGCCCGGAATGCGGCCAGGCTTACCGCGCCAACGTACAGTTCCGTCGTCTCTACAGCCAAATGAATATCAAAAAATCCGTCACCAAACTGGAAGACGAATAAAGAATGGCTCGAATTTTTCATTCGAAAAAACAAGTAAATTAAAAATAAAAAAGACCTCTCATTGAGAGGTCTTTTCTTATTCGTCTTTAAAATAAACCGAGCACGTCTGACATATTGTAGAGACCAGGTTCTTTGTCACTGATCCATTTGGCTGCAGAGAGGGCGCCGTTGGCAAAGATGGCGCGGGAGGCGGCGTGGTGGCTCAGGGTGATGACTTCGTCCGGCCCTGCCAGGATGACATCGTGTTCCCCAACTATGGTGCCGCCACGTACGGCGCTGATGCCGATTTCGTTTTCCGGGCGGGTAGCACGGCGCTGGGAACGGTCATAAACGTATTCCACTTTTTCCGGAAGACCGGAAGCAATGGAGTCAGCAATCATAATGGCAGTTCCGCTTGGCGCGTCTAGCTTCTGAGTATGATGCTTTTCTACGATTTCCACGTTGAAGTCAGGGTAAAGCAGTGCAGCTGCTTTCTTAGCAAGTTCGGAAATAATGTTCACACCAACGGACATGTTAGAAGAGCGGAACATTGGGATTTCCTTGGATGCTTCCGAAATGGCCTTCAACTGTTCTTCAGAATAACCGGTAGCACAGAGAACGGCCGGAACCTGATTCTTTTTGCAGTAGGCGAGAATGCCGTCTAAAGCGGATGGGTTGGAGAAGTCTACCACTACATCGCACTTCACGTTTACGTCTTCAAAGGAAGAGAAAACAGGAAATGAACAATCCGCAGAAACCACGTCTACACCAGCTACCAGAGCAACGTCTTCTTTGTCTGCAATTAAGTCCTGGAATACCCGGCCCATACGGCCGTTTACTCCACCAAAAATAATGTTTAACATGGGTTTTCCTCTTAGATCAGGTTGTAGTTCTTCAGGGTTTGAACCATGATTTCGTGGTCAGCATCAGTGAGGCAGGTGAGTGGCATACGGCATTCACCAACATCAAGGCCCATAATGTTCATGGCTTCCTTCACCGGAATTGGGTTAACATCCATGAAGAGTTTATTGATTAATTCAATGTATTTAATCTGAAGTTCTGCAGACTTCTTCATGTCGCCTCTGAGGGCTGCTGCGCAGATTTCATGGGTTTCAGCCGGAACAATGTTGGCCAAAACGGAAATAACGCCCTTGGCGCCCAGGGACATGTATGGGGTAATCTGGTCATCGTTACCGGAGTAGAAGTCCAGTTTGTCTGCACAGAGTTCCATGGTCTTGGCAAATGCGCCCAAGTCACCGTTGGCTTCCTTAACAGCACAGATGCGTTCGTGTTCCCCTAAAGTAGCATAGGTTTCCGGCTTGATGTTCTGGCCGGTTCTGGATGGAACATTATACAGAATGATTGGCTTGGAAACACGGTCTGCAATGTAGAAGTAATGGCGAAGCAAACCAGACTGGGAAGTCTTGTTGTAGTAAGGAGTTACCATGAGCAGGGCATCTGCACCGGCAGCTTCTGCTTCGTTGGAAAGCTTTACAGCAAAGGAGGTGTCATTGGAACCGGTACCTGCAATAACAGGAACACGGCCATTGACAACTTCTGCACAGAAAGCAATGCCTTTTACGTGTTCTACAATATCCAAAGCGGAACCTTCACCGGTGGTAGCACAGCAAATGATGGAGTCAATGCCGTTGGCAATCTGGTACTCAATGAGTTCCTTCATCTTTGGATAGTTAATGTTACCGTATTTATCGAATGGGGTAACCAGCGCAACGCCGGCACCTTCAAAAATTGGCTTTTCCAGTTTCATTTAAGGGGTCCTCCTTAGTCCATGTAACCTTCAGCAGCAAGCAGTTCAGCAAGAAGAACAGCACCGCCGGCAGCACCACGAAGGGTGTTATGAGATACACAAACGAATTTGTAGTCGTACTGAGTATCTTCACGAAGACGGCCAACAGAAATGGCCATGCCCTTATCTAAGTTACGGTCCAGCTTGGACTGTGGACGGTCGTCTTCTTCGAAATAGTAAAGGAACTGCTTTGGAGCAGATGGAAGGTCTAAATCCTGAGGTTTACCGGAGAAGTTAGCCCATACGTCCAGGATTTCTTCTTTGCTTGGTTTGTTGGCAAAGCGTACAAAAGCAGCAGCAAGGTGACCGTCAGAAACCGGTACACGGAGACACTGAGCAGTGAAATGTGGCTTGCTAGCCTTAACAATTTCACCGTTTTCAATGTGACCCCAAATCTTCAGTGGTTCCTGTTCGGACTTTTCTTCTTCACCGCCGATATATGGAATGACGTTGTCAATGATTTCAGGGAAGGTGTCGAAGATTTTACCGGCACCGGAGATGGCCTGATAGGTGCATACCAAAACGTCTTCTACGCCAAACTTTTCATCCAGAGGATAAAGAGGAGGGACGTAGGACTGCAGAGAACAGTTGGACTTAACGGCAATAAAACCGCGCTTGGTGCCAAGACGTTTTCTCTGGTCATCAATGATTTTAATATGGTCTGCATTCAGTTCCGGAATAACCATTGGTACGTCCGGAGTGAAGCGATGTGCGCTATTGTTGGATACAACAGGGATTTCTGCCTTAGCATACTTTTCTTCCAGTTCTCTGGTTTCCGGCTTGGAAAGGGAAACGGCACAGAATACGAAGTCTACCAGTGCACCAATCTTTTCAATGTCTTTTTCTGCATCCAGAATAACCATATCTTCCATGGACTTTGGCATTGGAGCAGTATTGATCATCCAAGATTTGACAGCATCTTTGTAGGTCTTACCGGCAGAACGTTCGCTGGCTGCAAGAGCAGTGACGTTAAACCATGGGTGGTTTTCAAGAATGGTAGCAAAACGCTGTCCTACCATACCGGTTGCGCCGATGATACCGACATTGTACTGTTTCATGTTGAATTCCTCATTTCTTTTTCTTATAATGTAAAAAGTTTTTTACTTATAAATAGTTATGAACTAGTGTAAGTCAGAAGACTTTTAAAGTCAAACGAAAGAGGCCTATTTTCATGAAAAAATCCGACTTCTGGTACAATCTTCCGGAGGAGCTCATTGCCCAGACTCCATTGAAGCAAAGAGATGCTTCCAGATTGCTCCATATGGACAAGGAAACCGGGGAATTGGAACACAGACATTTTACGGATGTTTTAGAATTTTTACGTCCGGGAGACTGTCTCATTATCAATGACACCAGAGTACTTCCAGCCCGAATTTACGGCGTAAAAGAAGAAACCGGTGCAGTGGTAGAATTCCTGCTCCTGACCCAAACCGGTACCAATACTTGGGAATGTCTGGCAGGCCCTGGAAAGAAAGCCAAAGAAGGAACGAAGTTTACCTTTGGAGAAGGCAAGCTCTTTGGGGAAGTCATTGATGTAAAGGACGACGGGAACCGGGTGGTTCACTTCACCTTTGATGGCCCAAACATTTACACGATTTTAGAGGAAATCGGCCAGATGCCGCTGCCTCCATACATCAAAGAAAAACTGGAAGATCAGGAACGGTACCAAACCGTATATTCCCGTGAAATTGGCTCTGCAGCCGCGCCGACGGCAGGCTTACACTTCACTCCGGAACTGCTGAAAAAGGTAGAGGACATGGGCGTGAAAATCGGCCGTGTCACCCTTCATGTGGGCCTTGGTACCTTCCGACCGGTTAAGGAAGATGCCATTGAAGACCACAAAATGCATTCGGAACACTACTGGATGCCAAAAGAAACTGCGGACTTAATTAATGCTACCAAGGCTGCAGGGGGAAGGGTCATCTGCGTCGGCACCACAAGCTGTCGTACGGTAGAAAGTGTTGCTAGCAAGCTGGGCTGCATCGCCGAAGACGAGGACTGGACCAGCATCTTCATTTATCCGGGTTATGAGTTCAAATGCATGGACGGCTTAATTACCAATTTCCATTTGCCGGAATCCACACTGATTATGCTTGTTTCTGCATTTGCAGGTTACGAAAATACCATGCACATGTATCAAGTTGCCGTAGAGGAACGCTACCGTTTCTTCTCCTTTGGCGATGCATGCATGCTGACGAAATAAAGGGAAATCTATGTTTAAAGTTTTAAAAACCGAAGGAGCGGCCCGCAGAGGGGAATTTACCACCGTTCACGGTACGGTACAGACCCCGGCGTTCCAAAATGTTGCCACTTGTGGTGCCATTAAGGGTGCGGTATCTGCGCTGGACTTAAAAGAATCCTTGAAAACCCAGGTTATGCTTTGCAACACCTACCATCTTCATGTTCGTCCGGGGGATGAACTGGTAAAGGATATGGGCGGCCTGCACAAGTTTACCGGTTGGGACGGTCCTATTCTGACCGACTCCGGTGGATTCCAGGTGTTCTCTTTGGCAAAACTCAATAAAATTAAAGAAGAGGGCGTTTACTTTAACTCCCATGTAGATGGCAGACATCTGTTTATCGGCCCGGAAGAATCCATGCAGATTCAGTCTAACCTTGGTTCTACTATTGCTATGGCCTTTGATGAATGTGTGGAAAATCCTGCCACCTATGAATATGCGAAGGAAGCGTGTGGACGTACCACCAGATGGCTTTACCGGTGTAAGGAAGAAATGGAACGGTTAAATGCCCGCTCCGACACCATCAACAAACAGCAGATGCTCTTTGGGATTAACCAGGGCTGTACCTTCCCAGACCTTCGTGTGAAACACATGGAAGAAATTGCGAAGCTGGACTTAGATGGTTATGCCATTGGCGGCTTGGCAGTAGGGGAACCGAAGGAAACCATGTATGAAATCATTTCTGCAGTGGAACCGGTGGCTCCGAAAGATAAAATTCGCTACTTAATGGGCGTCGGTACTCCGGGAAATATTATTGAAGCTGTTTACAGAGGGGTAGACCTGTTTGACTGTGTTATGCCAAGCAGAAATGCCCGTCATGGTCAGCTCTTCACCTGGGAAGGCGTTAGAAACCTGAACAATCAAAAGTACGAACGGGATGAACTACCAATAGATCCTACTTGTGACTGCCCAACCTGCCGGAACTATTCCAGAGCATATGTACGTCATTTGTTAAAGGCCAATGAAATGTTGGGTATGCGGCTTTGTGTCATGCATAATCTTTATTTCTACAACACCTTAATGGAACGCATCCGGGAAGCTTTAGACAATGGCGAATATCAGGCATTCCATGATAAATATGTAGACTTGTTAGATACAAGAATTTAAGTTATAATAGTTTTCGTTTTATGAGGCGGTTCATCCGCATTTTGGAGGTATAAATACATGATTGAAAATGAATTAGCTGCCATTCTTTTGAGCGCATCTTCTAACGCTGCTAACGGCCAGGCCGACAATACCATGATGTACTGGATGCTTGCTCTTTTGGTATTCTTTGCTCTTTATATGTGGATTATTTCCCGTAGAGATAAGAAGCAGAGAGCCCAGGAAGCTGAAATGAAAAACTCCATGAACATTGGTGATGACATTCTTACCATCGGCGGTGTTATGGGCCGTGTGGTTTCTGTAAAAGAAGATTCCTTCGTTTTGGAAACCGGTTCTGATAGAACCAAGATTCGTTTTTCCAAGAACGCAATTGCTACCAACCTTTCTGCAAATGAACGCGCCAATGCTGCTAAGGAAGCTGCAAAGGCTGAAAAGGAAGCAAAAAAGGCTAAGGAACCAAAAGCAAAGGACGAAAAGAAAGCAAAATAAGTTCTTTTTGTAAAGATATATTATACAAATTTGGCTCAGACTATTGTCTGAGCCTTTTTTTGTTTATATAATGTAATTACTTAATTCATTATGCTCTTTGAAATCATCTATAAGGAGAAATTGACTATGTTTGATGCTATTGCATTATTCAAGCCAGCTACCGTAACCAGCCCAGCATTCCCTGACCTTGGCGTTCTTGGCGCTTTCGCCATTGCCATTCCGGGTGATGTTGCTCTTTACAACTGGCTGACTCTTGCTTCCGGTATTTTCTGGACTATCACTTACATTCTTTTGATCTTCAGAGGCTTCAAAGATAAGACCTGCGGTATGCCGCTCTTCGTTCTTGGCCTTAACATCTCTTGGGAATTCATCTTTGGTTTCCTGGGAGAACCATTTGTAAGCGCTGACTCTTACTTCGGCGTTTCCACTCTTCACGGTCCTGCACAGCGTTTCGACGATATCCTTTGGTTCATCTTCGACGTTATTCTGCTCTACCTGAAGATTAAATATGGTAAAGATGAATACAAACTGGCTATGCCATATGCACCTGATAACTGGTTCAAAATCTATGTTATCCTTCAGGTATTTGTATCCTTCTGGACCGTATTCTTCTTCGTATACGAATTCAACGATCCTAACGGTATCTACTCTGCATACATGCAGAACTTCTTCATCTCCTTGCTGTTCATCACCCAGCTCTACAAGAGAGGGGACACCAAGGGTGTTGACATGGGTATCGCCGTATGTAAGATGCTCGGTACCTTGGCTCCGTCCATGCTCGGCGGTATCGTAATGATTGCTTACTATAAAGTTCCATTCATGACCTGCATGACCGCTGTTAACTGGATGCCATTCCTTAAGATGCTCATTACTGTATGTACTCTTATGGACTTGTTCTATATCTATGTACTTTGGGGCGCTCTCAAGAAGGAAGGCAAGTCTCCGAAGCAGCTTAAGGGTTTCTGGATCTAATCTAGATTATTCTTATCTAATCTAAAGGCATAAAGAATTAATACGAAAAGGAAAGACCACCAATTAATTGGTGGTCTTTTTTATGATGCATTTTAAATTTTAATGATTGGTATTTTCCTTGATTTTATTTTCAATGTCCTTTTTGGCTTTGGAAGAATTCAGTGGATTGTTATCCGTTGCGGTCTTCAACTGCTCATTTAAGACATGGGTATAAATTTGAGTAGTACCAATGTTTTCATGACCAAGTATTTCTTTCAGTTCCAGCACATCGGCATTACCATACTGGTACATTAAGGTAGCAGCAGTGTGGCGGAGCTTATGAGTAGAATAACCTTCTAGGCCAGCTTTTTCCAAATTAGAATAAACAATGTGTTGTACTGTCTTAGGCGATATACGCTGTTTCCGATTACTTAAAAAAAGCGCATCTTTATCCTTTACACCATCTACCGGACGAACTGCCATGTAGGCATTTAAGGCATCAATACAAGCATCATTTAAGTAAATGGTACGTTCTTTGTTGCCTTTTCCGGTAATCTTAACCGTATTGTCTTTTCTGATATCTGTGTAATTTAAGCTGACAAGCTCAGCAAGCCGCATTCCACAGTTTAAGAACAATGTGATAATGGCAAAGTCACGCTCCTTATTTGGGCCTTCTGCAGCTTTTGAAAGCAATTCCATTGCTTCCTCCAGAGTCAGGTATTTCGGTAAGGTTTCTTTCAACTTTGGCGTATCCAATTCCTGCATGGGGTTTTCTTCTAAAATATGCTTCTGTACGGTACAGAATTTAAAGAAGGAACGCAGGGTTGAAACCTTTCTGGCTCTTGTTCTGGCAGAGTTTCCACGTTCTTCTTTACAGAAGGACAAAAAAGCATAGGCATCTGCCAAGGTAATGGATTGAATAAAGGCAGCATCAATATCTTTAATGCTGATTTCATCAAAAGACTCAGAAGGGGAGGAGAGACCCCGTTCCTGTTTCAAATAACGGAAAAAGGTTCGAAGGTCAGACGCATATTCAGAAATGGTGGCCTTAGATTTATTTTTAATGGCATCCATATAATTCAGAAACTCTACCATAATAGTGGGAAAGCTTCCGTAATCTGCTCGCGTAATCAAAAAATTTCAGTCCTTTAATCAATATCAAACAACAATCTGTTGTAACGTTTTTTCATGGTTTCCAACCAATCTTTGCTAAAGTACTTTCTACAGTCGGTATGACTTAAGTCGTTACCGGTTGTCAGTTCGGCAAGTGGTTTCAAAATAGAAAGAGAAATATCTGAGAGGAAGTCCTCATCAACCGGTTCCTGATACTTGTCCTGAACGTATAAGTATTCCAGTGCGCCGCCACATACATAAACCAATACATTACGGCATTTCTGAAATAATACAGGGTCATCCGGTGCAACTAAATCAACGTTTTTGAGGACCCAGCTTGCAGCAGCTTCCAAGATGATAATGGTGTTGTCTCTGTCTTTTAAAATACTGGAAGCAACATATTTCATAACCGGGTTATAAATTGCAAAATAAGACTGCAAATAACCAATGGCATACAACTCATCCAGTGGATTATCAAAGTGAAAACTCTTGTCTTCTTCAAGAAGTTTCTTACAAATGCCAAGACTGTGTTCAATGAAGGATACAATGATTAAATCCTTTTTCGGGAAGTAATACTGCACCAAAGATTTACTGATGCCGGCAGATTTAGCAATATCAGAATAAGACGTATTGACAAAACCTTTAATAGAAATGATATTAAAGGCTTCCATTAAAATACGTTCGCGTTCTTTCTGGTTATATGGTCGGCCCATGGTTAATACATCCTTTCTTTGACGTTATTCAGTGAAACAGTTTCACAGTACAACGACACACATTTTGTATCATTTTATACTTTAATATTATAACATACATGTTTCTTTTTACGCATATAAATATAAGTGGGGTTATTGTAAATGTAAGAAAAAATTAAATGATTATTATATATAACATAACTAAATCATTGACAAATAAATCCAATTAGCAAAAATTTTTTTTAAATGCATTCCATAGAAAATTTTTTCATGATGCAACTATCATTTAAAAAAATCTGATTGAATAGAAAATTTTGAAACGATGAAGCACTCATGAAGAAAAAAAGTATTCAATGGAAAATTTATGAATGATGAAACAGTCGTGAAGGAAAAACTGATTGAATCAAAATATTTTAATTAGGTAAAGCATCATAAAAAGAAAATAGATTCAATAGAAAAAATGGATCTAATGGATGAGTCATGGAAGAAAAATTGAATCAATCATTTATAAAGGGAAATAAAGGTAAAATACCGGTAAAAACCAAAATACGTAGTATTAACCTTTATTTTCTTATTTTGACTCCTCTATATTATACAAAACATTTATTTTGTATAATTATATCAATTTAAAAATAAGTACATCGCCCACTGACGAACGATGTACTTAAATTCTTATAATACAGTTTTATGCTGCACGTTTCAGTGCAAATGGATTTCTGCCTTCTCTCTTGATGGCTCTGTAAAGAACGATGCAATAGAAAATATCCATTACAGTACAAGACATAATGAGAAGTTTCAAGAAAGACATCCACTGGAATGTTGCGCAGTCTGCAAAGGTCAATCCGTAGTACTGCATCATGACGAGACCGCCCAAGCAGCTCGGTGCCAAGGTACCCAGCATCTTGCAGATGGCAATACCCATGTTGACACCCTTGGTATCTCCCCTCTTGTAAAGCTGTGTAATGAACAGCAAGGAAATAAAGAAGTTCTGAAGATATGCAGAATAAATACCGTTTGGATCGTGCCATTCATAGACAGCCATGAGTACGGCGCAGAAGGAAACGGCTACCTGCAAGAAGATGTAAATTGGGAAGAATTTTTCCGGTGCATGTGGCATAGCCAGTTTGTATTCATCCTTACCATACTTAATCTTCAGATACATCAGTATACAGTCAAATACAAACCAAAGAATATCATCAAAACGCTGTGAGAAGGTGTGTCCAACGGATACGCCCAATACACTGTCTGCGCTAAAGAATGGTTCTCCCATAAAACCGAAGATGAATTCCCAGGAAATGTTCAGGCCAAGTACGAACAGCGGCATACCACAGGTCTTATCTTTAAAGCCTCTGTAGATCAGCAGGATGTACGTAATGGTCCAGAAAATACCGGATGCCAAGGTCAGCCAGTCGTACAGAGGTACGCCTGCCGGGATGGCGATTGCTTCAAAGGAAATTGGTCCCAGTTCCGGATGAGTCGGACTGGTAACAACTGCCTCTTTGTAAAGCAGCAATGGATTCATAGTTTCATTTCTCCTTTATATTAAGTTTTTTATAAATGACGTCTTTCATAACCTACGTAGTCAGAGTGCAGGTTGAATTTTTCTTTGCCAAATTCATAGTATTTGAAGTTGGCTTTGGCATTGTTGGATTCCTTCAGTTCTTCTTGCATGTTGCCTTCCTGAGCGGATACCAAACCACGGGTATCACCAAAGTCTTCAAATTCAACGACAAACTTTCTCCAAGGCAGCTGCCAAAGAGTAATCTTATCCTTCTTCAGGCTGGTCATTGCACCGAAATAAGTGGAGAGTCTCTTTTCTCTCTCCCCTTTCTGGTTGATGATAGCAATGGAGCCACGGAGTGGCAAGCCAAGAACCGGAACCTTAGCAACGCAAAGCAGGATTGCGGTCTGCTTCGGGTCGTCAAAGTTGTTGCACTGTACCCACATGTGTGCATCCGGGAATTCTTCGCCGGCATCACATTCATGGTAACCCCAGCCGCCGTTGAAGTCATAGAGTTCGCCTTCTACGTCAATGGTACCTTCTACTCTATGGCGAATAGAAATAACACTATGTCTATCCTGCAGTGGAAGCAGGCTGAGAACGCCCATAAAATCATAGGCAATTGGTGTTAAGTCGGTGAATTTTAGTTCGCCCTTAATACCAGGAAGGTCAATTTTCATACCGCCATCCCAGAATTCGGAGTTACCAATTTTGATAACGTCTCCCATGTCTCCTTCCGGGAATTCAAAGTACCAGGACTTCTTGTCGGTAATAACCTGAATGTTGCCACCTTCTTCGGAAATACCAGGAATGATACCAAAGGTTTTCCCATTGTTATACATTTTGAAGTAATGTCCGTAGAACATGGTTTTATCTTTCTTACTAGTGAGTTTAGCCATAAATTTTTTACCTCCTCAAAATTATGGTTGCATTACAGTAAGCTTTTTCTTTTCTAATATACTACAAAATGGGTAAGTTATTCTTAACAAAAAAAGCACCTTGTATTGTTACAAAGTGCTTTTTCACATTAGATTTTGGAGGATTTTCTTTGCGATATCCACCTTTTTACTGCCGGAATCCATGGCAGTTTTTGTTAAGTGCTTATGTGCTTCGTCTTCCGTCATAGAATACCGATCCATTAATAGGCCTTTTGCCTGATTAATGATTCGGATTTCTTCCATTTTCTTCTCTAAGGATTCGGTTTTTTGTTCCAAGACTTTCATTCTGGCCCGGGTTGCTGCCAGCAGGCGCATACAATGAAGTACCTGTGCCGGCGGACAAGGCCGTGACATGGTAAGAACCCCGTAATCCTCTACCCCTTCCGTAACGTGCTCATAGGCCTCCGTAGGCACTAAGAGAAGGACAGCTACGTTAAACTGTTCTGTTAGCGTTATGGCAAGGTCGGTTCCGAATTCGTCGGTGAGCGGTGCATTAATAACCACAATGTCATATGAGCGGTAAATGAGTTCTCGTTTGGCTTCTGCAGCACTACTCACCGTGTCCGGTTTGGTAAAAGCGGTATTGGGAAGAATCTGGTTTAAGAAGACAGAAACTTTATCCGTTCTGCTGATGCAGAGCACACTGGATTTCGTTTCGCTTCTCATGGTTCCTCCTTATTTCAAATAAGGGGAACTTTCCCCGAAAATGGCTTTGATGAATGGGCTGTTCTTTGCAATATCCTTTGCTGCATCAACCGTGGTCGGCAGTTTCTTATATTGTCCCTCTGCCCCATTCTGGGCGTTGGCAGCCAAATCCACATTGGTAGCTTCTTCTAACTGCAAACCCTGTTCTACGCCGTCTAAGCCAGCATAAATTAGCAATGCGTAGGCAACGTATGGATTACAAAGGTTATCCGGGCTTCTCAGTTTGAAATGCTTCCGTTCTTCACTGGTATAAGGCATTTGTAATAACTGATTCCGGTTTTCCTTGGACCAGGAAATATAGATTGGCGCTCTCTTTTCCCCGAACCGTTTATAGGACTCTTCGGCAGGGTTCAAAAAAGCGGTCAGTTCTTCAATATGAAGGAGAATACCGGCCATAAAGGAATCCATGCAGTCCTCATTCTTCAAAGATTTAATGGAAACGTTAATGTGCATACCATTGCCGGAATGTTCTTTAAATGGTTTTGGTCCGAAGTCGGCGTAAAGACCGTATCGCATAGCAATGGTTTTTACCACACTTTGGAAGGTAATGGCGTTTTCGGCAGAGGTCAAGGCGTCAGCATATTTGAAGTTGACTTGATGCTGGGACGGGCCTCTTTCGTGGTGGGAAGACTCCGGAATTATGCCCATATCATAAAGGGTGAAGCAAATTTCTCTGCGGACGTTTTCCCCTTTATCTTCCGGTGCAATATCCAAATATCCGGCGTGGTCAAACGGTTCCTTGGTTGGGTTTCCGTCTTCGTCAGTCTTCAGCAGATAGAATTCCGATTCATTGGAGAAGTAGCAGGTAATGCCCATGTCCTCCCCTTTTTGAATGGCCTGCTTTAACAGGTATCTGCCGTCCATTTCAAACGGTGTGCCATCCGGGTAGGTAATGTCACAGAACATGCGGACCACGCGGCCGTTGGATGGTCTCCAAGGAAGTAAGGAAAGGGTTGCAGGATCCGGGTGCAGGAACAAGTTGGATGCCACATATTCTTCAAAACCTTCTACGTTAATAGTTTCAAATGGAATCCCTTCCTCGAATGCGCGATTCAGTTCTCCCGGCATAATGGCCAGGTTTTTCTGTTTTCCGGTTACATCACAGAAGGCAAGACGAATGAATTTTACGTCTTCTTCCAAGCAGTAAGTTAACACGTCTTCTTTGGTGTACATAATGCCCTCCTTAAATTGCAGCTTCAAATGCTTCACTAATATATTTGACGCCTACAATTTCTATGGCGCTGAATAAATCTTTCGGTAAATGTTTCAAATTGTCTTTTGGAATAATGACCTTGGAAAAGCCTAAGCGGGCGGCTTCCCGAATGCGCTGTTCACAGAACCCCACGCTGCGGATTTCACCGGCCAAGCCAATTTCACCGAAGGCCAAAACATCTTGTCTTACCACTTCGTTTTTGAGACTGGATACCAAAGCCAAGGCCACGGATAAGTCAGAAGCAGGTTCATTGAGTTTCAGTCCTCCAATGACGTTGATATAAACGTCCATATTGGAAAAGTAATATCCGCCCCGTTTTTCAAGTACGGCCAGTATCATATTAATGCGGTTAAAATCAAAGCCGTTGCACATACGTCTTGGGTTGCCAAAACCAGTAGCGGTGGCCAAGCCTTGGACTTCGGCCATGATTGGTCTGGAGCCTTCCATGATGCAGGCTACACAAGAACCAGAAGAGTTTTCCGGTCTGCCGGAAAGCATCATCATGCTAGGGTTCTCTACTTGCCGCAGGCCCCGGTCCATCATTTCAAAGACACCAATCTCATTGGTGGATCCAAAACGGTTTTTAGCGGCTCTCAGGATTCTATAGGACAGGTTCTGCTCCCCTTCAAAGTAAAGAACCGTATCTACAATATGTTCTAATACTTTTGGGCCGGCAATATTACCATCTTTATTGACATGGCCAACCACAATAATTGGAATGTTCATGTCTTTGCAGGCTCTGGTTAACCAGTTGGTACATTCTCTAACCTGGGTAATGCTGCCGCTAGAGGAACTGAGTTCTGTTAAGTTCATGGTTTGAATGGAGTCAATAATGACAATATCAGGAGATTCCGTACGCATGGTTTCTGTAATGATTTCTACGTCGGTTTCTGCCATGACAGATAAGTTTTCTGAGTTGACACCTAAGCGGTCTGCACGGAGTTTAATCTGATGTGGGCTTTCTTCACCGGATACATATAATACCTTTTGGGTTTCTCCAAAGGTTTGGCAGACCTGTAACAAAATGGTGGATTTTCCGATACCAGGGTCACCACAGAGCAGGACAATAGAGCCCTTGACCAATCCGCCGCCAAGAACCCGATCAAATTCAGAAAGTCCGGTTTGATACCGGTGTTCCCCTTCTGCTTTGATATCATTCATCTTTTGTACAAGACCCCGTTTGGAGGTGCCAATGGGACCATTGGTTTTGATGGAAGCCGGTTCACTTTTGCGAATCTCTTCCTCCATGGTGTCCCATTCCCCACATTTCGGGCACTTGCCGTACCACTTTGGGTTTTCATATCCACAGGAATTGCAAACATATACGGATTTTAATTTACCTGCCATTGGTGATCTCCTTCATAAAAAAATAAGAGAAGCAAATCATAGAATTTGCTTCTCCCATTATACATGAAATAATTACTTTCTGTACTTCCAGTTTACAAGAATGTTATAAGGGTCGTACTTGGTAAGGATGGTCTTCAGAGGTTCCTTGTTGAACTTAGTCTGCTGAATTTCGAAGGACAATTTGCCGGATTCTCTGTCAGCAAAGTAAGTAGAATTCTTCGGAATTACGAAGGTAAGACCGTCTTCAATCAGTTCCATTTCAAGAGCGTCTACTCTCTGGCATTCACCGTCTACGTTAATAGCACGCTTTTTCTTGATAGGACGGTTGTCAACAATCTTAACGTGCTTACCACGAACGATTTCGAACTGTGGGCGCTTCCAGTGGTCACCCTTGGTCTGCCAGTTGATGAGACCAACTTTGAAGAGGATTGGCCAAGAAGCGGTTCTTCTCCAAGTGATAACGTCAAGGAGATGGTCCTGAGGATCAGCGAATGGAGCTACGTGGATACCGGAGCCATACCACTGAGAGTTACAAGCTACACAGAAAGCAACTGGACCGTAATCCATCTTCTGTCCATCAATTTCAATGTCGAAATCAAACTTAACGCGGGTAATCATGCAGTAGAGACCTGCAAGCAGATAGGTCTTATGACCAACTGCGCTGGTACCGGACTTCATACGGCCCTGTTCGAGACAAGCTTCTGCGTCAAAGCCCATGGAAGCCTGGTTGATTGCATATTCAACGCCGTTTTCATGAGTACATTTAATGGCGTCAACTTTAATAGGAGTACCGTTGATGAGGCCTTCTACGTCTAAGAACATCTGCTGGTCACCAAAGAGACGAATCCAGTCATTACCGGAGCCCTTAGGAACAACAGTAATTTCAGCATTGTCGTAACCAATTGCACCATTCAGTACTTCGTAAAGAGTACCGTCACCGCCGACACCATAGAAACGAGCTTTTTCTCCGTTAGAAGCTTCAAGAGTTTCTCTTACGAAACGAGTAGCGTCGCCTGCACATTTGGTTTCATAGATTTCGTAGTCAACACCGGTCTTTTTAAGAGCTGGCTTAATGTAGTCATTCATTACGTCAAACGGTACATTCTTACCGGATACCGGGTTGATGATGAAATAATGTTTCATAGCTTTCTCCTCTTTTATTTCAATTATTTAAAGTACATGTAATATTGGCATTTAATCATGCCGTTATAAAGCTTTCTCCGTTTATCAGCTTTGCGGCCGAAGATTGCTTCAAAATCCTCAGTTGGACAAATTACATTATACGCCCAACCACGTTCCTTGACAAATTTCTGACCCAAAATTTTATACAAATTTTCGGCTTCTTTTTGTTCAAGTAAACGTTCCCCATAAGGAGGATTTACAATGACTGTCCCACGGTCAGACTGTTTTTCCCAGTCTTTAATATCCTTTACTTCAAAGGTGATCCGTTTGTCTACCCCTGCCCTTCTGGCATTCTCTTTGGCAATGTCAATGGTGGCCGGGTCAATGTCGGATCCAAAGGCCTGGAAGCTGCAGTCAAAGTCAATTAAGTCCATGGCTCTGGTGCGCTCCTGAGCCCAGACAGTAGCTGGGATTTGGGCAAAGTTCTCGGCAGAGAACTTGCGGTGGATGCCCGGTGCAATGTTCAAGGCTTGCAGGGCACCTTCTATGAGAATGGTGCCGGAACCGCACATAGGATCATACAGGGTATGATACGGGCGGAGCCTTGCCAGATTGCACAGAGACGCAGCTAATGTCTCTTTCATAGGAGCGCCATTGGCCTGCAGACGGTATCCGCGCTTATGCAGCCCGGTACCGGTGGTATCAATTAACAGGGATACCTGGTTCTTCATAATGGAAAACTGGATTTGATATGTGGTTCCGGTTTCCAAGAACCAGTCCTGATGGTATTTGGTTTTCAGCCGTTCTACTACAGCCTTTTTGATGATGGACTGACAGTCAGAAACGGAAAAGAGCTGGGAGTTGAGAGAATACCCTTTTACCGGGAAGGCATCTTCTTTGCCAATCCAAAGTTCCCATGGAAGGGCTTTGGTTCCCTGGAACAGTTCTTCAAAGGTCAGGGCTTGAAAGGTGCCCACTAAAATTTGAATGCGTTCTGCATAACGGCAGCAGATGTTGGCTCTTGCAAGAATGGTTTCATCCCCGCTAAAGAGCACTCTAGCGTTTTCTGCCTGTACATCCTCTGCCCCCAGGTCTTTCAACTCGTTTGCAATTAAGGATTCCAGCCCAATGAGGCAAGGAACCACAAAGTTCATGTACATAGATTTTCCTTAAAGTAAAAGTAGTACCGGATTATAAAACACCGGAAGCATGTCTGGTTACGTGACAGCCAACGTTTACGGATACCGGCAAACCAGCAATATGGGTTGCACCGTATTCAATGTTAACAGCAAGACAAGTGGTCTTACCACCAAAACCTTGAGGGCCAATGTTGGTGGCGTTGATTTCATCCAGCAGTTCCTGTTCTAAGTTGGCATAGAACGGGTTTTCATTACGCTTTTCAACCGGACGGCAAAGGGCTTTCTTAGCAAGATAAGCACACTTTTCAAAGTCACCGCCGATGCCGACGCCCAGTACCATTGGTGGGCATGGGTTGGAACCGGCCTGACGTACTACGTCCAGAATGTAGCACTTAATGTCATCAATGCTAGCTGCAGGAGTCAGCATCTTCAGCTGAGACATATTTTCAGAACCGAAGCCCTTCGGAGCTACGGTAATTTTAATCTGGTCACCGGCTACAACGCTAAGGTGAATGACTGCCGGCGTATTGTTGTTAGTGTTAACTCTGTTCAATGGATCTCCAACAACGGATTTTCTAAGGTATCCTTCTTCATAGCCCTTGGCAACGCCGGCATTGATGGCGTCTTCCAACAGCCCGCCTTCTACATGGGCGTCGGCACCAAGTTCTACAAAGACAACAGCCATACCGGTATCCTGACAAATAGGGATATCCAGCTCTTTGGCTGCATCTAAGTTTCTCATTAAATCGTCCATAATGGAGGCTGGCAGTTCTTTGGTTTCTGCCTTACAGCCGTTTTCAATACAGGCAATTAAGTCGTCCGGAAGAATCTTGTTGGCCTTAATACAAAGTGCAGCAGTTAAGTCCACAATATCTTCATATTTGATGTTACGAATGGTTCCCATAATATCCTACCTTCTTTAAAAAAGCAGAGCACAATAGTCTGTTTGCACTCTGCTCTTGATTCTACTTAATGATGCTTGTTGCCACCTCTACGGTTGTAACCACCGTGTTTGGATTCTGTAGCATGTTTGTAATCTGCCATTTTAGAATCTGAGTCCACTTTAAATTTTGCCATCATTTCTTCAAAAGTCATTTCGGAAGCCGGCTTGGTTTCCTTCTTCTGACCTTGCCAAACGTTTGGCTGTGGACGTGGCTTACGCTCCTTAAAATCCTTAGAATAGGATTTCTCTTTGGAAAAATCCTTGTCCTTATGATTTTGTTCTTCTGCATCCTTAGAATCCCCATTCCTAGGCTGCAAGTCGTTTCCTTCTACCTGTTTGATAGAAAGACTGATTTTACCGGCATCGTCAATGCCGATGACTTTCACAGAAATTTCCTGTCCTTTTTCCAGGAAGTCTGCAATGTCTTTGACAAATTGATTTGATACTTCCGAAATATGTACCATACCGACTTTGTCGTTCCCCAATGATACAAATGCACCGAATTTCGTCAATCCGGTAATTTTACCGTTTAGTACTTCTCCTACCTCAACCATACACTAAACGAATTTCCTTTCCCCTATTTAATTTTTATGACTGTCCGGAAGCGGTGTCGTAATAAACACTTTCCCCCGGAAGAACATACCCCAATACGTCTCGGGCAATGCGTTCCATGTAGGAATCTTCATCCTCATTTTCCGCAAGCTCTTTTAGTTCTGCATTTTCCTGTGAAACTTCTTCATAGGTTTGCTGAACATTTTCTAATTCCTGTTTCTTTTCACGGATATCTAACTGAACAGAAATAAGGGAGATTATAAAATATCCTACCAAGGCGATGATTGCCAAAGAAAGAATAAAACTAGTGGTTCTTTTTTTGTTTTTATTACTCAAAACAGAACTCCTTTCGTTCCCCCGCAAATCAATTCAAATTAACATACAAATTATACAATAGAAAAATTACGGAATGCAAGTAGATGAGCCATATTTGGACTTATTTTGAAATCAGTTCATACATGTCGGAAGCGGTCTCCTTGGTAGCGTATTCGGTAACAGTTGTTACCTTGGCTTTGATGACACGGTTTCCCATGTGGATTTCAATAATGTCTCCTACTTTTACATCGTAGGATGCGCGGGCAACTTTGTCGTTTACCAGCACGTGTTTGGCGTCACATAATTCGTTGGCAACGGTACGGCGTTTTACCAAACGGGACACCTTCATATATTTATCCAGTCTCATAATATCTCCTTACAAAAAAATAAGGAGGAGCTTAACACTCCTCCCTTTTTTCGACGAATAGTTAACTTATTTAACAGCGTCTTTGAGAGCCTTACCAGCCTTGAAAGCAGGAAGCTTGGAAGCTGGAACGAGCATTGGTTCGCCAGTACGAGGGTTGTGGCCCTGCTTAGCAGCGCGGTCACGAACTTCGAAGGTACCAAAGCCAACGAGCTGAACCTTTTCACCCTTCTTAAGAGCGTCGGTGATACCGTCGATTACAGCGGCAACAGCCTTTTCAGCGTCTTTCTTGGTGAAACCGGTAGAAGCGGCTACAGCATTAACGAGATCAGTCTTATTCATGAATTCGTCCTCCAAATAATTTTTTCTTGAATTTTTAAATCTTGAAAAAATTCAATTAATCAACACTGCAAATTTTACTTTAAAAGTCCCGTTTTTGCAAGTACTTTTGCGATTTTTTTGCCTTTTGGTAAAGAAAGTACGTCACTTTTTGTGAGAACTTTCAATAACATTGTAAGAATTAACCAAATAATGACTGCCAAAATTGCTGCAATGAGCATAGCCCACGTAGTTCCGCACAATCTGCCACTTCCCACCGGAAGCAGGAAGGCAAATAATTCATAAATGCCAAAACAGCATCCGGCGGCCAATGCCCCGGCAAAGGTTGGCATGAGAATGGTATGTTTCCAGTCTACCTTTACGCCGGTTTCTTTCAGTAAAACACGAAGGTTCATGGAAATAATAATGATGTAGAACAAAATGGTTCCGGCAGGAGCCCCTTTAAT
The DNA here is from genome assembly GCA_045642465.1 of Acutalibacteraceae bacterium. Lineage (GTDB taxonomy): Bacteria > Bacillota > Clostridia > Oscillospirales > Acutalibacteraceae > RUG420. Next base: position 515,206 of record JAZUIY010000016.1, read on the forward strand.
ATTGATAACCGGAATGCTGACCAGCAAATAGTTGCAGGCAATTTTTACCACAGCAGCAATGCAAAGGGATTTCACCGGTACGTCTGCCCTACCCACAGACTGAAGCATGTTGGTAATTGGCGTGGAAACGGAAAGCAGCAAAGCAAAGACACCAAAGATAACTACGTAAGGTGTGGTAATGCTAAGAGATGCTTCTGCATTGGTGCCAATATAGAAACACTTGAGCAGCGGCTTTGCCAAAGCAGCCATGCACAAACCGGCAGGAACTGCCAACAGCGTAGCGGTCTTCAGAACGGTCTGTATGGCCTCTTTCATTTTGGCCTCATCCTTTAAGGCATAGGCTCCGGAAAGCACCGGTATGGCGCTGAGACCCAACGTCATGATGACAGAAGGAACTAAGTTTCTAAAGTCAAAGGCCGTGGCATAAGAACCATAAAGGAAAGAACCAATATCCTTATCCAAAATACCGGACTGAACAATTTGAGTCTGGTACATGGTGTAAACCGTGGTAAAGTCTTTTGCCAAAGCGTGATCCAGTCGGTTATTGATGGTAGATGAGTCAATTAAATTGGTAATGTTCAGAATAATAGAGGTGGTCATGACCGGAATGGCAAACTTAATAATATGCTTTGCCATGGACTTGTCGTCCTCTTGTAATTCCGGAGCAGCCTCCAACATTTCCGGGGTGATTGTATCGCCCAGAATGCGGTGTCTAATTTGCAAGTAAATAAGACCAAATACGGTACTTAAGGTAACACCCAGCACAGCAGCAGCGGCAGTATACGGAGCCAAAATGCTCTGTGCCTCCACTACAGAAGCACACGGAGATCCAAAGACCACACCGGTGTCGGCAAACTGCATCATGCCATACTTGGATACTCCCAAGGCAAGGCCAATGCCAACCAACATTTTCATGACAGCTTCAATGACCTGGCTGTACCCCGTCGGTTTCATGTTCCGCAAGCCTTCATAGTATCCGCGGTAGGAAGACATCATACAGCAGAAGAAGATGGCCGGCGCCAACATGATAAGACATGGCAACAGGTTGTCATAGTTCTTTACGTAGGCTTGATACGGTAAGGAAAGAGCCCACATGGCAATAGTACCAACCGCACCAAACAGCATGTAAAGTTTCCGTGCTACCCTACGGACCTGGCGGACATCCTTGTAATGTTCCTGGGCCATGTGTTCGGAAACTATTTTGGACACGGCCACCGGAAGTCCGGCCATAGAAATGGCATACAGCGGAGTATACAGTTCGTAAGTTACATTGAAGTAACCACGGCCAACCGTACCAATAATGGCGGTCAGCGGAATTTTATAAAACAAGTTAATTAAGTGGACAATGACTGTGGTAATCATCAGGATGGCAGCGCCGCCCAACAGGGATTGTCCTTGTTTCTTCTTTTCCAACGTTCTTTCTCCTTTACAGATCCAAAGAATTCACAAATTCCTTTAAGGTCTTTTTGGCCTCGACGATTTCTTCAAATCTGGTGTTGTATTCATAAGGGTATTTGAAATGGAACAGACGGGAAATTTCGTTCTTCCCCGGTGTTTTCATTTTGGTTACAGCACCGGCGCCACAGGAAAGAATGGTGTGACATTCCTCCATCATGTAAACGTTATATTCGCTTTCGTAACCAGGCTTGGCCCAACCCACATTTTCTAAGTTGCCCAGGGAGCGGGTTTGCCGGTACATGTAATAAGGCAGGTATCCAGCGTTTCCTAGAAGCTCGTTTGAGCAGTCTATCATTTGGGCGGTCTCTTTCCCTCGAGAGAAGAGTTCCTCGCTCTTTTCCAGGTTAGAGGACCGTTTATAAGCCAATGCGTGAACGGTAATGCATTCCGGGTCCAACGCAATAACTTCTTCTAAGGACCGTTTGAAGTTATCCGGTGAGTCTCCCGGAAGGCCGGCAATCAGGTCCATATTGATATTTTGGAAACCAATGGCACGGGCTTCACGGTAACAGTTCTTAATATCTTCTACCGTATGTTCTCTACCAATGGTCTTTAATATGTCGTCCGTCATGGTCTGTGGATTGATGCTAATGCGGTCCACACCACCATCAAAAATTGCCTGCAGCTTATCCTTCGTAATGGTGTCCGGCCGTCCTGCTTCAAAGGTAAACTCCCGGCAGGTGGACAGGTCAAACTGTTCTTTTACTTTCTCAATCAGCCGGGCGATTTGCTCACTGCTTAAAGTAGATGGAGTTCCCCCACCTACATATATAGATTCCAGCCGCAGTTTAGAACCTCTAACAATGTCCCCGGTCAGTTCCAGTTCCGTCAGCAGTTTTTCAAAGTATTCCGGTAACAGCTTCTTGGCAGAAGGCGTGTTGATGGAATGAGAAACAAAGGAACAGTAAGAACAACGGTTGGGACAAAACGGAATGGAAATATAAAGGCTATAAGATTCCGGTTTGGAAGTGGCAATAATGGCCTCTTCTGCTTTGGAAACGGAAGCAGCCAAGGCAATTTTCTGATCCGAAGTCAACAGTTCCGTACGGAAGAATTCCTTAGCGGCTTCTTCCCCTTCTTCTGCCATATGTTTGGTCATCAGCTTAGAAGGACGAACCCCGGTAAGGATGCCCCATGCAGGGCGGATACCGGTAACTTCAGACAAGGTGCGGTAAAGTACCCGTCCGGCCAGCAATTCCAGTTTGGTAGAAAGCGGTGCCGTTTCCTCTTTGGAAACTGCCACGTCTGCTTTCTCGTAAGAAACCACCACGGTCTGTTCTGCTTCCCCCGGAAGCAACGTAACCGTAATGGTTCCCTCATCTAAATTAACTTCTTTAAAAGGCTCTTCATGGACTTGAAACTTTTCATTTGGAAAGAATGCCATGGAGAGCTTTTCCATTTCATACTTCAAATGGCAGTTAACTAATCTAATTACCATTCTACTTTCCTCATATAACGGTTATGGGTGCGTTCAAAGTCTAAGTAGGTCTGTGGACCATGTCCCGGAAGAACCAGATAGTCACCTTCCAAGTGACCCAGTTTTTCCAAAGAAGCTTTCATTTCGTCAAGGCTTCCGCCCGGAAAGTCGGTACGGCCGTAGGTCTTCTGGAATAAGGTGTCACCGCTAAACATGACATTGTCCAAAAGATAAACGACAGAACCTTTGGTATGACCCGGTGTACTGAGGACTTTGAAGTCTCTACCGGAGAATGGGATAAGAGCTTCATTGCCCACAATGAGGTCCGGTTCTACAGGCGTAAACGGGTCTGTACTGCCGAAAATCATGGTTTTATCCCGGTCCGTCAAACAGTCGGCATCTGGCTGAGAAATACAGATTTTGGCTTCCGGAAACTGTTCCTTCAGCCATGCTACCCCAAGAATGTGGTCAAAATGACCGTGGGTCAACAGAATATACTTAAGGTCCTTCATGCCCATAGCGTTCAGCTCAGACACAATGCGCTCATCCGGCGTGCCTGGGTCAACAACAAAGGCTTCTCCGGTGCTTTCTTCTACACCAAGGTAAGTATTTACTTGGAATGCGCCCAGCTGAATTGCAGCATATTTCATGGTGGACCTTCTCTCATTTAAATTCCGGTACGTTCTACGTCAAATACGTTATCAATCTTACGGAGATGGTTGATAACGGTATTTAAGTGTTCCGCACCATTTACGGTAATGGTAAAGCTGATGACAGCGTTGCCGTTTTTGGATTCAGTTTGATTGATGCGCTGAATGTTTACGTGCATGGCAGCCAAGTCAGCAGTAATGTCTGCCAGCAAACCGATTTTATCCAGACAATAAACGTTAAAGGAAGCACTGAAGGTTTCCTTTACGTTGGAACCCCAGTGAACGGAAATCCAACGGGATGGTTCTGCGCAGTGTTCAATATCTTTCGGCACATTGGTACAGTCTCTCTTATGAACAGAAACGCCGTGGCCTCTGGTAATGAAGCCAATGATATCGTCTCCCGGCAGTGGATTACAGCATCTGGAAAGTTTTACCAGACAGTTATCTATGTCATCCACAATGATACCGTTGCTGGAAGCATGTTTTCGGGTCTTTTCTGCATCTTCAAAAGCGCCTCCATCTGCCAGCTTTTCAGCCTTCTTTGCCTTGAGAATTTTGGCATATTCTTCCCGGACAAACGGCATGATGTTGTCAATGGAGATACTGCCGTAACCAATGGCAGCATAGAATTCCTCTTCGTTATCTGCCTTCTTTTTGGTAACCATCTGGTCAATGACAGCCTGCTGTTCTTCTTCGGTAAAGTGAATCTTGTTTCTGCGGATGGCCTTTTCTAATTCAATGCGGCCTTCTTCAATATTCTCTTCCCGACGTTCCTTCTTAAACCAGGAACGGATTTTAGTCTTGGCACCACTGGTCTTAACAATTTTGAGCCAGTCTCTGGAAGGGCCCTTGTTCGGGTCCGGAGAACGGAGGATTTCTACAATTTCACCGGTCTTCACCTGATAATCCAGCGGTACAATGCGGCCATCTACTTTGGCACCGGTCATCTTATGACCGACCTGAGTATGAATGGCGTAAGCAAAGTCAATTACCGTAGAACCGGTTGGAATGTTAATTACGTCCCCTTTTGGCGTAAAGACAAATACGTCGTCCGGAACGAAGTCGTTTTTAATAGTTTTAACAATTTCTTCTACGTCGTCAGCATCCTTCTGGTTTTCCAGCAACTGACGAATCCAAAGTACCTGGTCTTCAAACTTGCTCTTTCCGGTTGCACTGTCACCCAGTTTATATTTCCAGTGAGCAGCAATACCGTATTCTGCCGTATGATGCATTTCCTTGGTACGGATTTGTACTTCAAACGGAATACCGTCTTCGGAAATAACGGTGGTGTGCAAGGACTGATACATGTTGGATTTCGGCGTAGAAATGTAGTCCTTAAATCTGCCCGGAAGAGAATGATACATGTCATGAACAATACCGAGGCAGTTATAACAATCTGCTACCGTGTCAACAATAATGCGGCAGGCATAGATGTCATAGATTTCGTTGAATTCCTTCCCCTGTAAGAACATCTTACGGTAAATGCCGTAGATGGACTTTCTTCTGCCATAGACTTTGGCAGTCGGATAGACGGACTGAATTCGTTCTTTTATGGCGTTCAGTGCATCCAATTCCATAAATGGATGGGTGGCCTGATCCTGAGCCAGCAAGGCCTGAATGGAGTCATATCCATAGCCGTCTAAGTAGCGGATGGAAAGGTCTTCCAATTCTTCCTTTACGGAGCTCATGCCCAGACGGGAAGCAATTGGTGCATAAATTTCAATGGTTTCCAGGGCTTTTTCCTTCTGCTTCTGAGGACGCATGTATTCCAGGGTTCTCATGTTGTGCAGACGGTCGGCCAACTTAATGATAATGACACGGATGTCCTGGTTCATGGCAATTAACATCTTACGGATGTTTTCTGCCTGGGTCTCTTCCTTGGTAGAAAGTGGTACTTTACCCAACTTGGTAACACCGCCAACCAAAGTGGCTACGTCGTCACCAAACATAGAGGCAATCTGACCAATGGTAATGTCAGTGTCTTCTACTACGTCATGGAGCAAAGCGGCAATTAAGGACTCGTAGTCCATGCCAAGGTAAAGAAGAATGCGGGTCACCTCTACCGGATGAATAATGTAAGGTTCCCCGGAGTATCTGGCCTGGCCTTCATGGGCCGTTTTGGCAGTCTGATACGCTTTTTCTATTAATTCAATTTCCTTTTTGTCATAATGACTTGGAAGCAGTTCCCGAAGTTCGTCAAACCGGTCTTCCATCATTAATTCTTCAGCCACTCTTCTCACCTACCTTTAGACATATTGCTGGATGAACTGCATGATAGGCGCCGTCTGCAAATCCTTCTTGTCGGATTGGCTTGGAACGGTAAACAGTCCATCTTCATTTAGTGTAATTAAGCCCAGTTCCTTCATGGCAATTAAGGCCACGCGGGTTTTGCACAGGTTGTTATCATCCACCTGTGTCTTGGACAGTAAGTATTCATAGGCCTGGGTGTCATAAGGAACGCCTCTCCTAAGGAAGGTGTAGAGGGCGCCGAAAATGTCCCGGCTCGGCAAAGCATAAGCTGCCTGTTCCTTGGTCAGCGGATGGTTTGCACGAATGCAGTCAAAAATCCGTTCGCCTTTCATCATGGCAGCGTCGTCTGCGCCAGCTGGACGAATGTCCTGAACAATGGTGGACACGCTCTGAATGCCGTTATACAAGTTGCGATTCAGTGTGCACACAAGGTCTATGGTATCCCCTCTGTTGTAAGGGAAGTTTTTATCGGAAAAACGAAGTACGTTAATCTTTACGTTTTGACCTTCTCTGTGAACGGTCAAACGTCGGTGCTGGTCGTGGTCACCCATGACATGCACTGCATCTATGACCATGTTATAAAGGCCAAAGACAGGGCTTGGGTTGTCGGTGCCAAACGGTTCCAGTAAATCTATGGAATCTAGGAGGCCTAAGCTGATGGCCTGTGGATTCAATTTGCAGTCTACCCGTAAATGAGGATAGATTTCTTCAATTTCATAAGCATACTCATTGATGGCCCTAATAAAGTCAATGAGTTTGTCGTCGGCAACGGTAACCCCTGCAGCCAACTCATGACCGCCATAGGCAAGGAGTAAATCCTTATTGGCATCCAGTGCTTCAAAGATATTAAATCCGTCTACCGAGCGGCAGGAGCCTTTATAGGTGTCATCTTTATGAGTCAGTACAATAACCGGTCTCATATAACGGGAAATCAGCTTAGATGCAACAATGCCAAGTACCCCTTCCTGCCAGTCTTCTCCAAAGACCACCATAACAGGCAAATGCGGCAGGATTGGTTTTTCTTTCATCATGGCAACCGCATCTTCATAGATTTTGGCTTCCGCATCATGACGGCTGTTGTTTAAGTTATTTAAGTTCTGTGCCAGTTCATAGGCTTCTGCAGGATCTTCAGCTAGGAGTAAATCCAAAGCCAGTTCAGCAGACTGCATACGGCCGGCAGCATTAATACGAGGTGCAATGCCGAAGGAAATATTCTGAGAAGTGAGACGTTTTCCTTTTAAGCCAGCCACTTCCAGAATGGCTTCTACACCCGGTCTTTGATAATTATTCAGCGCGCTGAGACCAAGGGTAACCAGTTTCCGGTTTTCTCCATACATTGGAACCAGATCAGCTACGGTACCAATGGCAACCAAGTCAATATAGTCTTCAATAATGCGTTCTGCATTGCCTTCAATGGCACAGCATAATTTGAAGGCCACACCGACGCCACAGAATTCTCTAAACGGAACGTCAAAGTCCATTCTATGTGGGTCAACAATAGCCACACAGTCTGGCAATTCATCCCCTGGCAGATGATGGTCTGTTACCACCAATTCCATGCCAAGTTCTTTAATGTAGTTGGCTTCTTCTACGGCAGCAATGCCGTTGTCAACGGTGACAATTAAGTCGGTACCAAGGGCTTTGATTTTATCTACCACACTACGGCTCAAACCATATCCGTCAGTTTCTCGTTCCGGTAACAGACAAGTGACATTTGCTCCCTGGGCTTCCAAATAAGAATATAGCAAGGCAGTGGAGGTAACACCGTCTGCATCATAGTCACCATAGACACAGATGCGTTCGTAATCAAAAATAGCGTTATTGATGCGTTCTACAGCCTTTTCCATATCCGGCAGAAGAAAAGCATCGGAAAGGTCTTCCGGTTCTGAGAAAAAGTCATCTAAAGCGGATTCATTGGAAATGCCTCTCTGGGACAACAAAAGCGCAGCAAATGGGTCCAGCGAATATTCTTCCGCTAGACGAGCAGCCAATTCTTTGTTCGGGGCAATTAAGTCCCACATTTTTCGGCTCATGCTATCCCTCCCCGTTAGATAAATTAACCAATTAATTTTACTACAAAAATGGCTTTCGTACAACAAAAAGCCATTTGTGCAAAAAAGAAAAAGTATCAAAGGAACACCCTTTGATACTTTTTCTCTTGGTGGAGATGATCGGGATCGAACCGACTACCTCTTGAATGCCATTCAAGCGCTCTCCCAGGTGAGCTACACCCCCGTAAGTTCTTAGATATAGTATCATAAAGGAAGGAGTAAGACAAGCATTTTTCATTGAGGGAATAAGACAAATGTCGTATACTAAATTCAGATTAGAAAAGAAGGAGTCTCTATGGAACGCGAACACATTAATTTAAAGCAAGACCGGGTAAAGTTGAGTCAGATTCATCCTAGTTTACTTTGTCCTCATTGTGGAAAACAAGTAGAAATGAAACTCATAGAAACGGCTTTGGGTCTTACTTCAACCAATATGATTTTTGCTCACCATACTGCAGATTTATATTTCATCTGTCCGGAATGCTTCTCTCTGATGACCGTTGATGATGGAAAATTATGTGACAATTACCTTTTAAATCAAGAGGAACACGAAGCCGGCATTCAAGAACACTTACGTGTGCTCTATCAGCTTCCGGTTGACTCCCTAAACTTCATAGAAGAATAAAAAGAACCTCTCACAAATTGTGAGAGGCCTTTTTATATTTGGATTCAGAATAGGTTCTTAGAAAAGTCTCTTTAAGTAGCCTTCCAAAGCCTTGCCGTGGCGGGCTTCATCTCTAGCCATTTCATGTACGGTGTCATGGATAGCGTCAAGACCATATTCCTTTGCTTTCAATGCAAGGTCAAACTTACCCTGGGTAGCACCGTATTCACAGTCTACTCTCCAAGCAAGGTTAGCCTTGGTGTCAGCCTTCATGTTTGGTTCCAGGTCTTCCCCTAAGAGTTCAGCGAACTTTGCAGCATGTTCAGCTTCTTCAAAAGCAGCCTTTTCCCAATAGAGACCAACTTCCGGAAGTCCTTCTCTGTGTGCAATTCTAGCCATGCAGAGATACATACCAACTTCAGAGCATTCACCCTGGAAGTTTGCCATGAGCTGATCAAAGATGTACTTCTTAACATCTTCAGGAATGTCAGCGTTGTTCTTTACAGTCTTTGCGTATACGCCATATTCATGGGTAGCAGCAAGTTCTGCATCTGCAGCCATTTCCTTGAACTTTTCACCAGGAACGCCGCAAACCGGACACTTGAAATCTGCAGGGATTTCATCTGCTTCATAAACATAACCACATACAGGACATACATACTTTGCCATAATATAAAACCTCCTAAATGGAAAAATAATTACTGTTGCCCTTTCTCTTTACAACTTGGACAAAGTCCATCAAACATTAAAGAGTAAGAATCAATGGATACACCCGACACTTTGCCAGCCGCTTCTTCAATGGCAGGAATGATTGGCATATCCAAGTCTATGATACGCTTACATTCCTTGCAATACAAATGATAGTGTTGATTCGTATTCGCATCGTAATGCTCGGAAGATTCTGAATGCAACACCAGCACTTTGTTGTCTGCGGCAAGTTGTTTTAAGTTGCGATACACCGTAGCAAGGCTAATTTTTGGACAAACCTCCCGAACAGAAAAATAAACTTCTTCAGCGGTTGGATGATCATATCTGGAACATAAGTTGTCCATAATGGCATCTCTTTGTTTGCTTTTCCGTTCTAAAGCCACGGTGTGTCACCTCTTTCCCTTTGCTCCTTACGAGAGAAGAATTCGTGAAAATAATAATCACTATCATTTACAGTAACATAAACGATAGTGATTATCATTAACAATTTATGAATTTTTATGCCTGCAACAAACTTGCCATAATTGCAAGACCTTCGTCCAGTTCTTCTTTCGTAATAACCAATGGAGGCAACAGACGTAATACATTTTGTCCTGCAGTCAAGGTCAAAAGACCTCTATCCATTAATGCTTTAGCAAGGTCTTTGTTGTTAATTCCGTCGAGTCCGATACCAATCATTAAGCCAAGGCCTTTAATACCGGTAATGACATCGGAATTCCAAGAAGCAATGGTTTCCCGAATATACTTACCCTTGGCTTCTACTTCTTCCAGCAATTCGTCAGTAACGGTTTCCATAACCACGTTAGCGGAAGCAGCAGCAACAGGGTTACCACCAAAGGTGGAACCATGGGAACCAGGAGTCATAACGTCCTTCAGTGCTTCAGAACAAATGAAACCGCCCATTGGCAAGCCGCCTGCAACGCCCTTTGCAAAGGATACCACATCCGGCTGAATGTCATAATTCTGATAACAGAAGAACTTACCGGTTCTTCCAATACCGGTCTGTACTTCATCAATTAAGAGAAGCAGATTATTTTCTTTACAGTAAGCTGCTACCTGTTGAACGTATTCCTTGTCCAGTGGCATTACGCCGCCTTCCCCTTGAATCAGTTCCATCATAACAGCACAGGTCTTGTCATTTACTTCAGCTTTCAGAGCTTCTAAGTCGTTAGCAGGAACATAGGAAAAACCTGGAGTAAACGGCATAAAGAATTCATGGAAGTGATCCTGACCGGTTGCCTTCAAGGTAGTAATGGTTCTACCGTGGAAGGAATTGAGCAAGGTCACAATGTTAGAACGGTCTTCGTCCCCAGTGGTGTCGTGGCTATATTTCCGAGCCAATTTTACCATACCTTCGTTGGCTTCTGCGCCAGAGTTCCCAAAGAACACGCGGCCACCCATACCACTTTTCTTTACCAACTGTTCAGCCAGTTTAGCACATGGTTCGGTATACCAAAGGTTAGAAATGTGGCAAAGCTTAGAAGCCTGTTCTGCAATGGCTTTGGCCTGCTTTTCATTGCCATAGCCGATGGAACTTACGCCGATTCCGGAAGTAAAGTCAATGTACTTTTTTCCTTCATCATCATACAAAGTAGCACCTTCACCATGATCAATAATCAGTGGGAACCGTGCATAGGTATGCATTACATATTCGTTATCTAATTCTTTAATCGTCATAGTTCTCTTCTCCCTTCCAAATCATAGTACCAATACCCTTGTGAGACAGAATTTCAATCAGAATAGAATGAGGGTTTCTGCCGTCCAGAATATGGGTTCTGGAAACACCCATATCCAAGGCCTTTTTGCAGCAATCAATTTTTGGAATCATGCCGCCGGAAATAATACCGGATTCTTTCAGTCCATCAATTTCATCCAAACGGATCTGACGAATGAGAGAGTCTGGGTCCTTCGGGTCAGCACAAACGCCAACCACGTCAGTCATCAAAATGAGTTTTTCAGCATTCAAGGCAACTGCAATTTCAGCTGCAGCAGTATCTGCATTAATGTTATAGCAAGTGTTGCCGTCCAAGCCGGCAGCTACCGTGCTGACAACAGGAATGGCACCCTTAGAAAGGATTATCTTAATGATATCAGGGTCTACGCCGACTACTTCCCCAACCAGGCCGTAGTCACATCCATCACCCTTATCCAGTTTGGTAGCGGTAATGAAGTTGTCATCCATACCGCAGATACCGATGGCGTGACCGCCAAGGTGGTTAATCATGGTAACCAGGTTCTTGTTTACCTTACCGGCAAGAACGCTCTGTACCACATCCATGGTTTCCTGGTCCGTATAACGGAGACCGTTTACGAACTTGGATTCGTGGCCAATCTTATCTAGCATAGCGTTGATTTCAGGACCGCCGCCATGAACCACAATGACATTAATGCCAACCAGGGAAAGCAAAACAATGTCATGAATAACTGCATCGCACAGTTCTTCGGATACCATAGCGTTGCCGCCGTATTTAATGACAATGGTTTTGCCATAATATTTTTGAATATAAGGAAGCGCTTCTACTAAGATTTGCGCTTTGTCCATAGAAGAAATTGACATAGTGTGCTCCTTTAAGTTCTGTAGTCGCCGTTGATCTTTACGTAGTCGTAGGTTAAGTCACAGCCCCAGCAAGTTGCTTCGCCGTTGCCGTCACCTACATTGCATTTAATAATAACTTCCTTTTCGGAAAGAATGGTGGTTGCTAATGCTTCGTCAAAGGCAACCCCGCGGCCCTTCTGGCAAACAGTAATGCTACCGGCGGTAGAAGCCATTTCAATAGTAACAGCTTCTGGGTCAAAGTCTGCGCCGGAATACCCCATGGCACAAAGGATACGGCCCCAGTTGGCGTCTTTGCCGAAAATGGCAGCCTTGGTAAGAGAGGAAGAAATAACGCTCTTACTCATCAGTTCTGCAGTAGCTTCGTCTTTGGCACCGGTTACTTCACAGGTAATTAAGTGAGATGCCCCTTCCCCGTCTTCTGCCATCAGTTTGGCCAAGTCTGTGCAAAGCTGCATGAGAACGGAAACAAAGGTGTCAAAAGCTTCATTCTTTTCACGGATGACGTTGTTTTCTGCCATACCGTTGGCAAGAATCATGCAGGAGTCGTTGGTGGACATGTCACCGTCAACGCTGATGCGGTTGAAGGTTTTTGCTACTACCAGATGCAAAGCTTCCTTCAGCATTTCGGAAGTAATGGCTACGTCCGTGGTCAGGTAGCAAAGCATGGTGCCCATGTGTGGATGAATCATACCGGAACCCTTGGAAATACCGCCTAAGTGACATGTCTTTCCGTCCAGTTCGAATTCATAAGCGAATTCTTTCTTTACGGTGTCAGTGGTCATGATGGCATGAGCCATGGCATCGGAACCGTCTGGATTTAAGCCTTGAAGCAGATTTGGAAGTGCTTCAACAATGGCTTCTACGTTTAATCTGACACCAATGACGCCGGTGGATGAAACCAGAACGTCATCTTCTTTCAGATTCAGTGCCTTAGCAACAGCCTGACATTCCATAGCGCAGGTTTCTTCCCCTTCCGGAGCACAGGCGTTGGCAATATAACTATTTGCAATGATGACCTGAGCGGTACCATTTTCCAAGTGCTTCATGTCCACCCATACAGGAGCAGCTTTTACCTTATTGGTGGTAAACATACCTGCGGCAGCACAAAGGGTTTCGGAATAAATCATACCCAAGTCATTTCTATCTGGTTTAGATGTGGCCTTAATGCCGGCGTGTACGCCGTTGGCTACAAAGCCTTTTGCGGCACATATGCCGCCAAAAATCTGTTTCATAGTGTCTCCTTTACAGCAAGCTCTCGGTTTCCGGAAGACCCAACATTAAGTTCATGTTCTGAACAGCGGATCCGGAAGCACCCTTGCCCAAATTATCAAAACGGGAAACAATGACAATCCGGTCATCGTTACCACAAACGGAAAGTTCAACTTTGTTGGTTCCGGCATACGGATTGGCAGCCAGGAACCTGGATGTTACTACTTCCTCTGTAACGGAAATAAACGTGCAGTTTCTGTAGTATTCAAACAACATGTCACGAATTTGCGATGCAGTGAACCCGTTGACAAACTGCTTATGCAGTGGAATGGAAACTTCCATGCCCTTATAGTAGTCATCTACAATTGGGCTAAATACCGGAGGCAAAGTCAGGCCACAGACCTGCTGCATTTCCGGAAGATGCTTATGATTTCCGTTAAGCCCATACTGTCTCGGGGCATCCAGTTCCACTGGACGGTCTTCTGCTTCATAGTCGGCAATCATAGATTTCCCGCCGCCGGAATAACCGGTCAAAGAAAAGGCGGTTAACGGCGTATCCGCATTGACAATGCCCAGCTTCACCAGAGGATAAGCAATGGAAATGAATCCGGTGGCATGACAGCCAGGGTTTGCTACCCTCTTGGAATGGATAATGGCATCCCGGTGTTCGTAACTGAGTTCTGGGAAACCGTAATCCCAAGCAGGATTCACTCTGTGGGCTGTGGAAGCATCAATGACTTTAACGTCTGGATTTTCAATGAAGCTGACTGCTTCAATGGCAGCTGCATCAGGCAGGCAAAGGAAAACAAGGTCTGCTTCATTGAGGTACTTTTTTCGAAGTTCAACATCTCTTCGCTGGTCATCCGGAATCAACATTAAGTCAATGTCGGTACGGGCGCCGAGACGATCGAAAATCTGTAATCCGGTGGTGCCGGATTTCCCGTCAATATAAACCTTTGGGTTCATAAAAACCCCTCCTTTGCGAAAAGTTATACGTATAATAATACATAATTATTGTATATTCAATGGAATACTATACATATTTTTAAGTTTTATTGCATATTTCACATTTTTTCATGAAATAATATGCATATTCCAAACATGGAAAACGGCAGTGCACGAATGTCATGCACTGCCCTTTTTATCTTACTTACTTCAAAGTAACTTTGTGATAAACCTTTTTGCCCTTCTTCACTACAATACCTTCGGTAAGTTTTGCAGCATCAAAAGCGGTAAATGGATCCGTTACTTTTGCGTCATCTACGGAAACGCCGCCCTGCTGAACAAGACGTCTGGCTTCGCCCTTGGAAGGACAAAGTCCAGCCTTCAGGAGAATATCCAAGATGGTGAGAGAACCATCATTTAAGTCATCAGCGGTCAGTTCGGTTTCCGGCATGTTATCTAAGTTACCTGCACCGGAGAACAAAGCTCTGGCAGTTTCCTGTGCCTTAGTGGCTTCTTCTTCGCCGTGAACCAACTTGGTCAGTTCGAAAGCAAGGATTTCCTTAGCGGTATTCAACTGAGCACCTTCCCAGGAGTCCATCTTGTCAATTTCTTCCAGTGGTAAGAAGGTCAGCATGCGAATGCATTTGAGAACATCTGCATCGCCCACATTACGCCAGTACTGATAGAATTCGTACGGTGTAGTCTTTTCGGGGTCAAGCCAGACAGCGCCGGACTGGGTTTTCCCCATCTTCTTGCCTTCGGAGTTTAAGAGCAAGGTGATAGTCATAGCATAAGCGTCCTTACCCAGCTTCTTACGGATGAGTTCGGTACCGCCCAGCATATTGGACCACTGGTCGTCCCCGCCGAACTGCATGTTACAGCCATATTCCTTATACAGATGATAGAAGTCATAAGACTGCATGATCATGTAGTTGAATTCCAGGAAAGAAAGGCCCTTTTCCATTCTCTGCTTGTAGCATTCTGCACGGAGCATGTTGTTAACAGAGAAGCAGGCACCTACATCACGGAGTACGTCAATATAGTTCAATTTCAAAAGCCAGTCTGCATTGTTGACCATAATGGCCTTGTCCGGACCAAATTCAATGAACCGTTCCATCTGCTTTTTGAAGCAATCACAGTTATGCTGAATGGTTTCGGTGGTCATCATAGAACGCATGTCGGTACGGCCGGATGGATCACCGATATGAGCAGTACCGCCGCCAATTAATACAACAGGACGGTTGCCTGCCATCTGCAAACGTTTCATGAGACAAAGCGCCATGAAATGGCCTACATGAAGAGAGTCTGCTGTTGGGTCAAAACCAATATAGAAGATGGCTTTACCAGTATTTACTAATTCTTTAATTTCGTCTTCGTCAGTTACCTGGGCAATCAAGCCACGGGCTACCAATTCGTCATAGATTTCTATGGGTCTCATCCTTTCCTCTGGCGTTTAAACAAACTGCTAAATAATATAGTATTTTAAACCTGAAAAATCAAGTAATTTAAAGGTTTTTGGCGTGTTCCAGCAACTCTTTTGCTGTGGTTCGCAAAAGGTCGGTAATTTCTACGCCGCCCATGATTCTGGCAAGTTCTTCTACCCTGCCGTCTTCTTCCAGCAAATCTACCTTGGTATAGGTCTTTCCGCCCACCACGTCCTTGCTGATTTTAAAGTGGCTTTCAGCGTAAGAAGCCACCTGTGCGCTATGGGTAACGCAGATGACCTGGTGCTTCTTTGCCACCTCGTGGAGTTTGATGCCAATTTTTTCAGCGGCAGATCCGGAAACCCCAGTATCAATTTCATCAAAGATCATGGTGGCTACGTTACCTTTGTCGGACAATACATTCTGAATGGCCAGCATAATACGGGAAAGTTCGCCGCCGGAAGCAATTTTTGCAAGAGGCTTTAAGGCTTCCCCTGGGTTCGGGCTGATGAGGAACTCAATAACGTCCGAACCGGTTGGATTCAGTTTGCAGTGTTCAAAAGACGTGGACAGTTCTACATTTGGCATGTCCAAGAACTTCAGTTCTTCCCGCACTTTCACTTCGAATTCCGAAGCGGTGTGCACTCTTGCCAAATGTAAGGTGTTGGCCGCTTGCAACAGCGTTTCCTTCCGGCGTTCCAGTTCTGCTAACACCTCTTCCCGGTTGGAACTCAGATGCTGCAGACTGTCCAGTTCTTCTTTGGCGTTTTCCAAGTAAGACAGCATGTCCTCTTCCGTGGCGCCATATTTGGACTGCAGCTGATGCAGGAAGTGGATGCGCTCTTCCACCATGTTTTGCTGCTCCGGACTGTAATTGGCATTGTAAAGCGCGTTTTCAATTCCGGTTTTTAAGTCCTGTAGGTTATAGGCTGCCTCATTCATGCGGGCCAGCAGTCCTGCTGCCTCCTCTCCAAATTTGGCAGGAGCCTCCAAGGCGTTGGCTGCAGCAAAACCCAGTGTAACAGCGCCGCTATACTCTTCACCGTCAGACAGGGCCGAGAGGGCCTTCTGGAAGCCGGAAATAATCTTCTCCGAATTGCGGAAGCCTTCCCGCTGTTCTAAGAGTTTGTCATATTCCCCCAAGGTAATGCCGGCATCTTCCAGTTCTTTGATTTCAAACTGCAGATATTCTATTCTACGGTTTCGCTCCTCTACGCTGGATTCCAGCTGTTTAAACTGGCGGTAGAGAGAGGAATAACCTTCGTATTCTTTTAGGTAGGCACTGTATTCCGGCTCCAGGCCGCCCAGTGCATCTAAGTACTTGTAATGGTATTCCGGATTCAGCAGATTTTGAGAGTCGTGCTGACCGTGGATGCTGATTAAGTTTTTCCCTAACTTTTTCAAGGTGGCAACCGTAACCGGTGTGTCATTGACCTTGCAGACATTTCTGCCGTCCAAATTGATGGTACGGGAAATGAGAAGCGTGTCATCCTCTGTTTCCGGAAGTTCTAATTCAGCCAAAACGGCTTTTATATCAGGGCTAACCTTGGAAAATTGCGCAACAACCTTAGCACTGCTTGCATCGGTTCGGATCAGTTCCTTGGAAGTACGTTCTCCGAGCACTGCACTCAGTGCATCAATGATGATAGATTTACCGGCACCGGTTTCCCCGCTTAACACGTTTAAACCATCAGTCAGTTCAATCCGTGCCGATTCAATAATGGCAATGTTGTCAATACTAAGGTAGTTTAGCAAGGTAAATCCCCCTAAGATTAACCGTGAATCAAATTCTCAATGGTCTGGCAAAAAGCATCGGCCTTTTCTTCATCCCGGCAAAGCACAAAAATGGTATCGTCACCGGCAATGGTGCCCAGCAAGCCTTCAAATTTGAGTGCATCCAAAGAAGCACATGCGGCATTTGCCATGCCTGCATGAGTCTTAATAACACAAGTGTTTAAAGCGTAATCTGCGCTGATAACTGCTTCCACCAAAATACTGTTGTATTTGGCCGCATGCAGTCCGCCTTCAATTTTATTCACACTATAAACAGATTTGCCGTTGGGACCAATCCGCTTAATCAGTTTCAGTTCCTTAATGTCTCTGGAAACGGTAGCCTGGGTGACTTCGTAACCATATTTCTTTAATCCCTGAATTAATTCGTCCTGGGTTGAAATAGACTGCTGTTCAATGAGAGATAAAATCAAATTTTGACGTTCTTTTCTAACAGTCATAATTAACCCTCCGCACTGGACATCTTCTTTTTCATAATTTCAAAGAAGTTATCCGATTTAATACGAATGAAGTTTGCATAACGCAGGGACTTATAAATTTTAATAACGTCACCCTTTTGTAATTCAATGGATGGTTCCCCGTCTACAGAAAGCAAAAGGTCAGTATACGTTGCTTTCTCTGACATGGTCAGGGTCAGGTAGTCTTCCGACTCAAATACGATTGGCCGGTTCAGCAGAGAATGGGGGCAAATAGGAGTGACTACAATGGCATTCAAGGCCGGATTGATGATAGGGCCCCCTGCAGAAAGGGTGTATGCAGAAGATCCGGTTGGTGTAGAAACAATGATACCGTCTGCATGGTAAGACATGATGAATTTTCCATTACAGTTCAGGTCAATGTCACACATCCGCATGTCAATACCACGGGCTACTACAACATCGTTAATAACATGGTTGGTGTAGATTTCTTCGTCGTCCCGGTAAACACAGACTTCTAAAATCATTCTGTGGTCTTCGGTAAAGTTTCCATCAATCAAGTTCTTTAATAAAGGCAATTCGTCTGCTTCCAGGCCTGCCATAAAAGCAAGGCGTCCGGCATTAATACAAAGGATTGGCTTCATGTAGTCAACAATAGACTTTGCAGCTGCCAGCATGGAGCCGTCCCCACCGACGGAAATAACTGCATCGCACCACATGATGAGGTCTTCAAACTCCATAAATGTGGCATTGGGAATGCTGTCTTCCAATTCTTTGTCTGCACTCAGAAAAGCATATTCTGTTTCATAAACGCTGAGCCACTTGCAAATATCTTTCGTGACATTCTTGGCGTTCAAGCGGGATAAATTCGGAATAATTGCAATTTTCATTTATTTTGTATCTCCATTTCCATTTAAAACGTCATGGGATTGCTGCGCTAATTCTGTTGCATCTACCTCTGCTTTGTTTTCTGGCGATTCGGTCTTTTCCAAGTAGATGAGATATTCAATATTTCCTTCCGGCCCCTTGATTGGTGAGAAGGTTAAGCCTAAAACGGTAAAGCCGTTTTCTAAGGCAAACCGGGTAATGGTTTCCACCACTTCGGCATGGACACTCAGGTCCCGTACCACGCCTTTCTTGCCTACCTTCTCCTTCCCTGCCTCAAACTGTGGCTTAATAAGGCAAACCGCTTGACCGGCGTCACAGAGACGCTGACGGAGCACTGGGAGGATAATTTTCAGAGAGATAAAAGAAACGTCAACACTGGCAAAGTCAATTGGCTCTGGAATTTCCGCTTCGGTGACATAACGGAAGTTGGTCCGTTCCAAATTCACAACGCGGTCATCGGAACGCAGTTTCCAAGCCAACTGTCCGTAGCCTACGTCAATGGCATAGACTTTTACGGCACCGTTCTGCAGCATGCAGTCGGTAAAACCGCCGGTGGAAGCACCAATGTCCATACAGGTCTTGCCTTCCAAGGTCAGACCCCAGGTTTCCATGGCTTTGGCCAGTTTGTAGCCCCCTCTGGAAACATATGGCATCTTGCTGCCACGGACTTCAATTTTGTCATCCGGTTTAATTGGTGCACCGGCCTTCAATTCTTTCTGACCGTTGACGTATACCTGACCGGCCATAATTAAAGCCTTGGCTTTTTCTCTACTGTCTGTGTGGCCTTCTTCGAAGACTACCAGGTCCAGTCGTTTCTTTTCACTCAAGTTAATTCACTCTCTTTAGAATTTCTTCTTTCATGGAGTCCTTATCCAAATGGAACTCCTGCAGTAAAACTGATACCGGAGCGTGGTGCACATAGGTATTGTCTACTGCAAAGGATTTGTAATTGCCGCTAAAGTTTTTCTTCATGAGTCGGGAAGCGTAGCTTTCACAGATACCGCCACTCTTTGCCCCTTCTTCATAGAAGAGTACTTCTTTGCAGTTCATAACTTCGTCTACCGCATCCAGGTTGATTGGCCAAATGCGGTTCATTTTAATAACCTTTACGTCTATGCCGTGTTCTTCCTTCACTTCTTCTGCAGCCTTTATAGCGTTACTGAAGAGTTGACCGTAAGTAACAAGGGCAATGGAGGCCTTCGGGTCCCCAAAGACATCAAAGTCTTTGCGGCTGGCGTGGAAGCCCTCCGGCAGGTAGCCTTCCTGGCCTCTCGGATAACGGACAGCCACCACATTGCCGTCCTCATAAATGGCACGGCGAAGATATAAGTTCAGGCCCTCATAGGAGGCCGGAGAATAAATAACAGTATTCGGAATGGTACGTAAGAAGCTGACGTCAAAAATGCCCTGATGGCTTCGTCCGTCATCCCCTACAAATCCGGCACGGTCAATGGCGAAAACCACTTTCTGGTTCTGCATGGCTACGTCATGACTGATTTCGTCATAGGCCCGCTGCAGGAAGGTGGAATAAATGGCATAGACCGGAACCACACCGCCTTTGGCCAAGCCACCGGCAAAGGTAGCGCCAAATTCTTCTGCAATACCCACGTCGAAGAACCGATCCGGGAAGATTTTAGCAAACTCTTCCAAGCCGGTGCCCAGACCCATGGCTGCGGTAATGGCACAGACATTGTGGTCTTTAGAACAGATATCTATCATGTCTTTGCCAAATTCGGCGGAGAAGTCGGTTTTGGCTGCGGCCTTCTTTTGGCCGGTGAATTTATTGAAGTTGGAAATCCCGTGGAACTTGTCCGGGTTCTTTTCTGCGAATTCGTACCCTTTCCCTTTGGTGGTAGAAATATGCAGCAAAACCGGTTCCGTAATGGTTTTGGCAGCCTCCAATGCGGCACAAAGGGCATTGATGTCATGGCCGTCAATTGGGCCCATGTAGGCAAAGCCCATGTTTTCAAACATAGTACTGGAATAAAGCGCACCTTTCATACGGCGCTTCACCTTAATAATGAGGCTGACCAGTTTGCTGCCCACGACTGGAATCCCGTTCAGCAAATCCTTAATGCTGTCTTTTAAAGCATAGTAATTCGGATGGGTACGGATTTTGGCTAGGTATTTGGCCATGGCCCCTACGTTGCGGGAAATGGACATTTCGTTGTCGTTGAGAATGACAATTAAGTTGTTGTCCTCGTGACCAGCATTATTGAGAGCTTCATAAACCAGTCCGCCGCTAAAGGAACCGTCTCCAATAATGGCAATGGTATAAGAGTCGTCCCCCTGCAGTTTCTTAGCACAGGAGAGACCATAGGCAGCAGCAATAGAGGTGCCGCTGTGTCCGGCTGCAAAAACATCGTGTTCCGATTCCTCCGGATTCGGGAAACCGGAAAGCCCGCCATTCTGACGAATGGTATGGAACTGATCCTTACGGCCGGTTAAAAGTTTATGGGTATAACATTGATGCCCTACGTCCCAGACAAAGGAATCCTTCGGGGAATCAAAGGTTTTATGCAGCGCCAAAGTCAATTCCACAACCCCTAAGTTAGAGGCCAAATGACCGCCGGTTTCGGAAACCGTGGAAATTAAGGTTTCCCGGACTTCCCCTGCCAGCTGTTCCATTTGTTCCTTGGAAAAATTCTTCAGTTGACTTGGCGTCTGGATACTGTCTAGTAAAGGTGTGTTCATTGATTATCCTTCAGTAGTTTCTAATTTTGTAATCTTCAGTTCTGCTTCGTCCAACGTCTTGTTGCAGAACGCAGCCATTTTGGTGCCTTCTTCAAAGAGCTTCAAAGAGTCATCTAAGTTTAAGTCACCTTTTTCCAAAGCGGCTACAATTTCTTCCAGGCGTTTCATAGCCTGTTCATAAGTTAATTCAGCCATAGCTTACTCCTTTTCGGTTGCAGTTACGGTACAGTGAATGGTACCGTCGGATACCCGGATGTTCAGGGCATCTTGTTCTTTCACGCTGTCCACTTTCTGAACCACTTTTCCGCCAGCATCAAAGGTTAAACTGTAGCCTCGGGAAAGGACTTTCAAAGGGGCAATTGCGTCTAATTTTCCTGCGAATAAAGAAAGTTTATTTCGTTCCGTAGCCAGGGTAACGTCCACCATGGAATGGTTCATGCGTTCTTCCAAAGCGTCTAACTTTAAACGGCGCTCATTGACCAAAGATTGCATGCTCTTTAATACGTTACTATTTGCCAGGCTGGCTACTTTGGTGCGGTTATTTACAATGCGCTCTTTCAGGCGGGTTCTGAGCCTGGAAAGAAGCAGTAAATTCTTTTCGTATTCTTCCCTGGCATCCGGCGTACACAGTTCTGCGGCAGCAGACGGTGTTGGTGCGCGGAGGTCGGCTACGAAGTCAATCATGGTAAAGTCGGTTTCGTGTCCTACTCCGGAAACCAGAGGCGTCTTTAAGTCAAAGACCGTGCGGGCTACTTGTTCGTCGTTGAAGCACCAAAGGTCTTCCAGCGAACCGCCGCCACGGGCTGCAATAATGACATCCACATTGGCTTCGTCCAGTGCTCGGAGCGCCCTGCAGATTTGTGGTGGTGCCTGGTCCCCTTGTACCAAGGTTTCGGCTAACACCACCTCGGCCAAAGGCCAACGTCTTCTCAAAACATTTTGAATATCTTGGAAGGCCGCTGCGGTTGGCGATGTACAAACCCCAATCCGTTTTGGATATACCGGAATTTGCTTTTTATACCGAGGATCAAAGAGCCCTTCTTTCCCCAGCTTTTCTTTCAACTGTTCAAAGGCCAGGTTTAAAGATCCTAAGCCGTCCGGCTGCATGTTATCAATAATGAATTGATAATTCCCACCTTGAAGATACACACTGACGGAGCCAAAGCAGATGACCTTCATGCCGTCTTCCGGCATAAACTGCATCCGCATGTTGCTGCCCCGGAACATAACTGCCCGCATGGCAGTGTCCTTGTCCTTTAAGGTAAAGTACCAATGACCGTTGCGGGAAGCCGTAAAGTTGGAGATTTCACCGGTAACAAACACGTGCTGCAGGTGATAATCCCCTTCCAAGAGGGATTTGATATAGGTATTCAGTTGTCCTACAGTCAGTACCTGAGGGGTTACACTTTCCATAGGAAACCTCACTTTCTTACAGTGGAAGGGATTCTTCCGGGTAGGTATTAAAACTTAAGGCAGTTAGCACGGCAACACCTGCGGCATTGTCGGCAGAATACTTCGGTTCTGCAAAGCTACACGGGAACTTCTTTAAGAAGTCTTCCCGGATGATGCCATTGGACATGACACCGCCGGAAAATACAATGTGTAACTCCGGATAAGTAACCCGCAATGCTTCTGCCATGGCAGCCAAAGAAGCTTCTACATACTTTAACGCGAATAAAGCAATATCTTCCTTCGCTTCCCCGACTTCAAACATCTGTTTGCATTTATTTTCCACACCGGAAAGGCTACAGTCTAAGCCCTTCATGGATGGATTAATTTGATATTCTTTCTTGGAGGTTTTGGCCAGCTGCTCCAAAGCAGGGCCGGCAGGAAACGGTAAACCCAACATGACGCCCACCCGGTCTATTGCCATTCCGGCTTTTAAGTCAGAAGAGGTACCCAGTAAGGTAGCCTCAATAGGACTGTCTTTTCCCGGATTTACCAGCAGGCTTTCTGTGGTACCGCCGCTGACATGAAAAGCAAGGAACGGCTGACCTACTAAGTCCAGTTTTCCTGCAGAATACAAAGCGGCAGCCACATGGCCTTCCTGATGGGAGAACTCATAGAGAGGAACCCCGAGGGTTTTTGCAATGCTTCGGGCCGTATTGTAACCTACGGTAAAGCATGGCATATAGGAGCCCTCTACCCGTCTCGGTTTGGTGGAAACCCCTACGGCCGAAAGAAGAGACCCGATGGATGCGTCAGCATCTAAGCCGTTTGCTTCTTTGTATTGCTCGAGCACCTGGTTCAGCAAGGTGTGGAGCCGGGCGGTGTGGTGGAATACTGCATCGCTCTGACGGATGCCTTTTTCCCCTTCCTTTACCGGCAGCAACTGCTTCTCCATGTACACCTTCCCGGCAGCGTCGTCATACAGCGCAACAGAGGTGGTGTAATTGCTGGTATCAAAGCTTAAAAATAATCCCATTACAGTTCCTTTGAAATGTTACCTAAAATGCCGTTGATAAACGCACTGTCTTCTTTGCCGGCATACTTCTTTGCCAGTTCTACTGCTTCGTTAATGGAAACGCCTACCGGAACATCCTCTACGTAAAGCATTTCGGTGACAGCCAAGCGGAGAATGGCAAGGGAAACCTTGGTCATACGGTCCAGGGTCCAGCCTACGGCATATTGGGCAATTTTGTCGTCTACTTCACTGGAATATTCGAAGGCTTTGGTAGCCAATTCTTTGGTAAAAGCAGAATCTTCAATGATTTCGGATTCAAGGGACATGGCAAGCAGTTCTTCTAAGGAAAGATCCGGCTGGAATGCCTGTTCAAACAAAAGAATAAAAGCCTGTTCGCGTTCCTGACTTCTGGTCAGCATAAGTGAATACCTCCAAAAAAAATTGCCCTCCAACAAAATAATATTCCATTGTGAGGGCAGCGAGTTTCTAATAATTTCAAGGTTCAAGTCTCAGGTTCGGTTTCCTTTTCCTGAGGAGTTTCTTCGGTAATACCGGTAACAGAAATGTCTACTCTGGTTACCAGGGTACCGGCAATATTTTGAATAGCTTCTTTAACTTTGGTCTGTACTTCGGAAGCCACCGTTTGGATTTTGGCATCGGATAAGAAATTCAAGTAGAGATGAATTTTGATGTCGTAGTCAGAGCGGGTCACTTTGCAGAACTGCTGCTGCTCTTTCAAAGCGTTGGTAGCAGTATACAAGTCAACCGGCGTGGTTTCCAGGCCAGCTACACCGGGAACTTCCATGGCTGCGTTGGTTGCAATGGTTGCAATAACATCATTGGAAATGGTGAAATCCGATGTAAATGTGTTGTTGTGATTTGTTCTCATGTGTAATACCTCTATGACATGCATAAACTGCATATATAGTAGCATAAAACCGCCTAAGGCTCAACATGAATTGCAGTTATAAGTAGATTTTGATATACTTTATAAATATAATTTCGAAAAAAAGAAGAAAGAACACTATGACAAAAAATACCAAGAAAACAAAAAAACCAAATCCGAAACTGGAAGCCTTCAAGCAGTCCGGTTTTTATAAGCTCTGTCAGGATAACAAATACGTTTTGTTGTCCTTCTACATGTCATGCTTAATTGCCTTTGTGGTAGGCATCATGTATAACATGTGGCCGTTTGGAGGCAACTCCATTCTCCGCATGGATCTGTACCATCAGTACGGGCCGCTGTTTGGGGAACTGTATGACAGACTGGTTCACTTTGACTTTTCCACCTATTCTTGGGAATCCGGTGGCGGCGGACTCTGGCTAGGGAACTTCTTCAATTACCTCTCCTCCCCACTGTCTCTTTTGGTGCTTCTCTTCGGACATAAAAACGTTCCTGTATTTGTCGGTGTCTTAATCTTCTTAAAGGGCGCATTGGCCTCTTCTACGTTTACTTACTACTTAAAAGAATCCAAGCAGTTCCGGTATCACAACCCAATGACTGCAGGTCTTGGCTTGTTCTACGGCTTCTCTGCTTACTTTGTAGCTTACTATTGGAACATCATGTGGCTGGATGGCATGTTCCTGCTGCCTCTGGTAATTTTAGGCATGGAACGTCTGGTAGACGACAGGAAGCCTTGGCTTTATGTCATTACCTTGACCCTCGTCATGTTCTCCTCTTACTACATGGCTTATATGACCGCCATTTTCTGCGTCATGTATTTCCTCATGTACTACGTAAGCCACTATGACTTCAAACTGAAAACCCTTGGCCTTGGTGTAGCAAGATGCTTTGGCTTTGCCCTCATTGCCCTGGGCCTTGCCTGCTGCGCTTTCCTGCCGCTGTATTTCACTTTGAAGACCACTTACGCCACCTCCGGTGCATTCCCGGAAACCGCAAAGACCTATTTCAACTTCTTTGACTTTGTGGTAAATCACTTTGCAAGTTTGGAACCGACCATCCGCTCCAGCGGTGACACTGTCCTTCCAAACGTTTACTGTGGTGTTATTACCATCATGCTTCTGGTACTCTACTTCTACGTACCATCCATCAAACTGAAAGAAAAGGTTGCCCACCTTGTCCTCATTGGGGCGATGTACGCATCCTTCAACTTAAACATTCTCAACTATATTTGGCATGGCTTCCACTTCCCGAATGACCTGCCATACCGTCAGTCCTTTGCTTATATCTTTATTCTGCTCACCGTAGCAGCAATGACGTTAAAGCATATCAAGGAAATCCGCCGAAAGGATTTACTGACCGTATCCATCATTTCCGCTGCCTTCTTAATGATTGCGGAAAAAGTAGGTTCTCAGAACATTACCACCAGTACCATTGTGCTTTCCGTGGTATTCATTATCATCTACGCCATTGTACTGTCTCTGTTCCAGAGCAAGACCTTCCGTGACGACATGGTTGCTATTTTGCTCTTTATCTGCATGTTCTGTGAAGTTGCTGTTTCCGACAGTGGTCATTTTGAAATTGACCAGAACATCGGCACCTATGCCGGTAAGTATAAAGAAATGCAGCAGTGCATCAATTTCATTGACGACAAAGAAGACGGAGACAATTACAGGATGGAAATTACCTATCCATACCGCATCATGGAACCATGTTGGAATGGTTACAACGGTATTTCGTGCTTCTCTTCTATGGCGCCGGAAAAGACCTCTAACCTACAGTACAACTTAGGCTTAAAGAGTAACTACGTCAACAGCTTTACCTATCACCTTCAGACCCCAATCTACAACATGATGTTTGGTCTGAAGTATATTGTAAATAACTCGGACTCCACCAACATGAACCTGGCCTACTTTGAACGGATTGGCCACACCGGCAACATGGAAATTTATAAGAATAACTATTCCTTGCCACTGTGCTACGCCGTCAATTCTGATCTGCAGCATTGGAACTACTACAACAGTAATCCATTCGTTTCTCAGAATGACTTCATTGCCAAGGCCACCAACATGAAGGATGATGTCATGGTCAATGTTCCTGTAAGCAACATTACTTATAGCAATATTGATGCCTTCACCCAGGACGTAGGTTCCGGCAGTTATGTTTACTACAAGACTGTTTCGGATCAGGATGGTTCCTTCACAGCTACCATAGACTGTACCGAAACCAAGAACTACTACGTATACGTTCAGTCCCGTGGCCTGAATGACATTACCGTCTCCACCGCAGACGAGTCCTTTAAGAACACGCAGGATGTCACCGAACCATACATTATAGATGTTGGTATTCGGGAAGCCGGTGACCAAATTGTCATTGACTGTCCATGCAAGGACAACTCTGGTACGGTAGAAATCTACTGTGCTTATACTGACGGAGACAGATTTGTAGACGCTTATAACCAGTTAAATGACAGCGGCGCCATGAAGATTTCCAAGTGGAAAGATACCAAAATTGTGGGTACCGTTGCTGTGGAAGAAAATCAAGACCTCTTCACTTCCATAAACTACGACACCGGTTGGAATGTTTATGTAGACGGTGAGAAAGTCAATGAAGAAGATATTTTCAAGTATGGCAATGCCCTGCTTGGCGTACACATGGAACCGGGTGCTCATCAGGTACAAATCTCCTACCGTGCACCGGGCTTCCGTCTGGGTCTCGCCATTAGCTTTGTCACCTTGCTCGTGGCCCTTTTCTTAGCCTTTGGTCCGAAACTCTATGACAGAGAAAAGTCCCAAGGAATGCCTTCTAGCGAACCAAAAAAGCCAAGCAAAAAGCTTCCTAAGAAAAAGTAAATAAACATAAAAAAGCCCCTCTCCTTTTGGAGAGGGGTTCTTTTTATATTCTTTAGTTCTTGAAGTAATCTACAGCAGACTCAAAGAGTTTCATGTCGTAGTCACCAGGAACATTCTTATAAAGGCCGGAGCCAATACGTTCAGCGTGACCCATCTTACCGAAGACACGTCCGTCCGGAGAAAGCAAACCTTCTACAGCAAAGATAGAGCCGTTCGGGTTGTTTCTGATATCAAAAGCCGGCTTGCCTTCCAGATCTACATACTGGGTAAGGATCTGTCCGTTTTCTGCCAGTTTCAACAGCAGGTCTTCCTTAGCAAGAATACGTCCTTCACCGTGGGAGATTGGAACGTTATAAACCTTGCCAACTTCGGCCTTTTGGAGCCATGGAGAATTGTTGGAGCAAAGACGAACACGGGATACCTTAGACTGGTGGCGGCTAATGGTGTTGTAAGTCAATGTCGGGCAGTATTCATCGGTGTCAATGATTTTACCGTAAGGAACCAAACCCAGCTTAATGAGGGCCTGGAAGCCGTTACAGATACCACCCATGAGGCCGTCTCTGTTGTCTAACAGGTCGGTTACCTTTTCCTTGATTTCCGGATTGCGGAAGAAGGAAGTAATGAACTTACCGGAACCATCCGGTTCGTCACCGCCGGAGAAGCCGCCCGGAATGAAGATGATTTGTGCATCGTCAATCTTGGATGCGAATTCTTCAACAGACTTCTGAATGTGAGCAGCACTCAGGTTGTTGATGACATAGATTTCTGCTTCGGCGCCGGCACGTTCGAATGCCTTGGCGGTATCGAATTCACAGTTGGTGCCAGGGAATGCAGGAATCAAAGCCTTTGGTTTTGCAACCTTGATGGCAGAAGTGAAGGTCTTATCAGACTTAAATTCGAAGGAAGGAATATCCTTTTCTTCGGTTTCAATGTTGCACTTGAAGACCGGTTCCAGTTTGGCTTCGTAGGCGTCAGACAGAGCGCAGGCACAAACAGCCTGGTCTTTCCAGCTCAGCTTGCAGCCTTCCTTGGTGGTACCAAGGAATTCGCCAACAGCTTCGTCAGCAGCCAGTTCCAAAATAAAGGAACCATAGTTGTAACCGAAGATGTCATCCAAGGTAAGGTCTTCGTTATAGGTAAAGCCAATCTGGTTACCCATGCCCATCTTGAAGATGGCTTCCGCAATACCGCCGTAGGTTGGTGTGTAAGCAGAAAGGACTTTGCCCTCCCCGATTAACTTGGCAACCTGATCATAAACAGCCAGTAAGGAGTCCACTACAGGAACACCGTAAGCGTCATAGTCCGGCTTAATGATAACAACCTTATGGTCAGCGCCCTTAAAGTCGTTGGAAATAATACGGTCAATCTTGTTGGTGGTAACAGCAAAGGAGCAAAGAGTTGGAGGTACATCCAGGTCTTCGAAGGAACCGGACATAGAGTCCTTACCACCAATGGCAGCAATGCCCATATCCAGCTGCGCCTTGAACGCACCAAGCAAAGCAGCCAATGGCTTACCCCAGCGTTCCGGTACAGTACGTGGGCTTTCGAAGTATTCCTGGAAGGTCAGGTAAACATCTTCGAAGGTACCACCGGCAGCAATCAACTTAGATACGGATTCTACAACAGCAAGGTAAGCACCGTGGAACTGGTCCTTTTCCATAATGTATGGGTTGTAACCCCATGCCATCAAGGATACGGTGTCAGTGTCACCGTGTTCTACAGAAACCTTCTGTACCATGGCCTGAATTGGAGTGGTCTGGGTCTTACCACCAAATGGCATCAGAACGGTGCCGGCGCCGATGGTGGAGTCAAAGCGTTCAGACAGACCGCGTTTGGAACAGATGTTCAGGTCTTCGGCCAAGGCCTTGTAGTTGTCCTCATAGGAACCGGTAATCTGCTTTGCAAATGGTTCCTGGGCATTTGTATGAATGTCAATGTGCTTTTCAGCACCATTGGAATTTAAGAATTCTCTAGAAAGGTTAACCACTACGTTACCCTTCCAAGTCATGGTCATGTATGGCTTTTCGGTAACAATTGCAACTACAGTAGCTTCCAGGTTTTCCTTGTTGGAAAGTTCAATGAACTTATCCACATCCTGAGGTTCTACTACCACAGCCATACGTTCCTGAGATTCGGAGATGGCCAATTCTGTGCCGTCCAAACCTTCGTACTTCTTTGGTACCGCATCCAGGTTAATGGCAAGGCCGTCGGCCAATTCGCCAACTGCTACGGAAACACCGCCTGCACCAAAGTCGTTACAACGCTTAATAAGCTTGGAAGCTTCCGGATTACGGAAGAGTCTCTGGAGTTTGCGTTCTTCCGGTGCATTACCCTTCTGAACTTCAGCGCCGCAGGTTTCCAAGGAGTTCAGGTTATGAGACTTGGAAGAACCGGTTGCACCGCCGCAGCCGTCACGGCCGGTACGGCCGCCAAGAAGAATAACAATGTCGCCTGGGTCTGGCACTTCACGGCGTACGTTTTCTGCAGGAGTTGCAGCAATAACAGCACCAATTTCCAAACGCTTGGCAGCGTAACCGTCATGGTAGAGTTCATCTACAATGCCGGTAGCCAAACCAATCTGGTTACCATAGGAAGAGTAACCGTTGGCAGCAGTAGTAACCAACTTACGCTGTGGCAGTTTGCCTTCCATGGTTTCGGAATATGGTTTCAGTGGGTCAGCAGCACCGGTAACACGCATGGCACCGTAAACATAAGCACGGCCGGACAGCGGGTCACGGATGGCACCACCAATACAGGTAGCTGCTCCACCGAATGGTTCAATTTCAGTTGGATGGTTGTGGGTTTCATTCTTGAAGAGCAACAGCCAGTCTTCGTCTTTGCCATCGTGGTTGATGGTCATCTTAACGGTACAAGCGTTGATTTCTTCAGACTCATCCAATTTTGGAAGTTTTCCTTCTACCTTCAAAACCTTAGCAGCCAAGGTACCAATGTCCATCAAGTTCATTGGCTTGGTTCTACCCAGTTTTGCACGGGAATCTACGTAAAGCTGGAAGGCGTCATTTAAATAGTCGTCGTCAAACTTTACGGAATCAATGGTAGTGAGGAAGGTTGTATGACGGCAGTGGTCAGACCAATAGGTATCAATCATTCTGATTTCGGTAATGGTCGGGTCTCTGTCTTCAGACTTAAAGTAATCCTGGCAGAATTTCAGGTCGTCCATGTCCATGGCCAAACCCTTTTCTTCTACAAAGGCCTGCAGCTGACTTTCGTTAAGACCTAAGAAACCGGTTAAGGTATCTACGGTTTCCGGAACGTCCATAGGAATGTCCAAAGTGTCAGGCAGTTCCATGCTGGCAAGTCTTGCTTCTACCGGGTTAATAACATATTTTTTAATTTCATTCAGGTCCCCATCGGAAAGCTGACCCTTTAAGAGGTAAACTTTTGCGGAACGTACCAGAGGACGTTCGCCCTTGGTAATGAACTGAATACATTCAGCGGCAGATGCTGCTCTCTGGTCAAACTGACCCGGCAGGTATTCTACTGCAAAAATCTGGTCATAGTCGTCATCCAAAGCACTGGTGCAGTTGTCCAGCTGAGGTTCGGAGAAAACAGTCTTACAAGCGTAAGCAAAGGTTTCTTCGTCCAGGCCTTCTACATCGTAACGGTTGATGATCCGTACGCTTTCAATACCGGCAATACCAAGTAAGTTTTTAATTTCTTTTTTCAGGCTATTGGCTTCATGAGCCAAGCCTTCTTTCTTTTCAACAAAGGTTCTTAAAACCATAGGTATTCCTGTTCCTCCTTATTTCAATGCCTGTAATGCACGCTGGCCAATATCTTTTCTGTAGAATGCATTTTCAAAAGATACGGACTTCACTGCTTCATATGCATTGGCAATGGCTTCTTCTAAGCTTGCGCCCTTGCGGGTTACGCCTAAAACTCGGCCACCGTTATTTACCAGTTTTCCGTCCTTCAGAGCAGCGCCGGCTACAAAAATACCGGTGCGGTCTTCCGGGAGAGTCATTTCAAAACCCTTTTCATAGGAAACCGGATATCCTTCCGAAGCTACGACAACGCAGCAAGCGTTTTCGTCGGAGAACTTTACTTCCACGTCTGCCAGGGTTTCATCGTGAACAGCCTGGAAGATGGTAAGAAGGTCAGATTCCAAAAGCGGAAGTACAACTTGGGTTTCCGGGTCACCAAAGCGGCAATTGTATTCAATTACCTTTGGACCCTTCGGCGTCAGCATCAAGCCAAAGTACAGGCAGCCCTTGAAGGTTCTGCCTTCTGCATTCATAGCATTCATGGTTGGCAGGAAAATGGTTTCCATGCAAACCTTGGCAATGTCTTCGGTGTAGTAAGGATTTGGAGCAATGGTACCCATACCGCCGGTGTTGAGGCCCTTGTCCCCGTCTAAGGCACGTTTGTGGTCCATAGAGGAAATCATTGGCTTTACTACTTTACCGTCGGTGAAGCTCAGTACAGAAACTTCCGGGCCGGTTAAGAACTCTTCTACAACAATGCGGGAACCGCTTTCGCCGAACTTCTTATCTTCCATCATGGATTTGATGGCGTCTACGGCATCTTCTCTGGTTTCTGCAATAATAACGCCCTTACCCAGTGCAAGGCCATCAGCCTTAATTACGGTTGGAATTGGAGCGGTTTCAATGTAAGCCAAAGCTTTATCCATATCCTCAAATACTTCATATTCCGCTGTTGGAATGCCGTATTTCTTCATAAGGTTTTTGGAGAAGATTTTACTGCCTTCAATAATGGCGGCATCCTTCTTTGGGCCAAAGCAAGGAATGCCGTGGCTTTCCAAAGCATCTACGCAGCCCAGAACCAGAGGGTCATCCGGTGCTACAACAGCAAAATCAATTTTGTTTTCATAGGCAAAGGTAACAATTGCATTGATGTCGGTAGCAGCAATGTCTACGCATTCAGCGTCAGCAGCAATACCGCCGTTACCAGGTAAGGCGTAGATTTTTTCTACGTCTTTATTTTCTTTTAATTTGGAGATGATGGCATGTTCTCTGCCGCCACCGCCAACAACCATTAGTTTCATAAAAGACACCTCAAAAGAATTAGTGGTGGAACAGTCTCATGCCGGTGAAGGCCATGCTCATGCCGTATTCGTCTGCCTTTTCAATAACCAGGTCATCACGGATGGATCCGCCCGGTTCTGCTACATAGGAAACACCGGACTTCTTAGCACGTTCAATGCTGTCAGCAAATGGGAAGAACGCATCGGAACCAAGAGCAACGCCGGTCTTGGTGTCAAGATAAGCTCTCTTGTCAGCTTCGGTCAGTGGAGCCGGCTGAACGGTAAAGTACTTCTGCCAGTTGCCATCTGCACATACATCTTCTTCATTCTGGTTGATGTAACCATCAATAACGTTGTCTCTTTCCGGACGGCCAAGGTCTTCTCTGAACGGAAGGTTCAGTACTTTGTCACACTGACGAAGCCACCAAGTGTCTGCCTTGGAACCGGCAAGTCTTACGCAGTGTACACGGGACTGCTGACCGGCACCAACGCCAATGGCCTGACCGTCAACAGCGAAGCATACGGAGTTGGACTGAGTGTATTTCAGAGTAATGAGAGAAATGATCAAATCACGAACAGCAGCTTCCGGAAGGTCCTTGTTCTTGGTAACAATGTTTTCCAAAAGTGCAGCGTTGATAGCAAAATTGTTTCTGCCCTGTTCGAAAGTAATACCGAATACCTGCTTGGTTTCCTGTACTTCCGGAACATAGTTCGGGTCAATCTGAACAATGTTGTATCCGCCCTTACGCTTGGACTTTAAGATTTCCAGAGCTTCTGGTTCATAACCCGGAGCAATGATACCGTCGGATACTTCGTGAGCAATCATCTTAGCGGTGGTTACGTCACAAACGTCGGAAAGAGCAACCCAGTCACCGAAGGAGCAAAGTCTGTCGGTACCACGGGCACGGGCATAAGCGCAAGCAAGTGGAGAGTCATCCAGACCTTCTACATCGTCTACGAAACAAGCCTTCTTCAAGGTGGCGGAAAGTGGAAGACCAACAGCTGCGGAAGTTGGGCTTACGTGCTTGAAGGAAGTAACAGCCGGAAGGCCAAGTACTTCTTTCAGTTCCTTAACCAACTGCCAGGAGTTGAAAGCGTCAAGGAAGTTGATGTAGCCTGGGCGGCCGTTGAGGATTTCAATTGGGAGATCCCCGCCGTCCTTCATGTAAATTTTTGCCGGTTTCTGATTTGGGTTACAACCGTATTTCAGTTCAAATTCTTTCATGGGTCTCTCTCCTTAGTTATTCTTGTTAATCATGCGGTTTTCAACTTCGCCGGTGGCAAGGTCAATGTAAAGCACATACATAGAAATCTTGTTTTCTTCATCCAGGTTTTCCCAAATGTCATTGAAGAATTCATCAATGTCGTTTGGAATGGATACGCGTTCCGGTTCGCCCTGGAAAGTTGGGATTGGGTTACCGTTGGTAACATAGGTGTGGATGAAATGTCCCAGACCGTTGATTGGCTCGTAATCGAAGGTGTAACGGTTGCATACAGTACCTTCTGCATCGCCGGATTTCAGGATGCTGAGCTTATAGGTGAATTCACCGTTGTCACGAAGGACAATACCGGAAATACGAGGAGTCCAGTTTGGACCGTCCGGTTCAAAGCATCTGGTGGTGAGGGCTTCTTCGAAGGTCTTGCCATTCTTCATGAAGTCATAAATGGTCTGTGTCTGGTCACCGTTGGTAACAATGGTGTCGTCTCCCAAAACTTTGATTGGAGAATAAATGATGAGGGATGGATCTTCTACTTTGGATTCATCAAATGGGAAAATGATGACTTCGGAACCGTCTTCCTTGAAGACACGGTTTCTGGAGTTTTCAGAACGGCCCATGATGAAGTAAGCAATAGCAGCCTTGGTGCCATCTTCGGTCTTACCGATTACAATGCCGCGGCCAACATATTCGTTGCCTTTAATGGTGTTACCCATGGTTTTGATGTCATAAATGCTCATATTTATTTCTCCTTTGCTTTCGCAATTTCTTGACTCACTTTTTCTGCAGCTTTTGGAAGCAGGATCCATTCAGCCTGTTCCATGACACGTTTCTGCAAAACCTCTGGGGTGTCCCCCTCTTCAATGTCTACGGCTTTCTGGTAGATAATCTGTCCACCATCCGGGATTTCGTTCACATAATGAACGGTAGCGCCGGTGACTTTGACGCCGTACTTCAAAGCCTCTTCGTGCACCTTAAGGCCATAGTACCCTTCCCCGCAGAAGCTAGGAATGAGGGCCGGATGCACGTTGATGATTCTATTCGGATACTTTTTGGTAAAGTTTCCACTGAGGATGCTGAGGAAGCCGGCCAGAACAATAAAGTCAATGTCATGTTCCTTCAGCAATGCCTCAATCTTGTCCTCGAATTCTTGTTGCGATGCACATTCTTTCTTGCTGACAACAGCACTTGGAATGTTTGCCTTAGCGGCACGTTCCAGGGCGTATACGCCAGGTTTGCTGGCTACCACCAACTTGATTTCACCAGACTGGATGATGCCGCTAGCTTGGGCATCAATGAGAGCCTGGAGGTTGGTTCCGCCACCGGAAACAAAGACCGCAATTTTGGTCTTTACCATAATTCCACCTTGTCTTCCCCTTCTACAATGACACCCAGCTTGTAAGCGTCTTCGCCGTTCTGCTTTAAGATGTCAATTGCTTTGTCTGCCTGTTCGGCAGGTACAATGGCAATCATGCCGACACCCATGTTGTAGGTGTTGAACATGTCGTGTTCGGAAATATTTCCGGTTTCCTGAAGGAGTTTAAAGATTGGGAGTACCTTTACGTCATCCTTCTTGATTTTGGCACAGAGGCCATCCGGAATGGAACGTGGAATATTTTCATAGAAACCTCCGCCGGTAATATGGGAAACAGCAACCACGTCTACTTCTTCCATGAGAGCCAGCATTGGCTTTACATAAATCTTGGTTGGAGTCAGAAGGGTTTCGCCAAGAGACTTGCCGCCCAAAGCTTCTACCGGAGATTTCAGGTCAGCGTTTTCAATGTCGAATACCTTACGAACCAGAGAGAAGCCGTTGGAATGAACACCGCTGGATGGCAGTGCAATAATCACGTCTCCGGCTTTCA
Organism: Acutalibacteraceae bacterium; assembly: GCA_045642465.1. GTDB lineage: Bacteria > Bacillota > Clostridia > Oscillospirales > Acutalibacteraceae > RUG420. The sequence continues at coordinate 550,512 of JAZUIY010000016.1, forward strand.
TCTTGGTGTTGTCTAACACTTTATCTTTATCCACTACGCCTACAGCAAAACCGGCAAGGTCGTATTCGTCTTCCGGATAGAAACCAGGCATTTCAGCGGTTTCCCCGCCGGTGAGAGCGGCATCGGACTGGATGCAGCCGTCGCAAACGCCTTTCACAATGTCAGCAATTTTTTCCGGAACGTTCTTACCACAAGCAATGTAGTCAAGGAACAGCAATGGCTTTGCGCCACAGCAGATGATGTCGTTGACACACATGGCAACACAGTCAATGCCGACGGTGTCGTGCTTGTCCATTAAGAAGGCTATTTTCAGTTTGGTACCAACCCCGTCAGTACCGGACACCAATACCGGATTCTGGATACCGGTCATGTCCATTTCAAAAAGACCGCCGAAGCCGCCAATGGCACCCAGGGCACCCTTGGTCAAGGTCTTCTTGACATGTTCCTTCATCAGTTCTACGGATTTGTAGCCGGCGGTAATATCTACACCGGCTGCTGCGTAGGCTTCAGATTGAGATTTCATCATAGTGAGTATTCCTCCCAAAAAATACTTGTAAAAATAAGAGAAGCAAATATAACGTTAGTCGTTATATTTGCTTGCAAGCTGAGCGTCGGCAGCCAACACTTTTTCGGTGGCTGTGGCGCGGTCTTTATTCAGTTTAGCTGCTAAATCAGCGTCTTCTACTGCCAAAATTTGAATGGCAAGCAGAGCTGCATTCTTGGCACCGTCAATGGCGACAGTGGCAACCGGGATGCCGGAAGGCATCTGAACGGTGGAAAGCAGAGAGTCTAATCCGTCCATGGTGGAGGACTTCACCGGAATGCCGATAACCGGCAAGGTGGTCTGAGCCGCAATGGCCCCAGCTAAGTGGGCAGCCTTTCCTGCTGCGGCAATGATGACACCAAAGTCATTGTCTCTGGCGTTCTTCGTAAATTCGGCGCACTGCAGCGGTGTTCTGTGTGCAGAATACACGTGAGATTCACATGGAACTCCGAATTCTTTCAAGGTTTCAATTGCTTTGGAAACTACTGGTAAGTCTGAGTCGCTTCCCATGATAACGGCTACCTTTTTCATCTGTGAAAAATCCTCCCTTAGGATTCATTATTTTACAGATAAAATTATACAATTTATGGTTCAAATTCCTCAACTGTCAAAACCACAAAAAACCTGACGAAAAACCAATGTTTTCCGTCAGGTTTTTAAAGTCATTTTCTATTGACAAACAACCAATTAGCAAACAGGAACAATCCAGCCCTTGGTGTCTTCAATTTTACCCCACTGAATACCGGTCATGGTGTCGTAGAGTTTCTGGGTAAGAGGTCCGATTTCGCCGTTGCAAATGTAAGCAACCTGATCTTTCCACTTCAGTTCCTTTACAGGAGAAACAACAGCAGCGGTGCCGCAGCCGAATACTTCTTCCAGCTTACCTTCATCAGCAGCCTTCATGATGTCAGCAATGGCAAGTTTGCCTTCAATTACTTCATAACCCCAGTCTTTGCAGAGTTCAATAATAGAACGACGGGTAATACCAGGAAGAACGGTGCCTACGCAAGCAGCAGTGTAGATTTTGCCGTCAATCTTGAACATGATGTTCATGGCGCCAACTTCTTCTACATACTTCTTTTCTACACCATCCAGCCAGAGAACCTGGGAGTAACCAGCCTTTTCAGCAAGGTCACCTGCTTTGATGGAAGCAGCGTAGTTACCACCGCACTTGGTGAAACCGGTGAGGCCAGGAGCAGCACGGATATATTCATCTTCAACGTAGATACGTACAGGAGCAAGACCTTCAGCATAGTATGCACCGGATGGAGCAGCAATGATGCAGAAGAGATAGTGCTTGGAAGCGTGTACGCCAAGGCCTACGTCAGTAGCAAAGGTGAATGGACGGATGTAAAGAGAAGAACCATCAGAGTATGGTACCCAATCCTGGTCAACTTCAACCAAAGTCTTAACAGCTTCAATGAAGTCTTCTACCGGAATCTGAGGAATGCAAAGACGGTCAGCAGAGTCATTCATTCTGTTGGCGTTGCAGTCCGGGCGGAACAGCTGAATTTTGCCTTCAGCAGTTCTGTAGGCCTTCATACCTTCGAAGATTTCCTGTGCATAGTGGAATACTACAGTTGCAGGATCCATTGGCAGTTCTTCGTAAGGTACGATTCTGGCGTCATGCCAGCCTTCCCCTTCGGTGTAGTCCATTAAGAACATATGGTCGGTAAAGATCTTACCGAAACCAAGATTGCTTTCATCCGTTGGCTTTGCCTTCGGAGTGGTTGTTCTAGTGATTTTAATATCCATGATAACTTCCTCCTGAAGTAATTTTTCCATAAAATTTTAGTCCCCTAAAGTGAATTTGTCAATGTAACCCAAAGGGTCAAAACAAGATGTTTAGGGCATTTTTGAAACAAATTTGGTCCATTTCCTCGTCCGACAAAGAGAGGCTCTTCAGAGCAGCCAGGGTATCCCTTGGTTTTTCCCATGGGGAATCTGTGCCGAAGAGGATTTTCTCTGCCCCGTGGTTTCGGATCATCCGCTTCCATTGTTCCGGGCTTATGTAGTCTTTCACAAAGGAGGTATCCAGGAACACATTGGTTCCGACGAGGTATTGTTCCACGTCGTCCCAGCGGTTCCAACCGCCCATGTGGGCGCAAATCAGATGACCTCCGGAGACTTTTTCTAGTAAGTTTGCAATGCGTTTCGGTTCACTGTAAACCGGCGGCAGAAGACCAATGTCTTCCCCTGCGTGAATGACCACATAGAGCCCCAGTTCTTCACAGCGCTTCATCATGGAAATGAAGTCCAAAGAATCCACATAAGTATGCTGAAATTCCGGATGAACCTTCAGTCCTAAGAATCCGGCAGATTTGATTTCCTCTAAATAAGAATCCCCTTGTTCCATGCCTGGGAAAAAGCCTGCAAAGTTCACTACAACAGGCTGTAACGGAGTTTTTTCATTCCAGTGAAACTGGTTAGGATTCTTACGGTAAGCCTCCCGGAAGGCATCATAGGCCTCTTGATTACGGTCCTGAATTTCTTTGGCAAACCGCAGAATGGAGTCCTCCTGCCTTGGGGCAGTCACCACCGGCAGAGATACGGAAATGTCTACCCCATCCTCTGCCATGGAACCCAGCAAGCCGTCATAGGTTGCGGGTATGTGGCAGTAATTGCTGTTTCCCCTTTTTTCCACATCACTGAGTAGGCTGGCAACAGCTTTCTCAGCCAACGCCTCCGGGAAAAAATGGGTATGAAAATCTACTAACATGAGTATTACTCATCCTTACTTTTCTGTTTGGTCTTTTCTTTCGAGGTCCAGGCAAACCCGATTTTGTCGGAACCGAACCGCTCCCTGATTTGGTCCATAGTGGTTTCCAGGACTTCCTGCTGCTGATGTTTCTCATCTGCAGCCAGGGCAGCATCCGGGGAGCTGTCTGACGTGAAGAGAGACATCTGTTCCGGAACGGATTCCGTTTCCGGAACCAAATCGGCCCCGGTTACGGAGAGCAAACGGATGGGATTTTGGAAATTCCAATTCTCCCGGACCAGCTCCATGGCAATTTTGGAAATATCTTTTTGTAGATAAGTGGGTTTGGACAGTTTGCGCTGCCGCTGAATGGTCTTAAAGTCTGGGTCCTTGATGGCTACCTGAATGGTATAGGCCTTTTTATGATGGGACCGTAACCGGGAGGCCACAGAGTCAGACAGCTCATTGATGCCCGCCCGCACCTGGGGTTCGCCCAAAAGGTCTCCGGCAAAAGTAATACTATTGCCCACCGACTTGGGCTCCCGCTTCTCATAAAAGGAAGCAACCGGGTCTTGGTCCAAACCGTGAATGTACTCGTATAAGGAGTCCCCTTGTTTCCCCAAGATACGGTTTAAGAAGGACTGCTCTAAGTCAGCCAAGTCACCACAGGTATATACACTGTATTTATGCAGGGTTTCCACGGATTTTCGGCCTACAAACAGCAGGTCAGAAACCGGCAACGGGTACACAATTTTCGGAATGTCTTCCCGCATAATGACCGTGGTGGCATCCGGCTTTTTATAGTCACTGCCCAGTTTGGCAAAGACCTTACAGAAACTCACCCCTACCGAAACCGTAATGCCGATTTCTTCCCGGATAGTCTTCCGAATATCGTCTGCCATTTCCATCGGCGTCATGTGAAAGAGGTTTAAAGAACCGGTGACATCCAAGAAGGATTCATCAATACTAAAAGGTTCCACCAAATCGGTATACCGCAGATAAATCTGATTAATCCGCTCATAAAATTGGTGGTACAGGTCATGATGTGGTTTTACCAGCACCAAATCAGGACACTTCTTTTTGGCCTGCCAAATGGTTTCGGCTGTCTGTATGCCATATTTTTTGGCCAACTCGTTTTTGGCCAAAATAATACCGTGTCTATTTTCCGGATTTCCGGCCACTGCCATAGGCACGTCCCTAAGCTCCGGCTGAAGTACTGTTTCAACCGAAGCAAAAAAAGAGTTGCCATCGCAGTGTAAAATGACACGGTCTTTCATATACGTTCCTCTATTCCCGGCAATTAGCTGTTTTCTGCAAAGAATGCCAGGATATCCTTGTTGGCTTGAATGGATTCCACCCAATCCGGATTCAAAACATTGAATACATGTGCTAATTTGTTTTCCTGTTTTTGGTAGCAGGCATAAGCATGTTCAATACCCTTATCAATCATGTCCTTATGAATACTTGCGGTAACATTGTGAATACCCACATCAGACTTGGTGGTAACAATAAAGGTAGGCAGCATGCCTGGTTGAAGGAAACTCTGGTAAGAGAATTTCTCGGTGTCGTTATGGAGAGCAAATGAATCGCCCAGCAAGAATTTTACCAATGCTCTGCTTACCAGGTCCGTCTTTTGGAAAGAACCTACCGGACAAGTGGCACAGACGGCCTTTATTGGCTTTGTCATTGGTTCCACAGCACAGATCTTCTGTAATTCGGAATTGACCTGTAAGGCCCCGTAAAGCAGTACAAGGTGCCCACCGGAACTGTCTCCGGTTAAGTACAGACGGTCCATATCAAAGCCATACTTACCCGCATTCTTTTCCATCCAGCGGAATACCTGACGGAGTTCCTGCATTTCTTCTGCAACAGTACCTTCCGGAATCAGAGTGTAGTTTACATTTACTACACGGTAACCTTGAGAAGCGAACCACATACCATGCTGTCTGTTGATTTCTTTATAACAAGTGGTATAACCGCCACCGTGAACTTCTACAATAACCGGCAGCTTTTCCTTTTTATCTACACCAGCCGGGCCATACACATCCAGCAGATGGAACTTGTTGCTCTTTCTTCCACGTTCCCCAAAATAATTGATATCTGCTTCTTCTTTGGTGCCATAGGTCGGTGTTTTCTTGTCAATGCGATCCACGTTCATGAAGTACTGCATCACGCGGAATGCTTTTACAACGAATGAAGTGCTCATAGTAGTAGCTCCTTTCATTTTCCTCCATAGAAAATGCAGTTTTCTTACATCTTCAATAGTTTACCATAGTTCCGTTTAAAAATATGTGTATTTTAAATAATTATATGGTATGATTAAAGGCGTATTAAATCTCTATCTCGGAGGAAATAGGAATGAAAAAGGTATTTTCAGTAATTAAAGCATCCATTGCTGCATTGCTGGCAATGTGCATTCTGGTTGTTGGTCTTCTTTGCTACGTTGGTTTCGGCGTTCTTCTGCCATACTACAATGTACCAAATGAAAACAAAGCTGTTGCTGCTTACGACGTAAACTCCGGCCTCATCAATGACGACATGCTGGCCGTATTCCAGTCCAAGGACATCTACGAACTGGGCGTAAACAAGGATGGCAAGGTTGTATTCCAGCATCCACGCAAGGCCTTCAAAGAAGCTAAGAAAGCTTGCAAAGAAGCCAGAAAGTATGAAGACAAGACTTATGATCTGAAGCACATGAGCAAGACCGCTTACATTGCTTACATTGACGCCGGCAAGAAGGTCATCAACGACGACTCCATTACCGACAAGGATCTGAAAGCCCAGGCCTTTGAACTTTCCAGCGTACTAGAAATTTACGCTAACAGCTTCAACAGACACAGATAACTTTTGCGTACTTTACAGGGTGGTTTCTAGCCACCCTGTATTTTTTTAGAAAGGGTATCCTATGACAAAACAAAAGAAAGACTGGCTGGCCGTAGCCCTATTTCTCCTGGTCTTCGGCATTCTGCTTTTCATCGCTTCCAACTATGACTTGCAAATCAGTCAGTTCCTGACACGACACACCTTAGAAGGTCAAACCTACATAACCAACGACAATTCCTTTGCCGTGCTCATGGAAATCATCGGGCCGGAACCTTCCCCGCTTTTATTAGAATTGGCCTTCTCTATCCTCTTTTGGTATGCGATTTACTTCTGGCAAGGATTCAAAAAGTATTTCTTTTCCGGACTCTTTAGTTTATGCACCGTTGCTGCCAACTACTACATGGCCTTCGACGTACTAAACTACGTCCGTCAGCATTTATATTTAAATCCTGACCCGGACTACGCCAACGGCAATTGGCTTATGGTCTTTTATCTGACTGCTTCCATCTTCTTAACGGTTTTGGATTTCTTAGCAGCTAAGAACCTGTCAAAAGAAACCGTTCGCAAGTTGTTCCGGTTTGCCATTGCCTCCATTCTCTTAGTTGCCATTCCAAACACAATTATCAACTTAGGCATCAAGAGCTATGTAGGCCGTATCCGCTACCGTGCCATGAACATGTATCCAACAGATGAGCTCTACGGCTTCACCGCTTATGCCACCTGGCACGAGCATAACGGCCAATGGCTGGATGATGTTCAAATGACCAGCCACTTCGGTAACACCGATGTACTGAAATCCTTCCCATCCGGTCACACCGCATCCACCGGCATGTTTTATGCCCTCATCATGCTCATTGATGCCTTGGGAATTCAGAACAAAAAAACCAAAGCCTTCCTTTGGATTCTGCCAATTGCCTTGACCGGCTGCGTTGCTGTTGGCCGCATTATGGTTGGTGCCCACTTCATGTCCGACGTTCTCATCGGCGGCACCTTCTCCTTCCTCACCATGCTGCTCCTCCGGGAACTCATCGTAAACCATTGCGCCAACTTTAAAGCCTTATTTGGAAAAGATTCAAAATAAAAAAGGCCTCCACTTAAGTGGAGGTCTTCTTATTTTTCATCAGATAAATGACAAAGCCAACACCCAAAGCAATCAGCAACATAGATACATACTGGTTGCTTGTAAATGGGCCAAACATGGTTCTTGGGTCCCCTCTAAGGAATTCCATAATGAACCGGCCAATGCCATAGAAAATTGGATAAAGACAAGTAATGATACCCTTTGGTAACAATTTGTCCGGATGTACTTCATTGTACTTCTTTCGGTAGGCTGTGAACCAAAGCATCAGAGCAAATAAAATCCAGTCTCCAAATGCGGAAAACAGCTGGGTTGGCAACAGGTTTACGCCGGATGGAGCCATACTGTCCATTGGGAAAAACACCCCAATTTCACTATCTGTCGGCATACCATAACAGCAGCCGGCCAGGAAGCAACCAATTCGGCCAAATCCTTGGGCTAACGGAATCTGCGGAATAATGATGTCGGAATAATCCAAAAGGGAAACCTTAGCCAGTTTGCCCCGAAGCAAACCAACAACGACACCTAAAATAATACCGCCATAAACCACATATCCTTCTGTATTCAGCATGGATAACGGGTCGTGAATGAACTCCTTGAAGTTGGCAATCCAGAAGGTTAATTTGGCACCCAAAAGGCCAAAGATTAAGCCCCAAAGTGTCATACTAAAAGTTAAATCGGAATCCAGTCCATTGTTCTTTGCCCGACGGCAGGATAAGTAAATGGCAAGGACTGCACCGATTGCAATCATAAGACCGTAACCATAAATGGTAAACGGACCTACGGTGAACAAAACGTTATGCATAGCGTTCTCCTTTTTGTAATCTGCTTTCTATTATAATGCACCTGTCAATTTTGCTGGTTTGCTACTTTGCAAAAGTAAGGATTTCCTTTACAATAATATAGAAATAAGGAGGATTTTTTATTATGCGCAACTTTTTAATGAAGTACTGCAGCAAGCTGCTTTGGGTAGTAACTGCACTGGAACTTTATATGCTGGTTATCTTAATTGCCAAATTCAAGAAAACCAAGAATTTGCTTTATTTACTGGCAGGACTGGTTACTTTCGGTTTGTTCTATGACGCTCTCATCCTTTCTTTGGGAACCGTAGTGAAAGAATCTAACCTTTTAAAGAAAGTCAGCCAAATCCGTTTCATCAGCCACGGTGCTCTCATTCCTTTGATCTTCCCAATCTGCAAAGAAGCATTGGATTTAGATAAGAAAAAGAGCTACTTCGTATGGGCCTTCACCGCCATCATTTCCATCCTTGGCATTGCAGAAGGCAAATCCACCGTTTTAGAGTTTAAAGAAATTGCCAACGTTCGCCGCTACACTGCCGGCGAAGGCACCCCAAAGTGGGCTGAAGGCGTTTCCAACATTCTCTCCTTCGGTACCGTACTCCCGTTAATGGCTACCGGTGCTTACGTATGGAAGAAAGAAAAGACTCCAAAGCTCTTCCTTTCCGGTTTCTTGATGTTCTTCTTCTCTGCCATTGGCCCAGCCACCGGCAACGTTGACCTGCTCTTCTTTATCTCCATGGCAGGCGAACTCCTGATGATCTACTTCTTCGGCGCCTACGCTGACCACAAAGAAGCCCTGAAGGACAAGAACAACTCATTTTGAGAAGCTGCATCTCAAGAATTATTACGTACGAAAAAAAAGAACTATAAAAAAAGAAGACACCTCAAACGAGGTGTCTTTTTTATTATTTAAATCTTCTTTGCTACATCCCAAGCGTTCCAAATAACGGTTCTCAAGTTACCAACCTTGTTGGCATCACCAATAATATGAACGTTGCTTGCTTTTTCAGCAATTGGAGCTGGGTTGTAACCAACAGAATAGATTACGCTGTCACATGGAATCTTCATGTTGTCACCGTTGGCAGTTTCAATGATGACACCGTTATCGGTAATTTCCTTGGACTTGGTATTCAGATAGACAGGAACGTTATTGGTCTTGAAATAGTCACGAAGGAAGCTGGTGTTGGCAAGACAAAGATTCTTTACGCACATCAGGTCATCCATCATTTCAATCACAACCGGTTTCTTGCCCTTTCTGTGAAGGTCATAAGCAATTTCACAGCCGGTAAGACCGCCGCCAATGACTACAACGGTGTCGCCCACGTCTTTCTTGCCAAGCAAGTAGTCACAGGCATCCATGGCTCTCTCAGCCCCTGGAATTGGCAGTTTCTTAGCAGTAGAACCGGTGGCAATGATGTATTCGTCGGCATCAATGTCCTTAATGTCTTTTACTTCGGTATTCAGATGAACTTCAATACCTGCCTGTTCCACCTGTCGCTTTTCCCAAGCAATGAGCTTCTTGTCATGTTCTTTAAAGTCTGGTGCTGCAGCAGCAATAAATACGCCGCCCAACTCTCCGGTCTTTTCATAGATAACTGGAATATGGCCCCGTTCTTTCAGTTTTACGGCCACTTCCATACCGCCGATACCGCCGCCAATAATCGCCACTTTCTTGGCCTTCTTTGCTGGCTTCATGTCGTATTTCTTGGACTGCATAGAAGCTGGGTTAATGGCACAGCGGCACATCTTAATGGATTCAATCAAGTCCTGATCGTTGGCAGATTTGCCGTGCTTTGCCATGGTGAGACAGCCGGCGTGGCAGGAAATACAAGGCTTAATGTCCTCTTCTCTGCCTTCCATAAACTTGGTAACCCAAGCTGGGTCAGCCAGGAACTGACGGGCTACACCAACAGCGTCAATTTCGCCGTTCTTTACGGCATCTGCACCCACGTCCATGGTCATTCTACCGGCACAAACCACCGGAATGTCCACGAACTTCTTAATGTGCTTTACTTCCTCTAAGTTGCAGTTTTCCGGCATGTATACCGGTGGATGGTTCCAGTACCATGCATCATAGGTACCGTTGTCACAGTTCAGCATGTCGTACCCTGCATCCTGCAAATATTTAGCGGCACGTTCGGATTCCTCCATAGTACGGCCCATTTCTACATAATCAGTTTCACCAGGCATAGCACCCTGGCCGTATCCCTTGGTTTTGGATACAACAGAATAACGAACGGATACCGGATAGGTGTCTCCGCACTTCTTCTTAATTTCCTGAACAATTTCTACTGCAAAGCGGTATCTGTTTTCAAAAGATCCGCCGTATTCATCGGTACGAAGGTTGGTATATGGCAGCGTAAACTGGTCCAGTACATATCCTTCATGGACAGCATGAATTTCAACGCCATCTACACCGGCTTCTTTACAAAGACGAGCGGTTTCTCCAAAAGCATACACAATATCAGCAATCTGCTTTTTGGTCATTTCCGGAGTGGTAATATCCTCAGCCCATCTGTTTGGCAGCGCCGAAGGTGCCGTGGTGCAGTATGCAGGGTCCATCAGCGGCTTCCCAACGGTCCCCAGCAGTTTATTGTTAATGAGCATGGTCATGGCTGCAGAAAGCGCAAAAGAACGGCCACAGCCGGCTGTCATCTGAATGAACAGCTTGGCGCCTGTCTTATGCACTTCGTCCATGAATTTCTTCAGTTCGTCAAACTTCCACTTGTGCTGATAAAGCCAAGCGCCGCCTACTAAATCCTTAATAGGAGCAACACCAGGAATGATCAGACCGCAGTTATTGTCAGCAATGGTCTGCATGAGTTTGGCAGCTTCCTTGTCAAAATGGTTTGGTTCCCCAAAGCCAAAAATACAAGTACCACCCATCGGAGCCAGCACAATACGGTTTTTAATTTCCAGTTCCCCAATTTTCCATGGGGTAAATAGTGGTTCATACTTTGTATCCATGATGAAATAACTTCCTTTCCCTACGAATTAGTCATCCTCTCCATTATGCATGAAAAAAAGAGTCACCGCAACGGTAGCGCTATATTTGGACATTCTATAGTATTTAGAAAAATGACCGGTTCAAGTCCGATGGGCATAAAAAAAGAAGAGTAACCTTTTGGTTACTCTTCTAGTGGCGCCTCAAACAGGACTTGAACCTGTGACTCCCTGATTAACAGTCAGGTGCTCTACCGACTGAGCTATTGAGGCAAAAAAGAAAACCGACCAACTTGTTAGCTAATCGGTTTTTTATGTTGGCATCGCCCTATCTTCCCAGGAAGCTGCCCTCCAAGTATTTTCGGCACTGCTGAGCTTAACTGCCGTGTTCGGGATGGGAACGGGTGGACCCTCAGCGCTATAAACACCAACTTTTTCAGGACCAATGGTCTGGTGCCCCGTACGAGATTCGAACTCGTGTTGCCGCCGTGAGAGGGCGGAGTCTTAGGCCGCTTGACCAACGGGCCAAATATGGTACACCATCAGGGACTCGAACCCTGGACACCCTGATTAAGAGTCAGGTGCTCTACCAGCTGAGCTAATGGTGCATGTAACTCAGATTAAGTCCCTTACGGGTATGTACCCTGAAAACTAAATATAGACACTTCCAGCAATTGTAGTTGCTAGTCAAGAAATACCTAAAGTATTTAGACAAGCCCTCGACCTATTAGTACAGCCTAGCTGAACATGTCGCCATGCTT
>JAZUIY010000017.1:0-76792 GCA_045642465.1 Acutalibacteraceae bacterium
GCGTTAAGCTAGTAAGACCCCTGGAAGACTACCAGGTTGATAGGCAGCATGTGTAAGCATGGCGACATGTTCAGCTAGGCTGTACTAATAGGTCGAGGGCTTGTCTAAATACTTTAGGTATTTCTTGACTAGCAACTACAATTGCTGGAAGTGTCTATATTTAGTTTTCAGGGTATATACCCTTTAACAGAAGGAACTTCGAAAGAAGTTCCTTTTTTCATGCCCATTTTTAAAATCCAATATATAGTAAATGCTCGTATTTTATCCGCAATTTGTGCTATAATAAATCAAGTAATGTGGAAAAGTTCGTGGTGGTACGAACCGGGAGGTAACACATGACCCAGAAACGCTGTTTAAAAAGGGCTATAGCAGTATTTCTCATGCTGATTTTGCTGGTATCTTATTCCTTGGTGCCGGCCTTGGCTGCTTCTGCAAAAGAGACCTATGTAAATGGTCTCGTGAAAGCCGGATTCCCGACTTCTTATGCGGAAAAACTGTATACCGTTCACCAGAAACATGCAAACTGGAAGTTCACTCCTGTGAAAACCGGTTTGGACTTTGATGATGCTATTGCTGCGGAAAGTATCAATGGCCGGTGCAACGTTTATATCAAGCCAAATACCAGCGCATGCGCCACCCGTCTTTACAGAGACATGTCTACCGGTTCTTATACCGCCAAAAACGGATTTGACTATGACTATCAGATTCGTGACGGTTCCGATGCCAATCAGACCGGATGGATGCAGGGCACGCCAATGGCGGTTGCCTACTACATGAATCCATACACCTTCATTGGCAACGACATTTCCATTCTTCAGTTTGAATCTTTGGAGTGGAACTTCGGCTCTTACAATGAAGCTGTTAAGGTAGTAGAATCCATTCTTTCCACCACTTTCATGAGCACAGCCCGGAACGATCTGAACGTCAAATACGTTACAGATGACGGGAAAATTCAGTATATTGACACCAAAGGCGCTGCGCAAATTTTGGATATGTCCTATGCACAGGCCATTTGCACCGCAGCAAAAGACAACAACTTGAACCCATGTTATCTTGCCTCCAAGATCATTGGGGAAGTTGGTTCCAAAGGCAGCTCTTCCATTACCGGTACCTATAACGGATACACCGGTTACTATAACTTCTTAAACATTGGTGCATACGACAGTTCCTCCGGCGCAGCTGTTGCCAATGGCCTTCGTTACGCCAAGAGTTACAACTGGTGCACCCCGCTTTTGTCCATTCAGGGCGGTGCAGCACAAATTGCTTCTTACTACATTGCAAGAGGGCAGAATACCGCTTACTTGCAGAAGTTTAATGTCACATCTCTCAACACCTACGGCCACCAGTACATGACCGCAGCAAACGGTGTTGTAAATACCACCTATTCCACCTATAACGCTTATAAGAAGGCCGGTATTTTGGAAAGTGCCAAGACCTTCTATATTCCGGTATTTACTGACAGTGGAAACAGTGTGGCAGGTACCAATGTTCAGTTTAAAGGCTACGAGGGTCACGGCTTCGGTACCGTAAATGCTACGGTAAATCTGCGTTCGTCGCCTTCTTATGCGGGTACCAAAACCAATTCTCTTTCCAAGGGAACCAAGGTGACCATTACCGGTGGTTACCGTGACACCAAAGTGTCCTTCACTTCCGGCTACAACGTAGATGCAACCTATTACCGCATGTTTGCACCACTGTGGTATCAGGTAAAGACTTCTTCCGGAGAAACCGGTTATATCTGTGAAGACTATCTGGATCCGGCCACATCCCTGACTATGACAACAGGTTCCACAGAAAACCTGCAGTACACCGTAGGTGGCGGCAGCGAAACACCGCGGTTCTTCGTTCAGGATAACCGCATTGCCAAAGTCAGCTTAGGCGGCGTTGTTACTGCCGTTTCCAAGGGTACCACCAAAGTGGTAGTTTACCTTGCCAATGGCGCCTTTGACGTCATCAATCTGACAGTACGCTCCGCCGGCGTAATTGATACCGTAAAGGAACTCATTACGTCTTCTGAAAATACTTCCAGTACTACTTTGGCGCCTGCTCCGGCACCAACGCAGCCGGCTGCTGAAGGTCAGCCGACAGACAGCGGTATTCCGAGCTACTCCAGCGAAGGAATCACCTTGATTGCCGACTCCAAAGGCGACTATTACACCTACCGCAATGGCCAGAAGGTAAACTACACCGGCATTGCACAGGGCAGTTCCGGGGACTGGTGGTATTGTGAAAACGGTGCCCTCCGCTTGAAGACCGTCGTTGCCCGTAATGAATACGGCTGGTGGTACTGTGAAAACGGCAAAATCACCGGCACCTACAACGGATTGGTCACCAGAGACGGGGAAAAATACGTTTGTCAGAACAGTTATGTAAATGAAAATTACAACGGTTCGTACACCTATAACGGGAAGACTTACCAGGTTCAAAACGGTAAGGTAATTTCATAAGAAAAAAGGGGCGGAAATCATGGATTTTCCGCCCCATATTTTGGGCCTATTTTAGGACTGGTACAAGATGTAGAAAACCGCATCGCAACGCGAAAAAATACCCCATTTTTCCTTGACGAAAGGGGTGCTGTGTGGTAAAGTATCTGTACCTCTTAAACGAGGGCTCTTTTTTTGTGCCCAAAAACAAAAAGAGACCGCCCAAAAGAGAGGGAGGCAAGTGGCCCCCTGAATCATTCAAGAGGGGCAAATTTTTATCCAGAAATATGGAGGTGCCGTTATGAGAGTTAGAGTTACTCTTGCATGCACTGAATGCAATCAGCGCAATTACAACACTATGAAAAACAAGAAGAACACCCCTGACCGCTTGGAGATGAACAAGTACTGCAAATTCTGCAAGAAGCATACTCTCCACAGAGAAACCAAGTAAGAGGAGGATACGTTTATGGCAAAGAACGCAAAAACTGCAAAAAAGCCACAGACCGCTTCCACTAACAAGAAAGCTTCTGCCGATCAGAGCAAATTCCAGGCAATTCTCGAATCCATCAAAAAATGGTTCCGTGAACTGAAGGCTGAAATCAAAAAGATTCAGTGGCTGAAGGGCAAAGAACTTTGGAAGAACTTCTTAGTAGTCCTTTTGGTTATCCTGGTAATTGGTATTGGCGTTTGGGTTGAAGATGCTCTACTGGTAAAAATCAGAGAATTGATTTTCGACCTTTCCACCAGAGATGCAGAAGCCGCAATTATTATGTTCCAGACTTATCTTGGCGCATTATAACGGAGGAATGTTTCCATGGCAGGAATTTCCAAATGGTACGTAGTTCATACCTACTCAGGTTATGAAAACAAGGTTATGGACAACATCTTAAAGGTTGTCGAAAACCGTTCTATGCAGGATTTAATCCTGGACGTTCGCGTTCCTACCGAAATTGTTCAAGAAGTAAAGGACAATGGTGAAATTAAGGAAGTTGAACGTAAAGTCTTCCCTGGCTACGTTCTGGTGAAGTTGGCTGTTGAACAAAATGGCGAAGAATATTCCATGAACGACGACGCTTGGTACGTTATCCGCAATACCCGCGGCTGTACCGGTTTCGTAGGTCCGGAAAGCAAACCGGTTCCACTGACTGACGCTGAAGTAGAACACCTTGGCGTAGACACGAAGACCGTTGAAGTAAACTACAGTGTTGGAGACTTTGTAAAAATTACAGATGGCCCGCTTGCGGACTTCTCCGGTACCGTAGAAGAAATCGACACCGACAACAACAAAGTTACGGTTCGTATTTCTATGTTCGGCAGAGAAACCTCTGTTGAAATCGAGCTCAACCAGGTTGAACTCGGCTTGGACGCATAACCGTCCGCACATGTATTAACCATGGTAATTAGCGGCATGCCGCTTTAATTACGGGAATCAAGGTTTTGGTTCCTGGTGGGAGGAACGTTTCACACGTTCCGCCAATTACCACATTTTTTTGGAGGTGCAATTATGGCACAGAAAGTTATCGGCTTTATTAAGCTTCAGATTCCTGCCGGTAAGGCTACCCCAGCCCCACCAGTAGGTCCTGCACTCGGTCAGCATGGTGTTAACATCATGGCCTTCACTAAGGAATTCAACGAGCGCACTAAGAATGACATGGGTCTTATTATCCCAGTTGTAATCACTGTATACGCAGACCACAGCTTTACCTTTATCACCAAGACTCCTCCAGCAGCTGTTCTTCTGAAGAAGGCTGCCGGCATTGACAAGGCTTCCGGTGTTCCTAACAAGGAAAAGGTAGCTACCGTTACGAAGGAACAGGTTCAGAAGATTGCTGAACAGAAGATGCCTGACCTCAACGCTGCCAACATTGAATCAGCAATGAGCATGATTGCAGGTACCGCTCGTAGCATGGGCATTACTGTAGTTGATTAAGCGGGAGGATAGACAGAATGAAACATGGTAAGAAGTATGTTGACAACAAAAAGTTGATCGACAGAAATACAACATATGAAGTAAACGAAGCACTTGACCTCGTTTGCAAAACCGCTACCGCAAAGTTCGACGAAACTGTAGAAGCTCACATCCGTCTGGGCGTTGACTCTCGTCACGCAGACCAGCAGGTTCGTGGTGCAGTAGTTCTTCCAAACGGTACCGGTAAATCCGTACGTGTAGCCGTATTCGCTAAGGGCGACATGGCTAAGGCTGCTGAAGAAGCAGGCGCTGAAATTGTTGGTGCAGAAGAACTTGCTGACCGCATTCAGAACGAAGGCTTCCTTGATTTCGACGTTGCAATTGCTGCTCCTAACATGATGGGCGTTGTAGGTCGTCTTGGTAAGATCCTCGGTCCTCGTGGTCTCATGCCTTCTCCAAAGGCTGGTACTGTTACTCCAGACGTAGCTAAGGCTGTTGTTGAAGCTAAGGCTGGTAAGATTGAATACCGTCTTGATAAGACCAACATCATCCACTGCCCAATCGGTAAGGCTTCCTTTGGTCCTGACAAGCTTGGTGAAAACCTTGACACCCTTATGGAAGCAATCGTAAAGGCTAAGCCGGCTGCTGCAAAGGGTCAGTACATTAAGTCCTGCACCGTAGCATCCACCATGGGCCCTGGCGTTAAGTTCTCCGCTAACAAATACGGAATCTAACTTGACACGGGAAAACCCCTGTGCTAGTATATCAATGCTGTTTTAACCGAAGACAGCAGGTGTCCACAAAGACGTAACAGGCAAAGTCCTACCTGCCGAGGAAAACGCTTAAATCTATTTGTATTTTTAGGCTCTTTCCGCGGTAGTGTGGAAAGAGCCTTTTCATATTCATCATTAGGAGGTGAATATTTTGGCAAGTGAAAAAATTCTCGAAGCAAAAAAGGCTGCAGTTGCAGAACTCGCTGACAAGTTCTCCGGTTCTGTTGCAGGTGTGTTGGTAGAATACAAAGGTATCAACGTAGCAGACGACACTGTACTCCGTAAGGAACTCCGTGAAGCTGGTATTGATTACTCCGTAATCAAGAACTCTATTGTTGAAAGAGCTGCTGAAACCGCAAAGTTAGACGGTTTGAAGGACGCTCTGACCGGCACTACCGCAGTTGCAATCTCCAAGGAAGATCACACTGCTGCTGCCCGCATCCTTAAGAAGTTCTCTAAGACTCACCCAGACTTCAAATTGAAGGCAGGTTACTTAGAAGGTGAGGTTGTTGACCTCGCTACCATCAATGCCCTTGCAGACCTTCCTACCAAGGAAGTTCTCCTTGCAACTGTTTGCAACGCATTCAACGCTCCTATCGCTGCTTTCGCACGCGTTATCCAGGCTGTTGTTGATCAGAAGGGTGAAGAAGGCGACGCTGCTCCAGCTGAAGAAGCTGCTCCTGTAGAAGAAGCTGCACCAGTTGAAGCTCCTGTAGAAGAAGCTCCTGTTGAAGCTCCTGCAGAAGAAGCTGCACCTGAAGAAGCTCCGGCTGAATAAGTCCGGAAAGAAGAAAAACTATTAACAAAACATTTTTTGGAGGAATAAAAAATGGCATCTGAAAAAGTTACTGCTCTCCTTGAAGAGATTAAAACTATGTCCGTTCTTGAACTTTCCGAACTCGTTCACGCTGTAGAAGACGAATTCGGTGTTTCCGCTGCTGCTGCTGTTGCAGTTGCTGGCCCTGTTGCTGGTGGCGACGCTGCTGCTGCTGAAGAAAAGTCTGAATTTGACCTCGTTCTCACCGACGTTGGTGCTAACAAGATCAAGGTTATCAAGATCGTTCGTGAAATCACCGGTCTTGGTCTTGCTGAAGCTAAGGCTCTCGTTGACGCTGCTCCTAAGGCTGTTAAGGAAGCAATGTCCAAGGAAGACGCTGAAGCTGCTAAGGCTCAGTTCGCTGAAGTTGGCGCAACTGTTGAACTTAAGTAAGTTTGATAAAAGAAAAACGGCCCAAAGACTTGTCTTTGGGTCATTTTTTTTGGTTTTTTTCAGAATTTATCTGTATAATGATAACAACTCAAAAGAGGAGGTGAGCTAACATGTCGGCGTTTATGGGAACAACCATAGCTTTGTTCTCTTTGGCTATTTTACTTTTGGTTTCCAAATTCATCAATTATGGATGGCCAAACTATACCAAAAAAGCCTTAAAGTACAAAATGGCAGCATCGTCGCTGCTCATTATCTATGCGTTTCTTTTGGCACTGCAAAGCCACATTTCCATGAAAAGCGGCGTCCTGATTTGTTTTATGCTCGCCTTGGGATTCAACTGGTTTGGAGATGCCTTCCTAAGCGGCTTCCCGCTGATTAAAAATAATGTGGAAAAAAACAGTAGGATTTTTGTCGGCGTGGGAATGGGCTGCTATATGGCAGGCTTTATTATGTATATAGATGCCTTTATCCGGTTGGGACGACTTCGGTCCCTAGGTTATGATATCCGGTATTTCGCCCTGATTCTTCTTCTATTTGGGATTTTGGCAATTTGGGCTGTCCAAGCCAAACTAAAATTTGGGAAAATCCTTCCATTGGTTTGCCTCTATGCTTTGCTGGCCTGTACCATGCTTGGAACCGCATATTATGTTACTTTCTTCGCATTTGGTTCCCTGTTATCCAAAACCTTAATTAGTGCTGCTACCATCCTTTATGTGGTTTCTCAAATCTGCTTAGGTATGAAGAACTTTGGGGATGAAAAGTACAACACACTGGGGCTCCGAACCGCATATATTAGTTTCTATTACTTTTCCCAGTTGTTACTGGCCTCAACCATTGCATTCATTTAATGTCAAAAAGAAAAGACCTGCATAAAATGCAGGTCTTTTTTATTTATGCTATTTCTTCAGAAGAGGATTATTGATAAGAAGCTAAGTCAGCAGCAACTTTATCCTTTGGAAGTCTTCTTTCGAATACGTTGTTGTATTTAGCAGCCCACTTGGTCAGCTTTTCAAGGTCATAAGACTTTGGCATAGCATAGGAAACCAGGTAGTAGCTAAGAACGTCAACAACAACCGGAGCAGCTTTCTTCAAGAGGCCAGGGTTCTTAACCAGCTTTACACCACGGATTGGGAGTTTTGGATCAAAGTTCAAGAATTTCCAAATGGAGGTGTGGTTAGCAGTGATGGTCATTTCGTGGTGAGTCAAAATGCCTTCATCAATTGCATATCTAAGTTCGTCCTGGGTAACTCTGGTAAGGAGCAACTTAGCAAGAGCAAGAGGAGCAATGTGACGGCCCATCTTTTCAACATACTGAAGCTGATATGGATACAGAGCGGAAGCGCTGTAGGTTTCTGTCTTATCAGCAGCAATAACATCGGCAAGAATCTTAGAGTTTTTGATGGCGTTACCAATACCGGAACCGATGATTGGAACGGTCATGAATGCGGAGTCACCGATGGCAGCGTAACCGTTGGCTACCATGATAGCGATTGGCTGACGAACTGGGATGAGGGTGAAGTAACCACC
Source organism: Acutalibacteraceae bacterium (assembly GCA_045642465.1). Lineage (GTDB taxonomy): Bacteria > Bacillota > Clostridia > Oscillospirales > Acutalibacteraceae > RUG420. Next base: position 7,843 of record JAZUIY010000017.1, read on the forward strand.
GCGCTTGAGTTCGGTACCAAGCTGAGGGTTGGTCTTTCTGTATTCATCAGCGGTGCGAAGAGCTTCTGCTTCGTCAAATCTGTCCATACGGCCAATGAGAAGGTCGGAGTGGGATTCGGTTTCGGTTGCTTCGGAAGCAATCCAGCCGATACCAACGGAAGCAGCATCTGGGAAGAGGATTACCTTGTAGAGGTCATCAACAGTTTTGATGTCTACAGGGAGATCATAGAATGCACGGTATACGTAGAACTTTTCGCCCCAGTTTGGATGCTTCTGGATACCAAGGTATTCCGGAAGATTTACACGTACAGGGGATTCACAACCACAAGCATCAATTACCATGTCGCCAAGGATGTCGCCCTTGCTGGTCTTAATACCAACAACGCGGTCTTTGTCCATGATAGGGCCGGTGATTTCTACGCCATATTCAAACTTAGCGCCCTTGGAAAGAGCAAAGTTGATAAGCATGTCATAGATGTCGGAACGTTCCATCTTGATTTCCATTTCGTTCTTGTCGTTTGGAACGCGCTGACGGATTTTGTTTTCTTCTTTGGTGTTAGGACCCCAGAAAGTCATGTCAACTTTCCATTCAAACTTGTCTTCAGATGGCCATGGGCATCCTACAACGTCAAGAGCTTTTGGGTCGAAGATGTCGGTCCAGTCATAACCGAGTTTTCCTTCTTCGCACTTTTCGTAAACAGTTACGTCAAAGCCTTTTTCAGCCAGAAGAGCAGCAGCGGTAATTCCGCCGTGGCCTGCGCCGGCAACGATAATTTTCTTTCCCATAATTTTTCACCTCAAAATTAATTTCGAAATATCGTATAGATATCTAAATAACGTTAACAGTATTTTATCATTTTTTCGGGGCGATTTAGACTAGCAATAAGTCCAAAGTTGTCCGAACCTCTTTGTGGAATATTCCTAGTTCTAGAAGGCGGTGAGGAACAGCCGAAAAATGGCTATTCTATTTACTTTCCCCCAATAATTTCGTATAATATCATGAATACTTTCTAATGAAAGGTGCGTTAACTTTGACTGATTTTGAAAAGCTTGCAGAATTGCTGTTCTCTCACATAGAGAAAACACCGGATTACTATGAAGAACTGTATCCGGAAAGAGACTTAGGAGAAGCTGCACGAGTAACCCGTTTTGCACCTAGCCCAACCGGTTACTTACACATTGGCGGCTTATTCGCCGGACTCATTGCAAAACTGACTGCCGATACCACCGACGGTGTATTTTATCTGCGTATTGAAGACACCGACAAAAAACGTGAAGTAGAAGACGGCATTACCCATATTGTAAACGGCCTGAAGAACTTCGGCGTAGAGCCGGACGAAGGCGTTACCGGAATGACCACCGAATCCGGAAACTATGGACCATATCAGCAAAGTAAACGAAAAGAAATTTATCAGACCTACGCCAAGCAGCTGGTCAAGGAAGGATTGGCTTATCCTTGCTTCTGCACCGCAGAGGATCTGGATGCCATGCGTGCAAAGCAGGAAAGCGAAGGGGTAACGCCTGGTTACTATGGCGAATACGCCACCTGCCGCAACCTGCCTTTGGAAGAAGTAGAGGCAAAACTGAAAGCGGGCACTCCTTATGTGCTTCGTTTAAAGAGCCCGGGAACACCGGACGGAAAAATTGCTTACCAGGATGTCATTAAGGGCAAGATTGAACTGCCGGAAAACATCATGGATATTGTGCTTCTGAAAACCGACGGCATCCCAACCTACCACTTTGCACACTGTGTAGATGACCACTTAATGCACACCACCCACGTGGTCCGCGGTGACGAATGGATTTCTTCCGTTCCAACCCACATTCAGCTCTTCAAGGTTTGCGGCTTTAAAACCCCGAAGTATGCTCATATTGCACCAATTATGAAATTGGACGAAGGCAACAAGAGAAAGCTTTCCAAGAGAAAAGACCCGGAAGCAGCTGTTAGCTACTACATTGAAGAAGGATATCCAAAGGAATCCGTCTTAGAATATCTGCTTACCTTGGCCAACTCCAACTTTGAAGACTGGAGACGTGCCAATAAGGATGCAGACCTGTCTCAGTTCCCATTCAACTTAAAGAAGATGAGCGTCAGCGGCGCTTTGTTTGACCTGGCAAAACTGAATGACGTCAGCAAAAACGTCATTTCCGTCATGCCTGCAGCAGACGTGGTGGAAAAGACCATGGAATGGGCAAAGGACTACAACGAAAAGTTCTATGAACTGCTGAAGGCAGACAAGGAAAAGGCCACCGCCATTTTGTCCATTGACCGCGGCAATAAGAAGCCGAGAAAGGACATTGCAAAATGGTCTGACGTACCAGAGTACGTGGCCTATTTCTATAACGACCTTTATACTCCTGACTACACCTTGCCGGAAAACATTCAGCCGGCTGACGCAGTAGCCATTTTAAAGGCCTACAAAGAAGCATATGACCCGGCAGACGACAAGGATGCCTGGTTCAATAAAATCAAAGACATCTGTGAACCACTTGGATTCACACCAAACGTCAAGGAATATAAGGCAAATCCGGATGGCTTCAAAGGCCATGTTGGGGATGTCAGCAGCGTGATTCGTGTAGCCGCTACATCGCGCACCAATACGCCGGACCTTTACTTTATTCTTCAGATTCTGGGGAAGGAAGAAATGGCTAGACGCTTTGACGAAGCAATTTTGTTTTATGGAGGGGAAATTTAATGGCAGACGAAACCGTAATGACTGCAGAAGAAACTGCGGTTCCTTCCAACTTTATTCATGACTTCATTGATGAAGATTTGGCAGAAGGCGTGTACAGCCGTGTCCAGACCCGATTCCCACCGGAACCAAACGGATACCTGCACATTGGCCATGCCAAGGCAATTTACATCAACTTTTTCACCAAGGAAAAATATAAGGGCATCTGCAACCTGCGTATGGACGACACCAACCCGGGCAAGGAAGACGTGGAATATGCAGAAGCCATTAAAGAAGACATCAAATGGCTGGGCTACGACTACGACAACGTATTCTATGCCTCTGACTATTTTGACTTTATGTATGAAAATGCCCTGAAGCTGATTAAAGCAGGCAAAGCATTTGTATGCGATTTAACCGCTGATGAAATCAAAGAGTACCGCGGAACTTTGACAGAGCCGGGCAAAAACAGCCCATATAGAGACCGCTCTGTGGAAGAAAACCTGGAACTCTTCCAGCGCATGACCGACGGCGAATTTGCCGACGGGGAAAAGGTGCTCCGTGCCAAGATTGACATGAGCTCCCCTAACATCAACATGCGTGACCCGGTTATTTACCGTATTGCTCACCTGAGCCATTACAAGGCAGGGGACAAGTGGTGTGTATATCCAATGTATGACTTTGCCCATCCATTGGAAGACGCTTGCGAAGGCGTTACCCATTCCCTTTGCTCTTTGGAATTTGAAAACCATAGACCGCTTTATGACTGGGTACTCCAGAACTGTGGCATTGAAGAAGCACCGCGCCAGATTGAGTTTGCACGTCTCAACTTAAACTACTGCGTTACTTCCAAGCGCCGCTGCCTGTACCTGGTAAACAACGGTTACGTAGACGGCTGGGATGACCCTCGTATGGTAACCGTGTGTGGCATGAGACGCCGTGGGTTCCCGCCAGAAGCCATCCGTGACTTCTGCGAACGCATTGGTATTTCCAAGGCCTATTCTGTAGTAGACTTTGGCCTTTTGGAAGCTTGTGTCAGAGACAACTTGAACGCCAACGCACCGCGTGCTATGGCAGTTCTCCGCCCGCTGAAAGTCATTATTGATAACTATCCGGAAGGCCAGACCGAAACCTTGGAGGTTGAGGTTCATCCGCAGAAACCGGAACTGGGCACCAGAGAAGTAACCTTCTCCAGAGAACTTTACATTGAACAGGACGACTTCATGATTGAACCGGTGAAGAAGTATAAACGTTTCTATCCGGGCAACGAAGTTCGCCTGAAGGGTGCTTATTTTGCCACCTGCAAGAGTTATGAAACCGATGAAGACGGCAACGTAACCTGCATCCACGTAGAATACGATCCATTGTCCAAGGGCGGCGAAAGCCCGGATGGACGCAAGGTTCGCGGCACCATCCATTGGGTTTCCGCTGTAGACTGCATTCCTGCTGAAGTACGTCTTTATGACCGTCTCTTCAACGTGGAAAATCCGTCTGATGACAGTCACCCATTGGAAGATTACCTGAACCCGAATTCCTTAGAAGTGCTGGAAGGTGCTTTGCTGGAAGGCGGACTGAAGGACTTGAAACCGGGCGACACCTTCCAGTTCATGCGGAAGGGTTACTACACTGTAGATAAATACAGCACCCCGGAAAAACTCATTATCAACCGTACTGTAGACCTGAACTCTTCTTTTAAATAAGGAGAAACTGAATCGCCTTTGGGCAAAAAATTTTTAGTAAAGGAGCGTGGCTGTCGTGCCAATTAAAATCCCAACCGATTTACCAGCGAAAAAAGTCTTAAATAGTGAGAACATTTTCGTCATGACCGAAATGCGTGCCGCCACGCAGCAGATTCGACCACTTCAGATTCTTCTTCTGAACCTGATGCCGAAGAAAATTGAAACAGAAACCCAGTTCGCCAGACTGTTGGGGAACACTCCGCTGCAGATTGAACTGGAACTGATTTGTATGAAAACCCACCATGCCAAGAACACCGCAGAAGACCATATGTTGGCCTTCTACAAAACCTTTGATGACATCAAGGACCGCAAGTTCGACGGCATGATTATTACCGGTGCCCCGGTAGAACAGATGCCATTTGAAGAAGTGGACTACTGGGACGAGCTCTGTGAAATCATGGAATGGTCTTCCACCCATGTGTATTCCACCTTCCACATTTGCTGGGGTGCACAGGCCGGTCTTTACTACCACTATGGCATTCCAAAGCAGGATTTGGACGAGAAACTCTTCGGGGTTTATCCTCACATTGTAGACCGGAAAAAGTCCATGCTGTTCCGTGGTTTTGATGACGTCTTCATGGTTCCGCAGTCCAGACATACCACCGTTTTGCGGGAGGATGTGGAAGCGGTTCCGGAACTGAAGATTTTGGCTTCTTCCGAAGAAGCCGGGGTCTTTGCCGTCAGCACCAAGCATGGCCGACAAATCTTTATTACCGGTCATACGGAATATGATGCAGATACCCTTTACAATGAATATAAGCGGGATGTAGACGCAGGCTTGCCAATTAAGCCGCCGGTGAACTATTTCCCGAATGGGCGTGTCACCAAGCATGTGCCGGTTACCTGGCGGTCCAGTGCAAACCTTCTGTTTAGTAACTGGGTCAACTACTTCGTTTATCAGGAAACCCCATACTTGCTTTCCGAAATCGATCAGATCCGCGAAAAGAAAAAGAAGAAATAAGAAAAAGACACCGCGAAATGCGGTGTCTTTTTTTATTGGCTACAAAGCCATTTATTCTGCTTCTGGTTCTAAAATTTGACAAACATCAATCCAGTCTACCTGGTTGGCAATTTGCCCCAGTTCGTCCGGGGTAAGTTTTACCGCACTGGCTGCGTTGCCGCAGGCTGGATAAACATAGTCAAAGCGTTTTAAGGATTCGTCCAAATAAACGTTAACGCCCTCTTTGATACCAAAAGGGCAAACGCCGCCAACATCGTGGCCTACCAATTCGTTAACCTCTTCCCGGGTTAACATTTTAGCCTTCTTGTGGAAATAGGCCTTATATTTGCTGTTGGCAATTTTGGTGTCTCCTGCGCAGAGAATCATAATTGGCTGTTCCTCTACCATAAAGGTGAGGGACTTTGCAATTTTAGCCGGTTCGGTACCGACGGCCTTTGCGGCCAGCTCCACGGTGGCACTGGACACGTCAAAGAAGAGGGCACGGTCTCCAAAACCGACGCTATCTAAATACGCTTTTGCGTTTTCTGCTCCCATAGGATTACTCCTTTTCAAAATAGGCTTGAATGGTTAAGAGCGGGCACTGGAAAGAGCCTTGAACCAGTTGCGGTTTTCCGCCGCCACGGCCATTCAGTGCGCTGTTGATTTCTTTTACCAAAGTGGAAAGGTTGAGGCCGCTTTCTGCCTCGGTGGTAATAATGTAACGGTAGGTATCTTCTCCGGTTTTGGAGAGGGCAACAAACATGCCGGAACAGGATGCAGCGCCGCCCTTTGCTAAGGTCATCAGGGTGTCACTGTCGGCGTTTTCCAAAGCCACCACTAAATTCCCCTCGGTGAAAGAAAGACCGCTTAAATAGGCTTCTGCAATGCCTCTGTTGGCCACGGACAAGTCATGGGCCAAGCCGTCTGCTTTGGCAGAGAGGGCGCTGACAGCAGCTGCGGTTTCTGCCTGTGGGGAAGAGGTGATATCCATAATCTGAAGCACGTTTTCCTGCTTCTCTTCATAGTCTTCTAAGGCGTCCCACCCACAGCGCAGGTGGAGGCGGGTACCGCCGTGACTTTTTTCAAAATGGACGATTTTTATGAGACCGATTTCTCCGGTTCTGGTTACGTGTGGGGCACAGCAGGCACACACGTCTACTTCCGGAATGGTAACCAGTCTAACATTTTCGGTGAGATCCAGCTTGCTGCGGTACTCCAAAGTAGGGAGGGTGGCAGGATCTGGATAACCGGTGAAGATAGGTACATTGGCAAATACCACTTCATTGGCTTTCCTCTCAATGAGATGAACGTCCTCTTCTGTGAGGATTCCGTTGTAGTCACAGGTGACGTCATTATTTCCCAAATGGAAGCCAATGTTGTCAAATCCGTACAGGTTGTGAACCATGCCGGAAACAATGTGTTCTCCGGAATGGCTTTGCATTCTTCGGAACCGGAGAGGCCAGTTCAGTTCTCCGGTTACTTCTTCTCCTACCGGGAGAGGACCGGAACAGATGTGGGTGATGATTCCACTGTCGTCAATTTGAACATCGACAACTTGAACGCCATTTAAGGTGCCTTCATCTGCAAATTGGCCGCCGCCTTCCGGGAAGAATGCGGTTTGATCCAACCTAACAGAATAAAAAGCACCGCTCTCGACGCATTCCTGCACGAGAGCGGTGAATGTACTTAAATGACTATCTGCATCATACAGTTTCGTCGTCATTATTTTACAAGTTCTACCATGAGGCCTGGGGTAGCGCCGCAAGCGTTGGATTCGTCGGTGTCAATGTGCATTGCAAGAGCGTACTTTTCGGATACGCGGGCAACAACATCGTCAAAAATAAGGGAACGGCCATCGGAAGTAACCTTAACTTTTACAATTTCACCGTTTTCAATGCCCAGTTCTTTGGCATCTTCCGGAGTAGCATGAATGTGACGCTTTGCAACAATAACGCCTTCGTTAATTTCAACTTCACCCTTAGGGCCAACCAGCTTGCAAGCACCGGAACCGGCAATGTCAGCGGATTCACGGATTGGAGCAGCAATGCCGATGGAGCGGGCATCAGAAGCGGAAAGTTCTACCTGAGTTTCCGGACGGATTGGGCCTAAAATGGAAACCTTTGGGAATTCGCCCTTAGGACCAATTACGCGAACGCGTTCTTCGGAAGCAAACTGACCCGGCTGGGAAAGGTCCTTTTTCCAAGTGAGTTCGTAACCTTCACCGAAGAGGGTGTCCAGTACTTCTCTGGTAACGTGCAAGTGTCTTGCGGAAGTTTCAAGTAAAATCTGTTTCATGAAGATCATCCTTTATATATATTATTAGTATGGAATTCGCAACTATTATACGAGCAAAGGCTCTACTTTTCAATGTCAATTGTGCTAGAATAAATGGGAATAAGTAGCGGAGGTTTACCCCATGTATAACAGTTTTGAAGAACTGCGTGCCGACTGCATGCAATGTAATAAATGCCGACTGGGCGATACACGTACGAACCTAGTCTTCGGAGTCGGTAACCCGAAGGCAAAAGTGCTTTTTATTGGAGAGGGCCCGGGAGAACAGGAGGACCTGAAAGGGGAGCCGTTTGTGGGTAGAAGCGGTCAGCTTCTAGATAAGATGCTTTCCGCCGTGGGCCTGAGCCGGGCAGAAAACATTTATATTGCCAACATGGTGAAATGCCGTCCGCCCCAGAACCGTGATCCAAAGCCGGACGAGCAGGACATCTGCATGGAGTGGCTGAGAGAGCAAGTCCGGCTCATTCAGCCGAAGATTATTGTGTGCCTTGGCCGTATTTCGGCCCAGCGCATCATTTCTCCGGACTTCAAAGTTACCAAGGAGCACGGTGAATTTATTGAGCGGAACGGCGTGCTGCTGATGGGCACCTTCCATCCGGCCGCATTGCTCCGGAACCCCAACAATAAGCCGGCAGCCTTTGACGACTTTTTAAAACTCCGCGACAAATTAGAAGAATTATCTTAAAAGAAAAGCCATCCCGGTGGGATGGCTTCTTTTTTATACTTTTTACACCTTGTACTGAATTAATTCTTGCAAGGCTTCTTCCGGTGGGAAGAAGTATTCGGTATCCTTTTCCATTTTTTGGATGTTCAAGGTGGCTATCGGCGGAATGTTGGCCCGGAACTCGGCCGGTTTCATGCCTAGCTGGGTTTCGAACATCTTTGTCATGTACTTTAGCTCGGAAAAACCGCTGCGTTCGCTGACTTCGGTTAAGGTTAGGCCGGTGTCGGCAATGAGGCGGAGGGCATGTTCAAAGCGAACCCGGTTCAGCTGTTCTTGGAAGGTAACCCCAAACTGTTCCGTAAAGAGATGGCTTAAATGGGTTACCGTAATATTTTCGCTGGCAGCCAAATCTGTCAGACGGATAGGTTCTTGATAATGGTCTTCCAGGTGGGCGCTTAGGCGCATCATACGGGAGACCTGTTTTTTGTTTTTATCATGTTCTGCATCCGAAATAACCTGATGAGGCACAAAGAGAAAGACGTCCTTTAAGAAGGCAGTCATTTCGGAAATACAGCTGAGTTCATAGTATTCACTGCCGGTAACGTATTCAATGCCGGCACCAATAAAGTGGCGCTGGCTTTCTAAGAGTACTTTCCTTGGAAGAACCGCATTTAAATCTGCTTCTAAGAAGAGGGTGTTTTGCAGTGCAGGGAAGTAGGACTTCAAGAAGCGAGGGGAAAACTGAAGGATGAGAGTGGTAATTGGCCCCCGGGTGCCACTGATGTCATGGGGCTCATTGGAATTGATGAGCAGCATGGAACCGGGATGCAGTTCATATTCCTGCTGACGAATATGACAAACCCCGTTGCCGTCCAGAATGAAAAGCACTTCAATATCCGAGTGCATATGAACGGAACGGAAGAGAATATGGTTTACAAATAAGTTGAGATGCTTAATGCGGCTGTGGGCCACAATTTCATACTCTTGTTTCATAGAATCACGCCCTTTGACTATATTTTATATTCTTCGTACAAAAATCGCAAGATTGTCGTTCTAAATAGTAGGCGAAATCTTAGGAATTCGGGAAACAATCATTTAGGATATAGATGACGAAATTAGATGAAGGAGCGAAACGTAAATGCTTTTCGTAGGTATTGATCTTGGTACCTCTTCCGTGAAGTTGCTTCTGGTAGACGAAAAAGGCCAGATTCACGGAGAAGTCACCAAAGAATATCCTGTGTACTTCCCAAAAGAAGGATGGTCAGAACAACATCCGGAAGACTGGATTTCCGCAGTTAAGTCCGGACTGACCGTACTGTTAAACAAAGTAGATAAAAGTCAGGTAGCCGGCATCGGCTGCGGAGGACAAATGCATGGCTTAGTTGCCTTGGATGAAAATGACAATGTCATCCGCCCGGCCATTCTTTGGAACGACGGCCGAACCTTTGCAGAAACCGAATACCTGAACCACTTAATTGGTCAAAAGGTATTGTCCGAAGAAACCGCAAACATTGCATTTGCCGGATTTACCGCACCAAAGATTCTTTGGATGAAGAACAAAGAACCGGAAAACTTTGACCGCATTGCAAAGATTATGCTGCCAAAGGATTACGTGGTCTATTGCTTGACCGGCGTCCATGCAACCGATTACTCGGACGCTTCCGGCATGCTTCTCTTAGATGTAGAACACAAGTGCTGGTCCAAAAAAATGTTGGAAATCTGTTCCGTTACAGAAGAGCAGCTGCCAAAGCTTTATGAGTCCTACGAAGTGGTAGGAACCGTGAAGCCGGAAATTGCCGAATGCCTTGGCATTGGCGAAGTTAAGGTGGTTGCAGGTGCAGGGGACAACGCAGCAGCTGCTGTAGGTACCGGCACCGTAGGCGAAGGGAAATGTAACATTTCTCTCGGCACCTCCGGAACCATCTTCGTTTCCAGCGAAGAATTTGGCAGTGTACCGGAAAACGCACTGCACGCCTTCTGCCACGCAGACGGCAAATACCATTTGATGGGCTGTATGCTTTCCGCCGCATCCTGTAACAACTGGTGGATGAAAGACATCCTCGGTACCACAGATTTTGCCGGCATGCAGAAAGAAATTGACACAGAAAAGTTAGGGCAAAACCACGTTTACTTCTTACCTTATTTGATGGGCGAACGAAGCCCGATCAACGACACCAATGCCCGCGGTACTTTCGTAGGCATGACAATGGACACCAGCCGTGCAGATTTGCTGCAAGCCATTTTTGAAGGTGTTGCTTTTGCCATCCGCGACAGCTACGAAGTAGCCAAGCAGATTGGCATTGAAATTACCGCCAGCAACATTTGCGGCGGTGGCGCAAAGAGCCCACTTTGGAAAACCATTTTGGCCGCTGTCCTGAACCTGCGTTTGGATTGTCTCCAGACGGAACAGGGACCGGGCTTCGGCGGCGCCATGTTGGCCATGGTAGGCTGCGGCGTCTATGATACAGTATCCACTGCTTGCGAGGCATTGGTAAAAGTATCCGATTCTGTTGAACCGGATGCAGAACTCGCAGCACTTTATGAGAAAAGATATAACAACTATAAAAAGATTTACCCGGCACTGAAAACATTTTTTGCCGACGCCATTAAGGAGGATTAATAATGAGCGAAGTATTTGCAAACATTCCAGTAATTAAGTATGAAGGTCCAGATAGCAAAAACCCATTTGCTTTCAAATTCTATGATCCGGAAAAGGTAATCATGGGCAAGACCATGAAAGAACATCTTCCATTTGCCATGGCCTGGTGGCACAACCTTGGTGCTGCAGGTACCGATATGTTCGGTAGAGACACCGGCGACAAGAGATTCGGTGCCAGCGAAGCTGCAACCATGGAACACGCTAAGGCAAAGGTGGATGCCGGTTTCGAATTTATGACAAAAGTCGGCATTGAATACTTCTGCTTCCACGACGTAGACCTTGTTCCGGAAGCTGATGACATTAATGTTACCAATGCTCGTTTGGATGAAATTACCGATTACATCTTGGAAAAGATGAAGGCAACCGGTATTAAGTGCCTCTGGGGTACTGCCAACATGTTCTCTAACCCTCGTTTCATGAACGGCGCAGGCAGCACCAACAACATTGATACCTACTGCTTTGCAGCTGCTCAGATTAAGAAGGCTCTTGAACTTACCGTAAAACTTGGCGGTAAGGGCTACGTATTCTGTGGCGGCCGTGAAGGTTATGAAACCCTCCTGAACACCGACGTTAAATTTGAACAGGAAAATATTGCTGCTCTGATGCACATGGCTGTTGATTATGGCCGTAAGATTGGCTTCACCGGCGACTTCTACATTGAACCAAAGCCAAAAGAACCAATGAAGCATCAGTATGACTTTGACGCAGCAACTGCCATTGGCTTCCTTCGTCAGTATGGCCTCGACAAGGACTTCAAGATGAACATTGAAGCAAACCATGCAACGCTTGCCGGCCACACCTTCCAGCATGAACTTCGCATTTCCGCTATTAACGGTATGCTTGGTTCCATTGACGCAAACCAGGGTGACTACCTCCTTGGCTGGGATACCGACGAATTCCCAAGCGACGTTTACGAAGCAACCATGTGTATGTACGAAGTGCTGAAGTCCGATGGCCTCACCGGTGGTTTCAACTTTGACTCCAAGACCCGTCGTCCTTCCAACACCTACGAAGACATGTTCAAGGCTTATATCCTTGGTATGGATACCTTCGCTCTTGGTCTTATCAAGGCTGCTGCCATGATTGAAGACGGCAGAGTAGATGCATTCAAAGAAAAGAAATACGAAACCTTCCAGTCTGAACTGGGTAAGAAGGTTCGCTCCGGCAAAGCTTCCTTGGAAGAACTTGCCAAAGCCGCATGCGACATGAAGGGCATGGAATCCCCAATTTCCGGAAACCAGGAAGGCCTTCAGAGCATCGTTAACCAGGTACTCTTTGGTTAATCCATTCTACAGATCATATTGCTCATTCCCCTAGTGTAGTTTGGACAAAGATAGATTTTTCTTCCTTTTCTCGATTGCCGAATGATGGAGACCTCGGCTTCGGGAAAAGAGGAAAAACCAAATTAAGGAACTCCTTAAACTTGCCGCAGGTGACTGGATGTTAGACTGACGGAAGAGAGAAGACTTTCTTGGCTATCGCAAACGGGTCCCTACCTGTTTGATTTGAAAGAATTTTCCTTCCCGCATCTGACACCAGCCTACCTGCATTTAAGGCAAGTTTCCCCCCCTTTTTCTCTGGTAGGGACGTCCCTTCTAAAAGGGTCCTGAAGGGACGTAAAATACATTTATTTTAGTGTTGCTTTTCACAATTTGATATGATATTATAAATGTCGCTGTGAAACAGCACATGCGCTAGTAGCTCAGCTGGATAGAGTGTCTGACTACGAATCAGAAGGTCGGGGGTTCGAGTCCCTCCTGGCGCGCCAAATAAGGTAGTAGATTTTGCTAGAAAGTCTACTACCTTTTTTCTATGCAAAACCGAGAAAAGTAGTTTCTAGGAGGAAAATATGTTATTGAAATGTATTGCAGTCGGTTTTGGAGGGTTTATTGGGTCCATAGCCAGATATCTTATTTCTAAAGTGGAATTGCAACATGGTGGGAAATTCCCAATAAACACTCTCATTGTAAATATAGTAGGAGCTGTGTTAATTGGCTATATTATTAGCAGTGCTAAGAACAGTGGAATGAGCGAAGAAAAACTATTGTTTTTAAAAGTTGGACTATGTGGTGGTTTAACAACATTCTCAACATTTTCCGTTGAGACTTTGGGCTATATTCAATCCGGCAATGTTCTGATGGGTATAGCATATTCAGCGGTTTCAGTAGTGCTTTGTGTATTGGGCGTTATGATTGGATTAAAACTAGCATAAAATGTCTTTTGACGATTGGAGTAGCAAACCGGAGCATGGTCTTGCACACGCGCCTCGTTTTTGTTACTATTTTCTTGTTATTGAATACCACGTTTTTTAGTTCTGCTTTACGCAGCTAAGAGGGAAACAGGTGAAAAACCTGTGCGGTCCCGCCACTGTAACGGAAGAGTATCAGACGAATATGTCACTGGCCTCGGCTGGGAAGACGGTCTGATATGTTGACACCGGAGCCAGGAGACCTGCTAAAAGGCGGTATGCTTGTTATGTCTACGGTGAATAGACAGAGTATACAGAGTTTGTCGTTACAAAAAACGGGCTGTAACGTTTGGCGGCGTTACCGGCCCTTTTTCTATTTTCGGCAAACTCAAATTGCGTCAAAAAATCTTTGTCGAAAGGGGTTTTATTCCATGGAAAACCTGGAACCTGTTTACAAGCAGAAACGTATTCGTAACATCCTCCTCATGGTACTGTCCGTTCTTGTACTGTTTAGTTCAGCGTGCGGAACGGGAACAAACCGGCAGGATAATACCGTCAATTCTGCTGACAAGAACGGCTCCAGTACTACCCCTATTACCGTTACCGTGTCCATTACTTGTGACTGGCTTTTGGACCATTTGGATCAGACCCCGGACGGGGTGGAACAACGGATTCCAAAAGATGGGGTTCTGCTGGCACCGGTAACCGTGACTGTTCCTGCCGGAAGCAATGCGTTTGACGTATTGGATCAGGTTTGTAAAGAAAAGAATCTGCCGGTTGACCGGGTGAAAAAAGCCATGGGCACTTATGTTCGGGCCATTGGGGCCATTTACGAACGGTATGCAGGGGATGCCAGTGGCTGGAAATATCAAGTGAACGGAGTGCTCCCAAACATTGCCAGCAGTGCTTATATCCTGCAAGACGGAGACGAAATCATCTGGTTATATACCACGGAAGCCGGGAACTAGGAGATACTTATGAATTTATGGAAAAAGTGCATCGCCCTCATAATGGCCTTGGTTTTGATGCTGGCTTTGCTGCCGACCACGGCCTTTGCGGAGAGTGGAAAATATAAAAACGCAGAAGACTACCTGTATGGTTTGCTGCAAGATGCCCCAAGTCTTGGGTCCGAATATTACCTTTTGACCTTGCTTCGGGCCGGCTACCCAATCCATCAGGATGTGCTGGATGCCTACGAAGCCTCCGTAAAACAGGATGGCTTAAATGAAGGCTTTAACCCCTCTTTGGTTATGACATTGACTGCCTTAGGAGAGGACGCTTCCAACTTTGACAACGTTAATTACCTGAGCAAACTGGGGTCTTTGGAAGAACTGAAAAACCACTTTGTAACGGAAGAAGCCTATGGCTTAATGGCTGTAGATTGCGGAAATTATTGGGACAAAGTGGACTTTACCTCGGAAGATTTGGTTTCCGATTTGCTGGCTCACCAGCTGCCGGATGGAGGCTGGGGTTATGAGTCCGATGGGAAATTGACCTTTGATGTTGACTCAACGGCAATGGTTATCCAAGCATTGGCACCGTACAAGAATCAGGAAAAGGTAAAGGACGCCATTGAAAAGGGCTTCAACCAACTTTCCCAGGCCCAAGAGGCCGGTGGCGGATATGTTGCATGGGGTGAAGAAAACGCCGCAACCACCGCCCAGGTTATGGTGGCTCTTTGCAGCGTGGGCGTGAATCCGGCAAAGGACAAGCGCTTTGTGAAAAACGGCAAAACCTTAGGGGACGCCATGATGAAATCATACATTCCAAATGGCGGATTTTCCGTGGCCCCGGGAGGGGAAGCCAATGCGTATGCAGCCTATGAATGCCTCACCGCCTTGGTGGCCTGTGACCGCTTGAACAGTGGAAAAACATCCTTCTTCGACATGAGCGATTCAGCTGTGGTCCTTGCAAAGGGTACTTCCATTTCCACAGATACGGTTCAGAAAGCCAAAACACGGCAGCTTCTGATTCTGGCTGTAGTGTGGATTGTGGGTATTGTATTTGTGATTCTATCTAACAAAAGACATAAGAAAGCAAAGAGCAAACTATCCTAAAAATAAACGCCTCGTGCAATTGCACGGGGCGCTATTTTATGCGATAATATTCGGGAATAGGTATTTTTATTCGCATCTTATTTTTGTGGAGGAAAAAAGGCGTATGGCTATTGGAAAAATTTTAGTCGTAGACGATGATTTAAACATCTGTGAATTATTGCGTCTTTATATGGAAAAGGACGGATACACTGTTGCCGTTGCCAACGACGGGGAACAGGCTGTATCTACATTTCGTCAGTTCAATCCGGACCTGGTAATGCTGGATATTATGCTGCCGAAAAAGGATGGCTGGGAAGTATGCCGGGATATCCGCCGCACTTCCGACACCCCAATCATTATGCTGACTGCCAAGGGCGAAACCTTTGACAAGGTTTTGGGCCTGGAACTGGGAGCAGATGACTATGTGGTAAAGCCATTTGACACCAAGGAAATCATGGCTCGTGTGAAGGCCGTTCTCCGTCGGACCACTCCGACTCCGGAAGAACAGTTGAAAGAAGTACGCTATGACAACCTGGTCATTAACTTAACCAACTATGAAATGCGGGTTAAGGGCAACTATATCAGCACCCCACCAAAGGAATTGGAACTGATTTACCATCTGGCCAGCAATCCAAACCGTGTTTATACCAGAGACCAGTTACTGGACGAAGTATGGGGCTTTGACTACTATGGCGACTCCCGTACCGTTGACGTTCACGTAAAACGTCTCCGTGAAAAACTGGAAGGTGTTTCCACAAAGTGGGCACTGAAAACTGTTTGGGGCGTAGGCTACAAATTCGAGACTTTGGATTAACGGATTATGGAAGACGTTACCAAAAAGAAGAAACCGAGCAAACGAAAAAAGAGCAATTCCCTTTTCCGTAGATACTTCCGGTTTACCATCGGTATGGTTACGGTCGTACTGTTGGTCCTCTTCGTGTTATTCTCTTTGTTCCTTTCACGAAACTGGATCTTTGACCGTGAAAATACCCTGGCAGCCAATGTAGTGTCCATTACCAATACGCTGGAATCCATTTCTGAAGATGCCTTAAAGGGCGGAGATGTATTCGAAAACGTAAAGCTGATTGGTAACATGCTCTACTTACAATCTGACTCCACAAGTGCGGATATTTTCGTATTAGATTCCAACGGGAAAATGTTGTTCTGTAAAGAAATGATGGATGAGGACATGAACGTTCGGAAGAAGACCGTTTGTGCCACCCATACCAATTTCTCTGTGCCGGAAGATGTTTTGTTAAAGGCACAAAAATCGGTATACCAAGACATTGTTTCCGTTCCGAGCATTTCTCCGGACAAACAAATTCTGGTAGGGAATGCCATTCATATTAATCACCAAGTGGTGGGCTATATTTTTGCAGATATGGACTACAACAGCTTCCTGATGAACTATCTTCTGCAAAACTCCAGACTGTTCTTTGGGGCCGCCGTTATTGCGCTGATGCTGGTAGCCTTTTTAAGTTATCTGAATACCTACCGTTTAATTCAGCCATTAGAGGAAATGTCCCGTTTGACCAAGATGTACGCAAAGGGTGACTTCTCGGAACGAATCCATTTACGGAGCCGGGACGAATTGGCCACCTTGGCAGAATCTCTCAACGAAATGGCGGATGCGCTTTCTATTTTGGACGAATCCCGACGAAGTTTCGTCTCCAACGTATCCCATGAGTTGAAGACCCCAATGACCACCATTTCCGGATTTGTAGATGGTATTTTGGACGGTACCATTCCACCGGAAAAACAGCGGAAATACCTAAAAATTGTATCCAAGGATGTCAAACGACTGGCAAAATTGGTTGTTACCATGCTTTCTTTATCTAAAATTGAGGCTGGTGAAGAAGAATTACATTACACAGAAGTGGATATGAACCAAATGCTGTTCGATGCCCTTCTGAACTTTGAAACTGCCATTGAACGAAACGAGTATCAAATTAAGGGGTTTGATTCTATGCCAAGCGTTCATGTTATGGCAGATGAAGACCTGTTGTTCCAGGTACTTTATAACTTGTTTGACAACGCGGTGAAATTCACCAATCCGGGTGGCACCATTCGCGTGAAAATGCGGGCTGACGAGGCCCACGTAACCGTTCAGATTTCCAATACCGGTACCGGTATTCCGGAAGACGAACTCAAACGTGTTTTCGAGCGCTTCTACAAAATGGACAAGTCCAGAAGTGAACATGTTAAAGGCGTAGGCCTGGGCCTGAATTTGGTAAAGAGTATTGTTGAATACCACGGTGGTGAAGTCAATGCTGCCAGCATGCCAAATAAGGTGACTGCATTTAGCTTCTGGATTCCAAATCGTCCAGATCAAACCTTAACGGAGTGATAATGCATGGAAACGGAACAAAAGAAAACTGGAAAAGTAGTCATTGCTTTATTTGTTGTTTTATTGGCTGTGGCCATTGGCCTTTCCATTTGGAACATCAAGACCACCAAAGCGGAAGATAACAATTCGGATAGTCCGGATAGTTCCTTCTCTATTGGAGAAGCAAAAACCTATTCTTCCTCTGGCAACGGATCTGCTTTAAGCACCGTGGAAATTGCCAAAAAGGCAAAGCCATATGTGGTAGCTGTTACCACCTATCGGGGTGGACAGTTAGATGGCGAAGGCTCCGGTATTGTAATGAGTAAGGACCAGGAGAAAAATGTCACTTACATTTTGACCTGCGCCCACATTATTAACCGCAGCAGTTCCAGTTACAAAGTGGAACTGGAAGATGGCACCGCCTATGATGCCAAAGTGGTAGGATACGACACCCGTACGGACGTCGGCGTACTTTCCATAAAAGGAGCAGACCTGACACCGGCTGAATTTGGGGACTCTTCTGTATTGCAGGTAGGGGAACCGGTTTATGCCATTGGTAATCCGGGCGGAACCCAGTTCTATGGTTCCTTCACTGCCGGCGTTGTCTCTGCCATTGACCGGCCAACCGCCACTTCGGACGGCGGCTACACCATGGAATGCATCCAACACGATGCTGCCATTAACCCGGGCAACTCCGGTGGGGCACTGGTGAACAGTTATGGCCAAGTAATTGGTATGAACTCTTCTAAAATTGCAGATGAAGAGTACGAAGGCATGGGCTTTGCGGTTCCAATCAATGTAGCCAAAGCCGTAGTAGATGACATCTTGACAGTAGGCCATGTTCAAGACCGGGCCAAACTGGGCATTAGTTATATTTCCGCAGAAGGATATGAAAACTACAGTGCAGTGCTGCAAAAGAACCAGTTGCCAAACGGATCCATTGTCATTGCAAAAATGGATGCGGACAGCTGCTTGACCGGAACAGGCGCTGAAGTTGGTGACTTGATTACTGCTGTAAATGGCAAGGGCTTAGATACCACCAATGTCCTTTTGAAGGTCATTGAAAAGAGCAAGCCGGGAGACAAAATTTCCCTTTCCATTGCCCATGTTAATGAGGATGGATCTGTAAAAACATTTGATATTCAAGTGGTTTTAGGGGAAGACACCGGCAACTAAATATTCACTAACAAAAGGCAACTCTAAAAAGAGTTGCCTTTTGCTTATTTTATGCGTTTTTTGGCCTGCCTGTTTCTTGACATTTTGGCCTCTCATTACGTATAATATTTGGGATATTGTGAAAGTTTTTCTTTTTTTCGAAAAGGATTCATTAATATTAAATTTTGTAAAGGGAGGTGTATTGGACTTTGATTACTGCAATTGTAGGAATTGGCTCTTTCATTGTGGGCGGTGCCATCTTCTTTTTTGTAGGCCAGGAAGTACGCAAGCGTAAGGCTGAAGCTACCATCGGTTCTGCCAATCAGGAAGCAACCCGTATCATCAACCAGGCGTTGACCACCGCAGAACAGAAGAAGAAAGAAGCCATTTTAGAAGCAAAGGACGAAATACACAAACAGCGTTCTGAAACAGAACGCGACCTCCGCGAACGCCGTTCGGAAGTACAGCGTCAAGAGCGCCGTATCATCCAGAAGGAAGAAAACCTCGACAAGAAAACCGAGGCTCTGGAAAAGAAGGAAGAAGCTCTTAACAACAAATTGAAAGACGCTGACAAGAAAGCCGAAGAAGTTGAAGCTCTTAAGAAGAGCCAATTTGAAATGTTAGAAAAAATTTCCGGTCTTACGGAAGACCAGGCAAGAACAATCTTGCTGGCTGAAGTGGACGAGAAGTTAGAGCATGCAAAAGCCACTAAGATTTTAGCGTTCAAGGAACAGGTCAGAGAAGAATCTGACGAAATTGCCAGACAGGTTGTCAGCATGGCTATTCAGCGCTGTGCTGCAGAACGTACCACCGAAGCAACCGTATCGGTTGTTGCTCTGCCAAATGACGAAATGAAGGGTCGACTCATTGGCCGTGAAGGACGAAATATCCGAGCCATTGAAACCGTTACCGGCGTAGACTTAATTATTGACGACACACCGGAAGCCATAACGGTTTCCTGTTTCGAACCGGTTCGCCGTGAAATTGCACGTTTGACTTTGGAACGTCTCATTCAGGACGGACGAATTCATCCGGCCCGCATTGAAGAAATTTACCAGAAGGCCAAGCGTGAAGTAGAACAAGGCATTAAGCAGACCGGGGAACGGGCTGTATTGGATGCCGGTGTTACCGGAATTCATCCGGAACTGGTAAAACTCTTAGGCCGTTTGAAGTACCGTACTAGCTACGGTCAGAACGTACTGGATCATTCCTTAGAAGTATCTTACATTGCCGGCCTGTTGGCTGCTGAAGTCGGCGCCGACATTAAGAAAGCCAAGCGCGCAGGTTTGCTGCACGACGTTGGTAAGGCCTTAGACCATGAATTCGAAGGAACTCATGTTCAACTGGGTGTAGATGCTACTAAGAAGTACAAAGAAAACGAAGCAATTGTTCATGCCATTGCGGCTCACCACAATGACATTGAAGCCAAGTCCACCATTGCTTTCTTAGTACAGGCTGCCGACGCCATTTCCGCAGCGCGTCCTGGTGCCCGCCGTGAAAACTTAGAGAATTACATTAAGCGTCTGGAAAAACTGGAAGAAATTGCTGATTCCTTTGACGGAGTAGACGGCTGCTACGCCATTCAGGCCGGCCGTGAAATCCGCATTATGGTAAAACCGGAAAAGGTTTCTGATGACCAGATGGTAATTATGGCTCATGAAATTGCAGAACGGATTGAAAACGAACTGGAATATCCTGGCCAGATCAAAGTACATGTGGTTCGCGAAAGCCGCGTTATGGACTACGCTAAGTAAGAAAAACAAGGGGGACTTATCCGGTGCGAAACCGTACCGGATGAAGTCCCTTTTATCCATATTATCCCAAAGAAAGGAAGGCTACTTATGAACATTCTGGCCATTGGCGACGTTGTCGGAAAAGACGGCGTTACCTTTTTAGCAGAGCATCTTCCTTCCTTGAAGCGGGATAATGCCATTGATGTCTGCATTATCAACGGAGAAAATGCTGCAGACGGCAATGGCATTACTCCGACTGCCGCAGCCGACTTGTTTGCCCTTGGTGCCGATGTGGTCACCACCGGCAATCATGCCTTCCGCCGTAGAGAACTGTATGACGTTTACGACGAAAACGAATTCCTTCTGCGTCCGGCCAACTTTACCGCTGCCTGTCCGGGCCACGGCTACTGCAGAGTAGACAAGGGCCGCGTACAAGTGGGCGTGGTGAACTTAATGGGCACCACCTATATGGAACCGCTGGACAACCCGTTTAACATGGTGGACGCCATTTTGGAAGAACTGTCGGACAGCCGCATTATTTTGGTGGACTTCCACGCAGAAGCCACCTCTGAAAAACGGGCCATGGGCTTTTACTTAGACGGAAAGGTATCCGCCGTATTTGGAACCCACACCCACGTGCAGACCGCAGACGAACAGGTGCTGCCAAAGGGAACCGGCTACATTACCGACCTGGGAATGACTGGAACAGTACAATCTGTTTTGGGCGTTCAGCCGGACATTATTATTGAGAAATTCAAAACCAACATGCCTGCCAGATTTGACTATGCCAAAAATAGTGAAAACATGGTGAACGGCTGCATTTTTACCGTGGATGAGAAAACCGGACAGTGTACCGGCGTGAAACGCATCCTGTTAAAATAAACCGGAAGGAGAGACATTATGCAAAGAGCAAAAAAAGCATTGGCCTTGTTGCTAGTGCTGGTATTTTTCGTGCTCTTCGGTGCATCTGCATGTCATAAGAAAACAGATGATGGGACCGGGTCAGACGTGCCAAAAGTGGCAAGCGAATCTGACATTGTCATTCCCTATTCCCGTGAAGACGGATTGAATCCTTATATGGCAAAGAGCCTGCTCAATCAGATTTTGATGCCACTGCTCTACAATGGCCTTTTCTCCGTTGCAGAAGATTATTCCGTAACACCGGTCATTGCAGAAAGCGCCAGTTTCTCCGGGCCAAACTTAATTGTCACCATTAAGAAGGATGCCAAATTTGCGGATGGCAGCCCAATTACAGCCAATGACGTAGCTTATTCTTTTACCAAGGCCAAGAATTCCGTATACTATTCCACCACATTAAATGAATTTGCCACGGCCACTGCACAAGGGGACGACACCGTCACCTTTACCATGATTTCGAAAAATCTGTACGCCACCGCAGTGTTGACCTTCCCAATCATCAAATTGGGTACGTCTATTGCAGCAGATGTCTTGCCAACCGGCACAGGGATGTACACCTATGAGGCTACTGCAGATGGCGGCATTCTTCATTTAAATGAAGGATACTCCGGCAAAACAAGAGCCGTTTATTTAACCAACATTACCCATACCAACACCTTGCTGGACAGTTTGGGCGTAGGCAACATGGACTTTGCCTATGACGAAATGATGGATGGCAAGCTGCAAAGGGTCCGCAACATTAATGAATGTCAGGTTCCTCTGAACCAAATTGTGGTTTTGGGTGTGAATACCGGCAGAAGTTATTTGAGCAATCCAACCATCCGGGTTTACCTCAGCGCCCTTCTGGACAGAGAGGCATTAATTACCACCGGTTTAGACGGATATGCAGACCCATCTGTATTGCCGTTTAACCCAGCTTGGTATGAAATCAAAAACCTGGAATTGCCACGCATAGATACCAAGGTGGCCAAGGCTACCGTAGCAGATCACTTCAAGGGTATGAAATTGAATATCCTTACAGACGAAAGCAACGACTACAAAATGAAACTGGCCGATGCAGTTTCCAAACAGCTGGCAGCCATTGGCGTGGATTCCACCATTACAGCATTGCCATACACCACTTATAAAAGCGCTGTATCCGGCCATATGTATGACTTATACATTGGGGAATACCGCTTGACCAATGACATGAACATTGGGTTCCTGCTCAGCGGAGATATTCAGGAACAGTTCCGTTATGTACAGACCGGTTCTTTGAACCTAGAAAAATATATTGAGTATTACTACTCCCAAATGCCAATGATTACCATTGGCTTCCGTAATGCAGTTCTTTGCTACGGAAAAGAAATTGTCTCGGATGTAACCGGCTTGCCGGGAAACCCGCTGGGCAATTTACCAAATTTTGAAAAAGAAGTATAAGGAGGCATCTCTATGATTAAGCTTGAAAAACCATTGGGAACCATAGAGGTAGAAGAATCCTATTTCTCTGAACTGTTGGGCAGCATTGTCCCAACTTGCTTTGGTGTGGCAGGAATGTCTAGCAGCAATGCCATTCAAGGCGTACGTTCTCTTTTAATGCGAAAGAGGAATTTCTTAGACAAAGGTGTCCGTGTCCGTAGCGAACAGGGCGGTTTGGTCATTGACTTACACATTAAGGTAACTTACGGTGTCAACATTTCCGCTGTGGTTGAAAATCTTTCCCACAAAGTTCGTTACACCATAGAAGAAGTAACCGGCATGACCGTGAAGGCCGTATACGTTCACGTAGATTCCATGCTTTCATAAAAGAGGTAATTTGTTTTGATTACAGGTATTCTGTTCCGCGATGCGGTGATTTCCGCAGCGCATAACATCAACAACAACCGAAAAGATGTTGATGCACTTAACGTATTCCCGGTTCCCGATGGGGACACCGGCACTAATATGTCCATGACCGCTGCAGCAGCTGCCAAAGAATTGGAACTGGTTCCGGATGGAGCCACTGTTTCCAAAGTTGCTGATATGACGGCCTCCGCTATGCTTCGTGGTGCACGAGGCAACTCCGGGGTAATTCTTTCCCTGATTTTCCGTGGCTTTGCCAAAGGCTTAAAGGGAAAAGAAACCGCCGATGCCAGAGATTTGGCCCTGGCACTTTCCTACGGGGTAGAAGCAGCATATAAAGCTGTTATGAAACCGACGGAAGGTACCATTCTTACCGTTGTCCGCATGGCTTCTCAGGCCGGTGCAACCTTCGGAACCGAAAACAAAGAAGCATCTCCGGTGGAACTTTGGAACGCCGTTGTGACCGGTGCACAGGAAGCGCTGGAACAAACCCAGGAAATGCTTCCGGTACTGAAGAAAGCCGGCGTGGTAGATGCCGGTGGACAGGGCTTGGTTCATATTCTGCGGGGTATGGCCTCTGTCTTTAACGGAGAGGGTGTCATTGAAGATTTAAATGACGAAGCCGTATCCATTAACGTACAGCCATTTGTAAAGAAGACCACCGTTGCAGCAGCCAGTTCCAACATTAAGTTTGGTTACTGTACCGAGTTTATTGTCAATAGAGACCCATCCGTTACCACAGATCCTTGTGAACTCCGGGCTTACCTGGAATCCATTGGGGACTCCGTTGTCTGCGTAGACGATGACGACATCATCAAGGTGCACGTTCATACCAATGACCCGGGCAATGCCTTGCAAAAGGGCTTGGGCTTTGGTGCTTTGGTAAAAATCAAAGTAGACAACATGAGACAGCAGCATGTCAATGCCGGAAAAGATAGCGCTTTGGCAGAAGAAAACCTGGAACAGTTCCATAAGCGCCCGGTTCCGGTTTCCATTACCGTAACAGACGGGGAAGAACCGCAAGCCGTATCCCAAGAAGAAACCCTTCTTCCGGTAGAACCGGTGAATGAAGTTGGCTTTGTTGCTGTAGCAGCAGGGGACGGCCTGGGCGACATGTTCCGGGAAATCGGCGTAGATGTCGTTGTATCCGGCGGTCAGACCATGAATCCAAGTACGGAAGACATTTTGCGGGCAGTAGAAGCTACGCCGGCAGAAACCGTCTTCGTACTGCCAAACAATAAGAACATCATTATGGCTGCAGAACAGGTCAATGCCATTTCTTCCAGACAGGTAATTGTTCTGCCAAGCCGTACCGTTCCACAGGGCGTAGCAGCCATGCTGGCTTATGACCCGGATGCGGACATCAACGCCAACCATTTGGCTATGACCCAGGCCTTAGATACGGTGGAAACCGGTCAGGTGACCTTTGCCGCCAGAGATAGCTCTGTAGATGGCAAAGCCATTAAAGAAGGCCAGATGCTGGGCATGGAAAACGGAGCCATTAATGTAGTGGAAGATGACATGGTTACTGCCGCATTTAAAGTAACCCGCCATCTGGTTCGTAAACATGGAGACACCAGCATGATTACCATTTTCTATGGCGAAGGTGCCACAGAAGAAGATGCACAGCAATTGGAAACCATGTTGAATAATAAATACAGTAATGTGGAAACTGCCGTTATCCCTGGTGGACAGCCGGTATACCACTTCATTATTTCTGTTGAATAATTCCTAGAGGAACCCATATGCTACCGGATATTCCTATTCGAAAATTGAAAGGCGTCGGAGAAAAACGCGCCGAGCAGCTTCTTTCGCTCGGCGTCTCTTCTGTTGACGCCCTTTTTCATTATTATCCCAGAGCATATGAGGATTGGAGCACTGTAACTGCCATTATGGGGGCAGAGTTACAGGAAAAAGTTTGCATCCATGCCATGGTTATGGCAGCACCGTCTTTTTTCAAAGCCAAAAGCGGCATTATGGTCTATGAAACCAAGGTTTATGACCAAAGCGGCTTTTGCAAGATTACCATTTTCAACAACCGGTTTGCTGCCGGAAAACTGGTGCCGGGAAAAGAATATTATTTCTTTGGCCAAATGACCATGAACAGCGGTGTCCGTCAAATGCTGAACCCTGCCATTGAAGAAAAGGCAGAAAAGCGTCGGATCCGTCCCATTTACAGAAGAAACAAAGACATTACTTCCAACTATATTGAAGGTCTCATGGAAAAGGCACTGGATGCCTACAGCGCCTACTTAGAGGACCCTATTCCGGAAGCAATTTTGACACAGTATCAGCTGATGCCCTTACAGGATGCCATGCGGGAAATCCATTTCCCAAGCAGCATGGAGTCCATGATGGCAGCCCGCAACCGCTTCATTTTTGAAGAACTGTTAGAATTACAGGTGGGGCTGAAGCAAATTCGGGGTGCCAACCGGACTGCCACCGGCGTCCGGCTGTTAGAAGATTACTCGGAAGACTTTTATGGAAGTCTTCCCTTTGAACCAACCGGCGCCCAGAAACGGGCCGTGTCCGCTGCCATGGCTGACATGCAAAGCGGCATCCTGATGAACCGCTTACTCCAGGGGGATGTTGGCTCCGGGAAAACCATGGTGGCCGCCGCCCTGGGTTATTCCACCGCCCGCAACGGGTACCAGACCGCCATGATGGCGCCGACGGAAATTTTGGCCGGCCAGCACTATGCCACCATGTGCAGTTTCTTTCAGAACACCGGCATTCAGGTGGCATTGCTTACGGGAAGTACTCCTGCAAAAGAAAAAACCGACATCAAAGCCGGCCTGCGCAGCGGCGCCATAGATTTCGTGGTGGGTACCCATGCGCTGATTACAGATGACGTGGACTTTATGCGTCTGGGACTGGTCATTACAGACGAGCAGCACCGCTTCGGTGTGAACCAGCGGGGAAGCCTGGCCAAAAAGGGCGACGGTGCCCATGTTTTGGTTATGTCAGCCACGCCAATTCCACGGACCATGGCCCTTGCCATCTACGGAGACCTGGATGTTTCCATCATAGATGAGCTGCCAAAAGGGCGAATTCCAATAGAGACTTATCGTATTAATGGAAAAATTCGTGAAAGAGCGTATAATTATATCAAACAGCATTTAGAGGAAGGCAGACAAGGGTACATTGTTTGCCCGCTGGTAGAGGAAGGGGAAGAAACTCCTGAGAACCTGGTTCCGGCCACGGAATACTATCAGCGCATTTCTCAAAATGAATTTAAGAATTATAAAGTTGGCCTCTTACATGGCCAAATGAAGAATGGGGACAAAGAGGCCGTTATGGACCAATTTGTCCGAGGAGACATTCAACTATTGGTAGCTACTACCGTAATTGAAGTCGGGGTAGACGTTCCCAATGCGGTTATTATGTTAATTGAAAACGCAGAACGGTTTGGTCTTTCCCAGCTCCACCAGCTCCGCGGCCGCGTGGGCCGGGGAAAGTACAAGTCCACCTGCATTCTGCTGTCGGACAATGCTTCTCCTGCCACGGCAGAACGGCTGGGGGTTATGTGTAGTACCAACGACGGCTTTGAAATATCTCAGAGAGACTTGGCCCTCCGTGGACCAGGGGACTTCTTCGGACAGCGCCAGCATGGCCTTCCGGAGCTCCGCATCGCCGATATGTTAACGGACATTGATATCCTAAAACAGGCGGAAACAGCCGCTGAGAGCATTCTAGCCACCAGTTCTACCTTAGACCTTCCGGAGTACCAACTGCTGAAGGAAGAAGTAGAAGCCTTATTTGCGCGTAATCAATCCACTTGTTAAACTTTTGGAGGAATTTGATATGAAATTGAAACAGACCCATGCAGCAAAAATGGCTCGTAGAAGAACCATTACTTGCTGTGTTGCCCTGCTGTTGGTCGTTTCCCTCATTGTTGGCATCAGTTCTTGTATTTCCGGCAAAAAAGCCAAGAAGGCTGCCGAAGAAGAAGCTGCCGCCAAAAAGGCAACGACCTCTCAGAACGCAAAAGACAATCTGGATAAGTTGATTGACAACATGTCTCTGGATCAGAAAATTGCGCAGCTCTTTATGATTAGTCCGGAAGCTTTAACCGGTGCTGATGTGGTTTCTGCCGCAGGTGAACAGACCAAGAACAGCCTGACCAAATATCCGGTGGGCGGTATTGTTTACACCGAAGCAAACCTTTCTTCTGATGAACAGGTAAAGAGCATGCTGATGAATACCCAGACCTATTTGGGTAACATTGTGGGCATTCCGGCCTTTATTGCTATTGCAGAAGAAGGCGGCGACAATTCTCCGGTAGCAGCCAAACTGAAAATCACGCAGTTTGCTTCTCCTTACACCTATGCCGAAAAGGAAAATGGTGTGGAAGAGTTGGCCACCAACATGAGTGACATGGCAAAGCAGCTGAAAATGCTGGGCTTCAATTTGAATTTGGCTCCATATGCAGACTGCTGTGCACTGAATGACAGTGCTGCCGGCCCTCGTTCCTATGGATCTGATTATCAAAAGGCTGCTGACTTAGTAGCCGCAGCCGTTAAGGGCCTTCGTGCCGGCGGCGTTGGCAGCTGCCTGAAATACTTCCCAAGCATTGGGGACTATGATGCCGGCGGTAACCTGGTATGTAACGGTTCTTTGGCAGACTTGAAGGCAAAGGACTTCCTGCCGTTCCAGAGTGGTATTACAGCCGGTGCTGACATTGTTCAGGTAGGTCACGTTCAGACCGCTGCTGCAGAAGCAGGCGTACCTTCCGACTTCTCCAAGAAGGTGGTAACAGACTTGCTCCGCAACACCTTGGGCTTCAAGGGCGTTATAATGACCGCTTCTTTAGGTGACAGTTCGGTATCTTCTACTTACTCCACCGCCCAGATGGTAGTCAAAGCCTTGCAGGCAGGTTGTGACCTGATTTACAACCCAACCAGCCTCTATGATGCCGTTGCTGCCGTAAAGGATGCCATTACCACCGGTAACCTTTCCGAAGCCCGCATCAACCAGTCTGTCAAACGCATTCTGACGGCTAAGATTAACCTTGGTATTATGTCTATGCCAACGGATAGTGCCATTGAAATGATGGCTTCCAGACAGACGACTCTGCCAACGGAAAACACCTCGGACCTTATTGAAAACCCGGGTGAAAACGTAGATTCCGGGAATACCACTTCTGCGTACTCCACTACCAGAACCTATTCCACTACGGCTTCCAGAACTACTTCTACTACCACTACCAAGACCACCGCTGCCGGTGATCCAAACTTTGAAGCAGAAGTAAACTAACGGAAAAAGACAAAAAAAGACCGCTTCCCTTGGGAAGCGGTTTTTATTTTTATTCTTTTGATTTTCCGGAAGCACCTTTGGTGGAGAAGAGGAAAAGGACAATGCCAATGACAAAGAACACGGCAATGGCGCCGACACCATAATTTTGGTGGCCGGTAATTTGGGTTACCACACCAATTAATGTGGTTCCAAGGAAGGAAGCGCCTTTTCCTAAAATGTCATAAAGCCCAAAGAATTCACCGGATTTATTCACCGGCGTAATGCTGGCGAAGTAAGAACGGGACAATGCCTGGGTACCACCCTGTACCAGACCCATGGCCAACGCCATAATAACGAACTGGTAAATATGGCCAAGGAAAATGGCGTACACGGTAATACAGAAATAACCGAAAATACAGAATGGAATTAACTTATAGGCTTCGTATTTTGCGGTTAATTTTCCCAAAAGCAAGGCAGATGGACAAGCTACAAATTGGCAGCCCAACATGGCGGCTACCATGAGCAATGTGTCAATGCCAAGAGAAGTGGCATAGGCGGTGGACATTTTTACAATGGTGAATACACCGTCAATATAAAAGAAATAAGCCAGTAAGAAGAGGGCAATCCGTTTGTTGGAGAAGGCCTCTTTTAAGGTTTTCCAGATTTGCTTAAACGGATTGATACGGGCTTCTGTTAAATAATACTTTTGCTCATAACTCTTCAGCAACGGGATGGACATGATGAGCCACCAGAAACCGGTGACAACGCAAGCAATGGAAAGCAAGGTTAAGTTATTCAAGTCCAGATTACCGGTGACAATGAAGATAACCAATGCCAAAACAGCATATGGAATTAAGCAGCCGACATAGCCCCAGGCGTAGCCTTGGGAAGAAACGTTGTGCATACGTTCTTCGGTGGTGACGTCTCTCAGCATGGAGTCGTAAAGGACAATGCTGACACTAAACAGGGACCGCAAGATTACAAATGCAGCAAGGAATGCAATCCAGTGTCGGAAGACACCCATGAAGATACACAGGGTGCAAGCAGCAAATAAAATAACGGCGAAGAATTTCTTCTTCATTCCTTTTTGGTCTGACAAGGCACCAATGATGGGACCCATACAGGCGGAAATTACCGTTGCTACGGATTGGGCGTAGCCCCAATAGGCAAGGTACAGTGCCGGAGACAGACCCTCGTTTCCACTGATGACATTGAAGAAGAATGTCAAGATGGTGGATTCAATGAGAGAGAATGCGGAGTTAGCCACATCATATAAAACCCAGTTACGTTCTTTGCCTGTTAAACGGAACTTGGATTTCACATCCTGGACTGGCATGGATTCGGAGTTGGTCACAGAAATCAGCTCTTTCTCTATTTATTTTCGAACAGTTTTATTTTACACGAAGTGAGGACACAAAATCCACATCAGGTTCCACAATAATGTCCCAATTTTCATGGTAAATTACCATACCCGGACGACCACCGGCCGGCTTTTTCAAGTGCTTGGCCAAAGTGTAGTCAATGCGAACCTTTTTGTCGGCAGCAGCGGTGCTGTTTACGGCAGCAATTTGGGCAGCCTCTAAAATGGCTTGGTCGGATACCACACCGTCCTGATTCTGGATAATGACGTGGGAACCGGGGAAGTCTTTAATGTGGAGCCACATGTCTAGCTTTGCGGCTTTCTTCAAAGAAAGCTGTTCGTTTTGTACGTTGTTACGGCCCACCAAAACTGTAAATCCGTCCGTGGTCCGGTATTCCATTGGAGGAAGTGCCGCCTGGGTTGGGGCCTTCTTTTTTCTGCCCTGCTTGTCCTTTCCGGAGCGGTCTTTCAAATATCCTCCGGAAATCAGTTCCTGTTTAATGGCGGAAATATCACGTTCGGTTTCCGCCCGGGACAGGGCATCCAAAACGGTTTCAATATAGGCCAATTCTTCTGCACCGGCGGTCAACTGTTCTTTCAGTTTCTTCTCGGCGGTGTAGGTCTTACGGTATTCTTTGTAATATTTCTGGGAGTTTTGCGCCGGACTCAAGGCCGGATTCACCGGAATCCGCATGAGGGCGTTCCCTTCATAATAGTTTTCTAAGTCAAAGTACGGAACCCCTTTGTCCAACCGGAACAGGTTGGCGTTGATGAGTTCTGCAGAAATCCGAAGGGTTTCCCGGTCGTCGCACTTTTCCAGTTCTGCCCGTTGCAGTTCCATTTTCCGGGCGATTCGTTCCGCCGTAGTATGCAGGAATTTATTCAAATCTGCAGTGCGGTGGGTCATTCGTTCCATGGAATCCCGCTTGGAATAATATTGATCCAACAGGGCGGACGGGGAGGTAAAGTATTCCCGTTCGGTACTTGAGCCATACTGGGTTAGGTCCATAAAGGAAAAGTCAAACGGTTTCCCGTTCAGGTCCTTTACCACACAGTAGGTAAAGGAACCATTCTGCAGCTGTTCCCGAACATCTAAAAGGGAGAATTCCAATTTGGTGAAATCGGAAATGGTCATGTCGGACATGGCCTTGTCTTCTCCAATGGCACGGTAACTCAGTTCTCTTGCCACTACCGGGGAAACACCCATAAGAGTATTTAGCAAAGCCCCGGATAAGGTTTTGGTGGAGAAACTGCGCAGACGCACCATGATGTCATCTATGCCGCCGGTCAGCAGGGACAGCTTGTCCTGCTGTGGAGGCAATTCATAAGGAAGGCCCGGCAAAACCAGGCGCTTGGAGGACTTGGTGAAATCTACCCGCTTTAAGGCGTCAATGATTTTCCCGTCAGGTCCTACTAAGATGACATTGCTGTATTGGGCCATGATTTCAATAACGAGGGTCAACTTTTCCCGGTCACCCAGTTCGTTGGTGGCGAAAAAGTCTAAAAAGAGAATTCGGTCGTGGGATTGCTGACGCACTTCCGTGAGGGTGGCACCACCCAAACGCTTGCGGAGTAACATGCAGAGCATAGGCGGTTTTGCCGGGTTCTCATAGTTGGCCGTTGTCAGGCTAACCCGAGGGCTGTTGGCTCTGGCAGACAGCAAAAGTTTCACCCCGCCAAGTGTCTTTTGACGGAGTGCAAACACCAGTTCTTCCGAAGAAGGCTGGTACACTTTATCCACTTTTGCCCCTAACAGGGTGGAACGAAGTTCTTCTGCCATGGTGTGCAGAAAGAGACCATCCAGTGCCATAAGTGTGCCTCGAATTTAACCAATATATTTTACCGGAGCAGACTCCAAGTAAGTGAATTCCAAAGTGGAGAATTCCTGCTTCAGCAAGGTGAGCAAAACAGGAATGGAAACCGTTTCGGTTTCATAGTGACCGGCAGCTAATAAAGCCACGTCTAAGTCAATGGCGTCTAAGAAGTCATTGTGCTTGGCGTCTCCGGTAACATAGGCGTCAATGCCGGCTGCCTTTATGTCCGGCAGGAAGCAAGCGCCAGCGCCGCCGCAAACAGCCACGGTCTGAATGTTCTTTTCGGCAGAAGAAACCCGGACTACCGTGTCCAGGGCGGCAGCTACAATGTCTGCAAACTCTTCTGCAGGAACCGGGGTCTTCAAGGTGCCGGCCCGCAGCATCTGCACGCCGTTTTCTTCCGGCCCGATTTTATGAATGTCTTCCAGCCCCAGCAACGTGGCCAATACGTCATTGACGCCGCCGTCGGCTGCATCCCAAGGGGTGTGGACTGCCAGCAGGGCAATGTCGTTTTGAATAGCATAAAAGACAGGACTGTCGGAGTATACCTGCTGTACCGGTGCAAACAGAATTGGATGGTGGCTGACCACAAGGTCTGCGCCAAAGGCCTTTGCCTGACGAAGGGTGTCATGGGTCATGTCCAGGCAGACTGCAATTTTCTTGACTTCCTTGGTTTTATCTCCTACCAGGAAGCCGCTGTTGTCCCAGGATTCCTGGGTGTCAAACGGTGCGAAGGAGTCAATAAAGTTCAAAACATCTGCTACGGTTACGCTCATAAGGACACATCCTTTCTAATGCCGTCTAGAAGGCTTAAAATTGCTGCTTGTTCTTCTGGGTTGGCCCCGCCGGTCCGAAGACCGTTCAGCCGATTTTCCAGCCGTTTGAAAACCTGACGGAAATAGGCTTCTTTCAGGGGCGATTCAGTCTTTCCCAAAGCACCTACGTAGTAGGAAACCGGATCTGAAGGGCCTGGTTCCCCGGTGTAGATGACTTCCATGGCCACATAAATGCGGCCGGTATCTTCACAAAGTTCTTCTCTCAAAATGGAAAAGCCATTTTGGAAAAGGTATTCCCGTAAGTCTTCCTGATGAGACTGGGGTTGTAAGACGAAGTGGTTTCCCACTTCTTTGACCCATGGCGAGCGGAGGAAAATGTCAGTAATGAGATTTCCACCCATGCCTGCCAGGATGAAATTATGAAGACAGCCCGGTGCCAAACTTTGAAAGCCGTCACTGAGCTGCAAGGTTACCTTATCTTCCAGGTGATATTTTGCAACTGTTTCCTCGGCACGTTGCAGCGGGCCGGGGCGAAGGTCTGCCGCAATGGCAGAAGGTATGCGCCCGGACAGCACAAGATAGGCCGGCACATAGGCATGGTCTGTACCAATGTCTGCCAGTGGCTGGCCATCTTTTGCCATGGATGCCACCATGGCAAGCCGAGGAGACAGATGAATCATGTTCGTTCTTCCTTAGTTCTTCAAGCTCTGAATTGGAGCTGGGATACGACCGCCGCGGGAAATGAACTTGGCCGGAGAAGCGGTGTTAACCGGCATAACCGGTGCGGTGCCGAAGAGTCCGCCGTAGTCCAGTTCTTCTCCAACGGACTTGCCGATGGCAGGAATGACACGGACAGCGGTGGTCTTGGTGTTGATGAGACCGATGGCTGCTTCGTCGGCAATAATGCCGGAGATAACTTCCGGAGGAGTGTCTCCAGGAATGGCAATCATGTCCAGACCTACGGAGCAAACTGCGGTCATGGCTTCCAGCTTTTCAATGCGGAGTCCGCCGGAGCGGGCTGCGGAAATCATGCCTTCGTCTTCGGAAACTGGAATGAAGGCACCGGAAAGGCCACCGATTTGAGAGGAAGCCATAACGCCGCCCTTCTTAACGGCATCGTTCAACATGGCCAGACAGGCGGTGGTGCCGGCGCAGCCACATTCTTCCAAGCCCATTTCTTCCAGTACTCTGGCAACGGAGTCGCCAACAGCAGGAGTTGGGGCAAGGGACAAGTCTACAATACCGAATGGGGTGTCCAGACGCTTGGAAGCTTCCGAAGCAACGAGCTGACCCACACGGGTAATTTTGAAAGCAGTACGTTTTACCATTTCGGCTACTTCGTTAATGGAAGCATCCGGAATTTTTGCCAG
Organism: Acutalibacteraceae bacterium; assembly: GCA_045642465.1. GTDB lineage: Bacteria > Bacillota > Clostridia > Oscillospirales > Acutalibacteraceae > RUG420. The sequence goes on from JAZUIY010000017.1 coordinate 41,541, forward strand.
GGCAGAGCGAACTACGCCCGGGCCGGAAACACCGACGTTGATGACGGTGTCAGATTCACCGACGCCGTGGAAGGCACCGGCCATGAATGGGTTGTCTTCTACGGCGTTGCAGAAAACAACAATTTTGGAAGCGCCGGCGCAGTCTTTGTCTACGGTCTTTTCGGCAGCTTCTTTTACAATGCGGCCCATGAGGGCAACGGCATCCATGTTGATGCCGGCCTTGGTGGAACCGATGTTAACACTGGAGCAGATGTGGTCGGTAATGGACAGGGCTTCCGGGATAGAGTTGATTAAAGCTTCATCGCCAGCAGCAAAGCCTTTCTGTACCAGAGCGGAGTAACCGCCCAAGTAGTTGACGCCAACTTCTTTGGCGGCTTTTTCCAGTGCCAGGGCATATTTGACTGGATCCCCTTTGCTGGCACCCACCAGCATGGAAATCGGGGTGACAGAAATTCTCTTGTTGATGATTGGAATGCCGTATTCCCGTTCAATGTCTTCCCCGGTACGAACCAATTTTTCAGCCTTGCGGCAGATTTTGTCGTATACCTTTTCACAGGAAGCATCAATGTTGCTGTCGGCACATTCCAACAGGGAGATACCCATAGTGATGGTACGGATATCCAGATTTTCATTTTCGATCATCTGGATGGTTTCCAGAATGTCGGATGTATTCAAGTTAATCATGGAAGTATTTCTCCTTAAATGCGATGCATGGAATTGAAGATGTCTTCATGCATGGCATGGATGACCAAATTGTTTTCTTCGCCATAGGCCTTAATGCTGTCTGCAAATTCACCAAACGGTAAGGTCAGGTTGGATACGTCGATGTTCATAATCATAACGAACATTTCGTCCAATACGGTCTGAGAAACGCCGATAATGTTGGCATTCTTGTCTGCACAGAAGGTGGATACTTTAGCGAAGATACCTACGGTGTCTTTGCCAACTACGGTTAAAACTGCTTTCATGGTTTTTCCTCCAAAATAATGTTCAAACGGATTTAAAGTATTTTACCATAATAGGGCTACTTTTCATAGAAGTGATTTTCCAAAAAATCCGCCTGAAATCAAGGAAATCTACTGGGCAGAATGATTGAAATAGCGCCTATTTATTGTTAAAATATACTGATATATTGCGTCAGAAAGGAAGTGGCTAAAGATGAAACTTCGCGCCGCCGCCAAAATCAACTTAATGTTGGATATTTTAGGCAGAACGGAAGAGGGGTACCATACCCTGTTTATGATTATGCAATCCGTGGGTATTTGGGACTACGTTACCTTAGAAAAAACCGGGAAACCGGGCACCATTAGCCTTTCCTGTTCCAATGAGGCACTTCCGACAGACCAGCGGAACATTGCTTGGAAGGCTGCCGACCGGTTCTTTCTTGACACCGGCATTGCCAATCCCGGCATTTCCATTCACATTGAAAAGCACATTCCGTTTGCAGCAGGCCTGGCCGGAGGCAGCGCAGATGCCGCAGCCGTATTTGTGGGCTTAAATGAGTTGCTTGAAGCAGGCCTGAGCCAGACCGAGCTCTGTGCCATCGGCGTAAAAACCGGCGCAGATGTGCCGTTCTGTATTCAGGGCGGAACCATGCTGGCCTTAGATATCGGCGGTGTTTTAGCCCCGCTTCCACCGGTGAACCCGAACTGGTACGTTTTGTGCAAACCGGACCAGGATGTGTCCACCAAAGAAGCCTATGACGCATTTGATACAGCCCCTTATGTCCGCCACTTAAACACCAACGGCATGTTGCATGCCATGGTGACCGGCAACGAGGAAGCACAGTTCACCCTCATGGGAAATGTATTTGAACAATTTGTTGAGGTGCCGGACCGGGTAGCCATTAAGGCCATCATGCGTAAGCACAATGTGTTAGCCCACATGATGAGCGGCAGCGGCCCTACCACGTATGGCGTATACGCCACCAAGGAAGAAGCCGAGGCCTGTGCCGAAGAATTAAAGAAAAACGACTTTACCAACGTTTATGTATGCCAACCTCAGGCTCAGGGCGTTGAAATCATAGAAGGCTGAGTCTTCAGCAGAGAGAGGATAAACCTATGGATTTGAAACAACTCCTAGAGAAAAAAGAGTTGATCCTTCTGGATGGTGCCATGGGCACCGTCATTCAAAAGAGCGGAGTCACTTTTAACCATGTGCCGGAAACCCTGAATGTGGAAAACCCGGACTTCATGGTTTCCGTTCACAAACAGTATATTGATGCCGGCTCCGACATAGTGTTTACCAACACCTTTGGGGCCAATGCTTATAAACTTTCTGACTGCGGTTATTCCGTGTCGGAATTGGTACGTTCTGCAGTTTCTAATGCCAAAAAGGCAGCCGAGGGCACAGACACCTTAGTGGCCTTGGACATTGGCCCAATTGGAAAACTGATGGAGCCGTCCGGGGACATGACCCTGGAAGAAGCCTATGGCTATTACAAAGAAATGATTTTGGCAGGGGAAGAGGCAGATTTGATTGCCTTCGAAACCATGACAGATTTACTGGAACTGAAAGCCGGTGTACTGGCTGCCAAGGAAAATAGTGACAAACCAATTCTCTGTAGCATGTCCTATGAACTGACTGGTAGAACCTTTACCGGGGTAGCACCGTCTGCAGAAGCCCTGACCTTAGCCGGCCTCGGCGTAGATGCCTTGGGCGTGAACTGCTCTGTGGGTCCAAAGGATTTGCTTCCAATGGTGAAGGAACTGTCAGAGTTCACCACGTTGCCACTGCTGATTAAGCCAAATGCAGGCCTGCCGGATCCGGCTACCAACGAATATGACATTGACCCGAAGCAGTTTGCAAAGCAGGTATTGGAACTGTTGCCATACGGTGCCAAGTTCATTGGCGGCTGCTGTGGCACCAATCCGGAATACATTGCCACTTTGGCTGCTGCGGTAGCAGATCAAACGTATACCAAAGCCCAGGGCTTTAGTGGCACTGCCGTTTCCAGCCCAAGCAAAACCCTTCGGATTGACCGCCCAACCATCATTGGGGAACGCATCAATCCAACCGGAAAAAAGAAAATGCAGGCTGCCTTATTAGAAGGCGACCTAGACTATATTTTAGGCATGGCCAAGGAAGAAATTCAGGGCGGTGCTGAAATCATCAATGTGAATGTAGGCCATCCGGGTGTGGATGAAGTGGAACTGCTTCCAAAACTCATCCGAAAACTGCAGGGTGTTTGTGACTTGCCTTTGATGATTGATACCACCAATCCGAAGGCCATGGAAGCAGCCCTTCGTGCTTATAATGGCAAGGCCATTGTGAACTCGGTCAACGGGGAAGAAGAAAAGCTTTCTACCATTTTGCCATTGGTGGCAAAGTATGGCGCTTGTGTGGTTGGCCTTACATTGAATGAAGATGGCATTCCAGATACAGCAGAAGGCCGTCTTGCCATTGCCAAGCGCATTGTGGACCGGGCTGCCACTTATGGCATTCCAAAAGAAGATGTCTTCATTGACTGCCTGACTTTGACCATTTCTGCGGAACCGACTGCAGCCGAGGTAACCGTTGACGCTGTGAAACTGGTGAAGGAAAAACTGGGATGTAAAACCATTTTGGGTGTTTCCAATATTTCCTTTGGTTTGCCAAACCGCGGCCTGGTGAACCGGACTTTCTTGAGCCTGGCTTTGGGTGCCGGTTTGGATTTCCCAATTATCAACCCGAACATGGGTGAAATGACCGATGTGGTCCGCGCCTTCCGTGTACTGAATCAGACGGATGCCGGTGCCAATGAATATATTGACTTTTATAAAGAAGTCAAAGCATCCAGCCAGCCGGCTGCTGCGCCAAAAGAAATCAACAATATCTTGGATGCCGTGTATAACGGCTTAAAGACCGAGGCTGCAAAAGCCACGGAACAGATGTTGGAGAACACCCCATCTATGGTTATCATCAATGACCACCTCATTCCTGCTTTGGATAAAGTAGGGGAGGACTACGAGCGGGGCGAACTGTTCCTGCCACAGCTCATTCAGAGTGCAGATGCCGCACAGGCCTGCTTTGACGTGCTGAAGAAGAATATGGATGATTCTTCGGACAGCACCATGAGTAAGGGAACCGTTATTTTGGCCACCGTAAAAGGGGATATCCACGACATTGGGAAAAACATTGTCAAAGTGCTCTTGGAAAATTACGGTTACACCGTTTTGGACCTGGGTAAAGACGTAGACCCAGAAGTAGTAGTGGCAACCGCTGTGAAGGAAGACGTTGTGGCAGTAGGCCTTTCCGCCTTAATGACCACCACGCTGCCAAGTATGAAAGAAACCATTGCACTGCTGCGCGCAGAACCGGCACTACAGAATGCCGACGGTACCAGCAAGGTAACCATCATGGTGGGCGGTGCAGTTTTAACCGAAGAATATGCTATGCAAATTGGGGCAGACTACTATTGTAAGGATGCCAAAGAAACCGTAGACCGCTGTAAAGTAATCTTCGGATAACCAAGCTAAAATTTAGGGAAGGAGGCAATAAGATGAAGTATGTTTGGGAACGCTTCAAAGAAGAGTTTTCTCACTTTAATGACCATTTTCTGGTGTACCTGAAATGGCTCTCGGTTTCCCTCATCTTGGGTGCCATCATGGGCTTAATTGCCACTGCTTTTTACTATTGCCTCAATTGGGCCACCGCCTATAGAGAAGACCATGGATACCTTATTTGGCTGTTGCCAATTGCCGGTTTAGTCATTGCTCTAATGTACCGGCTCTTTGACAAAAGCCCAAAAAACAGTGAGAACAAGGGCACCAATATGGCCCTGGCCGCCGTCAATTCTGACGAACAGGTATCGGCCCGCATGACACCCCTCATTTTTATTTCCAGTATTTTGTCTCACCTGTTCGGTGCATCTGTTGGCCGTGAAGGTGCTGCCCTGCAAATGGGGGCCAGCATTGGCTCAACCTTTGCCCGGATTTTCAAATTCAAAGAAGATGACACCAAGGTGCTGATTATGACCGGCATGGCAGGCGCCTTTGCCGCCCTGTTCGGTGCACCGGTTACCGCTGCCATTTTCTCCATTGAAGTCATCAGCGTCGGCGTCATGTACTACGCCGCATTGGTGCCTTGCATTACTTCCGCTTTAACGGCCATTTCTTTGGCCAAGTTTTTGGGGGTTCAATACCCGGAATTCCAGATTCCTGTCATTCCGGAATTCACCCCGTTTACTGCCGGCATGACCACGCTACTGGGGGTAGGCTGCGCCGTGCTCAGCATTGGCGTTTGCATGACTCTGATTGTCACCGAAAAGTTTATGAATACGGTATTTAACAATACCTACATTCGGATTTTCGTTGCCGGTACAATGATTAGCATTCTAACCGCCATTGTGGGCAGCCAGGACTACAACGGTCTCGGCGCAGGCGTCATCTTCGCCTCCGTCTTAGGCCAGACCGTTTGGTATGCCTTCTTACTGAAACTGTTATTCACCGCCATTTCTCTGGCCGGTGGGTACCGGGGCGGTGAAATTGTCCCATCCCTGTTTATTGGTGCCACCTTTGGCTGTATGGCTGCCCCACTCATCGGCATGCCGGCCGGCCTCTGTGCAGCCCTCGGCATGATTGCCGTGTTCTGCGGTGTGACCAATTCGCCAATTGCCTCCTTCATCATGGGGGTAGAGTTGTTCCACGGACAGGGTGGTTGGTTCTTCGCCATTGTGGTAGCAGTCAGCTACATGCTGTCCGGCTACTATGGCATTTATAAGAGCCAGTTAATTGTCTATTCCAAATATAGAAACGCTTATGTACGGAGAAAAATTCTTCGTTAATCTACATCAAGGAGAAATCATATGAGTTATTACATTACCATCAGCCGTCAGTATGGCTGTGGTGGCCGCTTGGTAGGGAAGGCACTGGCTGAAAAGCTGGGAATCCCTTATTACGACAGAGACGGCATTGTGGATTTAATTGCAGAAGACTGTGGCCTTGCCAGAGAATCTGTATTAAGCCTGATGGACCGACGCACTTCCAGCTTGCTTTATGACATGGTGACCTTTGGGCCAAGCAACCCGTTGGAGGATCAGGTGTTCCTGTCCAAAACCAGAGTCATTAACCGTTTGGCAGACCAGGGCTCCTGCGTCATTGTAGGAAGCTGTGCCGACTACGTACTGAGAGACCGGGGAAACCTGCTAAAAGTCTTTCTTTATGGCAGTACTGAAACCAGATTGGAACGAGCTACATCGCTCTACGGTGACAAAGAAACCGTTTCCGAAAACAAATTGAAGGCCATTGATAAAAAGCGTGCCGACTACTATAAATTCTTCACTTCCACCAAGTGGGGAAGCCGGGAAAATTATGACCTCCTGCTCAATACCGATTTGGGCATTGATGAAGTTGCCACTGTGTTGGAACGGATTGCAAGAGCCAGTGTGGAGGGGAAATAAGTGGAAGAAATAAGAGAGAATAAAATGGGCACCATGCCCGTTGGGAAACTGTTGATTACCACTTCACTTCCCATGATGATTTCCATGTTGGTGCTGGCCCTTTATAACATTGTGGACAGTTACTTCGTGGCGAAAATTCACGAGGATGCCATGACGGCTTTGTCCTTGGCATTCCCAATTCAGAACTTGATGATTGCATTCTCGGTAGGTACCGGGGTAGGCGTAAATGCCTTGCTTTCCAAGAGCTTGGGGGAAAAGAACCAAACCTTGGTAAACAAGAGTGCCAATAACGCCGTCTTTATTTATTTCTGTACCTTCCTGCTGTTTGCTATAGCCGGTGTATTTGTGGTAAAGCCATTCTTTGCACTGCAGCACGCCACCGACTTGGCAGTGGAATACGGCATCAGTTATTTGAGTGTTATTATGATTTGCTCCTTTGGCGTATTTGCCCAAGGCTGCATGGAACGTCTGCTGATTTCCACCGGACGGACCATTTATTCCATGATTACTCAAATTGTAGGTGCAGTCATCAACATTATTTTGGACCCAATCTTAATTTTCGGTTACCTGGGCGCTCCACAGATGGGCGTTAAGGGTGCAGCCATTGCCACCATCATTGGTCAGTGCTGCGCTGCCGCTTTGGGTATTTACTTTAACCGTAAGTTCAATCCGGAAATCAAACTGAGCTTTAAAATGATGAAGCCGGACTGGCAGGTCATTGGCAGAATTTATAAGGTTGGTTTGCCATCCATTGTCATGTCTTCCATTTCTTCCATCATGGTATTCGGCATGAACAAGATTCTCATGAGCTTTACCCAGACCGCAGTTACCGTATTCGGTGCCTATTTCAAGCTCCAGAGCTTCGTCTTTATGCCGGTATTCGGTATGAACAGCGGCTTGGTCCCAATTATTGCTTATAACTATGGCGCCCGGAATTACAACCGTATTACGGGCACCCTGAAGAAGGCAGTGAAATATTCCGTCAGCATTATGGTGGTGGGCTGTGTTCTGTTTGAACTCTTCCCGGCACCGCTGCTGTCCATCTTCAGCGCCTCTGACACCATGCTGCAAATTGGTGTTCCGGCCCTTCGGATTATTGCCATTCACTTCCCAATTGCAGGCGCAGCCATTATGTTCATGTCCACCCTGCAGGCGTTGGGTAAGTCCATTAAGAGTTTGATTGTTTCCTTGCTCCGTCAGCTGGGTGCATTGCTTCCATCTGCTTGGCTCCTTGCTCAGACCGGAAACTTAAACATGGTTTGGTTCGCCTTCCCAATTGCAGAAGCCGTATCCATTACCTGTGTATCCCTGTTCCTTCGCATGTCTTTGAAGGAAATCAAAAAAGAAATCCAGCCAACGTTGGCGGAATAATAAAAAAGCGGCAGTCATTTGACTGCCGCTTTTCTTATTTCTTATTTTTGCTTTTCTGCTTTTTTGGCTTGGTTTCTTTCGACTCTGCCGGAATGGTAACGTTCTCAATGGAACCCCAAAGGGTTTTGTGGAACCGGGTTGGCTCCTTCTCTTTTTCGCCCCAAAGCGGTTCCCGTTCCCCGTTTATGACACCAATTAAATTGTTGCGGTGCCGGTAGAAGGAAATTAACGGATACAGACAGGCGCTCAGGGTAATCCAGTAGAAACCGTCGTAGGAATAATAAATGGCGATGTAGCCTACCAGAGAAAAGAAGTCAAACATTAAAGAGGCCAGCACCGTTCTCTTGGAAAGAACGAGACCCAGTAAAGCCGGAATGGCGGCAATGAGAAAGACCTTCCAATTGATGATGAGGCAAACCCCTAGAGAAAGGGCAACCCCTTTTCCGCCGCGGAAACCCATCCAACATGGATAGTTGTGTCCGAGAATGGCAAAGACCCCGCTGATTAATTGAAGCACAATAGAGGTTTCTATGGAGCCCACAATGGCTTCGGTTAACACCAACTTGGTAAAAAGAACGGCAACCGCGCCTTTGGTAATGTCTACTAAAAGACAGATAAAGCCAAATTCAAAACCGAAGACACGGAAGGCGTTGGTGGCGCTAAAATAGTTGCTTCCTTCTTCTCTTAAATCCTTTCCGTAGAACTTGATTCCTAAGAGTAAAGCAGGCTGCGCAGAGCCAATTAGGTAGCTAAATAAAAAGCAGCCAACAATGCAGATGGCAACCAGTGCCGAGTGGCTCATAAGCCCTTCCCTCCTTGTTGAAAAGATACGTTAAACACGGTAGAATATGTGGCAGGTGATAGATTTATGATGATTAGTACAAAAGGGCGTTATGCCTTCCGCTTTATGTTGGATTTGGCCCAACATAAAGAGGATGGATATATTTCTTTAAAAGAAGTTGCAGAACGCCAAAATATTTCCATGAAATACTTGGAAGCCATTACCAGCCGCTTAACCAAAGCGGAATTGATTACGGCTCATCATGGAAAAAACGGGGGCTACATGCTTTCCCGTTCGCCTGCGGATATTTCTGCCGGTGAAATTCTGAAGTGTGCAGAAGGGGACTTGGCTCCTGTTTCTTGCACCGGATCCGAATCCGGCTGTGACAATATGACAGAATGCCTGACGTATCCCCTTTGGAAAAATTTGGATGACCGCATTTATGCTTACCTCGACAGTGTGTCTTTGGAAGACGTTTTGCTGGGTCATGTAAACAGCTAATTATTTTACACCGTCAAAGGTACGGTTATAAATGGCGTTGACCACAAACCGTTCCGTTTTGGTACGGGACGTACAGGTGGACAAGGTCAACATTTGTTCTTGTCCGGTTACATTGTGGTAGCCAAAGTCTACGACGGACAGTGCTACTACACTTTGCAGCCAGTAGAACCGGCTTTGTTCGTTTTCAAAGCTGAGAAGATAAATATCATCAGAAGTTTCTGCCGTAAAGCAGGAAACAATCTTATACTCTAAAACTCTGTTGTCTTGCAGAATGTAAATGTAAGGATGCGCCTTGGCATAGGTGGCATCTTTATATTTTTTCAAAGACCCGAACATGGACCCGTTTTTGGTGTTGTGACCGTAAATGAGAATGTGTGGGTCGGTTAAATCCGGCTTACATTCCGCAGCGAGGAAGATGCTGCCGAAGTCACTGTAAGAGCGGGTGAAGGTGTGCTTCAGGTAATAATTGTTGTTGTCCGGTGCCATCAGCGGATAGTTGACCGGTGTGTCCGGAATTAATATCCAGCCTAAGGTGTCTGGGTTGGCAACTTTTAAACCGGCATGGTCAATGCTAACCCCCAGGTTGATGGTGTTGTCCTGAGCCGGCGTTCCGGATGAGGTTTCACTGACGTACTCCTCCGAAACGGTGTCGTATAATTGGTCTCCCTTATGATAGTCGTAAGCCATCTTGCCCAATTCAAAGGCGGCAATTAAGAAGATGAGAAGGAACAACATTTCCAGAATAAAGAGCATTCTGGAACGGTAGTTGGACTGCTTTTCACTCATGGGAATGAACTCCTTTCATTGTTTTCCCATATTATACCATGAATTCATAAACCACGAAAAGGAAAGAGCAAAATGATTTTAAACCTCAGTAATCTGAAAAAGTCCTTCGGGGACCGCCTCTTGTTTGAAGGGGCCAATCTTTCCGTGGAAAAGGGAGACATTATAGGCCTCATTGGAGCCAATGGGGTAGGGAAAACCACCCTGTTCCGGATCATCACCGGGCAGGAAAGTGCAGACGAAGGCCTGGTTGCCATTTCACCGGTATTAACGGTAGGTTACCTGGAACAACATGTCTGCGCTGATTCAGACAAAACTACCTATGAAGAAACCTTAACGGTATTTGAGCCGTTGAAAAAAATAGAGGCCCGCTTGGAAGAACTCCACCGGGCTTTGGAAGAAAAGTCGGACCCAGATTTAATTCTGGAACAGGAAACGCTGCTGGAACAGTATAAGGCAAAAGACGGGCTGACCTATTTGAATCTGACCCGTTCCGTATTGACCGGACTGGGCTTTACGGAAGAGGAACAGGAACTTCCTGTAAAAAGCCTCTCTGGGGGTCAGAAATCCAAGATAGGTCTGGCTAAGTTACTTCTCCAAAAGCCCGACTTAATGCTCCTAGACGAACCGACAAACCACTTGGACATCCGTTCCGTGGACTGGCTGGAAAAATTCATCCTAGGCAGTCACATTACCACTATTATTATTTCCCATGACCGTTACTTCCTGGACAAGGTCTGTAACAAAATGGCGGAAATTACCACCCACAAGGTGTACGTCACCGACGGCAATTATTCCAGGCATATGGAATTAAAGGCGGAGCGTGACCTGTCGGAGGAACGCCATTACAAGAACGTCATGGATGAAGTGCACCGGCTGGAGGGCGTCATTGAACAACAGCGCCGCTGGAACCGGGAAAAGAATATCAAAACTGCCGAAAGTAAACAAAAGCAGATTGACCGCATGACGGCCGGGCTGGAAAAGCCGGAACAGGAAAACTTTGACTTTTCCTTTGCCTTCCGGGCTGCCACCGTCAGCGGAGATGACGTGCTGGAACTCCATGACGTTTCCATGGCGTTCCCGGATAAACTGCTTTATGAGAATGTGTCCTTTGAGGTAAAACGGGGAGAACACATTTTTATAGTGGGAGAAAACGGCATTGGCAAAACCACTTTAATCAAACAGATTATGCGAAAGGGCCGGGGCGTGAAGTTCGGCGTCGGTGTTACCGTAGGATACTTTGATCAGCACCAGTTGAACTTGAGCCCACGGAAAACTGCCTTTGAGGAAATCCACGATGCCTACCCGCGCATGACCAATACGGAGGTGCGGTCCGCTTTGGCCATTTTCGGCTTTAAGCAGGACAAGGTGTTTGAAGAAATCAGTACCCTTTCCGGTGGAGAGCGGGCCAAAATTTCTCTTTGCAAGCTGATGCTTCAGCAGTGCAACCTGCTGATTTTAGACGAACCGACCAACCACTTAGATATCTATTCCATGGCCGCCCTGGAAGAGGCCCTAAAAGCCTACGATGGCACCTTGCTCATCATTAGCCACGACCGTTATTTCATCAATCAGTTGGCAGACAAAATTGTCTACTTAGAGCCGACGGATACCGAAGTATACGTAGGCGACTTTGACCGTTTCTTAGAAGAGCGGGAACGCCGGGAATCCGGTGTCTCCTCGGTAGAAGAAAAGCCGAAAAAGGAAATGGGCACCGGCGGAAAAAGCTATCTGGAGCAAAAGAAGCTCCGCTCCGAACGAACCAAAGCCAAAACGGCACTGAAGAATAAAGAACGGGAAATTGAAGATCTGGAACAGCTGGTTGAGCAACTGACAGAGGCCTTAGATGACGACGCCATTGCCACTGACTTTTCCAAAATTACAGAACTATCGGAACAGCTGGCAGATGCCAACGGGAAACTGGAGGAGGCCATGGCCACCTGGGAATCCCTGGCAGAAACCGTAAGTTCCTTTGAAGAGGAATAGGGGGAAACCATATGTTTAAACTGCAGGCAGCCTTTATTTGTGACGGCCATAAGCACGCCACCACCGAATTTGACAATCCATATTTCACTGTGGATTATAGCGATGCATTTAACCACATTACTGCGAAGCTTTTGGTCAAAAAGGATATTACTTTTGAATCCTTTTCTTTAGACGAAAAGCACGCCTTTGATAAGAATGATATCTTCTTTGCCAACGGATATCAGTCCTGGTCCACTTCTGTGGAACGGACCAAAGATGAAACAGCAGAAGGATACATTAAGCTGGCAGACTACATTAGCCTGGGCCAGTATTGTGCCTCTACCTTTGCAGATTACAACTTCACCAACTATTGGGAAAAGGGCGTATTCCATTCTGCCACCTTTACTTACCTTCGGAAAAAGGGTGGCAAGGACATTACCCTTTATGGTTCCAAGTCCGAACGCCAGGGCTTTACCTTCTTTGAAGTGGACATGCAAAAGGGCCGCTTCTCCATTACGAAAGATGTAGAAGGCTTACAGTTAAAGGCAGGCCAGGAATATGACCTGGTAGATGTCACAGTCATTAACGACAGCTATGACAACGCCTTTGACCAGTACTTCTTTAAGTTCTGCGGATTTAAGAAGCCAAAAATTGACCGCCTTGCCGGTTACACTTCCTGGTATAACTATTTCCGCAATATAGATGAAAAGATTATTCTCCGTGACCTGGATGGCTTGGACATTGTAAAAGACCAGGCAGAAATCTTCCAGATTGATGATGGTTATTCTAAGGTAGGGGACTGGACCAGCCCAGATAAAGAAAAGTTCCCGAATGGACTGAAGGCAATTGTAGAAAAGGTTCATGCCAAAGGATATAAGGCCGGCTTGTGGTTGGCACCGCTGAATGTGCAGATGAGTTCCGACCTGTTCAAAGCCCACAGAGACTGGCTGATTCCATCTCCGAAATATGGCCCGAAGCTGCCGGAACTGGGGCTCATTAACTGGGGCCCAACCTTTGTTCTGGATATTGAAAAGCCGGAAGTCAGAGGCCACTTAAAGAATGTCTTCAACACCGTTCTGAACGAATGGGGCTTTGACATGGTAAAACTGGACTTCCTCTATACTGCCTGCATGTTCCCACGGAACGGGAAGACCCGCGGCCAGTTGATGTGCGAAGCAGTAGACCTGCTCCGGGAATGCTGCGGTGACAAGATTGTTTTGGGCTGCGGCTGTCCTCTGGGCGCCTGCATGGGTATTTTTGATGCCTGCCGCATTGGCTGTGACGTCAACCCGGTATTTGCAGGGGATCTCTTCAACAAGCTGAAGCTGAACAACGAACTGCCATGCACCAGAAACACCATGATGGACACGGTATTCCGCAGAGGCTTAAACGGTCGTGCATTTTTAAATGACCCAGATGTATTCTTCCTGCGGGACTTCAATTTGGACTTTACCATGGAACAGAAACTGGACTTGGCGAAAGTCAACGACATGTGCGGTTCCATCATCTTTATGTCCGATGACGCCGGTCAGTATGACGACAAGGCCAAGAAGTACTTAAAGAATGTGTTCTCCAAGAAGGACTACAAGGTAGAATTGGCAGAGTTTGTAGATGCCGATACCTTGAAAATTAAGTACACCGAAAACGGCAAAAAGAAAACCTTGCAGTTTAATTTAAATGACGGTAAGGGAAACGTAACCGAAAACTTCTAATAGAAAAAGAAAAAGACCTGAGCAAAAGCTCAGGTCTTTTGGTTTATTAAGATTTATTTGTTCTTAATATATTCATCCATTGCAGCAGCAGCGGTCTTGCCGGCGCCCATTGCAAGGATAACGGTAGCTGCACCGGTAACTGCGTCACCGCCTGCATATACGCCTTCACGAGTGGTCAAACCATCTTCGTTGGCAATGAGGCAGCCCCACTTGTTGGTGTCCAGACCAGGAGTGGTGGAACGGATCAGTGGGTTTGGAGAAGTACCGATGGACATAACAACAGCATCAACATCCAGAATGAATTCGGAATCTGGAATAGCTACCGGACGACGACGGCCGGAGTCATCAGGTTCACCGAGTTCCATTTCGATGCACTTCATGCCGGTTACCCAGCCATTTTCGTTGCCGACAATTTCAACTGGGTTGTTGAGCAGCTTGAAGATGATGCCTTCTTCCTTAGCGTGATGAACTTCTTCAGCACGGGCAGGGAGTTCTTCTTCGGAACGTCTGTAAACGATGTAAACTTCGTCAGCACCAAGACGCTTAGCGGTACGAGCTGCGTCCATTGCTACGTTACCACCACCAACGATAGCAACTTTCTTGTCGTGGGTGATAGGAGTGTCATAACCTTCCTTGTAAGCCTTCATGAAGTTTACACGGGTGAGGTATTCGTTTGCAGAGTAAACGCCGTTGAGGGATTCGCCAGGAATACCAAGGAAGCTTGGAAGACCAGCACCGGAACCTACGAATACAGCTTCATAGCCCTGTTCGAAGAGTTCGTCGATGGTTTCGCACTTACCGATAACGGCATTGGTGATGATGTTAACACCGAGAGCCTTAAGGCCTTCGATTTCCTTCTTTACGATAGCCTTTGGAAGACGGAATTCAGGAATACCATAGAGCAGTACACCGCCGGCTTCGTGGAATGCTTCGTAAATGGTAACTTCGTAACCAAGCTTAGCAAGGTCGCCTGCGCAGGTCAGACCGGAAGGACCGGAACCAACGACAGCAACTTTGTGTCCGTTTGGCTTGATGTCATAAACTTCTGGCTTGCCGTTTTCACGGGCCCAGTCAGCAGCGAAGCGTTCCAGACGACCGATAGCAACCGGTTCACCCTTGATACCGCGTACGCACTTGCCTTCACACTGGGATTCCTGTGGGCAAACACGACCGCAAACTGCAGGAAGTGCAGAGGTGGTCTTAATGATATCGTTAGCTTCCTGGAAGTCGCCGTTAACGATAGCCTGAATGAAGTCAGGAATCTGTACGTTTACAGGACAACCGGAAATACATGGCTTGTTTTTGCAGTTGAGGCAACGCTGTGCTTCTTCCTGTGCCATTTCAGCAGTGTAACCAAGAGATACTTCTAAGAAGTTCTTGTTTCTTACGTTAGGATCCTGCTCTGGAATGGCAACCTTAGTCAGAGACATGTTTGGCATTATTCAGCAACTCCTTTTCTCATAAGATTACAATATTCTTCTCTATCCTTGTCCTGCTTTTCTTTAAAGATAACAGCACGACGCATAGCTTCATCAAAGTCTACTTTGAAACCGTCAAAGTCCGGACCGTCTACGCAAGCGAATTTAACTTCACCGTCAACGGTAAGGCGGCAGCCGCCGCACATGCCGGTACCGTCAATCATAACCGGGTTCATGGATACGATAGTACGAATATCGTATTCTTTGGTGAGCTGAGCTACGAATTTCATCATGATCAGCGGACCAATAGCAATAACGCAGTCATAATTTGCACCAGCTTCAATCTGACGCTTCAGGATGTCGGTTACGAGGGCCTTTTCGCCATAAGAACCGTCATCGGTGCAGAGATAAAGGTTGTCACAAACAGCCTTCATTTCGTCTTCAAGGATAACCAAATCCTTGTTACGGAAACCAGTGATCAGGTCACACTGGATGCCAAGTTCATGAAGAGCCTTAGCCTGTGGGTAAGCAATTGCGCAACCTACGCCACCGCCGATAACAGCAACTTTCTTCATGCCGTCAAATTCGGAAGCAATACCGAGTGGGCCAACGAAGTCCATAATGAAGTCGCCTTCATTCAGGTCACCCAACTTCCAGGTGGATTTACCAACCTTCTGGAAGATAATGGTGATGGTTCCCTTTTCACGATCGTAATCAGCAACGGTCAGAGGAATACGCTCACCGGTTTCATCAATTCGAAGAATGATGAACTGGCCGGCCTTAGCCTTTTTGGCTACCAGAGGAGCGTCAACTTCCATTAAGCAGACGGTTGGATTAAGATCTCTTTTTGTAACAATTTTGTACAAAGAAATCAGTCCTCTCTTTAGATGTATGTTTCAAAAAATTCTTTTGCCAAACAATTATATCATATAGGAAAACCTAGGTATAGTTTTAATAATATTTTGTCAATGTCAAAAAAATTATCCCAAATTTTCTTTTAAAAATGCCAAAACAGTTTGACACCAAAGTTCCGGTTCTTCTTCTACAGGGCTATGGGCAGATTCTTCAAACCAAACCCACTTTTTCACCGGTGCTTTGAGCTGGTTAAACCACGGTTCTGCCAATTCAAACGGGGTGTTATAGTCGTGACGTCCAATGGTGAGGAGAACCGGCATCTTCAGTTCCGGAATTTCCTTCATAAAGTCATGGGCAACCACCTGTGGCCAAAGGAAGGAAGACAGATAAAATCCGCCAATGGCATACTGTGGCAGCTGATACCATTCGTATCCGTCGTTCTTCATGAATGGCTTTACGACAGAAGTAAAGTAACCGCTGCGGTCATTCCAGTGGGCTCCGCCGTATTTGGACAGGGCACTGCGCTGTTTGCCCATGGCCAAAGAGGTTGGATAAAGACCGTTTTCCGGTTTACACTTTTCCAACTTTGCTACTACGTCATCGTCTCCGGCTTTCTTTGCTTCGTCGTAAGCAAACTGCCAGGAAATGGCTTCGTTTCCACAGCCTTCTACAAACTGGCCCTGTGCCAGGTAACAGCGGATGAGTTCCGGATACTTCTGACAAACCAAGCTGCCCAAAACCGTACCCCAGGAACGGCCAAAGAGAATAATCTGCTCTTGGTCAAATTCCTTGAGCAGGAACAAAATGAGCTGGTGCGCGTCCTCAATGTAGTCCTCAATGCACAGCTTGCGGTCTAAGAAAATACGAGGGGAGAAGGACTTCCCGGCACCTCGCTGGTCCCAAACCACCATGGTGTAGCCGGCATTTACCAAATTTTTTGCCTGCTGTTCAATGGCGATGTAGCGGTCACAAGCCCCCGGGCCGCCATGGACGAATAAGATAATTGGATTCTTCTTGTCGTCGGTCATGACCCGGAAATTCTGTTTGTATCCATTGAGTTTTACGTTATATTCCTTGTCAAAACGGAAGTGATTTTTCTTTTTCATAAAGACGCCTTCTTATAAGTTTTCTTCTACAAAAGCATAGACATTGGCTGCCAGTTTTGGGCCTTTTTCCAACAGTGGGAAAAGGTCCTTTTTCAGAGCCTCACAGTAGGCTTCGTCCGTAATGGAATTCAAGTTGATTTTCACGTTGAGCCAGCCCATCTGTAAGGCAGCACTAAGGCACAAAACGCCACAGCCTACGTCAGACAGTACCAGAGAGGAACTCTTTTCTTTCAATTCGTCAATGAGCAGGATGGCTTCATAGGACTGCTTCATAATGTCAATGGGTGCCTGAATGGCCACTTTCAAAGCAGCTTGCATTTTTTCGTCCTTTTCCGGCCCGGCGGGCAGGGCGTAACAGGCGGCAAGGGGCGCAAAGTTGTCGGCATCCTGTTCTGCCAAGTGCCGGAGATTTTCCATTAAGGCCTTGAGCAGGGGCAGCATGCGCTGGATATCCTCTTCAAATTCGGCATATTTCTTTTTTCCGGCGGTCAGGTTGCAAACCATACCGCCAAGCCCTGCTCCCAAGGAACCGACAACAGCAGCCACGCCGCCACCACCCGGAACCGGAGCCTTGGAAAAAGTATCTTCTACGAATTGAGAAACAGAAGTTGCGTTCAAATCCATATGGGTTCTCCTCTCTAGAAATATCACTTCCATTATAGGAATTTTGCCCATTGTATTCAACTTGTGATGTCCGTACAATGAAAAAGAGAAAAGAAAAGGAAAGGAAGTTTTTTATGGAGAAAAAACGTTCCGGATTTTCCTTCTGGCTACTGATCTGGGGCCTGGGTTTGGCCGGCCAGATCTGTTGGAACATGGAAAATCAATGGTTTAACACTTTCGTTTATTCCAAAATAGGCAAAGACCCTTCCATTATTACCGGCATGCTGATTTGCTCCGCACTGGCCACCACGTTCTCTACCTTCTTCTTCGGAACCTGGGCAGACCGTACCGGTAAGCGCCGTATGTTTATTGGCATGGGTTATATTCTCTGGGGTGTCTTCACCATCTGCTTTGGTCTGACCCAGTACCTGAACCAAGAGTTCTACCTCTTAGTCGGTGTGCTGGTCGTTCTTGCCGACACCATCATGAGTTTCTTCGGCTCCATGGGGAACGACGCCGGTTACAACGCCTGGTGTAACGACAACATGAACGACAAGAACCGTGGCGGCATTGGTGCGTGCCTGGCTACGCAGCCGGTTTTGGGTACCATGTTAGGTACCGTTGTCGGCGGCTTGCTGGTTGGTTCTGATGACAACTACATGCGCCTCTTTATTGTCATGGGCGTCTTTGTCATTCTCTTCGGTATTTTAACCTTCCTTTTCATGGGTAAACAGGATGACGTAACCCCACATAAAGACGGCAGTTACTGGCATCAGTTTGCTTCGGTATTCAACTTCAAAGCCTTCTTTAAAATGAAGGAACTGGTTTTGGTTCACGTAGCCATCTGCGTATTCTTCATTGGCTTTAACGTATACTTTGCCTACATGGGCAACTATCTCATTCACTACCTGGGTTACACTGCCGACCAAATCGGTATTATTGAAGCAGTGCCACTGGGCCTCTCCATGCTCATTGCTATCCCGGTAGGAAAGATGGTCAACAAAAACCTGCATCCGTTTATTGTTTTGGCAGCCACAGTCATTAACTTTTTGGGCTGCATGTTTGTTTACCCAATTCAGGCAGATTCCATTGATACCAGCGCCATTTTCAACCCACGGGTTTGGATTGGCATTTTCATTGTAGGCGTTGGCTACATTGCCTTCCTGCAGACCGTGAAGGTTTGGGCAAAACAGCTTTATCCAAAGGATTCCCGAGGCCAGTTTGAAGGCATCTGGATTCTCTTCTTTGTGCTGCTGCCAATGATTGGCGGTTCCCTCATTGGGGAAGCGGTGGTAAAGACCAGCGGCGTTCAGTTCTTAGACGAAGTCTCCGGACAAATGCAGTACATTCCAAACGGCTCCATCTTCTTGGTAGGCGGCCTGCTGTGCCTCCTGAGCCTCATTCCAATGGCCCTGACCATTAAGCCGTTTAAAGCACGTCTTGCCGAACAAAAAATAGAATCAGCAGAATAAAAAAAGCCCCGAAAAATTCGGGGCTTTTTTGGAGCTGAAGATGGGACTTGAACCCACGACCTATTGATTACGAATCAATTGCGCTACCAACTACGCTACTTCAGCAAAGGCAACGCCTATTATACAATTAATTTCAGCCGGTGTATATAGCATTTTTTGGCGGGCTATGGTATCATGAATTGACATAAAAAACCAGTAATCTTACTGGGAGGAGTACAATTATGAAAATGAAAAAGTACGTTTCTTTGGTGCTTGCTGCATTCATGATGTTGCTTTGCCTCACAGCTTGCGGCGGTGTACCAAGTGAATTTAAAGGACATTTAATGGCTCGTTATATTGAGCAGATTCAGGACGGTTCTTATACCTATGAATCTTCCCGTTTGAACGACAAGTCCGACGCCAAAACCACGTTCTGTAAAGTGGATGACGACAAGGTTATGGTTACCATTGCACAGGGTGACAGCACCGCTTGTCTCATGAAGAACGGAGACAACTACTACGTCATCTCTCCTGCACAGTTTGCTTATACCGATGCAACCGGTGCAACCAAGAAGCAGATTGTAGCTTACACCACCAGCCTTTCCATTGAAAACTGGGTTGGCGGTGCCTTCGTAGAAGAGGGTACTGAAAAGGTGAAGGGTACTGCATATCAGTACGAAGATTACTACATCGCCTCTACCCAAAAGCGTACCCGTTACTTCTTTGATGAAGATGATAATTTAGTAATGGTTGGCGTAGTAAACTCCAAGGGAAAGGTAGACGAATACCTGACCATGAATATTTATTCCGCTAGCGAATCTGCATTCAACCAGCTGAACAGTTATCATTATTATGATAAGAACGGCAACTTAGTTACCACAACTACAGCTGCAAAGTAAAGTACCGAGTACCTTGGAATCCAAGGTACTCTTTTTTTAAGGAGTATCTTATGTCTGTATTGATTACCGGCGCTTCCAGCGGCATTGGAAAGGCCACCGCCATTCTCTTTGCCAGAGCAGGGTTTGCCACTGCCATTTGCTACAACACCAATGGAGAAGCAGCCAAGGCCCTTTGCGAAGAATTGACTGCGGAGGGCTGTGCTTGCAAAACCTACGGAGGCAATTTGTCAGACCCGCATACGGCTGGGAAACTGGTAGAAGCAGTGGCTCAGGACTTGGGCCCTGTAACCGTTTTGGTCAACAATGCCGGCATTAGTTATAGCGGCCTGTTGACAGACATGTCGGATACCGATTATAAAGAAGTTATGGCAGTGAATTTAGATAGCGCCTTTTACTTGAGCCGTGCCGTTTTGCCGGGCATGGTCCACGAGAAAAACGGATCCATCATCAATGTTTCTTCCATGTGGGGAGAAGTAGGCGCATCCTGTGAAGTGGTTTACAGCACTGCAAAGGCCGGCTTAATTGGATTTACCAAAGCGTTGGCCAAAGAAGTAGGGCCAAGTAACATCCGCGTCAACTGTGTCAGCCCGGGAGTTATTGACACACCAATGAACGCTTGTTATGACGAAGAAACCATGAGAGACTTGGCGGAGGAGACACCGCTGAATCGCATCGGCACCCCGGAAGAAGTGGCCAATGTCATTTTCTTCTTGGCATCAGATAAGGCAACTTTCATTACCGGCCAGGACATCGGCGTCAATGGCGGAATGATTTAATATTAATCTAGGGGGACATATGAAATGCAAAAGCAAAATGAAATCAAAGTGCCAACCAAATTGTTGGACGAAAAAGGTTATGTAACAGAACCTGGCTGGGCAAGACACAACCGCCTGCTGCAGTACAACAAAGCAGATGTTACTGCTCATCCACTGCGGATTAAGGAATGGGACTTCTTCCAGATTTCTGACGGCCGTTATATGACCCAGTTCACCATTGCCAACATTTCCATGGCAGAAGCAGGCTGCATTACCGTAACCGACATCAAAACCGGACAGCTTGTTCTGTTGGCTGCAATGGCTCATGTTTACACCGTAAACCGCTTCCCAATGCCATCTTGTTCTGATGACCCATGTGACGTAAAGCGTAACTACCTTTACTTCAAGATGGAGGAAACCTACAATGGCAAGAACCTTCGTGAACTGAAGGCTTCCGGTATTGCTCTTTGGCCTCTGGGTCAGAAGTTCGAATTGGACTATAAGTGTGAAGTTCCGGAAGGACAGGAATCTATTAATATTGTTATTCCTTGGAAGAAGAAGGACGCTCCTGGTTCCGAAAAGATGAAGGACCACTTCTTCTACACCAATAAAGAAGACTGCATGCCAGTTACCGGCTTTGTTTCCGTTGGTAAGAAACGCATCAACTTTACTCCGGACAAGACCTTCTGTGTACTGGACTGGGGCCGTGGTGTTTGGGCTCACGACATTCGCTGGCTGTGGGGCAACGGTACCACCTATATCAACGACAAGCTCTTTGGCTTTGAATTGACCTGGGGCTTCGGTGACGACTCCGATGCTACCGAAACCTGCCTGTTCTATGACGGTGTTGCTCATAAGCTGGGTAAGTGTACTGCAGATTATGACCTGAAACATCCGCTTCGCCCATGGGTATTCCATGAAGAAAACGGACGTTTTGAAATGACCATGACACCAATTTATAACAATGCTATGGCATTCGACATCGGTGTTGCCGGCGCTCATACCAACCAGGTACACGGTCTCTGGAATGGTACCGTTACTTTGGATGACGGCACTGTATTAGAAATCAAAGACATGTACGCTTTCTGCGAAGACTGCCATAACAAGTGGTAAGTTCGTTTCTGCCTTATGTAGGCACGAAAAAGCAATAGAAAAAGAAAACAAAAGAAAACCCGGTTCCTTAAAGGAACCGGGTTTTTGCGTATACCGGAAGAGCATTCTTCTAATTTTCAGTTGGCAGTTTGGTCAGTTTTTTTGCCCAAGTCTTGAGGAAGACAAGTACAATCATCAAAAGAACGAGAGCAATTGCCAAAGACATCCATACGTTTTGAACGAAGCCGGCCACAATGTAAGAAACACAGGAGACGGCGGCTACGGTTAAGGCATATGGTATTTGGGTCTTTACGTGTACCAGGTGGTTACACTGAGCACCGGCAGAGGACATGATAGTGGTGTCGGAAATTGGGGAAATGTGGTCACCGCAAACAGAACCTGCAAGGCATGCGGACATACCAATGAGGAACAGTGGGTTGGTAACAGCAAATACCTGAGTCACAATTGGAATCAGGATCCCGAAGGTACCCCAAGAAGTGCCGGTGGAGAAGGAGATAAACACAGCTACCAGGAAAATGATGGCCGGCAGGAATTTCTGCAGGTCTCCGGCATTGGCCATGGCTTCCTGTACAAAGGCACTGGAGTCCAGAAGGGAAGTCATGTTCTTCAAAGCAGTGGCAAGTACCACAATGAGGATTGGCGCTACCATGGAAACAAATCCATCCGGAATGCATTTCATGGCATCGTTAAAGCTGATGACACGGCGGCAAACCATATAAATAATGGTGAATACCAAGGTGACAATGCCTGCCCAAGGAAGGCCGACCGTTGCGTCCGTGTTGGAGAAGGCATCAATGAAATTGTTGCCTTCAAAAATACCGCCTACATAAACCAGGGCAAATACAGAAACAGCAATGAGGACTACTACCGGAAGGATTAAGTCCATCATTTTACCGTTGCTGTTGGTCTCATTCTCTATGGTGTTTTTATCGTTAACATCGTCAGAGAAGAGAACCCCCTTGGAAATGGCGTTGGCTTCGTACTTCTTCATTGGGCCATAGTCAATCTGGAAAATGGCAATGACAATAATGAAGGCCAAAGTCAGCAGGGAGTAGTAGTTATATGGAATGGCCTGAATAAACAGTTTCAAACCGCTTTCACCGGTTCCTTTGGCGTAGTCTGCAACAGCTGCTGCCCAAGAGGAAATTGGGGCAATCATACAAATCGGAGCGGCGGTGGCATCAATTAAATAGGCCAACTTTGCTCTGGAAATTTTATGGGAGTCCGTAACCGGTCTCATAACAGCACCTACGGTAAGGCAGTTGAAATAGTCATCAATGAAGATGAGAACCCCTAATGCGAAGGTGGCCAACATGGCGCCTGGACGGGTCTTAATGTGCTTTTGTGCCCATTCACCGAAGGCGGCAGAGCCGCCGGCTTTGTTGACTAAAGAAACGATGGCACCCAAAGTAACCAAGAAAATGATGATACCGGCCAAAGAGATAATGGAGCCGGTAGGACCGTCAGATCCGTCACTGACAAATCCGGCAGTGAGCAGAGTGTCCATGGTTTCCAGCGGCTGAAACCCGCTGTAAATGGCAGCCCCGGCCAAAACACCCAAAAACAGGGAAGAATAGACTTCTTTGGTTACCAGGGCCAGGCCAATGGCGAATACCGGTGGGAACAAAGACCACAGGGTGGCATTTGGCACCGTAATTGGTGACATAACGCCGCAAACGACGGCAAACAGGATGACAAAGGCTATGGCTGCTATGCCAGTCTTTGAAATAGGGAACTTGCGTTCGGCTTTTCGGTTCATAGGTGAACCTCCTCACAAAAATAGTAAAAAAGAAAGCAGTTATAGCGCTATGCTATAACTGCTTTAAATGCATCTTAAAACAGAATTTCGTAGCGCTCCACAAACTTGTGACAGTGGCATACTTCTTCAATATGTCCCCAGCAAACAAGCCCTGACAGCTGCTTGTTCACTTCGGCGGAAGCCCCTTTTGTCTTGCTGCTCTGTCCAGCGTTTGCAAGAGGACTGATGGATTCCGCGCCTCTACTTAAATTCAATTACTTTGGTAGTTTACCACTTGAGCCGGTGGATGACAAGGGCTTTAGGCCCGTCCGGTAGAACCGAAGCCGCCCCGGTCAGGGCCGGTTAAATGGTCTACTTCGGTAAAGCTCAAGGTTGGCTGGTTCTTCATGATGCGGAACTGACAAACCCGGTCGTTAACATGAATTTCCGTGTCTCTCATGGCCAGTACCGGCATGAACCACTGGTCGTTGTCTCCGGAGTAGGAGGCATCAATGACACCCATGGAATTGACCTGGATGACACCGAAGTTTTTAAAGGTGGAAGAGCGGGGAACCACATGGGCTTCGTAGCCTTCCGGCAGCTGCATGGCAACCCCCAAAGGAATCAGTTTAAAATCCCCTTGCTTTAATTGGATTTCTTCTGCACAGCGCAGGTCAATCCAGTCGGATTTGCCGTCAATGTAGCGCAGTTTTTCAATGTCTTCGGTAAAGTATTTGATTTTGATGTCCTTCAAAATATCCATTACTGAACTCCTCTAAAATATAGGCCCCGGGTAAAGTCCCCGGTTGGCGTTTCTTGGTCTTTGTATGCCAAGGCGATTTGCTCTATTTCTTCTTTTTCCTCCGTGGTGCAGTACAGCAGCTGGAAGTCTAAATTCCACAATTCCGTTTGCCGGTCGGCCAATTGAATAGGAACGGAATTTAATAGTTCGCTTACGCCGTTGTTACACTGTACCGGGAAGAAGATGCCTTTGCGGTCGGTCAGTCCCCGGTCCTTGTGACAGGAACTGCAGTCGGTGCCATTTTTCACCGGACAGTTTCTGGTCAGCATGAGGGGAAGGCGGCCGTAGGAGAGAATGCCTCTTCTTAGGGTTCCCTTTAATTTGTTCAGCTCCGAAAGAGGAAGTTCTGCAGAGCAGATAGCGGCGGTGACACCCAAGGCTTCCAGTTCGGAAAGGGTCAGGGAATTATAGGCGTTGATACCAAAATTGGTATAAATAGGAAGGCCATGTTCTTTGGCTAATATAACGCCATCCAAATTGCCGGCTAAGACAAATTTGGCACCATAGCCTTTGGCAGTCTCTAAAAGACTGTGGATTTTTTCATTGTTTCCGTAGAGTGCCCGTGGCAGTTCTACGGCAAATGGAATTTGCGCCTTTTGTAATAGTAGTAGTTTGGCGTCAGGAGTTTGTACCGGAACAATGACGGCAGAAAGGCCGAGTCCCTGTAGGGCTGCCGGCTCCTGAAGCCACCGGTCCGGAATTTGATGGAATCCGGATACCCGTAGTAGGGTAGAAAGCTCAGCTGCCTGATGAAGCGGCATGGCTTGTGGCAGGTAGGCATCCGGTTCGGCACAGTCTTTGGAAACAGTGTCTTGCCAAAGTACGTTTAGCTTGGCGATGGCGTTTCTACGCAGTTCGTTTAAGGAAGAAACCGGAAGGAAACAGTCTCCTTCTAAAGTAATATCAAGGTCTTCTACTTGGTATCCGGTGCCGCCGGTTTTCCGTAGTTGTTTTTCCACAGACTCTGCTGTGGCAGCCTTGTTTTGGGCTTTGGAAACCGGGTTTTCACTTTTCACCGATGCAGTGAGCGGGCCTTGTTCCGTGAAGCAGGAAACCGTCAATTCCATTGAGCTTCCGACGGTAGCGGAAAAGGTCATATCTAAGACAGCCTGGCGGTGGTCCTCCGCATAAAGGCTGCTGAGCTTTTCCAGCACCGGGGCGGCAGCGGTAACGTCGTCTTTCTGACGGGTGCCGAACATCTGGACCCCGCGGTGGCCGGTGAAATACCCGTCCGTGAACCCGGAGCGGGAGAACACGGCACGCAGGTCCTGTTCTAAGGCCGGATCCTGTTCACCCCGCAATGCCTTCTGGCATGCGGTAACCGCAGCGGCAACATACTCCGGCCGTTTCATGCGCCCTTCAATTTTGAAAGACGATATGCCCGCAGCCGCCAGCTCCGGTAAGTGTTCAATAATACTTAAATCCTTCAGGGAAAGGTCATGTCTGGTACCGCCCGGTGCTTCAAACTTCAGCCGGCACGGCTGGGCACACAGACCTCGGTTCCCGCTTCGGCCACCCAGCATGGCACTGAGATAACACTGGCCGGAAACACACATGCAAAGCGCACCGTGAATGAAGAGTTCCAACTCCATTGTGGTGGCTTTCCGGATTTCTTTGATTTCCCGAAGGGACAATTCTCTCGGCAATACCGCTCTGGTAAAGCCAAGTTCTTCTAATGCTTGAAAACCTGCCGGACTCATAACTGCCATTTGGGTAGAGGCGTGAAGCGGCATGTCTGGTGCCAGCTTATGCACTAAGCGGGCCAGTCCAAGGTCTTGAATGATAAATGCGTCTACGCCGGAGGCGCAGCCGCATTTCACCAGTTCCAAAGCTTCAGGGAGTTCATTGTCTGAACAAAGCGTGTTCAGAGTGAGGTGTACGTTGACTCCGTGAATATGGCAGTATTCAGTTATGGCAGGAAGATCTTCTTTCGTGAAGTTTTGCGCGTTACGGCGTGCATTGAAGTTGCCTACCCCAAGGTAGACCGCATCTGCACCGCTTAAAACGGCAGCTTCTAAGGCTTCCCGGCTTCCGGCCGGTGCCAAGATTTCCTTGGATTCCATGGTTTCCTTTCTTAGAAAGAACGCTTTTGCAGTTCTTTGTTCAGACGGTCAACATCCCGTCTGGCAACTTCTGCTTCCATTTTATAACGGGCAGAATCTTCCAAATATTCTTTGATTTGACCACGAAGATTGTCAGCGGCTTCATTAGCCTTTTTGGCGGAATCTGCGTAATCTAAAGCAGCAAGGATTGCAGCCTGAGTCATAGAGAGACGGCTGTTCCCGGAAAGAATCTTGCTTAAGGTGTCGTCCAATTCGTCACCCAAAGCTTGTACATATTTTGGATCTTCATCAGTGTTGATAACGTAGTCGTTTCCACCAATGTTCAGTTTCACTTTTTGCTTTTCCATTGCTACACCTCAAAGTCAAAATTTTACAGATAAAGTATATCATAGCCGTGGTATAATATCTAGGAATCAAACGAAAAAGGAGTTCCTTTATGAAAAAGAAAATTGGATTCATCTTTGCAGACGATTTAGAATTTAAACCTTTTGCTGCCTACGCATTGAACAACGGCGGAAAACAGTTGGCAACCCAGCCACAGAATGTGGTTTCCATTGAAACCGACAATGCCATCATCTACGCCATGGAAGGTGGTGTTGGTAAAGTATATGCTGCTATTTCTGCCATGATTCTCATTAAAGAATATGGCGTTGAATATTTGATGAGTGCCGGTTTGTCCGGTGCCATCAGCCACGTGAAAAAAGGAGATGTCATTGCCGGTACCTCTTACATGGAATGCGACTTTGACATGAGCCCAATCGGTTACACCAAAGGCCATAAAGTAGATGGCTGGTACAAACTGTCTGCCAGTGAAGAACTGCTGACTGCCGCACTGAAAATCCCTGGCATGAAGCAGGGGGAACTGGGCAGCGGTGACTTCTTCCTCACTGACCCGGAAACCAAGGCTGCCTTCAAAGAAGCTTTTGGCATTTCCGCTTTTGATATGGAATCCGGTGCTATGGCCTGTGCCTGTGCTAAATTCGATATTCCATACCTGTCCGTCCGCAAAATTTCCGATGACGCAGACGAGGACGAAGATGTAGGTGCATCCTACCGCGCCCTCAATGAACTCCAGGAGCAGGCACTGACCGACATCTTAATGGAAATTGTAGAAAACTTAGCTTGAGTTTCCAGAAATTTTCTGAATTTAAAAACAGTAGAAAAGCCTTTCCAACCCAGCGGTTGGAAAGGCCTTTTTTATTTTTCACATTTGTATTTGATCCAAGTACCCCGTCCAAGAATGGCTGCGGAACGGGCAGGCATGGTAACTGCATTCCCGTTCTTTTCCCAAACATTGCACACTTCAGTGGTGTTGGATAATGCCTCCGGAAGGTGATAGGTAATTGGGTGAGGATTGTTATTTGCAATGACCACCAGTGCATCGCCCTCGGGGGTTAGGTCCGGATGGTCTTCGTCAATGCGGGCGTAACAAACGCAGCCCAAAGCACCGGAAACAGGAACGAATTGTCCCTCTTTCAAAACCGGGCAGATTTGACGGAGTCGGCCCAGGCATACATACCAGGAGTGCAAGTCCATGCGGATGTTGTCCCATGGGAAACCGGCACGGTTGAAGGGGTCTTTGTATCCTTCCATCCCTGCTTCGTCACCGTAGTAAACGGAAGGGATGCCCGGTAAGGTGTATTGCAAAATGGCGGCCAGCATTTCCTGCTGAATGCCAATTTCGTAGGTTTCTGGGGTGAGGGAGTGACAGGATTGCCATTCCCGGTCTTTATATTCACAACTTTCGCCCACCAGACGGGTTAAAATCCGTTCGGTGTCGTGGGTGCCCAGTAAGTTCATTAAAACGTCTACTACCGGCTTCGGATAATTTTCCGTAACCGTAAGAATCTGTTCCATGAAACTTTCGGCATCGTTGTGGCGGAGGAATTGGAGAATGGCGTTGGCGAAAGGATAATTCATAACGCTGTCCAGTTCGTCTCCCAACAGGTATTGCCGGCGTTCACTGTAGGCAATTTTGTTAGAGGCATCTTCCCAAACTTCCCCCATGACAATGGCGTCCGGTTTGACGGACTTGGCCCGGGTGTGAATCTTCCGGATGAAGTCGTCCGGAAGCTCGTCGGCCACGTCTAAGCGCCAACCGTCGGCTCCCAGGCGGAGCCATTTGGCAATGATGCCGTTTTCGCCGGTAATGTATTCCACATAGTCCGGGTTGGTCTCGTTGACGTCCGGCAAGGTACGGAAACCCCACCAGGATTCATAGGTGTCAGGCCATTCCCCAAACCGGTACCAGTCGAAATACGGGGATTCTTTGCTGTTATAAGCACCCAGGGTAGGGTAGCGGCTTTTCTTGTTGAAATAAATGCTGTCATCTCCGGTGTGGTTGAATACACCGTCTAAGATGATTTTGATATCCAATTCATGAGCGGCCTTACAAAGAGAAACAAAGTCTTGTTCTGTCCCCAGTAACGGGTCAATCTTTTCGTAATTGGCCGTGTTGTAGCGGTGGTTGGAGTGGGCTTCAAAAATTGGGTTTAAGTAAATGATGCTGACACCCATGTTTTTTAAGTAAGGCAGTTTTTCTTGGATGCCGGCTAAATCGCCCCCAAGGTAGTCTTGGTTTAATACTTCTCCGTTTTCGTTGGGCCTCCACTTTGGCTGGCTGTCCCAAGAAACCAATTCCCGGTCCTTGGGTACGCCGGTTTTCTTTTTCCCACTGTTTGAAAAACGGTCTGGGAAAATCTGGTAAATAGTGGCACCTTTTAAAGATTTTGGAGTGTCAAAGCCCTTTTCGTAAACCGTCAGCTGCCAGTCGGAGGCGTCACTGTTTAAAACGCCGTTTCCGAAGGAACCGCGGTAAATGTACTGGGTTGAGAACGGACCGTCGTATTCAAAATGATACCAGTAAAGCCCTTTTTCTGCTGCAGTGTAGTGGCATTCCCACCAGCGGAAGTCGCCGTCGTATTGGTCTGTGCCAAGCAGTTCAACCCGCTGCTCCTCACCGGTAAATTCATCCCGGATAATCATACGGGCGCTGTAACACACAGCGCCTGTAAAGAAAGGAAGGAGCAGGCGGAACGTCAGGGTTTCCCCGCATTCCACCGCGCCATATTTACTTTTGTAGTTCTTATCACGAGAGTTGAATAACTGTGGCATAGAACCTAACCTCTTATTTGCTTTCGTCTACTGGGAGACAATGCCAAATGTTACGTGCATAGTCATTGATGGCGCGGTCTGCGGCAAAAATGCCTGCACCGGCAACATTCAAAAGGGACATTCTGTTCCAGGAGTCCTTGTCCTTATAAGCTTCGTAAAGGTCTTGACGAACCTTGTGGTAATCTGCAAAGTCGGCCAGTACCATGTATGGGTCGTTGTTAATCATGTTGCCGGCCAGTTCCGGGAACTGCTTGCCGTTTACGCCGGCGGCAATGAATTCAATGATTTTCTTTAAGTCATCGTTGGCCATGTAGTACGTGCTGGCGTTATAGGAATACTGCAATGCAGCAACTTCTTCACTGGTCATACCGAAAATAAAGATATTTTCTGCACCAACGGAGTCGTAGATTTCCACGTTGGCACCGTCCATGGTACCTAAGGTAACTGCACCGTTAATCATGAACTTCATGTTGGAAGTACCGGATGCTTCGGTGCCGGCCAGAGAAATCTGTTCTGAAATATCAGCGGCAGGAATTAATGCTTCTGCCATGCTGACATTGTAGTCTTCAATGTAAACCACTTTCATCTTCTGGTTTACATCCGGGTCATTGTTGATGAGCTCCGTTAAGTTGCAGATTAAGGAGATAATCTGCTTTGCCATATAGTAACCGGAAGCGGCTTTTGCACCAAAAATGTAGGTTCTTGGGACAAAGTCCATGTCCGGATTTTCCTTTAAGGCCAAGTAGTTGGAAATGATTTCATAAACGTTCAAGTGTTGGCGCTTATATTCGTGAAGCCGCTTTACCTGTACATCAAATACGGTGTTCGGGTCAATTTCAATGCCCTGTTTTTCCTTGATGTACTTGGCAAATGCCTTCTTGTTTTCTAACTTGATTTCACCAAACTTGTTCAAAACTTCTTTGTTGTCTGCGTAAGCACGGAGCTTTTCCAAATCAAAGGCGTCGTGAACAAACCCGTCTCCAATGAGGGAGGTAAGGTATTCGGTCAGTGCCGGGTTGGACTGGCAAAGCCAACGTCTGTGGGCAATGCCGTTGGTGACATTTTTGAATTTTCCCGGGTTCAATTTATAACTGTCAGAGAAAATGGTCTGCTTCAGGATTTCAGAATGCAGTGCGGATACCCCGTTGACACTATGGCTGGTGGCAACGCAAAGGTTTGCCATTCTGACAATGCCGTTGGAGACAATGGCCATATCTTCTACGCGGCCGGCATCGTGGGATATATCCCAAATGTAGGCGCGGTAGCGGTTGTCGATTTCTTTGACAATTTCGTAAATGCGAGGCAGGAGGGACTTAAACAAGTCTTCCGGCCAGCATTCCAATGCTTCCTTCATGACAGTGTGGTTGGTGTAAGCAAAGGTCTGAGTGCAGATCTTCCAGGATTCATCCCAACCGTAACCGCAGTCATCTAAGAGAATACGCATGAGTTCTGGAATGGCCAATGTTGGATGGGTGTCATTGATATGAACGGCCATGGTTTCCGGAATGGAATTCACGGCTTTATGATGACGGAGATGACGCTTCATAATATCCTGCATGGAAGCGGATACTAAGAAGTACTGCTGACGGAGACGGAGCATTTTCCCTTCCGGATGGTTGTCGGCAGGGTAGAGTACCTTGCAGATGGCTTCTGCCATGGCCTGTTTTTCTACTGCACGGATATAGTCGCCCTGGTTGAAGAGAGACATGTCAAAGCTTGGGGCTTTGGCCTTCCAGAGACGAAGCACTGCAACGCCGTTGCCGTCCTTGCCGGAAACGTACATGTCGTGTGGAACAGCGGTAACAGAAGTGCTGTCAACAATTTGGGAAGAATAATATTTCCCGTCCCAGCCGGCGTCTAAGTGTCCGCCGAAGCTGACGGTAACGGCTTCTTCCGGGTGTTCGTTGAGCCATACTTCGCCGCCAGGGAGCCAGAAGTCCGGTAATTCGGTCTGCCAGCCATCAACAATCTTCTGTTTGAAGATACCGTATTCATAGAGAATGCCGTAGCCCATGGCGGAGTAACCACTGCTGGCCAGACCGTCTAAATAACAGGCTGCCAGGCGGCCCAAGCCACCGTTGCCAAGGCCGGCGTCCGGTTCGCATTCATAGAGCTTTTCTAATTTGACGCCCAAATCAGCACAGGCTTCTTTTACAACCTCTGTCATGTTCATGTTATAGAGATGGTTCTTTAAAGAACGTCCCATTAAGAATTCCATGCAAAGGTAATAAACAGATTTTGCATTGGTATCAATGTGTGCTTTGTGGCGGAAATCGTACCAGTCTGCAGACAGCTGATCATTGCACATGATGGCAATGGCCTTGTAGAACTGTTCGTTGGAAGCTTCGTCCGGAGTAACCCCGAACAGATGGCTCAACTTGGAAACCAGTTCGTCCTTAAACTGCTGCTTTGTATAATCTTTAATCATGAAATACCTACCAATAGATAAAATTTTACCGATATAGTATATTCCTAAAATGGCTTGCTTACAAGAAATTAAGAAACGGACACTGTGAGAATTCACAGTGTCCGTTTGAAAACAATTTAGCTAATTTGCCAAAGTATGTTTATTTTTTGATTTGAATGTCTTTCTTAATGAAAGCAGCTACTTCGGCAGGAGTGAAGATCTTCTTAACCGGATAGGTAGGAAGTACTTCATCAATACAACGTTCAGCAATCAGGTCAATATCTTCGTCCTTGATTTCTTCGAAACCGTAAGGAATGTTGAGTTTATCTTCCAGTTCGCGAACTTTAGCCATGAATTCGTGAGCAACCTGATAGTCGTTTGGACCTTCCAGACCGATAGCACGACCGAGGTCAGCCAGTTTGTCATAAACGTATGGCCCAAGGAAGTCGTCGGAGAATACGTGAGTCAAAATAACGGACATTGCAAGACCGTGAGGAACTCCGTACATACCGCCGAGACGATGGCCGATACCGTGAACGTAACCTACGCCGCCACGGGTGAAGCACATACCTGCATCGTAAGAAGCTTCTAAGAGCTTAGCACGAGCGTCCAGGTTGCCAGGGTTGTTGCAAGCTTCTTCCAAGTTTTCGAAAATCAGCTGAACAGCCTTGATACCAAGGTCGTTGAACTTCTTGTCGTTATACCAAATGTTGGTGTAACCTTCAATTGCGTGGGTCATTGCGTCGAGACCGGTAGTAGCGGTCAGGCCGAATGGAAGACCAGCGGTCAGTTCTGGATCAAGTACTGCATAGGATGCACGGATCAGTGGGTCCATGAGCGGGAACTTGTCGTGAGTCTGAGCGTCGGTGATAACTGCTGCAATGGTGGTTTCAGAACCGGTACCGGCAGTAGTAGGAACAGCATAAAGTCTTGGCGGAAGGAAGCCGTTCATTTTCAGTGCAGGAAGAGCTACCATGAATACGCCCTTCATCTTCTTAACCGGACGTTCCGGACGGCAAACGCGAGCCATAATGCCCTTTGCGCAGTCCATTGGGGAACCGCCGCCAACAGCGATAATGCACTTACAGTCGTTCTTCTTGTAAATTTCAAGACCGGCTTCTACGTTTTCTACGGTTGGGTTTGGCTGTACTTCATCAAATACAACGTAAGGGATGCCCTTCTTTTCCATGGCCTCAAAGAGACCATCTACAAGGTTGAGGCTCATCAAGCCTTTATCGGTAACGATAAGCGCTTTCTTGTCTCCCTTTTCCTTCTTGGCAAGTTCATCCGGAATCTTTTTGATGGCACCTGGGCCGTCGATGATTTTTGGATCCGGGAAGAACCAGCCCCAGCAGTACATTGCAGCAGCAAATACTACTTCAATGGCTCTCCAAATGAATTTTTTGATTTCATATGGGTCGATTTTTTTCATTTGACTTACCTCCGTTAGATTATGTGTGTAGATGGGAGATCTACATATTATCGATAATATTATATTGAAAAAATCGTATAGGTTAAATAGAAGATAACAAATTGTCATAGATTTTTGATAATTTTGGACATTGTTAAAACAATGTCAATACCGTTTTTGTACTCCCACCGAAAATATGTTAAACTTGTGTGCAATCGAGAAATTTGGAAGGTGGTTTTTTCATGGAAAAGAAAGCGTTTCTGACTTTGGAAAAAGCAAAAGAGATTAATGCGGTTTATCCGACCCCGTTTTATGTATATGATGCAGAGGCCATCCGGGAAAATGCCCGTGCTGTAAAGCAGGCTTTTGCCTGGAATCCGGGCTACAAAGAATACTTTGCAGTAAAGGCAACTCCGAACGCCCAAATTCTGAAGTTGTTAAAGGAAGAAGGCTGCGGTACAGACTGCTCTTCTTACTGTGAACTTCTCATGTCTGACAAATGCGGCTTCGGTGGAGACGACATTATGTTCTCCTCCAATGAAACTCCGGCAGAAGAGTTTGAATTGGCCGCCAAATTGGGCGCTATCATCAATCTGGATGACATTACTCACATTGACTTTTTGGAAAAGACTTTGGGCTACATTCCAAAGAAGATTTCCTGCCGTTATAACCCGGGCGGAACCTTTACTTTAGGGGAAAGCAAGGAAGGCTTCCAGGTTATGGACAACCCTGGAGATGCCAAATACGGTCTGACCCATGAACAGATTATTGAAGCATTCAAGATTCTGAAGGAAAAGGGTGCAGAAGAATTTGGGATTCATGCATTCTTAGCCTCCAACACCATTTCCAATGACTACTATCCGGCTTTGGCAGGGGAACTGTTTGAATTGGCAGTAGAGCTGAAAGAAAAGACCGGTGCTCACATTACCTTTATTAACCTTTCCGGCGGCGTAGGCATTCCTTATAAGCCGGAACAGTCCAAAAATGACATTGCCATCATCGGCGAAGGCGTTCACAAGAAATATGATGAAATTTTGCTTCCTGCCGGCATGGGCGATGTAAAACTCTGCACCGAAATGGGCCGCTTCATGCTGGGCCCATATGGCGCACTTGTAACCAAGGCTGTACATGAAAAGCACATCTACAAAGAATACATTGGCTGCGACGCCTGTGCTTCCAACCTGATGCGTCCGGCAATTTACGGTGCATACCATCACATTACCGTTTTGGGCAAAGAAGACCAGCCTTGTGACCACGTTTACGACGTAGTCGGCTCTCTTTGCGAAAACTCCGACAAATTTGCCATTGACCGAAAATTGCCGAAGATTGACGTAGGCGACTACCTGTTTATCCACGATGCCGGGGCCCACGGCCATGCCATGGGATACCAGTACAACGCCCGTCTCCGTTCCGCAGAAATTCTGTTGGAAGCCGACGGCAGTTTCCGCTTGATCCGCCGTGCCGAGACGCCGGATGATTATTTTGCCACTCTCATTTGGTAATCTATATCTGGTATATACTATTATATATAGAAGCAAACAGCCCCTCATTTTGCGAGGGGCTGTTTTTCATTTCAAATGTAGGTGTAAAAGGGCCTAAGCAAAAGGGGAAAAATAATCAAAATAATTTTCAAATTTTATGTTGACAAGACTATGTGGTTTTGATATTATATACGAGCGTTCGCAAGAGCGCGAAACACAAGAAACCGCGTAAATATGCGGTTTGAAGTACCTTGAAAATTGAACAATGACGAACTTATGAACCCTGAAATTTCTATTTGAAGTTTCAAACAGTACTAAATTCCAGACAAGGAATATGACAGAAAACTGTCAGCATTAAGTAATGAGCTAAAAAAGCTTTTACTAAAAAAGATTAAAACAGCTTCGGCTGTTCTAATACAATTTTTTAGAGAGTTTGATCCTGGCTCAGGACGAACGCTGGCGGCGTGCCTAACACATGCAAGTCGAACGAAGAACTTTAGACTGAATCCTTCGGGAGGACGACTTCTGTTCTTAGTGGCGGACG
>JAZUIY010000018.1:0-1770 GCA_045642465.1 Acutalibacteraceae bacterium
TCAAGCAAACAAGGGCGTTTCGTGCGGAAAACTCCAGCATTTCAGGCAGTCAAGGGTATAGCAAAACTGGCCCTGCTGTTGCGGCAGCGCCTGAAATGTAGAATATCCTGTTCGTCAAGGGCTAAGCCACCCGAATTTCAGAAAGATGTGTTTTCAGCCGTCCGTTTTCACGCTTCATCCACAGTTTCTTCAGATTAAAAGCCAAGGCGAGGAAGAACAGTTCTGTCCGCACATTCGCCTTGCCTCTGGTAAGGAAACGTCGGAATCCAAAGTCTGTTTTGAGCAGAGCGAAGGCTCCTTCAACCTGAATGGACCGGCACATCCTCAAATAGATCCCGCGCTCTGTAGTAATGTTTTCCTGAGATTTGTCTCTTAGCTCCCAGAAGGTTTTCTGCAGCTTAACTTCCTTCGGCTTTTCAGCGTCTTTTGCCTGGCAGCAAGCGTTTCTTTTAGAACAGCCGCCACAGTCTTCACAACGGTACCAGGATGTGGTCACAAACTGTCCGTATTTTAATTCCGTACATTCTTTCCGGAGAGGAAGTTTTCTGCCTTGCGCACAGATAAAGCAATCTTCCTGTTCGTCATAAGCCATATTTTCAATCCGGCCAATCTTTTCTTTGAAACGCTTTGTTTTCTTTGCTTCATAATTGGATGGTTTAATGAAGCTGAGCTGGCCGTTCTCTTCTAAGTACAGATAATTCTCCAGACTCTCATACCCAGCATCTGCGGTCACTTCTTCGTACTTCTCTTCATGGTAGTGCTGCAGCTGTTTCAGGAACGGAACCAATGTGCCGAAGTCAGTGCGGTTGGAAAACACATCTATTCCGGTAATATATTCGCTGTTCACTGCAATCTGGACATTGTACGCCGGCTTCAGCTGCCCATTTCTCATATGGTCTTCTTTCATACGCATGAATGTAGCATCCGGATCTGTTTTAGAGTAGCTGTTCCGGCTTTCTCCCATGATTTCCAGAGATTTTTCGTAGCCTTCCCATTTCCGGCGCAGTTCATCCAGAGTTTCCCACTGCCTCTGTTCCTCGCTTTTTCGGCTGCCCTTTCCAAACACAAATACGATTTCGTCTTTGCGTTGTTTCAGGTATTCCTGCAGCGCCGTCAGGTTTTTTAAGCCTACGGTGGCAAACACCTTTTCGCGCACTTTTGCCAGCTGCTTTTCTACGCTGCCCCGCCAGCAAAACGTATATCGCCCGGCTCTGCTTTCCAGTTTTGTCCCGTCTATAAATACCGTTTCATGGTCTGTTTCCCCCTGCTGTTCCAGTAGATTTACATACTGATAAAATAGGTCTTCTGCTGCTTCTGCACAGCGGCCCGTTCGGAACCGGGATATGGTTGTATGATCCGGAACAGGCTGTTCCCCCAGCAGCCACATAAAGTCCACTCGATATCGGCAGGCTTCCTCCAGCTTTCGGCTGGAATATATCCCACATTGGTATCCGTAGACCATTACCTTGAACATCACTCGCGGGTCGACCTTCGATTTTCTGCCGTTCACAGAATAGGCGCGATACAGTTTCTCGTAATCCAGTTCCTCAAGCTGGGCGCTTGTCAGTCGGACGGGTGCGTTCTCAGGCAGCAAAATTTCGTTGTCTATTGCAAGAATCAGTTGACCTTCTCGCTCATATATTTTAAACTGTTCTTGCGTTTTGGAGTTTTTATTCACAAATTAATTCTAACGCAAAAAGAACAAGTGGCCAACCCTCACGGAATGGCCACTTGTTCTTTTTTAGGTCTCGTTATTTTGCAACGGGCCCT
>JAZUIY010000019.1:0-2937 GCA_045642465.1 Acutalibacteraceae bacterium
GAGCAAGAGCCCGGAGATGGAACCTGAGACAAGGTTCCAGGCCCTACGGGGTGCAGCAGGCGCGAAACCTCCGCAATGTGAGAAATCGCGACGGGGGGATCCCAAGTGCTATTCTTAACGGGATAGCTTTTCTTTAGTGTAAAGAGCTTTTGGAATAAGAGCTGGGCAAGACCGGTGCCAGCCGCCGCGGTAACACCGGCAGCTCTAGTGGTAGCAATTTTTATTGGGCCTAAAGCGTCCGTAGCCGGTTTGATAAGTCTCTGGTGAAATCCTGTAGCTTAACTATGGGAATTGCTGGAGATACTATTGGACTTGAGACCGGGAGAGGTTAGAGGTACTCCCAGGGTAGAGGTGAAATTCTGTAATCCTGGGAGGACCGCCTGTTGCGAAGGCGTCTGACTGGAACGGTTCTGACGGTGAGGGACGAAAGTTAGGGGCGCGAACCGGATTAGATACCCGGGTAGTCCTAACTGTAAATGATGCGGACTTGGTGTTGGGGTGGCTTTGAGCTGCTTCAGTGCCGAAGGGAAGCTGTTAAGTCCGCCGCCTGGGAAGTACGGTCGCAAGACTGAAACTTAAAGGAATTGGCGGGGGAGCACCACAACACGTGGAGCCTGCGGTTTAATTGGATTCAACGCCGGACATCTCACCAGAGGCGACAGCTGTATGATAGCCAGGTTGATGACTTTGCTTGACTAGCTGAGAGGAGGTGCATGGCCGCCGTCAGCTCGTACCGTGAGGCGTCCTGTTAAGTCAGGCAACGAGCGAGACCCACGCCCTTAGTTACCAGCTTGTCCTTTTTTTGGATGATAGGGCACACTAAGGGGACCGCCTATGATAAATAGGAGGAAGGAGTGGACGACGGTAGGTCCGTATGCCCCGAATCCTCTGGGCAACACGCGGGCTACAATGGCTGGGACAATGGGTTCCGACACCGAAAGGTGGAGGTAATCCTCTAA
This sequence comes from Acutalibacteraceae bacterium, assembly GCA_045642465.1. GTDB lineage: Bacteria > Bacillota > Clostridia > Oscillospirales > Acutalibacteraceae > RUG420. Next base: position 960 of record JAZUIY010000019.1, read on the forward strand.
ACTTAGTCGTAGTTCGGATTGAGGACTGTAACTCGTTCTCATGAAGCTGGAATGCGTAGTAATCGCGTGTCACAATCGCGCGGTGAATATGTCCCTGCTCCTTGCACACACCGCCCGTCACGCCACCCAAAAAAGGCTTGGATGAGGAGATAGTCTATGGTTATTTTCGAATCTAGGTTTTTCAAGGAGGGCGAAGTCGTAACAAGGTAGCCGTAGGGGAACCTGCGGCTGGATCACCTCCTTACACTTTATAATTATTACAATTATATGATCATAACTTATTATCGTGTGTAAAGTAGAAGATAATACATTTTAATGAATGTATTGTAACCAGACACTAAATCATCTACAGAATCGAAAAATGGGCCCGTAGCTCAGACTGGGAGAGCGCTGCCCTTGCAAGGCAGAGGCCCCGGGTTCAAATCCCGGTGGGTCCACTCATTTATTTTTTGCATAAAAAATCAGTAAGATTAATATTTTATTAATTATTATCAGTGCAGCACCATATGTGAGTGTATAGGTGTGAAGGGAATAAGGAGATAAAGAATCCCTTTTTTTATTTCCGATGATATTCCGTGCATAAGTAACCCTACTGGCACTAACTAACCAGATTATTGTTAGATTTAGTGTTAATTTTGATTATTAATCTTTAATAGATAGACATAATTTTAGACTATTTAGTAGAAAAATGATTTTCGTGATTTTTTCTTTAATGGTTTGAGATTCTCTTGTGTATTAGATTTAAGAAAAGTAGTAGTAGTTTACTAATTTAAAACGTAAATTATAATTCAATTTATTGTATTTTTATTATAAAATATGCTACTTATGCTATCTGGGGGATGGCTTGGCTTGAGTTGCCTATGAAGGTCGTGGTAAGCTGCGATAAGCTTGGGCGAGGAGCATACATCTTTGGAACCCAAGATTGCCTAATGGGACTTCCTAGCACTTTTTTGTGTTATTCCGTGAGGATTGGGAACCCACCGAATTGAAACATCTTAGTAGGTGGAGGAAAAGAAAGCAATATGCGATGTCGTTAGTAACGGCGAGCGAAACCGACTTAGAACAAACTGAATCCTGCTTTGCAAATTGTGGGAGATGTGGTGTATAGATTTGTCGTCGAGCCTTTTTGGATAAATTGAAGTTTATTTGGAATTTTAGCACCGTAGAGGGTGATAGTCCCGTAGATATATTTCATTTAGGTTTATGGACATTTTTCTTGAGTAGAATCCGTTGGATATCGGGTTTGAATGTGGGAGGCATCAACTCCTAATTCTAAATACGTCTCAAGACCGATAGAGTAGAAGTACCGTGAGGGAAAGCTGAAAAGTACCCCTATAGGGGGGTGAAAAGAACCTGAAACCAGATAGTGACAGCCAGATGCGGCATTAAAGGAATGAATTCTTCTGAAAGAATCAGCGGTAACGTTGTAGTATGGGGAAGTTGGACTAGTGTTGCATCGTCCGTCTTGAAACACGGGCCAGGGAGTTTTTTGTTGTGGTGAGGCTAAGAAGTTTACCTTTGTAGTCGTAGGGAAACCGATGTGCCCGCAGCATTTATGTGAGGGGCAGGGTCTTAATAGGGCCTGGAATCACAGCATTAAAACCCGAAGCCGGTCGATCTATTCCTGGGCAGGGTGAAGTCGCTCTTACGAGCGATGGAGGTCCGCCGAGTTGTTGTCCTGCAAAACACTCTCTTGACTTGGGAATAGTGGTGAAAGGCCAATCAAGGCCGGTGACAGCTGGTTCCACTCGAAATGACTCTAAGGTCAGCCTGACTGGAGATTGGTGGCGGGGTAGAGCACTAATTGAGCGTTTAGGGAGGGAAACTTCTCGGCGTTCTGTAAAACTCCGAACTCGTCACCGTCGTAGAAGGTTGGAGTGAGGGGCGCGGGGTAAGCTTGTGTCCCGAAAGAGAAACAACTCAGACTATGGTTAAGGCCCCTAAATACTGGATAAGTGTAAGGGAGTCTTTGGCCCAA
>JAZUIY010000020.1:0-1626 GCA_045642465.1 Acutalibacteraceae bacterium
CCGTCAGGAATGCAATCACTTATCCGTACTCGAACGGCCTTACGGAAGGCATCAACAACAAGATAAAGGCAATCAAGAGACAGATGTATGGACGGGCAAAAACAGACCTCCTCGAGACCAGACTGGTCGCTTCAATGGCCAATTAACTGCACCAAAAGTGACGAAGAACCTGGGTAGGCGGCTGAAGCATGTAAAGTAGTGTCCCCAGTGAGGCGGCTCCGGCATTTATCTGCTTGCTAAAACAATTGAGAAATCAGATCGTTCATTTTTTTTCTGAGTTTCCTGACTGCGGGAAACAGGATTAATATTTCTGCAAGAAGGATTCCCATGGTCAGTCCCTCACCGAAATCTGCCAGCCATTCGGAGAAAGGACCCTCCGGAAGAACATGTTTCCCAATAGGATAGCAAACAAGGAACGCTATGGCAGCAATGGCCGTCAGGCCCATGAAACTTTTGATGTGAAAGCTGTATGCCTTGTTCGTGAGACGCAGTTTTGCCGCCACATTTCCTTCCGCCTCAAAAGGGCCTGAAACTGCATCCCTTTTCCAATATATCTTGCTCTTCCACTGATGGACGAACTGATCGCCGCAAGAATTGCGGAAGGTGACATAGTCTTCTCCTGCAGCAGATTTCTTCTCGTCAAAATCAATCTGAAAGATCGCTTCACCAGGTTCACATGCCTTGAACCTGTATAGTACTCCGTTGGTATGCCAGAAGCACCATCCAGCCTTACTCATATCATTAAGCCACTGTTCTTCCTTGTCGAAGTCAACAAACCACCTGAATGCAATTTTCATGGTCTTCATAATATTATCTCTTTATATTGGTTTTTCCATTGTTCACAAGTTCCTCGAGACGATCGAATTCTGAAATGAGAACTGACTTTCCCTCTTCGGTTATTATGTACAGTTTCCTACGACCATCATTTTCTGCAGACTCACCGGCTGGAACAATCCATCCTTTTTCAAGCAAGTTTGAGATTGCGCCATAAAGGGTGCCTGCGGAAAGCACAAGTCTTCCTTTGCTGAAAGAAGACGTTTTTTGCATGATGCCATAGCCATGGAGAGGCTCCTGAAGCGCCAGAAGGATGTAGAAAACGGCTTCAGTAAGTGCAGTGTTTGAATTTCCCATAAAATATATTGCCATTCGTTATACCGTATGCCGATACAAAGGTAGCCGATATAATTTAAAAAGCAATACTTTTATCATAAAAATTAAGTCCCAAAACACTATGACCCTTATCGATCATCAAACGAATTCGGTTAACCGCCGCAAAACGAAACGCAAGCTATAACATCCGCCTACCGATGTACGTTTTATCCGGGCTTTATGGGCGAAAGGAACCAAAGAGATGCTGTGTGATATGCACAATAAGCAGATAACTTGCAAAAAATGTCTATATTTGGATGTTATATACCTCTAATTCCCTGTGAAATGAAAAAGTTTTTCTCCCTTTTGTCCGTCGTCCTCATTTTCCTTTCCTGTAGTGAACGTCCTTCTGACGGGACCATCGCCCTTTTGCTGCCGGACGGCAATATCAACCCGAAATGGAACACCGATGCGGCGTGCATCACCAAGGCTATTGCCGCTTATGGATATACTGTTGAGACCTACATGGCCGATGAC
>JAZUIY010000021.1:0-1573 GCA_045642465.1 Acutalibacteraceae bacterium
CTTCGTGTCGGCATTTGCTGCCGCATAGATGAAAAACCCACCGGATGCCTTCGGGCGGCCGGTGGGTTTTTGGTTGGGCGCTCGGCGAGCGCACGTTCTAATGGGTGAAAGTCCCTAGACCGCCCGGTAGTGGGAAGGTCATAGCCGAACACCAAGGGTGTCCATCGTGAGGTGGAATCTGAAGGAAGGTGTACGCAAATCTCTGACCCGACGAACAGAAATCTCGTCAGGCTGTAAACAAGGGTAAGTCTGCAACACAAGACAAAGCCCTATAACTACACGGAATTGGTTGCAGTAAACGAGACGGGTGCATGGAGAGAAAGAACGTGTGAGTACCCGAGGAGATCTCGCAGACGCATTAAAAAAAATGCGTAGTAACAACGAACTGCGAGAAGTCAGCCGAGGTCATAGTACCATAGAAAAAAAAAACTGTGGGAAGGACCGAACAATCGTAAGTCCGAATAACGGAGAAAGGAGAACAACATGACGAAAGCAGAATTCTTTGAAACCAAGGGCTGCCCACAAAGGGATAGTGCGGAACATGAAGAGTATGTGGGAGCGCAGAGTGTTGTGGCTCGGGAAACTGAAGAAGCGGACGGTGCAGACCTTTTGGAAAGCATATTGTCGAGGGAGAACCTCAACAAAGCATACAAAAGAGTCAAAGCCAATGGCGGAGCACCAGGAATTGATGGAACGACCATCGAGGAAGCACTGCCGTGGCTAAAAGAGAACGGGGATGAATTGCTTGAAAAGATTAGGAACGGGAAATACAAACCCCAGCCAGTAAGAAGAGTAGAAATTCCCAAGCCAGATGGAGGAATACGAAAGTTGGGTATCCCAACAGTCGTAGACCGAATCATTCAGCAAGCCATTGCACAGCAACTAAGCCCAATCTTTGAGCCACTCTTTACAGACGGAAGTTACGGCTACCGTCCGCACAGAAGTGCGCAGATGGCAATTCAGAAAGTAAAAGAGTATGCAGAGCAAGATTACAAATACGCAGTATTGGTAGACCTCTCGAAATACTTCGACACACTGAATCATGAGTTACTAATGAATATGGTGCGTGAAGAAGTCCATGACAAGCGAGTAACTGAACTCATTAAGAGGTTTCTTAAAAGTGGGGTCATGGAAAACGGATTGCTGGTAAAGGCAGAAGAAGGTTCTCCACAAGGAGGCCCATTAAGTCCTTTATTAGCAAACATATACCTCAACAAGTTCGACCAAGAAATGGAAAGCCGAGGAGTGCATGTAATCCGATACGCAGATGACATAGTGATTCTAGCCAAAAGTCAACGGGCCGCAGAGAGATTGCTCGAATCCTGTAGGAAATATCTTGAGGGAAAACTGAAACTCAAGATGAATATGGAAAAGAGCAAAGAGGTAAGCGTATTCTCAATCCGAAATTTTAAATTTCTCGGCTTTGCACTCGGGAAAGGTGCAAAGGGTGTATACATCCGAGCACATGCAAAGTCGATGAAGAAAGCAAAGCAGAAGCTGAAAGAACTGACTTCCCGCAGTCAGGGCAGAAACGTCCGCAGGGTAATGGAGAATGTGAAAGTATTCATTCGCG